>JAFUDT010000013.1 GCA_017464285.1 Bacteroidales bacterium | reverse complement strand
GGCCGCTTTTTGTTTTTATTCGGTGCAAAGTGTCAAGTCTCATCAGTCATGATGCCCGCATCACTCCTTCTTCAACTTACACTTTTCACTCGACTAAAATTCAAAAATCGCCTCGACATAATTTTTAGAACCCACCTAAAATCGTTTATATTATAAAGTCGTAAAACTCAATCGGTCACAACACAAAAGAGATCATTGCTCCATTTAACGGCCTCTTCATGCCATCACAAAATTATTGCAGGACGTAGTGCACAGGTTCCGACTCATTATGCAGCCGGTCGAGTGCTGTAACCATGATAGTGTGTCCAGAGAAATCGCCTTGTAGTACCACAGCGTTGTTAGGGGTGATGGTAAGGATATTTGCTGGATTCTCAAAGTCGATAATTTGGTCGGCAGAGAAGTCGTAAACCACATACGCCACGGTCTTGTTCATTTGCTTGCGTGTGCGGTCCTTCTTCCAATAAAGCACCGTCTGTCCATCCTGTACCCTCATTTTAATTTTTTTCGGTTTTTTCGGAGCCTGGCTGTCGATGAACGTCATCTTAGGTTGCAAAGCTGGGTATTTGTGGTACACCTTCTCAAGAATTGTGCAATAATTGCTTGGGTTGTTCGCCACAGCGGCCGCATACCACTGGCAAGAGCCCTGGATGTTAGGCAGCCGGCGTTGGAGTTGATATTTCGCATCCATCTGATGGCGTGTGGAGTCGTTGGGATCCTGCCCCTTCACAGTCCGTTCCACATCTTGTCCGATGAATACAGGACGGTTGGAGCAGAAATCATTCCACCAATGGAGCAACACCCCATAATCCGCCGCCTTGGTTCCAAAATTCCAATACACCTGAGGGATGATATAGTCCACCCACCCCTCTTTCTGCCATTTCACTACGTCAGCATAGAGATCATCATAGTTCTGCAAACCACGTGTGGCACTTCCCCGCTCGGTGTTCTTCTCTGATGGGTCGTTGCGGTAGATTCCAAACGGTGATATACCAAACTTCACCCAAGGCTTTGTGTCGCGCACAAGCTGATGAAGGTCGCGGATGAGCATGTTGACATTGTCGCGTCTCCAATCGGCAATATTGGTGAATCCCCTGCTATCGCGCTCGAACCAAGCCTGATCATTGAATTTGAGTCCGGCTTCCGGATACGGATAGAAATAGTCGTCCATGTGGATTCCATCCACATCGTAATGCTGGAGGATGTCCTCCACCACCATGCAAGTGTACATTCTCGAAACTTCAAGTGCCGGATTGAGAATATAGAGGTCGCCATAAGGCACAATCCACTCTTTATGTTGCATTGCCAGATGGTTCGACGCCAGTGCTGTGGTTCCCTTAGTCTTCATTCTGTACGGATTGATCCAAGCATGGCATTCCATTCCTCTTGCATGGCATTGCTCAATCATCCACTGCAGTGGGTCCCACCCATCGGCAGGTGCCTGCCCCTGAGTACCGGTGAGGTAGCGGCTCCACGGCTCATAGCTGGATTTATAGAGTGCGTCGCCTTCTGGTCTCACCTGGAACATGATGGCGTTGATCCGCGCCCGCTGGAGTACGTCGAGCTGTGACGAGAGCATATTTCTCACTTCCTCAGACGATTTTCCGAGATACATACCATTGACACACTGCATCCAAGCCCCGCGGAACTCGCGTTTCGGTTGGGTGGAACGAGTTGGGTTCTGCGCTGTGACACATCCTGCCACCAGCGAGAACAAAGCGAGAGCCATGACGGCGATAAAATTCTTCATACGTTGAATAAAAAGGTTTTATAAAAATATAGTTTATTCTAAAAAAACAGTCAATACTCCACCCTAATGTTTGCAAAAGGCCATGAAGGTGCATGAGAGAGCCGCTGTTTCATCAGAGGAAAGGTGTGAGCAGATGTCCGAACCACGCCACCCCTTTCTTCCACGCAGTCTTTTGGTTCCATTTTTCTTGGTCAAGAATGACCGAGCTTTTCTTGTCGTCCTCAAACATGTTCACCATTTCCATGGTGGTGGCATGGTCAAAGATGGCCATGTTGATTTCATAGTCATATCTCAGACTCCTGCTGTTGAGATTGGCTGAGCCGACAGTGCAGAACTCATCATCCACTGTCATGATTTTGGTATGGTGGAATCCGTTTTGGAACATATAGACCGTGGCACCTTTTTTTGCGAGTTGCCATGCCACATAATGCGTGGCATCGGGTGTGAGCGGAATATCACTCTTTTCCGACACCATGATCTGCACGTCCACCCCCCTCTTGATTGCCCGTTCAATCGCTTTGCGAACAGAACGTGTAGGCACAAAATAGGGGTTGATGATACGCACGTTTTTCTTTGCGTTGTCGAGCATGGAGACATAAAGCTGGCGTATGGCCTTGTTGCCCGTCCGCGGATGCCGGTCAACCACGGCAAGTCTCACGTTGCCCTCTTTTGCCGAATGCACAGGGAAATACTTTGCTCCCGACAGGAGGTAGCCCGTCTGCTTTGCCCACATCTGGACAAAAATATCGTGGAGGTCGTTGACCGCCGGTCCCTCAATCCTCATGTGCATGTCTCTCCACGGCCCGATACCTTCCAGTCCCTCAATATAATAGTCCGCCACATTCATCCCCCCCGTATAGGCATGCATTCCGTCGATGACCACGATTTTCCGGTGGTCGCGTGGATAGATGTGGTTGACCCAGGGAAAGCGTATGGGATCAAACTTCTCAAGTTGTATGCCCAAGGCGCTAATGGAGTCGTGCTTCGCCCTTGAAAACGGCCTGTTGTTCGATGAATTGCCAAAAGCATCGTACATCACCCTCACTTCCACCCCGTCTTTCACTTTCTCATGGAGCAGAGAGATGAGGATGGCATTGATGGAGTCGTTTCTGAAATTGAAATACTCCATGTGTATGAAAGTCCTGGCTTGCTTGATATGTTGGAAGAGGTCCTCAAACTTGTCGTGCCCGGTCTTCAGAAAGGTGACCCTGTTGTTGTCGGAGAAGGGAAATCCGCAGGCTTTCAGGTCATTCAGTTCCGAAATTTCCGCATTGGCAGTGTCCTGCTTCTGAATACCACTTATACTTTGTGCTGCTGTCTCCACGACAGACAGGCAAAGCAAGCAGAGGAATATAGTCAAAATCTTTTTCATAAATCATCTTTCATTTGTCGAACTCGCTGAGACGCTGTGTCAGCATGGGCATCCAATCTTGGTTCTTCTCCACAAGCAGCCCATGTATTCCGATGCTTTCCGCCGCACGTATATTCTTCTCCCCATCGTCGAGAAACAGGGTTTCCTGTGGATTGATACCACTATCCTGAAGCATTTTCTGGAAGATTGTGACAGCCGGCTTGTAATCCTTCATGTCGCAGCTATAGAAAGTGCGGTGGAAATAATAGTCCAGCGGGTGTCCATCACCGCTGAAGTTGTCCGACTCCGCCCATTCCACGATAAACGGGTTGGTGTTGCTGAGAAGTATAACCTGATATTGTTGCTTGAGTGTGAGCAGGTTGTTGAGCCGGCGAATGTCCACGTTCTCCACATATCCCACCCATGCCCTTTGTGCTTGCTGGAATGATATCCGTGGCTCTTGGTCGCCGAAGATGTGTGATTGCTCCTGTGCCATGTCGGCAAGCTCCTTTAGGAACTGGTCAGTTGTGATGGACCCGTTTTCCAGCTGAAGGAATATTCCCGTCTGTCCATAGAGTCCCATTTGCTGTCGCGTGTCTTTGATTCCAAGTTGCTCAAACCGCTGCCAAGCCGTTTCCGGTGTCAAGGGAATGACCACACCTCCGAGGTCGAAGACAATATTTTTTATCATAATGAACGGGTTGTTATTCTGAAAAATCACCATTGTATGGGAGTCATCCCATGCTGTGTGAGGAAATGGTTGGTAAGGCTGAAATGATGGTTGCCAAAGAAGCCTCTATGGGCTGAGAGGGGCGATGGATGCGGCGACTTGAGCACCAGATGCCTGGTGGTGTCGATAAGCGGAGCCTTGCTTTGCGCATAGCTTCCCCAAAGGAGGAACACGACATGCTCTTTCCCGCTGCTGATGATGCTGATGACCTTGTCGGTGAACTGCTCCCATCCGCGCCTTTGATGCGAACCTGCCAGATGAGCCCTGACGGTGAGGGTGGCGTTAAGCAGCAGCACGCCCTGCTTGGTCCATCTGGTCAAGTCACCCGACACAGGGATGTCGGTTCCCACGTCGTCTTTAATTTCCTTATATATATTGACCAGCGAAGGCGGAATCTTCACGCCGTCCGGCACAGAGAACGCCAATCCTTGCGCCTGCCCCGGCTCATGATACGGATCCTGCCCAAGAATGACCACTTTCAGTTGGTGGAACGGGCAGAGGTCGAAAGCCCTGAAGATGTTGCTCCCCTTTGGATAGACGGTGGTTTGTGCATATTCCGCTCTCACGAAATCCGTCAGCTGGCGGAAATAGTCCTGCTCAAACTCGCCTTGGAGCCTGCTCTTCCATGATTCCTCAATCCTGACATCCATAGGCTCAAGCATGATATTTAATGAGACCTGCCATCGGGGCCTGCAGCACCTCTCCCATCTTGAATCCCAGCTTATCAGCCGTTTCCCTGAGTTCGTTCTGATAGAACCATGCCACAGAGCCCGTGAAGCATACAGGCAGTTCAGGACAGTTGTAGAGGTTGACATTTCTCATGAAAAACTGTGTGAAGCAGTCGATGATGAAATCGTGGATTTCCGGTATGTCCCTATGCCGGGCACAGAAAGGAGAGAGGGAAGCCAGAAACCGACTCGGCATCGGTTCGCGGTAAACTTTCTGAATGATGGTCTGCGGGTCAAGCTTGGTCTCCTGTTCGAACAACAGGCATGTCTCCTCCGAGAACTGCTTCTTGAGGCAGTTTCCGACGAGCCGCTTGCCCATGTATGCCCCACTGCCCTCATCACCGAGTATGTATCCGAGTGGCGACACATTGTCGACGATATCCTCCCCATCATAATAGCAGGAGTTGGATCCCGTTCCGAGGATGCAGACGATGCCCGGCCGGTCGGCACAAAGTGCCCTTGCCGCCCCAAGCATATCGCTGAGTACGTTGATCCGAGCCTTGTTGTTCATCACGGTCCGTATGGCTGTAGCCACGACCGGTGCTTTTTCCTTGGTGCATCCAGCCCCATAGAAAAAAATCTCACCAATGCACTCCACAATATCATCAAGTTGGACAGACTGTCCATACATCTCGAGCTGTGGAAGCAGTTCCTTTTGAATGACAGCCGCCATGTCCGCTTCATCCAATTGAAACGGATTGATGCCCTGAGTCGTGATGAGTTTGGCATGATGCTCATGTAGGAGGCACCATGCCGTCTTGGTTGAACCGCTGTCGGCTATCAGTATCATAAGTTATCGGGTGTGGTTTACTTCCTGAAAAGGGTTAGTGAAGAGCGTCAATCTTCCGAGAACTGCTTAATCCGCTGTTCTTCAGAAAGCTTGCAGATAAGGAGTGTGTCGTTGTTCTCAGCCACGATGCAGTTGTCGAGTCCCTGCACCACCACTTTCTTCTCCATGGCCGTATGGACGATGCAGTTGGTAGTTTCAAAGAGTTTGACATTCGGTCCCACGACAGCATTGCCGTTGGCGTCCTTCTTCATCAGCTGAATGAGTGAGCCCCAAGTTCCCACATCGCTCCAACCAAAATCAGCAGGCAACACAAAAATTTCCTCAGCTTTCTCGAGGATGGCATAGTCCACCGATATGCTCGGACATTTCGGAAATTCCCTGTCGATCCATTCCTGCTCATCTTTAGTTCCGAGCACCTGCTGCATGTTCTCAAAGATGTTGTTGATTTCAGGCGCATAGATGCGCATGGCGTTGACGATCGTGCTTACGCTCCAGATGAAGATTCCTGAGTTCCAGAAGAAGTCATCGTGGCGAATATATTCCTTGGCTGTCTCGAGATTAGGTTTCTCCTTGAAACTGTCGACTCTGAACATATTCTTGTTTTTGAGCGAAGGCGACGACATGTCGGCCTGTATGTATCCATAGCCCGTTTCCGGCCTTGACGGCTTCATACCAAGAGTGACGATGGCGTCCGACTGGCTTGTGAACGTGAGCGCCTGCTTGATGACCTCCTGAAAATGTTTCTGATTGACGATGAAATGGTCGCTAGGTGTGACCACGAGGTTGGCGTTTCTGTCCGCCATTTTAATTCTCCACGCCACGTATGCGATGCATGGTGCTGTGTTTCGGCGACAAGGCTCGAGCAGCACGTTTGTCTCTGGCACTTCGGGCAGTTGCTCCCTGACGATGTCCTTATATTTCTGGCTTGTCACAATCCACACGTTTTCAGGTGGCACCACTCCCTCAAAGCGGTCGAACGTGAGTTGCAGGAAAGTTCTTCCGCAGCCCATCACATCAATAAACTGTTTTGGGAATTCCGTGGTGCTCATAGGCCAGAACCGGCTTCCGATTCCGCCTGCCATGATGACGAGATGATTGTGATTTGTAGCCATTTTCTTCAATAAATTTAGATGCAGTCAGTTTTTTTGTTTTGAAAATGCAAAGTTAACACATTTTAAGAAGAAAAAGAAAAAAGGGAAAAGAAAGTTCTTTCCCTTTTTAATAATTTGCACAAAAGTTGTTCCCAATTGCAAACAATCAGAATTTGAAATTCAGTTCCACATCGAAAAGGTTGTAGTTGTGGTTTTCAAGGTTGCGGTCGTTGACCCTGGCATATTCCAGATTGATCATGAGGTTTTTGTTGAACCAGTAATCCGCACCAATTTCATAGTTAGTCTTGGCTGTCCCCCACTCCTTCCGGTCGCGATAAAGGTCGTATCGTGCCTTGACATGACATTTATTCTTGATGACAGGCGCGATGCAGAGTGCATAGAATCCGTCGGCCTTGTCGCCAGCCTCCTCCACGGCTCCCCTTCCCTGACTGTGGATATATTCTGTTCTGAACGTCCAGTCGTGATCTGCATATTCAGCCGAGAGGGCATAGCGGTTTTTCTCCACACTCTTGTCGTCGATGACTCGGCTTCCCGTCCATCCAAACGCACCAATCCTGAGTCCCTTGACCGGCATGACCCACAATCCTCCGATGATATCCTTCCGGTTGTCGGCATCCTTCCGGTTGATGCCCTCACCATTGAACACCCCGACCTGATAGTGGAGCAGTTCACGCCCAGCTGCATTCTTAAGGAAATCGCCTTGCAGCTGGAGGCCAATGTCCCTTCCGTTTGACGCATGTTCGCCCGTCCGGTCGCTGAATCCGGCAAGTTTTGTGACATTCTGGGAATAGGACATGAATCCTTGCGTGATGGGGTGCATCGGGTTTTCGAAAGTGAACGGGCGTTTGAACTGCCCGACCTTCACCTTAAGGAATGGTAGTTTCTGCCATTCTCCAAAAAGATCGACAAGTCTGGGAGAAGAGCCGAGCGTGGACGTGTTGCCATTGATTTGCATCTGTATTTTCCAATAGAAGTCGTTTGCAATGCGTCCTTCGAGGGCAAGCCTTGCAATCCTGAGATTGAAAGAGTTCTCGTGGTTTCCCTTCTTGTCGTTGGCCTGATACTGGAGCATCCCATATCCGGAAAGTTTGATATCGTTGACCCACTGAGGGAGTTTAATGATTTTCTGTTGGTTATCCTGCGCATTCATCTGCACAGAAACCATCATGAGCATAAGCAGCAATAGTTTTCTCATTGTAATAACGGGTTAACAAATTAGTAGGCTGTTTAGTTTTATGTTCAGAATTTAGATTTTCGGACATACATAAAGTAAGGCCCTACAAGCTAATGCTTAAAACCAGTTTTACGGAACATCAAACTGAACACCTTAATAAATTAGTAAGTATTTGTTGCAAAGATAGGAAAAAAATCTCAAAAGAGATAAAATTAACAAGAATTGAAACAAATGCTACAGTCAAAGCAGATAAGTTTACTTACTTTTGCATTCAGAAACCAAACTAAAAATTTATGAAAACCAGCCATTACCTTTTCGCAATTGTATTCTCCATGTTGGCAGTAGCGCAATTGACCAGTTGCAACGACGACCCAGACACGGAATTCATGTACGTGATGAAAAGTCAGTATGCCTCTGACTACCTCAAAGAATCTCCCCGTTTCAGTAAATTCACCCAGATTGTGACCCGTTCCAAGATGATGGACCTTTTGGGCACCTACGGTTCGTACACGGTGTTCGCTCCAACTGACGATGCCGTTGACAAGTTTCTTCAGGGACGTGGGCTGAGCAGCGTGGATGAACTGAGCCAGGCCGACTGCGACACCATCACTTTCACGCACATCATCGAGCACGCCTATTTCACCACCGACTATAACGACGGAACCTACCCCGTGATGAACATGCTGGACCGTCCGCTGACCATCAGCTGTGACTCCGACACCTTGTCTGTTCCTGGTGAGATTCATCTTGCCATCTACATCAACAAGCAATCACGCATGATCCACGAGGACGACTCCGTGGCCAACGGTGTGGTCCACACAATGGATCAGGTGATCGGCACGAACAACTTCATGCTGACAGACATCATGAAGACCGATGAGTCGATCAAGCTCTTCACCAATGCCTTGCTGCTGACTCACATGTCCGACTCACTGACCAAATACAAGGACGAGAACTACAGCGTGGGCAAAGACTCCATTGACTGGACGAACGACCGCCTGATTGTTCACACCGGCAACGAATACGACAACGTGGCATACATGGAGAACCGTTATTTCAAATTCACCGCCTTCGTCCCGCTTGACGACATGCTTGAAAAAAAATATGGTGTGACCGACATTGACGGATTGATTCAGCTGGCCAAGGAATGCTACGACCCCGTTTATCCAGAAGATGCCGACATCACCGACCCGACTGACCGTCGCAACTCGTTGAACCGGTTCGTGTCGTATCATCTCCTTCCTTTCCAAGCCTCCTATTATCGTCTGACTGCTGTTGACGGTCCTAACAGCGTGTTGGCTTCGAGCCTGTTCTACAGGAAGATGTGGGATATTTCCTGCTGGTATGAGACACTGATGCCCCACTCCATTCTGAAAGTATCCTTCCCGAGCGGAACAGAGAGTGGCCTTTACGTTAACCGCCGCGGCATCCAGTCGCGCGCCGACCAGCGCAACATCAAGATTCGTGGCAGCAAAGTTCTCACAGCCAGCGAGTCGCACATGGATCAGACGTCGCTGAACGGTGTGTACCATTATATCGATGACATCCTGAGTTATGGTTATCATCCTGGCCTGAAGGTGAACACCCAGTACGATGTGATGAATGAGCGAATTCGCGTGGACTGCGCCGCCTTGTCACCCGACTTCATCACCAGTGGCGGCCGAGGTCACAACACCCAGGTGAACACCAACATCAACCCTGGTCTGTATGGCCAGCAGTCGTTCAGCACCCAGGCAGCCACCAACCCCAACACCTGCCTCGGCTACAAAGCCGGCTCCGCCGCCAACTTCTACTTCACCGACGCCACCCACATCCACATCCGTCCCCGCTATCTGCCGTTTGCCTCCTACGAAGGCGACGAGGTGACGGTGAAAGGCCGTTACGACCTGACAGTGAAGCTGCCACCTGTTCCGGAAGGCGACTGGGAGGTGCGATTCTTTACCTGCGTGGGGTTGCCAAGCCGTGGAATCGTACAGTTCTACATAGACAATGTGCCTCAGGGTATTCCGTTCGACATGCGTCCGAGCGGTCGGAGTGCCCACATCGGCTACAAGAGTGATGAGGAGCTGGGCGATGCCCTTGCCATATCCACTTTCGACAAGCAGTTCCGCTACCGAGGCTGGATGAAAGGTCCGAGCTCATCGGGCTTCAGCACAAACAACACAAGCATCACCCAGGTGTTCCGTCAATATCCTGAGAACTTACGGAAAATCATCGGTGTGTTCCACTCCGACGGTAAGACCGATCACTACCTGCGCATGCAGCAGAAGATGGAGAGTGAGAACAACGAATGCAGCTTCGACATGATTGAGATTGTGCCAAGCAACGTATATAACAACCCCGACGTGCTTGAAGACAGATTGTAATCACACATTTTTTTCGTTATAAAGCCATAATATTCTTTGCCCCAGTCAACCGTAGTTGACTGGGGCAAAAAGCATCAAAGGGAGCGCTGTCCAGCGGTCCCTTTGACTTTCATTAACCAAACTAAAAAATACACGCTTTCAATCAGCGCTTCATTCAAACTATAATCTTTTTGTATTGACTTTATTAACTACTTAACTCCTTAATTTTCAGTTTCTATTTCCACCAGGTCCGCCACCCATGTTTCCTCCAGGCGCTCCACCCATATTGCCACCAGGTCTTTCACCCTGGTTGCCGCCCCGGTTCGGTCGTTCGCCATTTCCGAAGCCGCCACGTCCAGCGTTCTCACCGCCGTCGTTGTTTCTTCTCATGTAGCCCCCATCGTTGTCGTTTCCATTGCGGTTACCACGGTTGGCATTACGTCCGCCAAACATGTTGAAGCGGTAGATGAAGTGAGCCATGACGTATGAATAGATGGCGTTGGTCTCCGTATCGCTTCTCATGGTTGCTGAGATGTTTCGGCTGATATTGCTGCGTTTTGAAAGGATATCGTAAGCCTGGAGCGAAACGGTGGCAGCCTTCCCCTTAAGGAAGCGGTAAGACACCTGTGCGTTCCAAATGAGCTCATTGGTGTTCATGTTTGCGCTGCTGTATCCCCTACGGCTACTCATGCTGATGTTGGTGGAGAATCCGAATCCGTTCTCCAAGTAGATATTACCCGACGCACCGTAAGAAAAGTCGTAGGTGGCGCGGTTGTTGGTCGGCACAAGCTTGCTTTTCTGGTTGCTGTAGTTGAGGTTTCCAAAAAGGCTTGCGTCCCAGATATCGGTGCGGTAGTTGAGGCGGATACTTTCTCCAATCCTGAGGTTGTTGACGGTATTCTTGAGCGACTGGTTATTCTGGTAGATATAGCCCACATTGTTGGAATAACTGGCCGAGGTGGATGTGTTGAACGTGAAATTATCCACAAATATCGGTCGGTTCCATCCAAAGTTTCCGTTAATGTTCCAGTTTCCGTTGACATTGGTAGGCTGAGTGATTCTTCCACCGGTTTCCTCGTTGTACTGTGTCCTGCTCTCAATGGCATTGAGTGTGTTTGAGAACGAGAGTCTTGCCGTGAAGCTCTGCATGGTGGTTGAGAGGTAGTTGTTCCAGTCGATGTTGATATTATTGGAGAACGACGGCGAGAGGTCCGGGTTACCCATTCTGATATTGAGCGGGTTGGAATTATCCGTCATATTGAAGAGGTCTGTGATGGAAGGTTGCGAGGTGTTTCCCCTATACCGGATCCTGAGTGTGTGCTGCTTGTTGAATCTGTATCTGAAATTCAGCGTAGGCGACACTCTGACGTAGTCCCTGGTGGCGATGGTGTCGAGCCCCTGATAGTTATATTCCATCCTCTGTCGCTGCGGCTGCACGTTGACACCCACATTCATATTGATGTAGTTGGTGACGAGTCGGAGCTGTACGTCGATGTTGTGGATATAGTTGGTGTTGTCGGTATATCGGCTGAGGTCGTCATCGAGATAGTTGTAGTAATCCCATGGCAGGTATCCCGCCCCCGTGTTGCGGATGTCGGTGATGAGTTCGTCCACTCCTCCCATGTCGTATGCTTTTCCGTCGCTGTGTCGGTTAGAGTAGTTGAATCTATATGATGTCTGCAGGAAGAGCTTCTTGGCTATGAGCGGTTCGGTGTAGTTGAATCCTACGGTGAAGTTTTCCGAGGTGTTTGGCGTTGTCCTGTACCTGTAGGTCAGCGCAGCCGAGTCGTTACGTTGGAAATAGATGACATCGCTGAGCGAATAGCTTTTGTTCTCGTTGTTGCTGTAACTTCCGTTCAGCTGTACAGAGAAGTTTCGTCCGAGGTTGTTGAGTCTGCGGTTGAGGATCAACCTTCCGTTGAAACTGTAGTTCTCGCCAGTGGACTTGTTTCCCGTAACGTTTTGGTTGACCTTGATGTCGTGTGCGATTTTCTCCATCTCCTCGAGCGGGTTGTCCACTCCTTGCTGCAGATAAGGGTCGTCGTTGAAGGTGGCATTCTTTCCAGTGGAGTTAGAACTGGAATTACCTACTGAGAAACTCGGCCGGAAATTGAGCGTTGTCATACTGTCTGGCTTCCACTCAATCTTGAAATCACCGTTGAACCCACCGTTTTTGCTGATACTCCGGTTAAGTGAGTTGGAGAAAGATGCGTTGGTTGTGATGAAGTTCTGAACAGCCGACTTGGTGATAGATGTAGTTTTCGATCCTTGGTATCTGACGTTTCCGCCGATTTCGAACTTACCTCTTTCCAAAGCCACGTTGAGACCTCCCATACCCGTCTTAGTGATGCCCCCTCCTCTTCCGCTGGTGTTGTTGTAGGATCCGACCAAGGCATACTGTGTTTGATCTTCAAACCGGTTGATGTTGATTCTCTCAGCAAGGCGGTCTTTCGTACCCGCCCCAAGATCCACACTTCCAAACCATCCGTTTTTCATGCCCTTCTTGATGGAGAGGTCGATGACCGTCTCTTCTTCCCCATCGTCGATGCCAGTCATCTTCGCCATGTCAGACTGCTTGTCGTAAGTCTTCACTTTTTCCACAATGTTCGAAGGGAGGTTTTTCATCGCCATATTCCTGTCGTTGGAGAAAAACTCCTTTCCTTCCACAAGAATCTTGGACACCGTCTTTCCATTGATTTTGATGGAACCGTCGTTGCCCACTTCGGCGCCAGGAATTTTCTTAATCAGCTCTTCGAGCACGCTTCCTTCCGGCACCTTGAACGCATCAGCGTTGAAGATGAGCGTGTCTTCCTTTACCTCCACCTGCTTCAAAGTCCCCTTGATGACCGCTTCCTCTAGAACAACAGAATTTGGCGTGAGGATGATTGTGCCTCCATTGAACTCCGTCTGTCCTTGCTTGATTTCCACTTGTCGGAAGAAGTTGTGATATCCGATATACGACACTTTCATCACATACTGACCGGCTGGCACATTCTTCACGTTGTAGTAGCCGTTGAGGTTGGTGGTTCCACCAGCAATCATGGAAGTGGTGTCGGCTTTGAGTATCTGCACAGTGGCATAGGAGAGTGCCTCCGCACTTTCTGAATCGAGCACCCTTCCGGTGACCGTAGTTTTTTTCTGTGCGGTTGCATTCGCAAAGGTCAATATTGAAATGGCAAATAGAAGAAGAAAACGCTTCATAAAAGAATAATTTGAAATGCGGTGTGGACGTTGTCCTGTCTTCAGCTCTCAAGAGGATTGACTGCAAGGACTGAATGTCCGGCAAAATTGAATGATTATAATAAAGGAATGTAAACAAGACTATGCCCGCAACAAAAAACAATTCTCATCCGACACTGTCATACGTCACACAATTATATGACATGAAAAAGAACAAAAGGTTTAAGATTCGTGCTGTTTTTTTCTGCAAAAAATCAAAAAAGGCATCTTTTTGTCACACCTCCATTATTATTGGCGACATTTTGAATTTTTCCATAAAAAAAACCAGGTATGTGTCTCACGACGCATACCTGTTTTCCAATAAAACATCTTTTACTGATTAAAAAAAGAAAAAACTTTACATATATAATAAGGAGTGTTAATTCTGTTGTGTATATTAAATTTACTGATTGACAGTTATTTGTTATCGTTGAGGCAAAATTACGATATTTTTTCTCACGCGCAATACCTTTCTGTCAATAATAATTTGCAAAAAGTCGGAAAAATATGCAAAGTAATTGAAAATAATGTTGTATATTTGCAAAAAGGAGTGTCAGATATGCAGAAAGTCGGAATAATAGGAGACTACATCCACCCCCTCGAGGCCTTGAGTCAAGAGATTGAGCGGCGAGAGATTATGGTGATAGACGGTGTCACGATGTTGCCGAAATACCATGAGCCTTTCGTCTATCCCCATGTGGTGATTGCCCTCTGCCATCAAGGTAGGGTTCGTCTGAGCTATGACATGAAGCCGATACAGGATTTCTTGCCTCACGACATATCCGTGTGTTACCCTGGTCACTTCCTGACCACCCACGAAACATCCGACGACTACCGCGCCACCCTGATCGTCATCTCTCAGAAATGTCATGAGACCCTCCACCACCGGCTCACGTACGGCAAGAACATGGTTTACCACCGCAACCCCACTTTCCACTTGTCGGATGAGCACTACGCCTGCATGCTTCACATCGTCAAGCTGATGCGTGACGCCGGGAATCTCAGCATCCCCCGCAGAAAAGACATCTTGGTCAGCGCCCTGGACCTGTTCAGCCTGATGATTGACGAGTTCCGCAAAAGCGCCCTTGAGGACAACGCCGACAGCAACTTATTCAATCAGTTCTTCGATGCAATCGTGGAGCATTACAAAGAAAACCGCGAGGTGAATTACTATGCCCAGCTGCTTTGCCTTTCTCCAAAGTATTTCGGCAATATCATCAAGCAGGAGACGGGCATGAGTGCCGGTTACTGGATTTCCCATTATGTCACCACCCAAGCCAAGATGATGCTCCGCTCTCGCCGCGACCTGAGCATCCAGCAGATTGGCGACGAGCTGGGTTTCGACAATCAGGCCATCTTCTCGAGGTATTTCAAGCATGTGGTGGGTGTGACCCCGTCGGAATACCGCCAAGACAGCAGTATCGAAACATAGAAGCCATATTTCTGGCCTCACTAGCCAAGAAAACAAAAATCCGCAACCTTTATAGGGTTGCGGATTTTTTTAGGTATCACATCATTTACGACACCATGGTCATCGGGTCGTAATAGAGCACGACTTTTCCTGCCTTCAGCGATTTAGGCACATCAATCAGCCTTTGGTTTCGCGAGCCTCTGAAGAGGATGTCTGTGTCGCGCTGTGATTCCACGTACGGTCCATCAACGAGGACATCAATCAATTCGAGAAGTTTCCTCTGCTTCGGCATTCTCACAAGCATCTCGAAGGTATATCCAGTCCAGCACCAGATGGTTTTGCTGGACTGGCTCCTGATTGCCTGCGCCAGTTCGGTGAATCCTTCAGCCTGGTACATCGGGTCGCCTCCCGAGAAAGAAACATTGGCAAAGGGGTCTTGCATGATGATCTTCATGATTTGTTCCGTAGTCATCATACGGCCATTGTTGATGTCCCACGACTGCGGGTTGTGGCACCCCTTACACTGGTTGACACAGCCAGCGGCATATATAGAAGTGCGGAACCCCGGTCCATCGACCATCGTATCTTCTATGATGTTAAGCACAGACAGCATATCGCTTGTTTTTTTGATTGATGTTCTAAAATCTCATTATCTTTATTGCTTCCACACTCCTGCTATTCTTAAAGCTTATCTTCAGGGAAGAGTGTGAGTTGGTTTCCAGAATCCACGTGAGTGACCCTGTCGTTGAGTTCAGCCAGCTTGCCCTTGTTCCATCTGTCGGTGGTTCCCACGAGGTAGCCAGTGATTCTCTGCAGGCGGTCGATGTTGTCGGAGCCACACTTCGGGCAGACGTGCATGTTAGGGTCAGCATTCTCATACCCGCAGTCCATGCATCGGTTGCGGTTGTGATTGACGCTTCCGTATCCCATGTCGTATTTGTCCATCATATCGACGATACTCATGATGACCTGCGGGTTGTGGGTGGCATCGCCATCAATTTCCACATAGAAGATGTGTCCTCCACGAGTGAGGTTGTGGTATGGTGCCTCCACCTCCGCCTTGTGTCGTGCAGAGCATTTGTAATACACCGGCACGTGGTTGGAATTGGTGTAGTAGTCGCGGTCGGTGACACCCGGTATGACACCGAATTCCTTACGGTCGAACTTGGTGAAGCGTCCTGCCAGTCCTTCGGCCGGTGTGGCCAGCACACTGTAGTTGTGGTGATATTTCTCACTGAACTCGTTGACGCGGTCACGCATGTAAGTGACGATTTTGAGTCCCAGTTCCTGCGCCTCTTCCGACTCACCATGGTGTTTGCCAATTAAAGCCACAAGGCATTCCGCCAGTCCGATGAATCCGATTCCGAGCGTTCCCTGGTTGATGACGGACTCCACCGACTCGTTAGGCTTGAGATTTTCGCTTCCAATCCAGAGGCTCTTCATCAAGAGCGGGAACTGCTTGGCAAACGCTGTCTTCTGGAAGTTGTAGCGGTCGTTGAGCTGACGAGCCGCCACATCGAGCATGTTGTCGAGTTTAGCGAAGAAAAGGTTGATTCTCTCCTGCTTGTCCTGCACCTTCATGCATTCGATGGCCATCTTCACGATGTTGATGGTGGTGAAGGAGAGGTTTCCGCGTCCGATGGATGTTTTCGGTCCGAACCTGTTTTCGAACACCCTTGTGCGGCAACCCATGGTAGCCACCTCGTGGAGATAGCGTTTCGGGTCGTTCGGGTCCCACTCGTCGCATTGGTTGAATGAAGCGTCGAGGTTGAGGAAATTCGGGAAGAAACGTCGTGCCGACACCTTGCATGCGAGTTGATAGAGGTCGTAGTTAGGATCTTCCGGGAGGTAGTTCACCCCTCTTTTCTTCTTCCAGATTTGGATTGGGAAGATGGCAGTCTCACCATTGCCCACTCCTTCGAAAGTGCTGATGAGGAGTTCACGCATAATGCAGCGTCCTTCGGCAGACGTGTCGGTTCCGTAATTGATGCTGGAGAAGACCACCTGGTTGCCACCACGGGAATGGATGGTGTTCATGTTGTGGATAAACGCTTCCATGGCCTGATGCACCCTTCCCACGGTCTTGTTGATGGCGTGCTGCACAGCCCTCTGCTCTCCCTGGAGTTTGTCCACAGGCTTCTTGATATAGTCGTCGAGCGGCTTGTCGTAGTATTCAGAAAGGTCAAGCCCCATGACCGTCTCCACGTTCTTGAGTTCTTCCTTGAAACTGGAGCGCACGAACGGAGCGAGATAGAAGTCGAAAGCCGGAATGGCCTGTCCTCCGTGCATCTCGTTCTGTGCCGTCTCCATGGAGATGCAGGCGAGCATGCTTGCGGTCTCTATTCGCTTTGCTGGTCGCGACGAGCCGTGTCCGGCAGCAAATCCGTGGTTGAGGATGTTGTCGAGCGGATGCTGCACGCACGTGAGCGACTTGGTAGGATAATAGTCCTTGTCGTGGATGTGCAGGTAGTTGTGCTTCACCGCTTCCCTGGTGTCATCAGAAAGGAGGTAGTCATCAACAAAGGGCTTGGTTGATTCACTTGAGAACTTCATCATCATACCAGCTGGCGTATCGGCATTCATGTTGGCGTTCTCTCGTGTGACATCATTATTCTTGATGTTGATGATTTCTTGGAAGATAGCTCTTGTTTTCGCCTTACGCGCGATGCTTCTCTGGTTGCGGTATGCGATATACTTCTGCGCCACATCTTTCCTCGAGCTCTTCATGAGCTCGATTTCCACTCTGTCCTGAATATCCTCCACACTCATCTGAGAGTTTCCATGGAAAGCGATGTGGTCGGTGATTTTCTGAATGAGTTGCTCATCCTCACCTTTCTCAGTTTGCAGCATGGCCTTCCTTATGGCTGCCATGATTTTCTGCTCATTAAAGCCGACAGTTCTGCCGTCTCTTTTCAAGACTGTCTGGATCATATTGGTTCGATATTTAGTTTTGGCAGGGCGCTAGTCCCCCCCTTATTATAATGAATGTATAAAAAAATAATCGCTTACGCTTGGACTGAATGAAAAAGTGTTTAACCTAGAACAAAGCCTTCTGTTTCAATAGATTTATTCAAAATCCGTATTAAATTTATCTCTTTCTTTTTCGTTTACAAAGATAATATAAATAACAATACGTTATATCTTTTGGGAAACTTTTTCTGTGTTAAAATTTGTTAATCCGCTGATTATCAATACTTGTTTATACAGAAACGGAAAACTTTGATGATTTTTTAGTTTTCAAAGTTTTCCAAAAATGCATATTATTCATAATGTATGCAGTAGGCGAGCCACTCCATCTTATTCCACTTTCCTTGAGGCAGATACAAACATCCTTTGGCAGAAACAAACGTTTCCTCCAAAGGATGTAAACCCATTGCCACCAATTGTCGGAGTTCCTGGAACGGGATATTCAGATATTACGATTGAAATGTTCAGTCCTCCATATATGTGGAATAAGTGAGCACGAAGTCGGGGAAGATTTTGTAGTTGACGTTGAGCACCTGCTCATCGTCGGTTTTAAATTCCTGCAACTGGAATGTTCCCTCCTGCTCTTCCTTGAAAGGCAGCACCTTGAAATGTTTGAGGAAATCGACTTTTCTCCTATGTAGCATTTTGAAAGCCGTCTCCTTGGCCGACCAATGCAGGAGGAGCTGATTGATGTTCTGCGCCTGCTCATCTTCCCTGACGAACCGTTCACGCACTTTTTCCACCCTGTCGGCAATCTGCTCTATATCGATTCCGATTTCTCCCTCAGTGGCCAGTGCCACCGCCACATAGTCCTTGGTGTGGGATATGCTGATATCCATTTTCTCATAATCCGGGAGATGTGGTGCTCCGTCGTCGTCATAGAAGATATCAACCTGCCTGTCGAGCATGTCGTAGAGCAAGACTCGCACCGCCACCCATTCGAGGATTCGTTTTTGTGACTTGAACCTCCTGTTGGCTTCTTCTCTGACAGAGACATCGTCGGGCAAGAGGTAGAAGAGCTCATCGAGATCCTCGGTGACGTGCCAGATAGCTATTCTGGTTCCTTGCTGAAACTGCGTATCGTAGTAAAGCATGGAATCAAGGTATAATACGTTCATCATCAGCAACGGTTGGCTCCACCAGTTGCTGATTCTGTGTACCATTATTGTAATCGTCTCTCCTCGGGGAGTCATTCTTTCTGACCAAGATCTCCATGTTCTCGGCCATGATTTCCGTAATATGATGCGACATACCTTGCTGGTCAGTATAGTTACGGCTTTGTATTTTGCCGTCCACCAGAATCTTGTCGCCTTTATGCACATGTTTCTCCACGATTTCCGCTAATTTCCTCCAGAAAATCACATTGTGCCATTCCGTACGTTCCGGCACTTGCGTACCATTTTGCAGAGTGTAGCCACGCTCTGTTGTGGCCAGTCGGATTTGCGCCACGCAAACACCTGAGTCCAAATACCTTACATTCGGGTCCGTTCCTACATTACCAATTAAGATTACCTTGTTCATAATTCTTTAGTTTAATTAATATTAGAATTTAAAGTTTTGTTAGTTAAGTCGAATTGTTGAAAGTACCGTCATCACCGGTATGCCTTGTCGATGAGGTAGAAGTCGAGTATGACCATGGCCGCCATGGCTTCCACCACAGGCACCGCCCTTGGCAGCACACACGGATCGTGCCGTCCCTTCGGGTTGACCACAGCGCTGTCGCCATTAATGTCCACTGTTGGTTGCGGCATGAGCAGTGTGGCAACAGGTTTGAACGCCACGTTGAAATAGATGTCTTGCCCGTTTGAGATTCCTCCCTGTATGCCCCCACTCCGATTGGTGGTCGTGGTGACGCACCCATCCTGGTTAACAAAAATGTCGTTTTGCTGTGATCCACGCTGTGCTACCCCCTCAAAACCACAACCATACTCAAATCCCTTGACGGCATTGATGCTGAGCATTGCAGCTCCGAGAGCGGCATGGAGCTTGTCGAACGCAGGCTCTCCCAGTCCCACAGGGCATCCCTTCACCACACAAGATATGACACCGCCGATGGTGTCGCCCTCGCTCTTCACCTGCATGATAAGCTGTTCCATTTTCTCAGCCATGTGCTGGTCGGGGCATCTCACAGGGTTGTTCTCCACCTCATCAAGATTGAGAGATTGATAATCCTGTTCTATTTTCAGGTTGCCCACCTGCCTGGTGAAGGCTTTGATGTCGATTCCCAACTTCTTAAGCGCCAGCTTGGCAAAAGCTCCAGCCACCACACGTGAGATGGTCTCCCTCGCCGAGGAGCGTCCCCCCCCCCTGTGGTCACGTATGCCGTACTTGCTGAAATAGGTGAAATCAGCATGAGAAGGTCTGAAGAGATTTTTAAGATTGTCGTAGTCGGCAGAATGCTGGTTTTGGTTTCTCACCACAAATCCGATGGGACATCCTGTAGTTTTTCCCTCAAACAGCCCTGAGAGAATTTCCACTTTGTCCGCTTCATTTCGTGCCGTTGTTATTTTGCTCTGTCCCGGCTTTCTCCGGTCGAGCTCATGCTGTACAAACTCCATGTCGATTTCAATGCCTGCGGGCATTCCGTCGATGACTCCACCGACAGCCGCCCCATGGCTTTCTCCGAAAGTCGTGACAGTGAATATATTTCCGAAAGAGTTGCGCATGCTGATATGATTTTGATTAGGTAAAAAAAACGTTAAAGTTCGGTGATGAATTGCCCACCCATTTCTTTATTCAGTTTTCTCATCAGGGTTTATGATCAAAGGTTCATAAAACCTCGCTCACATTCAGAAGGGTCAACAGCAGCATCCGCCGCAGCCTTGCTGACCGCATCCGCCGTCGCCACAACCACCTCCGCAATTACCGCCACATCCTCCGCCGCATCCACATTTCGACGCTTCAATGGCAGTCTGCACCTCATCCTCAGTGGCTTCACGGTGCTCAAGCACATGTCCCACAAAATGGAGTGAAACCCCGGCACGCGGATGGTTGAGGTCAACGTTCACATATTCTGTACCGATCTTGACAATTGTGGCCCAATATTCGCCACCCTGTCCGTCGGACATGGGTACGATGTTTCCTTCATAAAAAAAGTTGGGGTCGAGTTCTCCTTTCTCGTTAAGAAAAGAGTTGACAGGAATATCCAGCACCAGCTTTTCGTCATATTCCCCGAAAGCCTCAGCCGGCTGAACATGAAAATCAATGTCGTCTCCCTTTTTAAGTCCTTCTACTTGTTTCTCAAAAGGTGGCAGCACTTTTCCTATTCCCGTAATAAAAACAAATGGTTGTTCTTCTGTCCTTTGCTCTTGAAGTCTCTCTTCCTCCTCACCTCTGAACTTGACAAAGAGCTGATAAGAGACTGCAATATAATAGTTCATATCGTCTTATAATTTGTCAATAACCTTGCGAAGATACATAATTTTTCTTTACAAACGAAATTCTTCCATAAAAATTAGTAAATTTGCAACAAATAATTCACATGACCATGCTAAAGAGCGTTTTCTTCCTGACAATCATGTCAGTCCTGGTCTGCTCGTGCACCAATGCTGACCAGAAAAAAGAGCAACCGACAGAAACCAATCCATCCGCATCCACTCCTTCCTCTTCCTATTCGATGAAAAAAGTGGAGAAAGAAGTGATGGTGAAGGAGGATTTCTTTCAAATCACGAACCTGAGTAGCGGCATCATAGAGTTCAATCAGGGTCCCAACAAGATATGGGCAGAAGGCGATTCCGCTTCCTTGTCGCACCTGAGTTTTGAATTTGACGGTGGAATATTGACTGTCAGCACACCGATGGAAGCAAACAACGACGTGGTAGGTTTTCCTAGTTCAAGCGACATCCGCATCCATGTATCCTGCCCTGATTTGCGTGCCATGGCAGTTTGTTCTGGCGGTGGGTTCGTGTGCAAGGAGACCTTGAAGAGCGACCAGCTTCAACTGGGCGGTCTGGTAGGAGGAAAGATAGAAATCGACAGCATCGCCTGCCGTTCGTTCCGTTACGACAGCAACGGCTCCACGGCACTAAACATCGGTGGCGTAAGCTGTGACGAGGCCGTGTTCATCTCGACTGGCTCAGGCGAGATCAACACCAACCTGACAGCCCACACCAACACATACATCGACATCAAGGGCACAAGCAGCATGAACTGCACGATAACGACACCAAAACTGGAAGGTTTTATCGAAACCCGCGGCAGTGCGAACTTGAACATCGACACCGACACGCTTTCTCTTGACGCCTTGGCAGGAACGGTGAATCTGAGCGGCCGCGCCGGAAAGCAGGAAATCCGCAAGGGAAAGATGCTTCAGCTCAACAGCAGCCTATAAACACAGGTCGCTCTCCCCTTATTCCTCCTCATAATCCTCGTCATAGTCGTCATCATCGCCGTTAAGCCAGTTCTTCACTTTCCTTTTTGCCTTTTGGTAAGTGTTTTTGGTGAACTCTTTGGTTTTGTGATAGGCGTTCTTGGTTTTTTCCTTCACCTTCTGCCATGTGGACTTTTCTTCCGCAGGGTTTTCGGTGTCCTCGGTTTGCTCTTCTTCATCCACATCCGTATCAGTCTCATTCACAGTCTGCCTGCCATTCTCCTGCAGGGTTGCACTTGAGGTTGAGGATTGGTTTTTGATATCCTCATCCACATTGTCCACTTCCACAGGTATTTCCTCCTCATCCGCTTCTTCCTCATTCTCAAGTGGATGCACTTTAAAAGAACTGCCAATACGGAACCCGACCGCATTCTCGCTCCCATTGACAGAGAAACCCAGTACGGCAGTCTCCCCCTCGTTCAGTTCAGCCAACGCGGTGAGTTCATGTCGGCTATAGACAACATTCGTCTCATAACGGTCCACAATGTCACCATCGGCATCGATCAGTTCCAAATAAAAGCCGGGTTCACAGCATCCTCCGTAATAGCCGACTTCCATACCTTCCGTCCATGGTTCTGGGAATCCCTCACTTATTCTTTTCAATTCCACATTGAGGACACCATCATTCGTTTTATAGGTTCTTTCCACCACTTCAAAAAAGTCGTGAAGTGGTCCAGACACATCCTTTTTCTCTGGTTTCAGCTTCAAGACAGGCATTTTTTGCTCCGCCGCCACTTCTTCCTTAGGCTCATCCTGTGGCTTGTCTTTTTTTCTAAGCAGATTTACGCCTACCAGTAACGTCAGAACAACCGCCACCGCAGGAATTGCATATTTCAAATAGCTTTTATTCATACACACATTATATATAATAAATAAAGCTTACAAGATATTGGTGTCGTCCTCAGCCGTCAACTCACCCGCAATCGGGATGTCCATGAGCCGCATGACCTCCTCCTGGGGATACCCTTGACCAAAGAGATACATCAATTTGGTGACTGCACACTCCACCGTCATGTCGTGTCCGCTGACCACCCCTGCGAGCCTCAGCTGGTTTCCCGTCTCATACAACCCCATGTGGACAGCCCCCATTTGGCATTGGGTGATGTTAACCACCACCTTCCCTTCCTCGGTGGCTTTACGAATGGCATCGGTGAGCCATGGGAGCCTAGGGGCGTTGCCAGAACCAAAAGTGCGGAGCACCACTCCCTTGATGTCTTTGTAAGAGAACACATGCTCAATCACCTTCCTGCTGATGCCAGGGAAGAGTGTGATGGCAATGACCGACGAGTCCATTTGGGTATGGGTGGTAAACACCCCACCAGCTGTTGGTCTCAACAAAATTTTATCATTGAACGCGATGTTCACCCCTGTCACTGCCAGAGGCTGGCAGTTGTAGGACTTGAACGCGCTGAAATTCTCCGCGCTGCACTTGGTGACCCGGTTTCCCCGCAGCAGTTGCTGTCCAAAGCAGACACAGACCTCCTGGACCTTAGGATTTCCGTCGGAATCGGCAGCCGCAGCCAGTTCGATGGCATTGATAAGGTTTTCCTTACCATCGGTCCTCAGCACCCCGATAGGCAACTGGCTCCCTGTGAGAATGACCGGCTTTTGCAGGTTTTTCAACATGAAGCTGAGTGCCGACGCCGTGTAAGCCATGGTGTCGGTGCCATGGAGGATGACAAATCCGTCGGTACGGTCATAATACTCAGCAATGATATCGGCCAATTTTGCCCAAAGCAGCGGATGCATGTCGGACGAGTCGATAGGCGGGTTGAACGCATAAGACGACAGTTGATAGTCGAACTCAGCCAGTTCAGGCACATGCTTCATAAGGTGGTCGAAATTGAAGGTATCGAGCGCCCCGGTAAGCGGGTTCTTGATCATTCCGATAGTTCCACCAGTGTAGATGAGCATCACGCGCCGATGTTCTGTGGATTGACGATACATCATGAAATAATAAACGATAGCCTAATTCAAGTTTGTTCCAAAAATTCCGTTTTTGGTTATTTCTGCCAGACTTAGAATACCTGTTGGGCATGGATTTTATTGCAATCTCTGATTTTCTCCAACATCATATCGTTCCATTCAGGGGAACGCGGCATCTGGTAGCTGCAGTTACCATAAACTGATGCGAAGATAAGAAAAAAACAGAACAAATAAAAGAAAAAAGGAAAAGTTTCAATTTTCCTCTCCTCTCACCCCCATTTCCTCTTCATTTAGTCCCCTCAGCACATCACTCCCGATTGTCATCAGAATAGATGTCATCTGTCATGGTGACAGAATGTCACCCAGTGCTTCAGTCTGTAAGAACAGATCCTGCTGGCATATATTTTGCGAAAAGAGTAAGAAAAATCTAAAAAAAACCGAAAAAATCATGCAGAAAGGAAACATTGGGGTAACCACCGAGAACATATTCCCCGTCATCAAAAAGTTCTTGTATTCTGACCACGACATTTTTCTCCGTGAGATCGTATCAAACGCAGTTGACGCCACCCAGAAGCTTCGCACTCTCGCCAGCAAAGGCGACTTGAAAGAAGAGGCTGGCGACCTGACCGTCCATGTGAGCATCAACAAGGACGCCGGCACCCTGACGGTGAGTGACCGCGGTATCGGCATGACTTCAGAAGAGATTGAGAAATACATCAACCAGATAGCCTTCTCCGGCGCCAACGACTTCCTCGACAAGTACAAAGACGACGCCAATGCCATCATCGGCCATTTCGGTCTTGGTTTCTATTCTTCGTTCATGGTGTCGAAGAAAGTGGAAATCATCACCAAGAGCTGGCAGGAAGGCAGCAAAGCTGTGAAATGGAGCTGCGACGGCAGTCCAGCCTACGAAATCACGGATGCAGAGCGTGAAAGCCGCGGTACGGACATCGTGATGTATATTGACGACGACTGCAAGGAATTCCTCGAGGAATCGAAAGTGAAGGAACTGCTGAACAAATATTGCAAATTCCTGCCTATCTCCATCGCCTTCGGCAAAAAGAAGGAATGGAAAGATGGCAAGCAGGTGGAAACCGATGAGGACAACATCATCAATGACACCACTCCGCTATGGACGAAAAAGCCATCAGAACTAAAGGACGAGGACTACAAGAAATTTTACCGCGACCTCTATCCAATGAGCGACGAGCCACTGTTCTGGATACATCTGAACGTTGACTATCCATTCAATCTGACCGGCATCCTTTACTTCCCGAAAGTGAAGTCGAGTCTGGAGCTCCAGAAGAACAAGATCCAGCTCTATTGCAACCAGGTCTATGTGACCGACAACGTGGAAGGTATCGTTCCAGAATTCCTCACGTTGCTGCACGGTGTGATTGACTCTCCAGACATTCCGCTGAATGTGAGCCGCAGCTACCTTCAGAGCGACAGTAATGTAAAGAAAATCAGCAGCTACATCTCCAAGAAAGTGAGCGACCGCCTGCAGCAGATCTTCAAAAACGACCGTAAGGAGTTCGAGGAGAAATGGGACGACATCAGCATCTTCATCCACTACGGCATGCTCTCTGAGAATGACTTCTATGACCGTGCAAAGAACTTTGCCCTGATGAAGGATACCGATGGTAAACACTACACCTACGATGAATACCAGACACTCATCAAAGACAACCAGACCGACAAGGATGGCAATCTTGTCTATCTCTATGCCAACGACAAAGAGAGCCAGTACAGCCAGATTGAGGGTGCGAAGGCCAAAGGCTACAGCGTGCTGTTGATGGATGGTCAGCTTGATGCTGCCATGCTCGGCCTGTTGGAGCAGAAACTGGAGAAGAGCCGCTTCACCCGCGTGGACAGCGACGTAGTGGAACACCTGATTGCGAAAGCCGACAGTGTAGATACAGCTCTTGAAGCCGATAAGAAAGAATTGATTGAGACCGTGTTCTCAAGCCAGATGCCATCAATCGACAAGGTTGAATTCCACGTAGAGGCTCAAGGACTTGGTGAGACCAGCGACCCGATTGTGCTTACTCAGAGCGAGTATATGCGCAGGATGAAGGACATGTCGCGCCTTCAGCCAGGCATGTCGTTCTATGGCGAGATGCCCGACATGCTGAACGTGGTTGTGAACACCGACCACAAACTGGTGAAGGATATTTTGTCGAAAACCGACAGTGCCACCGCTGAAGCCTTGAAGCCAGTGAACGGTGAGCTTGCAGGCCTGAACGCTCGCCACGACAGCCTGAATGCCCAGACGAAAGACAAGAAATGGGATGAGGTTGATCAGAGCGTGAAAGACGACCTTTCCGCCACAGAGAAGAAGATTGAGGAAGAGAAAGGCAAGAAGACCTCCATCATCGCTGAATCCGCCAAGGACAACGCCGTGGTACATCAGCTGATTGACCTTGCCTTGCTTCAGAACGGCATGTTGCGTGGTGAATCACTGGCCCGCTTCGTGAAACGTTCGATTGAACTGATCTAAACCTTCACATTGTCATTTAAGGTGTGTTCTAATAATTCTGATATGAATTATTCACAAGTCCTTATAAATAACACATGACAGATTTTGTAATTGTTGGAATCATCATCCTTCTGGCCATAATATATGTTGGCTACAGGATATCAAGAAGAATCAAAGGAAAAGGTGATTGTGGCTGCGGTTGTGGTTGCGATTGCAAGTCAAGAAAAAACCCGTGCCGATAACTCGGTACGGGCTTTTTCATATCTCTGAATCATGTAAGCAATTATTTCGGAAGCGCCTTCACATAGATGGTGTAAATCGGATTGGAAGCGAGGAACTCGCTGAAATCCTTGTCCTCAATGGTCTGCTTCACACTCTCAAACACCGACACGTTCTTGTAGCCCTTCTTATAGATGTCGTCGAACTCCAGCTGTGCCCTGTATCTTTCGAGGTTTTCCTCCAAACCTGTGATATAGAAACAGATTTTGAAATAATTGAACGGTTGTCCGTTGAGGCAACTGTCGTCAAAGTGCTTCTTGTCAAAAAAGAGTTGCATGAACGAATTGCGCTCAAAAGCCTTTTCATTGAAGATGATGAAATTCTCCACCTCGTCAGGTTCGATGACAGAGTCAACCGGTTCCTCAGCCCTTCGCTTTTCGTAGTAGTCGGCATATTCGCTGTTGATATTATAGACTTTGGTTTTTACCGACGTGATTCTCATTCCCGCAATGCTGTTGCGGTCAAGCTGAAGCCCATCGACAAGCACGGCGCCATTCTCCATCGGCTCTCCCCATGAATCCTTGGCGTTGATGATGAATTTCTCGATTTTGTCGGTCCATTCCGTGCTCCATTCCTGAATTTCCATGTCGCCTTTCCTTGTCACCATGGCTTGCACATAGCTGTTCGGGTCGGAATGTCCTCCATGCGAACCGCTCACAGACGGAGTGATGGAGAGGTTGAGTTTCTTTATTTTCGGATAGTGGCTGAGTTTGGCTCTTTTCTTCACATATTCGCACAGGTTCTTGTCCACCTTGGCATCGTAGAAGAGAAAGTAGAACATGTTTTTCTTTGCCCCCGTCTTTCCTCCTTCATAATAGGCTTCCGACATGATAAAGACATCGTGTCCCTTCATCAGCCACGTCTTGAACGCCTCTTTCATGAAAGGGTCACTTGGGTCGGCCAACTCGCCGTCTGTGATGAGCACAGCCTCCACATTGCCGTTGACAATGCGTTTGAGCGCCCCCTTGAGGTCTGGGTTCTCATAATTCCTCACTCCTTTCAGCAACTCCTCCACGTCACCGGCCTCATGAGAAATCTGCTGTCCCTTAATGGCATAGTAGTTCTTCACTTTTTCCGCGAGTGTTGATTTAAGCACCTCCCAATAGAACTTGATGCGTCCCTTGAGGGCCAATCCTGTGGTGTAGTCCACATAAAGGTCAACAGAATCCGGCACAAGCGGATGGTCGTAAGTCGGCGCATATTGGGTATGGAAATCAAAAAGATAATCGACGTCTTCCGGCGTGGTGTTTCCGCATGATGAGAAGAAAGACACCGTTGAGAACAACATGGCAGCCGCCAATCCGATATTTTTCAATTTGTTAATCATGATTTGAGTGTTATTTAATTGGATATTATAATCAATTGTCTGTCTGGTTGTTGCCTATATAAAAAGGTTTGTCATTTCTCAGCTTTTCCGTTATCTTTATCATAGGATTGCTTGAGATGGCGCAGGATGTCCGAAGCGAAGATGAACTCCTCGAGATACTTGTTGTCTGCGCTAAGAATCTCCTTGTTGGAGCCGGTCCACTCAGCCCTTCCCTCACAGATGAACGTGATGTTCTCACCAATCCCCATGACCGAGTTCATGTCGTGGGTGTTGACAATGGTGGTGATTTTGTCCTCATGCGTGATACCAGCAATGAGTTCGTCGATGATGATGGACGTTTTCGGATCAAGACCAGAGTTCGGCTCGTCACAGAAAAGATATTTCGGTTCGAGTGCGATGGCCCTGGCAATTGCCACACGTTTCTGCATACCACCAGAGAGTTCGCCCGGTGACTTTTGCCCCACATTGTGGAGGTCAACGCGTTCGAGGCAAGTCAGCGCCCTTTTTTTCCGTTCGTCCCACGTCTTGTCGGAGAACATGTTGAGTGGAAACATCACGTTGTCGAGCACGGTCATGGAATCGAATAATGCTGCACTTTGGAAAATCATTCCCATTTCCCTCCTCAGCAGGCTCCGCTCTTTTTTTGAGAGTGTGCAGAGGTCCCGCCCATCGTAGAGAATCTGTCCCTTCTCGGGTGTAAGCAGCCCCACGATGTTCTTCATGAGCACCGTCTTTCCACTTCCGCTTTGTCCGATGATGAGATTCACCTCACCATTGCAGAAAGTGGTGTTGATGTTTTTGAGCACCTCTTTGTCTTCAAAAGATTTGTATAGATTCTTTACCTCTATCATAGCGTATCACCGTAGGCTCCCTTTTGACAATCGCCGAGCGATTTCATCAGGTGAGCATGTTGGTAAGGAAAATATCAGAAAAAAGGATGTAGATGCTGCTGGTGACGACCGCCGAAGTGGATGCCTTACCCACTTCCACGGAGCCCCCCTCCACAGAATAGCCTTTGTAGGACGAAATAGTGGTGATGAGGAATGCATACACCACCGCCTTGACGATACCGCACCAGAAAAACCACTGGTTGAATTCATATCTGAATCCCTCATTCAGCTCAGCAATGGAGGTAGTGCCGAGCAGGGTTGTGGCATAAGCTCCAATAATGCCAGCAAAGACACTGAATGTGACAAGAATCGGCATGATTGTCATCAGTCCCAGCACCTTAGGCAGAATCAGGAAGTTGGCAGAGTTGACTCCCATGATTTCCAGTGCGTCGATTTGCTGTGTAATCCTCATCGTTCCAAGTTCCGAAGCGATGTTGGAGCCCACTTTTCCAGCCAGGATGAGGCACATGATGGACGACGAGAACTCAAGGAGCATGATTTCCCTTGTGGTATAACCGGTTACCATTGTAGGCATCCACGCACTCTGGATATTGAGTTTGATCTGCAGGCAGATAACCGCTCCGATGAAGAAAGAGATGATGAGGACAATGCCGATGGAGTTATATCCCAGCTGGAACATCTCCGTGACGTACTGCTTCCAGAACATCTTCCATCTGTCGGGCACGGAGATGGCTTTACCGATAAGCAGCACATACTCTCCAAGTCCTTGCAAGCTCTCTTTGATTGAAACCATGAGGGGTTCTAAAGAAATAATTTATTCTTAAAAATCACAAAACAAATGCAAAAATAGCAAAAAAGGATGTATTTTCCGTCTTCTTTTCCATTTTTTTTGTAATTATACCCTTTATTAGCCAAACAATTAGTAATTTTGTATGCTTTTCAAAAAAGGCAGATGGCCGGTCAAGGCTCTGTTGATTTCCGATGAAGAGAGCAGTGTCAGCATCTGTCAAGCCCCTTTATTCATTCCCAAAGAAGATAAAACAACTCTGATATGTCAGAAACAACGAAATCCCCAGAAACCACAGCAGAAATGGTGGACGACACTACTGGGACAGCGATTGAAGCCGCCTCGTCAGCCAGTTCCGAGCCTTCAGCAGATATATCCTCATCCTCCACAGCCCCATCATCCGAAGAGACACCTGTGGCAGACATTCCGCAAGACGCCGCCCATTCCTGGAATGGCGACTCCCAACCATACCTGAAAGACAACAACGGCGATGTGGAGATTCCTGAATATTCGTCCGACCGAATGACCCTCTACACACGCAATCTGGTGAAGACCTACGGTAAGCGCACAGTGGTGAACGATGTGTCGATCCATGTGCGCCAGGGAGAGATTGTGGGATTGCTCGGTCCTAACGGTGCAGGCAAAACCACCTCGTTCTACATGACCACCGGCTTGGTTGTTCCCAATGCGGGCAAAGTGTTTCTGAACGATATTGAAATAACCAAATATCCTGTTGCCAAACGCGCCAAGGCTGGTGTGGGCTATCTTGCGCAGGAAGCTTCGGTTTTCCGCACGATGAGTGTGGAGGACAACATTATGTCGGTGTTGGAGATGCGTCCAGAGCTGACACGCAACGACCGTCGTGAAAAGCAGGAAGAATTGCTGAATGAGTTCCGTCTTCAGAAAGTCCGCAAAAACAACGGCAACCAGCTTTCCGGCGGTGAGCGGCGTCGTTGCGAGATTGCCCGATGCCTTGCCATCGACCCCAAGTTCATCATGCTCGATGAGCCGTTCGCCGGCGTGGACCCTATTGCGGTGGAAGACATCCAATATATCGTGTGGAAATTGAAAGACAAGAACATCGGCATCCTAATCACCGACCACAACGTTCAGGAAACCCTGTGTATCACCGACCGCGCCTACCTGCTATTCGAAGGCCGTATCCTGTTTAAAGGCACCCCACCCGAGCTTTCCGCCAACCACATTGTGCGCGACAAATACTTAGGCTCAAACTTCGTTCTCCGTCCGAAAGACTTCCAGTTGATTGAGGAAAAGAAACTCCGTGAAGCACAGGAGGAACAATAAACAACCATGCGCTATACGAAATGCCATTTTCAATTGTCTCCCTGCGAGGAGGCTTATTCAGACCTGCTGAGCAGCCTGCTAGGCGCAGTGGGATTTGACAGTTTTGAGTCCACGTCAGAGGGAGTGGACGGGTATGTTCAATCATCGGAATTCAGCAAAGAAGCTGTGGATGAGGTGGTTTCCTCATTTCCCATTCCCCATGTCGCAATCTGCTACACCACAGAAGAGATGGCAGACACCGACTGGAATTCCTCATGGGAGTCGGCGTTTGAACCTATCCGCATCGGCGACTTGGCCTACATCCACCCCACCTCTTATCCCTCCCTTCCCGACGTACGTTACGACATCAAAATCAATCCTCGTATGGCATTCGGCAGTGGCAGCCACACCACCACCCGCTTGATGCTCCGCCAGTTTCTTTCCAACAATCTCAAGGGCAAACGAGTGCTCGACGTGGGTTGTGGTACAGGGATTTTGGGTATTGGCGCCATGCTTGCGGGAGCCTCACATCTGACGGCCGTTGACATCGACAACAACAGCGTGGAGAACACGATTGACAACCTTCGCTTGAACGGAATCGAAGGCGGCGAGGTGAAAGAAGGCGGCATTGAAACGGTTGGCGCCGACGAGCTCTTCGATGTCATCCTGTCGAACATCCACCTGAACATCCACCTCTCTCTGATGAGTTCATACGCCGCACATTTGGTGAAGGGAGGGAAACTTCACCTCAGCGGTTTTTTCGCTGAAGAGCAATCCATGCTTCAAGATAATGCGGCAAGCCATGGGCTCGTCCTGACCTCTGTGCTGGAAGAAGACGGCTGGTGCTGCATGGAGTTCCAACGTTCTTGATTCCTTTTCCTGAATCCCCTTTCCTTCCCCAAACAGACAGTCCGCCACTCAGCGGCCCACCATCAGAAACGAATAAGAGGATATGTCTATTATGAAGACATATCCTCTTACTTGTTTTATCAAAAAAAGCGAAAAAAGTATCCGTGATGTGAGACTCGGAAAATCTGGAATCCGTTGCTTATCCAGCCATGCAGACATCAAATTTCTCCGCCAGGCGTCTGAGGTTGATGAGCGCATAGCGCATACGTCCGAGAGCAGTGTTGATGCTGACCCCCGTTGTGTCGGCAATATCCTTAAAGCTGAGCCCCTCATAAAAACGCATAAGCACCACTTCCCGCTGATTGGCTGGGAGTTTTTTGATCAGCGCCTTCACGTCCTGCAGCACCTGCTTGTCGATGATTTCTTTCTCCCTGCTGTATTCGAGCGCAATATTGGAATCATTGAGCAGGTCGTATTCTGCCTCATCGTTGGAAAAGACCACCAACGACTGGTTCTGCCTGTGGTAATCGATAATGAGGTTGTGGGCTATTCTCATCACCCACGATGCAAACTTCCCATTCTCTGTGTAGAGTCCGGAATGCAGCTTGGTGATGATGCGCATAAAGCAATCTTGGAAGAGATCTTGCGCCACCTCCTCATTTTTCACTGAATAAGCAATATAGGTAAACACCTTCCTTTCGTAGCGCTTCAAGAGCGTGTCGAAAGCAACGTTATTGCCATTTAAATACGAACTAACCAACTGTTCATCAGTCTGTTCATTTAATTGTTTCATTATGCTAAACGAATTGATTACGCGTAATGTTTTCCTATAGGCAATAAAGTTTTAGTTAAATAATTAAGTACTGAAATGAAAACTTTTCGGTTTAGGTTAGTAACGATAAAAAAATAACTTGCCTCATTTTGATACAACAAAATTGGATGTCTCACCTTCATCTTTCGGGCTGTTTTTGCTTCTTTTTTCAGTCATGATGCCCGCATCACTCCTTCGAAAACAAACAAAAACATCTCCAAAATATGAATAAACTGAAGCAATTTATTGTTTCATCATTACTTAAGTCATCATTTTTTATTTTTCCGATGCAAATTAAAGTAAAATAATTTTATTCCCCAAAACGAAACGTAAAAAATTTATTTTTTTTAACACAAAAGGCACAATAAATAAAAAAATCGTTTTAAATCCTGCATAAAACCATATTTTTTATTTACCTTTGCAGAAATAACTAATAACGTTGTAAAGGTGTGTTATAAAAATACTGTTATGTTGGTTTCGCTTAAACCGCGTTGCCATCCTTTATATTTTTACAACTTTATTAGTTATGTTCATTCTTTTATTTAACAATAACTAAAATAATTAAAATGAATCTTTACGTACGTTACTTTGATCATGAGACGTTGGCAACCAACATCGATGAGGTTGTCAGTTTTCTTTCCTCAATCAATGAAATCAAAGTTGATGACAATGTAGTCAGCAAGGTTATGGGTTTTGTGGAGACAGACGGTATTTATCCTTTCAGGCTGAAAGTGAGCTACAGCAACTACGTACTTTTTCTGAAAACCGATGCCAAGAATCTGGAAGAGTTTAAACTGATGGAGCGTCAGCGGAAAGAGCAGCGCGCAGACGGCCGCATGTTGATGTCTGACCGCAAGCGCACACAGATGGAGATTCTGAATGAGCCTCATGTGGGTTGGTACGATGCCACCATCACTTTCAAACGCGTGGTTCAGAACCCAGATACGGGCAAATGCAAATATGTGGACACCCGTTTCCGTGTGCGTCTGATAGCAGAGAGTGCCATGCACTGCTATGAGCGCATCATCGACCACCTTCAGAACCGCCAGGACGTGGATCCTCGCAGCCAGTTCCCATCTGCCAAGAGCAACAATTTCGAGTATATTTTCCTCGATGCCGACAAGGAGGCATCCACTGACAGTGATTCGCCAGCCCCATCTTCCGACACAGCTTCAGATGGTTCTGGTCTGATTTCCGCCTCCACCGCAGCAGAGATAGCCATGGCAGCTCAGGAAGTTCCCGAATACAATGACGACGCCTCGGCATTTGCTTCCTGAGCAATTGCATTTTCCCTGAAAGATTACCCTTGTCATAGTCCCAATCGGCTGTTAAGACGAAACATAAAAGCTGATGACCGATTCGGAATAAAAAAACAGCCGCATGTTCAGCATTTATGTTCCGAACATGCGGTTGTTTTTATTTCAGGCAAACGATATCGCTTTACCTTTATCTCTCAAAAGAGGAGTTATTCTTTATTCCTCCTCATCTTCAGTCTCATCGATGACGTCGATATCCTCGATATGCGGCTCTTGATCCTCAGCCACATCCTCTTCCACCTCATCCTCATTAGGTGTCACATCATCCATCTCATTGTCAAGGCTGTCGTCATCATCATCGTCATCCTCGTTGTCGTCCGTATCCTCATCCTTATAGGTGTTACCCAGATAAGAGAAGTTGAGTTTTTCCAATTTCGGTTTCTGCTTGACAAAAATGGCTTCAATCCAGTTTCCCCTTTCCAACTCAAGCACTTCATATCCATCAGCCTTTTTCCTGTCGATGATTCCCCCTTTGCGGTGCATTGCGGCTTCTGGGAGCAGAGACACATCCACATAGAACGCCGATTCAATGATATCCTGAATAGCCAATGGCAGTCCTTTCCATCCCGTACCCATATTGTTCTCAATGAGCGTAAGGATATCCTCAGGAGTGAGGTGTGACACATTTTCGAGAGTAAGGTCAGTTATTTTCTTAATTCTTCTTTTCTTAATGGCTATGGCATTATTCTCACCGTCATTCGGTGCATAGAAAAGGTCATACTGCTCATTTTCAAGCTGTTGTTTTTTCTTCTCGTCATCCCTGTCAAAATACTGAATGTCGAAGACGGAATGAATGATATTCATGTAATGCGTCTCGTTGTCAGCATATCCTTCTTTCTTTTTTCCTTCCAGCAACATGTGGTAAAGTTCCGACTCTGTCACTGTCCAAACGTTGCTTTTCGTGAGATCCTCTAACTTCAAATATTTACTCATATATTGACTTGTTTAATTTTTTGCAAATATACTACAAAAAACAATATATAAATATAAAAAAACGTTAAAATGCGAAAAATAGAAATAACAATAAGGAGGACTGCAAATTAAGCGTCCCCCTCCACCTTTCGTTACAGGATATCAATCGGTTGAATTTCAATGCGTTGCCAAATACCAAGGCGTGCTGACCTTTGATTCTGCCCAAGAGTTTTCGGAAGGGTCGGAAATAGAAAGTCCTGAAAAGGAACGGATTCTGAGTCTCATCTCTATCGGTGCGACGCAATACACATACTCAGTAGCCTTAGCGAAAGGCACGAGCTCCTTGAGCTCCGCCTCAAATTCCGCAAGCAAGTTCGCATCCGTGCAAAGATGCCGTACATAATCTCCAAAATCGTAGAAAAGAGTGGGTTGATGTGTGTCGAATGGCTGGATTTGATTCAACAAACTGGTATCCAAGGTACATTTTGAGTTGATCCGCTTCATCAGATCCGCCATGTCTTGAATCTTGTTGCAATCGGTGACGCTCATCGTCCCGTAAGGATAATGATAGTTGTAGTAGAAATTATAGAATCCGTTGACAAACCGCCCATAATCGGGACTTCCCATCAAATATTGGAACACCTGCGCATAAGGCACTCCCCTGTCAATCACTTCATTAGGTGAAGCGATGAGATAGTCGGTGGCATTCCTCATCTCGTATGCCACCTCCACATTCGCCATGTAGCAGTCATCGAAAAGCACGTAATCCATCTTCTTTCCTGTTGCCTCCAGCGCCCGTGCAAACTCCGGCAGGTCGGTTGCAAATTCTTTCGTCAGACCGCCAAAATACCGTGTTTTGACTTCCTTAGCCACAGAAGTGGGGAGCCATCCCATGCCGTGGCATCCAACAACGACGCCATAGTGGTCTGCAGGCGCACGTTCCATAGCCGTTCTGAAGATTTCCGCAATGCCTTCCGCATGCTTGAGGTCAGGATTCTCAAAACGAATGAAAGTATCACATACACAATCATTTCTCTTCTTAGTCATCTCATACATGACCGCGGTGGAAGGACTGTCGGAAATAAAACAGACGAAACGCACCTGTTTCGAGTCTCCTTTTGAGGCAATAACATCTTGGATGTCAGCCACATTATAATTGATTAAGTTATAGAGTCCTTTGCTGGTTTGAGTTCCCGACCAAGGAAAATACATGATAATGGTGCGGTTGGCCTGCTCCTGTCGTCCATCGTCACCATGGTCGTCGTGGCACGCAGTCATCCCGCATAATAGTATAAGAGACAAGATATACAGAACTTTATTCATTTTCATCGCGTAGCCGTTCAGAATCTGCCATTTTCCAACATACCAATCCAATGGAGAAGTTTGCTGAAAAGGCGTAAATTCAACACTAAGAATCAAAAAATAATTGCGAATATATAAAAACTTTTTCATTTTACATTAAATAATGTAATTATTTGATGATAATTTGCTAACTTTGCATAAAATTTAGATAAACAGGATTGTGGACTATCAGGAAAAGCCACAATGAAGCAAATCATTTTTTAAGGTAAAAAACGACATGAAAGAACTATCGCTCAAGTATGGTTGCAACCCCAACCAGAAACCCGCAAGGATTTACATGGAGAACGGTGAACTGCCGATCGAAGTACTTAACGGCCGTCCTGGCTACATCAACTTTCTGGATGCGCTCAACGCATGGCAGTTGGTGAAAGAGTTGAAATCCGCCACAGGCCTGGCTTCCGCCGCTTCGTTCAAGCACGTGAGCCCTGCCGGAGCCGCAGTGGCAGAGCCATTGAGCGACACATTGAAAAAGATTTATTTCGTGGACGACGTGAAAGTTCCGCTGTCTCCAATCGCCACCGCCTATGCCCGCGCCCGTGGTGCTGACCGCATGTCATCTTACGGTGATTTCATCGCTTTGAGTGATGAGTGCGACGAAGCCACCGCCCTTTTGATCAAGCGTGAGGTGAGCGACGGCGTGATTGCCCCGAGCTATTCCGATGCCGCTCTCTCCATTCTGAAAGAGAAGCGCAAAGGAACCTACAACGTGATTAAGATTGACCCAGCCTACGTTCCAGAACCAGTTGAACGCAAGCAGGTGTTCGGCATCACGTTTGAGCAGGGTCGCAACGAGGTGGACCTGACAGGCGATGACCTGTTCGCCAATATCCCTACTGCCAACAAGGATTTTCCTGAGCAAGCCAAGCGCGACCTGAAGATAGCCCTCATCACCTTGAAATACACCCAGTCAACCTCAGTGTGCTATGTGAAGGACGGTCAGGCCATCGGTATCGGTGCCGGTCAGCAGAGCCGCATCCACTGCACCCGTCTGGCCGGCAACAAGGCAGACATCTGGTGGTTGCGTCAATGTCCGAAAGTGATGGCGCTTCCGTTCAAGGAAGGCATCCGTCGTGCCGACCGCGACAACACCATCGACGTTTACATCGGCGACGAGTATGAAGACGTGCTCCGCGACGGAGTATGGCAGCAGTTCTTCACTGAGAAGCCATCACCGCTGACCGCAGAGGAGAAGAAAGCCTGGATTGCTCAGAACACGGGTGTCTGCCTTGGCAGCGATGCCTTCTTCCCATTCGGCGACAACATTGAGCGTGCTCACAAATCCGGTGTGGAATATATTGCCCAGGCTGGTGGCTCAGTCCGCGATGACAACGTGATTGACACGTGCGACAAATACGGCATCGCAATGGCGTTCACCGGCATCCGCCTGTTCCACCATTGATTTGCCCCGACAGATTCCGCATATCCATTCCATCCACTCAAAAGCAACTTCCTTATGGCAAATAACGAAGAGATTCGCTATGCGATTATGAACGGCATCAACTTCGGTGGTGCGAAAAAGCAAAAAGACGAGAGCGGCAAAGTGAAAACCAAAGCCAAAGGCAAAGGTTATCACACTGGAGCTCACGGCTCCGCCTCTGCCAAGCACAAAGCTGAGATCCGTCAGCGAGTGAAGAAACGTGCGAGCCAGAACAAAGGCCGTTGAATCAGGCAGCATCCATATCCGTTTGCTTTTATAGCATGAGATAATGTGGACGGGCAATCAAACGAAGGCATCTGCAGGTGCAAAAAACGATTTTTATAACAACAACACAATATGCTTACTTTAAAATTGATCAAGGAAGAGACCGACCGCGTGGTCAAAGGTCTTGAGAAGAAGCACTTTGACGGTGCGAAAGAAGCCATAGACAAGGCTTTGGAAATTGACAGACAACGCCGTGAGACCCAGGGACAGGTAGATGCCCTGCTGTCGGAAAGCAAGAAATACGCCAGCCAGATTGGCCAGCTAATGAAGAGTGGCGATAAGGCAGCCGCAGAGGCAGCCAAAGCCGAGGTGGCCAAACTGAAAGAAAAGACCGCTGGCCTCCAGGCTCAGCAGAAAGAACTGGAAGAAGAGCTGGTGCGTCATCTCTGCACCATACCAAACATTCCGAACGACGATGTTCCCGAAGGCGCGGGCGCTGAGGACAACGTAGTGGTGAAAGAAGGTGGTGTGAAGCCAGAATTAGGCAACGACGCCCTACCTCACTGGGAGTTGGCCAAGAAATACAACTTGATTGATTTTGAGCTGGGTGCGAAAGTGACCGGTGCCGGTTTTCCTTTCTACATCGGCAAGATGGCCCGTTTCCAGCGTGCCCTCGAGGCCTTCTTCTTGGAAGAAGCCCGCAAGGCCGGTTATCTTGAGGTTCAGCCTCCATTGGTGGTGAATCAGGCTTCGGGTTATGGCACAGGTCAGCTTCCTGACAAGGAAGGTCAGATGTATCATGCAGAGGTGGATGACCTCTACCTGATTCCTACGGCAGAGGTACCAGTGACCAACATCTTCCGTGATGTGATTCTCGAAGAGAAGGACCTTCCTGTGAAACGTTGCGCCTACTCTGCTTGCTTCCGTCGCGAAGCCGGTGCTTACGGCAAGGATGTGCGTGGCTTGAACCGCCTTCACGAGTTCGACAAGGTTGAGATTGTGCGTATCGACACCCCAGAGCATTCTTACGACTCCCTGAATGAAATGCTTGCCCACGTTGAGGGTCTGCTTCAGAAGTTGGAGCTTCCATACAGGATTCTGCGTCTCTGCGGTGGCGACATGTCGTTCACGAGTGCCATCTGCTACGACTTTGAGGTATGGTCGGCAGCCCAGCAGCGTTGGTTGGAGGTAAGTTCCACGAGCAACTTCGAGAGCTACCAGGCCAACCGTCTGAAATGCCGCTACCGCCGTTCATCCGACAAGAAGATTGAGCTGTGTCACACGCTGAACGGTTCAGCGCTGGCTCTGCCGCGCATCGTTGCCTCCCTGATGGAGAACAACCAGACCCCTGAGGGCATCCGTGTGCCGAAAGCCCTTGTGCCATACTGCGGCTTTGAGTATTTGGATGACAAGAATTTCTAAATCCGTCACTATCAACTACGCAAAATAAGGTAAAAAGAACCATATCATCAACGTAATTCAAAAATGAACAAAATCGTAAAGAAAGAGCAATTTTCGGAGAAAGTCTTCAAGCTCGTAGTTGAGGCTCCGCTGATTGCCAAATCGCGTAAAGCCGGACATTTTGTGATTGTAAGGGTTGGTGAGAACGGTGAGCGTATTCCGCTGACCATCTCCGATTCCGACACCACCGCCGGCACGATTACGCTTGTCGTTCAGAAAGTGGGTTATTCATCCACAAAGTTATGTAATCTGAATGAGGGAGATTTTATTACCGACGTGGTCGGTCCTCTTGGTCAGGCCACTCACATTGAGAACTTCGGTACGGTAGTCTGTGCCGGTGGCGGTGTCGGCGTAGCTCCGATGCTTCCCATCATCAAGGCGTTGAAAGAAGCAGGCAACAGAGTTATTTCCGTGCTTGCCGGCCGTACGAAGGAGCTGATTATCCTTGAAGACGAGGTGCGCAAGCACTCCGACGAGGTGATTATCATGACTGACGACGGCAGTTATGGCCAGAAAGGTGTGGTGACCGTAGGTATCGAGCAGGTGATTCAGCGCGAGAAAGTTGACAAATGCTTTGCCATCGGTCCTGCCATCATGATGAAGTTCTGCTGCCTGCTGACGAAGAAATACGAGGTTCCAACCGACGTGTCGCTGAACACCATCATGGTTGACGGAACTGGAATGTGCGGTGCCTGCCGTATCTCCGTAGGTGGCAAGATGAAGTTCGTGTGCGTAGATGGTCCTGAGTTTGACGGTCATGAAGTGGATTTCGACGAGATGTTCAAGCGCATGGGCGCTTTCAAAGCCGCCGAGATAGAAGAGATGAAGAAGTTGGAGACCCACGTGGAGAGCGTGTTGGTTGACAGCAGCATCAAGATAGATTCTGCCAAAGCAGAGAAAGCAGAAAAGATGTCGAACAGCGCCAGTGTGGCAGAGCTGACCGACAACAAAGCCGAATGGCGTCAGGAGTTGAAGAAAGCCATGAAGCCGAAGGAGCGCACTCAGATTGAGCGTTGCGTGATGGGCGAGCTCGACCCGGTTTACCGTGCCACCACCCGCACCGAGGAGGTGAACATCGGTCTGACCGAGGAGCAGGCGCTGACCGAGGCCAAACGCTGTCTGGACTGTCCGAAACCAACCTGTATGGAAGGCTGTCCAGTGAACATCAACATTCCTTCTTTCATCAAGAACATCGAGCGCGGCGAATTCCTTGAAGCCGCCAAGGTGCTGAAATCCACTTCTGCCCTTCCTGCCGTATGCGGCCGTGTATGCCCTCAGGAGAAGCAGTGTGAGGCACAGTGTATCCACGTGAAGATGGGTGGCAAACCTGTTGCCATTGGCAACCTGGAGCGTTTCGCTGCCGACTTTGAACGTGAGAGCGGAAAGATGGCATTGCCAGAAGTTGCTGAGAGCAACGGCATGAAGATTGCCATTGTCGGTTCCGGTCCTGCCGGCCTGTCATGCGCCGGCGACATGGCCAAGTTGGGCTATGAGGTGACTGTGTTTGAGGCACTCCATGAGATTGGCGGTGTGCTGAAATATGGTATTCCTGAATTCCGTCTGCCGAACGCCATTGTTGACGTGGAGATCAACAACCTTCGCAAGATTGGTGTGAATTTCGTGAAAGACTGCATCGTGGGCAAGACCATCACCATTCAGGATTTGGAGAAGGAAGGCTACAAAGCCATCTTCGTGGCTTCCGGCGCCGGTCTGCCAAACTTCATGAACATCCCTGGTGAGAACAGCATCAACATCATGTCGAGCAACGAGTATCTGACTCGTGTGAACCTGATGGACGCTTCGAACCCTGCTTCTGACACCCCAATCAACAAGGCTCACAGCGTGATGGTGGTCGGCGGTGGAAACACCGCCATGGACTCTTGCCGTACCGCCAAGCGTCTTGGTGCCGAGCACGTGTTTATTGCTTACCGCCGCAGTGAGGCAGAGATGCCTGCACGATTGGAGGAAGTGAAGCACGCCAAGGAAGAGGGCATCGAATTCCTCACGCTCCACAATCCGATTGAGTATATCGCCGACGAGAAAGGTGCTGTGAAACAAGTCCGTCTGCAGAAGATGGAGCTTGGCGAGCCAGATGCAAGCGGTCGCCGTTCTCCAGTGCCAATCGAGGGAGCCATCGAGACCCGCGACATCGACATGGCTATCGTGGCAGTAGGTGTATCTCCAAATCCACTCGTTCCTAAGTCGGTGGAAGGTCTGGAGCTGGGCCGCAAGAACACCATCGCCGTGAATGACGAGATGCAGTCGAACATCCCAACCATCTTCGCCGGTGGTGACATCGTTCGCGGTGGTGCCACAGTGATTCTGGCGATGGGCGACGGACGCCGTGCAGCCAAGTACATGGACGAGATGCTCAAGAAAGCATGATCTTTTGAAAATCAATTGCAAAAACGACAGACATCCTTTTGTCGTTGATGCACATCCCAATAAAAAAATGTCAGGATTTCCAATCGGAAGTCCTGACATTTTTTTATGATGATAATAACATCAATGGGATTCAGAAATTTATCCACATTAGCATTTGGGCTATTCTTTTGTAAGCAGCGCCACAGCGTATGCACTGATGCCCTCTTCCCTTCCCGTGAATCCAAGTCGTTCGGTGGTGGTTGCTTTGATGCTGACATCATCCGGGTCAATGCCCATCACCTCAGCCATGACACGCTGCATTTCTGGAATATGCGGATTGAGCTTTGGCCGCTCCGCACAGATTGTTGAGTCGATATTTCCAATCTCATACCCTTTTTCTCTGACGAGTGCCACCGTTTTCCTCAGGAGTATTTTGGAGTCGATGTTCTCAAACTCCTTGGAGTTGTCGGGGAAATGATACCCGATGTCGCGCATATTCGCAGCACCGAGAATAGCATCGCAAACCGCATGTATCAGCACATCCGCATCGCTGTGGCCAAGGAGCCCAAGCGCATGGTCAATCTTGATACCACCGAGCCACAAATCACGTCCTTCCACCAAGCGGTGGACATCAAATCCCATTCCTATTCTTGTTTTCATTCCCAAAAGTTGATTGTTTGATGCAAAGTTAATGAAAATAAAGGAGAAAACCATCTTTTTTGTTAATCTTTACAAAAAAGGCTGATAAGTGGGATTTTATTAGTATATTTGCAAAACCAACGCAGATTCCTTCATTTGAAATAGAATCTCAATCAACAGAAAAAGATGAAACAAACTATCAGCCTAATCCTCAGCTTATTCTTATTCACCTCTACTATTTGTGTGGCTCAAACAGACGGCAAAAGCCTGGCCATAGAAGGATTGAAATACTACAATGGCAAAGTTGTAGAGAAAAACTTGGAAAAAGCCGCAGGTTTTTTCCGTCAATCTGCAGAAGCCGGCGATATGGTAGGTCAGTATTTCCTTGGTTATTGCTATTTCAACGGCGAGGGTATCGCCAAAAATCCTTCCGAGGCATTCAATTGGTTCAGCAAATCAGCAGCCCAAGGTTGTGCCCAGGCACAGTGTGAGCTTGGCTATTGCTATTATATGGGCATCGGTGTTGATGTGGACCAGAAGAAAGCTGTTGAGCTATATGAGCAATCTGCAAACAAAGGATATCCGAAGGCACAGTTCTACCTTGGCGACTGCTATTTCAACGGCGAGGGAGTTGAGGAAGACGAAGGCAAAGCCCGCTATTGGTATCACCGTGCCGCCGACAACGGCAACGAAGATGCAAAAGAGGCGCTCGTCAGACTTCTGGAGCAATAATCTCTTCCGCACAACCTTTTTTTACGCTAACAATTCTTTTCATTCATCAGTCATCCCATTAATCCCGACATTCTTCTATCGATGAGAATCATAAGCCGTTCTTATCAGATACTTATTCTCACTGCCAGCATGCTGTTATGCAGTGTGATGAACACTTACGGGCAGACCGATGCCCGTGAGAAGAACAGCCGTGGTGTGGATTTTCTGCTGGGTGAAGGTGTGATGCGCAATCCACAAGAGGCCTTCCGCCTTTTTGAGGAATCGGCCCGTGAGGGCTATATCCTGGCCATGAACAACCTCGCCAACTGCTATTATAATGGTGAAGGGACAGAGCGCGACTACCATAAAGCGTTCTATTGGTATGGTCAGGCAGCAAAGAAAGGTAATGCCACGGCCCAATGCAGCGTTGGTGAATGCTACTACTATGGCAATGGCGTGAGCCGCGATCTGAGTGAGGCAGTCCGTTGGTTCCAAGCCTCCGCTGACCAGGGATATGCGAATGCCCAATACCATCTGGGTCTTTGCTATAACAAAGGCCATGGCGTGTTCCGCGACACCCGCCTATGTATCTTTTGGTTGGAAAAAGCCGCCCGTCAAGGTCTGCCGAAGGCTCAATATGAATTCGGCAACTGCTACGATCATGGGTTCGGTGTGGATAAAGACCATGAGAAAGCCCTTTACTGGTGGCAGCGCGCAGCCAATCAAGGTTATGCCAAAGCTCAGGAGAAATTAGGAAGATAACAATGCTCCTTCCCTACTGATTACGGATTCACTCCCCCATTTATAGACTTCCCAACGTTTTGAATTATAAGCATTTGCTCTTCCTTCTTACAAGAACAAACCGCACCAATGGTCAAAACGCTGAACGGTTTGTCCTCCGAATTTTTCCAATGACCGCCTTGCCTGTTCCGGTGTTTTCTCCACATTCAGTTTTGTCTTGGAGAAGAACTTGTCGGCAAAACAGATGATTTGTTCCTCAATGGTTTCTGGCACAAGGTCGATATGCGGCAGAGGCAGGTTCTGCTCAATAATCTCGCTGGCAGGCAGTCCAGTTCCGGTATGCCGCTCACACACCCTGGCATGCTTGTGCCATCCCATCTCATTCAGGATTTTCGCGCCCAAAATTCCATGACAGATATAAGGCTCGGTGCCGAAACAATGAATGCCGGGAGCATCGGTCAGAAAAATGCCGATATCATGGAGCATGGCCGCCTCCTCCGTGAAGAGTGGATCGGCATTGAGCTGCGGATGACTTGCTATTATGCGCAGCGCCTTGTCAGCCACATCCCTGCTATGGAGGACAAGAATATTTTTGAGTTCCTGATTGTCAGCATAATATTTATCAATCAGCTCGTCAATCAGCTTCATTTTCTCAATGTGTGTGGTTTCCATATTGATTCTTGCAGCCTTATTCCACATAAAGGACAAGTCCCTTCAGATATTCACCTTCTGGATGATAGATGTTGATTGGATGGTCGGCCGGCTGATGGAGCTGGTAGAGAATCCTCACATTCCTCCTGGCATGAGCCGCAGCCGTGAAAACAGCAGTGCGGAACGCATCCTTCGTGATGACCTGCGAGCAACTGAATGTGAACAGGATTCCACCCGACTGAATTTTCTCAAAAGCTTTCTGGTTGAGTCTTGAATAGCCTTTCATGGCATTCTTCACCGCATCCTTATGCTTGGCAAAGGCAGGCGGGTCGAGGATAATCAGGTCGTATTCCCCTTTCTTCATCTCATCAAGAAACTTGAAGGCATCCTGCGCAAAAGCCTTATGGCGCGGGTCGTCGGGAAAATTGAGCTCCACGTTGCTGTTCGTGAGGTCGATGGCCTTTTGGGAAGAGTCAACGGAATGCACCAGGTTGGCGCCTCCCCTCATGGCATAGAAGGAGAAGCCCCCAGTGTAGCAGAACATATTGAGCACCCTCCTGTCTTTCGCAAACTTTTGGAGCAATGCACGGTTCTCACGCTGATCGACAAAGAATCCGGTTTTCTGTCCTTTGAGCCAATCCACATGGAAACGGAGTCCGTTTTCCACGGCGATATCATCCTTGTCGCCTCCGATGAGGAATCCGTTCTCCTGTCCAAGGTCAGCCTTGAAGGGCAATGTGGTTTCTGATTTATAGTAAATATTCTCGATCTTGTCGCCCATCACCTCTTTTATGGCTTTTGCCACCATCATGCGGTCGGTGTGCATTCCGACAGAGTGTGCCTGCAGCACGGCTGTCTTTCCATAGACATCGACCACAAGCCCAGGCAGGTTGTCTCCTTCCCCGTGGATCAGTCGGAAAGTGTTGTTCTGGCATTCCTTATCCCCGCCGGTTTCCTGACACACTCCAATGGCCTTCCTCACATCAAGAGCAACGGCGATTTTCCTTTTGTAAAAATCCTCATCGATTTCCTCCCCTGAGAAAGAGAGGATTCGGATCATGATGCTTCCAATCTGGAAATGTCCGGTGGCGATGTATTTGAAATCCCAGTCTTTTCCATTCTCATTAGGTGTGGATGCATAGACCTCCACCACCTCTCCTTCTTCCGGCTGTTCAGAGAAATGATGGATAGCCCCCGAGAAAATCCAAGGGTGGAAGCGATTGAGGGAGTCTTCTTTTCCTTTGCGTAAGAAAGCCTGTTTCATAGGTATGTCAGTTGTTTTCGGTTTGTTCAATAAATGGTTTGAGCACATAGTCGTGAGATGCTATCAGCTCACAGAGCCTGTCGTAGATTCTCACGCAAGCGTAAGCATCGAGAGCCGCATATTTTTTTTGTGCTTCATCAAGAATGTCGGCATTCCAATTGGAGAGTTGCTTGCGTTTTGAAATCTTCATGCCGAAGAGGTTGGCATAGATTTTCTGGAGGCTGAGGTCTTCGATGCCCACTTTCTTCACAAGTTCCTGTATTTCCACAACGTTCTGAGGCGTGATCTTCCTGCGTGCGCTGAGTGCCCTGAAATCATCTCCGAGTGAAAGTCCCACTTTCTTGATTTTCTTACTCTGCATGAGTTTCACAATCCCATCGGTCATTCCAATGAATCGGAGTTGGAAAAGGAAAGCGGTGTCGTGTGTAGATACCTGCAGGAGTGCCACTTTGTTGGCTGCCCCTTTCTTGAACACCGGTTTGGTCTCCGTGTCGATTCCGATGATAGGCTGTTCCATGAGATACCGAACCGCCTTTCCTGCATCGATAAGGTTGTTGACCACGATAATCCTTCCTTGGAACTCCTCCTGGGGCAACTGGCTGAGCAGCTGCTTGTCGAATTTCTGCTGAATCACCTGTGCCATCACTCCTCCACTCCGTCGGTTGAAAATTTCACTTCATGAAGAGGCCTCATCACGTTCACCAACTTCTGTCCCCAGTAATTTCTGAAATTCTCCTTGCACTGCGCCACACTCTCGAAAATGATCTCATCATTGAGCGCGAGTTTGAAATTCATCGCAAAATTTTTCACATCCTGATAAATGTCGGCCATACATTCACTGACCGTGCAAAGAATCGGTGTGTCGCTATATTTCATATCCTCCACAAAAACATCGAGGAAATCATCATGCTGTCCAAGAATCAGGGCGATATTGTTTCTAACGATATTGTAGTTGTCCTCATCCACAAATTCCTCGAGGCTGATGCCTTCGTAGCCTTCATATTCAGGCATCAGATCCGCCTTGAGGTAAAGGAGCGGGAGTACTTTTGTGATTTTGTCGAGGAAATCCTTTCTTGAGAAATCGGTCACATTCTCGAGCATATTGCAGAACTGCGCTGCGACGGTGACAAATTCGAGTATGTTTTTATCGTAAAGATTGTGTTTGTTTTCATCCATAGTGCAAAGTTAGTGATAATTTACGAGTTATGATTTAGGAAACCTGAATAATTTGCATTTTTCATGATTTAGGAGATGTTGTGTGCTTGGAGATGGTTACTTTGCAGAGTGTTTATGTCTGTGTTCCAAATTAAGTTTTTCAGACATACATAAATAAGTCCCTGCAAGCGGATGGCAATGCACATGGTCAAATCCCTCAGCCACGACGCAAGATGCATACCCCTTTGAACTTAGCGTCAGTTGCGTCTGCGTCGTATCCTAGCCTAGCACCTGCCGAGTTCTGCACCACCTCCCCTCACCGAAGATATCAAAATATCTTCTGCGAGTGGAGTTCGTCCCCACTTGACGTGGTTGCAAGGAGGGGCGGTTGCGGGGAATTATAACCGCTCTACTATATAGTCTGCGCGCCGTCCATTCGGCATGTCATCGGAAAGCCCTTTTTTATTTTTGGGCTTACCTCTGCCATCCCTTCTTGGCCGGCTTTAAGAAAGAAAAGATAAAATGGGAACTAAAAGGCGAGGCGCAAACCGAGGCCGTAGTAGCTGTCGGAAGGCGTGAGACCGTCCCGATAAGACACACGACAGTTCCAGGCGTTGAAGCTCCAGCCGCCACCACGCCACACATGGAAAACGCCGGAAGATGGTCCTTTCGGGTTGGTCTGCGAAGAAGTACTGTAAACATCAACCCAGTCCTGACACCATTCACACACATTACCGCTCATATCATAGATGCCCAAACTGTTAGGAGATTTAGTTGCCACATTGTGGGTTTCACCATCACTGTTGTCAGCATACCAAGCTACACTATTGACATTATTACTTCCCGCATATTCGGAACCACCACTATGCCCGCCTCGGGCTGCATATTCCCACTCTGCCTCGGAGGGCAGACGGAAATTCTTACCCGTCTTCGCATTCAACAGGGATATGAAGGTCTGGCAATCGTTCCAAGACACGTTCTCCACTGGACGCCTGTCATCTCTGAATTCTGAAGGGTTGCTCCCCATCACTGCCGTCCACAATGCCTGGGTCACCTCGGTCTGACCGATGTAATAACTGCTCAGCGTTACGCTGTGAGTTGGCTTTTCAAAGCTTTCAGCATCTGAAACTTCACTGGTAGCACCCATGGTGAAAGTACCGCCTGGAACATAAACCATGGTGAAGGACACGCCGTCAACGGTAAAGGTGAGATTTTGGGTGGGATTTTCATTTTTCGAGAAGATTGAAGTTTGTTCTATTTGGGTATCATTCTCTTGATCTGAGTCCATTTTTTTTACTAAGAATACAATACCAACCATAAGCAGAATGGAGAGCAGCACAAAATCTTCCCATCTTCCTACAATTCTTTTTTTCTTCTTGGCTTTGTCGTTATTATTATGAGAAGAATCATCTGATTTATCAATAACATCATTATCGTTTTCAGAAGCAACTGACACATATATAGTGTTTTTCCCATCAGATTCAATGGGAGTTTCTTCTCCTTTTGAAGGCTCATCAATAGCAGTTGCCTCTACCTCTGCAACATATTTCGTTGAATCAGCAACTTTCTGTGTAATAAGATTATACCCACCCTCAACAATAAGTGATTCCTCTGCATTGGTTTTCTTTTCTTTCAAACAATCCTTGATTTCTCTGACGTTTTGAGGGCGGTCTTTTCTTTTCGGGGACATCAACCACTGAATCAGGAGACGGGTGGAGGAAGAAACTGCAGGCGGGAATTTGAATGCCGCTTCCCCATCCTCTTCGATATCCAGATTGACCGGATTCTCATTGGTCAGCAGGTTGTAAAGGGTGGCACCGAGGGCATAGAAATCGGTCCAGGGTCCCCAGCGGTCGGATGAGCCACCAATCTGCTCCACTGGGGCATAACCCGGTGTATAGGCCATCGTGGAGGAGGTGGTGGCTCCGTCACTGACTGCCGACTGCTTGCTGGCGCCGAAGTCAATCAGCGTGCATTTTCCCGACTGGTCAATCATGATGTTGGCCGGCTTGATGTCCATGTGCAGCAGGCCATGCTGATGGATGGTGTTCAGCGCATCCAGCATCTGCGACAGGATGGAGAGCACCTCCTGTTCCGAAAAGGGTCTCCCCGTGCGTTTCTGAACATCACGCAGCGACTCACCCTCGATGTAGTCCATGACATAATAGACCGTGCCGTTCTCCTCAAAAAGGTCAAAGACCTTCACGATATGGTTGTTGTCAAGACAGCTCAGGCGGTGCGCCTCTTTCGTGAATTTCTCTTTCTGGGAGTTGAACGCCCTCTTATTGTCGGTGATGGCAACATGCACCTTGGATGTCTGATCTTCTCTTATGGCGATGCCCTTCAAGAAAAACTCTTTGATGGCACATTTCTTTCCCAAGGTGACATTCACGCCCTCGTAGGTGTTGCCAAAACCGCCTGAAGCCAAATACCGCTCTATCCGGTATTTGTCATGATTGAGCAATGTTCCGACTTTCAACAAACTGTTTGATTCCACCATATAAGTTCTTTAAATGAATGTGTGCGGGTTAGTTGAGTTAGAAATAAATAATTGTATGCAAATATAGTAAAAGCCGTGAGCAATACAAAGTAAACGAGCCTATTTCTTTTACGTTATGACGTATTTTTTCATATCCATTTTGTCCATTTGAGTAAAGGGTAGTTCAATATATTTTACAATAGGGTGTTCCGATTGATGTTCTGAAAATCCAGTTTTAAACATTAGCTAAAGTCTAATCCCCTGTCCTTTTGCCACGACGCAAGATGCGTCGTCCCCACTTAACGTGGTTACAACGAGGGAAGTCTGTAGGAAAAAATAATAGGTGATAGCATGCCAAAAGTCAATACAGTTTTTATTTCCGTACGGCATCATGGCAGACAGCAGTGGTTAAGTGGGGACGACGCAAGATGCGTCGTGGCTGTGTGACTTGCCTATTGTTTATTGCCAACAGTAGGTAAATTATAAAAACTTATGGGAAGAGCATGAGAATATGAAGAAAAATTATTAAATTTGCGTAATAAACTTTATCAGCTATGCCTAAGATTTTCGAATATTTCGGTTTCATCTTCTACTTCTACTCCAATGAACATGAACCCATTCACGTCCACGTGTTACACGGAGGAAAGGAAAGTATCTTCGAGCTCATTATGATGAACGGAGAGTTGGTCGATATTCATATTCGCGAAAAGCACGGAGCTGAACCGCTGCAAGAAAAAGAGAAACGCACGGCAGAAGAGTTTATCCAAAAATACTACAGAAACATCATCGAAAAGTGGGTGAAATTCTTTGTTCTGAAGCAGAGCATCCGCAGTACTAACATTAAAAAGAAGCTATAAGCTATAGGGAGGAACAGATATGGAAAAGCTTTATATTATCAAGGCAGAAGACAAAGGCAATTTGACAGTCAGCCTGACTTTCAGTGACAACACTATGCAAACAGTGGACATCGGCGATTTTATTCGTCGTCATCCTCATCCGCAATATAACAAATATCTCGACCCCAAAAAGTTCAGCCGATTCACTCTTGACAACGGTAACATAGTATGGGGAAAAAACTGGGATATGATATTTCCTATCGAAAATTTATACAAGGGAACGATATAATGAAGATTTACTTATAAAAAAAAGATAGAAGGCGGCAAATTTCGGAAAAAACCATTATATTTGCATTTTAAGCGGTTACTCAGAACACTTTAATGAAGTTGAGATGAAAGCCATCACAACAACTACACTAAAAAACTAACAAATCTAACTATGTTTTCAAAAGATACCTACATCAGCCGGCGCAAACGGCTGAGCGAGTTGGTGGGCAGCGGCATCATCGTGCTTTTAGGCAACAATGATTCTCCGTGCAACTATCCTGCCAACGCCTATAAATTCCGTCAGGACAGCAGTTTCCTCTATTATTTCGGACAGAAACGCGAAGGCCTGGTTGGCGTGATTGACATTGACAACCAGAAAGAATACCTCTTCGGCGACGACATTGACATCGACGACATCATCTGGTTCGGCTACGTACCTTCTGTGAGCGATCTCGGTCAGGAAGTGGGAGTCGCCCACAGCGGCAGCATGAAAGACTTCTGCCACTTCGTTGAGGAAAATCTGAAAAAAGGTGTGACCATCCACTATCTCCCCCCTTACCGCGACGACCACAAAATTCTGCTGAGCGACTTGCTCGGCATCCATCCTTTCAAGCAGAAGGAGTCGGCCAGCGTGAAGCTGATCAAGTCGGTGGTGAAGATGCGCGCCGTGAAAACAGCTGAGGAAATTGAGGAAATCGAGCGCGCGATGGCCATCGGCTACAAGATGCACACCACCGCAATGCGTGCCTGCAAGCCAGGTGTACCTGAATTTGAAATTGCCGGCATGCTGGAAGGCGTGTCCCACAGTTTGGGCAGCCAAGTGTCGTTCCAGACCATCCTGTCGATGCACGGTGAGATCCAACACGGCTATCCATCGACTCGTCCGCTCGAGGCAGGGCGACTGATGCTGTGTGACGCTGGAGCAGAAACCCTGAACCATTATTGCTCTGACAACACCCGTGTGACTCCGATTTCCGGCAAGTTCACGCCACAGCAGCTTGATATCTACAGCATCGTGGAAGCCTGTCATGACCTGGTGATTGAGAAAGCCAAGCCAGGTGTGAAATGGCTGGACATGCATTTGGACGTGGCCCGCATGATGACCGACATGCTGAAGCAGTTGGAACTGATGAAGGGCAACACCGAAGACGCCGTTCAGGCAGGCGCCCACGCCATGTTCTTCCCTCACGGCTTAGGCCACATGATGGGTATGGACGTTCATGACATGGAGGGTCTCGGCCAGAACTATGTGGGTTTCGACGATGAGGTTCAGCCATCCACCCAGTTCGGCTTGAACTGCCTGCGTTGCGGCCGCCGTCTGGAGCCAGGTTTCGTGATGACCGATGAGCCAGGCATCTATTTCATTCCTCACCTCATCGACCTGTGGCAATCGCAAGGCCTGCACAAGGACTTCATCTGCTACGACAAGCTGGATGCTTTCCGTGATTTCGGTGGTATCAGACTTGAGGACGACCTGCTGATCACCGAGAGCGGCAACCGTGTGCTGGGTGAGCAGATCATCCCTTACCATCCAAAGGATGTGGAGGAGTTTGTGGCAAAATCTCAGTCGTGAGCTTCACTTATAAAGAATTGACGTTCCGTCAGAAGACCAGTTTTCCTTTATTCAAGAAACCATTTAAACAACTTACATAAATAGAATGAAAAAAATGATTGTACTCGGTGCGATGTTCGGCATGAGCCTCTGCACCTATGCACAGAACAGTGCGAAAGATTTTGAATTTACCACCATCAAGGAGATTCCCATCACCTCCATCAAGAACCAGAACCGTTCGGGCACCTGTTGGGCTTATTCAAGCCTGGGCTTTTTTGAGGCAGAGTTGCTGCGTCAGGGCAAGGGCGAATACGACCTGTGCGAGATGTATCTGGCCCACAAGACCTACGAGGACCGTGCCAAGGCCAGCGTACGTCTGCACGGCGACATCTCTTTCTCTCAGGGCGGCAGTTTCTATGACGCTGTGTATTGCATGAAGAACTATGGTATGATTCCCGAGACCGCCATGCCGCTTCCAGGCACCCTCTACGGCGACACCCTTCCAAACTTCAACGAGTTCTTCCAGATTGCCGAAGGCTATGTGAACGGCATCGCCAAGGGCAAGCAGAAGAAACTGAGCCCGGCTTGGTTCAAAGGTCTGAATTCCATTTTCGACACCTATCTCGGTGAGGTTCCAGAAGAGTTCGTTTATGAGGGCAAGACCTACACTCCGAAATCCTATATGGAGTCGCTGGGTCTGAACATGGACGACTATGTGTCGCTCACTTCTTACACCCATCATCCGTTCTATGAGCCGTTCATCCTGGAGATTCAGGACAACTGGCGCTGGGGCGCAAGCTACAACCTTCCAATTGACGAGCTGATGGCCGTGATGGACAACGCCGTACGCAACGGCTACACCTTCGCCTGGGGCAGCGACGTGAGCGAGGATGGTTTCACCCGTAATGGCATCGCCGTATGCCCAGACGTGACGAAAGCACCAGACTACACCGGTTCCGACATGGCTCATTGGCTCGGTCTGAGCAACATGGGCAAGATGCAGGAAGCGCTGACCCGTCCGATGCCTGAGATTGAGGTGACTCAGGAGATGCGCCAGGAAGCTTACGACAACTGGGAGACCACTGACGACCACGGCATGCTGATTTACGGTCTTGCCAAGGATCAGACCGGCAAGGAATATTTCCTGGTGAAGAACTCATGGGGCCAGAGTGGCAAATATAAAGGTATCTGGTATGCTTCCAAAACTTTCGTGAAGTACAAGACGATGAACATCCTTGTCCACAAGGACGCCGTTCCTAAGGACATCCGCAAGAAACTCGGCATCAAATAAGACAGCCCCATTTATCTGCAAGTATTTTTATAACCACCCTATAAGAAATCATTCCTCTCATCTGAATAGTTGGGAGGAATGATTGTTTTTTGCAACTTACAATCGCAGATTTGACTAACAAATTCCGAAATTGTAAGTCAGATTATGGATTTAGCAGTCCATATTTTGGCAAAAATTCTTAATTTTGCATAAGCATTCAATCAGGCTCCAATGGGTCAGTCAATTTTTGTACTTATTGACATGACCTATCATCTATAATAACTTATCTTTGCATATATATTACGTAGCCGAAAACAATGGCATTCCTAAAGGTAAATATCCATACGTTGTTGCTTTATGCAGTGATGTGCGTACAGTTTTCAACCATCAGTGCACAAGGTGGTTCATCTGTCAGTTCCAGCCACTCATGCAAAATGATGGAAATGCAGGTTGAGCGTCTTCCTGATTTGCACCATCCCAGGTCCACTGGCATCAAGTTCCGCATAGGCGATGAGGTGGTTGTGGCAGGCGGTCACACCGACGGCTTCATTCCCACAGCCACTGCAGAATACTTCAAAGACGGCGAATGGCATGAGATTCCCATGGTTTATTCTCACGACGACGGCTTGTTTCTGGTGTTGCGTTCAGGCAAGGTACTGATAGCCGGCGGCCATGAACAGCATTTGGGCATCGGCCAGACCTTTCCAGCAGAGATTTATGATGCTTCAACCCACCGTTTTGAGGGTTTCGGCTGTCTGGACCAAAAACGAGCCCTGGCCAATGCCGTTGAGATTGACAGTGGGAAAGTGGTGATTGCAGGCAACCACTACAATGAGGACTATATCGAATGTTTTGACGGCAAGAAAGAATTCAGATACGAAAAAGCGTTGCTTCACGCTTATACGTCACCCTTCCTCTTCCGCACATCGAATGAAAATGTGATGATTTTCGGCCGGCTCGACCCTAAAGCGAACAGATTCCACACGTATTGTGTGGAGCAACTCAACGGCGACACCATTTCCATTCCTTTATTCAAGAGCTGGCAGCCCTTAACCCTGCTTGACTGCCATCAAAGCGACGACAGCTTTATCGGTGATGAGCAGAAAGGAATCTACTCCTACCTGTTTCCTGTTGAGAATGACTCCGGCCAGATTGCTATAGCCAAAACAATCGGAACAGAAATCAGCCTATTGCAAACCACAAGTCCTGTTCCCATGAAAAGCCCATTCGGCACGGTTATCACATACAACAGCCATGTGATTGTGGACCGCAGCCGCCAGCGTGGCTACATTTATGGTGCAGATGGGCAGCACAGGCATTATGTGGTGTGTATTGAATATGGAAATCCCGACAAGAACAATCTTATTCCCCTCAGCCTCTATTACAGCAAGCCCCTTCCCGAAAGCGGAGCATCCATACCCATATTGACAGCGGACGGTGATTTGATGGTTATAGGAGGCATACAGGATTCCAACTTCAAGCCCTTTCAATCCGTGTATCTTTTCCACACTGGCACACTATTGAGTGCTGAAGTTGCAGGCTTCCGCTGGTGGCTTGTCGGCATCATAGCCTTGGTTGCCGGTTTGGGATTATGGCTGGGGGCACGTTGCCTTCGCCACAAGGACACACCTTCATCCCCCCCACTGCCCGATTCAGCGACAATACCGTCCTGCCCTGCCCTTCCTACTCAGGAAAACATCTTGGCAGAGGAGAGTACATTGATTCTCCAGATCCGGGATTTGATGGAGCAAGACCACCTGTATCTGCAAAGTGAATTGAAAATATCGGATGTCGCCAACGCCTTGGGTACCAACAGCCGTTATGTGTCGGAAAGCATCCGCAACTATGAAGGCTGCACTTTCACCCAATTCATCAACCGCTACCGAGTGGAACATGCCCAACAAATCTTATTGAAGACGCCAGACAAGAAAGTCTCAGCAGTGAGCGAAGAGTCTGGTTTCTCCAATGAGACCACGTTCTTCAGGACATTCAAGACCATCAAAGGCATGACACCGCGTGAATGGCTGTCGAGCCAGAAGCTGGATAAGGCTGAAGAATAGCGCATACACCAAAGGATATCCTATTGCAAAACAGTATTCACTGATGGTTTTCCACAATTTCGACTGACAATTTCAGAAATTGTCAGTCGAAATTCTTTTTTATACAGTCGCTTCGTAGTTATATTGTGTATCTTTGGCTGTAATATTATTTTATAAAGTATTAATCCTCAACTAAAAATACACAAAAATGAGAAAACCACAAATCATTCTGACAGCGCTGATGTTAATGTTGAGCTGTATCCCAGGCAGGTCGCAGACAGCAACCCTGCTGCATGAGGATTCAGAGAGCCATGAACAGACTATGACATTATTCCATGGTTCCGGCTCACTCAGCAATGCCATCGCAGCTGCTTCAGCAAGCGGCGACAAGATTGTGCTGTCGCAAGGCACTTTCTCCAACCCAGGTGAGATCAAGAAATCCGTATCGATATACGGCCAGGGCCATGAGGGAATCGCCACCCGCAGTTATATCCAAGGAAAGCTTCAGTTCCGTTCGACCGGTGCCGGCAGTCTTGACAACATCCATCTTGAAGGATTATATCTTGAAAGTCATTTCAACCTGTTGAACGACAATGAGCGCAATGCGATCAACAACCTGACTGTGGTGAAATGCCATGTCAATGGCTTTTTCATGTACATGAACAGTGACAATATTAAATTCCAGAATTGTGTGATACAATCTGATTTCCGCTGTTATAGCGGCACTTTTGTTGTCACGAATCTATTGTTGGAAAACTGCTGGAAAGACGGAGGCATATTCGCCTATTTCGCAGACGGCACCGATATAACCATCCGCAACAGCATTATCCGCAACTGCCAAACGATACATGCAGCAAAATATGAGAACTCGGTAGTGGAAAATTGCTATTTTAACGGTGGGTCGCTGACCAACTGTGCCATAACAAATACGTCCGTTTCAGGAATCCCCACAACCAATTGCTGGATTGGACTGAACCCAATTACCGATATATTTGTAAACGTAAGCAGCCTCGCTTATTCTGAGGGAATAGTTCCTGAGGTAAGGTCTGAATATCTTGGCACCGACGGCACCCTCATCGGCATCACAGGAGGTCATTCTCCCTGGAGTGTGGTTCCCACACAACCGGTCATTCCCTATGAGACCACATTGGTCAAAGACGCCGACGGATTCTATCAGGTTGGCAGCTTGGCAGACTGGCAAGAGTTGAAACGTGTGGTAGAGCACTTTGAGCCTGATGTCAAAGTAAAGATGACCGCCGACATCGACCTGGGCAATGACCAGACGATGATAGGCAACGGCGATTACAACACAGCCGCTAACAGAAGGGCGTTCATGGGAGTGTTCGACGGTCAGGGCCATACGCTGACCATTCATTACGACACGAGTCAGATGGAAAGCAAAACATACCTTGGCTGTGCTCCTTTCAATTATATCTTCGGTGCCACCATCCGAAATCTGCACACCGCCGGCACCATCACCGCCACCCAAGAGGGAGTGGCAGGCTTGGCAGGTTGGACCGACTATGAATGTCTTATTGAAAAATGCCACAGCTCCGTTGACATCACTTACACGAACAATAGATATGGTGCAGGTGGATTAACCTACAACAGTTACAACAACAGTCATTTACTGACCATCCGTGACTGCTTGTATGACGGCACCATCACCTCAGGCACCAACCAGCGCAGCCATGCCGGTTTTGTGGTTTACAAAGGTTACGGAACCGTGAACATCTCCAACTCACTCCAAAATGGCACGTTCGTCACCGAGACAAACGACTGCGCCACCTTCATAAGGAATCCGAACGGCACCATCAGCAACAGTTATTACAAGAACAGCCTCGGCCTTATTCAAGGAACAGCAACCACCGGCACGGAGTTAGCCACAGGCAAAGTGGCCTTTTATCTACAATCCAACCGCGACGAGTTGGTATGGGGTCAGGAGATTGGTGTGGATCCATCGCCCGTTCTGACCAACGATGCGTCGAAACGAGTGTACCGTTCCGCCACGGGCTACACTAACAATCCTTCAGAAGCGATTGCAGACCAAGGACTGATCCCTCTGGTTTACACCATCAACGCAGACGGCACACTGACCATCACGGGCTTTGACCCTGGTTTCACCCCACCAGCCGACTATATCCTCGTCATACCTGATGAGATAGACGGCATGGCAGTGACTGCAATTGGCGCCTCTGCTTTCTTCCAGAAAAGCAACTTCACCTCACTCCATATCGGCAAGAACGTGAAGACCATCGGCGATGAAGCGTTCCGTCAATGCAAAACCATGTCGAGTGTGACATTTGCAGAAGACTGCATAGTGGAGTCGTTCGGCAACAGCGCTTTCCGCGGCTGCGACGCCCTCACTTCATTCACGATGCCTAACACGGTGACCACCATCGGTGAGTTGTGTTTCCAAGCAAACCCACTTCTGTCTGCTGTGACCCTGTCGTCACAACTGAGAGCACTGCCCTTACAGGCCTTCTCCACCTGTCCTTCATTGGACAATGTGGTTATTCCATCCACAGTCACCAGCATCGGCATCAATGCATTCTATGGTTGCACAAGCCTTTCCAATATAATCATTCCAAATACAGTGACCGGTATGGGTACAAATGTGTTCTACGGTTGCTCTTCGTTGACCACCGCCACATTTGAAGAAGGCTGCACGCTGACCACCCTCCCTCAAAACACATTCTACGGCTGCACATCTCTCAGTAACTTCACGATTCCATCCTCAGTCCAGACCATCGGCGCCGGAGCGTTTGAAAACTGCACAAGCCTCTCCTCCATCGCCCTCCATTCCCAAATCACAACGATTCAGGATGGCGCTTTCCGGCGTTCAGGACTTCAGAGTGTGGTCATTCCATCAACTGTGACGAGCATGGGCGCTGAGAGTTTCCGTGGCTCTGCATTAACATCAGCCGACATCTCCTGTGCCACCATCGGGAAAAGTGCGTTCATGGAATGCACGGCTCTGGAAGAAGTGAGTCTCGGCAACACAGTCGTAACCCTCGGAGAAAATGCCTTCCGTGGATGCAGCGCACTCCCTGATATCACCATACCATCGAGTGTCACAACAATGAATAATAACACGTTCTACCAATGTGGTTCATTGGAGAGCTGCACTTTTGAGGATGGCATCAACCTGGCCACGATTCCGGCTGCATGTTTCTATGAATGCCGTGCCTTGAAAAGCATCGACATCCCATCATCGGTGACATTGATTGACGACGAGGCATTCCGTCGCTGCTCCGCCATGACCGCTGTAAACTTCCCAAGCGACACGCATCTGACCACCATTGACCCACAGGCGTTCCGCGGATGTGAATCCTTGACATCCATCCACATTCCAGAGAGCGTGACCAGCATCGGAGAATCCGCTTTCACGGCTTCTCTTGAATTGGAAGAAGTGATTCTGCCAAGCACACTCAAGAAAATCAGCACAAACACATTCAATAACACCAAGCTCTCCAGCAATTTCATCATTCCATCCACCGTGGAAACCATAGAGGGTTCAGCATTCGCCAACACCAAATCCCTGACCACCATCACCATTCCAAATTCGGTGAAGACCATGGGAACAGATGTTTTCAACGGCAGCACAGCCTTGGCGGAGGTGATATTCGAAGAGACTTGTCAATTGGCTGAGATACCAAACAACACCTTCCGTGCCACGGCACTTACATCAATAGACATACCATCCTCAGTCAAGACGATTGGCAGCAACGCATTCTATGAGTGCAAGCAACTTGAATCCGTCGCGTTTCCAGAGAGCTTGACCAGCATCGGAAATTCGGCATTCCGTTATTGTGATAAGCTGAACAACGTGGTGCTTCCAGGATCGCTGACCACCATCTTGGACTGGTCATTTGCCAACTGCCCGGCAATGGAGAACCTGACGATAGACGAAGGAGTGACAAGCATCAACAGAGATGTCTTCCAATACAGTGGAATGAAAAACGTGGTGCTCCCATCCACCATCGGTTTGATTGGCATCAACTTGTTCTACCAATGCAACCAACTTCAAACACTTGATGTGTCGAAATGCGTGAATGTGTGGGAACTGTACAACTACACATCCCTCCGTGGGACCAACACCATTTTCTACGGTGTGCCAACCAGCACGAAGATTATTCTTCCTCCATACGCAGGAGCCACATTGGGAGCCAATGACGAGGTAGCCACACTGACTTTTGACCTTGAAGCCGACAACGACGGATTCTATCTCATCAACAACGCAGCCGACTGGGACAAGTTTGTGGTTTATTCCAGGATCCATCCGTCCCTGAATGGCCGCATCACCGCCGACATCGACCTTACCGGTCATGAAGGCAAACTGGGTGTGGGAAACAGTGACTCGAACCACATCACCTATAAAGGCACACTTGACGGCATGGGGCATACCCTGAAGATCAAATACCGCAGCACCAAAGACTTTAACGGCGGCCTTCTGGCATACGTGGAGGACGCCACAGTAAAGGACCTGAGAGTCGATGGCTTTATTGATGTCCGCAACCGTCACATTGGAGGTTTCGTGGGTTATGTGATAAACTCACTCACGATGGAAGACTGTGAGTCGAGTGTGGATTTCTTCATCACTCCGACTACCACCAACATGCACGTCGCCGGCTTTATCGGCCAGGGAAAACAGGGCAGGATTTCCTTCACGGACTGCCTGTTCAACGGAACGATAGACGGCGGCAGCAATATCTGCTACGGCGCCGCCTTCCTTGGCTGGATGGAGAGTGCGGGCCGCGTCACCTACAACAACTGTCTGAGCAACGGCAGTTACAATCTTAACAATAGTTACACCTACGCGCTTGGCGCCACCCAGAGCAACGGTCAGAGCACCGTTACGGCATGTTATTATCGCTCCGACAACATTGTCAATAAAGAGAATCTCGCCATAGCCGCTTCTGAATCCGAATTGGCCTCGGGCAAAGTGACCTTCCGGCTCCAAGGAGGACGGGATGAGCAGCATTGGGGCCAACTTCTCGGCACAGACCCGGCCCCACGTCTCACAAATGACGATGGCACGCTGGTTTACCGTGGCGACACCTACACCAATGAATATGTGGAGAACAGTGGAATGCAACAGGATGAGGATGGCTATTACCTATTAAAATCCGTTTTAGACTGGGAGGACTTTGCAGAATTAGTTGAAGAGGGTGTTTATAATGCCAAAGCCAAGATGACCGCCGACATTGATTTGGGCGACAGCCAAGCCCGCATCGGCAGCACTAATGAAAGTCCTGCTTATTACTTCAAGGGAGAGTTTGACGGTCAGGGACATACGCTGACGGTTCACTATACTCCAGACGGAGCCAAATGCATTGCTCCATTCCCAAGCATAGCCGAAGCCACAATAAGAAATCTCCATATTGACGGCACGATGGTGAATAGTGGCGGTTACCAGCCAGCTCCGTTCGGAAGAATCGGAACGGGTACGAGCACCATTGAAAATATATGGAGTTCTGTGGTCATCACCAACACAGGCACCAGTTGGAGAGAATGCTCTGGTCTTGTAGGTTGCGTTGATGGTTATGTAGGGGGGCATCTGATCATGAGCGACTGCATCTTCACAGGCAGCGTGACCAGCAACGGCAGCTACGACGGGTGTTTGATAGGCTACATCAACAGCGGCGGTTCCGCGACGGTCAGCAACTGCGTCTCATTGGGCAGCTTCTATTACAGCGGATCCAGTCCTGGTATCCGTGGAAATTACGGGAACTGCTACATCCGTCAGTTTGCCTCATCGATTCCTTCCGGCATGCAAACGAACTATGACGAGATGGCAAACGGCACACTCGCCACAAAATTGCAAGCCGGTCGCGAAGAATCAGTATGGGTGCAGGATGTGTTTGAAGAGATTCCTATGCTGAAAATATTCGCCAACCAATACAAGTACACCGTGCCATCTTCCGGAATCGGCACCTTCAGTGCTGCTGGCGCCGTTTCACTTCCTGAAGGTCTGACAGGTCATTATTGCACCACCTTGACCAACGAGGGCGAAGGCTACGCCATCGTCGTGAATGAAATCACCGGCGACATTCCCGCCTCCACCGGTGTGCTGCTGTGTGGCGAACCAGGAGAGACCTACATTCTCACAGTCTCTGATAATGAACCTGAAGCATTGACAGACAACTCCCTTGTGGCTGTCGTGCATTCCACCCACATCGCCTCCACTGAGGGTGATTACACCAACTATATGCTGAAGAGCGGCAACTTCATCCGTATCAAGGAATCTGGCGAATCAAGCAAGATGTCCGCCCACAAGGCATATCTGCAAATACCGAACTCAGCGTTCGAAAATGAGGTTGCCGAACGGTTGACTGTGATATGGGATAGCAGCACCCTTCCTACCTCCATCCAAGGAACCAGCAATGCGGACATCATTGGTCAAGGCGCCGTGTATGACGTTCAAGGCCGGAAAGTGGGTGACACCTCTGAAAAGCGTCTCGAAGAGATGCATCTGAAGGCCGGTGTCTATATTGTGAATGGCAAAAAGATTATGGTTAAATAAAGCATAAAGTAATGAAACGAAAGGTTTATCAATTTCCAGTCATATTTGAACAAGCCATAATGGCAAGCGTTTATCTCGCTCCTCCAACCAAGATTCCCGTTAATCCCGGTGAAGAGGGAAACCAAGAGGACGCAGATGTGAAATCTCTTCATCACTCCTTGAAGGAAGACCAAGAATCAGGCTATTCAGGTTTGTTGTGGTAATTCCTTCGTCGTCATCATGATTGATGACGTCAATGCAGGAGGGTGTGTCAAAATGAAGTGAACCCCGAAAGTTAGACAAAAAACTTTCGGGGTTTATTATGCAAAAGAGAAAGAAGCATGGTTATGCAGAATGTCTGAAGTACATGCAAATGACCAAAAACAAACTTGTTTGTGCTTTGGCATGGCGAGAAAACGAAGGCGAAGCCAACAAAGTTACTTTGTTTACTCGCTCGGCTCTGCCAAGAACTAATCTTCTTTACTCGCTCGGCTTTGCCGAGTGGCTCAGAGTGTTGATGTTCGGCGTTCCAATTATGTTTTCCGAGAAAAAACTTCTCCGCCACCCGCTGCAGCGATGCAAATGGGTAGGCGCCAATCATAGAAACTAGCGTGTGGGGTTATTTCTTCTTAGCATCAAACTTGTAATTGAAGGTGAGGCTGACATAGTGGTGGAGGAAGGAGGAGCCGCCCTCGGTGCGCGAGGTTGCTGTGACATCGCTGTAGTTGTGGGTGTCGCGGTTGAAGAGGTCTTGCGCATAGAGAATGAGGCTGGCCTTGTTCTTCAGGAACTTGTAGCTGACGCGGGCATTGCAAACGAAGCGATTGGTATTCATTGCATCTGACATATAGCCTCGGTCGAGGAAGAAGTCGGGAATGAATTGGAACTCCCAAGTCTTCAGCTTGTAGCTAAAGGTGAATGCGGCCCGGTAGTTGTAGATGTTCTGCCGTGGCTGGGCGGCATCGCTGTAGGTGTAGTGGTGCCAGCCGAAGGTCTGCCCGAGAAACAGGAAGAACGGGCCGTTGCGGTATTGCAGGTTCAGTCGCTCAGAGAGGTCAGAGTTGTGCTGGCGATTGTAGGTAACGCCCGTGGCCTCATCGACCAGTGTCATGATGCCGTATGACTGGCCGTAGCCCTCGGAGAAGTCGTTCCTGAGGTGGAAGCCGCCACCAAGGTCGCGCTCGTAGCTGAAATTGGCACCCCAACGCTCACCGCCCCTGACATTCTGTTTCTGGGCACGATAGGCTCCCGTCTGAGAGTTGTAGTGGAGGATGGTGCCGATGGGGTCATAGTTCTTACTATAGTCCACGGAGAAACTCAGCACTTGGCTGGCATGGGAGAGCATCGATGAGAAGCCGAGGCTGGCACTCAGCGTGTGAGCGGTCATGAGGCTGGGATTGCCCATCGTGACATAGAGCGGGTTGGTGTCGTCGCGGTAGCCGATGCAGTCGATGAGGTCGGGGCGCTGGCTCTCGTAGGCGACATGGCCGTTGAGGCGGGTCTGCTTCTGCAATTTGTAGGTCAAATCCAGCGCTGGCATCGCTAACAAGAGGTTGCGACGGGCGAGGGTGTCGAGGCGGCCACGGCAATAGTCCGACTGCTCATGCCAGTGGCTCAGGTCTAGCGTGGGCTTTACGCCGAACTTGCCCAGCGTGAGGTTGGCTTCCACGTAGAGAGCGTTCCTCCATGAATTGTCCTTGCGGCGCAGGCTGTTGGCCATGTCGAGCGTGTCGGCACGGTGGCGCTGTTCGTCGCGGAAGCTGTTTGTGTAGGTAGTCTGCCATCTGGCCATTGCCGACAGGTTTTTGCCAAAGGCATGTCGGACCTGCACACTGGCATTGGCTCTGAGGTTATGGTTAGGTGAGTGATAGTGCTGGCGGTCGGTCTGCACTGTGCCACGCTGAAAATACTGGTAAATGCCCGTCGATTCGCCTTCACTCTTCTTGTTGTCGTAAGTCAGCGAAGCCGTTGCGCTGACCTCTGTCTTTCCATGCAAAGAGGACAGATTAGCCTTGACGTTTGTCGAAAAACCTTCCTCTGTAGATAGCGAATGGTAGTTGGAAGTGTTGAGTCTGGTGCCAAGCGTGCCGAGGTCAAAGGTTTGTTGACTGTTTTCCTCCGTCAGCCTTTCTTTCTGATAGGTAAGGTTGGCATCCAAAGACAATTTCGTGTTTGGATTGAGGTTCAGGAACAAGCTGAAATCTACGGGCAGTGCCAGCCTGTGGCGATAGTTGCTGAAGGTCTGGTCTGTCTCTGTGGTGGTGTTTGGCAGAAAAGTCTGCTGATTCTCCCAACTGTCTCTTCGCCGGTCGGTATGATTTACTCCTCCGTTTATGCTCCAGGTGTTGTTGTGACTAACCTTATACTGAGGCTTCCACCGATGGGCATACCCTGCCGAACCTGTTTGCTGACGAACGGGGCTGCCGTTGCTGCTTACCGACGTGCTGTAGCCGTCTATCTTCATGACGCTCTTTTGCGAGGAATCATCGCCTACGCGGCCGTATAGCAACAGCGGGTCGGTGTCGCTCACTTTCAGGGCCCTCAGGTGGGCGGTATAATGCTCTTTGTTGTAGGCTTTGGCCTCTGCATCACCACTGAATCTGTCCATGAATCCTGGCTTGATGGTCACGTCGAGCACGTGCTCCTCCTTGCCGTCAGCCACACCCGTCTGTTGCTCGAAGTCGCTTTTCTTGTCGTAGGCCTTGATGTCTTTTACGGCCTCCACAGGCAGCAGGTTCGTTAGCATGGCCTCGCTGAACGCTTCCTGTCCGTTCATCATCAGTTTCAATGGTTCGCCGTTCCACAGCAGTTTGCCGTCGTTGATGCTCACGCCCGGCAACTGCTCTATCAGTTCAATCAGCCGTGCGCCGTCCTGCGTCTTGAAAGCCTCGGGATTGAACACCACGGTGTCGCCCCGCATGTAGAAGCGGCGCATGCGGCCTTCCACCGTCACCTCGCTCAGCAGGTGCTCGTCCATCCTTAGCAGGAAGTCGTCTATTGTCACGGTGTCTCGGTCGTTGTTGCCCATCCGCTTCACTGTTTGGCTATGGTAGCCGAAATAACTCGCTGTGATGGTCAGTTTCGACATTTCCATCTTGCAGGCAAAAACGAAGTGCCCCACCGAATCAGTCCTGATGGTGCTTCGCATGACGCTACCCATGTCGAGCGACTCTTCGTTGAACACTACTTCCGCTCCTTGCAGCGGTTCGCCAGTATCGGCATCCACCACGCGGCCTTTGAGGATGTCGGCCTGTGCAGTTGCTACGCCCAAAACGAGGGCGATAATGGTGGTGATGAAGTGTCGTTTCATATTTTATTCTCCAAATATTTCTTTCATTTTCCTGCCAATGCCCTCGCCTCGGAGTCCGCGGCTTACAATCTTGCCGTCGGGGGCGAAGAGGATGATTTCAGGAATGGCATCTATGCCGTAGAGGTCGGTGGCTACATGGTCGGAGTTAATAATCTGCGGATAGGGCATCTGTTCTTCTGCGATGGCTTTCAGAGTAGCTTCGGGTTTGTCCCAAGCGGCGATGCCGACCACCTGTAGGCCGCGGTCATTGTACTTGTTGTAGGCGGCGATAAGGTTGGGAATCTCCTGTCGGCAGGGGCCACACCATGAAGCCCAGAAGTCAACAAGGACGTACTGGCCACGTCCCACGTAGTCGCTGAGTCGCGTGGTCTTTCCGTCGTACTCCACAGCAAAGTCCAAGAACATATCACCCTCGTCAGACGGTTGAAAAGCCCTCAGATGATTCAGTCGCCTCTGAATGCGGAAGTCGTACTTCACTTCGTCGCCCAGCGATTCAATCAGCTTCTTTTCCGATGTCACCGTCAGCCAGGCAGGACTTCGTAGCATCCTCATGAAAGCCACGCCCAGGGCATCGTCACGATGCTTACTTATCTGCTCCAAGTACAGGCTTCGCGCCTCGTCGTCTTTTCCGTTGTTAGCCAGATTCCATATTTCTCCTCTTTGCTTCAGGTACATGTCGGTCATGGGTGAGCCTTTCACTGTAAGCCCATTTTTATAGACAATGTCACATCCTGCCTCCAGTATGAACTCCAGATAGGCGGTATCCATCTTTTCTGTACCGAGCCAAGTAATCTTCATTTCGGTATACTGCGGTTTATCCACGTGTCCCGTGAGGAAAAACTTTCCGTCCTCCACGGCGCACTTCTGCTCTATTCCGGCCCTATGATTGGCATCGTTCACGACAAATACAGAATCAATGTCCGTCGTGTCCTTTACCAGTATGCCCATCATAGGCGACAGGTCGCCACTTATGGTATAGTTGTCCTGCTGCGCGTATGCTGACACGGCAGCAAGGGCGATGATGATGGTGAGGATTTGTCTTTTCTTCATACTTTCTGTATTTTGAGTTAATTGTTTTCTTGCAGAATGTCCGCGGGGCGCATTGAGGGGGTCTTGTAACCATTACAGAGCGTTCGCGGAGCGCGTTGAGGGGGCTTCGGAGCCTGTAGGTGGGTGCCTCTGAGGGCGTAGAGGCGCTACTTATCGGTGCGGTGAGGTCGTCTGAGCGGCGTGCCCGCTGCAGCGAAACAAACGGGGAGGCACCAATCATAGAAACTGGCGTGTGTGGTGTATCAACTTGCCGCTTTCGGCCTACAAAATAACAAAAAAGGCGTAAAAAACGACTCGGCGAAGCCCGAAAACAGGTCGCCGAGGGTGCAACTCTTTAACTAGTTAAAGAAAAATCTGAAAATAAAGGCTCAAACCACAATGATTTGAGCCAAAAACGTGTGTTATTTCTCTTTGCCGAAGGTGAGTTGACTGCGTCTTATTCTTTCTTACGAGGCATAGTGCAAGCATGCTTGCCCTCTGCTCTCGTTTCGTACGTCATTTCCTTGCGGAGTGTGCTCAGATAGCTGGGCGTGATGTTGAGGAACGAGGCGATGTCCTTCAGCGAGAGCATCTGCACCACCTGCGGCCTCGGTTTCCCGCCCATTTTTTACATAATTAAATTGTATCTTCCAGTGTTCGGCTTTGCTTTTTATAATCTCCAGCACCGTAAGACTTATGAAGCAATTGCTTCAATTTGTTCTCTTTAGAAGCAGTTATTCTCGGAACACTAACTCTTGACAAAATGATTCTCGCATTTAGCTTCTTTAACTTGATGTTTGGTCGCTTAATTAAAATGTCAATTGTACTATTGATTTGGTCTAATGCGTGGTTCAGGTCCGCTCCTTTCAGTTCAATAAGAAAAAGCGTGTTGTCTTCTATAAAGATGCCATTGTCGCATTTCAATACATCCTCATTGTTGATAAGGCCTCCATCTATTTTGTAAACAACAATCTCTTTCCCTGATTTGTTGTGAAATTTGTAAATTCGGCTTTCCCCTGGTTCACGCAACACAACTTCCTTGCTACAATCATGGCGGCTGATGTAAGCACAGTCGTGATATGCCTGAAAGAAAGGCCACTCCTTTTGGGCTTTAATCTTCTTTGCCATCGCTGTCGTCAAGTTGTAAGAGTTGGTCGTACTGGTTGTTTACCACATTTGATATATTGTCTATGAGTTCTGCCTTAATTTCTCCCAGGTCAGCATCCATAATGTCGGATGCTTCGCCGTTTTGCAGCATATAGGCTGACACATTCTTCAAGGGTAGCCAGAGTTCTTTCTGAATGATTGAGTTTACTTGGTCTGGATGTTTTGCACCTACCTTGGCTGCGTAAATTAAGTTGTTGATGACGGTTAAAGTGTATGGACTGTGAGTTGTCAATATCAAATGGCCTGATGGCGAACTATTAAGCATTAAGACCAAAAGTTGAATCGTTGCCATTTGGGCTTCAGGAAAGAGGTGTGCCTCTGGCTCTTCAACAATGCGAAGTAGTTTGTTGCCTTGATATATAGACAGAAAAGCATCTTGCAAGATACGTATGGATTCCTGTTGTCCTGATGAAGCATTCTTCAAATAGACATAGCCTTGACCTGGGTGAACGATGCGCTCTCCAAATTCAGAATTTGAATATTGACCTCGCAGAACTTCACGAATCAATTTGTTGGCCAGCTTTAACCGTGGTTTCAGTCGTCCGCTTGCATGAGTAATCATTCCTTCGAAATTACCAAGATTGATGAAAGACTGTCGCATTTTAACGACACGCTGCATAAAACTAAGCATCAATGTTTCATCTATGGTCTGTTCCTTTGTCTCAAATGCTCGATGTCCTTGCTCTTCTATGTTCTTCTGTATACTTTGCTGAAGCATATTTTCAAAAGTCTCACTATAGCCTATTGTTGCATTCCGACCTGCAAGGATGAATAGAGAGTCGTTGTGTTCGTTAGAGAAAAGTGTATTAATCTTATCGGCCAGCTGATGGAGATAACTCAAATGCCGTTCATCCAATGCAACTTTCTTGGCAACATTATCTATGTTTGCCAACTCTGTTTTGAGTTGCAGCAACATTTTTTTATAACCTCGCAGTTCCTGAAAATCCTTCTTCTTAAAGAATGCTTCAGAGAAATGTGCATTTATTTTTTTCTTTGGTGTTAATGACAAAGACAAATAACGATTCTCCTCGTAGTGATACACAATTTCAAAATCGGGCAGATGAAATGTGGAGCCAAAAAAGTCATAGAACTTTTCACGAATGGGTATTATCAAATCTTCCATGATTTCCGCCCCTTCGTTACTTGACTGATAATATCGTGAGAAGAACTCTGAAGAAAGAGATTGAAAAAAGTAAATTAGTTTTGCAACTGTGCTTTTTCCACTTGCCTGCTGTCCTATCAGAATAAGAGCTGGTTTTATTTCTATTGATGCTCTCTTAACAGGACCGAAATTTGTTATTTCTAATCTTTGTGACATATTATGTTCTCATTTTGGTTGCAAAATTAATACTTTTCTTCGAAAATGTTGCAAGTTGCAGAGAAAAGTTAATCATATTTGGCTTTTCCTGCTTATTATGATGATTTCTTATCCTCTGCTTTTGCTTCGTACGTCATTTCCTTGCGGAGTGTGCTCAGATAGCTGGGCGTGATGTTGAGGAACGAGGCGATGTCCTTCAGCGAGAGCATCTGCACCACCTGCGGACAGCGGTCAATGAGCCGACGGTAGCGACTGCGGGCAGTGTAGCGATAGTGGTCGAGGTCGCGCCCATAGACCATCTTGAACAGGTTCTTCAGTATCCGCACGTTGTGGAGCATCATCTTCGGGTCACTGTCGAACAGCTCCTGCAGTTCGCGTCCGCTGATGACGCGCACCTCGCAGGGCATGTCCGCCTCGATGCTCACCTCCGACACGTCGCCGTCGAGGCAATAGGGGAAGTCGGCCACGAACTCGCCCTCGAAGGCAAAGCCCGTGCAGTAGTCCTTGCCCTCCTCGTCGTTGTGTACCATATACTTGAAGCAGCCATGCTCCACGAAGGCCACCCACTGCGCCGGCTCGCCCGCCTCCTCCAGCGTCTCGCCGCGCTCCATCACGCGCCGCTCCCCGTGCTCCATGCAGTACTCCCGCAGGAACTCCAAATCAAGTCCCTCCTTGTAGGTGTTGAATTGCTTGTTTGGTGTCATATTCGCCAATTTCTGATTCGCGGGTACAAAGGTAGTCATTTTTCATCACAAATCATTTCTTTTTGTTATATCACAGCATTTCTTTAGACTAAATTTGCTTAAATTACGCGCGAAACAATAAAAAATGCCGAAATCCTCAAAGATTTTTCATAGAAAAACGCCCAGATTCTCAAAGAAACACGTCTTATATATGCCGAAAATCTCAATATGTAACAATCAAATTCGCCAGATTAACGGAATATGCTTTTCCTCCATCAATGTGTGACTGACCTCAACTGAAAAAGGTATGTAACGCAGTTATAAACCTTTCCTAAGAATGTTACTTATTTGTTACTTAATCTATATAAAATCACTATATATTGCTATATTGCAGTATGTTAAAAAAGTAAACAAGATAACAGTCTAATACCCTATCTCCACTTCGTTTGATTGGAGTTTGCCACTTCAAGGCAAGCCTGCTGTCGAAAATTTCAGAACGAGCTAAACGGAAAAGACAACGACTCGCAGCCAAAGAGGGCGATGTCGTTGCCTTTTTTGATTGATATTATACCGATCATTCTCCAATCTTGCCCTCCCCCCTCATCAGATGGCGAAGGGCGCTGAGGAGTTCTTGAGACTCTTGGACAACACTCAGGAAAACGGTCATGGCTTCGATGTTGAGTTGTCTGGTCTGGATGTCATGAATGATGCGTTTGCGATAATCTGAAAGTGATGATTGAAGTACGGCTGCATCATTACGTATTTGGGATGCCCCCTCACTCTCGAGAGACCGAAGGTACAAACGCATAATCTCATTTCGCAAAACAAGAAACTCATTGGCGTATTCGCTTGGAGCGGGACTGAAATTGTTGCCGACATGCTCCCTGCACGACTCACCCATGCGCTTCAGACAATAGTACATCTGAGATAAGGAGTTGACTATAAGGAAATACCATGTGCTTTTTTCCACACTCACTATCGGGTCTAAACGGCGCAAGGCTATAATCTGCTTGCGGCGCTGGCGTTTCAGCTCCTTGCGTTGTTGTTCCACATTTATAGTAACATGTTTCAGGTGGCGGTAATCCTCGCAGAAGAAAGCCGTAGTCAGTGTCTCGTAATCATCTGTTACCATACGGACATGGTCCTTGATAGTCTGGTTCACATATTCTCGGAGCAATGTCCAGCATTCTTCCTTGTCGCCGCAATGCACGATTCTTGTGAATAATATGTCGGTCTCACCCTCCTTCGTATGCTTTCGGTATTTCATGTTACTGCGAACGAGCAGGAAGATGGCCAATGCGATGGCAACCGCCATTGCCACAAATGACCCGAAGAATAGGGCGACAGTTACAAGGAAACACAAGATGAAGGCCACGCCGGCCGTGATGAACCAGCCACCGATGACAGACAGCACACCCGTAATGCGGAACACGGCATTCTCGCGCCCCCATGCACGGTCGGCAAGCGATGTTCCCATAGCCACCATGAAGGTGACGTAGGTGGTGGACAGCGGCAGTTTGAGCGATGTACCCAATGCCACCAATGCACCGGCAAGTACCAGATTGACAGCGGCGCGAATTTCATCGAAAGCGGCTCCCGGCTTCAACACCGCTGCATCGGCATTGAAACGCGAGTCAACCCAGCGCGACACACAAGGAGGCACAGCCATCGCTAGACTGCTTGCCATGCTTCTCGATGTGCGCACCAATGTCCGTGCCACACCGCTTGAACCAAACATCTCGTCACCACCGTCCTGACGGGAGAGATCTACCGACGTTTTCACTACGTTCTGTGCCTTCTTAGAGAAAATGAGGGCAAGCACCATCACTACGCCTGCCGCAATGAGATAGGGCACGGGCGTATGGGCACTCTCCATCAGCGACCGCATCATAAAGCCCTGCGCGTCGCCATTGCCATTATCTATGTAGTCCTGATAGGCCTCAAGCCCCGTCAGCGGCACACCCACGAAGTTCACGAGGTCGTTACCAGCAAACGCCATCGCTAGGGCAAAGGTACCCAGCAGCACCACGAACTTCAGTACGGGTAGTTTCATGGCACTCAGCAGCGTCATCAGCACTGAGAACACTGCCATGCTACCACCGATAATCAACCATGTGTTCTGACTAATCATCTCATTCACCTCGGGAGTTATCAGTGTACTTCCCTTCAGTCCTTTGATAAGCAGGAACCAGACGATGGCCGTCACCGACAGTCCACCGAAGATGCCAATCTTCAACGACGAGGAGAGCCTGCCGCCCATCTTACCAGACTGGTCCGTTGTCCTTCCGTTTACACGAAAAGTAAAGGTGAAAACGACACGTGCTATCCATTGTACGATGGTTCCGAGCACGAATGCGATAGCTACAGACAGGAATATGCCGAGGATGACCGAGATGGCCTTCTCCGTATTGAGCAAATCACCTAATGTGAGCAGGACGCCGCTTTCTGTCGTAGCACCACCCGATATCTGTATTAAGGCGATGGCAAAGGCACCGCCGAGCAATTCAAAAACCAGACTGACGGTGGTGGATGTCGGCATACCTAATGTGTTGAATACATCGAGCAGCACCACGTCTGTCACCATCACCGCCAAGAAGACACACATCACGTCATAGAACGAGAAGTAGGCCGGTGTCATGATGCCGTGTCGCGCCACGTCCATCATTCCGTTGCTCAAGGCCGCTCCGGCAAACACACCGACGGCCGCCACCGTCACCACCGTCCGGTACCTCGCCACCTTGGCACCGATGGCAGAGTTCAGAAAGTTTACTGCATCATTGCTCACCCCGACCACGAGATCGAACACTGCAAGTACAATCAGGAATATAACTATTCCAAGAAATAAAGTATTCATCTTTCCAATTATTTGATTAAATATACTTTTTTATCCCATCTTTCCCGTCAGATAAGCCTTTGTTCGTTCGTCAATAGGGTTTGTAAACATTGTTTCAGTATCTCCGTACTCAACAAGTTCCCCCAAATACATAAACATCGATCTTGACGATATGCGCTTTGCCTGCCCCATATTGTGGGTTACTATCAAGATGGTAACCTCCTTTTGAAGATCGAGCAAAAGTTCCTCGATATGTTTCGTTGCGATAGGGTCAAGAGCCGATGTGGGTTCGTCCATCAATAGCACATCGGGCTTCATTGCCAAAGCACGGGCAATGCATAAGCGTTGCTGCTGACCGCCAGAAAGGAATGTACCCTTCTTATTCAGTACGTCCTTCACTTCATCCCAGAGGGCTACGCTTTTTAAACAGCGTTCAACTGTTGTGTCTTTTTCTGCCTTTGAAAGTTTAATACCATTCAAGGAAAATCCCGACAAAACATTATCATAGATGCTCATCATGGGGAATGGTGCAGGACGCTGAAAGACCATACCCACACGACGGCGCACATCGATTGGTTCCATCAAAAGAATATTTTCGCCATTCATCAAAATCTTGCCATCAACACGGATGTTCTGATAGAGATTGTGCATAAGGTTCACAGCACGTAGGAGGGTGGACTTTCCACATCCGGAAGGTCCCATAATAGCAGTAATGGTATTTCGTTCGATGGCTGCCGATACATACTTCACAGCCATTGTTTGCTTGGTATATGATACGCAAGTCTTCTTAAATTCAAGTATGGGTATTACTGATTCCATTTCTTTGCAAGATATTTAGCGGTAAGATTTAATGCAAGTACAAATAGCAAGAGGAAGAGCGATGCACCCCAAATCAACTCTTGCAAGTTAGGGTCGTTGAAAAATTCCCAAATAAGCAGAGGTACTGCCGAGATGGGCTTATCAACAGAGAAACGGATAAGCGAACAACCAAGAGCTGTGAACATTAGCGGTGCAGTCTCTCCAATTACTCGCGAAACGGCAAGTAGTATGCCTGTGAAGATACCACCGAACGCAGCAGGCAGCTGCACTCGCATCATCACTCGTGCCTTGTTGCCTCCGAGAGCCAATCCCGCCTCCTTGAGTGATGCTGGAAGAATCTTCAGGGTCTCTTCTGTTGAACGAACGATAAGCGGAACCATCATGATACAGAGTGCCACGCTGCCTGCGATTGCCGAATAGCCTTTCATCGGAACAACCACCCATATATAGGTTATGATACCGATAATGACCGATGGCGTACCTTGCAGAAGGTCAGTCAGATAACTGACAAATTGAGCAAATCGATTCTTACTATTCTCTGCCAAAAATGCTCCACAAAGAATACCCAACGGAACGGCAACAATTACAGCCATGCCAAGCATAATCATTGTCCCGACTATACCATTTGCTATGCCTCCGGGTATGGGTTCGCCCGCTTCGATAGCCTTCATTGCCTTGTACGCTGTTGGTGTCGGCTCTGTAAAGAACGCCCAAGAGAGTTGATTGTAGCCACGCAACAATACTTCTCCCAAAATGGCAAACAACGGAACGGCAGTAAGTGCCGCCAACAGGCAAATGCCCCAAAGCATCAACTTGTCTTTTTCCAAACGATGTTTTGTTTTCAATTTATCCATAATCAAACTATCCTTGCGCGTTTAATCATCATCTTACCTATCATATTGATAAGAGCGGTAATCAGAAACAATACCAAACCTATGGCAATCAAAGATGACAGGCGCAAATCGTCTGCCTCACCAAACTGATTGGCAATGATTGAAGCCATGGAATTTCCCGTAGATTGTATGGAAGTGGGAATATTATTGGTATTTCCAATAAGCATTGTAACGGTCATTGTTTCACCTAATGCTCGACCTATAGCCAATACATACGAAGAGAACATGCCCGAACCGGCTACAGGGAAAATGATTTTTCTTATAACCTCGGCTCGGGTCGCTCCCAGACTATATGCTCCTTCTTTCAAGTCGTTTGGCACCATCTTGATAAATTCGGCGCTAAGCGACGCCACGTAAGGAATAATCATTATCGCCAAAACAAGAGATGCGGTCAGTACGCCTGAACCATGTGGCGAGATATTAAGTGTCATAAGGATGGGCCGTAGAGTGAAGAAGCCCCACAGTCCATATATGATTGACGGAATACCCGCCAACAAGTCGGTTACGGTACTTAACACCGATGCAACCTTTGTCTCCTTGAAATACTCGCCCACGAAAAGTGCAACGGGCAGTGAAAAGGGAATGCAAAAGACAAGAGCCAGCAAGGCAGTCATCAGTGTGCCTGTAATGAATGGCAACGCTCCGTATTGTTCATTACCTGCGGTGTAACTCCACTGCGAAGAGGTAAGGAAGTTCAGAAATCCGAAATGTTCAAAAGCATCGTATGCGTCAGTGACGAGAGCGTAAACAACGCCCCCGCACACTATCGGCATAATCAATGCTGCTACAAACAATATTATTCTGTAAATTTTATCATTCATAGACTAATCTAAAACCTATCCACTTTTTTACTGTAGTATCGTAACTCCGTCGTATGTTACGGTCTTCAAGTTTTTCATACTTAATTCTTTTGCCTTCGCTGGAAGTGGAGCGTAGTGAACTTCCGTTGTGATGTTCTGTGCCTCATCAGAGAGAATATACTGCAATAAATCGAGTGTAGCCTCGGCCTGCTCCTTACTACGGCCAGAGTAGTTCTGCTCCTTGTATATAATCATCCAAGTGAATGTTGAGATAGGATAAGCACCGGCAGCATCTGCATTGGTGATTGACGTTCGGGTGTCGGCTGGAATTGTGCCCGCTGCGGCTGCTGAAATAGATTCAGATGACGGCAAAATGAATTCACCTCTTGCGTTCTGAATGTTGGCATAGGGAATCTTCTGTGCAAATGCGTACTCTGAACCTACATAACCGATAGAGTTTTTGGTTTGTGAGATGACGCCTGCAACACCGGGATTACCCTTAGCGGCCTGTCCCGAAGGAAAGTTCACCGACTTGCCGGCACCGAACTTTTCTTTCCACATAGGACTGACTTTTGTAAGATAGTCGGTGAAGATGAATGTCGTACCTGAACCATCGGAACGGAATACGGGAATGATGGCCTCGGCTGGGAGCGTCACATCAGGATTAAGAGCGGTCAGACGCTCATCGTTCCACATCTTAATCTCGCCGGCGAAGATGTCTGCAACGACCTCACCTGTAAGTTTCAATTCCTTTACGCCGTCCAAATTATAGGCTACAACAACGGCACCCATACAAGTTGGGACGTGAACTACAGGCGCCATTTCTGCCATCTCTTTATCGGTGAGGAAAGCATCACTGCCAGCAAAATCCACAACCTTGTCGCGCAAGTTGCGAACGCCACCGCCCGATCCGACACCACCGTACGCAACTATATCACCATTTACCTGAGCAAAGTTCTCAAAAACCACATTGTAAAAAGGAAGAGGGAATGTTGCACCTGCTCCCGAAAGTTCTTGAGCCTTACGAACACCATTTTTAGCGTTACCGCCACACGATACCATTGTTATGGCAATTATCAATGTCATAATAGACGAGAAAATCTTTTTCATAATGATACTAATTATTTAAATGTTTGTCAGATACCAAAGTAACAATTTACGTATGCCGAGTATTTGCTCTTTACGCCATCGGCTTTAGGCATTGCCGTTCTGAAATTAGGAGCAATCTTTACATACTTGCCGAGTTTGAACTGTGCACCAAGTATTACTGTAGATTCATCTTTAGCAATGTTCCAATGATTCTTTGAGTACAAATCATCGAATCGTGCATATAACGAGACTTTCTTGGGAAGATTTACAGAGGCAAAGACTGAATAGCCATTTTGGTCGGCATTTTCTTTATGTGATGCGTTCATCATGTAGTTGTACTCTGCTCCGATGGTGAACTTCTCATGCTTATAGCCCATAAATGCAGCCATGTTCTTGATAGCTTTGCCACCCTTTTCTCCGCTTTCATTAAGACCGCCATACAGACGTATCTGGAAACCCTTTACCGGAGTGAGTGTCACACCTAAGCCATAGTTCAGACCATCTTTTATCTGAATCTTCTTATATCCTTCGCCGTTCGCGATAATTGCATCAGCCGAAATCCAGTCAGCAAACTTACAGGCTACAGAGACACCCAAATCGGCACTGCTACCAAACTTGTATTCGTCTTGGAAAGACTTCATGATGTAGCGATAGCCCCAGAACTTTTCTTGAAACTTGAATTGTGTTGTCGAAATAAGTCCGCCGTTTAAAACAAGACGACCGGTTTCCCACGATACCATTGCATGTTTAATATAAGCAATGCGTTGGTAATCGCTTATATCTGACGACTTGCCGATGTCCAATACACCCTTGACAGACAACCCGCTACCGAGTTTATATTCATACCCCAAGTAGCTTCTGTCTAATTCAAAGCCCCGATTGTCATTCTCAGCTCCAAAACCTGTGTGGAAGTTTCCAAACGCTTGCACAATCGCTTTGCCTTTCGGCTCCTTTGTTTTGGTATCCTGCGCTTGCGCAGTGATAGTTTGCGCCTTAGACAGCCCAACAAATACAAATGTCAGGAACACTACGAGGATGATGAATCTCACCCAATTGACAATTTTGATGATTCTTTCTGCTTTTTCTTTATCCATACTTCTGTGTCAACGAGGAATATGGTTTGCCCTCCGTTGACGCTGCAAAAGTACAGCCAGGACGTTACAGACGTGTTGCAAGGGTAATAAAGAATTATTGCAACCTCACAATGTCATGAGATTGCAATAACCGTGAAACGTCATTATAGATTTAATATTACAAATATCGTTTCATTTCTTCACCCTCAACTCCTGCATACAACTCTAACATGCTCTTGGCAGGACTCGACTGAATCTTGGGAATCAGGACTTCCTCGACTTGGAAGAAGCCTACCTCTGCCCTCATGTGTATCTCAATCTTCAAGGGACGTTCATTCCCCCGCCCTATTTTAACCTTTTCGATAGAGTTTGCAGAATACTTGTGGATATCGCCTTCAGTCGGTTTTGATGGTATTTCCAAAAGAATGCGGGCACGTCCTTTTGTCATGTCACAACCGTCTGCAATAAGAATGATACCAGCTTCAACGGAATGAATAGGATATGTAGCCATGTGTCCGATGATGCCTTCTATTGCGATGGAACGGATGATAGTCCGCCTCAGGATATTACAGTCTTCAGGAAGGAGTTGCGACAAAACCTTTTCAATAATAGGATAGGATATGATGCCAGAATACAGTTCGTGCCCTTTCCTTCCTATTGTCATTCCGCTGTCATGAAGAAGTGAAGCAAGCATCACCGCCGCTACACTGTCGGCAAATGTCCCGATGTTTTCCTTTTCCAAACTTGTCTGCATTCCTGCAGTATGTAATATACTCAGCATCTTCAGGGCATTGCGGCATACAGTCTTCATGTGAACAGGCCCGTGGTCATTCAACCCCAGACGTACGATTGACACCATGTTGGCATACTCTTGTATAGCGGCTATTTCCGGATTATTCCGAAGATTGTTCCACAGTCTTACAGGTAAGTCATCGCCAGATGTCTGATCTTTCACAATCTTTGTGACCAAATCGGTTATTTTCTCTTCGACTTGTATTTCTTTTGGTGATTTTGATTCCATACTTTCTGTTTTTCTTTATCCATTATTTGCTGGTATTCCTCACTATTGCGGAAATGGTTGGCGTCCATCTCGTCGAGCTTGGTTAGCGCACTCATGTCGAGCAGCAGTTTGTTCATGCGCTCGCTCTGGGCATAGCAGCGCTCCAGGAAATGTTTCCGCTTATCCTCAGGCATGTCGGGATTGTCGAGGATGCTCTCCAGATAGCCGTGGATGCTCATGGCGGGCGTCTTCAGTTCGTGGGCGGCATTGAAATGATTGTTCGTTGCCATATTCGCCATTTTCTGATTCGTGGGTAAAAAGGTAGTCATTTTTCAGCACAAATCGTTTCTTTTTGTTATATAACAGCCTTGTTTTAGACTAAAACTTCAAGGTAATGCTTGAAGAGAAGAAACCTAAGAGTTGGTTAAAGAGCGTTAGCGTTTTTGCCAATGGCTTGGGTGGTTCCCTTTTCTTCGGCATAGATAATGATGGCATCGTCAAAGGACTTGATGATGTGCAGCATGTATGTGAAACCATCAGTAGTGCTGCACGAAATCAGTCGGTTTTTACCGGCTAAAACAGAGGTAACTACTTTATGACTGACGAGGCCAGCACAAGCCAAGACTTATCCGTGTCGCGGCGTTGAATATAGCCCTTGTCCGCCATTCCGTCTATTAGTTTTTGTATCGCCGAAATATTGATGCCTAATTCTTCCGATAACTTTGCGTATGTAACATACGGATTGTCTTGAAGTAGATGAAGGAGTCTTGATGCGTTTGGAGAACGAAAAGAAAGCTTTAGTTCAATATCAAAAAAAACACCCAAAAGTGGTAGCTTACCACCTTCAAGGTGCAAAAATAAGACATTTTCGGCAATAAACAGCATTCACTGCCAAAAAAGTCTCATATATTTCATATTTCCGTCTGCCGAAAATCGTGGCTCTGGCGCTCGGCACAGGACACGACAGTGCCTCGCCACCAGAGTGCCCGATTTGTACCGCAGCCGGAAGACTACTTTTTCACGAAAAATATGCAGAATGTGCTTCTGTTTTATAGTTCATCCCAACGAATAGAATATGACTCCAACAACTTTAGGGGTATTTGCAGTTCAGTTGCGATTTTACGCCAGTCTTTGATCGTGGCACGAACCTCCTCAATAATATCTTTTGCCTCTTGCCTGTCAAGCATGTAGCTCTCGCTTGCAGAGAGCAAGACATTGATGTTCGATTCTTCTGTGTATGAGTCTATGAGCAAGCTCTGATGTGACTCTGCTCCCGGATTGATATCGTATGCAGGAGAGAGCGTCCAGCCTTTCGGGGTAAGCAGAAAACCGTGATTACGGAAGTGGTCGTCTGTGTTGCCAAACATGATGTTGAATGCCACTCTGCGATATAGCTCCTTGAGATTCCGGCGCACATCGGTACACCCACGAAGGATGAAATCAACAATGTCAAGATAGCCGTTACCTGTGCTGCCGCCAGCACCGTCGTCCAAACCAAGCAACGACATAGCAGAAGCAAAATGAATGCGACGGCCTTCCGCTGTTCTATCGAAACGTTCAGAAAGAAGCAGATCACGGTCTTTTGAAATCTTGATGGTGCGTGTCTTTGCCACGTTGATACCAGCTTTGGCCGCCAGTTGATGTGAGAAGTGTTCTATAAACTCTGTATTCTCCAGATCCTTCTTAGATGGGAACTTGGCCACATACAGTTTACCGTCCGCATCAACCACATTGGCCTTAGGACGGGCGCCACCGAGCGAGGTTCCCGGGTCGATCAACTGATCGAGCCAGCGTTGTTCCGGCAATTCATTGCGCTCCTCAGCCAACTCTATTTCATGGCATGCATCGCATAGGGCACGAAGACTCTCAATCGGAGGAACATGGTATTTTGCATTCGCATTAATAAAGTCACTACCTTTTTCCTCTTTGTAACGTATGCCCCCCATACGGGTGAAGTCTTCAATCCCTACGAGGTAGTCGTAATTGGTAAGCATGCGTTTCGGCCTGCCTTCCTGTTGAGCAGCCAGTCGCTCTCTGCGGTCGAGTAACAGCTGTCCCCAGCGATCGGGAAAGGAATCCTTGACAAAGCCGAACACATTATCATTGCTACGAGGATGCTGCAATGAAGGGACATTCAGCAGGTCACCGCTCAGCAGAATGCCGCCATGTTGTTTCAGCCACTGGCGCGAATACTCAAAGGCAAAATGGTCTTTGCCACGAACATGTTCGTAGTCCAATGATCCTATCTCTTCGGGGGAGGTCAGGAAGTCAAAATCTGCGTAAACTATAATTCTCTTCATCGTCTTAGTAATTCTGCATCCTGAAGCTGTCTGCCAAGAGCGTCGTCGGCCGCCAGCAGGGTAATATCCTTTTCCAAATTAAGTGCGAAGAGTACACGCGCATAGATACCCATGGAAACCGTCGGGTCGCCATGTTCCACCTTCGAGACAGTGAGGCGTGTCACAGTAGCCCTGTCTGCAATGTCCTGCATAGACAAATGTCTGCGCTTGCGGGCCAACATGATTTGCTCGCCCATAATCTTCAGGTTCTGGCTCAGTGCCCTTGGCATCGTTTTACCAAATGTATTCTTACCCATAATTGTATCTTATTGGGCGCAAATATAAGCATAAATGTTTAGTATAACAAACATTTTGGCTTCTTACCCCGAAAAACGTCGAACGGCATCGAAGAAGCACTGCGGCTGCCGAAATCGGAGCTCCGGCACTCGGCACAGGACAAAAAGGTCTGTTTTCGCCCTTCCTTTTAGATAAACGGACTCCTTTTTTGCCCCGACTTTTGGTTTTGGGCTGTATTTTGGATAATTTCCCATGTTTTTTGCCCCGACTTTTGGAAACTATTTATAACTTCGCACCCGCAAGGCAATCGGTCAGTTTGACCACTACGACCCCAAGGACAATTTCGAGCAAAGACACGTGGACATCGTCCCTCTGTATGCACTGAGCAATTGTTAACTGATAACCACTGCGGCTGCCGAAATCCCCAAACCAACTGCAACAACTACCGTCGCAACGCTCCGGGAGCCAGGCAATCCACAAACGTTTATTTCAGTTGTTTCTTTGGTTTATCAGGTTTACCACCACTTTCACCATTACATCCTTCTCCTCCGTCCTGCTCTCTGCTATCATCAGCGTCAGAGCAACCAGGGTGTTGTCTGCCAAACGCTTGGAGCCATCTTCGCGATAAAGGATGCCGTTGTTGTTGAGGAACCACAGGAAAAGTGTAGCTGCTATGCGCTTGTTGCCATCACTGAAGGAATGGTTCTTGGTGACAAGATAGAGCAGCATGGCGGCTTTCTCCTCTACACTGGGATAAAGCTCCTCACCCCCAAAAGTCTGGTAAATCTGTCCGATGCTGCTTTTGAACGACTCGTCCTTCTCATTGCCAAACAGAGCCGAACCACCAAACTTTTTACGCAAGCCATTGATGGCTTCCATTGCATTCTCGTAGGTGGCATGGAAAGGTTCTTCCTTCGTGGTCTTATCGATGGTCAGCCGTTCATAGTCATAGTTGTCGAGCGTATCGAGCGCATAGGTGTAATTCGTCACCACCTCGAAGAGAGCATTCGTTTCATCATTCGATGCTAGCGGCTGATTCTGAATAGTTCTACCAATCATACCAACCAATTGGCGCAACTCTCCAATCTGTTCCTTGCGAAGGCGTTCGTTGACGGCATAACCTTTGACGAGATAGTCTTTCAAGACCTTACGAGCCCAAATGCGGAAAGCGGTACCGCGCTTACTTTTGACGCGGTAACCCACAGAGATGATGACATCGAGGTCGTAGTATTTCACGATACGAGAAACTTTCCTCTTTCCCTCTTGTTGAACTTGTAAGTATTCCTTACATGTTGAGTCTCTTTCCAGCTCGCCCTCCTTATACGCATTACCAATATGCATGGTAATATTCTGAGGCGTCTTTTCGAACAGTTCTGCCATCTGAGCCTGTGTCAGCCACACTGTCTCGTTCTCCAGACGAACATCAATCTGCGTCTGTCCATCCTCTGTCTGGTATATGATAATCTTGTTCTCTTCCATTTTTCATGAGCTTTCTGCAAAACTACGAAAACCCCTTCGACTTAGCAACACAAAATCCTACTCCAAACCAACTGCAACAACTGCAACGCAACACCGGCATGCCGGGAACCATCCCGGCTGCTGAAATCGGGGCTCTGGCGCCCGGCACAGGACAAAACAGTGCCTCGCCACCAGAGCGCCCGATTTGTACCGCAGCCGGAAGACTGCCGATTTTTTTGCCGTTTCATAAAATTCGCTTACCTTCGTTCTTAAGGAAGATTAGTATCAGCAGATTCGAGTTATGAGCAATATCAAGATAGTGAGAGGAGAGTTCGACACCCGGCTTGAGTTGGTCAATGCCGGGGTGACCGCCGGATTTCCCAGCCCGGCCGACGACTACATACACGACACGCTCGACTTCAACCGCGACTTTATCCGGCATCCCGAAGCCTCGTTCTACGGCTATGTCGAAGGCGACTCCATGAAAGATGCCGGCCTGTTCGACGGCGACCGCGTCATCATCGACAGAGCCGTGGAGCCCCACGACGGCTCGATCGTAGTGGCCTGGTGGGACGGCGGCTTCACCATGAAGTATCTCGACCTGACCCATCGCAAGGAAGGCTACATCGAGCTACGCCCGGCCAATCCCGACTACCCGGTCTTCAAGATCAAGGACCCCGAGAATTTCCAGATCTGGGGCACCGTCATCCACCTCATCCGCACCTTCGAGAAGTTCTGACCATGTACGGCATCGCCGACCTTGACAATTGCTACTGCTCGTGAGAGAAGGTGTTCCGCCCCGATCTGGAGGGAAGACCCATAGTCGTGCTGTCCAACAACGACGGCTGCGTGGTGGCCCGCAGCAACGAGGCCAAGAAGATGGGCATCCAGGAGGGCACGCCCTATTTCCGGCTGGCGCAGCAGTTTCCCGGGCAGAAGATCGCCGTCTTCTCTTCCAACTACGAGCTCTACGGCGAGCTCACGGGGCGTGTGGTGAGTATCATCCGCCAGGAGGCGCCCGCCTATTTCCGCTACTCGATCGACGAGTGCTTCATGTATCTCGATGGCATAGCTCCCGACAGGCTCCAGCAGTGGGGCGAGCATCTCCACCGGCGGGTCAGGCGCGAGGTGGGCCTGCCCATCAGCATCGGCCTGGCGCCCAACAAGACGCTGGCCAAGATCGCCTCCAAGCTGGCCAAGAAATATGCCGCCTACAAGCATTGCTGCATCATCGACAACGACTACAAGCGCCAGAGGGCCCTTGCGTGGTGTCCCATCGAAGATGTCTGGGGCATCGGTCGGCGCTATGCGGCCAAGCTCAAGGCGCTGGGCTGCCACTCGGCGCTCGATCTGGCCAGCCACCACCGTGACTGGGTGCAGCTTACCTTTAACAACATCAACATGCTGCGTACTTGGCAGGAGCTCAACGGCGAGGATGTGGTGCCCAACGAGGAGCTGGCCCGCAAGAAAAGCATCTGCACCAGCCGTTCGTTTCAGGGCATGATAGCCGACAAGGAGGCCCTTCGCACTCATGTGGCCAACTATGCGGCTCGTTGTGCCGAGAAGCTGCGCATGCAGCAGAGTGTGGCCTCGACGGTGGGGGTATTTGTCCATACCAATGCTTTTCGCGAAGATTTGGCGCAATACTGGAATTTCCAGGAGACGAGCCTTCTCACTCCAACATCTTCGACCACGCTGGTGGTGCGGGCGGCGCTCGAAGTGCTCGACCGTATTTTTGTCGAGGGCTATCGCTACAAGAAGGCCGGTGTCATTGTCATGAACATCGATCCCGACAGTCCTGTGCAGACAGATTTGTTCGACTTGAGTGCCGAGCAGATTCAGAAGATGCGGCGGCTCGACGAGGTGGTCGACCGTATCAACCGCCTGCATGGTTCGGAGACGGTGGTCGTCGGGGCTCAGCAATATACCTTAAAAGACGGGCGGGGCAAGGCCGAAGTCTTTGCCAATGCCATCAAGCACGATTTCCGCAGCAAGAATCCCACCACTCGCTGGTCCGACATCATCAGATTGCGATAGGAGGGGGAAACAACTGCAACAACTGCAACGCAACGCCGGGATTGGGCCTTCCGATTGGTTCGGGCTTGCCGCTGAGATTTGTGGTTTGCCGCTCGGCACAGGACAAAACAGTGCCTCGCCACCAAACCCCCAATCTATACCGCGGCGAAGCCCTCGTGCTGATTTCTACTCTGAAACACAAATCTCCGTTCAACTTTGACTTTTGAAGTGTGTTGCACTTCTAATTAGAATTCACGAATGCAGAATCAAAAGCAAATAGCTACGGAGTAATAGAAATCGAGCTGCTGGAGGGTTTGAGTGGAGCAACGCATACAACAAGTGCTGACTTTACTCCCACATCCAACAACTCGATTGGTAGTACCATAAAATAAATGGTCTGTGGACGGTAGTACCACAATCAGTCCTGTTGAAGAACAACAGCCGGCAGACACCGAAAATATTTCTACTCTTGACCAAATATTTTAGGTCAAAGATATAAGACTCTTTGAAATCCTGCAAGCCATCAAGCATCCAAGTCGGTACCCATTTGCGCGTCATGGCAGTACCATCTAGTGCGCTACACTCGGTATCTTATTAACGCTATACTCACACATTGTCACATTATAATCTCTTTTTACTCATCAAAAGGACTTGACTATGCCTTTTTAATAATGTTTCTCCTTGGTCTACGACTGTGAGGAATAACTTTATTTGATTTGACTTACTTAGGTAAACTACATCTTCATTCTTCTGCCACCAGCGATAAAACTGTAACGGCTCATATTGAAATGGAATGCTTGCCTTCACAGGCCCTTCGTACCCCGGAAAATCTATTAGAGCATTTAATCCAATGAATTCTCGATAGTATTCCTTGTGATTATTCATCAACTTGGAAATTAGTACTGATCGACTGTTTTTACCAATCTTTATCGAATAGTTGGTTATCGTTTTATTTAGTTCTACCGGGCTGTCTATTATCCACCTACTTATAGTTTTGGTCACTCCGTTTATTGTGAGTTGTCTATCATCTGAATAAAAAGTGCCAGCGATAGGAGCAAAGGATACTGATTGTCCCTCTGACGTCGTTTTCTTTGGCGCAACAGACAGGGTTTCTGTTGATTGTATATGATCTTCAATGTATTGAATTATGTTCGTGTGACACAGTGATGTTGCAGGATATCTAGTAAACAGATCGTCGTTATCCATTCCCAGAAAAAAATCCTCGATAAATGACCAACGTTTTTTATCATCAAAGTCATTCATAAAAAAATAATCAAAGAGCTCCGAACTGATCTTGTTCTTGTTTAAAGTCCTTTTGAGGATTAAATTCTCGTATTTCATATTTTCGGAGTCTCGTCTTACTTTTTCGGGATCATTTATACGGACAAATATCATAGGATTCTCTCCTCCTCTGCATCCGAAAGTACCAAGGTCAAACAAATCAAACAGTCCTCCAAGTCTATACAAATCCAAGGCCCTCGTCCCCCCGTATTGTCGGTAACGTGTAACCTTTTGTTGCCCATTACCAAACAACTCATAAAAGAGTCTCTTGAGATTCGAGAACTTCTTTTCATAATTGTTATTCTTCACAAAGAAGAACTGACCATGTCCATTCCTTCTAGCCTGAAGAAATGAATCGGTTTCTTTATTACCAATATCAGAGTATGTGGTCAAAATGAATCTTACATACTGCTCTCTTTTTCGACCATCAGGTATAGATTTAACTAGTTGATTTTCAAGATCGACTTCTTTGAAAGAGGTGAGAGAAATGCTAAAGTATCCTGAAGTAGCCTCTAATATATCACTGATATATGCATAGCTCTTTGTGAAATCAGAAGTAAATTCAAAATCAAATCTTACTTCTGGCACCAACAGAAGATTTTTATCAGAAAAAAGTTCTTGGTCATAAAAACGTTTTTTTAGTAGTGGAAATGTAATATCAACGAAGTTCTTCTTCCACACCTTATCCAAGTCTAATAACATCCAGTAATGCCCATTTTCTTCTTTCACAACACTATCAATACAGTTTTTGTAATTCATCATCAAAAAGTTGTAGCCAAATTCATTAGTTCTCGCATATGCTTTGACAAATAATTGCTTTGGTCTTGCAATGACGACATTGAAACGATACTTCGCCAAGTAGTCTTTTTCAATCATCATCAAGCCGGTTTGAACTTTTTGGCTCACCTCTTCCGCGTTGGATTTTGGGAAAATATATTGAAAATCGTCTGTTGAGACAACCATATTCCTTTTTTTCTCATTCTTCAAATAGAGAGAATACAGCTTTTTCAAAATATACTGAATTTGAAAAGGTTTGATAGAAGATAAGCCATGGAGCGCTTTGCTATATATTTGATCTTTTTCTGAGTACTCAATTGCTGCGATACCTATCACCTTGGGATCTCTGGCCACCCTTCCTATTTCCTGGATGTAGTCGGGTAAAAGACCTGAGGGCGCATGATGATAGACAACTTGGATATCAGGAATGTCAACACCCATCCCAAATGCTTTGGTACAAAGCATAATCGTTTTCTCTCCCGATTTATACAAATTCATTGACTCTTCCTTGATATACGAGTCCAGGTCACTTTTGTAAATGGCTATTTTCTCTTTTTCTTCAGGGGTACAAATTTTTGACAATATATCTCCAATGTGTCTTTTGTATGGGGTATAAACAATTGTTTTAGCCCCCAATTCAACCATTTTTGAAATAAAAGCAGCTGTCTGAGCTAATTTGAACGAGTAATACTGAGACTTTGGTGAATCATAGTTGTTAATAGCAAATAGAATGTCTTCTCGCCTAATTTTTCCTATGAACAGGTGAGGCCTTTGCATGTGAAGACTATCTATCGTGTCAAAAACCATATCATTATCACCGCCATATATTGCAGTAGCAGTAACTGCAATTATGGGAAATGAATAGGGTAAGTTTTTTCTTATCTTTCTCAGATGCTCGCCCATATACCAATAATCTACCCTAAAATCGCGTCCCCATGTTGTAATCAGATGAGCCTCATCAATAACCATTAACCCTATTGAACGATCACCTATAAAATGAGAAATGTGGTATGACAGAAGCAATTCCGGTGACATGTACAGAATATCGACATGACCCGCCTGACATTCTTTTATAATGCGATCTCTATCTATATAGTTTAATAGACTATTTATATATTCGACACGGGCAAATCCACGTGCCTTTATTGCATCTACTTGATCCTTCATCAAAGCTATAAGAGGAGAAACGATAATAGTGACATCTCCTTTTTTTGCGATGTGAAATGCTGGCAACTGAAAAATCAGTGATTTACCAGCTCCCGTGGGTGCAGTAAGTAATAAATCTCGAACTTCTGTTCCAGAACGACTATTCTTATACTCTTTAATGATTGTCTGAACTATCTGCCCCTGAGATATTTTCACAAGAGTCTTGCCCTCATCAGGATTAGAATAAACTTCAATATCTCTGAATGAAGCGTCATTGCCCCAATATTCGTGCAACAATGAGATAGTTTCTTTACTAATGTGACATTCCTCTTTATCAAGCGTTTCTTGGTATTCAGATATTGAATGCCCAAGTCTATTTAGGAAAGCATTAATACATTCGATGCGTTGTCTATATAGACCTGTGAGAGGATTTTTTTTATATGTTTTGATTACAATCTGTTCATATAGGAAATCTCCTCTGACACATTCATTCAGAATAATATCTAGTGCATAACTATCACCCTTGAGATCAATTAATTTAACCCGATTAGAGGGGTGTTTCAGATCCACGTTAATCTGCTTTCTTTCAGTAAAAAGGGGGACTATTATGTAATTAGGATCACTTGGTATATCGACGCTATAGAAATACTTGTTGTCAAACACGAACTGCTCTGCTTGATATACAGGGAGTTTATCAGGTCTCTCTTCAAGATCAGCCTCTTTTTCGTGTATATTGGGACGAATATAAAGATGCGGTGAGATTTGATACAATGATCGGAGGTTATCCTGAATAATGACCACGTTTTCCAAAAAGTCTTTACCCAAGTTTTGTTCCAAGTAGCAAAACTGTTGGTATGAAAGTATGACAAAAGGTTTATCGCTGTTTATGATTTGTTTAACCGCATCTCTCCTCCAGGCTTTATCAAATATCTGTTCACCTCCATCCAGATAAAAAGTTTTTTGGTCAAGAATGTTTCCTATAATCGCCCGAGTATCTATACATTCTGTAACACCAAGAAAAACAAATATCGTAAAATCATTTCTACTTGAGTACTCATCAATGATACTCAGGATCTTATTCGTGTAGTATGTCGATACAGTTGATGTCATTATTTTATTATACAATCCTGTTTCACTAGTGCTCATAACAGTTCAATCAATTCTATGTGCAGTTACGCTGCCATTGCAAGTGAATGGGTATGCCACGCCATCGGTGTATTTTAAGCGTCCCGAAGCTGTATAGTTAAAGTAAAGCAGACCGCCGCTAAAAGAAGCCGCTCCAAATTTAAAAGTCAAATAGCCACTGGCATCCGACTGATAATCATCGGAAAAGCTAACAGTATTACCATACACTTCTCCAATCGAAGACCAATCGCCAGTCATTCTCACACGATCTCTGGATAACTTAACAATAGAGAATTCGCCTTCTAACATTCCCGTTTGGGATGCGCTTCCATATGTGGCGAACATCGTAGTAAAGTATTCATACCGCCCCACAAACGCATCGGCAGGATCTGGTTCGGGCTCTTCAAGTTCCTCACATGAAACACATAGCAAAGGAAGCAGCAATAGGTAGAATAACTTCTTCATCGTTCTTAGACTTTGTCAACGGACAAAAATAATAGCCAGGAAGAACTTTCGCAAACAAACCAGCAGAAAGTCGCGTTATTTCTTTGCAGGGATAAATCAATGTTAGTACATTTGAGGCCAAGGACCTCATTAATCAGAATAGAGTGTTGATTCGTAATCGAAAATAATTAGATGCATGACTGAGCCGCGCAAAATAGTGCTTATCCTAGGTAACGGATTCGACCTTGACCTTGGCTTCAAAACGTCCTACAAAGACTTTTGGGAGTCAGACTATTGCCCTAAGGATTATCCAGCTCCACTCATCCATTACTTGAATCAGCATTGGCCAAACAACCTTGAGAGTGTAAGATGGTATGACCTGGAAAACGGACTACTAGATTATTATTATGAGATCGTTAAGGACCCAACGAAAGCCAAGGATATTATCACAGAAGAAGAGAGACACTTTCTTGAAAAATTCACATCTTATGGATACATAAATGGTTGGTATGACAACCAATGGAATCTGATAGAATCTCTCATCAATAAAGGGGTCCTTTCCGCAACCGATTATGGAATATATAGAGAGGTCCATGAGCACTATAAAGACGACGCACTTCAATCTCCCATCTGGCGCGACAAGAAAGCGCTAGACCTTATCAAAGATAAACTCTGTAGTTATTTGGGATCCATCAAAATGCCAATTTCCGAGAAAAAAGTATCTTATCAGATACTCCATGCGATTATAAAGACACAAGAAGCTGGCGCCTTTGTTGACGCCTTCACCTTCAATTACACTCATCCCTGGTGGCCCAATCACAATCTTGACGACATTCACATCAAATACGTACATGGTTCTTGTGAGGACGGCAAAATAATTATTGGAACACGAGATGACCAAACAATAGCTGAGAGCTATGACTTTCTTCAGAAGGCGATGGACGATTCGTTTAACCCATCAGATATCGTCACAAAGCTCAGAGAGGCCGATGAAGTTGTGATCTTTGGTCACTCTCTTGGCGAGAACGACCGTCAATATTTTGCGCCGTTCTTCTTGAAACAGTCAGATTACGTTAACACAGAGAAAAAGGATATCACAATCTTTACTCGAGACACCGAGTCCATGAGAGAAATCAAACGAGCTATTCAAAAGATGACAGACGGTAGGCTCTCTTCCTTTATCAGCATTAACCAGCCGACATTTATCAGGACCGCCGAAGCGGTTGAAGACCAAAAACTAATTCTCAAGTTTTTAGTCAATCATCATTTAAGCAAAGAATATGCCGAAAAATTAATCGGTCAACTAACACGAAGATAGTTTTTCGATAATTATCACGCACTTACGGCACCAAGCAATGTCACTGTGATCGGAAACGGTGAGTGACAGTACCAGTTTAGCGCAATAATTAAGGATCTTTTATTCCACGTCCCACTCGATTTCATTCATTTCTGCCAAATCATAAGAAGAAGGCTCTTCTGCTTCTTGTTCGTCGCGTCCGGCTACTGGTTTGCCTGTAGCCTGTTCGACGAGGTCAAGAAGTGCATTTTTACGCTTGTCAAAATAGGTATCGAAGTCATCGGTACGAATGGCTTCCACATCAATCATATGAGAAGCAAGATATTCATCAAGCTTTTCAGGCTCTACACCGTGATTTCGCTCAATGCTTGAAAGGTATTTACTGGGAGCGTTGCCACCGATAATGCGGTTCGTCCTGGCATAGATGGGTGTCTTATTGATGACAGAATTCCATAAAGCACGATCAATGTGCTGTCCTTCGCAATAATGCTGAGGGAATATGTGGTGAATGTCGGTTGCTTCACCAACATATGAAGCGAAGTCCATCTGCGACCCTTTGATGAAATCGCGGGCCTGCGCTTTCATGATAAGTGCCATGATACCCTTGTATGCAGCACTATTACGTGTGTATAACTGACCCAAACGGGAAGCGTGGAAGTTAGAACGACGCACGGTGTCAGGCGCGGCATTATCATCCTTTGCCCATTCCATCAAGCCGGTGATGTCCGTAACATAGCGGGTTTCATTGGCACCGCCATACAATTCACCAAATACGCCACACCAATACCACTGTTCCAATTTCCGGCTGTTGGCCGCGTTAAACCAAAGATTTTTGTCGATGGCAAATGCAACCGAAAGAGGTATCAGCTGACTTGTATAAGGCATGTCGATAGCGGTAAATACCCGTTGCTCTTCCAAGAACTTCACCGCTTCATTCAAACCAGATAAAAGCCTGTCCCTATATGTTTGATAGTCGGTGAAGGTAAGACGGAGTACATCCTTCTTCTTACACGATACAGCCTTCGGCTTGTTGTCGTTGGAAGAATTGAACTTGTCATAACTAGCCAGCAAAGTTAGCGCAGTGAGGAAATCAGTACCAGTGAAGGACTGATACTTTTTGTGATAAAGTTGGCGATGTCGTTGTAAGTCCTTCCATATCTGTTCCCAATCTTTGCGAAGCTCAAAATTATCAGCAGCAAAAGTAGCCGTCACAAGTTCAAATACAGTCAGCGATACCCCACCTTGGTTCACATTCTCAAATACCTGGCACACGGCCTCTTTTGGAACGTCGTTGCCAACCTGAATAACGGGTATTTGATAAGTGGCCATAGGGACAATTACATTGTCGTAGAATTTATCCCAGTTTTCATCCACCTCATCAGAATTGTGATAACGCGTGTACTGCCGCTGCCATCTCATCATCTCCTGTGAATCAAATACGATGTTCAAAGGAAAACGATGTGCCTCAAACTCCTTCTCGCGTGTCGAGAGATCGAGTTTGATGTCACGGCCGATGTTTTCTCGAACGATTTTGTCTTCCGGCACAGAGTCCACCGCATCTATGCGGTCGATCAGTGTGTCAAGACAAAGCGGAATATTGAGATAATAGAAACGCTTGATAGGCTTTTTCTTACTATCCACCGTTTCAACAGGCTTCTTGGAGTACATTGAGCGGTAGATGGAAGTATTGCGCTGCTGTCCGTCTAAGACAAGACGCTCAGGCTCCACGTTTTCTTTTGATTTATCCACACCCTCAAAGAGGCGGTATTTGAAATGAATATCCTCACCACCAGTCTGAAGGAACATGGCAGCACCGATAGGATAGCCATTACTGATACTTGCAATGAGCGCACGAATACGCCCATCTTCCCACACCCAGCCACGCTGGAAGTCGGGAAGTTGCGTTTTCCCCTCATCGATAGACTTCAGGATGTCAGATATAGATTCGTTATTTGATGTTATCATATTATCTCCTTACACTATTATATGCGCTCTGGAAGACGCGCTGGTTAATGAAATTCTGAAAATCAGGATTGTCAAGGTAATTGCGTGTAAACTCTGTATTTTCATTCAGCATTTGAATAGCTATCGCCATCATAGATTGGCTGAATTGTTGCATAGCCGTCTGGCGGTTGCTGTTACGCACCGCATTGACAAATGCTTCATCCGCTTGAAGGCGTGTCGGCAGTTCCTCTAACTGCTGTTTAGCTTTGTCCTTGTTCAGCCAATTGATGCCGTTGAACTCATCGAGGATGTCACTGAGCTTCTGTATCTCCGGCTCAGCTTTTCCTTTAGGTTGTCCTACAGGGATAGGCTCAATGGATTCATCTCTGTTTTCTAATTCAATCTTCAGTTCCTCACCCTTAACAAGCCGATATTGGTCAAAGTCTATTGCGTCCAGCAAGCCTTCTGTGAAATCTTCACCTTTCAGTTTAGGCAACTTGTGAACAAGTAACATGAAGAAGGTATTTAGCATTTCCCACTCCTGACTCTTGAACGGCATAACAGCAGCGATAAACGGATAGATGCGCAGGAAAGACTTGATGCTACTCTTACAGCGTATCTGAGCGTTTTCATCCAAAGTCTTGAAGCGGTCAACGGAAGTATTGATTATTGGATCCAACTCATTGCGCTCTGCGCCGCTCCAATACTTTTCATTGAGATTACGCACATCGTCTTCGGTGTAGATGTTAGCCTGTTCAATTTCCGTAATAAGGTCATTGAGTTTATTCGGGTCAGTTTCCTTAGAAAGAATTGTTGTCTTATAATAACGCTGAAATGCTTTCTGTATGTCATCTGCATCATTTGCAAAGTCCAGGACAAAAGTATCGCGTTTCTTAGGATGGCAACGATTAAGACGCGAAAGCGTCTGAACAGCCTTGACATCAGAAAGCACCTTATCCACGTACATAGTATGAAGAAGTGGTTGGTCATAACCCGTCTGGAACTTATCGGCCACAACGAGAATGCGGTATGGGTCAATTTCCATATTATCCTCAATATCCTTAGAGGGGAAACCGTTTACATCAGATTCAGACACCTGCTTCCCACCATACTCTTTAGTACCCGAGAAGGCGACGATAGCCTTATAAGGACTTTTGCGTTCTTCCAGTTGACGTTTTATCTCATAATAAAACTCGATGGCGCGGAGGATGCTGCTTGTCACCACCATAGCGCGAGCTTGTCCTCCAACCTTGCCTTTACCAATAACCTGAGTATGGAAATGCTCAACAATGACAGAAGCTTTCTGCTGAATTGTCTCGGGCTGACTTTCCACAAAAGCACGGAGTTTCTTTTGTGCCTGTTTCTTTTCAAATTCCGGGTCTTCCTCAATAGCTTTCACTATCTTGTAATAACTATTGTAGGTGGTATAATTCTCCAATACGTCCATTATAAAGCCCTCTTCAATAGCTTGCTTCATGGTGTATTCATGGAATGGGCGGTGACCTATTTCACCCTCTGGAGCATCAAACGGCTGACCGAACATTTGCAGCGTTTTATTTTTAGGTGTAGCAGTAAATGCATAGTAATTAGCATTCTTCACCATCTTCCGTCCCTCGAGAATTTGATTCAGCCGGTCCTCCAAGTCCATCTCGTCGCCTCCAGCATTGCCACTTAGGGCTATATTCATCTTAGCAGACAAGGAACCATTTTGGCTGCTATGCGCTTCATCTATGATAATGCCGAAGCGTTTGTTCTTTAGTTCATTTCCGATTGCATCCAGAATATATGGGAATTTATGTACGATTGTAATGATGATTTTCTTCCCCGATTCCAGCAGGCTCTTCAATGAAGTATTGCTATCTTTTCTGTCTGCGCTGTCCGCCCAAGCAACAAGGTTTTGCAGACGTTTAAATGCAGCAATGTTGTCCCTGATTTGATTGTCAAGGTTCACACGGTCAGTTACTACGATAACGCTGTCAAGCAGCGGTTGTGTTCCATCCAGCAGCCCTACAAGCTGATAGGCTAGCCAAGTGATTGAATTAGACTTACCACTGCCAGCTGAGTGTTGAATTAAGAACCGCTGGCCGATGCCTCCTTCTCGCGTTGCCTTCAGCAAACTACGAACTGCATCTAACTGGTGATAGCGGGGCCATACGACAGAAGTCTTTGTAACTTCCTTATATTTGCCCGTGTTCTTATCACGCTCCCGTACTTTCTTGACAACTACCTGTGCGTAGTTTTCAAGAATGTCAGAGAGAGATTCTTTCTTTAGGATTTCTTCCCAAAGATAGGCAGTTCTCATCCCATTGGGATTGATTGGATTTCCGGCTCCTCCATTTACACCTTTGTTGAATGGTAGGAACCACGATGATTTGCCTGAAAGCCAAGTACACATTTTGATGTCGTCATCATCAACGGCAAAATGTACGGCGCACCTTTTGGGAGCCAGCAAGGGGTCTTTCGGGTCGCGGTCGTTTTGGTACTGGGTAACAGCATTCTCAATCGTCTGATTGGTATAGTGGTTTTTCAGTTCCAATGTCATGACGGGCAAGCCATTTAGCGAAATCATCACATCAATGCTGTTGCTATTTTCTTTGCTGTAGAATAGCTGCCGGGTGACGCAGAATATATTTTTGCCATACAGCTCCTTAGCAGTAGGATTCAGCTCAGATGGAAGCGGATAATACATATCGAATATCTCTGATATGTAGCGGAACCCTTTACGTAGTATATGTGTTATACCGTTGGTTGCCAGTTGCTTATTTAGCTCAGTGAAAAATTTGCGCTCAGACACCTCGCTTGCAAAACAAGCGGTGTTCTCCACCTTTAGCTTTTGTGTGGAGAGAAGGAAACGCTTCACACGCTCAGTGTCGAGCGCGTAGTCTTTATTATAGTTCTCACTTACGCCCTGCTCGTATTTGTGTTGGTTGCACAAATAACTGACAAGGATAGTTTCAAGATTCTTTTCGCTGGTATCTGTAGGCATAAAAATTTCTAATATTATATATGATTCTACACTTTGTAAACTCTAAAGACATCACTTGCTTTGCGATATAGCTCCTTCTCCAATGCAGATATGCTGTTATCGTATTTGTCAATGTCTATATTAGAAAAAGAACAATCCTCGAAATAGACATGCCGACCTTTTGGCATTTCTTCTATATATGAGTTAAGTTCGTCCTTTATGAAGTCCTTAGACATATTGGGACTCGTAAAAAGATATATAAAAGGTGTTGCTGAAGGAGCAGTTTCAATCACATAACACCATGAAAAACCTTTATCTTGTAGATTTAATTCTAATTGACGACTATTCACATGGAACCAGTCGTATGTGTCATTGCTATTTTCAGATGAGAAAATGCCATAATAATCACCCTCATACCTTCTCACAGATACTTTGTCTGGCGAAGATAGGTTTGATAAAACTGTATTCCAAAAATTCTTGTCCATATTAAAATCTTTTATTGTACGTTGATTTGCCCTGTCACGCAGTCAGCGATCAAACGTTGTTTATACTCTTTGAGATATTCTATTTCAGCTTCCAATTCGGAAATGAGAGAATTTACTTTGTTGCACTTGTTTTCGATATGTTCAACAATGGCACGCTGTTCGCTAAGAGGAGGAACGCAAATCATAAGATTAGCTACATCCTTGTAACTCATGGATTGACGTAATCCTCCGCCCATACTGTAAAACAATTTTTTCAAGTCATAAGAATGGAGAAGGAATCTTGTATAAGCAGGATTTATTTTCTCTACTATCAATCCTACATACGCATTGGTTATTATTCCTCTATTTTTCACTAACCCAGTCCTAAGACTTTTGTGATCGTTTTGCAAATCAGTGAGCCGAAGTATTATATACCCAGGGTTGACAATTTGATAGGAGTCATAGTTTTCTGGCAAAAGCCCTGCATTCAAGTCTTGTTTAACTATTACATTACCGTAACTTAAAGATAAAACTGTGGACTCTTGATTATTCCTATTCTTTTCCTTATTCTCTTTACAATACACTTTCAGTTTAACCATTTCCCAATGCTCAGGTATCATCCCAATCCAAGGGATGCCGGAGTCTTTCATCTTCACATTATGGTTAAGCCCTTGCGTGACGACGTTTGCAATTTCGGTTTCTTTTAACTCGTTAAGCAGCCGTAACTCTTTCTCCTTGTCTACTACATAAGCATCTATCTTGGAAGTTTTTTCTTCGATGTAGGCAACAATGGATTGTTGCTCGTTGAGAGGTGGAATTATGGTTTTGAAAGCAAGAAAGTAGACTGGGTAAAGTCGAAGCCTGCTTTCAATTATGCCTTTTGACATAGTTTTGAAAGCTCCCGCATAAGCTGGCAGCCTTAAAAGATAGTGGAAGTATTTCTTTTCGCAATCTTCATTGAAATTAAAGACACAATAAGATGGGGAAATAATACCCTCATAATCAGATACAGCATAGCTGCCATTCCAAGCCAACATAATATTCATTACAAACTGACCTGGATGAACAACATTATACCCAATAGTTGATTCGGCTTCAAACATACCAACTTTTTTCGCATCATCTTTCAACGTGATTCCTGTATATTGAGATAAACTTAAAAGTGTTTCACTTTCTGTTGTGGTTTTTTCTTTTGCTTCCGAAAAAACACGTTTCATTCTGCATACCTCCCAATGCTCTGGTATTTTACCAATCCACGAGATGCCACTATCTTTATATGAACTATACCTCTCCATATTACTTTCCTAAGATTTCGTTCAACAATCCGTCTGTGCGTTCCTCTATACCACGAATATCTTTGCTGATTTCTTCAATAGTACGCAGCTGCTTTGGCTTATAGAAGTATTTGGTGAACGAAAGTTCGTAGCCCGTCTGAATACTTTCTTTGTCAATCCACGCATCAGGCGTATAAGGAAGTATCTCGTTCTGAAGGAAGGCTTCGATGCCATTCTCATAACGGAACGGGATAATCTCAGAATCTTCTAGATCTTTGTCGGGTACGTGGCATCCGTTATCATCGACGACAATTTCGGCATCAGGGCAGACCTCACTGAAATAGCGCTGCAGGGCATCTCGATTAGATTTCTTCCATTTGAAGCCGTGCTTCTTTGTTGCAGCCTTAGCTTCTTTAATGAACAAATTAAAGTCAAGATATACCTTGCCTTGGGTTTCCTCAAATAGACGTGAAAGCCAGTCTTGCATGTCCTTGAACTTTTTATCCTGGATGCAAAGGGCTATGCCATTGTTCGTAATCTGCGATTTCAGTCGCAGCGGACGACACACCTTCACGCTCCAATAGCCAAACTCGTTGTTAGGAAATATCTTGCTTTGCGGTGTTTCCTCAAAGTCCATCAGCAGTTTAAGGATGGCTTTGCGGTCTTCCTCTGCCGTTTCACAGTTCTTCTCGCCAAGATTCTTGCGAAGCGGAGTCTTTATCTCTGTAGCATCTATGAGCTGCACGAAGCCCTTTCGCCTGTCTTCTTTGCGGTTGGTTATGACCCATACGAAAGTGCCAATACCTGTGTTGTAAAAGTCTTTCTCTGGCATGGCAACGATGGCTTCGAGCAAGTCGTTCTCAATGATGTATTGGCGTAAGTTGCTGGCACCGCTGCCGGCATCGCCCGTAAACAAGCTGGAGCCGTTGTGTACCTCAACGATGCGAGTGCCAAGTGGCGTATCGTCACGCATACGTGACAGATTGTTGGCAAGGAACATCATCTGGCAGTCACCGATGTCCGGGATGAAAGAAATTTCATTGCCATCTTTATCTAACAGCTGGAAACGACTATCCGTGAATTTCTTTTTTTCATTCTCACCCAATCCCCGTTTCTTCAAATCCTCTTTCCATGGAGTGCCGAATGGTGGATTGGAGATGCAGAAATCAAAATTCTCTCCAGCGTGGCCGTCGCGTGAAATGGTGCTATCGAAAGCAATATATTCACGCTGTTGAGTGCCAAAAGCATATTGGAAAGACTTGATATTTCCAGATATCATCAAATCGGCCTTACATGTAGCATACGTTTCCGGTTGCAACTCCTGCCCATAGATATTCACAATAACACGTTTATCAAGCTTTTCAGCAATCTCCTGAATACTGTCTTGTGCAATCGTGAGAATACCTCCAGTTCCACAAGCGCCATCATAGATGTTGTAAGTATTGTCTGTAATCTTGTCAGCAACAGGAAGCACGGCGAGGTCGGCAAGTAGTTTCACATAATCACGGGGTGTGAAGTGCTCACCAGCTTCAGTTACGTTGTTCTCCTCATTGAACTTACGAAGCAACTCCTCAAACATCGTGCCCATCGTATGGTTATCGAGGGCCGGTAATTTTACGTTTCCGTCATCGTTAAGCACGGGTTTGTTCGAGAGGTTTATTTTGTCATCGGTAAATTTCTCAATGATGCTACCCAAACGCTCTGCTTCAGTAAGGTTATCCACCATCTGCCTTAGATGGAACTTATCAAGAATATCCTGGACATCCTTACTAAAGCCATTGAGATAATCCGTGAAGTTCATCTTCAGGCGTAATGGGTCAGTTTCGCTTTTCAGCGTCTTCATTGTGAAAAGCGAAGTGTTGTAGAACGGATAACCAGTCACCGTAAAAAGAATAGGATCCTGGTTATTGATGTTGTTATCATCCAACATCTTCTTCTGAGCCAGCAAGTGTTCCTTTGTTGGTTCCAGAAGAACGTCGATACGACGCAAGACCATCATCGGCATGATGATTTTCTTATACTCACCTTTCTCAAAGGCATAAACTAGCACATCTGTTGCAATATTCCAGATAAAAGAGAAGAGTTGGTTGTATTGAGATTGATTCATCCTTCTTAAAATTACTTAACGAGAGTGGGTAGCTGTAAACCGATCTGCTGAAAGATTACATCGAAAGCATTCCATTGTCTTTCACAAATAAAAAAAATCAACTCGTAACAATACTTGAGACGTGCAATTATAAATACACGCTTTTTCGCCGTTTATCTTCACTGCATGAATCGACACAAAAATAAGTGAATTCCGACAATTATTCAAGCAGGAATAACATTCTTGCGGGAATTATTTAAGGGTTCGGTGCCTGCTCCGTAAGCGTGTGCCGTAGAACCATCCGTCACTTAGCTGACATCAGCCATTAAAACAGGCCAGGCCTGCGCTCTACAGTTCATCGGACGGGTACACTATCGAGAAGGGTTTCTTCCTGCCACGGCTGTCCGAAACCCCGATTGCCACCGGTGGCGCTACTTTCAGAAGTACTTTCGAAAGCCCCCCACTCCACCCGGATGCGCCGGCGGTTGGGGGTCTGGGGGCGGAACAGCAATGTCTGAGGCATGCCGGACGGCCGCTGAAATCGGCTCCGTAATTTTTTTATTGCCAAAATTTTGCATTCTCAGATATTATTATTAAAATTGCACCACATGAAAAGCACATTTGATGACTTCATATTCCAACGCCAAGTATCTATCTATCAGAAATCCAATTATCTATCCAAAACCTAACTAACAACCTTCATCCAAAACCTAACTAACAACCTTCAATTAAAACCGACATGCAGAAAAGAAGATTTCTCTTGGTCGTAATGCTATGCGCATTAGGACTGACTGGCTTCGCCCAAAGGACTGTCACCGGTACAGTCAGGAATGCAAGCGGCGAGTCGATGATTGGTGTGAGCGTTGTAATCGACGGCACATCAAGGGGAACCACTACTGATGCGAATGGCCGTTATTCCATTCGGGAAGTTCCGGACAACGCTGTGTTGAAGTTTACCTATATCGGGTATATTCAGCAGAATGTGGCTGTAGGGAATCAAAATGTGATCAATGTTGTCATGCAGGAAGACAGCAAGCAGCTCGACGAGCTGATTCTGGTCGGCTATGGCGTTGTCAGGAAAAGCGACTTGACCGGCGCCGTGGGCAGCATCCATGCCGAAAAGATTGTAGCCAAGGGGGTGACCAATCTGGCCGGAGGACTGCAGGGGACAATAGCCGGCGTCAATATAAGCCAGACATCAAGCCGTGCAGGCGATGGCTTCAGCATGCAGATCCGGGGCAAAAGCTCTCTGCAGGGAGGCGATCCTCTTTATGTCGTCGATGGAATCGTCTGCGACAATATTGATTTCCTCAATCCTATGGACATTGACAAAGTCGACGTCCTGAAGGATGCCTCCTCAACGGCCATTTACGGTTCTCGTGCCACCAACGGCGTGCTGATGATTACGACCAAGAAAGGTACCGCCATGGGCAGTGCGGCCAAGGCCATTGTCAGCTACGACGGCTACTACGGAGTCAGGAATACTGCCAACATGCCTGATTTCATGGATGGTAATGAATGGATGAAATGGCGTACTTTCCGTTACTTCGCCAATACCACTTTCGATGCCGACGGCGATTCTCACTGGGAACTGACGGATGCCAACTGGAAACTTGTCTGGTGCAACTTCAGTCCGAAATGGAAGGACCAGTTCATCAATAACGACTACACCGACTGGGTCGGTGAAGTGACACGCAGAGGACTTGAACAAAACCACTTCGTCAACATCACCGGCAGCAGCAAAGATTTCAGCTATCGGGTCGGACTGGGCTACCAGCAGGAAAAAGGTGTGCTCTACGACGACTACGAGCGTTGGAACATGAAGGCAGCCGTCGATCATCTGATCGACGGACACTGGTCAACAGGTGCTTTTGTCAATCTGGCGACTTCCTTGAAGGAAAGCGGCAGCGCCAACGCCATTATGAACGGTTTCCGCATGTCCCCTGTTTTCCCTGCCCGCTATTGGGAGGGCGACAACATCGGCCTGCCCATTGAGCAGCCTGGCAAGGATGCCGCCATCTATCCCGACGGCGGCGGTCCGACATCGACCGTCAATCCTATCCTTGACAGGGAGAACACCAAGGACAACTCCCGTCGTTACGATGTCATGTCCAACATCTACCTCCAGTTCTCCCCTGTCAGGGAAGTCATCCTGAAAAGCACGCTGGCACCGATGTACAGCTCACGCAGCCGCGGGCAGTTTCAAGGCAGTAAATCGCAGGCCCGCTACAACAAGACCAACCGGGTTGTCACCGACGACCATGAGTACTTCTCCTATACCTGGGATTCTCAGGCAAACTACATCAAGTCCTTTGCCGGCCACACGCTCAATGCGCTGGGGCTGGTCAGTGTCTATCACCAGCGTTTTGAGTCGAAAGAACTGGCCGCCACGGACATGCCTTTCGATGTCGACTGGTACAATCTCGGCTCTGCTTCGACGGTCGAAAGGATCGGCAGTAACTATGAGAAGATTTCGATGTTGTCCTATGTCCTTCGGCTGAACTACGACTACATGAACCGTTACTATCTGACAATGTCTTCACGCTGGGACGGCAGCTCCAAGTTCCAGGCAGGCAGGCGCTGGGGCATGTTCCCCTCGGCCGCAGCAGCATGGCGTCTTTCTGAAGAATCTTTTATGGAAGGCAGCGATGACTGGCTGAGCAACCTCAAGCTGCGTCTCAGTTTCGGCATCACTGGTAACAACGGTGCTGTAGGTGCCTACCAGACCCAGTTGCTGGCCAATTCCAAATATTATTACAATTTCGGCGGATCCGTTGCCAATGGTTATGGCTACGAGTTGGCCAACAGCGATTTGACATGGGAAAAGACCCGCGAATATGATGCCGGCCTGGACTTCGGCTGCTTCAGGAACCGGATTACGGGCTCCATCGATGTCTATTCCCGGACCTCCAGCGACCTGCTGATGGAAATGGAGACTCCGCTCGAAATGGGCTCGAACACCGGTGCTATCTGGGGCAATGTGGGCAAGGTGCGTAACCAAGGCGTTGAAATCCAGTTGAACACTGTCAACATCCAGCACAGGGACTGGCAATGGACAACCAGCTTCACTTTCGCTCACAACAAGAACGAGATTCTCGAGCTGAACGGCCGCAAGGACATGGATATGACCGGCAACGGATGGTTTATCGGCCAGCCCATTGATGTTGTCTATGGCTATGTGCCCGACGGCATCTGTACAGCCGAGCAGGCTCGCGCCTATGCTGCCGACGCTTCGAAAATCACCAAATTCCATGAGGGTGAGTATCTTGTCAAGGACATGAACCACGACGGAGTGATCGATCCGAATGACCGCCGTGTGCAGGGACATGTCGAACCGACATGGACGGGCAGCATCAATTCCTACTTGACATGGAAGAATATCGACTTCTCATTCAACATCTATACCAGTCAGGGCAGCACTGTTTTCAGTCCATTCATGCAAGAATTCACCGATTACAGCCAGCGTGGCATGCAGCGTCTGTCGATGGATCTGTATGTACCCGCAGGCGTTCCGGCCCTGGGCGACGACGGCGAACTCCACACGACAACCGAAACCCATTACGGCAGCTACCCATTCCCGACCAACTCGGGCAACAACAAGGGCTGCGGTCCGTTTTGGGTTACTGGCAGCAATGGCTCGCAATGGTTTGTCGATAATTCCTTCACCAAAGTCAAGAACATCGTTTTGGGCTATTCCTGCCCCGGAAAATGGATTGAAAAAACAGGCATCTCCCATGCACGTCTGTACATAAACATTGTCAATCCTTTCACCTTCACCTCCTATAGAGGATTCGATCCTGAATGGGCTGCCTCCCGTATCAACAACGGTCAGGGCGGTCCTGCATCAAGAAGTTGTCAAATCGGCGCTAATCTCAAATTCTAAAAAAAAGAAGCTATGAAACTAAGACATATTATTGCTGCAGCCCTGGCTGTCATCCTGGCCACGAGCTGCTCCGGTTTCCTGGACCAAGACAACAAATCGAATGTCGCAGCATCGGATTTCTACAAGACTAAAAACGGTTTTGAAAGCCTGACCAACAGTATGTATGGTTCGCTGCGTTCCATCTACAGTGTGTCTCCGCTCACGCTCACGGCCGGTACGGATCTTTTCGGAGACGGCAAATCCTCCGGCGTGTCGATGAACTACTACCAGCATACAGCCACCGAAGGCAATGTGCTGACTCTTTATACCAACCTTTTCAAGACCGTGCAATTAGCCAACAGCGTCATTGCCTATGGTGAGACCACAGAGGAGAGCAATGTTCGCAGCCAATACATTGACGAAGCCCGCTTTATACGGGCTTGGACCTATTTCATGCTGGTCCAGCATTTCGGTCCCGTAGCGCTCAACACAAAGATGTATGCTTCGGCCGAAATGAATTTTGAACGTACCAGTCTGAAGACGGTCTATGATTTCATCATCAGCGAATTCGACGAGCTGGCCCACAATTCCTCTCTTGTCGAAAAATCTGCCGTGGGACGCGCCAACAAGCGTGCCGCCAGTTTTTTCCTGGCCAAGGCCTATCTGACCCGCGGCTGGCTGAATGGAGAAGGTTACGAGGCACAGGAAGAGAACATTGCCCAGAGTACCGACTTCCAGAAGGCGGTCCAGTATGCTCTGGAGACCATTAACGACGAGTTGCCCGCACTCTCTATCGAAGATGCTTTTGATGTCAATAACGAATCCAATGCCGAAATTTTCTGGGCGGTGCAGTTCAATTCCGCCACACTTGAGAATCCCGGTTCGGACGGCAGCTACCAGCAGGCCCAGTTCGGTGCCTATCTCGGCGGTGCCGAAATGCCCAATGCCAAGGCTATCGACGGCAATGAATCGCCATTCTTCCGCCTGATGAATTTGTACACCCGCGGAGACGGCCGTCTGGAGCAGACATTCATGCTTGAGCTGCATGGCACAGGTACGGGGGCAGGCCAGGTTCAATACTTCGACTACTACAACAACCCGACCAGTCCCATTATCGCCTATTACGCTCCCGCCTGGGCGACAGATGCCGATATTGCCGCCTGGCGGGCCGACGACCCCTACGGACAGAAAGCCAACACCATTATTACGAAGACCACGCTGGACAATGTCGGTATCGGGCCCTCCACTCAGGTGAACGCCACCTGGAAAGAGCGGCGTTCGATGGACCTGGGCGTTCCCTGTATCAAGAAGTTCGACGACTATACGGCCGCTTCCATCGCCAACCGTTCTTCGTCGTGTAGCACCCACGATGTAGTTCTTTCCCGTCTTGGCGAAGCATACCTGATTGCTGCAGAAGCATACCTTCAGTGCAACGACAAGCTCAAGGCCGCCGACATGATCAATAAACTGCGCCGGCGTCCGGGCACTGTCAAGACCGGATTCGAAGCTGCCATGAATGTGACTGCCGGCGATATCACCATCGACTTCATCCTGGACGAACGTGCCCGTGAAATGGCCGGCGAATATGTCCGTTATACTGATCTGAAACGTACCCATAAGCTGGTTGAGTATGTGACCGCCTACAATGAGGACGGCGTCACGGAGGCACAGATGAAGGGCGACGACGGCAAGTACAAGATACTGCGTCCGATTCCACAGGATGCTCTCGACAAGAACCAAACCAAGGTCGCACAGAATCCCGGCTATTGACAGCGAGATCCGAATGTGTCAGCCCCGGCCCTGAACTGCCGGGGCGACATTCCTTTCTGGCGTGAGAAGAACTTGCTGAACGAGGAGGCGTCGGCAAAGTTGAGTCGGTCGGCTATCTGGGCGACACTCAAGGACGAGGTGCGCAGCAGGAAGGAGGCTTCCATGAGCAGCATCTGGTTGACATAGTCGACCACGGTGCGTCCCGACACCTGACGGACCACGCGCGAGAGATAGACGGGCGAGATATTGAGCCGGCCGGCATAGAAGGCGATGTCGCGGTGCCGGGCAAAGTGGGCGGGCAGCAGGCGGATGAAACCGATGAAGATATCTTCCACGCGCCTGGTCATCGGCCGTTGGACGATGACCCGCTGCTGGGCGTTCTGCACATCGAGCAGGAAGAGGGCGTAGAGCATGCGCAGGGTCTCCTGCCTGTAGAGATGGTCGGAGTGCAGGTAGGCGATGATCTCGCGCATCCGCGAGGCCAGGTGCAGGGCCGTGGCATGGGGCAGCGTGAGCTTCGGTTCGTGCAGCTGCACGACGGGCAGGCAGGCAATGCCCACCAGGTCGCGCACGGTGGGCATGTCGATGGTCGTGTGCTCGTCGGCCAAAAGACAGATGGCGCGGTAGTTTTCCGAGGCCGAGACGATGGTGACCGAAAGCCCCGGCGAGTAGAAATAGAGGTCGTCGGCATTGAGTGTCAGGACTTTGCCGTTGTAGATGAATGTCAGCCAGCCTTGCGTGACCAGCGTGAAGGTGTAGGCCGAGAGGAAGCCTTGCGTCTCGTTCGAGCGGAAAGTCTTGGCCGCATCGGTCTCGATGCAGTACATCTTGCCGTCCCAGTTGTCCATCGGCATCGCGCCGAACATCGCATGCCAGCTTTCCTTGAGTGTGTACATAGCAGGAATCGGATCGGCAAAGATAAGAAAAGATGGCGGAACTGTATCGTTCCGGACAAATATTGTATTGTTTCGGACAGCGGCCGTGTCAGGCAACAAGGCTATCTTAGCGCCACATTATATATAAAAACAAAACGACTATGACTAAACAAGAAGCATTGAAAAAGTTCGCCGAACTCGGCGCCGTATGGTTTGGAAACAGTAAACAGCATTTCGCCTTCTCGGCCTACTGCCGCCTGCAGGGCTGGAGCAAGCTGGCCGACAAATGGAAGGAAGAGGCCGAGGAAGAATGGGACGAGGCCGAAGAGGTGCTGCAGCGCCTGGTCGAGCTCGGCTGCAAGCCTGCCCAGCTGCAGGAGGCCATGAAGACGGTCGAGTTTCCCTTCTACGACGATCCCAGACAGCAGATCGAATCCGACTATCAGCCCGAGGCCGTCAGGGAGCTCAGCGAGCTGGCCGAAGCCTTCAAGGACGACTACCCCACGCAGAAACTCATCTACAAGTGGATCGACGGCGAGAAGGACCACATGGCCTGGGAGGCCCAGTATCTGCACTATATCGACAAGCTGGGCTACGAGAATTTCCTCACGGCCATGATGTAGCCCCTCTCCATATTTCCCTGAGGGGATGCATTTTTTATTAACCGACTGACCCGCGCCCCTGCTACGGTCTTCCTCTTCGGGGGATAAAAGGGGGGCTTTATTACAATGGAAGCAGCAAAGAAAGTCTACGATTTCCTGGAGAAAGCCGGAACGTTCTATCTCGCTACGGCAGAAGGCGACCAGCCGCGCGTACGTCCCTACGGTGCCATGCTCTTCTTCGAGGAGAAAATCTACATCATGGCATTCGGCCATACAAATGCCACACGACAGATTGCCGCAAACCGGAAGGTGGAGATTTGCGCCTTCAAGGGACAGACGCTGCGCATCGAGTGCAAGCTCGTCGAGGACAACCGTCCCGAGGTGGGCAGGGCACTGGTCGACAAGATGCCCGTACTGAAACCAGCCCTCGGCGAAAACGGCGAGAATGGCGTGATGTACTATCTGAAGGACGCCAAGGCCGATTTCTTCAAGATGATGGAACTCGTCGAAACCATTGCATTCTAAACCGCGAGACGACCGTTATGGAGATCAAAGCAGTATAATTCCGGAAGGACGGGTTCTATACCCAGCCTTTCGCTTTCGGCCCGCTACCCTTCCCTGCCCCCGGCCCCTCCCTTGTCTTTCCGGCATGGGACGGGCCGGGGGCAGGCGCGTTAAGGCAGTTTATGTCATTTAAATATTATTGGCTTGATATTGTGTTATGCTGTCTCTACATTTGTCCGCAAGTCTGCCACAGACAGAACGATAACCAACCTATAAACAATACAATTATGAAAAAAACAGCGATGACGTGCGCCCTCCTGGGCGCCATGATGTTGATGCAGGCTCCTGAGGCCCGGGCACAGTACCCGAGCGTGCCGCCCGAAATAGCCGCCGCTTCCGAGGCCATGATCGCCAAGGCCAAAGAGCGCTCCGACTCCATTTTCAACTCCTTCAAGGCCATCCGCGACAAGGAGGCTGCCATGGGCCGTCCCTATGTGCCCTGCGCCCGCAAGCCGTCGGACCTGGTCAAGTGTGACATTCCCGCGTTTCCCGGTGCCGAAGGCGGTGCCATGTGGACTCCCGGCGGCCGCGGCGGCAAGGTGCTGACCGTGACCAACCTCAATGACGACGGCGAAGGTTCGTTCCGTTGGGCCTGCGAACAGGGCGGTGCCCGTATCGTGGTCTTCAACGTGGCCGGCATCATCCGCCTGAAGACCCCGCTCATCGTCAAGTCGCCGTACATCACCATTGCCGGTCAGACGGCTCCCGGCGACGGTGTCTGCGTGGCCGGTGAATCTGTCTGGATCGACACCCACGATGTGGTGATCCGTCACATGCGCTTCCGCCGCGGCGAGACCAACGTGGGCCGTCGCGACGACTGCATCGGCGGCAACCCCATCGGCAACATCATGCTCGACCACCTGTCGTGCAGCTGGGGTCTGGACGAGAACATCTCCTTCTACCGCTACATGTACCAGCCTGAAACGGGCGGCCCTGCCCAGAAGCTGATGACCGTCAACGTGACCATCCAGAACTCCATCTCGGCCCAGGGGCTGGACACCTACAACCATTCCTTCGGCAGCACCATCGGCGGTATCAACAATACCTTCGCCCGCAATATCTGGGCCAACAACACCGGTCGTAACCCTTCGATGTCGAGCAGCGAGTTCAACTACCTGAACAACATCATCTACAACTGGTACCACCGCACGGGCGACGGAGCCGGACACTCCTACAATGTGTTCAACAACTACTTCAAGCCGGGTCCTGTCACCCCCAAGGACGAGCCGATCGCCTATCGTGTGTTCCGTGCCAACGGCCGCGGCCGCACGCCCCATTGGGCCTATGTCGAGGGTAACATCGTCGAAGGCAACGACACGGTGACCAAGAACAACTGGAACGGCGGTGTGCAGGACGGCCACTCGGCCGAAGACCTGGCCTTTATCCGTTCGGACAAGATGAAGGAGATGGCTCCGGTGACCATCATGACGGCCAAGCAGGCCTATAAGTTTGTCCTGGCCAATGCCGGCGCCCTCTATCCCAAGCGCGACATCGTCGATGAGCGTATCATCCACCAGATCAAGACCGACGAGGTCTATTACGATCCCAAGGCCGACGAGATCGACTACTATCAGTTCCAGTATCGCCGCCTGCCGCAGGATTCCTACAAGAAGGGCATCATCACCGACGTTTCGCAGGTGGGCGGCTATCCCGAGTACAAGGGCACTCCCTATGTCGATACCGACAAGGACGGCATGCCCGATGCCTGGGAAATCAAGTACGGCCTGAATCCCAACGATCCGAGCGATGCTGTCAAGGACTGCAACGGTGACGGCTACACCAACATCGAGAAGTACATCAACGGCATCAATCCCAAGAAGAAAGTCGATTGGACCAACCTCAAGAACAACCACGACACCCTGGCCAAGAAAAAAGGCCGGCTGATGAAATAGTCCGACCGTTTTTTGCGACGACAACGACACCCCCCGAAGGCAGCTGCTTTCGGGGGGTGTCTGTTGTTATCCGGTACGGACCGGAGCTTGTGGAACTCTGTCATGCCGGCTGTGGAAGAGACTTTCGGGGTCTTGGTCATGGCCGGCGATGGCTTATTCAAAAACGTAGGAGACACCGGCCTTGAGCCAGCGGCCGGGCTGCCGCACGCCTCCGTAGTCGCAGTAGCGGCGGTCGAGCAGGTTGTCGGCGCTCAGGCTGACACTCCAGGCTTTTTCCGTCCAGTGCAGGCGGGTATCCAGCAGCCAGACGCTCCCGTAGCGGTGCAGGTCGCCGGCCAGGTCGGCATACTGCCCTTCCCTTTGCCTGAAGCTGAGCACGGTCTCCAGTCCCAGCTGCCTATAGAGCCGCAGTGAGGCTCCTATCGTGAGCTTGTGCCGCAGATATTCCAGGGCATACATCGACAGCAGCTCGCCGGCCTCCTTGTCGAGCGAGCACCAGGCGTAGGCGGCCTCCAGCTTCTCGAGCACCGGCAGCCCGGCAGGACGGCAGGCCAGGCGGCTTTCCAGTCCGAGGGCTCTCACCCGGGTATGATTGACGCTGCGCCATTTCTCTTCGGAGGGCAGCCTGACCCAGTCGATCAGCTGCGAGCCCTGCCGTGCGAAGAGGGTCAGTGAGGCTTGCCAGGGACCGCCTGCGTATTCGTAGCCCAGCCCTGCCTGACGGCTCTCTTCGGGCTTCAGACGGGGGTTGGCCGTCTGGGTGGCGCTCTGGTAATAGAGGTCGGTGAAGGTCGGCAGGCGCAGGCTGCGGCCCAGGTTCAGGCTCAGGGAGCCCCCGCCGGGGGTCTGGTAGGCTATTGCAGCCGAATAGCCGTAGCCCAGGCCGGACAGACTATTGTAGAAGAGCGACAGCCCGGCCGAGAGCGACCACTGCCCCAGGGCAACGAACTGCTCGGCAAACAGCCCCGCCTGAGGGCGTTGCCTGCCCTTGTCCAGACGGATGCTGTCGGGGGCGAAGGGGGCCCGCAGGCTGTGGCTCAGGGGCTCGCCCAGCACGCTGCTGTAGATGCGGTCGTTGTGACAGTCCAGGCCCAGGCTGGTGCGACCGAAGCTTTCGGGCAGGCTCAGCGAGCTTCTGATACCCGAGGAGGCGGTCAGGTGGTAGTTGTGGGCCGTGTACCAGGCCGGAGCCGCTGCCCGCCCCTCGCGGAACAGCTCGAAGCGGTCGTTGTGCCACCTGGTCCAAGCCTGGGTCTGCCAGAGCATCCGCCCCAAGTCCTGCCTGAGAGCGGCCGAGAGCAGGAGGGTCTTGCTGTCCTCGTACTGGTCGGGATAACGCAGCGAGTAGAACGAATTGGCCCCGAAACCCTTGCCCTGCAGCCCCACCTGCAGGTTCAGCGAGCCCTGTCCCCTGAGCGGCCGCCGCCACTGGCTGAACAGGCTCTGCGAACGGAAATCGGTGTTGTCCGTATAGCCCTCGCTGCCGCCCGCGCTCAGGGAGGCCGTCCATTGCCAGGCTCCCAGACGGCGGCTCAGGGCGGCATTGCCCGACCACAGGCCGTACTGTCCGGCCTGGGCGCCGAGGCGGATGCGGTTGCCCGCCTGCTGGCCGGTCACGATATTGACCGCCCCGCAGAAGGAGGGCTGCCCCGTCAGGCTGAGGGCCGTGCCCTGCAGCACCTCGATGCGTTCGACCACCAACAGGTCGAGGGGCAGGTCCAGGTTGAAATGGCCGGTCTGGGCATCGGTGATGTTGATGCCGTTCAACAGGACGGTCACCTGGTCGAAAGTGCCGCCGCGCATGGACAGGTCGGCCTGCATGGCATGGCCGCCGCGGGTTCGGACATCCAGTCCGGGCAGCAGCCCGAGCAGGTCCTGGACGGAGGAAACCGGCATCCTGGCGATTTCCCCGGCCGTCAGCACCTGCACGGTGTAGAGCGACGAGGAGGCAACCTCGACGTTCTGTGCAGAGACCACGGCTTCCGCCAGGCGAATCTCGGGATCCTCATCATCTTGTGCCGCCATTTCGGGAATCAGGAAAATACTCAGGAACAGGAAGGCCAGGGTCTTGCCTGCTCCACTCTTCAGCAACTGGCAATCTGCAACATGTCCAGACAGATGGCCGATGCTGACCTCTCTGCCAAGAGAGAGGAAGGCGGCGTATTTCCGACGGATGAACCTCCGGAAACGCAGCGCCCGACGCATGAAAAATGTCTGATGCATAGTGATGAAGATATAAAAAATCAGGAGTCTTGTGCAGTCGGGGCGGCAGGACGGGCATCGCCGGGAGCAGTACGGACATCCTGCCGGACATCGCGGACGGCGGTCTGGAGCACCAGTCCGGCCAGGGTCAGTCCGAAAATGGCCGTGATATGGGCCGTGGTGCCGTTGATCTGCGCCTTGGAGCTGCACCATTCGTGGTTGAGCAGACCGGGGTCTCCGGGGCCCTTCTGCGCCTTGGGGCACAGGCACTTTTCCGTGCCGCAGGTGCTGTTGTGTCCCAGGTTGGGCAGGACCTCGTCGGAATAGACGCAAAGGAATTTGCGCTGCGGATAGCGTTTCTCACGCTTGAAGCGGTGCCTCAGGGCACGGGCCAGCGCATCGCCCTGCACTTTCCAGAATTCGGCCACCCGGATGCGGGTGGGATCCATTTTCAGGGCGGCGCCCATGGAGGAAAACAATACCGCGCGGGACCGGCAGGCCCGTTCGATGAGCAGGGCCTTGTCCTTGAGCGAATCGATGGCATCGATGACAAAGTCGTAGCTGTCCAGCTGGAACTCGTCGGCCGTCTGCTCGCTGTAGACTTTCTGCAGGGCCGTAATGCGGGCCTGGGGGTTGATGCTCAGCAGGCGCTCGCGCAGCGCCTCGACCTTGACCTGCCCCACGGTCCGGGTGGTGGCCATCAGCTGGCGGTTGATGTTGGTGATGCAGATGCGGTCGGAATCGACCAGGCAGAGATCCTCAATGCCGGAGCGTATCAGGCTCTCGGCGCACCAGGAGCCCACGCCGCCGACACCGAAAATGATCACGCGCAGGGCGTTGAGCCGCGCCATGGCGGCACTGCCCAGCAGGAGTTCTGTCCGACGGAAAATAGCTCTCTCCATTGCCATGCTGCAAAGGTACGAAGAAATCGGATAAATCCGGCCTTAACCCATAAGCCACTTCCAGAGTGGAATTACTTCGATGAATCCGAAATCATCTTCAATTATTCTTTCTTCATCGTAGGTGATAATCATTCTTCGCCTACAGGGTAATCTTTGGGGCAATCTCCGAAGAGCCTCTACTTCCCGCTTCTCAGCATTGTCAGCATTTTCCAGGGAATAGGACACCTGTATTGCCAGCTCTTCGTCGGGAAGGTAGAAATCCACCTCGACAGTTTGATGATAGAAAAAAATGCGTTCATTGTCCCTGTCATTTCCATATTTGCGGAAAAGGGTCACGGCAACAAGGTTTTCCAGCAATGTGGCGGAAGGATCTGCGAGAAGCAGGCTGAGCAATCCGTTATCAATGAAATAATACTTGCAGTTTGTCTCACGCTCTGCGAATGCGGCATTTATATTATGTAATCTAAGCAACAGCCAGGCATCTTCACAATATTCTATGTACTTGCTGACGGTAGGGATGGTAATCTTGCCACCGACACTCGACAGAATATTAGTGATTCTGGAGTAGGACAATGGTTGCTTCACACTATCTGCCATCTTTTTTATCATCAGGCGCAAAAGATTGGAATTGCTTATCTTGTTTCTTGCACATATATCGCCCAGGTATATCTTCTGATAGACGGAACTCAGGTAATTTCTCTTTACTGGAAGATGCACACTTTCCGGTAAGCCTCCCCAATTTATATATTCGGCATATTCACGCAGGAACAAAGCCTTGCTGCTGGTACTCATCAGGGGATTGTCAACGACAGGAAAGTCTTTTGAACGAAGATATTCTCCGAAACTGTACGGATATACTTCTATGGGAATATATCGTCCGCCAAGGGTTGTCATAATCTCTTTTGAAAGCATTTTTGCATTCGAACCGGTAATCCACACAGTGTGTTTGCTGTCCGCCATGCGGCGGGCAAACTTCTCCCATCCGTCAATATTTTGGATTTCATCAAGGAACAGCATAGGGTTTTCCTTGCCGGTCATCTCGATATGACATTCCAGTATGGTGTTGAAGTCCTCGTGAGTAAAACCGACGAGGCGTTCATCTTCAAAGCTCAGATAGAGCATTTCATCCCAGCTATGCCCATCATGTAATAACTGCTGCATCTTCTCGTACAGGACAAAAGACTTGCCGGCTCTGCGTACTCCGACGAAGACATAACAGTCAAATCCCTCTGTAACAATGTCTCTGTGTACAATGTTATAGGCCTCGATCTCTTGTCGGTTGTCAATAAGTATCTGTTTGAGTAATGCCTTGTTGACCATATATTAAAATGATATTTTATATTTCGAGGCAAAAGTATAAAATATGATTTTATAAAACAAGGGCTTGAAATAATAAAACAGACTTGCCCTTCCGTGTATCGGACGGGCAAGCAGACTTTCCCGGCAGGGAAATACTGGGGGAGGCCTACTGCTGAGACAGGGTGGCGATGATCTGGTCCAGGCCCTCGGCCAGCTGCCGGTAGTCTTCCGCACCGAGAGGACAGGCCGACAGCTTGAGGCCCAGTCCCCGGGGCACGGTTGTCAGGGCCTGCTCCTGCAGGGCCCTGCCCTTGTCTGTCAGGGCGACGATCTGCTGCCGGCGGTCGCTCTCCCCGCGGGTGCGGGAGAGCAGGCCCTGCTTTTCCATGCGTTGCAGCAGCGGTGTGATCGTGTTGGTCTCCAGCAGCAGCCGCCGGGCAATCTCGCCTACCGGCTGCCGGTCTTTTTCCCAGAGCACCAGCAGCACCAGGTACTGGGGATAGGTGATGCCCAGAGCGGTCAGCATCGGGGTGTAGGCCCCCGTCACCAGACGGGAGGCCGTATAGAGTCTGAAGCAGAGCTGTCTGTCTATCTGTAGTTCGGGATACATGGGCTTCGGGTAGGTGGGATGCCTTAGAGCATCGCTTCGATGTCCTTGGTGAGTTTTTCGGGCTTGACGGTCGGCGCGTATCTCTTGACAACCGTGCCGTCCCTGGAGATCAGGAATTTGGTGAAGTTCCACTTGATGGCCGAACTGAAAAGGCCCTTGGTGCGGCTTTTCAGATATTTGAAGATCGGATCGGCCTCCTGGCCGTTCACGTGGATCTTCTTCATGATCTGGAAGCTGACGCCGTAGTTGAGCTGGCAGAACTCTTCGGCCTTGGAGCCGTCGGAGAGTTCCTGGTTGGCAAAATCGCCCGAGGGGAAGCCGATGACGACCAGTCCGCGGTCTTTGTACTTTTGGTTGAGCTCTTCCAGGCCGGCGAATTGCGGTGTCAGACCGCATTTGCTGGCCGTATTCACGATGAGCAACACTTTGCCTTCGAACTGGGAGAAATCCAGTTCCTTACCTTTGCTTGTCAGCGCCTTGAAGTCGTAAATCTTTTCCATAGCTTGTTTTATTTATATCGTTTGCGACACAAATGTACGGCAATTATTTTATATCGCAAGCGATACAATCTGCTATTTGAATTATTTAACCCTTGGACAAAGAAAAAAAGCCGCGACATTTGTCGCGGCTTAAGCGGTCCCGGTCTTGCGGATATCGTTGTCTACTTGGAATCGGGGGCATCCGGTACCAAGGTGGTGACTGAGACCGCTTCATCGTAGATGATCGGATGAATCTCGTCAGAGGCCCACTGCATGTAGCTGCGTAGATAGTAGGTTGTCCCGGGCCGCAGTCCGCTGATGACCGCGGTCACTGTCTTGGATCCGTCTTTGTTGTCGATCATGGAGATAATGGTATCGTCGTATTCTCCTTTCTCAAAATCGATGTGCTCGAAGGCGTTGTACAGGGCGTCGGCCACCGTGGGGCTGCCCGTGGTGTTGTAGCATACGCCGATGCCGACCGGGGTGCCGCTGTCGAAATAGGCTGAGACGCTGACATTGAGGGAACTGCCGTCCTGGCTGGAAGCGACATTCTCAATCTTGACCCAGTTCACCTCGTTGTCGGGATTGTCATTGCCCTTCTGGGTTCCCACCGAACGCCAGTCGCTCAGAATGGGGTCACTGCCGGGCTTCATTACGAGCCAGGCACAGACATTATATTGTTGCCCCGGCTCCAGATTGTCGAAAGTGCCAACGAACTTTTCTCCATTGTTGTCCCAGGCAGACTGGGTGCAGTCGATCGTACTGGCCTCACCCCACTGGGGCGCGCCCTGGGAGGCCGGACAGAGCAGGAAGCCGCAGGCCGCCTCGCGGAAGGGTTCGCTGCTGGTGTAGGTGCCGGTAAACGAAGAGCGCAGCGTAATGGAGGTCGCCGTATGGCTTTCCTGCTCGGGCATGGCCACGCCTATATCCTGGCTGACGTCGTTGGCGGCATCGGGATCGAACACGACGGTGAATGTCGATCCGTAGAAGAAACTGCCGCCCGACAGACTGCCGTCGGATCCCTTTTTGGACAGATACACATAGCAGCGGGCCGTCTTGTCGTTGTCGGCCTTGATGCGCGAACGGACGAAGATTTCCCGTCCGTCGTCACTGATGCCGGCCTGCTCATGGCTGTCCCGTCCCTGATCGTTGCCGTTGAAATAGCGCGGGGGCGTGTTCTCCCTGCCCACCGGATAATAGCCGATGCCGTAGGTATAGTCCCTACCCTCTTCGCTGTAGATATTCAGGGAGAGCTGTTCGTCCTTGATGCGGAAAGACCAGTAGTAAACGGCGAAATAGAAATTGCCCTCACGTTCCCAGACAGGCTCGCCCACGGCGCTGAAGCTGATAAGATCGTCGCTGTAGCTGCCGTCGCCGCTGTCGTTGCCGCCGTTATTGCCGTTGTCGCCGTTGTTGTCACCACTGCCACCGCTGCCGCTGACGCGCTTGAAATATCCCTCGAAACTGACTTTGGCATCGGAGCCGGGAACCACGTTGCCCTTGAGGATCATCTCGTCGGAATTCTTCATCTCCACAGTGAAGACATATTCCTCGTCGCCCCTGGGCGGACGGACGGTCAGCTTGCTGCCGTCGAGCTCGTAGCGGAAACGGTCGTCGGGGTCGTCCAGGTAACCGCTGCCGTCCTTGTCGATCGTAATATACATGGTGACATCTTGTCTTTCACCGTCAATCAGGACTTTCTCCGAACGCCAGGTGCCGACCAGGTCGTCCTTTGAGGGGCCTTCACCCGTTTCCTCGCAGGAGACCAGGGGCAGGAATACTGCCAGGGCCGATAATAATCTGATAAGCTGTTTCATAACGACTGTTTGTTTAATTGGTTGAGATGTATGAAAGTTGACTGCGGCAAAAATATTTCTTTGACGGATTTCTTCTGTGGTGAAAATCACCACAACTGCCGATAAAAGACAGCATTAACTATGATAATCCGGCAAAGAATGATAGCTTTGCGGCAGAAATCCTCCCGGCGATGCGCAAGACTCTCCTGACGCTGATACTGACACTGGCTTGGAACGCGCTGTTCTCCGCCGCCCCGGCTCCTGACCCGCCCCGTGGGCCGTCCCTGCGGCAGCCCGGCTGCCGCTTTGTCAACTACACGGTGGCCGAGGGGCTGAGCTCCAACATCGTGCAGGCCATTGTACAGGATGCCGAGGGACGGCTGTGGGTCGGGACCCGCAACGGCCTGAACTGTTTCGACGGGATTGCCTTCCGCAAGTGGGACAAGAGCGACGGCCTGCCCGACCACCGCATCAATGCGCTATGCACCGATGCCGGCGGCCGCCTGTGGATCGGTACCGGCGGCGGACTCTGCGTGCGCGACGGCCGTCGTTTCACTGCCCTGCCCGGGCGACATATCCGCGCCCTGCTGACCGATTCGCGGGGCGACACCTGGGCGGCCACCAAGGACAGCCTGCTCTACCGGCTCTGCTACCGCGAGGGCCGGGGCATCGTCAAGCTGGACTCCGCCCGCTACCTGATCGGCGATTTCGAGGGCGACTATCCCTATCAGCAGATTTTTGAAGACAGCCTTGGCCGGCTGTGGTTGGGCGGACGCATGGTGAACAGCCAGGTGATCAGCAACAAAGACTCTGTCAGCATCGTGTCGGTGCCGGCAAGTGGCGGGGAGAACACCGGCAGCTATGTCACGGGCCTCGGGGGCAGGCTGCTGGCTTTTGACGACTACCGCAACCGCCTACTGGAGCTCGATGAGGACGGCCGCGGCTACCACAGTCTGGGCCGTATGCCTCTGGCCCACGGCAGTCTGCTGCGCGACTCTCGGGGCCGCATCTGGGCAGCCGGCTCCTACGGACTGGCGCGGGTCGATACCGATGACCCGGCACGCAGCCCGGTGTTCCGCCACGATCCCGACGACGAGACTTCCATAGGCTCGACCGAGCTGTTCTGCCTGTACGAAGACCGGCAAGGCAATCTCTGGGTGGGAGGCAACAACGGCCTGTCGGTACTGTCACCTTTCCTGCAGCAGACAGTTTGTCTGACCCGGCGCAAGGGTCTGCCCTCGCAGCAGGTCACCGCCCTGATGCAGAGTCGTGACGGCCGTCTGTGGATAGGTACGGCCGACAAGGGGGCCATGAGGGTGGACCTCGAAAGCGGGGAGATACAGCCGGTCGACTACCGGGTGGCGGGCCGTCAGAACGAGGGATATGTCTCCTGCCTCTACGAAGACCGGCAAGGAGCTGTATATATAGGTCTCTGGGCAGGCTGCGGCTTCAATGTCTGGCGGCAGGGACAGCTGAGCCGAAGCGCTGTGAGCGGGCCGATTCCACGGCGGCAGCATGTCGTGGCCGAAGAAGACCGCATCACCTCCAACTGGATTGCCGATTTTCTGGAGGACAGCCGGGGACGTTTCTATGTGGCCACCTGGGAAGGGGTCGGCCTGAACGAGTGGGACCGCGCTACGGGCAAGACCATGGAGCCACGCTGGCTCAGTCCTTTCAAATATCCCCGGCCGGGAGTGGACAGCTGCATCTATCTGAGCAGCCGACTGGCCAGCCGGCTGCTGGAGGATGCTCAGGGCCGTCTGGTCTATGGCACCACCGAAGCCGGCCTGAACATCATCGATCCCGAAAGCGGCCACGTGAGGAAATATCTGGCCCGTCCGGGAGGGCCTGCCGCCCTGCCCGACGATTATGTCACCGACCTTTGTCTGGCCGCCGACAGCAGCCTGTGGGTCGCTACGCGCGGAGGACTGTGGACGCCCTCCGGACGGAGGCTGCTGGAGGGGCTCTGCGTCCAGTCGGTAGAGGCCGACGGCAGCGGACGGCTGTGGGCCGGCACGGAAAACGGGCTGTTTTTTATCGACAGGGACAGCAGCATCGGCATAGCCCATCCTGCGGCCGGGTTTCTGAGCGATTCCTACGGGGAGCATGTCTCCTGCCGCCTGCAGGACGGCCGGCTGGCCTTCGGCGGCCCTTCGGGTGTGGTGCTGTTCGATCCTGACAGTCTGCTGGATATTCCGCCTTCCAGGCTTTTGCTGACAGAGCGGCCGTCGGGCGAGCGGGACCTGCACTTCTCTTTCTCTTCTTCCGACCTGGCCCTGGCTGCCCGGCGGCAATACCGCTACCGGCTCGAGGGCGTGGACCGGGATTGGGTGGAGGCGGTCCCTCCCACCCTCTCGGGACGCTACAGCGGACTTCCGCCCGGCCGTTATCGCCTGCGTATCCAGCACACCGATTTGTTCGGCCGCTGGCTGGAAGGGGAAGAATACCGGCATGATTTTGTCATACCCGTACCTTGGTGGCGACGCTGGCCCATGGTGCTGCTCTACGGGCTGGTGCTGTTCCTGCTCCTGTGGCTGTTTGTCTTCCTGCGTGAAAAGAAACTGAAAGCCGACCGTCGCCGCTTAGAGGAAGCCGTCAAGGAGAAGACGCTCCGCATCCGGGAAGAGCTCGATACCCGCAACCATTTCTTCTCGATTGTCTCGCACGACCTGAGAAATCCGGTCCACGGAATACAGCAGCTGGCGGCCGAGCTGGAACGCCGGCAGGCGGATCTGCCCCGCGAAATGCTTTCCCGGGGGCTGGGCCAGCTCCGTGAGACGGCCACCGACACGCAGTCGTTGCTGGAGAATCTGCTCATGTGGTCGGTGAGTCAGAAAGGGATGCTCGAACCGGTCATGAGGCGGGAAAGTCTCCGTGACATTGCCCTGGAAGCCCTCAGAAGCAGCCAGGAATCCGCTGCGGCCAAAGAGCTGGGGCTCGAAGTGGATATCCTTCCGGAACTGCAGGTGCTGACCGACCGCAACATGCTGCTCTGCTGTCTGAGAAACCTGACAGAAAACGCCGTCAAGTTCTCTCCCCGCGAGGGAAATATCCTTGTCTCGGCCCGGGAAGAAAAAGGAGCAGTCCGCATCTCGGTCTCAGACCAGGGCCCGGGCATGGAGGCGGAAATACTGAAGCACCTTACCCGGCCCGGCCGTTTGGGGCTGGTCATCACCCAGGAGCTGCTCAGGCGTCTCCATGGCCGCCTGAGTGCCCGCAATCTTCCCGCCAAAGGTCTGGAAATCACCATAACAATCAACAAACTATATGAATGAGAAAAGCGACATCCTGATTGTCGAAGACTCCAAGGTCTTTGCCATGGGGCTCAACCTGATACTGTCCTCCGGACAGAACTGGGGAAGCATCGGCCTGGCGGCCGACCCCCTGAGGGCCATGACCTTCCTGCGCGAGCACCCCCAGACTCAAGTGGTCATCATCGACATCAGCCTGACCCGGGAGCATGACGGGCTGACGCTGCTGTCGGGCATCAAGGAAAACTGGCCGTCGATGCGTTGCATGATCCTGTCGCACTACAAGAACCCCGACTATATCAGACAGGCGCTCGAACTGGGTGCCGAGGCCTATCTGGCCAAGGACTCGGCGCCGGAAGAGATTCTGCGGGCGGTCCGGGAAGTCTGCTCGGGGAGGAGTTTCCTGTTCGGGGAGACCATTCCCGATGCGCTGCGACAGGAGATTCTCCAAGGCAGGGAGGCGGCCGGTCCTGCAGCCGGCTGCCGCCTGAGCCCCAAGGAAAAGGAGTGTCTGCAGCTGATCACCTGCGGCTACAGCAACCGGCAGATTGCTTCGGCCATGCAGATAGCCACCACCACGGTCGATACCTACAAGGAGCGTATCAAGGACAAGTTCGGTTTCGACACCATCATTGAATGCGTGGCCTCGGCCGTCGCCGCCGGATTGGTCGAAATACGCTGAATTCTCTTGTGCACCTGCAAAAATCGAAGTACTTTTGGCGTCCGTTTCCAAGCCCCCTTGAAAAGGCAAGGAAACCGGATGTAAGACGGGCACAATGAGCGACCAATCACTACAACTATAAAACAACCGATTATGAAGAAAATCTTTACTCTTTTGGCTGCCGTACTTTTCGTCGGCAGCATGACGGCTACGGTCAACACTGGAGCCAAAGCTCTTTCCTCTCTTATTCATGGCAAGTACGTTGCTGAGACTGCTGAACTGCAGGCAGTCAGTGATTCCACCACCTGGGATTTCTCCAGGATTGCAGCCAATACGGAAAGCGCCTTCTATAGCAGCGACGGCATCAAACTGACGGCAGAATCAACGCCGAATAAGGATGAAGAAGTTGTCTATGCTAATTATTCAGCCGATTATATGACTTTTGGCGATGGCTTTGATGCTACTACCATGGCATTCAAAGGAGAGTTTCCTATCCGCAAGAATCAGTACTGTCAGGCTGGTACGCTTCATTTCAAGGCAGAAGTTCCCGGAACTATCGTAGTCAAGTTCTCCGATACCGGTTCGTCCGCAAGTGCAAGTGCAGTAAAACGCTATCTCGTTGTAAATGGTGAGCAGACCGAATATTGGACCTCTCGTCCCAACAATGGCGAGGATTCGTACGAGGGTAAACTCAATGTGACTTCGGACGCTATTGAAGTTCCTGCCGGAGATGTTACCATTACCGGTTCGTCTGCCATCATTATTTATTTCGTCACCTTCGTTCCTGCAAAAGCAGAAGGTCCGAAGAATCTCGGAGAGAAGACCATCGCCGAGTTCCTCGATCTCAAGAATACCGTAGATACATGCGTGCTGACCGGTGTCGTTACTTCGATTACCAGCACCACTTACGGCAACCACTATCTCGTCGACGAGACCGACACTGTCTATGTCTATGGTGTGCTCACTCCGGCTGGCGAGAGCAAGAAATTTGAGACTCTTGGCGTAGAGGAAGGTGACACCCTGACCATCAAGGCCATCTACGGCGAATACAAGGGCTACCCGCAAATATCCAATGCTATCTTCGTTTCTGTGAAGGACCGCGTGGTCTCGGCGCTCGACAACATCCCTGCCGACGGCAAGTCTGTCAGGCCGGTCAAGGTGTACCGCGACGGTATGCTGCTTCTTGAGAAGAATGGCAGGACCTACAACGTAAAAGGTCAGATGATGAAATAGACAGGGCTGTCCGTACGAATATCATACCCTGCGGCATTCCGCTCATTTGGGTTCGTCCCAGGTGAGCGGATGTTTTTATTCCCGATTGGAGGAGATAAAAAAAGAACGTCCAGTGTCTGAACGTTCCTGTTATGCCCGATATGGTGACCCCGGTGGGGCTCGAACCCACGACCCATTGATTAAGAGTCAATTGCTCTACCAACTGAGCTACGGAGTCAAAAATCGTTTCCGATAACGGGCGCAAAAGTACTGCTTTTCTGCAAAACTGCAAACAATCGGCGCAAAATTTATTTCAGAAAAAAAAACGGGGAAAGACCCGGCAACAGAACAATCTGAAAATAAGCACAAAAGAATCAACTTTCGATTTCGTCCAGTTCGAGCCAGCGCAGTTCTTTGGCATCCAGCTGTTCCTTGAGCTGCGGCAGCTCGCGGCAGTAGGCCTCGATTTGCGCCGTGTCGAGCTGTCCGCCCGACAGAGCATCCTCCAGTTCCCGGCGGCGGGCATCCAGGGCGGCAATCTCCTGTTCGAGGGCTTCGTATTCTTTCTGCTCCTTGTAGCTGCGGCGGTTCCTGCGCCGGGCCGGAGAGGCTTGCCGCTCGTCCGGGGAAGCTTGAGCGCCAGAGCAGCCCTGAGCGCTGCGTGCCGTGTCTGTCTTACCCTTGGCTGTGCCCGACCTGGTATCGCCACTGCGGGTAACGGCCGATTGCCGCTGCCGGCGCTGTTCCTCTTCCTGCTCGTCGCGCCACTGGCGGTACTGGCTGTAGTTGCCGGGGAAGTCCTGTACCCTGCCCTCGCCTTCGAAGACCAGCAGATGATCGACGATCTTGTCCATGAAAAAACGGTCGTGCGAGACGACCAGCACGCAGCCTTTGAACGAGCGCAGGTATTCTTCCAGAATGTTGAGCGTGACGATGTCCAGGTCGTTGGTGGGCTCGTCGAGCACCAGGAAGTTGGGGTTCCTCATCAGCACCGTGCACAGGTACAGCCGGCGCTTCTCTCCCCCGCTGAGCTTGTGGACATAGTTGTGCTGCGTCTCGGGCGTGAACAGGAAATGGCTCAGCAACTGCGAGGCCGACAGCCGCCGGCCGCCGTTCAGGGTGATGTCGTCGGAGATTTCCCGCACTACGTCAATGACTTTCTTGTCTTCGTCGAAGGGCATCCCGTCCTGGCTGTAGTAGCCGAAGGTGACGGTCTCGCCGATGTCGAAACTGCCCTTGTCGCAGGGTTCCAGGCCCAGCAGCATCTTGAGGAAGGTGCTTTTGCCGCTGCCGTTGCCCCCGACGATGCCCAGTTTTTCGTAGCGGGCGAAATTGTAGTAGAAATCCCTGAGGATGACCTGGTCGCCATAGGCTTTGGAAACATAGCGGGCCTCGAAGATCTTGGAACCGATGTAGGTCGCCTTGACATCGAGCTGCAAGTGCTCGTCGCTGCGATGCTGAGAGACCTGTTCGCGAATTTCCTGAAAGGCATCTTTGCGTGCCCGGGCCTTGGTGCCGCGGGCCGAGGGCGTGCGCCGCATCCAGGCCAGCTCGTGGCGGAACAGGTTGTTGGCCCGCTCCAGCTCGGCGTTGGAAGCGTCGATGCGCTGCTGGCGCTTTTCCAGATAATAGCTGTAGTTGCCGTCGTAGGTATACAGCTGCCGGTCGTCGATTTCCAGGATCCGCGTGCAGACCCGGTCCAGGAAATAGCGGTCGTGGGTGACCATCAACAGGGTGATGCCCGACTTGACCAGATACTTTTCCAGCCATTCGGTCATGGGCAGGTCCAGGTGGTTGGTGGGCTCGTCGAGGATGAGCAGCTCGGGGTCCGAAATCAGGGCGTTGGCCAGTGCCACGCGTTTGCGCTCGCCGCCCGACAGGAGCCCCATGGGACGGGAGAAATCGGGAATGTTCAGGCGGGTGAGGATCTGTTTGACACGCACTTCGTAGTCCCAGGCCCGGTGAAAGTCCATCAGGTGCAGGAGTTCCTCCATCTCGGCATCCATCACCTCTTCTCCGCTTCGGGCTATTTTCTGTTCGTAGCGGGCAATGGTGCGCACCACTTCGCTGTCGGTCCGGAAACAGGCCTGCAGGACGGTCGAGGCCGGGTCGAACTGCGGCTCCTGAGGCAGGCAGGAGACTTTCAGGTCGCGGCGGAAGACCACCGAACCGCTGTCGTAGTCGCCCTCGCCGGCCAGGATGTTGAGCAGCGTGGACTTGCCCTTTCCGTTCTGGGCGATCAGGGCGATGCGCTGTCCCTGGGCCACTCCGAAGGAGATGTCCCGGAAGAGCAGCAAGTCGCCGTAGGACTTGGTCAGGTGATCGACCTGCAGGTATGGTACAGAGGCTGCCATGCTACGTCAGTCGTCCAGGGGCTTTGCCGGCCGGCAGTCGGGAAAGACCTCCTGCAGGCACCGGGCCGTGAAACTGTCGGGACATTGGGCCACTTGGCGCGGCGTGCCGCAGCAGACTACCCTGCCGCCTTTGCGTCCGCCGTCGGGGCCCATGTCGATGATGTGGTCGGCCAGTTTGATGACATCGACGTTGTGCTCGATGATGACCACCGTATTGCCTTTGTCCACCAATCGGCTGATGACATCCATCAATACGCGGATGTCGTCGAAATGCAGGCCGGTGGTCGGTTCGTCCAGTACATAGAGGGTGCGGCCGGTGTCCTTTTTGGCCAGTTCGGCCGCCAGCTTGATACGCTGCGCCTCGCCGCCGTAGAGTTGCGAAGAGGGCTGCCCCAGTTTGAGATAGCCCAGGCCGACATCCTGTATGGTCTTGATTTTCTGTATTATCTGAGGCTGGTTCTCGAAGAATTCGACAGCTATGTTGATGGTCATGTCCAGCACGTCGGCAATGGATTTTCCCTTGAAGCGCACTTCCAGGGTCTCGCGGTTGTAACGCTTGCCGCGGCATTCGTCGCAGGGCACGGTCACATCGGGCAGGAAGTTCATTTCGATGGTCTGGTAGCCGTTGCCCTTGCATTTCTCACAGCGTCCGCCGGCCACGTTGAACGAAAAGCGGCCGGGCTTGTAGGCCCGTATCCTGGACTCGGGCAGACTGACAAAGAGGTTGCGGATGTCGGAGAACACGCCGCAGTAGGTGGCCGGATTGGAGCGCGGACTGCGTCCGATGGGCGACTGGTCGACCGAGACGATCTTGTCGATATGGCGGATGCCCTCTATCCCGTCGAAAGGCAGAGGTTCCTGCAGACTGCGGTAGAAATGCCGGGTGAGGGCCGCCTGCAGGGTGCCGTTGACCAGCGAGGATTTGCCGCTGCCCGAGACCCCCGTCACTACGATGAGCTTGCCCAGCGGGAAGGAGACGTCGATATTCTTCAGGTTGTTGCCCCGGCAGCCTTTCAGGGTGAGGACATGGCCGTTGCCCTCACGCAGTGCCGTAGGCAGGGGTATCTCCTCCTCACCGCGCAGGTAGCGGGCGGTCAGCGTGTCGGCCTTCAACAGCTGGTCGGGGGTGCCGGCAAAGACCAGGTTGCCGCCCAGCCGGCCGGCGCGGGGACCCAGATCGACGACGTAGTCGGCCGAGAGCATCATGTCGCGGTCGTGCTCCACGACGATGACCGTATTGCCCTTGTCGCGCAGGGACTGCAGCGACTTGATCAGGCGCAGGTTGTCGCGGTAATGCAGGCCGATGCTGGGCTCGTCCAGGATGTAGAGGACATTGATCAGCTGGGAGCCTATCTGCGTGGCCAGGCGGATGCGCTGGCTCTCGCCGCCCGACAGGCCGGCCGAGGCCCGGTTCAGGGAAAGGTAGTCCAGCCCCACGTCCAACAGGAAGCTCAGGCGGGTCTGGATTTCCTTGAGGATCTCGTCGGCGATGCGGTGCTGCCGGTCGTCCAGATGGGCCGGCAGCTCGCCGAACCATTCGTGGAGTTCCCGGATGTCCATGGCGGCCAGCTCGGCGATATTCTTACCGTTTATCCTGAAATGCAGCGATTCTTTTTTCAGCCGCTGCCCCTGACACTCGGGACAGCTCTTGACCGAGACATACTGGTTGGCCCATTTCTGAGCCGAGGCAGAGGCTTCTCCCTCCTGCATCATCTCCACGTATTTGAGCACGCCCTCGAAATGGACGCTGTAATTGTCCAGTCCCAGCGTGGGATTCTTGATGTTCAGGGGCTCGTCCGTGCCGTTGAGGATCTCGTCCAGGCTTTCTTCCGTGAGCTGCCTGACGGGGGTCTTCAGGCCGAAGCCGTGGCGTTTGAGCAAGGCTTCCACCTGCCAGAAGAACAGGCTGTTCCTGTATTTGCCCAAGGGGGCGATAGCTCCTTCATAGATGCTCAGCTGCTGGTCGGGAATGATCTTGGACAGGTCCACCTGGCGTATCTGTCCCAGGCCCTTGCAGCGCGGACAGGCGCCCTGGGGAGAGTTGAAGGAGAAATGATGGGGGGCGGGATCGGGATAGGAAAGCCCCGTGTCGGCACACATCAGCTGCCGGCTGTAATGGCGTATTTCGCCGCTCTCCCGCTTCATGAGCATGATCAGTCCCTCGCCGGCACGCATGGCCGTCTGGATGCTCTTGCGCAGGCGCTGGCTCTCCTTGTCGCCGACGATGAGCTTGTCGATGACGATTTCCACATCGTGCGTCTTATAGCGGTCCAGGCGCATGCCCGGCTCGATCTCCCGCAGCTGGCCGTCCACGCGGACATTGAGGTAGCCTTTTTTGCGCATGGACTCGAAGAGCTCCTGATAGTGGCCCTTACGGCCGCGGACGGCAGGAGCGAGAATGTAGACTCCCTCGCCCCGGTATTCGTCGAGTATCAGTTCCAGAATCTGCTCTTCGGTGTATTTCACCATCTTCTTGCCCGTCAGGTAGGAATAGGCCTCGCCTGCCCGGGCAAAGAGCAGACGGATGTAGTCATAGACCTCGGTCTGAGTGCCGACCGTGGAACGGGGATTCTTGTTGGTGGTCTTCTGCTCGATGGAGATGACCGGGCTCAGGCCGCTGATCTCATCCACGTCGGGACGCTCCAGATTGCCCAGGAAATTGCGTGCATAGGCCGAGAAGGTCTCGATGTAGCGCCGCTGGCCCTCGGCATAGATGGTGTCGAAGGCCAGGGAGGACTTGCCGCTGCCGCTCAGCCCGGTGATGACCGTCAGGCTGTAGCGCGGTATCTGCACGTCGATGTTTTTCAGATTGTGTACCCGGGCTCCGTAAACCGAGATGCTGTCAGTGTTTTGTTTCATCATCGCTCAGCCAGGCCGGATTATGGACATAGAGTCTGTCCTTGTGAAACATCAGGTGCTCCTTGAGGGGGATATCCACGTGATAGACGCGGTGCTGGGTATTGTCCAGGCGGCTGTCGCGCAGCCATAGGTTGGCTTCTTTCAGCTGGAGGTAGGTGATGCCGTGCTCCCGGGCGAAGACCACCCAGTCGGCCACACTGCCCGACACGCTCACCTGACGGCTTTTCACGGGCTGATAGAGGTCTTCGGCCTTGAGCCGGAAGCCGTAGCGACCGGGCTGTTCCAGGACAATTTTCATGCTGATCAGGCGGAAGATGTAGCGGCTGGTCTCCTCCGAAAGCCAAAGGTCGAAGAAGCTGCCGGTCTGCTGCCGCTCCACTTCGGCAGAGATGCGTCGCTTGCCGGCGTTGTAGGCGGCGGCTGCCAGATACCAGTCTCCGTAGAGCTCATAGCATTCCTTCAGGAAACGGCAGGCGGCCTGGGTCTCCTTTTCGACGTGGTAACGCTCGTCGATCTGATCTGTCACCTGCAGGCCGTTTTCCCGGGCGGTGGCGGGCATGAACTGCCACAGGCCGGCGGCTCCCGTCGGGGAAAGGGCCTTGGGATTGAGCGAGCTCTCGATGCAGCAGAGGTATTTCATGTCGTCGGGGATGCCGTTTCTTTTCAGGATGGGCTCGATGACGGGGAAATAGCGGTTGGCCCGCTTGATGATCTGCAGGGTCGAGGAATGCATATAGTTCATGGCGAGAATTTCCCGGTCGAGGCGCTCGCGCAGGTCCCACCGCAGCAGATCGACCTCCTGCCCGCAGAAGCTGGCCTTCCGGGGAAGGGGAATGGCATAGGTCGTTGTCGGATTCAGGGGTTTGTCCTGTGCCCGCAGCGTCGTCACCGACAGCAGACAGCACAGCAGGCTCATCATCATACAGTGTCTCATCTTCTACTCCAGCAAATTGATATCACCTTTCCGGGCATATTCCACCCCGTCGGAACCGGTGGCCGTGATGACATAGAAATAGACTCCAGGGCTGACCGGCCGGCCGTGCCAGGTGCCGTCCCAGCCCTGCGAGGGGTCGCGCCACTCGAACAGGACATTGCCCCAGCGGTTCATGATCCGGCCGTGAAACTTGACCAGGGAGCGGTAGGCCACCCTGAACTCGTCGTTTTCGCCGGGCGTGGAACGGGGAGTGAAGAAATTGGGACAGTCCAGGAAAGATTCGGTCACGGTGACCGAGAAGCTGGCCGAGTCGGACGAGACGTCGTTCGAGGCTTTCAGCTTGACGGTGAAGGTGCCGGCCCGGCTGAAGGTGTAGCTGATGTCCGTCTCGTTGCGGTAGAGGTAGTCGTCGGTCGATCCGGGGGTGGTATATATGTACCAGACGGTATGGGTGGCGGCAGGACTGGCCAGACTCATGAAATTGACTTCCAGGGGGGCCGGACCGCTCAGGCCGCTGACTCCTCCGCCCACTTCGTTCTCACCTCTCTCGCCCTCGACGACGGTCGCCTGGGCATGGGTCACCACCTTGACAGCCGTATAGGAGGCCGTCACGGAGGCTCCGGTCAGGGAAAAATAGTCGGCAAACTGATCGCCGGAGAGCTCAAAGACCGTGTTGTCGAGCGGAGCGTCCACGCTGATGCCGGACAGATAGCCTTCTCGCTCCAGGATTATTTCTGTCGGCCGGTAGCTGAGCGAGGAGGCGTCCCACTGCACGTCGGTATAGCGCAGGCGGTGCCGGCGGCTCAGGTAGTAGCGGCGTCCGTCCAGGCCACGGTAGGAGAGGTCGTCGGCACAGCCGCTGACGATGATCTGCAGGCTCTCGGTGATGTCCTCCGCCTCGGTGACGGGTACCAGGCCGGCATACTGGCAGGGATGGAGCCGGTAGTCGATGACATAGACGGCATGCCGCTGTCCCGCCTCTTCGACGTAATAGCCGCAGTCGGCGCTCAGGTTGCCCAGGGTCGTGGCCGCGGCTGTCCGGGTGATGTCGGCGGCGGGCAGTTCGACGGCATCTTCGAAGGAGTTGGTGTAACGGTACCAGCGGCAGCTGTCGGGCTGCTCACTGGCATGGGACAGGCCGGCCCCGTCCAGGCCGTTGAAGACGAAGACCTGCTCAAGTCCCGAGGCAGCGGCGGGCTGGGCCGCATAAGGGGCGGAGCCGACTGCCGTCATGGCGGCAAGCGTCGGCGTGAACAGCGGAACAAGGATCCAGGGCAGGATTTTTCTCATTGTCTTACAAGCATTTAAATCGGCATTCCAGCAATAGCTTGCGGCACTGCGAAGGTAGCAAAATAAATTGAGTCTGCATCGGCTTCACACATCTATTATTGTATTATCTTTGCACACGTATATCAAGCGACCGATGAAAAAAGCTTTTATTCTGACCATAGCCGCCCTGCTGACAGGAATGTCAGCCCTCCTGGCCCAGCAGGCGTCCATTCCCCTGACCGTCATCAACGGCAAGCAGTATTACCAGTATCAGGTCCAGCCCAAAGAGACCGTCTACGGCCTGTCCAGACGCTTCGGCATCAGCCAGGAGCAGCTCATCGAGCTGAATCCCTTCCTGGCGGCCGGCATGCAGACCGGGCAGATCCTGACCATCCCCGTCGTTCAGGGGCTCAGTCCGGCTCCTGTGCAGCAGCCGGGGACGGCTGACCGGCCTCAGACGCAGGCCGCCCCCAAGGCGGTCGCCGAGGAAGAGGGCCAGGAATATCAGGCCGGCGTGGCCAGGGTCTATCTGGTGACCCGCCGCAAGGAGAAAATCAAGGACATCGCCTCCTGGGAGAAGGTCAGCATCGAGGATATCAAACGTATGAATCCGGGGGTGCCCGATGTTCTGGTACGCGGTTCGCAGCTGATCCTGCCCGATGTGGACGACCGGCGCACCGCCATCACCGCCACCTCCCCCGCCGACGAGGTTCAGCCTCAGGCGCAGCAGCCTCAGAATGTTGCATCCTATCTGCCTTCCCTGCCCCAGACGGGCGAAGAGACGCTTTTCCTGCCTGACGAACAGCAGGTTTTGCCCCCGGTCGTCGGCAAAGACCACGTGCGGGCCGTCCTGCTGCTCCCCCTGCAGCTCTCCGACAGTACCAGCAGCCAGCCCACCGAGCGCTACATCGAGTTTTACGAAGGGGTGCTCCTGGCCGTGGATACGCTCAAGAACCTCGGATTCTCGACCGATCTGGCCGTCTATGACATCGGACAGACGGCTTTCCGGCTGCAGCAGACGCTCCGTAACAACGACTTTAGCGGCACCGACTATGTCATTGCGGCCGGCAACGCCGACCAGATTCCCCTGCTTTCGCAGTGGGCCCGCGAGCAGCAGGTCCGTCTGGTGCTGCCCTTCAGCTCCAGGATCCAGGAGACGGCCGGCAATCCCTATCTCTACCAGGTCAATCCGCCGCAGCAGCTCACACAGGAGCGCCTGCTCTCGGGCGATGCGGCCTTCTTTCAGGACAAAAACATCGTCTTTGTCCGTACTTGGCAGGAAGAGAAGGACGAACGCTACACCCTCTATCAGGGCCTGAAAGGCTATTTGGCCGCCCGGGGCCTGCCTGTCCGGGAAATCTACGAGCGCGAGGGCATGGCCTCCTTCCCCGATTCGCTCAACGCTCACCTGAGCTCCCAGCGCGAGAACCTGATTATTCCCGTGCCGACCTCCATGTCTGCTACCAACCGGCTCATATCGACCATCGCGGCCGCCTATAACCCCCGTCTCTCGGGCCGGACCAGCATACTGGGCTACCCCGACTGGATAGCCCTGAGTAAAAACAACCTGCCGCTGCTCTACTCCCTGAACGCTGTCATCTACGGCAATTTCTACGCCGATTTCAGCCGGGAGGAGGTGCGCCGCTTCCAGCTGCGCTTTGCGCTCACCTTCGGCAAGGACATACTGAACACCTTCCCGCGCTACGCCATGATGGGCTATGACATCACCACCCAGCTGGCCGACCTTTTCTGCGGGCAGCAATACGGCATCCGGCCCCTGCAGCACAGCCTGGACTTTGTCCAGCCCGATCCGGCGGGCGGCTGGTACAACCGCAATGTCTATATCATCCGCTATTCCTCCGATAGGAAAATCACTGCTTCCCTGCTCCCATGACGCGCAAGTTCTGTCTGTTCCTATGGCTTTGCCTGGCCGGGGCTGTCCAAGCCGTCCATGGCCAGTACAACCTTCTCTCCCGCTCCGAACTTTATGTCGGGATGGCGGCCGGGCCGACCTTCTCGACGGCCTCCATGGTGCCGCTCTACGTGGACAAGACCTATCGGCAAGGTCTGGAAGGGGGGCTGATGCTCCGATATATCACGGAAAAGTATTTCGGCATCGAGACGGGGCTCAGCTATTCTCAGAGCGGCTGGAAAGACGATTACGGCTATATGGCCGCCGATGCCTACGAACGCTGCCTGAGTTTTGTGGAGCTGCCCTTTCTGATGCATGCCTGGCTGCCCAGCGGCCGGGCCCGCTTCTTCCTGGATGCCGGCCCGAAAATCGGTTGGTTCATCAGCGAAGAGGAAAACATCCAGAACATTTCGGGCACCACCTGGCCCTATTACAACAAGGCCACGGAGACTTATTTCCAGTGGGGCCTCCAGGGCAAGGCCGGCTTTGAATTCCACCTGGGGCGTGTGGTACTGGGGCTGGAAGGCGGCTACTACTACGGCCTGTCAGACATTTTCTCCAACGCAGTGACCGACCCCTTTGTCTCGTCCAACCTGCAGCAGATCTCAGCCCGGCTGCTGCTGCTCTACCGCCTGAAATAAAGCCGGGGACGGCCCGGGCTGCATTGCCGGTCCGAGGGAAGCCGCCTTGGGCGGAGTTCCGCAATAAAAAACGGCCCGTGCGAATGCACAGGCCGTTGCAGTTTGAAAAGACGGGACGCGCTATCCCAGATAGCTTTTCAGCAGTTTGCTGCGGGAATTCTGACGCAGCCGGCGTATAGCCTTTTCCTTAATCTGTCTGACACGTTCACGGGTAAGGCCGAACTTGTCGCCTATCTCCTCAAGGGTCATTTCCTGGCAGCCCAGGCCGAAGAACATCTTGATGATGTCGCTCTCGCGCTCGGTCAGGGTCGAAAGAGCCCGGTCGATTTCCTTGCTCAGCGACTCGTTGATGAGCGAGCGGTCGGCTATGGGTGCATCGTCGTTGACCAGCACGTCCAGCAGGTTGTTGTCCTCGCCTTCGACAAAGGGGGCGTCCACCGAAACATGACGTCCCGAGACTTTCAGCGTATCGGCGATCTTGTCGACCGGGATGTTCAGCTCCTCGGCCAGCTCTTCGGGTGATGGCTTGCGCTCGTGTTCCTGTTCGAACTTGGAATAGGCTTTGGTGATCTTGTTCAGCGAGCCGACCTGGTTTAGTGGAAGACGGACGATGCGGGACTGCTCGGCCAGAGCTTGCAGGATAGACTGACGTATCCACCACACTGCATAGGAGATGAATTTGAAGCCTCTGGTCTCGTCAAACTTTTCGGCGGCCTTGATAAGGCCCAGGTTGCCCTCGTTGATAAGGTCGGGCAAACTCAATCCCTGATTCTGATACTGTTTGGCGACGGAGACGACAAAGCGCAGATTGGCGCGGGTCAGTTTTTCCAAAGCGGCACGATCCCCTTGACGGATGCGCTGAGCCAGTTCTACTTCTTCTTCGACCTTGATCAGCTCTTCGCGGCCGATTTCCTGCAGGTATTTGTCCAAAGAAGCGCTTTCACGGTTAGTGATAGACTTGGTGATTTTAAGCTGTCTCATGCTTTAAAGAAAATTTGGGGCACAAAGGTAATAAAAAAGATGCTCTTTTCCCCTTTGTGCCCAAAAATAAATTTCGCAGGCCGGAAACCGGTGTTATTCGTTCAGATCCACAGCGTAATAGGTGACCTTGCCGGTGGGATACATACCTACGATGAACAGGGCCGTTTCACCGAATCCGCCCCCTCGCTGGATGTCCTTGACCAGTGATTCGAACTGGCTGACCGACTGGATGCGCTGGTCGTTCACCTTCATGATGATGAAGCCCTTGCGCACGCCGGCAGCCTTGAGCTTGCCCTCGGTCAGGCCGGAGACCTGTATGCCGTAGCTGATGTTGAGCTGCTTTTTCAGCGTGTCGGACAGGTCGTTGAAGGCAGCGCCCAGCACTTCTATGCCGTTGTTTTTGACAATTTCCGTGTTGCCCTGCAGGTTGCGCAGGGTCACCTCCATGGTTTCATGCTTCTTGCCGCGCAGGATCTCGACCTTGACCACGTCGCCGGGACGGTACTGGCTGATGCGTTCCTGCAGCTGGGCGTTGGTCGAGACTTTCTTGTTCTGGACCTTCAGGATGATGTCACCTTCCTGGATGCCGGCCTCCTTGGCACCGCTGTGATCGCCGACTCCGGCCACATAGACACCCTCGACCATGTCGATTTTCTTTTCCTTGGCCAGTTCGGAGTTCATGGTCTGGATAGTGACACCCAGCATGGCACGCTGGACCGAACCGTACTGCTTGAGGTCGGTCACCACCTTGCTGACGATGCTCACGGGGATGGCGAACGAATAGCCCGAGAAGGCTCCCGATTTGGAGACGATGGCCGTGTTGATGCCGACCAGCTCACCCTTGGTGTTGACCAGGGCTCCGCCGCTGTTGCCGGGATTGACGGCCGCATCGGTCTGTATGAAGGATTCGATGCTCAGGCTGGTGTTGCCGCCGCGCAGGCTGCCGTTGTTGCCGCCGATGATGCCCAGGTTACGGGCCTTGGCGCTGACGATGCCGGCCGTCACGGTCGATGTCAGGTTCAGGGGGTTGCCCACGGCCAGGACCCACTCGCCCACCTTCAGTTCGTCGGAATTGCCGAAGGGGATGGTCGGCAGGTCTTTTTCTTCGATTTTGATCAGGGCGATGTCGGTGGTCGGATCGGTGCCGATGACCTTGGCCGCGTAGCTGCGCTGGTCGTTGGTGGTCACCTCTATCTCATCGGCACCTTCCACCACGTGGTTGTTGGTGACGATGTAGCCGTCACGGGAAATGATGACTCCCGAGCCGTAGCCCACCTGAGGCTCGACCTGACGGGGCTGGTTATAGTCGCGATAGCCGAAGAAATACTCGAACAGGTCGATCGGGCTCTGGCTCTGGACCGAACTGCGGACATTGGTCTTGGACATGATATGTACGACGGCATGGACGGAATTCTCGGCGGCCACGGTAAAATCGGTGGCGACTGCGGGAAGGGTCTCCGCCTTGACCAGCTGCGGCTCAGCTTCGGGGCGCTGCGACCAGGAGGTCGTCTCCTGAGAAGCGGTGTCAAGGATCCTGTCCGAGAGTCTGGATACGATGAAATAGGAAATGGCCGTGCTGCACAGCAGGATGGCCAGCACAATGGACAAGCCTTTCAAAAATTTTTTCATGATCTGTGGTTTTAGTCTGTTATTTTGTTTGTCAAATACACTACAAAAACGATTCCAAAGGAAAAATGTTACATAATTGTCAGGTCATTTTAAAGTACTCCGTCAAATTAACAATTCTTATCGTAAGAATAGGCGGACACTTTGTCAGTTGGGTGAAATGAATTACATTTGCGGTGTAATAACAGAGAACGCGGCTGTCGCCTGGCCTCGGGTCAGGAGGAAAGTCCGGGCAACGCAGGGCACCATACTTCCTAACGGGAAGCTGCTCGCGAGGGCAGAGTCAAGGTAACAGAAAACAACCGCCTTTCGGGGTAAGGGTGAAAAGGCAGGGTAAGAGCCTACCGCCGGCAGGGTGATCTGCCGGGCCGTACCACTTATGGGTTGCAAGGCCATGTAAACCGACGTTACGAGGGTTGCCCGCCCCAGTCGGAGGGTAGGCCGCTGGAACGGCAGGGTGACCTGTCGTCAAGATAAATGACAGCGTGATACAGAACCCGGCTTACGGTTCTCTGTTATTATTTTGAGTAAGTGTTATGGCCAATATAATCAGAAAAGCAGAGCGCACTGCCACCCGGGTCTGGATCTACATCACCCGGGACATCTGGCGGGTGTATGTGTCCGAAGGCGAACAGCGGCGTTTCGGGCTGGACAACATCATCCGTATCCTCTACCTGGCCGGACGGGGGTTCATGGACAACAAGCTCTCGCTGACGGCTTCCGCCCTCACCTATTTCACCCTGCTGGCCTTTGTCCCCTTCCTCAGCCTGATACTGGGCATCGCCAAGGGCTTCGATGCCCAGGAGTATCTCCAGGCCGAGCTCATCAACCAGTTCCCCGGCCAGTCGGAAGTGCTCAATCTGGCCTTCGGACTGGTCGATTCCGTGCTGTCCTACGCTTCCAAAGGCATCGTGGTCGGCCTGGGCATCGTGTTCATCATCTGGTCGCTGTGGTCGATAGTGAGCAACATCGAGAACAGCTTCAACAGGATCTGGCAGATTTCCAAGGGTCGCAGCTTCTCGCGCCGCATCACCGATCTGCTGGCTACCATCTTCGTGCTGCCCATCATTCTGATCCTCACGTTCGGTGTGACCATTTACCTGAAGACGGCCATCAACACCTCGCCCATCCTCTCCGCGCTGAGTCCGGTGATGAATGTGCTGGTCAAGTGTATCCCCTATTTCCTGTCCTTCATCATCTTCACGGTGATGTACATCATCATCCCCAACACCAAGGTCAAGCTGCCCAATGCGCTGCTGGGCGGCCTGCTGGCGGGTATCGCCTTCCAGGCTTTCCAATACCTGTACATCAACGGACAGCTGTGGGTGAACCGCTACAATGCCATCTACGGCAGCTTTGCCGCCCTGCCCCTGCTGCTGCTGTGGCTGCAGCTGACATGGACCATCGTGCTCTTCGGCGCCGAAATCACCTTCGCCGCCCAGAACATCCGCAACTTCCTGTTCGAAAAAGAGAGCAGGAACATCAGTCAGCGCTACCGCTATTTCTTCACCATACTTATCATGAATGTGGTGTGCAAACGCTTTGACCAGGGACTCAGGGCGCTCTCGGACGATGAACTTTCCAGCCAATACCACATTCCCATCGGCATAGTCAAGCGGCAGCTGGACCTGCTCTGCGACGTAGGCCTGCTCAGCGAGGCCAACAGCAGCACGGACGACCGCATACGGGTCTATCAGCCGGCCATGGACATCCATCAGATCAGCGTCAGCCTGATTTGGCGGAAGATCTTCGAGCACGGCACGGAAGACTTCAAGATGAATCCCGACGAGAGGTATCCATCACAGTGGCGGACGCTGCTTGACATGGAGAACGCCCTGATGACCAAGGGCGAGGATATTCTGGCAAAAGATCTGTAACAATACAAAATCAAACCACTATGGCAAAATCAATGAGTAAGAGCACGCTGATACTGATTGTCGTGCTGGCCGTCATCGCCCTCTGGGGTGTTTCGACCTACAATTCCCTGGTGTCTTCCGACGAAAGTGTTACCAACGCCTGGTCGCAGGTGGAAAATGTCTACCAGCGCCGCATGGACCTGATTCCCAATCTGGTCAAGACGGTGCAGGGAGCCGCCGATTTTGAGCGCAATACGCTGAACGATGTCATCGAGGCCCGCTCCAAGGCTTCGTCGGTGCAACTCGACGCCAACAGCCTGACGGAAGAGAACCTGGCTGCTTTCCAGCAGGCCCAGGACGGCCTGAGTGCAGCCCTCAGCCGCCTGATGGTGGTCGTTGAGCGCTATCCCGAGCTGAAGGCCAACCAGAATTTCCTCGAACTGCAGTCTCAGCTGGAAGGCACCGAGAACCGCATCACCGTCGAGCGTCAGAAGTACAACGACGTGGTCAGGACCTACAATGCCGGCGTGCGCCGTTTTCCCCGCAACATCATCGCCTCGCTGTTCAATTTCGACCCCAAGGCCTATTTCAAGGCTGCCGAAGGGGCTGACAAGGCTCCGTCGGTCGATTTCAATTTCTAAGCGTCTCACACCAGTCCATAGCTATCCATGCACCGCCTACCGCCTCTCTGCAAGCTACTGTTGCTGTCCGTACTGTTCTTCTGCGGACCGGGCCTGCTGCCGGCCCAGGTGCCCGAACGGCCCTACCCGCCCCGGCTGGTCAACGATTATGCCGGCATGATGACAGCTTCGGAAACAGCGTCACTGGAAGAGGAGCTGGTCAAGTACGACTTCCGGACTTCGACTCAGATCTGTGTGGTCACGCTCAACAGCCTGGGCGGCATGGACATCATGAGTCTGGCCTACAGAATAGGCGAAGAATGGGGGGTGGGCAACAAAGCCGACAACGGCGTTCTGCTGCTGGTTAAAAACAAAACCGACGACAGCAAAGGCCAGGTGGCCATCGCCACCGGCTACGGTACGGAAGGCATCCTGACCGATGCCGTCTGCCGCCGCCTCATCGAAGAGGATATCCTGCCCCACTTCCGCGAGGGACGTAGCTATGAGGGCATACACCAGGCCTGCGGACATATCCAGGGCCTGCTCGAGGGCGAATTTGCCTTCGAAGAGGAAGAGTCGGATGTCTGGGCCGTTCTGGGCATTGCGCTGATCATGGCACTCATAGGATTCATTCTGATTATCGTTGGTATTAAATACAGCCAGAACCACCCTGACAGCGGCAACGGCCCGACCATCATCATCGGTCCGGGAGGCGGGCCTCTCGGAGGAGGCCGCTCCGGTCTGGGAGGCTTCGGAGGAGGCGGTTTCAGCGGAGGATTCGGCGGCTTCGGCGGCGGTCACTTCGGTGGCGGCGGCGCCCACGGCAGTTGGTAGGGATTCCGTTTAATCTTCCCTTGAAAGCTCTATCATGCGGCTGATGTATTTGCCGACGATGTCGAACTCGAGATTGACCACCGTGCCGACTTCTATCTGCGAGAAATTGGTGTGATCGTGGGTATAGGGAATGATGGCCACCGAAAAGCGGTCTTTCGCAGAATCGCAGACTGTCAGGCTGACGCCGTTCACGCAGACCGAGCCTTTCTCGACGGTCATATAGCCCTGACGGGCCATTTCCGGATCGAAGATATATTCGAAGGTATAGCGCCAGCTGCCGTCTGTCTCCTGCACATCGGTGCAGACGGCCGTCCGGTCGACATGGCCCTGCACGATGTGTCCGTCCAGCCGGCCGTTCACCCGCATGCTGCGTTCCAGGTTGACCAGGTCGCCCACGCGGAGCAGCCCCAGGTTGCTGCGGTCGAGTGTCTCCTGAACGGCCGTCACGGTGTATTCGCCGTCTCTGATATCGACCACGGTCAGGCAGACCCCGTTATGGGCCACGCTCTGGTCGATGGTCAGTTCATCGGTAAACGAGCAGCTGAGCGTCAGATGCAGGTTGCCTTCTTCTTTCTTGATGCCGGTCACCTTGGCGGCTTCTTCCACGATTCCTGAAAACATAATGTCGATGATGAATGGTTAGTTGGGACAAAGATAGTGTTTTTTTTCGGCCCTGCCCCGAAAAAAGTCTGCCGGAGTATTGCCGGAAAACAAAAAACAGCTACCTTTGCAGCCGAATTCGGAAGTACTGCTGTCCGTTTCGTACATGGTGGATGTAGCTCAGTTGGTTAGAGCACTGGATTGTGGTTCCAGGTGTCGAGGGTTCGAGTCCCTTCTTCCACCCCTGAATTGGAGAACGATGCTGGTAATCGTTCTCTTTTTTTATCCGTTCTATTAGGGATTCAGGGCCTTGGGCACCAAGTGGGCGTACGAATCTGATGACCGTGCTCCGGCCCGTTACTTCAGCCGGACGATGCGGATGCCCGTGAAACGGCGGATACCGGCCAGATAATCACACAGAGGCTGCTGCGAGATGACCACCTTGCCGGCGTCAGAGGAGGCATGCAGCAGATGCAGGCGGCCGTCCTGGTAATGGGCAAAGCCCAGATGACCGATGTCCAGTCCGGCCATGTCTGTGTCAATCATGACGATATCGCCCTCGGCAAGCGGGAAAACATAGTCTTCCGGGGTTTTCCCCCGCACTTCGCGGACCATGTCCGACGGTAGCAGGATGCCGCTCTCCCGGATACGGGATTTGGGGACATAGACCAGCCCGGCCTCCTTTCCGAGCTGCTGCTCGATGAGGGCCATCTTGCCCATCAGGGCCGGGTGATCCCGCAAGACGGGATAGGCACCCGGATGCGTGCTCATATAATCGATCCGATGAAGGGCGGGTTCGCGCGAATAGCGCGGAGTGATGTCCTCCAAAAGGCCCAGCCTCCGGTTGTCCAGCAGCCATTCGGTGGTATAGTGCAACCGGGTGGTATAATCGCCCATGCGGCCCTGGCGGTAACGCAGCAGCATAATCATATAGGGATAGGTGCCTGCGTCGGCTCCCTGCCTGACAAGATGGTACAGGGCGGCCATGTTTTCCACGAAGGTCATGCAGTCCAGCTCGCGCAGATTGACGGTCAGGCGTTCGTTGCCCAGGCTGTCGTTGTTTTCCAGGGTGCCGGCCACATAGGGGACATCGAGGAACAGGGGCAGCAGGCTGTCGAGTACGTGTTCCGCAGCCCAACTGTTCTGCCGGGCACGGTCCAGGACGGAGGCCACGATCAGGCTGTCAGGGGCCGGCATGCAGGACTGCAGTTCGGGCCGCGCCTGACGCAGGGAATCCAGTTTTTGGGACAGCGACAGGGCTCCAGCCGGACGGCTCTGGCAGGAAAGCGGCAGCAGCAGTGCCCCTCCGGCCACCAGCAGGCAGCACAGGAGGCTAAGACTCCGCGGCAGAGAGAGGCGATTCATCAGAAAACAGCCTTGGATCCGGCCAGCAGCGTATTCTTCATCAGCGAGACGATGGTCATCGGACCTACGCCGCCGGGGACAGGCGTGATGTACGCGCACTTGGGGGCGACGGCCTCGAAATCGACGTCGCCGGTCAGTTTGAAGCCGCTCTTGGTCTGCTCAGAAGGAACACGCGTGGTGCCTACGTCGATGACGGTGGCTCCGGGCTTGACCATATCGGCTTTCAGGAAACGGGGACGGCCCAGGGCGCAGACGATGATGTCGGCCGAGAGGCACTGCTCCTTGATATCGGAAGAATAGCTGTGCACCACCGTCACCGTGGCATTGCCCGGATAGTCCTTGCGCATGAGCAGGTTGGCCAGGGGCTTGCCCACGATGTTGCTGCGGCCGATGATGACCACATGCCGGCCGGCTGTCTCGATATGGTAACGGCGCAACAGCTCGAGGATGCCGGCCGGGGTTGCCGACAAAAAAGATGGCAGGCCGATGCAGGTACGGCCTACGTTGACCGGATGGAAACCGTCCACATCCTTGCGATAGTCGATGGCTTCGACGATTTTCTGCTCGTCAATGTGCTTGGGCAGGGGCAACTGCACGATAAAACCGTCCACTCCCTCATCCCGGTTCAGACGGTCTATGGCCTCCAGCAGTTCAGCTTCCGTCACTGTCTCCTCGAAGCGGATGAGCGAGGATTTGAACCCGCAGACGGCACAGGCCTTGATCTTGTTGGCTACATAGGTTTCACTGCCTCCGTCGTGGCCTACCAAGATGGCTGCCAGATGAGGGGCACGCTGCCCGCGGGCGACCATTTTGGCCACCTCGGCGGCGATCTCTTGCTTTACTTGTTCGGCAACTGCCTTTCCATCAATCAATTGCATATCGTTATCATTTGAAATTATCTTCTCTTTTTGCCGCCATGCATCTTGCCCGGCTTGGCCTGACTGACCATTTTCATCATTTTGCGGGTCTCGTCGAAGCGTTTCATCAGGTTATTCACCTCCTGAATGGAAGTGCCGCTGCCCTTGGCGATGCGCTGGCGGCGGCTGGCGGCTATGATTTCCGGATGCTCGCGTTCTTCCGGGGTCATGGAGTTGATGATAGCCTCGATGTTTTTGAAGGCGTCATCGTCAATATCGACGTTCTTCATGGCCTTGCCCATGCCGGGTATCATCGAGGCCAGGTCCTTGAGACTGCCCATCTTCTTGATCTGGGCGATCTGCGCGCGGAAATCGTTGAAGTCAAACTGGTTTTTGACGATCTTCTTGTGCAGGCGGCGGGCTTCTTCCTCGTCGTACTGTTCCTGGGCCTTTTCGACGAGCGAGACCACATCGCCCATGCCCAGGATACGGTCGGCCATGCGCTTGGGATGAAAGACGTCGATGGCTTCGGGTTTTTCACCGGTGCCGATGAACTTGATGGGCTTCTCCACCACGCTGCGGATGGACAGGGCCGCACCGCCGCGGGTATCACCGTCGAGCTTGGTCAGCACCACGCCGGTGAAATCCAGGCGATCGTTGAATTCCTTGGCTGTATTGACGGCATCCTGGCCTGTCATCGCATCCACGACGAAGAGTATCTCATTGGGCCGGACAGCCTGCTTGACGGCAGCTATCTCGTTCATCATCTGCTCGTCGACGGCCAGGCGGCCGGCCGTATCGATGATGACCACGTCATGACCGTGCTGACGGGCATAACGGAGAGACTCTTCGGCTATCTTGACGGGGTTCTTCTCCCCCTGCTCACTGTAGACAGGCACCCCGATCTGCTCACCCAGCACCTTGAGCTGGTCTATGGCTGCCGGACGATAGACGTCGCAGGCTACCAGCAAGGGATGACGGCCGCGCTTGTGCAGCAGCATATTGGCCAGCTTGCTGGAGAAGGTGGTTTTTCCGGAGCCCTGCAGGCCGGCCATCAGGATGACGGCAGGGCTGCCCTTGACATCGATATCGACACTTTCGCCGCCCATGAGCAGGGCCAGTTCGTCGTGGACGATCTTGACCATCATCTCCTGAGGCTTGACGGCTGTCAGCACCTGCTGACCGATGGCTTTTTCCTTGACAGTATCAGTAAACTGCTTGGCTGTCTTGTAGTTGACATCAGCGTCGAGCAAGGCCCGGCGAACATCCTTCAGGGTGTCGGCCACATTGATGTCGGTAATCCTACCCTGCCCTTTCAGTATCTTAAAAGAACGCTCCAGGCGTTCGGTCAAGTTTTCAAACATATGCTATACTCTTTTTAATATCCTGTCTGATAATCTTATTCACTGTAAAATATCACGTCGTCCTTGGCCGGATGCTGAAATTCGTATTCCAAGGTGCGGCTCAGTCCGTCGGCCAGGGTGTAGGGCGCCTGAAAATGCTCATGGGCCTTGACCGATGCAAACTGTGTGGTCGAGCAGAACTTCTTGACCCGGATGCTGCTGACCGAGAGTTTCCTGCGCAGGACAAAGGCCAGTGCGTCAAAGCAATAACCGCCGGCCATGCCCAGCCAATAGGGGAAGTGTATCATCGGAATCCTGCGGCCGAGTACCCGGCTGACCAGCGGAACCAGCTCGTTCATGCTGAAATCGGGCTTATCGACATAGTTGAAGACCTGACAGCCTTCTGTACTGTTTTCAATCAGATGTCTGACAAAGGCCACCACGTTGCCCACATAGGCCATGGACTTGACATTGTCGCCTTTGCCCACCATCAGGAAACGGCCGCTGGCAATCTGGTGCAGCAGGTTATAGACATTGCCCCGGTTGCGCTCGCCGAAAATGACCGTCGGCCGCAGGATGTTGATATTCCAGTCGGGATGGCTGCCATACCAGGCCTGCAGGACCTGCTCCGCCTCCCACTTGCTCCTGCCGTAGTGATTGAAGGGATCGGGCTCGAAGCTTTCGTCGGGATTGGGTTTGTTCATGCCGTAGATGGCCACGGAGCTGAAGAAGACCAGCCGGCGGATGCCGTTTTTCTCCATGGCTGCAAGCGTGTTGCGCAGGCCGCCCACATTGACATCGTAGTAGAGCGACACGGGGGTCACGTCGTCACGGTGTTCGGCTGCCAGCAGCACCACCAGATCGGTGCCCGGGAGGGCGCTGTCCAGGCTTTCCCGGTCCAGGACATTGGCAATGACCGTGATTTCAGGGAAGAAATGGCTCTGCTGCTTGTCGATGTTGAGCAGATCGTATGAAGACTCCTGCAGGAGATGTATCAGCCGGGTTCCTACAAAACCCGAGCCACCTATGACGGTAATTCTCATTTCATTCGTTTTACTAAGGCCCGGCAGGCATAGTTGATAAAATACCACAGGGCCGGAATCAGGCCCGTGTGTTCCTCGTTGACATAGATGTTCCACTGCCACTTGAGTACGGTCAGCTTGTTGGAGGATAGGGAATTCCGGCTGACTCGGTAGAGTGCCTCGACTGTATTGGTGTTGCGGGCGATATAGCCTTTTTTGAGGATGGACAGCCACAGGGCGTAGTCCTCGTGGCCGATCTTCTTGAAGCGGACATCGCCCACCTTCCCGACCTCGTACATCACGGTCAGGCAGCCCATGACATTGCCTTTGAGCAACTGGCGGTATGTGACCGTCGGCGGTGCGATGACACGGCGGCCGCGGCGCTGTCCCCGGACATCGATTTTCTCGTAGTTGGTATAGGCAATGGCCACATTATCCTCCTGGAAAAGAGCCAGCTGGTGCTCCAGTTTGGTGGGCAGCCACAGATCGTCGCTGTCGAGAAAGGCGATATACTCGCCCCTGGCGTTTTCTATGCCTATGTTGCGGGGAAGGGTCGGAGAACCGGAAGGTTGGTCCGTACAGATATACTTGATGCGTGAATCCCGGGCGGCATACTGCCGGATGATGTCCGAAGAGCTGTCGTTGGAGCAGTCGTCGATGATGAGCATCTCCCAGTCGGTATAGGTCTGGGCCAGCACCGACTCGATGGTATCGCTGATTGAGCGGCCGGCATTGTAGCAGGGGGTGACGATGGATATCATTTCTGGTAGGTTCCTTTGAACAAATACTTGGCCAACGACCTGAAACCGATCAGGTTGCGCCTGAACTCAGAGGGGCTGACCATCGACTGCCAGGCCTTGCGGACCAGATAACGGGGATTGGTGTAATATTTCTTGCGGGCATAGTCGCAAAAACGCACCAGGTCTTCATTGCTGACGCCCGGCAGATTGATGACCGTGTTATGCAGCCCTTCGGGGGTGAGCCACTGACTCCAGTCTTCGGTGATGAGATAGCCTTTTTCCTTGGCCTCCTCATAGGCTTCGGTACCTGGATAGACCATCAGGGGGAAGAACTGGGCCGTGTCGGGAAGCAGCTTCAGGGCCAGGTCGAGCGTCTTTTGCATGGTCTGCGGCGTCTCGTTCAGATTGCCCACCATGAAACAGCCGTGTACCAGAATGCCGGCCCGGCGGCAGAGATTCATGAAATCCTCGGCCTTTTCCAGATTCAGATGCTTCTTCATGTGCCTGAGCACCTCGTCATCGCCGCTCTCAAAGCCGACGATGACCAGCCGCAGTCCGGATTTCTTCAGGGTCCTGAAGTATTCCAGGTCGGCTACCAGGTCGGCCCGCTGATTGATATTATAGGGAATCCGGTTGCCCCGGCGGATGAGCTCATCGGCTATGTCGAGCGAATGCTGCTTGTCGGTGATATAGGTGTCGTCCTCGAAGGTGATGGACTTGACTGCGGGAAATTCCCGCCGGATGAAATCGAATTCGTCGGCCACGTTCGACGCCGAGCGGTAGCGCATCTTGTGTCCGCTGAAGGTCTGGGGGAAGGCACAGAAGGTGCAGCGGAAAGGACAGCCCCGGCTGGCATCTATCGTCACATTGGGATAGGGAGCGAAGCCGTAGTAGTAGTCGCCGATGTCCAGATAGCGCTTATAGACTTCGGAGACGAAAGGTATGGCATCCAAGTCGGTAATGAGGGCTGCCGGCTTGTTGGTGACGATCTCGCCACGCTCGTTTTTCCATACCAGGCCGTCCACGCCGCTCATGTCAGCGCCGCAGGACAGGGCCTCCAGCCAGTCGCGGACAATATAGTCGTACTCCCTGACAGCCACGTATTTCAGATGGGCCGAGGCCTGCAGCGTCTCCCGGGGAAGGACGGAGACATGCCGACCGACCATCAGGAGGTGGACGGCCGGATATTTTTCACTGATTCGGTCGACCACCTGCAAGTCGTTGACAATGCTCGGGGTGGAACAGTCGCAGACGACAGCCTGAATGTTGTTGGCGGCTATGCGGTCCAGGACATAGGGCACATCGACACATTTGGCCGGTGCATCCAGAAAATCGACCCGATGCCCGGCTTTGATGGCAATGCCGGCCGCATAGGAAAGCCATTTGGGGAAATATAGCGTACTGCTCTTCGTCACTGCCGGACTACGTGATTCCCGGGAGAAGTGATCGAGAAAAGGAGGATTCAGAAACAAGACATTCATAAGCTTTCTTCTATAGTATCAGCCTTGCGACTGTGAGCCGGATGCAACGTCCTGAGTAGCGAACGCCACAGGAGGTGGCAGAAAATATGTACTCTGTAATAGATGCGAAACCACAGCGGATTGTTACTCTTGGAACCGGTAAATGATACGGTCGATTCGTGCCGGCGATAAGAGACCAGCACGTCATCCTGCATGTAGCCGCAGCGGAAATGCCACTGGGCATACAGGGCAATCCACAGATCGTGGGCAGCCAGGCCGCGGGGAAACGGCAGGGTCTGCTCCAGCACCTGGCGGCGGAAAGCCATGCAGCAACCCAGCCAGGCATTGTTGTAGAGGTTGTGCCAAAACGAGCGTTGCATGGGCCAGGAAGCATCAAAATGCGGGGACTTGACAAGGCCCAGGCCGGCATCGACCAGCTGGCAGTTGCACATGACGCAATGGTAGCCTCCCCGCTCCATAAAGGCACACATCCGCGCTATCTTGTCGGGCATCCAGACATCGTCCTGGTCGGACAGGAAAACAATGTCTCCGCGGGCATGGCCCAGGGCGCATTCAAAATTGCGGGCCACCCCCAGCCGGGGATGGGTGAAGAAGCGGATACGCGGATCGGCGAAGGAACGGACCAGGACCGGGGTGTCATCGCTCGAAGCATCGTCCGAAATGATCAGTTCATCCTCTGCGGCAAGCTGACAGAGAATCGAGGCAATCTGTTCGTGCAAGAACCTGGCTCCGTTGTATGTAGCCATGCAAACTGATATCATAGACTATTATTTTCGCTCCGACAGCCCCGACTGGACAGGCGCTGCCTACATTGTGGCAAATGTAGTGACTTTTATCCGATTTATGAAGCCTTTTCAACGCTCTTTTTTCAATCGTTCCGCGGCAAATCCAACCAGACCGGCAGATGGTCGCTGTAGCCTCCGTGATAAGACCGGCCGATGATGGTCCGTCTGGGCTGCAGTCCCAGGTATTTCCCGTCCCGTTCGAGCAAAAAGTCATCGGCCGTGACGCCGGCTGAGAGCCCGGGCCGGGCATAGAGCGAGGAAGAAACGATAAAATGGTCGAGCATGGACCAGACTCCCTGATATTTGTGACTTTTGAGGCCCTCTTCCCGGGCGCGGCTGTACATCATGTCGTAGAGCCGGCCAGGATGCAGGGGGGCCTTGTCGGGCTGTGCCTGCAGCACCTCGGCCACCGACTTGTCGGAGGGCTCGTCGTTCAGGTCGCCCATGATGACGATCCGGGCCCGGGGGTCCGAGACAAAGAGGCTGTCGACCTGTCCCTTGAGTACAGCCGCCGCCTGACAGCGCCGTTCTTCGGAGATCCTGGCACCTCCGTAGCGCGAAGGCCAGTGGCAGACATAGACATGCAGATCCTCCCCTCCAGGGCTCTGAAAACAGGCATAGAGAATGTCTCTGGTGGGACGGTGGGGCCCGCTGCCATCCAATCCAAGGCGGACGGGGACAGCCCACGCACGGAGCAGGCGATAGCAACGCCTGTCGTAGATGAGCGAGACATCGATACCCCGCTCGTCGGGCGATTCGAAATGAATATAGCGATAATCGGGCTCATGGAATTCCCTGAGCAGGGTCTCCACCACCCCGGCATTCTCCACTTCGGCCAGACCGATGAGGGCCGGAAGGCGCTCTCCGCCTGCCGCTGCCAGGGCCTGGGCGATACGATGGGCCTTGAGCCGGTAACGCAGGTAGGTCCAGTGGCAACTGCCCTGGGGCAGGTAGTCGTAATCGTTTTTCAGACTGTCGTGAACGGCATCGAAGAAATTCTCGGTGTTGTAAAAGACCAGACGTTCACAGGATACCCCGGCCGAAGGGAGCCGGGAGGACTGAGGCTGCGCCGCAAATACGGCGACAAGCAGCATGCCTGCCAGCAATGGCAGGGCCAAGGGTGTTTTCATGGTGTAAGGTTTCAATTATTTAAACAACCAGCGGAAAATGTCGTTGCCGTTGGCGTAGATCAGCAGGAACAGAAGCAGTATCATGCCGACCGTTTGGGCCCGTTCGATAAACTTGTCGCTCGGCTTGCGGCGGGTGATGACCTCGACCAGCAGGAAGAGTATATGGCCGCCGTCCAGACCGGGGATAGGCAGAATGTTCATGAAGGCCAGTATCACCGACAGAAAGGCCGTCGTCTCCCAGAAGACACGCCAGTTCCAGGCTGGCGGGAAGAGACTGCCGATGGCGCCGAATCCGCCCAGGCTGCGGGCGCCTTCCTTGGTGAAGACATATTTCATGTCACTGGCATATCCGCCCAGCTTGCGCACAGCCAGCCTGATGCCGGCCGGGATGGACTGCCAGAAGGAATAGCTGACATGACGGGTCTCGTAGAGCTCTGTCGGGGGCATGGCGGAAAAACCGATCAAGGCTGTGGAATCCAACCGGATACTCATCCGGGCGAGCTGTCCGTCCCGGTAATAGTCCAGGCAGACGGTACTGTCGGCATAGTTGCCCAAAACGCTGACAAAATCGCTGAAGGCAGGCGTCGGCTTACCCTGTATGGCCACCAGGCTGTCACCGGGCAGCAGGCCGGCCAGCGCACCGGGTCTGCCGGGCAGTACCTGCTTGACGACGGTCGGATAACGGAATGCGGCAAATCCCTGTCCGGCAGCCATCAGCTGCTGCATGAAATCGCCCGGTATCCGGACCGTGTCCACCACTCCCTGGCGCAGGACCAGCACCTGATCGGCTTCGACAATGGCCCGGAAGGACAGGTCGTTGAACTGTTCGATTTCCTGCCCGTCGGCCGACAGGATGATGTCCCCGTCGCAGAATCCGGCCCGATGGGCCGGCTCGGAGAATTCCATTCCCAGAGGGACATTGCGCAGGGGCAGATAGGACGTTCCCCACAGGCCCAGCACCATGGAATACAGCAGCAAGGCCAGGATAAAGTTGAACAGCACGCCGCCGGCCATGATCATGAGCCGCTGTACGGGCGATTTGGTACGGAACTCCCAGGGCTGCGGGATGGCGGCAAGATCGGCCGAAGACTGGGTCTCGTCAATCATGCCCGCAATGGAGCAATAGCCGCCCAGGGGCAGCCAGCCTATGCCGAAGGTGGTGGTTTCGGGATAGTTCTCCCAATGGGAAGGCGGATTTTTCGACAGGAAGCTGAATTCCATCTTACCGTTGATGCGCTTGCAGCGGAACAGGGAAAATCCCGGATTGAAAAACAGATAGAAGCGCTCTACCCTGGTGCCCGAGAGCCGGGCGAACAGGAAGTGGCCGAATTCATGAATGACAATCAGTATGGACAGGCTGAAAATCAGTTGCAGGGCTCTTATCAGAAAGGGACTCATGACAGTGATACGGGGTTAAAGGGTTGTAAGATATGATCGGGCGATCTCACGAGCCTGGGCATCTGAGCAGACATAGTCCTCGTAGCTCGGGGTGGCGATGAAATCGGCCTTGGACATGGTATATTCTATCAGATCGGACATGGCGACAAAACCGACGGCATCCGAAAGGAAGGCAGACACCGCCACTTCGTTGGCGGCGTTCAGCACGCAAGGCATGTTGCCTCCCCGGTTCATGGCTTCGTAGGCCAGTGCCAGGTTACGGAACTTATGCAGATCGGGATGCTCAAAACTGAGCGAAGCCACTTTCGGGAAATCGATGCGCGGATAGGCGGTTTTCAGTCTCCGCGGATAGCTGAAGGCGTACAGGATAGGCAGTTTCATGTCGGGCAGCCCCAGCTGGGCTTTGACCGAACCGTCCCGGAACTGTACCATGGAATGCACAATCGACTGGGGATGGACCACGACCTCGATCTGCTCGGGGCTGACACCGAACAGCCACTTGGCCTCTATGACTTCAAAGCCCTTGTTCATCATGGAGGCCGAGTCGATGGTGATCTTGGCTCCCATCTGCCAGTTGGGATGACGCAGGGCCTGCTCTTTGGTGACAAACCTGAGTGCCTCTTCGCTGTAGGTCCGGAAAGGCCCTCCCGAAGCAGTCAGAATGATTTTTTCGATCGGATTGCCGGGTTCCAGGCACTGGAAAACGGCGGAATGCTCCGAATCGACAGGCAGAATGGCGGCGTGATGCTTCAGGGCCAGGCCGTTGATGATCTCGCCGGCCACCACCATGGTCTCCTTGTTGGCCAGGGCGATGTCCTTGCCGGCCTGCAGGGCCCGTATGGTCGGCTTGAGGCCGGAATAGCCCACCATGGCTGTCAGGACGACATCGACCGGGCCGGCTCCTGCCACCTGCTCCAGGGCGGCGGCCCCGGCATAAACCTTTATGGGCAGGTCACGGAGGGCTTCTTTCAGTCTGGGATAATGGGCCTCGTTGGCGATGACCACCGTGTCGGGCATAAACCTGCGAGCCTGCTCAATGAGCAGATCCACCCGGTTGTTGGCCGTCAGGGCGTAGGCCTCAAACTGCTCTGGATGTTCCGAGATCACTTCCAGGGCCTGGGTTCCGATGGAACCGGTGGAGCCCAGGATAACTATCTGTTTTCTAGTGTTGTCGCTGTCCATCAAAAAGGTATATATTCTTCCGGGTTGAGGGCATGGCCCTTGTACCATAGTTCAAAATGCAGCTGGGCATTCTCGGCCGAAGCCGAGGATTTACCGACAAAGGCCACCGCCTCACCGGCTTTCACCGTCTCGCCCGACTTCTTGAGGACTTCTTTCAGCTGGCTGTAGACCGAGACGAAATCGTTGTTGTGCTGGATGAGCACTATATAATCGAAATCGGGCGTATAGGCCGTCATGATCACCTTACCGTCCAAGGCAGCCAGCACGGAACGCCTGGTCGGAGCGGCTATGTCGATGCCGTTCTGCTTTTCCAGAGGATTGTAATGGGTGATAATGTCCCCCTTGAGCGGAACATAGAACAGCAAGCCGTCCATGGATATCTGAGGGGAGAAGGTCGTAGGAGAATTGCGTTCGTTTTCCTCATAGCGCTGACGGAATTCCAGCTCTTTTTCGGAAGGATCGGCCGGAGCGGTCTGCAGGGCAGCCATCTCGGAGAGATTCACGGTCGTGTCCATTTCATATTCCCCGGAAATGAGATCGCGGACAATGGACATGTAGCGTTCCTGCTTGCCCATCTCCACCGACAGGGAATCCACCCGGAAAGATTCCGTCATGATCCGCTGTTTGAGACGGGGATCCAGATAGCCCGGCAGGAGATGCTTCACGGGCGTGCCGAAAAGGATCAGGTAAAACAGCAGCAGCAGGCCGACCGTCACTGCCAGGGAGAACAAGATCACCCTTGTCCGGGTGAAACGGGCCGTAAAGACGGTGTCCAGCGTGTTTTCATTCAGTACCGTAAAACGGAACCGCTGTGTCTTATGTTTCTTTTTCATAGCTTTGCAGACTTATAATGAGCAGCTTATGTCAAATCCAGCAGGCCGGCCGGAATATGCAGCCTGAGCACGCTGTTTTCCTTGTCAAGTTCTTCGATGAGCTCTGCGGCGACAGGCAGGACATACTTCCTCTGACGGCCGCTGACCTCGAGCAGGACATTCATCGTGGAGTCGTCCACGGCAGTGATTTCCCCCAGACTCTCTCCGCTGTCGGCATCGACAAGCCGGTAGCCGGGCAGCTGCGACCATCTGAGCGAGCGGGTCCGGTACCATTCTTCGTCCAGCTCCGACTTGGGATAGAACACCTCCTGGTTACTCATGGCACGGGCCTGCCGTTCGCTGTCCACCCCTTCGAACTTGACAAGGGCCGTCGTGTCCGAACGGAAGCGGTAGAATTCCCAGAAGAAAGGCACCAAAATGCCATCGGTCATGACCAGCCAGTAGGGACACTGCGTGCGGTCGAAGACATCGTCCTCGAAATGAAAGCCCAGTTCCCCGTCAATGCCGTGCGGCTTGCCCAGGCGGCCGATCCTGATGACATCCTCTGCTTTGATCATATCCTGGAGATATGGGCTCCGAGCCCGTTAAGCCGCCGGTCGATATACTCGTAGCCCCGGTCTATCTGTTCTATATTGCTGATGTGGCTGGTTCCGTCTGCCGACAAGGCGGCGATAAGCAGGGCGATACCGGCCCGGATATCGGGCGAGGACATCGTGGCCGGGCGCAGCACCTGCTGCTTGTCCAGTCCGATGACCGTAGCCCGGTGAGGGTCGCACAGAATGATCTGGGCCCCCATGTCGATCAGTTTGTCGACGAAGAAAAGGCGGCTTTCGAACATTTTCTGGTGGATCAGCACGCAGCCCTTCGCCTGGGTGGCCACGACCAGCATGACACTGAGCAGGTCGGGCGTCAGCCCCGGCCAGGGAGCATCGGAGACGGTCATGATGGAACCGTCGATGAAAGATTCGATGGTGTAATGCTCCTGGGCGGGCACATAAAGGTCATCGCCCCGGCGCTCCAGGTGGATTCCCAGACGCTGGAAGCTGTAGGGAATGATGCCCAGTTCGTCGTATGCGACATCCTGGATGGTGATTTCCGAACCGGTCATGGCGGCGATGCCGACAAAACTTCCCACCTCGATCATGTCGGGCAGGAGCTTCATGCGACAGCCTCCCAGAGATTCGACGCCATCGACGGTGAGCAGGTTGGAACCGATGCCCGAGATGCGCGCCCCCATCTTGTTGAGCATACGGCACAATTGCTGGATGTAGGGCTCGCAGGCGGCGTTGTAGATGGTGGTCCGGCCTTTGGCCAGCACCGCAGCCATCAGGATATTGGCCGTGCCGGTCACCGAAGCCTCGTCAAGCAGCATATAGCAGCCCTTCAATTCTTTGGCGCTGACCCGGTAGCTGCTGCTGGCGGCATCGAACACGAACTCGGCTCCCAAGCGCTGTATGCCCAGAAAATGGGTATCCAGACGGCGACGGCCAATTTTGTCACCGCCGGGTTTGGCCACACGGGCCTTGCCGCAACGGGCCAGCAGTGGCCCGATGAGCATGACCGAACCGCGCAAGGCGGCGGTTTTGCGGAAGAAACTGTCGGTCTCGATGGCAGACTCGTCCAATTTGTCGGCTTGGAAAGACCAGGAACCTTTGCCCAGGGACTCGATCTGCACACCCAGATCGCCCAGCAGGGAAATCAGATTGTTGATATCCAGTATGTCCGGGACATTATCAATATAGACCTTCTCACGGGTGAGCAGACTGGCACAGATCAGCTGCAGGGCCTCGTTCTTGGCTCCCTGCGGGCGGATGCGGCCCTGGAGCCGGTGTCCTCCTTCAACGACAAACGATGACATGGCTTTCTTTATTTGCGACGGTTGTTGTTCTTGCCCATAGGTTTCTTGTTGACCATGGCGACATCCCGCACATCCATCAGACGCATGGCATTTTCGTCCATGTCTATGCGGCCGCCGGAGAGTTCGCGCAGGTCGTCGAAGATCTTCTTGTCTTCCATAATCTCGTGGTTCATGGAATAATAGCTTTTCTTCATGTGATTGGCAATCATGCGGATGAGGCTGGTTTTCTCCTCTCCCTCTTCCATTTTCAGGACCTCGTCGATCAGGGCTTCGGTCAGGAAACCGTAGTGACGGACCTTGATGTGGCGGCTCTCGTAAGGCACCTTGTCGGGTCTGGTCATCAGGTTGTCACGGCGCACCGGTTCGCAGGGATAGTCTATATCCAGCTTGAAATCCGACATGATGGCCAGATGATCCCAGAGTTTATGCTTGAAATCACTCACATCGCGCAGGTGGGGGAACAGGTTGCCCATGATCTGTATGATGGCCTGGGCACAACGCGTACGTTCCTCCCGGTCTTCCAAGGTCAGGGCATAGTCGATCATGCGCTGGATGTTGCGCCCGTATTCGGGCAGCGGCATCGGCGGTATCTGGGTGTTGTATTCCAATTCGTTGACTTCCATATTTTTTGTCGGTTATATGCTAATGGCTGTGAAGTATATGTTGTATCTTGACAGGCACTGTCGCCTGGAATTCCTTCAGATAAAAGGGTTCGAAATAGGCCACATCCTCTGCCCTGCCTGCCGTAAAGGCCGCCTCGGAAAGAGGAATCATGGCCTGGGCCGTCAGTCGGGCGGCAGGCTCGCAGACCAGGGGCCGACGGGCGATGACAGGATGGCACTTGGCCGCTCCGTTACCGAAAATGTACAAGGGGGCGCCGCCCTCCAGCGTGCTGAAACTGTGCTCGTCCACAATGAGTGCCTGGGGCTGGCTCAACTGTGTCATGTCCGGGCGGAAAAGGGCCGTATAGACCTCCATGCGGCGGGCATCGATCATGGGACAGAGCCAGGCGTCCGAGGCAAGGGGCTGTCCCTGCATGCAGTCAAGGAAAGCCCTGGTCAGGACCTGCAGCGTGGGAACGGCAATCAGCGGCACAGACAGGCCGTAGCACAGACCCTTGGCCATGGAGACGCCGATACGCAGTCCTGTATAGGAACCCGGGCCGCTGCTGACAGCTACCGCGTCCAACGTAAGGTGCGCCTGCTCGGCCACATGCAGTGCCTGATCGACGGCAACGCCCAGACGGACGGCATGGGAGGGACCGGAATCATGGCAGACAGCATAGAGCGTCTCGCCGTCCCGGCTCAAAGCGACCGAACACAGATCGGTAGCCGTTTCGATATTGAGTATCAGTGCCATCAGTCTTGCTTGAGAAGGTGAGTGGCAATGAGACGGGCACTGCAGCGCACATAGTCGGCACAGGGCCGCTTGCGATAGTATTCCTCGGTACGGTCGCTGGGAACAGGACTGTCCGCGACCTTTGGACAGGTGCCGGCCAGCAGCTCGCCGCAGATAATGGAGCCGTTCTCGGCCCGAAAGGCGGCCGCAAGCTCCTGCACTTTGGCATAGTTGCGCTGTTTGGCCTGCTTGTCGGCCGGATCGGACGAGCCGTTGTCCAGTCCATTGACCATCAGCATCCCGGAAACGGCTCCGCAGACCTGACGCATCCGCCCCATGCCGCCGCCGAAAGAGGCGGACAGCCGCAGGGCCGTCTCCGTGTCCAGGCCGTAGAGGTCGGCAAAGGCGGCCACGACTGCCTGTGCACAGTTATATCCTTCCCGGAAAAGGGCCACTGCCCTTTCTTCTCTGTCTTCTGTTGTCATCATAGGTCTTCAAACATGCCTTCCATACGGTCGCTTTCTTCGAGCTGGCCGGCCGTCTGGCCGCAGGGCTTGAGATAAGGCTCGGGAATGTCGAAAGAATCCGTCTGGAGATAGCCCAGTGAGCGGTCGGCATAAACTTTGTTCATGTATATGGCCCAGATGGGCAGGGCGACATTGGCCCCCTGTCCGTCGGTCATGTAGTCGAAATGGATGTCACGGTCCTCGCCGCCTCCCCAGGCGCCGCTGACCAGCCGGGGGGTAATGCCCATGAACCAGCCGTCGGAATTGTTCTGGGTCGTACCCGTCTTACCGCCCATGTCGGCCTTGATGCCGTACTTCAGGCGGACGCGGACACCCGTTCCCTCATTGACGACCGCACGCAGCATCGTCTGCATCTTGTAGCTGGTTTCCTCGCTGAAGACCTCCGACATCTGGGGAGAGAAATATTCCAGCACATTGCCGTCATTGTCCTCGATACGGGTCACAAAGAGCGGCGACACCCTGATACCGCCGTTGACGAAGGCTGTATAGGCGCTGACCATCTCGCCGATGGAGACATCGCAAGTGCCCAGACAAAGGGAATAGACCGGATCCAGCTCGCCGCGGATGCCGAACGAACGCAGCATCCTGACAAAGGCATAAGGGGAAAGCTTGCCCATCAGATAGGCAGATATCCAGTTGTTGGAGTTGGCCAGTCCCCAGCGCAGCGTCACCATCTCCCCGAGGTTTTTGTTGCCGCTGTTGCGCGGGCTCCAGGGCTCTCCGGCCTCGGTCATCAGGGTGACGGGTTCGTTGCGGACCGGGTCACAGGGGCTGAAACCCTCTTCCATGGCCATAGTGTAAAGATAGGGCTTGATGGTGGATCCCACCTGACGGCGGCCGACCATGACCATGTCGTACTGGAAGGGAACGAAGCTGACACCTCCGACATAGGCCTTCACGTGGCCGTTGAAAGGATCCATCGACATGAATCCTGCACGCAGGAAATGCTTGTGATAGCGGATGGAGTCCAAGGGGGACATGAGCGTGTCGATCATGCCCTGATAGGAGAACACCTCCATTTCGACCGGGGTTTTGAAGACCTTGCGGATCTGGTCCTGGTTAAGCCCGGCTTTGCGCAGGACGCGGTAGCGCTCGGTCTGACGGGCACTGCTCCAGAGCACGGAGTCCACTTCCCTGGCTGTCAGGTTGTGGGTGTAAGGGGCATAGCTGCGGCCCTTCTTCTCCCGGAAGAATTTCGGCTGCAGATCCATGGCGATATGCTCATAGACAGCCTCTTCGGCATATTGCTGCATGCGGGAGTCGATGGTCGTATAGATTTTCAGGCCGTCGTCGTAGAGGCTGTAGGCCGTACCGTCGGGTTTTTTGTTCTTGCGGCACCAGCCGAAGAGCGGATTAGTGGCCCAGGCAATGGAATCGTCCCGGTAGAGCTGCGTCTGCCAGGAGGCATAGTTCTTGCGTTCCGGCTTGGCATGGGTCATCATCACCCTGAGGTACTGACGGAAATAGGGAGCCAGTCCCTCGGTGTGACTGATGCGCTGATAGTCGGTCACCAGAGGGAGTTCCCGGATGGAATCCCTGACCGCAGGCGAGAGGAAATGATAGCCGACCATCTGGTTGAGCACCAGGTTGCGGCGCTCCAGTGAGCGTTCCTTGTGACGGAGCGGATTATAGAGCGAGGGATTCTTGAACATGGCGACCAGCGTGGCGGCCTGTTCAACGGTCAGCGCATCGGGGGTCGTATTGAAATAGACCTTGGAGGCCGTCTTGATGCCCACGGCATTGTATAGGAAATCGAACTTGTTGAGGTACATGGTCAGGATTTCCTCCTTGGTGTAGAAACGTTCCAACTGCACGGAAATAACCCATTCCTTGAGCTTCTGCAGCATGCGTTCCATGGTGTTGCGGGCCGGCGGCATGTAAAGCTGCTTGGCCAGCTGCTGGGTCAGCGTGCTGCCGCCGCCGCCGCTCTTCTGACGCAGCACCCCGCGTTTGACGAGTGCACGGAAAAAAGCCTTGAAATCCACTCCCGAATGTTGGGCAAAACGGACGTCCTCGGTGGCCAGCAATGCGCGGACCATGTTGGGCGAAATCTGGGAATAGGTCACGGAAATGCGGTTGTCGGTATTCTGGTAATAGGTGGTCAGCAACTTTCCGTCGGAGGTATAGACCTCGCTGGCGAACTTGTTCTTGGGGTTTTCCAGTTCCTCGATGGGGGGCATGTAGCCGGCCTTGCCGTTCACGATCAGGATGAAGAGCAGGGCGACAGAAGCGGTTCCCAGGGCGAACAGTATCCAGAAAGTTCTCAGTATCAGGGTCAGGACGGGGGTTTTATCTGTTTTTTTTCCAGCTTTCTTCTTCTTTGCCATGGCTACACTTGTATATTGCATACAAAAGTAGTACAAGTCGGGGCAATCACAAAAAAAAATTGTGCATACAGAGAAAATACCTACCTTTGCACTTGATTACACACGCACGTTATGTCAGCGAAAAGTCTGGTCTCCATCAGCGACTATTCCCAAGAGCAGATTCTCCGGATTCTGGATCTGGCTGCAGGCTTTGAGGCCTGCCCCAACCAGCGTATACTGGAAGGCAAAGTGGCCGCTACCCTGTTTTTCGAACCGTCCACCCGGACCCGACTCAGTTTTGAAACCGCCGTCAACCGGCTGGGCGGCAAGGTCATCGGGTTTTCCGATGCCGCCACCTCCAGTTCCACCAAGGGGGAAACCCTGAAAGACACCATCAAGATGGTGTCCAACTATGCCGATATCATCATCATGCGGCATTACCTGGAAGGTGCCGCCCGCTATGCTTCCCAGGTGACGGACATCCCCATTGTCAATGCCGGAGACGGCGCCAACCAGCATCCTTCCCAGACGCTGCTGGACCTCTACTCCATCCGCAAGACCCAGGGCCGTCTCGACAACCTGAACATCGCCTTGGTCGGCGACCTGAAATACGGCCGTACCGTCCATTCCCTGCTGATGGCCATGAAGTACTTTTCCCCGACCTTCTATTTCGTGGCTCCCGAAGAGCTGTCCATGCCGGCAGAATACAAGCGTTTCTGCCTTGACAACGGTATCAGATGGCATGAAACCACGATCTTCAGCCAGGAGATCATCAATCAGGCCGACATCATCTACATGACCCGGGTCCAGAAAGAGCGCTTCACCGACCTGGTGGAATACGAGCGGGTCAAGAATGCCTTTATCCTGCGCAACAGCATGCTCGACGACTCACGCGGGAATCTGAAGATCCTGCATCCCCTGCCCCGTGTCAACGAGATCGCCCAGGATGTGGACGACAATCCCAAAGCCTACTACTTCCAGCAGGCGCAAGGGGGTCTCTACGTGAGACAAGCCATTATCAGCAGTTTGTTGGACTTAGCTTAATAGACCTATGGCAGACAAGAGTGAAATGCAGGTCAAAGCCCTGAAAAACGGGACGGTCATCGACCATATTCCCTCGGACAAGCTCTTCAAGGTGGTTTCCATTTTGCAGTTGGAGGACATCGACAGCGAAGTGACCATCGGCAACAACCTCAGCAGCCGTCTGATGGGACGGAAAGGCATCATCAAGATTGCCGACCGCTTTTTCGAGGAAGAGGAAATCAACCGCATCGCCCTGATTGCCCCCAAGGCAAAAATCAATACCATCCGCGATTACGAAGTCGTGGACAAGAAAGTCATCGAACTGCCCGAGGAAATCAGGGGACTGGTCAGATGCGTCAATCCCAAGTGTATCACCAACAATGAGCCGATGGAGCCCTGCTACCGGGTTGTCGGACGCTCTCCCCTGACATTGAAATGCTGCTATTGCGAACATAGCTTTTCACAAGATGAGATCAAGCTGCGCTGAACCATGAAACAACAGTGGAAACCCGGTACCATGATCTATCCGCTGCCGGCCGCCTTGGTCAGCTGCGGCGCCGACGAGCAGGAATATAACCTGCTGACGGTGGCCTGGACCGGCACCATCTGCAGCGAACCTCCCATGTGCTATGTCTCCATACGCCGTGAGCGTCATTCCTATGACATCATCCGCAGACACATGGCCTTCGTCATCAACCTGACGACCGAAGCGCTGGCCAGGGCCGCCGACTGGTGCGGTGTCAGAAGCGGACGGCAGTTCAGCAAGTTCAGCGAAATGAACCTTACACCGGTCATGGCCCGCTGCGTTGAGGCTCCCATAGTCGAAGAATCGCCCGTCAACATCGAATGCCGGGTCAGGGAGATTCTCAGTCTGGGCTCCCACGACATGTTCATTGCCGATGTGGTTCATGTCCAGGCCGACGAGCGTTACCTCGACCCTGAGACCGGCCGCTTTGACCTGGCTGCCTCCGGACTGCTGGTCTATGCGCACGGAAACTACTATACGCTGGGACGGGAAATCGGCAAATTCGGCTGGTCGGTGGAAGGTCAGGCTACTGCGGTCCGGAAAACGACAGACAAACAATAATAACCCAATACACAGATTCTTATGCAACGAGACAACGCCGTATTCGAAATCATCGGAAAAGAGCATCAGCGCCAGCTGAAAGGGGTGGAACTGATCGCCTCGGAAAACTTCGTCAGTGACCAGGTCATGGAAGCCATGGGCTCCTGCCTGACCAACAAATATGCCGAGGGCTATCCCGGCCACCGCTACTATGGCGGCTGCGAGGTGGTCGATCAGGCTGAGACACTGGCCATCGAACGTATCAGACAACTCTTCGACGCCGAATATGCCAACGTACAGCCCCACTCCGGTGCCCAGGCCAACGCCGCCGCCTTTCTGGCGGTCATGAATCCCGGAGACAAATTCCTCGGTCTGAACCTGGCCCACGGCGGTCACCTGTCACACGGTTCGCCCGTCAATTTCTCCGGCCTGTTTTTCCAGGCCCTGGAATACAATGTCCGCGAAGATACCGGCCGCGTCGACTATGACCAGATGGAAGAAGTCGCCCTGCGCGAGCGTCCGAAACTGATTATCGGCGGAGCCTCGGCCTATTCCCGCGAATGGGACTACGCCCGCATGAGAGCCATCGCCGACCGGATAGGTGCCATCCTGATGATCGACATGGCTCATCCGGCCGGTCTGATTGCCGCCGGTTTGCTGAACAATCCGCTGAAATACGCCCATATCGTCACCTCGACCACGCACAAGACCCTGCGCGGCCCCAGGGGCGGCCTGATTCTGCTGGGCAAGGATTTTGACAATCCCTGGGGCAAGACTACGCCCAAGGGTGTCGTCAAGAAAATGTCTCAGCTCATTGACTCGGCTGTTTTCCCCGGCATACAGGGAGGTCCGCTCGAACACGTCATCGCCGCCAAGGCCGTAGCTTTCGGCGAGGCTCTGCAGCCCGAGTACAAGACTTACCAGCAGCAGGTCAAGAAGAACGCCGCCGTCATGGCTCAGGCTTTCATGGACAAGGGCTACAAGGTGATTTCCGGCGGTACGGACAACCATTCGATGCTGATCGACCTGAGAGCCAAATTCCCCGAGCTGACCGGCAAGATGGCCGAGAATGCCCTGATTCAGGCAGATATCACCATCAACAAGAACATGGTGCCTTTCGACAGCCGTTCTCCCTTCCAGACCTCAGGTATCCGGGTCGGCACGCCGGCCATGACCACACGCGGAGCCAAAGAAGCGCTCATGTGTGAGATCGTCGAGTGGATGGACGCCGTCATGTCGCATCCCGAAGACGGAAAAGTCATCAAGGCTGTCCGTGAGAAGGTCAACGCCACGATGAAAGACTACCCGATTTTCGCCTATTGAGGATAAGTCCGGGCTGCCCGCATGGCAGTGGTCCACCCGGTATCTTCACATAGAATTACAGGTTCGGCATAGCAGGGCTTCCTGCTATGCCGAACGTATGAAAAGCCCATGAAACTCTCTCCGACAGCATCGGCCATCAATCGGGAGGTGCTCAGACTGGCCCTTCCAAGCATCCTGGCGGGCATCACCATTCCCTTGGTGGGTATGGCCGACACGGCTATTGCCGGACGGCTCGGCTCGGCGGCTCATATAGGAGCCATCTCCCTGGGTTCCACCATGTTCGACTGGCTCTACTGGAACATGAGTTTCCTGCGCATGGGGACGGCCGGCATCAGTGCCCAGGCTTACGGACGGGGGGATTTCCGCAAGGCGGTATCTACTTTCATGCAGGGGATGCTGGTCGCCCTGAGCATCGCTCTTGTCATACTCCTCTTCCAGCGGCCCTATGCCCGGCTGTTCTTCCTGATCAGCCCTACTTCGGCGGAAATCCAGTCGCTGGCACTGACCTACTTCTATATCCGGGTCTGGGCCGCACCGGCCGCCCTGTCGCTATTTACCGTCCGCGGCTGGTTTTTCGGCATGCAGAACAGCATCGGGCCCATGCTCATCGACATCATTGTCAATGTGGTCAACATTGCGGCCAGTTTTCTCTTCGCCCTGCAGATGGACATGGGGGTGGCCGGCATCGCCCTGGGTACGGTGCTTGCCCAGTACACGGGACTGCTGAGCGGTCTGTTCCTGCTGTGGCTGTATTTCCGAAAATACCGTTCGTGGCTCGACTGGAAAGACATTCTGGTCAAGGAGGATCTGAAACGCTTTTTCAGCATCAACGCCAATCTGTTCCTACGGTCGATCTGCATGCTGCTTATCTACAGCGGCTTCACCATGCTGGCCAGCCGTCTGGGCGACATGCCGCTGGCCGTATCGTCCATCATGATGAAGCTGCTGCTGCTCTACTCCTACTTTATCGACGGTTTTGCCTATGCAGGGGAAGCACTGACCGGCCGCTACATCGGAGAGAAGAACGAAGGGTCATTCAAACTATGTATAAGAATACTATTCGCATGGTGTCTGATTATCGGGATACTCTCTACCATAGCCTATTTCGTCGGTGATGAATGGCTCCTGGGCATCATGACCTCGGTCGAGAGCGTCAAGGCCGCCTGCCGGCCCTATCTGCCCTGGCTTTACGTCATGCCCTTCATTTCCTGCATCGCTTTCACCTGGGACGGCATCTACATCGGAGCCACGGCATCGCGCGCCATCCGCAACGGGATGTTCTTTGCCGTGGCGGCTTTCTACCTGTCTTATTTCCTGCTCAAGCCCTGGCTGGGTTTCCAAGCTCTCTGGATAGCCTATGCGGCCCATCTGGTGGCTCGTTCGCTGGCCATGACGCTGTATGCCCCCCGGCACATCTACAGCCGTGTCTGATTTAGCCGTGGCTTGGGTGACTGTCAGTGGGGATTTGTCCACTTCTGGTTAATAGCCATATTATTGATTTTCATCATATTGACAGCATACTGACGCATTTCTGCCGCCCGTTCCGCCTCCTGGTCCGATAAATTGGCTGCGGATTCACCAGTCTTGCCATCGCGCTGATCGGCAGAATGTATCCGGTAGAGGTATTCCCGTCCGCTGTCCAGATTGTAGCACCAGAACCACTCGCCGTCAGTACAGCCCAGATGGTCGTTCGAAACAAAATGGATATAGCGGCGTCTGGTGACAAGCAGGTCCACGCCCAGCGTGTTGTTGACATAAGGCAGCCCCGTCAGTGACATGACAGTGGCAAAGAGGTCGATCTGCCCGGCCGGAGCATCATAGATACCGTAATGGCCGCGTATAGGGGCACCCAGCAGGAAGGCTGGTACATGATTGTACTGCAGCGCCATGTCGAAAGGCTTGTCTCCGTGTACCCAGCCATGGTCGCCGCAAAGCACGAATATCGTATGACGTCCCCACTCCGTCTGCATAGCCGACTCCAGAAACGAACCGATGCAGTCATCGGCATAGGCCACCGTACAGTCCCTGGCTGTGCCGGCCCGTGAGGAGAATTCCTCCGGATAGCAGTAGGGAGGATGATTGCTTACCGTCAGAAAAAGGGCGAAGAAGGGCCGGTCCGCCTCCTGTCGCCGTGCCAGTGTCTGCAGGCCATAGCTAAAAAGGAAGGCATCGGGAACTCCGTAGTTGTTCACCCGCTCCGAGGCAGGATAGTCGTAGATGGAATACAGACGTTCTATGGCATTGTCATAGAAGAAAGCCTGCATATTGTCGAAATTCGGATTACTCGTGACAAAGGCCATGGTCTGATATCCCTGTTCACGCAAGGTGTAAGGCAGACCGGTAAACAGGTCGGAAGGGGTCCTCATGGCCGCCTGGGCGAAGTTGGGACTATAGCCATACAGACTGGCCACAATGCCGTTGTTGGTATGAATTCCGGCAGAATAAAAATTACTGAAATACAAGCTGTTGTGTCTAAGCTGATTCAGATATGGGGTCAGTTCCCTGCCTTGCCGGCGTTCGTCCAGCAGCTGAGATGACATTGACTCCATCAGAATGACAACCACATTGGGCGGGGAAAGCGTATCACGAGCGCTAACCGGACGGCTGAGCGGATGAAGACTGTCTGTCACGGCCGTCAGACCGAGCGAGCCGAGTACGTAGTCAAGAGCCTCACCGGCATCAGCCCGATCAAGCAGCGCGACCTCCTGCTCACGTTGTGACTGGGTATAGGTTTCCAGAATATTGACCCAACAGTTGACCGGGATACGGTTATAGTAAGGCTGGTTGCAGAAAGAGGCAAAACTGACCGTCAGGGGGTAGCGCTCCAGACTGGCTCTCATCCCAAGGACATTCAGGCCGCAGGCCGACAGGCTCAGCATCACAGACAAAACCAGTTCACCGAAGCGAGGCTTCAAGGGCCGGGAGACATCTATTCTGTCCAGTGCACGGCGTAGCCGACGAAGGACGCTCCAGAAAAGAGCCGATAAGAGCAGACCTCCCAAAAGATAGACATAGTTGCCCGCATCCTCAACCAGCATCCCGACAGTTGTCCCGGCAAAGCGGAACCACTCCATGGCCTGCCAATTAAGATGATTGTCAAAAAACTGGAAGTAATGTATGTCGGCCACCAGGACACAGAACACCAAGGTATAAAGGACAGCGTAATATCCGTTTACAAAGCGAAGTACAGCTTTGATATTCACCGTATTGACATAGGAAAGCACGGTAAGCGGCAACAAGGCCGGCAAAGCGGTGTAGGAAGCTACCTGAAGGTCAAACTGGACCCCCTTGAGCAGGGCCTGCAACATCAACGGCCAGCTGAAAACGGCGGCTGCCGGGAAATTGATCCAGGCAAAGGCGATGCGCACTGCCGACATAAACAATAGTACGATAAGTTGAACCAGCAGCAGATACAGGTATGAGTACACAAGTCGTCTGTTCATTTTCAGTCTGGGATTATCTCGCAAAGGACAGTCTGGCAGCCATCGGATAAAAGAACGGCCAGAGGGGCAAAGTTACAAAGTTATCCCTCAAGTCTGAGGCGACCGGAGAAAAAAAAGAAAACAATTTGCATTTACAGAAAAAAGTCCTTATTTTCGTATGCGTATGTCCCCCGACGGGATGGGCCACATAGACTTGAGCCAACCTGAGCTGATCCAGACCTGAACCGGTTTCCTTATTTACAGTCATCCAACCAATATATCTGATTATATCCATGACACCCAAGAAAAACATCCCCCGTGTCAGCAGCCGACTGCGGCACAACATTTTGAAAACGCCGGCGGAAATCCGCCGTGCCAGTGGCATTCTTATCTATGGAAGGCGAATCAAAAGCCTGATTTTCACGACAGACATAGCCATCATCCGCAACTGTGACGCAGATGCTGTCATGGCGGTCTATCCTTTCACCCCGCAACAGACCATCAGCGATTCTATTATCAAGCATTCCTCCAGGCCAGTATTCTGCGGCATCGGCGGCGGCACTACCAAAGGACTCCGGACAGTGTCCCTGGCCAAGGATGTAGAGAGCCAGGGAGCCATGGCCGTCGTACTGAATGCTCCCAGTACGAACGAAGATCTCAGAGCCGTTGCCGGAGCAGTCGAAATTCCGGTGATCATCACTGTAGTCAGCCCGGATACAGACATCCTGGGACGCATACAGGCCGGAGCTTCCATCCTCAATGTGGCCGGTGGACGGCAGACGGTGAAAATCGTCCGCCAGATACGGAATCATTTCCCCGAGACCCCGATCATCGCCACAGGAGGCAGGACGGCCGAGAGCATTCTGGCCACTATTGAGGCCGGGGCCAATGCCATCACGTATACACCGCCCAGCATACAGGAAATGTTCAGGCAAATGATGGACAACTATCGCGGCAACGACACTGACAACAGCAGTCGGGAAGTCCACCTGGGCGAAACATGGCTGGGATAAGAGATTTTTTTCTATCTTCGCGGCGAAAATAACCTCCGCGATGAGAAAATCACTGAAAACCGGCCTGGTGCAGGCATGCATCGGAGCAGACATCGAGGCCAACAAGGAGCACCTCAGAGAAATGATCACCCAATGCAGCAGGCTGGGTGCCGAAATGGTCGTGCTGCAGGAGTTGCACAACACACTGTATTTCTGTCAGACGGAGCAGACCGACTGCTTTGACCTGGCCGAAAGCATCCCGGGCCCGTCCACTGAGTATTACGGGAAAATTGCCGCCAAACTGCAAATCGTGCTGGTCTGCTCTCTGTTTGAAAGGCGTGCCGCCGGACTGTATCACAACACGGCTGTTGTTTTCGACAAGGACGGCAGTATCGCCGGCAAATACCGGAAGATGCACATTCCGGACGATCCCGCCTATTACGAGAAGTTCTATTTCACCCCGGGCGATCTGGGCTTTCAGCCCATCGAAACGTCTGTCGGCCGACTGGGGGTAATGGTCTGCTGGGACCAATGGTATCCGGAAGCCGCCCGCATCATGGCCCTGCGTGGAGCCGACCTGCTCATCTACCCCACCGCCATCGGCTGGGAGTCCAGTGACAGCCGGGAGGAACAGCAGCGTCAGCAGCAGGCCTGGAGCTTGTCGCAAAGGGGCCATGCCGTGGCCAACGGGTTGCCGGTAGTCACTGTGAACCGTGTCGGGCACGAGCCGGATCCTTCGGGGCAGACCCGAGGCATCACCTTCTGGGGGCACAGTTTTGTAGCCGGTCCTCAGGGAGAGATACTGGCCCAGGCCTCCGACAGCGAGGAAAGCATCCTGGTAGCGGATATTGATTTAAAGCGCAGTGAAGAAGTAAGACGCTGGTGGCCTTTCTTGAGAGACAGGCGTACAGACAGCTATCGGGATATCCTGAAACGCTTTGTGGATTGATGGTCACTGCACCAGCACCCAGGCTTTGGCATATCTTGGATGCTCGTTTCTGAAAGCCTGTAAAGAAGCTACGGCCTCCTTTCGCGTGCTGTATGCGGCAGCATAGACGCGGCAATGCTCTGCCCCAACAGCCACTCCCACCTGGGGGAAACTGTCCTGAAGATGCCGCCGAAGGATGTACTGGCGGGCAGAGCTTTCATCGGGGAAGCTGGCAATGACAATCATGTACTTTTTGTATTTCACGCCATTGGTGACAGGTGCCGAATCTGTCGCGGAATTCCCGTTAGCAGGAAATTGAGCCACCGCCGGGACGTCGGAAGGCTGGTCGGCCGGTTGCTCCGTGGCGGCTGCCAATAGCTGTCCCGAGCCTACGACTGACGGCTGTTCCGCAGGCTGTACGGCAGCCGGAGCCTGTGCCTCGACGGCCTGAATGGTCCCGGCCAGCAGGTCGGTATCCGCCCCCAGCATCGCAGCACGGTGGACATTAAAGCCGGTACGGTTCAAAGGCTGGGAACCGAAAAAGAAAACCACCAGCAGACAGGCCGCTGCCACGGTAGCCCAATGTCCCCAACGGAGAGATGGACCAGTACGCTTCGGAGGGTCGGCCGGCATGGAAGATACCATGGAGACAAACCGGTTGGGACAAGGCAGGGCTCTCAGGCCGAAAGTCTCCGGAGCGAGACTGTTCTCGAGTCCCGGACGGAAGACCAGCCGGCCATCCTCATTCTTGTGCAACGTGCCGATGATATCCAGGCTCAGATAACGGCCCTCGTCAAGCTGGTGCTGCATCTCAGCCACCGCCTCACGGATACGCTGGTTGGCGGCTTCGAAAGACAGGCCGTAACCGGCCTGATAGGCCTGTGTCAGCAATCCGTCGTTGAAATGGAGCCTGGCGTTGAAGCTCAGCTGACGGCGACGCGGAAAGAAGCACTCCTGCCCTGCATCATAAGCGGCCTGAGATTCCTGCATGATAAAACCGCCCAGGCCAGGGACGACCACACAGTCGTTCTCGGAGAGCAGTTGCCTTAATTGCCGTATCAGTTGCCGCATCGCAGGGAAATCGGAAAGGGAAAGGAAAAAGAAAAAGGAGAAACTTCCATCCCGGAGGACAGAAGATTCTCCTTCTATCAAAATCAGCCTTGAATGGCCTTAATGCCGGGCAATACCTTGCCCTCGATGGCCTCCAGCAGGGCTCCGCCGCCGGTCGAGACATAGCTTACCTTGTCGGCCAGGCCGAACTTGTTGACGCAGGCGACCGAGTCGCCGCCACCGACCAGCGAGAAAGCGCCCTTGGCCGTGGCAGCCACGATGGCTTCGGCAACGGCTCTGGAGCCGGCTGCAAAATTATCAAATTCGAATACCCCGGCAGGACCGTTCCACAGGATGGTCTTGGAGTCCTTGATGACCTTGGCGAAAATTTCCATGGTCTTGGGACCGATGTCCATACCTTCCCACCCGTCGGGAATTTCCTTGACATCGACAAAAGCGGTCTTGGCATCGTTGCTGAAGCTGTCGGCGATCTTGGCATCTACGGCCAGCACCAGATTGACACCGTTGGCTTTGGCTTTTTCAATGATGTCCAGAGCCAGGCCGAGCTTATCGTCCTCGCAGATGGAAGTGCCGATCTTGCCGCCCATAGCCTTGCTGAAGGTATAGGTCATACCACCTGTCAGAATCAGGTTGTCGACCTTGCCCAAAAGGTTTTCGATGATGTCAATCTTGGTGGAGACCTTCGAGCCTCCCATGATAGCCGTAAAGGGACGGACGGTGTTTTCCATCACCTTCTCGACAGCCACGACTTCCTTGTTCATCAGATAACCGAACATCTTGTGGTCGGCATCGAAATAGTCGGCAATCAATGCCGTGGAAGCATGGGCACGGTGAGCCGTACCGAAAGCATCATTGACGTAGCAGTCGGCATAGGAAGCCAGTTTCTTGGTGAAGGCTTTCTGACTTTCCTTGACGGCTTTCTTGGCAGCAGCCTTCTCCTCGTCGGAGGCATCTTCGGCCAGACCTCTGGGCTTGCCTTCCTCTTCGGCGTAGAAGCGCAGGTTCTCGAGCAGCAGGGCCTGACCGGGCTTCAGGGCGGCCACCTGGGCATCAGCCTGCTGGCAGTCTTCGGCAAAATCCACTTTCACGCCGAGACATTCGGAAACATGACCGACAATGGATTTCAAAGAATATTTGGGATCCGGATTCTTTTTGGGACGCCCCATGTGTGAGCCGATGATGAGCATACCCCCGTCCTTGATGATTTTCTTCAAAGTAGGCATGGCAGCACGGATACGGGTATCGTCCGTGATTTTCTGGTTCTCGTCAAGAGGCACGTTGAAATCCACCCGGACAAAAACTTTCTTTCCAGCAAAGTCAAACTTGTCAATCGTTTGCATAACAGTATAAATATTAGATGGTTAAATAAATTCTATCGATCTTGTCTTTTCCCTCCGGGGAACATCAGGCGAATTTACGGAAAATTTCCCGCATCCCAAGAGAAAAATAAGCTACTTTTTCAGGTATTTGTCCAGCCAGGCGAAATAGGTCCGCTGCCATAGAATGGCATTCTGAGGTTTGAGTATCCAGTGATTCTCGTCAGGAAAAACCAGCAGCTGGGCATCCAGTCCGCGCAGCTTGGCGGCATTGAAGGCCGACATACCCTGGGAGGCCAGGATACGGTAGTCCTTTTCGCCGTGGATACAGAGTATCGGCGTATCCCACTTGTCAATGAAGCGATGGGGCGAATTGGCATAGGAACGCCGGGCGACGGCATTGTCCTTCTCCCAGTAGGCGCCTCCCAGATCCCAGTTGACAAACCACATCTCCTCGGTTTCGACATATTGCTGTTCGAGGTTGAAAATACCGCTGTGGGCGATGAATGCCTTGAAACGCTTCTCGTGGTTGCCAGCCAGCCAATAGACCGAGAAACCTCCGTAGGATGCGCCGACGCAGCCCAGACGGTCCTCGTCCACATAGGGCTCGGCGCTGAGGGCATCGATGGCCGAAAGATAGTCTTTCATGTTCTGACCGCCGTAGTCTCCGCTGATCTGTTCAAGCCACTCCTGGCCAAAGCCCGGCAGACCGCGACGGTTCGGAGCAACGATGATGTAGCCGTTGGCCGCCATGAGCTGGAAATTCCAGCGGTATGACCAGAACTGACTCACGGGACTCTGAGGCCCCCCCTCACAGAAGAGCAGGGCCGGATACTTCCTGGCCGGGTCGAAATGAGGCGGATAGATAACCCAGACCAGCATCTGCCTGTGATCGGTGGTCTCTACCCAACGTTCCTCGACACGGCCCGTGGCCAGCTGGTCGAAAATCTCGTCGTTTTCATGCGTAAGGGAGGTCATTTCGCCGCTGGCGGGATCGATGCGGATCACCTCGTTGGGCCGGGACATGGAATGTCTGAGAGCCACCAGACAGTCACCGGCCGGCAGGGCATTGTCAAAATCATAGACACCACGGGTAACCTGGCGTATCTGGCCGGTGGCCACCGTCAGTTCGTAGACATGGGTACAGCCGTGCCAGACACTGACGAAATAAATCCGGCTGTCGTCCTGCGACCAGGCCAGTGAAGAGGCTTCCTGGTCGAAAGAAGCCGTATAGTCGGTCATGTCGCCCGTCTGGAGATCAAGAACCATCAGACGGTTCTTGTCCGATTCATAGCCTTCGCGGGCCATGCTGGAGAAGGCCAGATAACGGCCCGAGGGCGAGAATACCGGATTGGTGTCGTAGCCGCCCATACCCGGGGTAAGATTCTCGGTGCGGAAACCCTCCTCCACATGACACAGATATATGTCCGAGTTGGTCGAAACGGCATATTCCAGGCCGGTTTTCTTGCGGCAGGTATAAGCCACCGTCTTGCCGTCGGGGCTCCAGGCCAGCTGTTCGATGCCGCCGAAAGGCTTCATGGGAGACTCATAGGGCTCGCCTTCGAGCAGATCGCGTACATTTTCCAGACGACCGTCCCTGAAATCGGCCACAAAGGGATGAGGAACGGTCTCGACCCATTCGTCCCAATGCTTATACATCAGGTCGTTGATAATCCGGCCGCTGGACTTGTCCAGATCGGGATAGATATCCTGGACGCTCTGTCCGTATTTCACCTGAGAGACAAAGAGCAGACGGCTGCCGTCCGGTGAAAAGGCGTAGGCTTCGATATCCTTGTCGAAATCAGTCAGCCTGCGGCGGTTCTTCCCCTCCCGGGTCATTTCCCAAAGCTGCATCGAACCCTCGGCAGCCGAGAGGAAATAAATCTTCTTTCCATCGGCTGACCAGGTGGCAGCCTGCTCGGATTCAGGGGTGGAGCTCAACTGACGCGTCTCGCCGCCGTCGGTGCGGACGACGAACAAATCCCGGTTTCCCTTGTTGTCGGGGACACTGTAATAAGAGACCCCGTAAAGAACTTCCTGTCCGTCGGGCGAAACCTGGATGTCGGACACACGGCCCATCTGCCAGAGCACTTCGGGCGTCATCAGGTCACTGTCCAGTCGTGCGTGACTCTTGCCGATGTTGGCGGCAGAGTCGCCCTGTCTGTTTCCACAAGAGGAAAGCAATGCTGCTACAGCCATCAGAAAAAATAAATTTTTAGTCATAGTTATCGGTTGAGTTTACCATAAAAAATGCCGGTCAACTGCACCGGCATTCAACTCCTAACGGATTCTTTCATAGGCCCTCACTTTTTTCTCGTCGTTAAGGATGGCGTTCATGGCCAGAAATTCGAATATGAGAGCGACAAAAGGAAGGGAGATGCCGAAATTAAGACCGAAGGAAGCATCCAGACGACGGATCGTCACCCATAGGAAAACCAGGTACGCCAGATAGAATCCGATCAGCGCGAGCATGTTGAAGACACAGAAACGCACCTGCGTGAGACGCTTGTGGAAAAAGAAGACGGCCACCAGCGACGAGAGGGCGCAGACGGACAATATCGCCCCGAGAGCCCAGAAGGAGATGCCGGCGCTCCCCTCACCCACACGTCTGGCAACCGAAAAGGCCTCATAGGAATAGACCGTCCCGTCCGCACCGAAGAATGCTCCCCAGGGCAGGAAGAGTGCGGCGGCCATGGCTGCGGCAGCCAGCAACAGGTAGAGTGTCTGAATACGCTGAATCATTATTTCTTAGCTTTGTCTTTCAGCGGATTGCGATAATATATCTTTCCTTCGATGTATTCCTGGGTGGCAATCAGGGTCGGCTTCGGCATTTTCTCGTAGTAACGAGAAATCTCGATCTGTTCGCGGTTTTCAAAGACTTCCTCCAGGTTGTCCGTATAGGGGGCGAATTCCTGAAGCTTCTTTTCCAGTTCCGTCTTGATGTCGACGCTGATCTGGTTGGCGCGCTTGGAAATCACCGAGACAACTTCGTAAACGTTTTCATCACCCACCATCGACTGGATGTCGCGGGTCTGGGTGTTGGTAGGAGCTACTGTTTTTTTGTAATCCATAGTTATGAAATATTGATATCAATTATCTTCCTTGAGATAGGAACGGGCCTGATCGAGCATGGACTTGGCCTCTTTGGCGTACTTGCTTTCCGGATAGTCGTTCGTGAAACTGTAGTATTCATCCACCACGGCGCGCATGCGCTCGGGAATCATGGCAGCCACACTCTCGCGTGCATAGGTAAAACGGGATTTGAGTATCAGGAAAGAAAAATCTTCACGATAGCGCGAAGAGGGGAAATCCTTGAGCGCGTTGTTGGCCGTGACGATACAGGACTCGTAATTGTTGCCCATGAAATTTCCCAGATTGTAATACAGCTGACAGTTGAGCAGGGCTTTATAAGCCAGTTTCTCCATCAGCGTGCTGAGCATTTCCTCGGCTTCGGCCCGGTGCTCGCTCAGGGGATAGTACTCCAGGAAGACGGTCAGCTCGTCCATCGCTTCGATGGTACCCTCCTGAGAGAGCCGGGGATCCGGCGAATTGATGAACGAAGACTTGCCCGACATGAAACGGCACTCCTCGGCGAAAGTTCCCTTGGGAAAGGTCTTGTAATAGAGCTGATACTGAGCTGCCGCAGAATAGTAGTCCTTGGTGCGGTAATAGGAATTGGCCAGCATGTAGAGGCACTGCTCTGCCCGCTCGGTCCCCTTGTAGACGGCCTTTAACTCTTCCATAAGTTCGATGACCCGTTTGTACTTGCCCTGGTCGTAGTATTCGTTTGCCTTGTTCCATTTGGCATCGTAATCATTACTCTTCTGGAGTTTATAGTATTCTCCACAAGAGGACAACATACAGCATATCAACAAGATAAATAAATACTTGACTTTCATGTCCAAGGAATCTGTTTTAGCCCGCGAATTTACGCATTATTCCCCAATCCGCCAAACCTTGCCCAAAATAATCGAACAACAGACCTGTTGAGCCACCGAAATCGGCCGCAGACAGCATCGGAAGCCAGCGTATCGGCCGCAGACAGCATCGGGAGCGGGCGAAGAAGCGAGAGACCCGGAAGGCTCCGAAAAGAACGGCGCTGTCTGAGGCATGCCAGACGGCCGGAGGACGGCTGAAAATGCCGAGTTCGCCGTTCAGGAGACTGCAGGGGAACGAGCCGACCGCGACCGCCGGCTGCCTGCGGCAGATGCGCTGACGCGAAGGCCGGAGACGGAAGGCGGAGCACTGCCTGCGGCCGATGCGCTGACGCGAAGGCCGGAGACGGAAGGCGGAGCACTGCCTGCGGCCGATGCACTGGCACGAAGGCTGGAGACGGAAGGCGGGGCACAGCCGAAGGCTGATGTACCGACTACGAGGCTCTTTTTCTGCGCCGAGCGGCAGAGCTCGGACTTCAGCGGCCAAAGGCAACTGATATTTTAGTATCTTTGCCCCCATGTTCAAGCTGACCTCCAAATACCAACCCACCGGCGACCAACCCCAAGCCATACAATCCCTGGTCGACGGAGTCAATCAGGGTCTGGAAGCCCAGACCCTGCTCGGCGTGACCGGCTCGGGCAAGACCTTCACCATCGCCAACGTCGTCGAACGCATACAGCGCCCCACCCTGGTGCTGAGCCACAACAAGACCCTGGCCGCCCAGCTCTACAACGAGTTCAAGGCCTTTTTCCCCGACAATGCCGTCGAGTACTTCGTATCTTACTACGACTACTATCAGCCAGAAGCCTATATCCCCACCACCAACACCTACATCGAGAAAGACCTCTCCATCAATGAAGAGATCGAGAAGCTCAGGCTGTCGGCCACCTCTGCCCTGCTTTCAGGACGCCGCGACGTGCTGGTGGTCTCCTCGGTGTCCTGTCTGTTCGGCATGGGCAGTCCCGTGGACTTCAGCAACAACACGATCCACATCCGTACCGGACAGAAAATAAGCCGCAACGTCTTTCTCCGTCAGCTGGTGGACAGCCTCTACTCCCGCAACGACCTGAGTTTCGTACGAGGCAGTTTCCGGGTCAAGGGGGATACCGTCGATATATTCCTCGCCTACTCGGACATCGCGCTAAGAGTGGTCTTCTGGGGCGATGAAATCGATGCCATCGAGGAAATAGACCCGGTCAGCGCCCACCGGCTCTGCCAACTGAAAAGCTACGACATCTATCCGGCCAATCTGTTTGTCACCAGCAAGGAGCGCGTTCAGCAGGCCATCCGCGACATACAGGACGACCTGGTCAGACAAGTGGATTTTTTCCGTTCCATCGACAAGAATCTGGAGGCCAAGCGTCTGGAAGAGCGTGTCAGCTACGACCTGGAAATGATCCGCGAGCTGGGCCATTGCTCGGGCATAGAAAACTATTCCCGCTACTTCGACGGCCGTGCGGCCGGCACCCGTCCCTACTGCCTGCTGGACTTCTTTCCCAAGGATTTCCTGCTGGTCATCGACGAAAGTCATGTCACCGTACCCCAGATACATGCCATGTGGGGAGGTGACCACGCCCGCAAAATCAATCTGGTCGAGTACGGGTTCCGGCTGCCTGCCGCTTTGGACAACCGTCCGCTGACCTTTGACGAGTTCGAGCAGCTGACCCACCAGACCATCTATGTCAGCGCCACCCCGGCCGATTATGAGCTGGAGAAATCCGGCGGTGTCATCGTCGAACAGCTCATCCGCCCCACCGGCCTGCTGGATCCCCCCATCGAAGTACGACCCAGCAAGACACAGGTGGACGATCTGATGGAAGAGATACGCATCCGCAGCGAGCGCGATGAACGCATACTGGTGACCACCCTGACCAAGCGCATGGCCGAAGAACTGTCGTCATATTTCAAGAATCACGGTGTACGTTGCGAATACATCCATTCCGACGTCGACACCTTGGAGCGTGTGGAGATCATGGAGAACCTGCGTGCCGGACTCTTCGACGTACTGGTCGGAGTCAACCTGCTGCGTGAAGGACTGGACCTGCCCGAAGTCTCCCTGGTGGCCATCCTGGATGCCGACAAAGAAGGCTTCCTGCGCAACCGGCGTTCCCTTACCCAGACGGCAGGCCGGGCAGCCCGCAACGTGAACGGCATGGTCATTTTCTATGCCGACATCATGACCGAAAGCATGAAGCTGACTATCGACGAGACCAACCGCCGGCGCAGCATACAGATAGCCTATAACGAGGCACATCATATCGTGCCGCGTCCCATCGACAAAAACTCCCGCAACACCCTGACCCGCACGGTGGCAACCGCTGAGACCAAGGCCTATATCGAACCTGACAGACCGCAGCTGGCCGCCGACCCGGTCATTGCCTACATGGACCGTCAGGACGTGGAAAAACTCATCGCAGCCACCAAACGGAAAATGTACGAAGCCTCCAAAAAGATGGACTTTCTGGAGGCTGCGCAATATCGCGACGAGCTGTTCAGGCTCGAGGACAAACTCAAAACTCTCTAAAATCTGAAACCGAGCGTAGCGGCGATGTTCAGCGTGTTGACATCGAGCTTGGCATAGTTGGTGAACCTGTTGCCATAGGTGTCGGTACGGGCATTGTAGAAAGGATGGAAATGTTCATCGCGCATGCTGTAGGTGGCGGCAAAATCCAAATACCAACCGTCAAAATGCAGCCCCAGACCTCCCGTCAGCACACTGGCACCGCGGTCCACACTGTACTGGGGCGTATAGGTCGGTGTCGTCACATAGTGGTTGTCATCTGTCTCGACCTCCTCTCTGACCGGCGACATATAACGGGCAAAGCCGCAGCGACCGCTGACCACATCCGAGAAACGCCACTCCATGCCCAGGTGCAGATTGAGGACATCCCGGAAATTACTCTTCACATCAGCCGACACATCGCTGTAAAGATAGCCGTAGGCATCCTTTTCCTGCATGGCGGAATAGAAAATATGATCCAGGTCGGCGCTGATGAAGCCCTTACGGCCAAGCTGCCAGGCTGCACTGTAAACCAGTCGTGTCGGAGTCTTCAGATGATAGGCATAGGAGGAAAAGAAGCCGTTGCCAGTCTTTTGGACGGTATTGTGCGTTACACCGTCGTAAACGATACCCGATGCTGAAAGAGTGGTTCTTGACACATCGACAAGACTGTAATAAGTGGGGGTATGCACAGCCAGTCCCAGGCGCAACGGTGCCGTCGGACGAAGTATGACACCGAATTTGGCATTCACGGCATTGCCCGTGGTCTGCAGTTCATTGGTCAGACGGAAATCGCCTCCCAGCTCGAAGAATTCCTGATAGTAAGTGTCCAGCTGATAGTTGATGGACTGGATTCCTACAGCCACGCCAAAATACAGGAAATAGCCGTAGTTGAAACCGAAGCCGAAATCCCAGACATCCGAACGGCCGGATTCCACCATGTACTGCTCGTTGTCGACCACCTCTTCGGCAGTCAGGATGGGATTATAGTTATCATCCAGCATGAAGGCCTGGTACATGAAGTCTTCCAGACCGCTGCCCTGCACCAGATTGTCGAGCAGGGAGACCGGCCGGTTGAATCCACGGACGGCCGTATGGCGGCTAAAGTTCTTCAGACGGTTGTAGGTAACCGCGAAATTGAAGTTGGCAAAACTCTCTTCGTCCTCGGTACGGTAGGCTGTGACAAAGCCGAAATTGGCGGGCACCGTACGGGTTTTCCTGTCGGAGAGGGAGCCCCCTGTCTCACGGAAATCCGAAGAAACACCGACCGTACTCAGAGCATGGGTATAGGTAAGTTCTCCTGAACGGTAGATACCCAGTCCGGCCGGATTGATGTTCAACGAGCTCACGTCGCCGCCCAAAGCACCGAAAGCATTGGCCATACCCATGGCACGAGCCGTTCCGTAGGGCTCCATGTTGGAATACTTCAGCAAGTCGAAGGACTCCTGGGCCTGCAGATTCAGCCCCAGGAGAACGACTGCGAGTAAGATATACAATCTTTTCATTATCTGGTATGTTACATTATTACACTTAGGCCAGGCCGATATCAGCGACGGCCGCTGGAAGACCCGGAAGACCCGGAAGACGAGCGTCCGCCGGAACTGCCCGATGAACCGGAATAGCTACTGCCGGAAGAACGTCCCGAAGAACTCGAGTAGCTCGAGGAACTGCCCGAATAGCTGGAGGAGGAAGTGCTGGCACGACTGCTCGAAGAAGAGCTGGAAGAGCCTGACGACCTGACCGATGAAGAGGAGCTCGAAGAAGAAGAAGAGGAAGAGCGTACGCTGGTCCCCGTGTTGGCACGGCTGCTTGCCGTGGCCGAACGGGACGAACTCGAACTCGGAGAAGTCACCGTCGTGGAACGGCTGCCGGACGAAGTGCTCCGGCCTGTGCTGACACTGGAGGAGCTCCGGCCCGTGCTGACACTGGAGGAGCTACGGCCCGCGGAGGTGCCGGTGCTGACCGAGCTGCGGCCCGTAGCTGTGCTGCTGCTCGAAGAGGAGCTGCGGCCTGTGGAGAGGTTGGAAGTGGCGGAACGTCTGCCCGTACTGCTGCCGGTCGAGACCCGTCCTGTCGTCTGGCGGGAAGCCGTCGAAGTGGTCTGGCGGACGGATGTCGATGCGGCCGTGCGCAGACCGGCAGCCGATCTGCTGTCCGTAGTTGCCCTGCTGCCCGTAGCCACCTGAGCACCGGAGGACGTAAGCGTCGCCCTGCCGCTGGTCGTGGCAGATGCCAGACGAGGCAGTTCCACCTCATTATAGACAGCCGAACGCGTTCTGGGGCTGGCCGTGGAAGCCACGCGGGTCAGGGGGCCGGCGGGCCGTACTGCATTGCGGTCCGGATGCGGCCTTCTCTCGTTCATGGCATAGTACGAGGGGTGTCCCCAGAGGTCGAAGGGACCATGGTGGTGATGACGGTGATAGCCGTAATAGTGACGGGGATAGTAATATACCTCGTGGTACCAGGGATTATACCAGCTATAGTACCAGGGGTCGTAAGTACCCCAATAGTACCAGTCGTGATAGCGGTACCAATGGTGCCGGTAGCTGTAGGGGCTGTAATACCACGAGTAATAGGGACGATAGTAGTAATCGTAATACCAGGGGCTGGCCCAGCCGCTATAGTAATAGTAGTCCGGCTCATCGTTATCATAGTAGATGTTCAGCTGACCGCCGTCTTCCACTACCACATTCAGATAACCGTCTTCCGTGACATGGGTGGTGAAGTCCTTGTCGTAGAAACGGCGGATGCGCTCGCTGTACTGATACTCCTGATAGGCTTGGTACTCCTCGGCACTGATCAGGACGGAATCCGACTTAAGCTCCGGATCCTGGACGGTGGCGGCAGCCAAGGCCGAGGGACGGCGGTTGTACTCGTCCACATTGCGTGTCGAGATAGTGTAGACCACCTGTTCTTCGGCAGCCTGAACCTCGGTTGCGGCGGTAGTGGCTGCCTTATCCTGCTTTTGGGTATACTTGGGATGATAGTAAAGATCGTCTTCGTAAGACTGTGCAATGACCAGACCAGGCCCGAACAAGCCTGTCAACAAAACTGTCAGTGTCAAAATCCTGGTTTTCATAAGGCTCACTTTTAAAAGGTTCTTGGTTTCAATTTCTACTTATAAGATGCGTCAAAAGGGCGAAAGTAAACAGCATTAAGTTGATTTAACTATGTAGGGAGACTACCGCCGTTTATCTGCGGCAAGTTACGAAGAAAAAACCGGATTTTGAACAGCGCTTGAAAAAAAGCAGTAACTTTGCTGTGTCATTACTCGCCTTGACTATGTCCGTTTCTTCCAACATACAGCAAATCAAGTCGGTACTACCGCCACAAGTCCGGCTGGTCGCCGTCTCCAAATTCCAGCCCGTCGATAAGCTGCAGGAAGCCTACGATGCCGGACAGCGGATCTTCGGCGAAAACCGTGCCCTGGAAATGAGAGACAAGCACGGACAGCTTCCCGAAGACATACAATGGCATTTCATCGGCCATCTCCAGCGCAATAAAATCAAGTACATAGCTCCTTTTGTCGCCATGATCCACTCGGTCGACACACCGGAGCTGCTCGAAGACATCGACCGGGCGGCGGAAAAGGCCGGACGCGTCATCCCCTGCCTGTTGCAGCTGCATATCGCCAGCGAGGTCTCCAAATTCGGTTTCAACCCCGAAGAGGCACTCGAATACCTGGCCTCAGGCCGCTGGCAACAACTCAGGCATATCCGTATCTGCGGCATGATGGGAATGGCCACCTTTACCGATGACCAGTCTCAGGTCCTCGGGGAATTCCGCCAGCTCAGAGAGTGCTTCGACAGGGCAAAAGAAAGATGGTTCGCAGCAGAGGAAGACTTCTGCGAACTGTCCATGGGCATGTCCGACGATTATCCGCTGGCCATTCAGTGCGGCAGCACGATGGTGCGCATAGGTACGGCCGTTTTCGGCAGCCGGCCGGTTAGTCTGTGAGCGGAATTTTCTCTATGCGGGTCTGGTGACGACCACCCTCAAACTCTGTTTCAAGGAATATTTCGATGATCCTGAAGGCAGTTTCCCTGGATATGAATCTGGCCGGCAGACAGCATACATTGGCATCATTGTGCTGACGGGCCAGGCGTGCAATGTCTTCTTTCCAGCAAAGCGCCCCGCGGATTTGCTGATGTTTGTTGACTGTCATCGAGACACCCTCACCGCTGCCGCAGATCGCGATGCCGCAACGGCACTCGCCTTCTTCCACGGAATCTGCCAGGGGATGGGCAAAATCGGCATAGTCACAACTATCAGGAGAATAGGTTCCAAAATTGATGAAGGGGATGTTTTTTTCCGTGAGCCAGTCACAGACAGCCTCCTTCAGCTCATAACCCGCGTGGTCGCTGCATATCGCCAAGGGGACGGAGTCATCTTGATTCATATCTAAAAACGTGTTGGTTAGAAAGCACAAATATACGAAGTTTTTCTATTACGCCAAGTTTTATTCCACAGGCGGCGTGTTTTTCTTTGCCCGGGACTTCCGCTGCGAGGCAGCCACCACCAGGATACTGATTTCGTACAGGGCCCACACGGGCAGCGAAACCAAAGCCAGGGTGAAAGCATCGCCCGTGGGCGTGATGACGGCTGCTGCGATGAGAATGATGACAACGGCATAGCGGCGCTTATTGCGCATGAAGGACGAGGTCAGGAAACCCAGGCGAGCAAAAAGCCAGCAAAGAACCGGCAGCTCGAACATCAGTCCCAGCAGCAGCGACATCATCAGCAAGGCTTCCATGTACGACGACAGGGTAATCATGTTGGGCACCTCGGCACTGACCTGATAAGTTGCCAGGAAGCGGAAAGAAAAGGGAAAGATGATGAAGTAATTGAGCAGCACGCCGAGGGAAAAAAGCAGAAAAGACCATATCAGTGCCGGGAAGGCATAATGCTTCTCCTCCACATACAGCGCCGGAGAGACAAAACGGAAGAGTTCGAAAAGGATATAGGGAGAAACTATGACAGCTCCGGCCGCAAATGCGGCATACATGTGGATAAAGAACTGCGAGGTAAGCTGCGTGCTGATCAGCTGGACATGGAAATCCGTCATACCCAGTGAATCGACATGCCAGACATGGCCCAGACGGTCCAGCAGGCGATACAGCACAAAATCGGAACGCTGGGGGGCCAGAAGTATCGAAAACAGGATATCCTTGAAACAAAACGCTACCACTCCGGCAACCAGTATGGCCGTCAATATTCTCAACAATACCTTCCGGAGTTCATCCAGATGACTCCAGAAAGACATTTTTTCAGCACGCTCCGACATGGAATTTAAGCATTCAAACCACGCTTACTCAGCTTGCTTTTCCGGTTTGTCAGAATCCTTCCCGGTGTTATTATTTTCATCAGGGGCATTCAGCTCCTGCTTGAAGGACTTGATACCCTTGCCCAGTCCCTTCATCAGTTCCGGCAATTTGGCCGCACCGAAAAACAGCAGAATAACCAGGGCAATGACGATGATTTCCTGAAGACCGAGTCCCAACAGTAAAAAAAGAGGTGACATGTTCTGTACAGTTATTGGTTCAACATTCATTTCGAGTTCAAACGGCGCTCCTGCATGAAGGAGAGCAGGTCGGCCAGCATCTGAACCTTTTTCATTTCAAAGCCGGCCTGGCGGGCCTGCTGCAAAGGATTGAGGTACATAGTGCGTATTTCCATCGGCCGGCCGGCATCATAGTCGAGTTTCATGCTGGGTGCGTAGGGCGTCATCTTTTCGGTCAGGGTAATCATCCTGTCGATGAAGCTGTCGGCTATCTCGGCACCGCAGCAGGCAGCCGCAGCGGTCACTTCCCGCATCAGGCTGATGACCAGCCGGCGGCTGTCAGGCTGGAAGGTCAGTTCGGCCGTAGTCGCATCAAGCACCACTGTCAGGCCGTTGTAGGGGATGTTCCAGACCAGTTTCTGCCAGCGCAGCAGACGCAGGTCCGGTTCGTAGCGGACGGTTATACCTGCCTGTCGCATGTCGTCCATGACAGCCGGCAGCAGCATTTCGGCCGCCTGATGAAAGGGAGCCAGGCTCAAATCGCCGTAGGCGGCGTGACGAACGTGGCCGGGGCCCACCTTGAAAGTGCAGATGAAAGCCGTCGCCCCAGCCAGAATGGCACCGGGCAGAGCCGCGGAAAGCTCCTGCTCCATGTCCAGTCCGTTCTGGATCAGTATCACCAGGCTGTTCTCGTGCAACAGGGGGGCAAGCATAGTGGCCAGAGCCGTGTTGCCGGTGGTTTTCATGCAGACCAAGATGACATCGCAACGGGGCATCTGCCGGGTATCGTTGTAGGCCTTGGCCGGAAAGATCCGGAAATCACCGTCGACGGAATCCACCCGAAGGCCGTCCTCTCTGACAGCCTCATAGTCGCTGCGCAGGAGGAAATGCACCTCCTGCCCGCTACGGGCCAGTCGGCCGCCGTAATAGCCGCCGATACCTCCTGTGCCGATAATCGCATATTTCCGTCCCGCCATGCTTATCTTTTCTTCTAGCATGCAAAACTACGTTTATTTGCTCAATAATCAACCAGGATAGGAAGATTTTCCTGTCATTTTTATTGCCGGGGAGATTGTTTTTCATCATCACATGGCGTATCTTCGCCCCCAAACCCAGCCATCGATGAACAAAAAGAAAATGCCGGTAGCGGCCCTCATTTACGATTTCGACGGGACCCTCTCTCCGATGAACATGCAGGAATATGACTTCCTCAAGGCCATCGGTATCAGAAACCGGGAGACATTCTGGCAAGAGAGCCGTCAGCTGCGTCAGCAACAGCAGGCCAGCGACATTCTCTGCTACATGAAGCTCATGCTTGACAAGGCACGCGCCGCCAAAGTCAGTATCAAACGCCGGCAATTTGTCGAATTCGGGAAGAGCATCAAGCTGTATCCAGGTGTGGAAGAATGGTTTGACCTGATTAACCGGCTGGGAGAAGAAAACGGCGTAATAGTCGAGCATTACATCAATTCCTCCGGACTGAGGGAAATGATCGAAGGGACTCCCATCGCTCCCAAGTTCAAAAGCATTTACGCCTGCTCCTTCATGTACGAGGATGACATTGCCGTCTGGCCGGCCGTGGCAGTTGATTTCACGGCCAAGACTCAGTTTCTGTTCATGATCAACAAAGGCATTTCAAGCATAACGGACAACCACCGCGTCAATGAGTTCAAGGCCGAAGCCGAACGCCCTGTGCCCTTCCGCCACATGATTTACTTCGGCGACGGCGAGACCGACATTCCCTGCATGCGCCTGATCAAGGAGCACGGAGGCAATGCCATCGCCGTATATCAGCCACGTAATGCCCGCAAAAAAGGTTGTGCCAGACAATTGGTGGCAGACCAGCGCGTCAATTTCGCCTGCGCCGCCGACTACTCGGAACAATCCGAGATTTACCGTATTGTCAGCACTATCATCCGGCAGATCCGCTCCAACTTCGATTTCGACCAGCTACAGAAAGCCAACCGCCGGCAGATACTCAAATAGAGGCTCTTCCCCGCCCCTTTTGTCTCGGCCTGCCACCTGCCCCTGTCAGCAAAGAAACTCCCCCGGCAGTCCGGAGGAGTTTCTTTATGTAGGATGTTTGTCCTGAAAGACTTTACTCTGCCAGCATGGCTTTGACCTGCTCATAGACATTCTGACCGGTGAAGCCGAGTTTCTCGTCGAGCACCTTGTAAGGAGCCGAGAAACCGAAACTCTCCAGGCCGAAAATCTTACCGTCGCTGCCGACCAGTCCCTGCAGGTTGACAGGCAGACCGGCCGTCATACCGAATTTCTTGACACCGAGGGGCAGCACCTGCTGCTGATAGGCTGCACTCTGGCTGCGGAACAGTCCTTCGGAAGGAACATTGACGATGCTGATTTTCAAGCCGTCGGCACGCAGGAGTTCAGCGCCGGCCACCAGAGTGGCCACTTCCGAACCGGAGGCCACCAGGATGACATCGGGATTGGCATCCGAACCGGCAATGACATAACCGCCCTTGGCAGCCTGCTCATAGTCGGTGCCGGCAGGCAGCAGCGTGATATTCTGACGGGAGAAGATCAGGGCCGTCGGCGTGTCGTTGTTCTCCATGGCCAGTTTCCAGCAGACCGTGGTCTCTTCGGCATCGGCCGGACGCAGCACCAGCATGGAGTTGCGGCCACTGTGGTTCTTGAGTTTTTCCATCAGGCGGATCTGGGCTTCCTGCTCGACGGGTTCATGGGTCGGGCCGTCTTCACCGACACGGAAGGCATCGTGGGTCCAGATGAACTTCACGGGCAGCTCCATCAGGGCGGCCATACGGACGGCGGGCTTCATATAGTCGGAGAAGACAAAGAAGGTGCCGCAGGCGGGAATCACGCCTCCGTGCAGGGCCATGCCGATGCAGCAGCAGGCCATGGTAAGCTCGGCCACGCCGGCCTGGAAGAAGGCACCTGAGAAATCGCCGCGCTGGAAAGCGGTCGTCTTCTTCAGGAAACCGTCGGTCTTGTCTGAATTAGACAAGTCGGCCGAGGCACAAATCATGTTGGGCACCTGCTCGGCCAGGACGCTCAGTACGGCTGCAGAGGCATTGCGGGTGGCATCGTTGGCTTTCTGCTGGACAGCCTTCCAGTCGATCTTCGGGGTCTTGCCGGCCAGCCAGTCATTGAGCTGGGCAGCCTTGTCGGCATTGGCAGCAGCCCAGGCCTTTTCTTCAGCGTAGCGTTCGGCAGCTATCTTCTTCAGATCCTCGGCACGCTTGGCATACAGCGCCTTGACATCGTCGAAAATGACAAAGGCATTGTCGGGATCGCCGCCCAGGTTCTTGACCGTGTTGCGATAGGCGTCGCCTCCCAGGGGAGCACCGTGCGTCTTGCAGTTGCGCTCGTAGGAGGAATTGTCGTCCTTGCGGGCTCCCTTACCCATGATGCACTTGCCGATGATGAGGGTCGGACGCTCCTTTTCCTTCTGGGCCGACTCGATGGCCTGGCGGATCTGCTGGCAGTCGTTACCGTTGATTTCAATGACATTCCAGCCCCAGGCGCGATACTTCATGGCCGTGTTTTCGCTCATGACGGCAGCGCATTCGGTCGACAGCTGGATATCGTTCGAGTCGTAGAACATGATCAGGTTGTCCAGTCCCAGATGACCGGCGATGCGGCCGGCACCCTGGGAGATTTCCTCTTCAACACCGCCGTCGGAAATATAGGCATAAATCGTCTCCTTGGCAAAAGTCGGGTTACCCGTGCGGGCAGCCAGGAACTTGGCGGCGATGGCAGCACCTACGGCATAGGCATGCCCCTGACCCAGCGGGCCGGAAGTATTCTCAATGCCGCGGACAATATTGCGCTCGGGATGACCGGCCGTGGGAGATCCCCACTGACGCAGCTGCTGGAGCTCGTCAAGCGTGAACTTGCCGATGAGCGACAACTGGGCATAGAGCATCGGGGCCATGTGACCCGGATCCAGGAAGAAACGGTCACGGCCTGCCCAGGCAGGATTCTCAGGATCGTATTTGAGGTATTCGGAATACAGGACATTGATAAAATCGGCACCGCCCATGGCGCCGCCCGGATGACCCGATTTGGCTTTCTCGACCATGGAAGCCGCCAGAATGCGAATATTGTCGGCTGCCCGGTTCATTAATTTGACATCGTTCATGTTGAATGTGTTTTGAATAATAAGATTATTGTGTGTAAATTACTTCTTGAACTCGACGGCCGCCTTTTCGACGGGAAGGCCGGCAATATAGTTCTTCATATAGACGTTGAATCCTTCCACATCCTTGGGATCGGGATCCACGGCCACGCCTGTATTGCCGGCGAAAACCACCTGGTCCAGATACTCCGGCAGGGAGAGACGACGGGAATTGTTGACCACATAGCCGGCCAGCAGGGCGATGCCCCAGGCTCCCCCCTCTCCGGCCGTCTCCATGACGGATATCGGAGTATTCAGGGCGGCGGCCAGCATACGCTGACCGACCTTGGGCGTAGTGAAATAGCCGCCGTGTCCGGTAAGCCGGTCAACCTTGACATGTTCCTCGTTCAAAAGGATGTCGTTGCCGATTTTCAGGGCACCGATAGCTCCGTAAAGATGGGCTCGCATGAAATTGGCCAGGTTGAAGCGGTCGTTGGCCGAGCGGACGAAAAGCGGACGGCCGTCGGCAAGGCCTGTGATGGGCTCACCCGAAACATAGTTGTAGGAGACGATACCGCCACAGTCGGGATCGCCCTTCAAAGCCATGTTGAACATGTTGCAATAGAGTTCGTAGGTGTTCAGTTTAACGCCCAGCAGTTCCTGATATTCCTTGAACAGACCAACCCAGGCATTCAGGTCGGAGGTGCAGTTGTTGCAGTGCACCATGGCCACCAGGCTGCCGTCCGGAGTGGTAACCATATCGATCATCTCGTAGGGGCGCGAAAGCTCTTTTTCCAGCACGATCATCGAGAAGGAAGAAGTGCCGGCCGAGACATTGCCCGTACGCTGTCTGACGGCATTAGTAGCCACCATGCCCGTACCGGCATCGCCCTCGGGAGGACAGAAAGGCACACCGGGTTTCAGATGACCCGACACGTCCAGGAGGCGAGCGCCTTCAACCGTCAGGCAACCGGCGTTCTCACCGGCCGTCAGCACCTCGGGCAGGATATCGGAAAGTTTCCAGCCATAGCCCCTGGGAGCAACCAGCTTTTCAAATTTTTCAACCATCGCCGAGTCGTAGCGGCGAGTCCTGGGATCCACGGGAATCATGCCCGAGGCATCCCCCACGCCCAGCACCTTGCGACCTGTCAGCTGCCAGTGTATGTAACCGGCCAACGTGGTCAGGAAATCAATCTCAGGCACATGCTTTTCCCCGTTGAGGATAGCCTGATAAATGTGTGAAATGCTCCAGCGTAAGGGAATATTGTACTGGAAAAGTTTCGAGAGCTCGGCAGCGGCCGCTCCGGTGTTGGTATTGCGCCAGGTACGGAAAGGGACCAGCAATTCATTGCCCTTGAAGGGCATGTAGCCGTGCATCATGGCACTCACGCCGATGGCGGCCAGCGTCTCAATCTCCACGCCGTACTTTTCGAGCACCTGACGGCGCAGATCGGCATAGCAGCCCTGCAGACCGCCACGGATATCCTCCAGGCTGTAGGTCCAAAGGCCGTCCACAAGCTGGTTCTCCCAGTTGTGGCTACCCTGGGCTATGGGCTTGTTGTCGGGGTCGATCAGCACCGCCTTGATGCGGGTCGAGCCAAACTCGATACCCAATATGGCCTGCCCCGACTCAATTATCTGTTTTGCAGTCATAGTCATGGTTATTTCAGAGCTTTGTTGAGCAGGTAATAGACTTCGTTGTTACGGAGCATTTGCTTGAATTCATGAGTCTTGGTCTCCTTGTTGATTCTGACATACTCGATGCCGAGAATTTCAGCGAAATCCTCCCAGTATTCTTCAGTAATGTCATAGGAGAAGGCACTGTGATGCGTACCACCGGCCAGAATCCAGGCACCTGCGCCGATTTCGAAGGTGGGCTGCGGAACCCACAGGGCGCTGGCCACAGGCAGTTTGGGCATAGGCTTGGGTTCGATGCACTCCACTTCCTGTGAAATCAGGCGGAAGCGGTTGCCCAGATCGACCACGGTGGCCTTGATGCCATGGCCTACTTTCGAGGTGAAGACCAGACGGGCTGTCTGCTGCTTGCGGATGCCGATACCCAGGAAATGGACTTCCAGCTTGGGTTTGTCGACGGCGATGAGCGGACTGACCTCAAGCATGTGGCTCTGCAGGCAGGAACTGCGGTCGCCGGCAAAATTAAGCGTATAGTCTTCCAGGAAGGAACAGCCCTTGGTCATCCCCTGCTGCATGAACCAGAGGGTACGGTACAGACAGGCCGTTTTCCAGTCGCCCTCGGCCCCGAAGCCGATACCTTCAGCCATCAGGCGCTGCGAGGCCAGGCCGGGGATCTGGTCGAAACCGACGAAATTCGGATCGTTGATGTCGGCATCGCCCAGGTCGTCGAAATTGGTGGTGAAGGCCGTAGCCCCCTTGTCCTGCAACAAGCGTCGAAGGGCGATCTCTGCCTTGGCTGCGTTCCAGACCTTCTGCCAATAAACCTCTTCCCCGCTCTCGTCGATCTTGATGACGTATTCCTTCTTGTATACTTCAACCAGGGCATCCACATCAGCATCGTCGACTTTTTTGAAATAATCCATCAGGGTGCTGACGGGACAGTAATCCACATGATAGCCCAGACGCTGTTCAAACTCGACACGGTCACCGTCGGTCACGGCCACATTGTTCATATTCATGCCGAACATCAGACAACGGACCTGGCGGGCATCGGCCACACCGGCCGAAACACGGGCCCATACGGCAATCTTCTCCTGCACATCGGCATTCTTCCAGTAGCCGCAGACCACCTTGCGGGCGACGCGCATACGGGTGCAGATATGGCCGAACTCGATGTCACCGTGGGCGCTCTGGTTGAGGTTCATGAAGTCCATGTCAATCTCCTTCCAGGGAATCTCGTCGTTGTACTGGGTATGGAAATGCAGCAAGGGCTTTTGCAGTGCCTGCAGCCCCTTGATCCACATCTTGGCCGGTGAGAAGGTATGCATCCAGGTGATAATGCCGATACATTTATCCTCGTTGTTGGCGGCTTTCATGACCGCTTCCACTTCCCGGCTGCTGTTGGCCGTACCTTTATATACTATCTTGACGGGGATAATGCCCGAGCCGTTCAGGCTGTCGACCATTTCCTTGGAATGTCCGTCGACGGAAACCACGGCGTCGCCTCCATAGAGGAGCTGTGCACCGGTGATCCACCAGATTTCAAAATTGTCAAATGCGCTCATAGTTGTTTTTTTATTGGTTACTTAATGATTCTGTCCTTTCTGGCCGTAATAGGCATTGGGGCCGTGCTTACGCATATAATGCTTCTCGATGAGCAGCGGATTCATCGTCGTGCGGGGATTGACGCTATAGGAGATGAACGCCATCTGGGCACACTGCTCCATGACCTTGGCATTATAGACGGCATTGTCGGGTGAAGTACCCCAACTGAAAGGTCCGTGGTTTTTGACCAGCACGCCGGGTGTATGGTCAGGGTTGATGTCATGGAAAGCCTCGACAATCACATTGCCGGTCTGCTTCTCGTACTCGTCCATTTCCTCGGCCCGCATGTCGCGCGTACAGGGGATATCCTTGTAGAAGTAGTCGGCGTGGGTCGTCCCGATGTTGGCAATGGGCACACCGGCCTGGGCAAATGCCGTAGCATAGGTCGAATGGGTGTGTACAATACCTTTGATATTAGGGAAAGCCTTGTAGAGGACCAGGTGGGTCGGCGTGTCGGAAGAGGGATTCAGGCTGCCCTCCACCACCTGGCCGCTTTCCAGGTCAACCACGACCATATCCTCTGCTTTCATGTCATCGTAGCTCACTCCGCTCGGCTTGATGACCACCAGGCCTTTTTCACGGTCGATTCCGGAGACATTGCCCCAGGTGAAGATGACCAGTCCCTGACGCACCAGGTCCAGGTTGGCCTGGCAGACTTTTGCTTTTAATTCTTCCAGCATAACGATTCTATATTAGTTTACCAGAGAGCCACATAAAGAATTGTCAGGATGACGATGATGCAGACGGCACCGATATTGAAGCCTCTGTCCGTATGGAAAAGGGACAGATCCACTTCGACAGCCTTGGGATCCTGAACCTTATCCTTGGCATTGGATCTCAGATAGATACCGAGAACCACCAGCATGGCGGCCAGGAAGAACATAGCCTCGAATCCGTAGAACTGCAGCACAGCCAGATGACCGCCCGACCACCAGGCGATCTTGGCTATCAGAGCGGCAAGCGCCACCACCACGCCGCTCCAGAGCAGGATGCGGCTCCACAGCATCTGTCGCCGGATTGTCCGCTCGTCCATGGCATCGGCCTGGACTGTGTTCCTGCTCAGCAGCGAGATGGGTATGAACATGGCCACCAGCACCATGAAGACATAGCCCATACGCAGCAGGAAGGGAGTCGAAGGCATGATGAACTTGAAGAGGATGCTGAAGACAAAAGTTCCCAGCGCGGCGGCGATGGCAGCCGGACCGGAAGAACGCTTCCACAGCAGTCCCAGGCCAAAGATGACGACAATGCCCGGATAAACGAAGCCGGAGTATTCCTGAATGATCTGGAAGGCCTGGTCGGCACCACCCATGATGGGATATACTGCCAGCAGGGCGATGAGCAGAGCCACCAGAGAAGTCAGCCGGCCAGTCTTGACCAGATTCTGCTCGCTGGCACCCTTGTTGAGGAATTTCTTGTAGATATCCATGGTGAAGATGGTCGAGGTCGAGTTGAACATCGAAGCCAGCGACGAGATGACGGCGGCTGTCAGTGCAGCAAAAGAAAGGCCCTTGACAAAGACTGGCGTAAAGTTGCGGATCAGGAAAGGATAGGCATCGTCCGAACGGGTGATGGCACCGGCCAGATCGATCTTGCCGTGCAGCTCGGGATCATTCCAGATAAGGTAGGCACAGACACCGGGGATACATACGATAAACGGAATCAGGATTTTCAGGAAGGCGGCAAAGATAAGCCCCTTCTTGGCCTCGCCCAGATTCTTGGCGGCCAGGCCCTTCTGAATGATATACTGGTTGAAGCCCCAATAGCCGATGTTGGTCAGCCACAGAGCACCGACGATGACCACAATGCCGGGGATGGTGAAATAGGGATCTGCCGGCTGGGTGGCGGTACCTTCCAGCACAGGATAGAGATCCATATTACGTTCAACCACCAGATGGAAGTGGGTATCGCCTTGAATGGAAGTTAGTTTCTGATAGACCACTGAAAGAGCGTCCAGTGCACCGCTGGCCCCGACATGGGGGGCAATGACAGCCAGTGCGGCATAGGCCGTGATCAGACCGCCGCCCACCAGGAAGGTCACCTGCAGCACATCGGTCCAGGCCACCGAAGCCAGACCGCCGTAGATGGAATAGATACCGGCTATGACGAACAGAGCGATGATGATGGACAGCGTCACATAATCCACCTGCATGCCCAGGAACATGCCGTGAATGGTCGGCAGGCCCAGGATCTGCTTGATGGCCAGGGCTCCCAGCCAGGAGACAGAGGTCAGGTTGATGAAAACATAGAGGAACAGCCAGAAAATGGAGAAGGCCAGTCCCACACCGTTGTTGTAACGTTCGCTCAGGAACTGCGGGATAGTGAATATTTTCCGTTTGATCATCACCGGCAGCAGGAACTTGGCTACCAGGATCAGGGTGGCCGCGGCCATCAGCTCATAGGCGGCAATCGCGATACCGGAGGCATAGGCCGATCCGGACATGCCGATAAACTGTTCTGCCGAAATGTTGGCAGCAATCAGAGAAGCGCCGACGGCCCACCACGTCAAGGTGTTACCGGCCAGGAAATAGTCGTTCGAACTCTTTTCTTCTCCCTTTTTGTTGCGGGAAAGGAAGAGACCCAGACTGACGAGCACCACCAGATAGACGGCAAAGACAATGTAGTCGACTGTTGCAAATCCGTTTGCACTCAGACTTTCAAGAATTTGGTTCATCGTTGAATATGTTTTACGAGATTATTGACAAGGTTGATTCGCCGCAGTCCTCATTTGGCGCAATCGGCCTGCTCTTTCTCACAGCAGGGCTGTCGGGAGCCATCCTGCTTGTCGCAGCCTGTCTTTTCGCAGACCCCGAACTGATAGATGCAGAGACTCTTGTAAGTCTCGCCCGGACGCAGGACCACCGAGGGCCAGTCGGCCTTGTTGGGGCTGTCGGGATAGTGCTGTGTCTCCAGACAGATGGCAGCACGCTGGTTGTAGACAATGCCGTGCTTGCCCGTCAGACTGCCGTCCAGGAAATTACCAGTATAGACCTGAATGCCGGGTTCGTTGGTGTAGACCTTCAGTGTACGGCCCGACTCGGGATCACAGAGCAAGGTGGCCAGGCAATTCGGACAATGGGTGTTGAGCACCCAGTTGTGGTCGTAGCCGTTACCGTTCTTGAGTTGCTCGAAACCGTAGTCGTTGATCCGTTCCCCGATACGCGTCGGCTGACGGAAATCCATCGGTGTCCCTTCGACACAGGCGATATCGCCCGTGGTCATGAAAGTGTCATCCACAGGCGTGTAGCCGTCGGCGTTGATCATCAGCAGGTGATCCAGCACCGACTGGGCCTTGCCCGTCAGGTTGAAATAAGAATGATGCGTCAGGTTGACGATGGTAGGCTTGTCGGTGACCGCCTCATACTCGATGACGATGGCGTTGCTGTCGGTCAGCGTATAGTTGGCCCTGGCCTTCAGCTGGCCGGGGAAGCCCATTTCACCGTCGGCGGCCGTATAGGAGACGGTCAGGTGCTGATCATCCTGCTGCTCGACATCGAACATGCAGTACTGGAAGCCCTTCACACCACCATGAAGACTGTGGGCGCCATCGTTGACAGAGAGCTGGTACTCTACTCCGTCGATGTTGATCCTTCCCTGGTTGATACGGTTGCCGTAACGTCCGATGAAGGCTCCGAAGTCGCTTTTGTTCTCCAGGTAGCCGTCGATGTTGTCAAAACCCAGCGTCACATCGGCGAAACGGCCGTCCTTGTCAGGAACGCAGACAGAGACGATGCGCGCACCGAAATTCATCAGTGTCACTTCCATGCCGGCCGCGTTCTTAAGAATATAGAGATCATTCATTTTGCCGTCGATCTCCTTCTGGAAATCCGCCCGGTTGAGTTTTGCCTTGGGGGCATCGTACTTAGGGCTGCAGGCAGTCATGAGCAGGGCCACAGCCGCCGAGACGAGGAACAGACTCTTTTTCATTTCCTTTACTGTTTAACGGTTAATCGATTATTTGGGTTGTTTGCCGATATAGGCCAGGATACCGCCGTCGACATAGAGTATGTGTCCGTTCACGGCGTCTGAGGCATGGGAAGCCAGAAATACAGCGGGACCGCCCAGTTCCTCGGGTTCCAGCCAGCGTCCGGCCGGGGTCTTGGCGCAGATGAACGAATCGAAGGGATGACGGCTGCCGTCGGCCTGACGTTCACGCAGCGGAGCGGTCTGGGGCGTAGCGATGTAGCCCGGGCCGATACCGTTGCACTGGATGTTGTACTCGCCGTACTCCGAACAGATATTGCGGGTCAGCATCTTCAGACCGCCCTTGGCTGCTGCATAGGCACTGACCGTCTCGCGTCCCAGCTCGGACATCATCGAACAGATATTGATGATCTTACCCTCGCGGCGTTCCATCATTTCGGGCAAAACGGCGCTCGAAACAATAAAGGGACCCACCAGGTCGATGTCAATGACCTGCTGGAACTCGGCACGCTTCATTTCGTGCATCGGAATACGTTTGATAATACCGGCATTATTGACCAGGATGTCGATCTGGCCGACTTCGGCGTGGATCCTGTCCACCAGCGCCTTGACCTGATCTTCCTTGGTCACGTCGCAGACATAGCCGCTGACGTTCTCGATACCGGCTTCCTTATAGGAGGCCAGTCCCCGGTTCACCAGTTCCTGATTGATGTCGTTAAATACCAGATGCTTGATACCGGCTGCATGAAAAGCCTTGGCGATGTTGAAACCGATACCATAGCTCGCGCCGGTAATCCAGGCATTCTTGCCTGCCAGCGAAAAAATGTTCAGATTGTCCATAATATGCTCAGTTAATTTGTTGTTATTTCAAATCAGTGATTTTCGAGAAGTCCTGGTCGCCGTAGTCGAGGTTCTCGCCGCCCATGCCCCAGATGAAGGTGTAGTTGTGGGTGGCGGCGGCAGAATGGATGGACCACTCGGGCGAAAGGACCGCCTGGTCGCCTTTCATCCACAGATGGCGGGTTTCCTCCACCTCGCCCATGAAATGGCAGACAGCGTGGTCTTCGGGCACCTCGAAGTAGAAATAGGCTTCCATGCGACGGCTGTGCACATGGGCCGGCATAGTGTTCCAGACCGAGCCCGGAGCCAGTTCGGTCATACCCATCTGCAACTGGCAGGTGGGCAGCACCTGACTGACCAGCATACGGTTGATGACACGGTCGTTACTGCCTTCCAGGCTGCCCAGATGCATGACATCGGCTTCCGCCTTGGTCACTTTGCGGTCGGGATAAGTACAATGGGCCGTCGTACTGTTGAAATAGAACTTGGCGGGACAGGCAGGGTCCTGGCTCTCAAAGATGACATCCCGGTCGCCGCGTCCCAGGTACAGTGCCTGCTTGTAATCCAGGTCGAACACCTCGTCGCCATGGCGTACGCGGCCGGCACCGCCGACATTGAAAATGCCCAGTTCGCGCCGGGTCAGGAAAAAACCGGCCTTCAGCGGATCGATGGCTTCCAGCTTCAGGGCCTCTTTGACGGGCATGGCACCGCCGACCACCATACGGTCGTACATGGAATAGACCATGTTCACTTCGTCGGGGGCGAACACTTTTTCAATCAGGAAGTCCTGACGGATACGCTGGGTATCGTAAGACTTGGCATCGGCCGGATGGGCCGCATAGCGTACTTCGTAGTTGGTTTTCATAAATGAGGTATGTTAATGCTTACATTATATACAGAACTGCAAAAATAGCGGAATTGTCCAAATTATCATTACACTTCGCTGTTTTTTTTCAGTCAGGAGGGAAGATTCCCACCACCTCAAAATTATGGTGCCGGCATTAAACCTTTTCCGCCCGCCGACATCAAAAAAACGTTTAAAAAATAATGGATTAAAAATGAGAAAAGTTCTGACCATTCTGTTACTCTTCACAGGGCTGACAACCAGTGCCCTGGCAGCTCCCACCTATACCATACAATCCAAAGTCCTGGATAAAAGCACCGAAGGCGGAATAGAAATGAGTACCGTCCGGCTGCTGCAGGCCGCCGACTCCTCGCTGGTCACCGGTACCACTACCGACCAGTACGGCAGCTTCACGCTGAAAAACGTTCCTGCCGGCGACTTCATCCTCGAAGTCAAATACCTGGGATACCAGGATTATTTCCAGAATATCAGCGTCAAAGACCGTTCCCTTATCCTGAAGAACATCCTCATCGAGGAGACCTCGCAGCACCTGGGAGCCGTGTCGGTCACCGGAATGGCTGCCCAGATGATCGTCAAGGTCGATACAGTCGAATACAACGCCTCGGCTTTCAAGACTGCCGAGAACGCCGTAGTCGAAGACCTTTTCAAGCGTATGCCCGGCTTCGAGGTCAACAACGGCAGCATCACCGTCAACGGGGAAACCATCTCCCGCATCAAGGTAGACGGCAAGAAGTTCTTTGACGGAGACATCGAAATGACCACCAAGAACCTGACGGCCGACATGGTGGAGAAAATACAGATCATCGATGAAAAATCGGACATGGCCAAACTGACCGGATTCGAAGACGACGAGACCGAACGAATCATCAACATTACCTTGAAAAAGAACCGTAAGAAAGGGGTTTTCGGCAATGTCAGCGCCGGCGGCGGCGCCGACCTGGATCAGGGGCTTGGCGTTTATGCGGACAAAAATTATGATTGGAGCAGATTTTGGGATGATGATGCCCGCTACAACGCCAATGCCTTCCTGAACTTCATGATGGGAGACACCCAGACCACCCTGGTGGCCGGCGCCAACAACACCAACACCGCCCGCAGCGGCCGTGGACGCGGCATGCAGGGCTGGGGGGCCGGCAGCGGTATTACCAGCACCCAGAACGTGGGTCTGAACAACAATGCCGCCATCTCGGAGAACCTGCTCATCGGCGGCGACGCCTCCTACAACCATTCGACCAACACCAACATGACGGAAAGCAGCCGCGACAACTGGCTGTCTGGGGACACACTGACCAACAACAACCGATCTAACTCCCTGTCCAACAGCGACAACGGAAATCTCCGTCTGGAAATGGAATGGAAAATCGACACGCTCAATACCTTGATAGTACAGCCCAATATCAGCTACAGCCACAATACGAGCAACAGCCAGTCCGAATATGACTACTATACCAACGGAGACAGCACCAGCTGGGGCGACACCCGTAACAGCAACGTCAACGACAATCTGAGTTCGAGACTCAACCTGATCTTCAGCCATAAGTCGAACAAAAGGGCCGGGCGCACCATCACCTTCAACATGAACGGCAATTACAGCAACGCCCTGAGTGAAGGCAGCAACCTGTCGCACAAATACACCGCCGACACGACCATACTGCTCGACCAGCACAGCACCAACACTTCCGATTCCTACGGTCTGGGCTTCCGCGGATCGTATGTCGAACCGCTCTGGAATCTGAAGAACTTCATCGAGCTGTCGGCCTCATTCAACTACAACACACGCAATTCCGAGAAACTTCAGTACGACCAGGATGCCACAGGCGAATACACCGTCCTCGATACAGAATACAGCAACAACTACCGCAACGAGAGCTATTCCGAGGTACTGGAGGCCAACTACCGCTACAACAACGGCGTGCTCAATCTGATGGCCGGTATGCGGGTACAGCCCTCACAGAACTTCAGCCATACCAATTACAAAGACGGTTCAGACCCCTACGACGTGCATCAGAGTGTGGTCAACTTCTCGCCCACCCTGAGCGTCCGCTACAATCTGGGCGACAGGCGCAACTTCCTGCGCATGGAATACCGGGGCAACAGTCAGCAGCCCAGCATCACGCAGATGCAGCCCGTCAAGAACAACAGCAACCTGATGAACGAGACGGTCGGCAACGCCTCCTTGCTGCCTGCCTATTCGCAGAACCTCCGGCTGGTTACCACCAAATATAACGCCGAAACCTTCTCCTCGTGGAATGCCACCCTGTTCGGGTCCATGACCCAGAATGCCCTGGTGAGCAACAGTATCTACGACGGCACCGGAAAACAGTTCAACCAGACGGTCAATGCCAGGCGTTCGCCCTTCAATCTGAACGGCAGCTTCATGTACAACACACCGGTCATTCCCAACCGACTGCACCTGAACACCCGTACGACGCTCGGATATCAGGAGCGTATCGGCTACACCAGCCGGCTGTCCGATCTGAATCTGGACATCACCGACCTTCCTCTGGGTGACGAGAGCCGCACCCAAAACTACAATTTCAACGAGAATCTCTCGCTTACGCTGACACACGATATTTTCGAGGTGGGCGCACGGGGTTCCTTCAGCTACGGCAACACACACAACCTTTTGAGCGGCAACCGGCAGGAAACCATGAACTGGTCCGGCAGCGGCAACATCAACATCCACCTGCCCTACAGCATCAACATCGCCACGGACATCAGCTACAGCGACCGCAGCGGCTATGCCAGCTTCGACCAAAGCGAAATCATGTGGAATGCCTCTATCGACAAGACCATCAAGAATAAAATCACTATCGCGCTGAGTATGACCGACATACTGCGCCAGCGACTGAATATCAGCCAGAATATCGGCGACAATTTTATCTCTTATAATAAATATAATACACTTCCTTCGTACTTTTTGTTGACAGTTACGTACAAAATCGCTAAATTTGCCGGCGGTGCGACACAACCCGAAAACGGTTTCGGAAACGGAGGCGGCCGTCGCGGCGGCGGAGGCTTCCCCGGCGGATTCGGCGGAGGTATGCTCATAATGTAACAAAAAGGACATTTATCAAGGATACATCATCGGAAACAACGATGATACCCCGCACTTTCTATATGAAAGTGTTTATTCAGGTTTAGGTTTTGATAGAGCAGGCGCTGTTGGGGAAACAGGGCCTGCTCGCTTTTATGGGCTCCTTTACCTGATCCCGGCCGACTCAAGCCAAAGTTCGGAAAGACGGCGATGGCCGGCCGCAGTGGGATGGATACCGTCCCAGATCCAGTATTCGGCCGGGACATCGGGATAGTCTGTCAGCAGACGGTCGAAGAGTTCCTGCGCCGGCACCAGAGCCGCGTTGAAGTCGGTGGACAAGCGCCTGACCACACTGCCAAGTCGGTCTGTCAGTGCACGGTGTGCCTCGTAACCGGCAGCCTGTCCGTTGCGTCCGGCCTTGGCAATAAAGGGCGTGACCAGAACAATGTGCACGGCGGGATTCTGCCGGCGGGCAAGTCCGAGCAGTCGGCGGTACTGACTCTCCCAGCCGGCCAGGTCGAAACTGTCGACGACGGCACCCGGATGCTCCAGATAGCGATAGACATCGTTGATTCCCACCAACACCGACAAGACATCGGGCTGCAGGGAAAGGACATCCTGCTCCCAGCGGACGGCCAGCCCGGGCAGGTCGTCACCGCTGATGCCCCGGTTGAAAAACTCGAAACCTGCCTCGGGATAGCGACTTTCGTACCAGGTGGCACAAAACAGCATATAGCTGTGGCCATAGATATGGTTCAGGTCTTTGTGATTGCGCTCATCGGAAGGCAGGGGCATGCCGTTGCTGCGACCCCAGCCGCCGTCGGTGACCGAATCGCCGATGAACACCACTCGCCTGCCCTCTACCCGATGACAGGCGCTCAGACTGAGCAACAAGGCCAGTATCAGGGAAGGCAGTATTTTCATACACACAGAATTCTTTCTCATAGCAAAACCATTATCGGCAAACAGCCGGAGTGGCTGCAAAGATGCAGTTATTTTACCAGAAAAGAAAATCCGGAGCTTACGCCCCGGATTTATCCGTATTCCGCGTTGATCAGCGTCCGAAACCGCCTCCGCCGCCGCCACCGAAACCGCCGCCTCCGTAGCCGCCCCCGAAACCGCCGCCTCCGTAGCCGCCACGGTTACCGCCACGGCCTCCGGCATTGTTTCCATTGTTGCCCGATGCGTTATTGTTGTTGGTATTGGTGCCGGCCGGCGTATCGCCTGATGTGGCAGTGTTGTTGCCGGAATTTGCCGAGCTGCCGTTGACCGTCGTCTCACTTCCCGTGGAAGAAGGCACTGCCGCAGTAGTTGTCGTAGCCGTGCTGTCGCCGGCGGCAGGCTGACCGAAGCTGAAGGGTCCTCTCGGACCGCCGCTGCCGCGATTGGAGCGACCACCGAAACGACGTACTCGATAGGTCAGGGAAACCAGGAAGTAGGATGTCAGCATGTCAGACTGGGTGTAGGACACCGAGTTGTCGCCGATGTTCTGGTTGATGTTCAGACGCTGGCGCAGGATATCGTTGGCCGTCAGGGTCAGGGTGAACTTTCTCTTGAATATCGGTTTGGAGATACTGGCGTTCCACAGCAGCTCGCTCTTGTCGAAACCTGCGTAACCCTGGCGGGCACTGTAACTCAGATTGTTGTCGATATTCAGGTCGTAAGGCAGGTGCAGAGTGACGTTGCCCGAGGCCGACCAGTTGAAGGTCTGACGGTCAATATTGGTGTTCAGGTTGTTCAGGGTATTCGAATAACGTGCCTGTCCTCGCAGACCCACTTCGATGATGTTGTGGGTCAGGGTGAGCGAAAGGTTCTCGCTGACGCTGTAGTTTTGCGTCAGGCTGCGGTCACCGAGCATCAGCTTGCCGTCGATGATGTCGTCGGGGTCGATGTTCTCCAAGGCGACATTGCGGCTCGAATAGCCGATGCGCTCCTGATAGTTGACCGAAGTATTGGTATTCAGATGCAGGCGATTGCGGATAATGGGCCGGTTGTACATGAGGGTACCGGCCAGGCTGTAAGGAGCCCTGTCGGCATTGACCGTCTGATTGTACTGCTTGCCCGAAGCGTCATAGATGCTGTTGCTTACCATGGCATCCTTGGTGATGGTACTGTTGAGCGACGTGCTGAACGACGAGAGCGTCTGCTGGTTGGAGTGGTTGTACTGCACCCGCAGCGTATGGGCAAAGGAAGGCAGCAGCGAAGGATTACCGACCGTCTCATGCATCAGGTTGGTGTTGTTCTTGACAGGCTGCATCTGGTTGACCGTGGGTTCGGTGTTGCGTCCGCGGTATTCGACGCGGATATAGTTGCGGCGGTCGCCCTTGACGTTGTAACGCAGATTGACCGAGGGTGAATAGTTGAACACCTTGTTCTCGATGTTGCGTTCCGAGCCGTCGCCATAGGTCGTGTAGCTGTAGGTCTGAGAAGGCTGCGCACTCATGCCGGCCGTCAGGTTGATATAGTCGCTCCGGTAGTTGTAGTTGAGCGAGAGGTCTTCCGACATGCTGATGTTGTCGAAGTCGTTGCTGTATTCGGCGTTGTACAGGTCGTACTCGCCCGTCAGTTCATTCAGGTCATACTGGTTGCGCTGGGAATTGCGCTTCGAATAGTTGACCGATCCGTTGAATTCGATGACATTGTTGACATTCCACAACGGCTCCACGAACGACACCCGGGCCGAGGCCGAGAGATTGTTCGAAGTGTTGAGGTTCTTCTGGTTGAGCAACAGGGCGGAGTCGCCCGGCATGTACTTGTTGGAAATATTATAGCCCTCGCCCTCATTACGGCCGTAGCTGCCTCTGAGGTTGAAGGTCATCGTACGGCCCCGCTTCTCTATCGAGCGGCGGCTGTAGAGGACATTCAGGCTCGAGTTCAGGTTCTTGGAATTGTTGTTGTTGTGCGAATCGCCCCAGCTGGTGGTGTCGCCGTTGGTATAGTATTCGTAGGTACGCTCGCTCACCGTGGAATTATAGCCGTAGGAGACCTGAGGCTGGATGACCAGGGTGTTGACCTCGTCTATCTGGTAACGCATTTCGTAGCCGAAGTTTCCGTTGTTGCTCACCGAGTTGGACTTGGAATACGAGGAGTCCGTGCTGTTCACCCCGCGCATCCAGCTCTCGCGCTTGGAATAGGTGCGCCCCTGGTTGGTAGAGTGATTGTAGGTGATGTTGCCGCTCAACTGCAGGGAGTCGTTATAAAACTCCATGTTGTTGTTCAGACCGATGTTCTGCGTGGCCGTGATGCCGCTGCCGCCACTCCAGCCACGACCGCTGCGGCCCCGGCTGCTGCGCGAGGTGTTGGTGTTGTTGGCACCGGCCGTCAGGCTGGTCCGGATATTGTTCTTGAAGAAGTTGAGCATGCCGTTCAGGTTGTAACGGGCATCGTTGTCGAGGAAATAGTCGAAGACGTTGCGGTAATGGACAGCATTGGGATTGTAGTCCTTGCCGTAGTCGCTGCGCGTATAGTCCGAAAAGCCCTTGTCAAAGTCGGCACCTACGCCGCCGCCGATATTGCCGAAGGTACCCCGCCGGCGGTCGGGCTTGAGGGTGATGTTGATGATACGGGTCGTGTTGCCGTCCTCGATACCGGTGAGCTGGGCCATTTCCGAAAGTTCGTCGATAACCTGGATCTTATCGACCATGTCGGCCGTGAAGTTCTTGGTGATCATTTCCATGTCGCCGTCGAAGAAACGCTTGCCGTCGACCCTGATACGGGCAATGGTCTCCCCGTTGACGGTAATATTGCCGTCGGAGTCAATCTGGAAACCAGGCAGACGCTTGAGCAGATCCTCGACCACGGCATCCTCCTGCAGTTTGAAGGCCGAGGCATTGTATTCGACCGTGTCGCCCTTGACAATCATCTGTGCCGCCGTACCGGATACTTCCACCGCCGAAAGGGATTTGACATCCTCCTCCATATAGGTATTCTTCAGTATCAGAGAACGGTTCTTCACCTCAATTTCCTGATAGACGGTCTTATAGCCCAGATACTTGTATTCGAGAATATATTTCCCTTTTTCTACACGGGAAAATGAGTAACGACCGGCGAAATCCGTCACCGATCCGTTGACAAATGCCGAATCCTGAGAGCGGAGCATGCGCACCGTCGCCATTTCCACGGCTCCATCATTGTCTTTGTCCAATATTTTTCCCTGCACTGTATATTGTGCTGTTACAGAAACAACTGTCAGCACAAAAGAGAAAAAGGGTAAAAGCAGTTTTTTCATTCTTCACACCGTTAGTTCAACCTCCTCTATGCAACAGGCAGGGACAGGACCGCTGCCTGAAGAATCAAACGCTTCTTAGACAAGGGCTCCGGAGAATGGTTTAATAGAAGACTTCTTAAAAGATGATAAAGATCAGACGCGGGGACCCAGCTCCACGACTTCGAGGTGGCTGATGTCTCCCTGATGGAGTTCCAGGCGCATGAGGGTACGCACCTGATGGAAGCCCTGAATGCCGGCGGCACCGGGATTGACACAGAGCATCTGACGCTGGCGGTCGTACATGACCCGGGCGATATGGGAATGGCCGCATACAAACAGACGCGGACGATACTGGTTCATGGCCGCCAGAATGCGCGGATCGTAGTGTCCGGGATAGCCGCCGATATGGGTGAGCAGCACCCCCACCTGCTCCACTTCGAAATAGAGCGTCGGGCCGAACTGGTAGCGCACAGGGTAACCGTCGCAGTTGCCGCAGACACCGCGCAGCGGCCTGATACGGGCCAGCCCGTCGGCGATGTCCTGAGAGCCGAAATCGCCGGCATGCCAGATCTCGTCACAGTCGGAGAAATACTTGACATACTTGTCGTCCCAATGTGAGTGGGTGTCGGATATGATGCCTATCTTTTTCATTATCAGCCGATATTAGAGCGGATGCGCCATTGGGCAGGATATAGGTTGTTGGCCCGGGAGCCCAGCTGGCGCACAAAACCCAGCGGCAATCCCTTCCAGCTGACCAGTACCAGCCCCTTAGGGAGGTCGGCGGGCAGTGTCAGGGCCTCTCTGCGCAAGAATCTCAGGGCCTGTTCACGGTCCAGTTCATGACAGGGCAGCCGATGGGGGTCCAGGGCCGTGGACAGGGCCAGGGCTGTATCTGCTGCCAAGTCGCGGCCTTTCAGCTGTCCCAGGGCGACACCGGCCGAGAGCAGGGGCAGACGGTTTTTCATCAGCAGGCGGGCAATGTCGGCCACCAGCGGCGAAGCAGCCGTATAGGTGCCGTCGGGCAGCATCAGGGCGGCATATTCTGCCGCCTGTCCCTTTCCCGGTTTGCCAAGCCAGGATATAGCTTCTGCCACAGCAGCCGGAACAGGCGGGCGCTGCTCTTTGCGGCGTTCCCTTCCGCTGTCAGGGCGACGGGCAGTCTTCTGCAGCGGTCTGTCGTCCTTCTGGAGCAGGGCCATGAACAGCCCCTCTCCCCGACTCCTGTGCGGCAGGAAACGGGTGGCAGGCAGCCCGGCGTCGAAGGAAGGACTGAGTCCCAAGGCCGAGGGGCTGCCGCCGAGCAGTCCCTCCACATCGATGCCCAGTATGCCGGCCCCCAACTGTTCGGCAATCCAGCGGACGTTTTCTTCGTTCTCGGCCAGGTTGTAGGTACAGGTGCTGTAGATGAGCAGACCACCGGGACGCAGAGCCGGCCAGACGGCCTGCAGGATGTCGCGTTGCCGTTCCCGGCAGGCGGACACGGCTGCCGGGCTCCAGTCGCGGAGGGCATCGGGCTCCTTGCGGAACATACCTTCGCCCGAACAGGGCACGTCGGTCAGCATCAAGTCAAATGCTCCCCGAGGAAAAGCCATAGCCGGGAAAAGCGCTCCGAGGGCTGCCGGATCGGACTGGGTGACGATGGTGTCGGGATGGCCCCATTTGGCCAGATTCTCGGCCAGGACAAATGCACGCTGACGCTGTACCTCATTGGCCACCAACACACTGCCCTCTGGAAGCGCATCCAACAGCAAGGTGGATTTTCCACCCGGAGCGGCACAAAGGTCCAGGGCTGTCAGCGGAGCAGTCGTGTCCAGATGCCCAAGCGCTTCCCGCATCACTGTCCACAGAAACATCGAAGAAGCTTCCTGCACATAGTATGCCCCGGCATGAAAGGCCGGATCGAGAGTGAAGGAAGGCCGCACATCCAGGTAGCGTCCCCAGGGACACCAAGGGACAGTCTCAGTGCTCCTGGCCGGCAGCCGGTCTTCCTGTCCTGGGGAAAATTTGGCCGGATTGAGCCGGAGACTCACGGGAGAAGCCTGCTCCAAGGCTTTGAAAAAAGCTTCGGAGTCTGCTCCCAACAGCGTCTGCATCTGACTGCGGAAGGCAGCGGGAAGAGTCCGGGCATCCAAGTTCATGTTGCTGTCAGTTCGACCGCCGCCTTGGACGGTCCGATAGAGCGATGGTCAAGCCTTGAGTATGTAGGCGGCAATCCAGTCACCGACCTCACTGGTACCGTAATGGGTACCCCCGGCGGCAATATCCTCGGTGACATAGCCGGCCTCCATCGAAGCGGCCACAGAGCGGCGAACCAAGGCTCCCTCTTCCTTCAGGTCGAAAGCATATTCCAGCATCAGAGCCACGCTCAGAACGGTAGCCAGGGGATTGGCGATGTTCTTGCCGGCAGCTTGAGGCCAGGAACCGTGAATGGGCTCGAAGACCGACGTGTGCTCGCCTATCGAAGCCGAAGGCAGCATGCCCAGCGAGCCGGTGATGACCGAGGCCTCGTCGGTCAGGATGTCGCCGAACATGTTTTCGGTGACCATCACGTCAAAACTGCCCGGCCATTGGATCAGACGCATGGCGGCATTATCGACGAACATGTATTCGGTCTCCACCTGGGGAAACTCCACGGCAATTTCTTTAGCCACCTCACGCCACAGACGGGAAGTCGCCAGCACATTGGCCTTGTCCACGACCGTCAGCTTGCGCCGACGCTTCATGGCGTACTGGAAGGCCAGGCGGACAATGCGCTCAATCTCCATGCGTGAATAGACACAGGTGTCGTAAGCCGTGTCGCCGTTCTCGCTGCGTCCTTGCGGACGGCCGAAGTACAGGCCTCCTGTCAGTTCGCGGATGCACATCAGGTCGGTACCCTCCACCAGGTCGCGGCGCAGAGGCGACTTGTCGATGAGCGGGCTGAAGGTGTTCACAGGCCGTATGTTGGCATAGAGGCCCAGGCGTTTGCGCATGGCCAGCAATCCTTGTTCGGGACGGACCTTCAGGCCGGGATTATTGTCGAATTTCGGATCGCCGACAGCGCCGAACAGCACGGCATCGCTTCTCATGCACAGTTCGTGCGTGGTCTCAGGATAGGGATTGCCCACCTGATCGATGGCAGCAGCACCGCAAAGGGCATATTCATAACTGAGTTCATGGCCGAATCTCTGACAGACTGCTTTCAAAGCCTTCATTCCCTGCTCGACAATCTCCGGACCGATACCGTCGCCCGGCAGCACGGCAATATTCATCTTCATAACTTGCTTTGTTTATGGTTTTGGACAATTACATATTCTCTATCTTGTTCAGCATCTTGACCGTTGCCTTGATGGCCGCCTCGATCTGGTCGGCATCGAATCCGCTGGTCTTGAAATCGACCCCTGCATAGTTCCAATGGATGATGGTCTGCACAAAGGCATCCGTCCGTCCGCCGGGCGGGATCGAAACCGAATAGTTGGTCAGCATGGGCAAAGGCCGTCCCAGTTTGCCGTAGATCTCACGCAGAGCACGGACAAAGGCATCGTACTGACCGTCACCGTAGGCATGGCCCTCATACACCTGGCCGTCGATTTCCAGCTTCAGGCCGGCCAGGGGATGCATGCCACGGGTCAGGCTGGTCGAATAGTTGACAATGTGAACCCGCTGTTCCCCTACTTCCTGATGAAGCACATCGTTGATGATATAGGGCAGATCCTCCTGGGTGACCTGCTCTTTCTTGTTGCCCAGCTCGATGATCCGCTGAGTGACCTTGCGCATCGATTCTTCGTCCAGGTCGATGCCCATGGCGGCCAGGTTCATCCGGACATTGGCCTTGCCGCTGTTCTTGCCCAAGGCGTATTCCCTGACACGGCCGAATCGTTCGGGCAGCAGGTCGTTGAAATAAAGCTGATCCTTGTTGTCACCGTCGGCATGTACCCCGGCACACTGCGTGAAGACATGCTCGCCGACCACAGGCATGTTCTGCGGAATGCGGATGCCGCTGTGAATCTCCACCAGACGGCTTACCTTGTTGATTTTTCCCTCATTGAGCCCTGTATCGATATGCAGCTGGTCCTTGAGTACGGCCAGGACACTGCTCAGGGGGGCATTGCCGGCCCGCTCGCCCAGTCCGTTCACAGTCACGTGGATGCCGTTCATGCCGGCCTTCACGGCAGCATAGACATTGGCTACGGCCAGATCGTAGTCGTTGTGGGCGTGGAAATCAAAGTGCACATGTGGATACTTCCGGCGCATCAGACGGCAATACCGCAAGGTGGTTTCCGGGTTGAGGATGCCCAGCGTATCGGGCAGCATCACCCGGCGGACCGGCAGCTGCAGCAAGGTGTCCATCATAGAGAAGACATAGTCTGCACTGTGCCGGATGCCGTTGCTCCAGTCTTCGAGATAGACATTGACCGTCAGCCCCAGCGAGGCGGCATAGGTAACCGTTTCCCGGATATCAGCCATATGTTCCTCAGGAGTCTTCTTGAGCTGGGAGACGACATGCCGAAGACTGCCCTTACACAGGAGGTTCATCACCCGACAGCCGCTCTTGAAGATCCAGTCGGCCGACAGATGTCCGTCCACAAAGCCGAGCACTTCCAGCCGGTCGAGACAGCCCGAGCGCTCGGCCCAGTCGGCGATACGCCTGACGCTGATGACCTCGGAATCGGCCACCTTGGCCGAAGCCAGCTCTACCCTGCTCACTCCGATTTCGGAGACAAGTGCTTGGGCGATACTCAGTTTCTCCTGGGCGGAGAAAGAGACACCGGCGGTCTGCTCACCATCACGAAGGGTGGTATCCAATATTTCAATCATCGTCGTTCGTACTCCTCGATTTTGTCTTTATGGGCCAGCAGATAGTCTATATCGTCCAGTCCGTTCAGCAGACAATTCTTCTTGAACTCGTTGATTTCAAAGCCTTCACACCTGCCAGTGGCGTTGTTGCAGACGGTCTGGGCCGGCAGATCGACAGTAACTGTCGCCTGGGGGTTGCCTTTCAAGGTCTCGAACAGTTCGGCCGAAAACTCCGGGCTGACCACCAGTGGCAGGATACCGTTGTTCAAGGCATTATTACGGAAAATATCGGCAAAATACGTGCTGATGACCACCCGGAAGCCGTAGCCGGCCACCGCCCAGGCGGCATGTTCGCGACTGCTGCCGCTGCCGAAATTCTTGCCGGCCACCAGGATGGAGCCCTTGTAGACTCCCTGGTTCAGGACAAAGTCCGGATTCAGGCGGCCCTCCTTGTCATAGCGCCAGTCGCGGAACAGATTATCGCCGAAACCCTGTCGGGTCGTTGCTTTCAAAAACCTGGCCGGAATGATCTGGTCAGTGTCGATGTTGTCCAGCGGCAGCGGGACACAGGTCGATGTCAGTATGGAGAATTTTTCTTTCATGGTTACTTTGTTTACATAGAGCGGGGATCGGTCAGGCGGCCGGTGACGGCTGCAGCCGCAGCTACCAGCGGACCGGCCAGGATAGTGCGGGCCCCGGGGCCCTGACGACCTTCAAAATTGCGATTCGAGGTAGAAACGGCATATTTCCCGGCCGGAATCTTGTCCTCGTTCATGGCCAGGCAGGCCGAACAACCCGGCTGTCGCAGTTCGAAACCGGCTTCTTCGAGAACTTTGTCTATACCTTCGGCCTTCAACTGCCCGTACACCTTCCAACTGCCGGGCACCAGCCAGGCAGTCACAGAATCGGCCTTGTGTCGGCCCCTGACAAAAGAGGCGAAACAGCGGAAGTCCTCTACCCGGCCGTTGGTGCAGCTCCCCAGAAACACATAGTCGACGGGCTGTCCGACAATCTGCTGACCGGGCTTGAATCCCATGTAGTCCAAGGACTTTTCAAACGAAGCCCTGCCCGACTGTGGAATGCTCTCCAAGGCCGGAATCCTGTCGTTGATGCCCATGCCCATGCCGGGATTGGTGCCGTAGGTAACCCAAGGCTCGATGTCCTCGGCCCGGTAACAGATTTCCTTGTCGAAGACGGCATCCTCGTCGGAATACAATGTCTTCCACCACTTCATGGCCTTCTCCCATTCGGCACCTTTGGGTGCATACTCCTTGTCCCGGAGATAGTCGAAAGTGGTCTGGTCGGGAGCGATCATGCCGCCTCGGGCGCCCATCTCGATCGAAAGGTTGCAGACGGTCAGACGCTCCTCCATCGACAGGGCACGGATAGCCTGGCCGGCATATTCCACGAAATAGCCTGTGGCGCCGCCAGTAGTCATCCGGGAGATAATATACAGGGCGATGTCCTTGGCCGTAACGCCCGCTTTCAGCTGCCCCTCGACCGAAATGCGCATCAACTTGGGCTTACGCTGCATCAGGCACTGGGTGGCCAGGGTCATTTCCACTTCGCTTGTGCCGATACCGAAGGCAATACAGCCCATGGCTCCGTGGGTCGAAGTATGCGAATCACCGCAGACGACCGTCATGCCGGGCAGGGTCAGTCCGTTCTCGGGACCCACCACATGGATAATGCCGTTCTTGGGATGCATCATCCCGAAATAGCTCAGGCCGAACTCCCGGGCATTGCGCTCGAGGGTCTCCACCTGATTTCTCGACACCGGTTCCGCGATAGGACGGTCCTGGTTCAAGGTGGGGATGTTATGGTCGGGCATGCAGAAGATCCTTTCCGGGCGGAAAGGCTTGAGGCCCCTTTCTCTCAGACCGGCAAAAGCCTGGGGGCTGGTCACCTCATGGCAGTAGAGCCGGTCGATATACAGCTGGGAAGTGCCGTCGGCGAGCGTATCGACCAGATGGCGTTCCCAGATTTTCTCAAACAATGTCTTGCTCATGGTGTTATCGTGTGTCCTTTAGTCGACAAATTTGTTCACCGCATCCACAAAGGCCTCGACCGAGGCGGCGATGATGTCGGTATTGGCCGAGAAACCGTAGTACATGTTGCCTTTGTACTCGACCTGCATGTGCACCTTGCCCACATCGTCACTGCCCTTGTTGATGGCCTGGATAAGGAATTCCTGAATGGTCATGGTGCGGTGGATGATGTTCTTGACGGCGTTGATGGCGGCATCGACCGGGCCGTTGCCCGAAGCGGCCGCCTCGAACGACTCGCCGGCGATGAGCAGACGGACGGCAGCCACTGACTGGACACCGACACCGGAAGTCACCTGCAGGTAGTCGAGCTTGATGCGATGTGAGGCCGTGCGATCCTTGCCTACAAGCAGCAGCAAGTCGTCGTCATTGATATCCTTCTTGCGGTCAGCCAAGTTGAGGAAGGCTTCATAAGCCTTGTCGAGCGACTCCTCGGTCAGCGTCACCCCCAGTGTGCGCAGACGGTGCTTGAGCGCGGCGCGTCCGCTGCGGGCGGTCAGTACGATGGAATTGTCGTCCAGGCCGATGTCCTTGGGATCGATGATTTCGTAGTTCTCACGGTTCTTGAGCACACCGTCCTGATGGATGCCGGAGGAATGGGCAAAGGCATTGCGTCCTACGATGGCCTTGTTAGGCTGTACGGGCATGTTCATCAGACTGGAGACCAGACCGCTGATGGAATGGATCCGGGTGGTGTTGATGTTGGTCTGTATGCCGCATTCCTTGTGGCTCTTGAAAATCATGGCGATTTCTTCGAGCGAGGTGTTGCCGGCCCGTTCGCCGATACCGTTGACAGTCACTTCCACCTGGCGGGCGCCGTTGAGCACTCCCTGGACGGTATTGGCCGTGGCCATGCCCAGGTCGTTGTGGCAATGGGTAGAGATAACGGCCTTGTCAATGCCATCGACATGCTCCATCAGGTATTTGATCTTGGCCCCGAACTCGTCCGGCAGGCAGTAGCCGGTCGTGTCGGGAATGTTCACCACCGTAGCGCCGGCCTTGATGACAGCCTCGACCACACGGGCCAGATAGGCATTGTCGGTACGCCCGGCATCTTCGCAGTAGAACTCCACGTCCTCGACATATTTCTTGGCATATTTGGTCGCGGCAATGGCACGTTCGAGTATTTCTTCCTGATTGGACTTGAACTTATAGCGAATATGGTATTCCGAGGTGCCGATACCCGTGTGGATACGCTTGCGTTTGGCATATTTCAGGGCTTCGGCGGCCACGTCGATATCCTTTTCCACCGAACGGGTCAGCGCGCAGATCACCGGCCAGGTGACCGCCTTGGAAATACCGACCACACTGTTGAAATCCCCGGGACTGGAAATCGGGAAGCCCGCCTCGATAATGTCAACACCTAATTCTTCAAGTGCCTTGGCCACCTGAATTTTCTCCACCGTGTTCAACTGACAGCCCGGGACCTGTTCGCCGTCCCTGAGGGTCGTGTCGAAAAAAAACAATTTGTTGTCTGCCATATATTACATAAAAAAGCCTTCCCCGCCGAAGTGAGAAAGGCTGTATTCAACATTGGTTCCGTTCTTTGTTCTATGCCGAACTTATGCACACACTCTCACTTCCTGTTCGCCGGTTAGGCCCAGCAGGCTAATTCGAAACTTCAAGCTGTGCAGTCGTACGAAATTCATGGTTTGTGTCCTTTTTTCTAAGACGCCGCAAATTTCCGACAAAAAAATCTTTTCTCCAACATTGCAGGCAAAAAAAATACACTCCACCCGACCGTTCTGTAAAATCGGCAGGCTGACCGGCTTTTAGCGATACAGGTCTGCGGTCCGGGCATTGCTCCAGGCTTTCCAGGTCGGGAGTGAAGGGTCGTCCACCAGGGCATCCACCCGGCAGGGAATACCCTGTATGACGTTTCTCTCCAAAAAAGCCTTCTCCACCGCCCACATCACGTCCATATAAGACGCCACATCGTGGCCGTGACCGTCAATGCGCCAGATGCTGTGGTCGTAGCCCTGCTTGTCCAATGTCGAGGCGATGTGGCTGCTGCCCCAGATACCGCGGCGAAGAAATCCAAAATGCTTGTAGGCCACGATTTTGTCGTCTGTTCCGTGGAAGAGCAGGACGGGACAGGGAGCCTGCGCAAAGCGGGGAGCTCCCTTTTTGCCGATGATACCGCCCGCAAAACTCATCACTCCCCTGAAGGCAAAGCCCTCGGGCAGGCCCTCCGTCTGTCCGTTGGCGACAGCCTGGACACAGGCCAGCGAAATGATGGCACCGGCCGAACTGCCGGAGATGACAATATTGTCGGCCGGGACACCCGCTTCGGGATGTTCCGCCAGAAACGACACGGCCGAGAAGACGTCCTCCACCCCCATCTGCTGTGACAGGAGGAAGCGGTCGAGCGCCTTGTTGGCCCCCAGCAGACCCTTGCCCACCCGATGGCCTTTCATGCCCAGCCGGTAGTCGATGGCTACCACCGTGTAGCCGTCGGCCGTCAGGCGACTGAACCACTTGCGGGCAGAGGCATCGCTACGGCTGCCTGAGACAAAACCGCCGCCGAAGACAAACATGACGGCGGGCTTGGGCTTTCCTTCAAGTACGGTCTGAGCGCCGGAGTCCGGCCTGAAAACATCCAGATAGAGTGACAGGGTGTCCCTCCGGGCATAGCAATAGCTTTCCTGGGCCAGGACGGCAGGAGAGCTCAGGACGGCCAGCAGGAGCAGGCCGCCCATCTTGCGGAAAATCGTCAGGCGGCTGTACCGCCTAATGGAAATCATATTGTTTTTCATCGGTCAAATAAATAAGAACCGTAACTTCTATCAGATTACAATACGCTGGATACCTCCATAGGGCACCTGGTGCGAAAAAGAATCCTCCTCGGTAAACAGGCCGGCATAGATACCCGCCGCGACCAGCACCCCCCCGTGGGCGAAGACGGCGACCCGACGGTAAGGCTGTTCACGGAGCTCGTCCAGGAAAGCGGCCACCCGGGCACAGAGTTGAGGGAAGCTCTCCCCTCCCCGGGTCGGGATGTGCAGATAGTCCTCGTACCAGTCTTTCAGGGCCGGGTCGTCGATTTCATCATAGCGCCGCATCTCCCACTGACCCATGTTCATTTCCATCAGGCGGTCGTCCGTGAAGGGTTCAGGATACCCGCAGTAGGCAGCCAGACGGCGGGCCCGGCTCAGCGGAGAGGAATAGACGGCGTCAAAACTGCCGTATGGAATCAGGGCGGACAGGGTCGCCGCCGCCTCCTGCCGGAAAGTGGCAGCCAGCGGCACATCGCTCTGCCCGTAGCAGGTGCCCGGGGCGACTGCCACACTGGTATGCCTAATCATGATTATTTCCATAAGGACAAGGGAAAAAGGGGTTGAGGATTCTTACCAGACCAAGCAGATACTGGCGGTCAGCAGCAGCGAGAGCTCTGTCAGCAGGAAGACAGCGCCGCAGCAGTCGCCCGTATAGCCCTGCAGCCGGCGGCGGACAAATGCAAAAAGCAGCAGAAAGACCGTCAGGGGTACAGCCGGCAAGAGGATAGCCTGCCCCAAGGTGAGCTGCACCTCGGGAGAGCCGGCCAGAACGGGTGGAAGTCCCAGGGCGGCAAGAGCGCCGGACTGCCACAGGCAGCAGAAAACCGGCAATAGTCCCTGAAACAGCAGGCTACACAGAGCACGCAGGGAAATGGGACGATAGACCGTCCGGTTCTTGGCCGTCGACTCGCTGCGGGCATAAGGCAGGCGAATCAGCTGGGAAGACAGCATCTTGGCCGCAGGGTCGGCGCAAGCCAGGCACAAGGCCGCCAGAGCAGGGCTCATGGCATACAGGGCATAGAACAGTGCCGACAGGTACAGGATCAGCCCCAGCACGCCGTAGGTACCTATGTGCGAATCTTTCATGATGGCCAGGATACGCTGCCGGTCACGGCCGCCACCTCCCATACCGTCGAAAAAGTCGGCCAGACCGTCCTCGTGCAGGGCTCCGGTCAGCAGCAGACGGACGGCGACAGCCGCCAGTATGGCCAGCGGCCAGGAAAGGATGCAAGCCCCGAAATACAGTGTAAGTGCCGCCAGGCCGCCAGTCAGCCAACCGGTAAGCGGCCAATGCTCGACCACTGTGGCATACGCCTCCTTGGGCGGCTCATACAGACGCCACAGCGGCAGGCGGGTAAAGAAAATGAAAGCGGCCCACAGGCGGTCGGTCAGACGGACATCGGTCACCGCAGCCGGCTCAGAAGTATTTGGTAATGTTGGCATGCTGAAAATCGTTCATTTCGTTAATCATACGGACGGCAGAATCGACCAAGGGAAAGGCGCAGAGGGCTCCTGTCCCCTCTCCCAGCCTGAGACCCAGCCGCAGGAGCGGCTCAGCCTGCATTGCTTCGAGCATCTTTCGGTGACCGCTCTCATCACCGCAGTGGCCGAAAATCATGTAATCGCGGGCTGCCGGATACAGCCGGCAGGAAGCCAGCGCGCAGGCTGTCATGATAAAACCGTCCACCAGCACAGCCAGGCGCAACTCGCTGGCCCGAAGCATGGCTCCGATAGCCGTCACCATCTCAAAACCGCCGAAATAGCGGATAATATCGACAGGATCGTTCTCGGGACAGAGCGTCTGAAAGCGGGCCAGCGAACGGGCCAGCACCTCCTGTTTGTGACGGATGCCGGCCGTGTCCAGCCCGGCGCCCGCGCCGATGCAGTCTGCCAGAGGAAGCCGGCACAGCAGGCTCATCCACAGGCTCGACGGCGAAGTATTGGCTATGCCCATCTCACCTATACTCAATATCCTGCAACCTTCGGCGGCGCAGTCTTCGGCCAAGGCCGCCCCGGTTTCGATGGCCTGGTCAAACTGTGCGACAGTCATGGCCGGCCCATAAAGGAAGTTCTCCGTACCCCGGGCGATTTTCCGGTCGATAATGCCCGGCACGGCACTCAGGTCGTAATCCACGCCGACATCGACAAGGCGCAGGCTGAAACCGTGCTGACGGCAGAACATGTTCACACCGCCTCCGCCCTTTGAGAAGTTGATCATCTGCTGCCAGGTCACCTCCCGGGGCGATACGCTCACTCCTTCCCGTTCGATGCCGTGGTCGCCACCCAGCAGCAGATGGCAGGGATGGTGCAGCGAGGGGGTCAGGGTCTGCTGAATAAGACAGATCTGCAGGGCCAGAGACTCGAGCCGGCCCAGCGAGCCCTTGGGCTTGTTCAGGTTGTCAATCCTGTCCTGCACCTTGGGACGCAGCGCTTCGTCCAAATGACAAATCTGAAATGATCTCATGTCTTTTACTTGATTTTCACAGGAATGCCGCTCACCATCAGCATCACTTCATCGGCCTGTGAGGCCACGTACTGGTTTATCCAGCCCTGCAGGTCGGTAAACCGGCGCTGAAGGGCATTGTCACTCACTCCGCCGCTGCCGATTTCATTGGTCACGAAGATGAAGGTGCCCTCCTGCTGCGTAAAACGGTCGAATTCTGCCTTCATGGCTTCCAGTGCCCGGTCGGCATCCTGCAGTTCATAAAGGAAATTGGTTGCCCAAAGGGTGATGCAGTCTATGACAGCCACCCGCCCCTCCAGGGCTATCCGGCTCAGGAAACGCTCTTCCTCGACATTCTCCCATTGCGGTCCGCGACGTTCCTGATGGCGGCGGACACGCTCGCGGAATTCGTCGTCCCAGACACGGGCCGTCGCCACATAGATGGGATGCCCGCTCAACGAGAGGGCCAGGCGCTCGGCATAGGCGCTCTTGCCTGAACGCTGGCCACCGGTGACAAGAATGATTTTTTTCATACTAATATCAATAGACAATATACCAGCCCGACGGCAAGCAGGCTCAGATATTCGGTCCTGCGGCTGATCCTCAGGGACAGGGACAGGTCACCGTTGCCGAGTCGGCGGTCGTTTTCACCGATATATGGTTTGTCGAACAGTTCTCCGAAATAATAATGCGGACCGCCGAACCGGCAGTTCAGGATGCCGGCCAGTGCCGCCTCAGGCCAACCGCTGTTGGGACTGGCGTGACAGGGGCCGTAGCGGCGCACAAAGCGCCAGAGGGAAGGTCGGCCGGCACTCAGCACCATCAACAGGGCCGTCAGCCGGGCAGGCAGATAATTGGCCACATCGTCCAGGCGTGCAGCCACCCGTCCGAAATCCCGGTAGCGTTCCGTACGATAGCCGATCATCGAATCGAGTGTATTCACCATTTTGTAGGCCAGCATGCCCGGCACCCCGCCCAGGGCCAGCCAGAAAAGCGGCGCAGTCACCCCGTCGCTCTGGTTCTCGGCCAGGGTCTCCAAAGCGGCCGTCCGTATTTCCTGAGCACTCAGCGAGGCGGTATCACGCCCCACGATACGGGCCACCTGACGGCGGCCCTCCTCCAGCGAACGGTCCAGGGCCGTAAAAACCTGCGACACCTCACGGCGTAGTGTCGTACCGGCCAGACAACAGAACACCAGCACTGTACGAAGAAGCATGCCCAGAGACCAGTGCAGGCGGTCTACGCCCCAGAGCAGCCAAAAGGACAGGGCAAAGGTCAGCGAGACCAGTCCCAAGGCCAGAACGGCTCCCTTCACAGGGCGATGTCCTCCCCGGTTAAGGTGCCGTTCACCCCAGGCTATCAGCCGGCCGAAACCGACCACCGGATGTGGCAGCCAGGAGGGATCGCCCAGCAGCCGGTCCAAGCCCCAGCCCAACAAAAGGGGCAGTAAACAGTGTATCAGTTGGTCGTTCATCTATGCATAAAATCTCTAACAGCCGCCACCAAGGAGTCGTCTTCCTCGGGCGACTGGGCAGCTATCCGGAAATGGTGGGCCGTCAGTCCCTGGAAATTGGAAGCATCACGAATCAGCATGCCCTTCTCTCGGGCCAGCCAGTCTTTCAACTCGGCTGCCAGGGCCGGACGGACCGTCCCCAGCATGAAGGTGGTCGAACTCTCCCCCATCTCTATGCCCTCTATGGCGTTGAGCAAGTGCCGTAATCTTACGGCTTCGGCCAGACGGAGATCCTTATCGGGAAGGACAGTCTGTCGGTTGGTCAGCAGCCATTCTCCGGCCTGCAGGGCCAGGGCGTTGACCGGCCAGGGGTGCATTTCCGACCGCAGGCGGGCGACAAGATCGGAGGCAGCCGTCACATATCCCAGCCGGAGTCCCGGAACCGCATAGCGTTTTGTCATCGAATGCAGTTGTATCAGATTGCCGAAAGCCGGCACCAATGAGGGATGGATCAGGGGTTGGGCCGTATAGTCTTCGTAAGACTGATCCAGCACCAAGAGCCGATGCTGCCCGGTCAGCGTCCTGATGAAAGCCTCGTCACAGACCCTTCCCGTAGGATTGTCCGGGTTGCAGAGCCAGCACAGGTCGGCCCTGTCAGACTCGCGGTAGCCGAAGATCCGGCAGGCATCCTCGTATTCGCTGAAAGTGGGTCGGAAAACCTTGAAAGTCGGCCGGTCACGAAAGACCTGGGCTATCAGGTAGATAGCCTCCGTGGCCCCGGCCGTTACCAGCACCTGGGAGGGATCCAGGCCGCAGTCGGCGGCAATCAGGGCTTCCAGACGTCGGGGAGAAGGTTCAGGATAGGAGGCGATGCAGTCCAAGTGGCCGGCCAGAAAGGATTTCAGGGCCGACAAATCGGCATGGGCATGGATATTCGAACTGAAATTCATCCGAATGTTCCCGTAAAGATAGCTGTCGTCCCCGTGTCCCTCTATCATGATGTCCGCAGAATTTGATAAATCAGGTTCATATCCACATGCTGTCTGACATGGGCAGCCAGCAGGTCGTACTGTTTTTCCTTGAAAGCCCGGTAGTCGAAAGGACGCGAGGCCTCTCCGATTCTGTCGGCAAAAGGCCTGAGCAGTTTATCGACAAAGGCGGGATTGTCCAGGATGCCGTGAATGTAGGTACCCATACATTTCTCATCGGCCATACAGCCGCCGCCCCGGCCATTTTCATCCAGGGTCAGCACCGCAGGAGAACTTCCCGGCCAGGGACGGCTCTCACCCATGTGAATCTCGTAACCGTCCAGCCAGGGCCCCTCCGGATCAGAAGCCAGACGGAAACGGGTCTGCCGGGTGATCTTTTCCGGGCTCATGACCGTGGCCACAGGCAGAAGACCCAGCCCAGGCATACGCTCGATACCGCCTTCCAAGTGCAGAGGGTCGCTCACCTCCATACCCATCATCTGATAACCTCCGCAGATGCCCAGCACCGTAGTTCCCTGGCGACGTGCCTTGACAATGGCCTGGGCCACTCCGTTGCGACGCAGTTCGTAGAGGTCGTCCAGCGTGGATTTGCTGCCGGGCAGTATGATGATGTCACTCTTGAGCAAGTCTTCGGTGTTGTTAGTGTAAAACAGATGGACTCGCCCGTCGTGTTCCAATGTGTCGAAGTCGGTGAAATTCGACAGATGGCGCAGCAGCACCACCGCTACGTTCAGCCGCCCGTGAGCTGCCTGCCGCGACTTGGAGGCCAGGTCCATACTGTCCTCCTCCTCAATATGAATCCCCGTGTAATAGGGCACAACACCCAGCACCGGGACGCCGCAGAGATCTTCGAGCATTTTCCTGCCTTGGTCGAAGAGGCGCAGGTCGCCACGAAACTTATTGATAATAATGCCTTTGATTCTCCGGCGGTCTTCCGGGCTCTGCAGGGCGATGCTGCCATAGACCGAGGCGAAGACGCCGCCGCGGTCGATATCGCCTACCAGGAAGACATCGGCATCGGCATGCCGGGCCATAGGCAGGTTGACCAGATCGCTGTCGCGCAGGTTCAGTTCCGAAATGCTCCCCGCTCCTTCCATGACGATCGGCTCATAACGTGCACTAAGGCGGTCGAAGGCTGCACAGACCTCCTGACGGAAGTCGATCACCCGACCGTCAGTGCCGGGTTCACCACGTAGGCGCCAAAGATCGTAGGCATCGCGGTTGCCCAGTACACGGCCGTTCAGGACTACCTGACTGCTGCGTTCACCCGAGGGTTTGAGCAGCAGGGGATTCATGTCTGTATGGCAGGGGATGCCGGCCGCCTCGGCCTGCACGGCCTGGGCACGGCCGATTTCCAGTCCTTCGGGGGTGGCATAGGAGTTGAGAGCCATATTCTGGGCCTTGAAAGGTGCCGGCCGATAGCCGTCCTGCCTGAATATACGGCAGAAGGCTGTTGCCAGGATGCTCTTGCCCACATCGCTGCCCGTGCCGGCCAGCATCATCGGATGCAGTCTCTCTTTCATTGCCGGACTGTATTGGATTCAGACTCCTCCTTTTCGGCCAGCAGGGCCAGTACGAAAAGGAAATCCGAAAGACGGTTCATCATGGCCAGCGAAGCGGCCGGCAGCGGATACTGCCTGTGCAGTGTCCACAGCCTGCGTTCCGCAGTTCTGGCCTGGGCCCGGGCCAGATGGATGTGAGCCGAGAGATTTCCACGGCCGGGCACCACAAAACCGGCCGGAGCCTCGACCGCTGTCATCATAGCCTCCATCTCGGCCGTCAGGGCAGCCGCCTGCAGCGGCTTGGGATTGGATTCTCCCTGAGGGGTGGCGATATGGCTCATCAGTCGCATCAGTTCCCACTGAATATCCGGCAGGATCCTTTTCCAGGGGTGATCCTCAGGCATCAGGGCCCTGACCAGCCCCAGACAGGCATTCAGGCGATCAATCTCGCCGTTGGTCTCAATGCGCAGGTCGTCCTTGGGGACACGTTGTCCTCCTCTCAGGCCGGTCCAGCCACTGTCGCCCGTTTTGGTGCTGATTGTTTTCATATTACGTCAAAAAGTCTTTCGATATCGGCCTGCCCCAGGTACAGATGGGTGTAGCTGGCCCGCACGTTTTTCCAGCGCAGGAACGGAGTCGGCACGCGTCGTCCCCAGGCATCGGTCACTGCCACGGCAGAAACCGGTTCGTCTCCCGCAAACCGGGTATAATGGAATTCATGCCCGCGGTATTCCCGTTCCGGAAGTATGAAGCCTTTCCAAACCGACTTGGGAAGGACAAAGCGCCGATAGCCCAGCGTCAGCTTGCGGTCGGCCTCTCTGGCCGTAATGTCATAAGGCAGCACGCCGCACATGGGATAGGTCCCCGAGTCGGTCAGGATGCTGCGGCAAAGATACATCATTCCTCCGCATTCTGCCAAAATCCGTCCGCCCCGACGGGCATACGCCCTGATCGATTCCCGGCAGCGGACGGCCGAGCTGAGGGCCTGCAGATGTTTTTCCGGGTAGCCGCCCGGCAGATACAACAGGCCGGTGTCGGCAGGGATGGGCTCGTCCTGTTCGGGATCGAAGAAACTGAGATAGGGACCGAGGACATCCAGGTTTTCCTGATAGAGAAAAGAAAACGACTCCTGGTTACGGGCAACCGCCACCGTACCATCGGCAAAAAAGACAGAACGTCCGACCACAGGCTGCGGACGTGGCCTGAGGGTCAGTTCCAGCAGTCGCTGCCAGTGCAGTTCTTTTTCGAGCAGACCGACCAATGCCCTGTTTTCGGCCTGCTGTGAGAAATCCAGTCCCAGATAGCGGGAGTCCGTCTCCAGGTCCGCCGATTTGGGCACAAAGCCCAGGCATTCGACCGACAAATCGTCGCAAACCTGACGGAGCAGTTCGCGGTGACGGGCGGAACCTACCTTATTGAAAATCACCCCGGCCATCTTCACATGCTGGCGGAAGCCGGCAAAACCGGCTATCAATGCCGCCGTCGAATAGGCCGCCGAACGGGCATCCACCACCAGCACCGTGGGCAAGTCGAGAACACGGGCGATGTCGGCCGAAGAGCCCAAATCGCGGTCATAGCCGTCGTAAAGGCCCATCATGCCCTCCGTGATGCAGACGTCGGCCGTAGCGGCATAGCGTTCATACAGCGAAGTGACATGCTTCGGACTGGCCATGAAGGTATCCAGGTTGATGCTCGGCCGATGGCAGACCGCCTCATGGAATTTGGTGTCGATATAGTCCGGACCGCACTTGAAAGGCTGTACCCGGTAGCCCTTGTCAGCAAGCAGTGCCATCAGTCCACGGGCCAGGGTGGTCTTGCCTGAGCCGCTCATGGGAGCAGCCAAGAGAAACTGGGGGGTCATGCTAGTGCTCATATCACAAGGGGTCAGTCTGTCTGACGTGCATAAATGTTTTTCTTTTCAACGACCGGCCGGTGGCGATACTGCATGGCAAAACGTATATGGTCGAGATAAATATCCTGTATTTCCGGAATTTCCCCCAGGCCTTCGAGCGACAGGTTCACCTGCAGACCGACCGCCTCGAGCCTTTCCCGCCAGTCCACTGCGATATCGTTCGTTGCATGGTCCCCGGCTACGAGCATCAGCGGCACGAGTGTCACCTGACGGGCACCGGCCGAACGTATCTCCGCCAAAGCCGTCGAAAAGGTCGGATAGCCTTCGATGGTACCTACATGACAGTCCTTGCGGCCGGCAGATTTCATCATGTAGTCCAGCTGGCTGTAGAGTGCCGTGGCCGAGGATTCCGATCCATGACCGACAAAGAGTACATGGCTGCGGCGGGCTGCCGGATACCGTCTGGTCAGGATGTCCGTCACCCGCAGGGCATCATCAACGCTGGAGAGCAGTGGCTGCCCCAGCCGTATTTCCTTGAAAAACGGAGCCATCTGCTCTACCTCAGCACGCAGGGAGGCCATTTCCAGCCCGTCGATCAGGTTCGTACTCTGAACTATTACATGGGTATAGCCCTCAGCCCTCAGGCGAAGCAGGGCTTCCAAAGGGGTATCCTTGACAATGCCGCGAGCCATGAGCCTGCGCCGGACAATCCGGGAAGTATAGCTTTCCCTTACCTCAAAGCCGGTAAAAGTGTTCCGGACTCTCTCATTGACGGCATCGATGGTCTTTGTGCGGGTGTCATCATAGGTCGTTCCGAAATGGACCATCAGCAGGGCGGCTTTGTCACCGACAGCAAAATCCTGTCTGAAATCGGCCGCCTGGTAGGAGGACAGTTCCTGTGAAGGAGTCGTCCGGCTCAATGACAATAATAAAATAAGGAGGAATATCTTTTTCATGTCTTATGGCTTTTTCTGTGGCGAAAATACTGCTTTTTCTTTACATTCGTCTCCTATGGGGTGATTTTATCTTCGCTGCGCTTTGCGCAGCCTGACTGCTGACTTTCGCGCTCTTCGCTCCGCTCAGATCGCAGAAGTCAGGCTGCGCCTCACCAATGCAAACACTGCGTGTCTGCACCACTGCTTCCTGACTTTCGCGCTCTTCGCTCCGCTCAGTTCGCAGAAGTCAGGCTGCGCCTCACCAATGCAAACACTGCGTGTCTGCATTACGTATTTTTCTCCTGCCTCCTTTCCAAAGCAAGCTTTGGACGGAGTCAGTACGAAAAATCCGACAATCGCAAATAAATTTGCGATTGGTTTCGGCTTGTACTAACTTTGTCGCGGATTGGGTAGTCGGAGGGAAGTCGCTCCGATGCAAGGGAATCCGGTGCGAGTCCGGAACTGTACCTGCAGCTGTAATCCCCGCTCGAGGCCATTTAGCGGCCAAGAGCAAAGTCTCTGTCAAACCGGTGCCACTGACCATAGTCGGGAAGGCCTGACAGGGCGGGAAAGTCAGAAGACCTGCCTGATTCGTTCAACGACAGCCATCGCACAGGAAAATGCGTCAAAGAAGTTGGTCACTTGCCAAACGGTTATTCATGGGGCTGGCAGGGATGTTCATTCCCCTCTTGCCTGACGCCCAGACCATACTGCTGACAGACAGTCTGCAGGAGGTTGTCGTCACCGGTACCGGCACGGAACACCTGCTCCGGGATGTTCCCGTACAGACCGAAGTCATCACCTCCAGAATGCTGCGTCACTATGCCGGCCGCTCCATCGAAGACATACTCGGCGGCCTGAGTTCCTCCTTCGACTTCAATGAAAACGACATGGGCTCCCACCTGCAGCTCAACGGGCTGGGCAATGCCTATGTGCTCATCCTGGTCGACGGCCGCCGGCTGCACGGTGACAACGGAGGGGAGAACGACCTGGGGCTGATTGATCCCAACAATATCGAGAAAATTGAAATAGTCAAGGGAGCCTCCAGCGCGCTATACGGCTCGGATGCCATCGCCGGTGTCATCAACATCATCACCCGCAAGCACCGTCAGCAGGGAGTGATGCTGGAAAACACCACCCGCACGGGCAGCCACGGCGACCTGCGTCAGCACAACGGCATCTCCCTGAACTACGGGGCCCTTTCGAGCTTCACCAACTTTCAGTTGCAGCATTCCGACGGCTGGCAGAACACCAGCATCGAAGCTCCCTCACAGACAGAGTATCTCATTACCGACTCACGCAACATGACCGTCAGCCGGCATACCAACTGGCAAATTGCCCAACATCTGGGCTGGCAGCTGACACCCGCCGTCGAACTCTATGCCGACGGCAGTCTCTACCGCAAGCGTATCTACCGTCCCTGCGGACACCATCCCGGGGTCGATGTCAAGACCTACGACCTGCTCTACAACAACGCCTCCCTGTCGGCCGGCGGCCAGTGGAAACTCAACGCCACCGACCATGTCAGCCTGGACATCGACTGGAAACGCCACGCCTATCTGTACGCCTACACCGACACCACCCTGACGGAAGGTTATGTCAACGGCTACTACACCAACTATTTCCCCTATTTCCCGGGACAGAAGGAACTGCAAAGCGACCAGCGGCTGACCGACATCCGCCTCAAGGGAGTTTTCAGCCTGCCCTACGACCAGCGGCTGAGTGCCGGCCTGGAGTATCGCTACGACTGGCTCAGTGCCCCCATGCGGGTCAAGGGAGGACAGGTCCGGGACAATACGGCCGCAGCCTATGTGCAGGATGAGTACTCACTCCATGAGCGCCTCTACCTGACGGCCGGCCTGCGGCTGACCCGCAACGAGGGTTTCGGCAGCTGCCTCACTCCCAAACTGGCCGCCATGCTGAAACTGGGCGACATACGCCTGCGCGGCACCTGGAGTCAAGGGTACAAGACCCCTACCCCGAAAGAATTGCACTATCAGTACATCCGTAACATGAACGGGGTCTATCTCTATCTGGGCAACACCGGCCTGCAAGCCCAGCGCTCCGACTATTTCGGGCTGAGCGGTGAATACAGAGTCTCCGGATTCAATCTGAGCCTGACGGGCTATTACAATATGGTCGATCACATGATTACCCTGGTGACCATTCCCACCAACCAGGCTCCCGGCGAGCTGATTGCCCAATATGACCCCATTCGCGTCCGCCAGTACCAGAACATCGAACAGGCCGCCACCCGCGGACTGGATGCCAGTATCGGCTACCAGGCGGGAGATTTCGTCCTGGGCGGTTCCTACAGCTACCTGGATACGGAGGCCAACCAGTACGACTCGGAAAACGAATGCATGCACCGGGTCGTCATCGACGGCACGGCCCGCCATAAGGCCAGCTGTCACGCTTCCTGGCAACACCGTTTCAGCGAACGCTACCAGCTGGGAATCGGACTGAGCGGGCGTATGTCCGGCAGACGGCACTACCAAATCGACGGCGACGGCAAAGCCTATCAGCTGTGGCGGCTGAACACCAGCCACCAGTGGGGCGAGAACATACGTGCAGAGGCCGGCATCGACAACCTCTTCGACTATGTCGACCGCACGCCTCACGGCCTGCATCTGGGCACCACCACCCCGGGACGCACTTTCTTTGTCTCGCTTTCTATCCGTTTTCATAAAGGCAAGAAGTTATCAAACAAATATATCACCAACCTCAATTCAAATCAAAATGAAGAAAATTAGTATCCTGATGACGGCCATGACAGCCATCATCGCCAGCACGGTGTTCACCGCCTGCGACAAAAGTGACGACACTCAGTCAAATTATGAAAAGTATCAGCAGGCAGTCAACAAGACAGTCAACAAAGAAAAGAAGAACGACAAGGCTATCCTGCTCGTCGCCTTCGGTTCGACCTGGGAACAGGCCTACGACACCTTCGATGAAATCGTGGCCGACTACAAGTCGAATTTTAACGGTTGGGACATCTACCTGTCCTTCTCCTCGGCCATCTGCATCAACAATGCCCGCGCCGGTGAAAATGTAGATCCCAAGGACTACTACGATCCAGAGCACTGGCTCACGGCTATCGGCCTGGCAGGCTACAAGCAAATCGTCGTCCAGTCGCTGCAGGTCATTCCCGGCGAAGAATACCGCCGTGTCCGCGACACCTATGTCAAGGACTTCATGAACAACCGTAACGGCGACTTCAGCGACGAGTACATGAAGAGCCTCGACCTGAACGTCGTCGTCGGCACTCCCCTGATGGCCGAAGAAGAGGATGCAGAGAAACTGGCCGTCGTCCTCAACAACGAAGCCGACATCAAGACTGCCGTACAACAGGGCATCGTTGCCTTCATGGGCCACGGTAATCCCGAAGGCTATGACTATTATGGCGGCAACGTCCGCTACCTGCAGCTGGAGCAGTATCTGCGCATCCTCAACCAGAACTATTATGTCGGCACAGTCGATATGGACGAGACCTACGTCGATGACGTGCTCGAGCACATCAAGGGCGGTATCTTCGCCATCACTGTCGGCGACGTGGTCAAGACCATGACCTACCTGCCCAACGCCTCCACCAAGGCCCAGCTCTTCCCGCTGATGTCCATCGCCGGTGACCACGCCCACAACGACATGGCCGATGCAGAAGATGAGGAAAGCTGGTTTTCCATGTTCAATGCTGCCGGCATCGAAACCAAGGCCTACGAGACCAATTTCACCGAAGCCTGCTGGAAACAGTACAAGAGCGGCGAAGAGTACATTCCGGCCCTGGGCGAACGTAAGGCTGTGCGCAAACTGTGGATGAACCATACCACACAGGCCATTGCCAAGCTGGGTACCGAAGAGGCCCTTTCCACGCCCACCACAGCTCCGGAAGAATAATCTTGTCTTCATCTGACAATGACCTATAGAACCATTTTAACCTTTATGGCGGCACTCTTTTTGCAGAGTGCCGCTTTTGCGTTGCCTGAGACAATGACTGCCGGCCGCGACTCTTCCATGAGCGACAGGACGCACGATCTCAACCCAGTGGTCGTCACCGGAACAGGCACCTATCGTCGGGCCGAAAACTCCCCCCTGGATGTCAAGGTAATTTCGGCCAAGGAACTCAAAGACGCCAGGGTCTCCAGCCTGCAGGAAGCACTCAGCCGCATGACGACCAATGTCACCACCCACACCAGCGGCATGGGAACCTTCATCAATTTCAACGGCATCAGCGACGACTACCTGGTCATTCTCGTGAACGGCCGCAGAGTCAGCGGCGACGACCGCTGGGAGCGCATGAGCATGGACCGGGTCAAGCGCATTGAAATCTACAGCGGTGCCGCCTCAGCCCTGTACGGATCCGATGCCATCGCCGGCGTGATCAACATCATCACCGACGACAGCAAGGAGCCCATGAGGATTACCGCCGGCACCAAAGTGGCCAGCAAAGGGCGTCAGAACGACGACCTGAACATCGATCTGAACTTCGGCCGGTTTTCCAGTCAGAGTTCCTGGTCGCGCCGCCAGGCCGACAACTGGCAGGTGAACCGCTACCAGGCCTTCGACGAAGGAGGCACGGAAGTTCTCAAACTGACCGGACGGCCCATGTCGGCCGGTTTCCGCAGCGATAACCTCAGCCAGAAGCTGGAATGGCGCGCCAACGACCAATGGTCGTTCTATCTCAACGGCTCCTTCTACGACAATATGTCCCGACGTCCCCGCTCGGCCAGCTATTTCACCCAGAAAAAAACCACCGACGCACTGACCGGAGACATCAGCTACAGCTATACCTCCAAGCAGGCCTACACCTACGACCTGCACCACCGCTCATGGTCCTACGGCGGCGGTGCCCGCTGGGAACCGGGACGGAACACCCATCTCTACCTGGATGTCTACAGCGACCAGTTCGAGTCCAGCTACGAATACTGGCAGACAGCCGACAAAGAAGCCTGGAGCGAGACGCGCAAGCGCACCGGCTACACCGACGGCAGCCTCAAGGGCATTTTCCGCCTGACTCCCCGGAACAAGCTCTCGGCTGGTATGGAGGTGGTACTGGAAAGCCTGGAGAGCCAAAGCGACAACATCGATCATGAGAACGGCAGCACCTTCAACCTCTTTGCTCAGGAGGAACTGCAGCTGATCTCCTGCCTGGAAGCCGTTGCCGGTATCCGCTACACCCACAACCGCCTGTTCGGCTCGGCCTTCACCCCCACGGCCAGCCTCTTTTTCCACACGGGCGGCTTGAGGCTCAGGGCCAACTATGCCGGCGGCTACCGCACTCCGAGCCTGTCTCAGCTCTATGCCACGGATCAGGCCAAGACCACGGCCCGCTACACGCTTTTCAATACAGCCCTCAAGCCCGAAAAGAGCAGCTTTGTCAACCTGAACGCCGAATACGGCAACCAGTGGATGAACGCCAGCCTCACGCTTTTCAGCAACCGCATACGCGACATGATCAACTACCGCACCATGACCCAGGCCGAAATTGATGCCAGCCCCAGCCTGACCGCCCTCCAGGACGAAGGATGGAGCACCATCCGTCAGCGGGACAACATCGACCGGGCCAAGCTGCAGGGTTTCAGCGGTACGCTCAAGCTGCTGCTGCCCAGTGGCTTCAGTCTGGGCGGCGGCTATACCTTCACCGATGCCAAGGCCGAAACCCGCAGCCTGGACGCAGCCACCCAGCAGTATGTCAGTCTCGAGACCGATGTAGACAAGAGCGTACGCCACGTGGGCAGCCTGCTGGCCACCTGGGACAAGAGCTGGCAGAGCCGGCACCTGAACATCAGCCTGGACGGGCACATGCAGGGAAGGCGTTACAGCAGCACCTACGGCTATGCCAAGGGCTACAGCCAGTGGAATCTCGGAGCCCGCTACACCCTGTCGTACTCAGGTCTGCTTGTCGAGCCAGGCCTGTCGGTAGAGAACATCTTCGACGAGCGGGACAACTCGCCCTGGAACTCCAACTTCTCGACCGTCAGTCCGGGACGCTCCCTGGTCGCCAGCCTCAGTATACGACTTTAGGAGCGGCATTTTCCGTGCCCGGACAGGGGCACGGAAAATGCTTGCCCGGTTGCCATATTATCAGTACCTTCGCCGGGAAAAGGAAAGCACGCATGAACAAGATTATCGTCGCCGGACTCGGTCCCGGCAGCACTCAGGACATCACGCCGGCAGTCATCCAGGCCGCCCGGGAGGCAGACTGTGTGGTAGGCTACAAATACTACTTTCAGTTTGTCAGAGCCTTTCTCAGAGAGGACTGCCCCTGCATCGACACGGGAATGAAAAAAGAACGGGAACGGGCCCGGCAGGCTTTCAATCTGGCCGCCGAAGGCAAGACCGTCCTGGTCATCTCTTCGGGCGATGCCGGCATCTACGGCATGGCGCCCCTCATCTACGAGATGAAACGGGAACTCGGTCTCCAGACCGAAATCGAGGTCCTGCCCGGCATTTCTGCTTTCCAGAAGGCCGCATCGCTGCTGGGGGCCCCGACGGGACACGATTTCTGCGTCATCTCACTGTCCGACCTGATGACCCCCTGGCAAGTCATAGAACGACGCATCACGGCCGCGGCTGCAGCCGACTTTGTCACGGCCGTCTACAATCCCAGATCCAACGAAAGGTACTGGCAGCTGCCCCGCCTGAAGGAGATTTTCCTGCAGCAGGGACGCAAACCTTCCACCCCCGTGGGCTATGTCCGACAGGCGGGACGTGCAGAGCAGGAAATCAGGCTCACCACACTGGGAGCATTCAATCCCGAGGACATTGACATGTTCACCATAGTAATCATCGGCAATTCCCAGACCTATGAATGGCAAGGCAAGATGATTACCCCCAGGGGCTATTACCAGCCACATGATGACACTGTCATGAAACCCGGACAGCAGATCATGACCGAAAGTTTCAGGACTATCGAACGGGAACTCAGACAGCGGGACATTCCCTTGGGCCGCAAGTGGGCCCTGCTGCATGCCATACATACCACGGCCGATTTCGAGATGGAAGACTTGCTCCAGACCGACCCCGAGGCAGTGGAGCATCTTTACCAGGCCGTCAGGGATGGTCGCCTGAAAACCATCGTCAGCGATGTGAGCATGGTCGTCAGCGGCATCCGCAAGGGGGCCCTCTCGCGCCTGGGAATACAGGCACTGTGCTATCTTGGCGACCCACGGACAGAGACCATGGCCAGGAAGGAGAACATCACCCGCACCCAGGCCGGCATCCGTCTGGCCGTTGCCGAGCATCCCGATGCCCTGTTCGTATTTGGCAATGCGCCCACCGCTCTGATGGAGCTCTGCGAGCTGATCCGCAAAGGGCAGGCCCGCCCGGCCGGCATTATCGCCGCTCCCGTCGGCTTTGTCCATGTCAGGGAATCCAAGCACATGGTCAAACCATTCAAAGAGATACCAAAGATTATTGTCGAGGGACGCAAGGGCGGCAGCAATCTGGCCGCCACCCTGTGCAATGCCGTGCTCACTTTCGACGATGCTGCCGACTTCCAGCCCGGAAGAGACCTGTAAAGACGCCTGCCCATGAAATTCATCGTCATCGGCATAGCCGACACTCCACGTCCATACTTTCCGCCTGAAATACTGGAGATTATCCGACAAGGCAGCGTTTTCTCAGGCGGACGGCGCCACCGCGAGCTGACAGCCGGGCTCCTGCCGCGGGAGCACCGCTGGATAGACATCACCGTGCCGGTGGAGAAAGTTTTTGAACAGTACGACCAGTATGGGCAGATTATCGTCTTCGCCTCCGGCGATCCCCTTTTCTACGGCTTTGCCAACACCATCCTGCGGCTCAGGCCGGAAGCAGGTCTGGAAGTATACCCCGGTTTCAACTCCCTGCAGATGCTGGCACACCGTTGCCTGCTGCCCTACCACGACCTGCGGGCAGTGTCATTGACCGGCCGCCCCTGGCAGGAATTCGACCGGGCTCTCATAGAAAACGCTCCCCAGATCGGGGTGCTCACCGATCATGAGCACACGCCCGCCGCCATTGCCGCCCGGATGCTCGACTACGGCTATACCGACTACCGTCTGTACATCGGACAACGGCTGGGGCATCCTCATGAGGAAAAGACCTTTGTACTGAGTCCCCGGCAGGCAGCCGGACAGGAGTTCGACTTTCCCAACTGCCTGATCGTCTGCGGCAGTCATCCCAGAAGATACGGCCTTCCGGACGAAGAGTTCGAACTGCTCGACGGCCGCAGCCGCATGATTACCAAGATGCCCGTCAGGCTGCTGTCGCTTCAGGCGCTGGATCTGCCCGGCAAAGCTTGCCTCTGGGACATCGGTTTCTGCACCGGCAGCATTTCCATAGAAGCCCGCCTGCAGTTTCCCCGCCTGAGGGTCGAAGCCTTCGAGATACGCCCCCAGGGGCAGAGACTGATGGACATCAACGCCAGGCGCTTCGGCGCACCGGGTATTGGGGTGCACATCGGAGATTTCCTGCAGGCCGACCTCAGCGCCCTGCAGCGCCCCGAGGCCGTATTCATCGGCGGCCACGGAGGCCGGCTCGGCGATATCATGGCCCGGGCCTGCGAATACCTGCCCCAGGGAGGCTGCATTGTCATGAACAGTGTCAATGCACAGAGCCGGGAACTATTCTCCCAGGCCGCGCAGGAGCTGGGACTCAGACAGGAGCCGGCGCTACACATCGAACTCAACGACTATCATCCCATAGACATTCTCAAATGCGTAAAATAGCACTTATCATCATCGGCAAGGCCGGCAAAGGCCCGGCCACCGTCATCCGCCGGGAAACCGGCGCCCAGGTCATAGCCCGCAGCCAGGTGGCCGGCCGCTGGCATGAATTCGACGGTTTTGTCTTTGTCGGTGCCCTTGGTATCTGCGTCCGCACCATCGCCCCCTGTCTTGAAGACAAGCACCGTGATCCGGCCGTGGTCTGCGTGGATACCGCAGGACAGCACGTCATGTCCGTCCTGTCAGGACATATCGGCGGTGCCAACCGTCTGTGCCGGCAGATTGCCTCGGCCCTCGGAGCCAACCCTGTTGTCTCTACGCGCAGCGACAACGAATCACTCTGGGCTATTGACACTTTTCAGCAGGAATTCGACTGGCGTCTTGACACCAGGCCCGAACAGGAGCACGAGCTTATGAACCAGGCAGTTTTCCGCTTTGTCAACCGGGAGTCCACTGCCCTGCTGCTCGATATCCGTGACAGAGGAACCGACCGTCTTGAACAGAGCCTGCCCGCACATGTCAGGCTGGTCGGCAGCCTACAGGAAATCACCGACGGCGGCTTCCATCTGGCCCTGATTGTCTCCCCCAGGCACTATGATCTGCCCCGGGGACTGCCCGTGCTGCATTTCGTGCCCCGCGTCCTGAGTCTGGGAATCGGACTGGCCCGTCAGGCGCCGCGCGTCGGAGAGATCCGTAATGAAATCGACGAAATACTAAGTTCTTCCGGCTACTCTCCCCTGGCTGTCAGGAACTACGCCAGCATCGATGTCAAGCAGGACGAGCCGCTGCTGCGCCAACTCAAGGACGAAGGCCGGGAAATTATCTTCTATACTGCCGACCAGCTTTCTGAGATCGAAGTACCTCATCCCAGTCGGCAGGTCGCCGCTCATGTCGGCACGCCCAGCGTCAGCGAAGCGGCAGCCATTCTGGCCGCCGGTCATGGCAAACTGCTGATTGACAAAACCAAAGGGCCGCAGAAAGACTTCACGCTGGCCGTAGCCGTCGACCGCAGCCTGCTACGTGAAGGCCATGTGGAGATTGTCGGTGCCGGCCCGGGCGACCCCGACCTGATCTCGGTACGCGGCCGGCAGCTGCTCGAAAAAGCCGACCTGATCCTTTATGCCGGCTCGCTGGTGCCCAGAGAACTTACGCTCTGCGCCAAACAGGGAGCTGTCGTACGCTCGTCGGCCTCCATGACACTGGAAGAACAGTGTTCCCTGATGAAAGAGTTTTATGACCGCGGCGCGTTCATTGTCCGCCTGCACACGGGCGATCCCTGTATCTTCGGTGCCGTCCAGGAACAGATGGCCTTTTTCGACCAAGAAGGAATGTCCTACCACATCACCCCGGGCATTTCCTCGTTCCTGGCAGCCGCAGCGGAACTGCGCTCCCAGTTCACCATACCGGGGCGTACCCAGACCATCGTCCTCACCCGCGGAGAAGGCCGCACCCCCATGCCTGAGCGCGAACAGCTGCATCTGCTGGCCCGCAGCAGGAGTACTATGTGCCTCTTCCTGAGTGCCGCCATTGTCGAAGACGTCGAGCGCGAACTGCTCATGGAATATCCCGCGGACACTCCCGTAGCCGCCTGCTACCATCTGACATGGAAAGACCAGCGCATCTACCGCGGGCAGCTCCAGGACCTGAGCCGCATTGTCCGGGAGAACGGCCTGACGCTGACCACCATGATCGTCGTGGGCGAAGCCATCGGCAACCGCTGCGGAGAATCCGAACTCTACTCGGAACATTTCACCCACCTTTTCCGCAAGGCGAAAAAATGATACTGCTGCTCGGGGGAACCACGGAAGGACGGATGGCAGCCCGGACGCTGGAAGAAGCCGGCAATCCGTTTTACTACTCCACCAAGACAGGGGAGCAGGATGTCAGTCTGCAGCATGGCACTGCCCTGGCCGGCGCACTGGATGTGCAAGCCATGACCGGGTTCTGCCGTTCCAAGGGCATCCGCCTCATTGTCGATGCCGCCCATCCCTTTGCCCGGGAACTGCACGCCACCGTCGCTGCCGTGGCAGCAAGCCTGTCGCTGCCGGCCATACGTTTCGAGAGAATTTTCCCGCCCAGGGCAACGGACATCTGCTGGATTGACGACTACGGGCACCTGCCTCCCCTGTCGGGCACCCTGCTGGCCACCACCGGCGTACAGAGCATCGGCCGTCTCAAGGCCTATGAAAAGACGGGACTACGCATCATCTACCGCATCCTGCCCCGCGAAAGCTCACGCCGCCTGGCCCGCCTCCAGGGAGCCGACGAGAGCCGACTCTGCTACTGGCAGGAAGGTGGCGACGAGCTGGCACTGCTCCGGCAAATCAAGCCGCAGGCTGTGCTATTGAAAGAAAGCGGTCTGAGCGGCGGATTTCAGGAAAAAGTGTCGGCGGCCAGAGAACTCGGAATCAGGATAATTGCCCTGAAACGTCCCGAGACACCAGCCATCTTCCACCCCGTCAACGGCGTTCACGGCCTTCGGCGGGCCGTTGAGCAGCTGCTGCCGGAGTTCTTTCCGCTCCACAGCGGACTGACCACCGGCACCTGTGCCACGGCAGCTGCCGTGGCTGCCGCCTTCCGGTTGCTCAAGGGAGAACAGCCGGAGAACGTGCCCGTCAGGCTGCCTGACGGCGAAACCATCTACCTGCCGGTTCACTATGGCAAGGATTATGCCTCCGTGACCAAAGACGCCGGCGACGATCCCGACGTTACTCAGGGACTGGAGATCCGTGCCAAGGTCAGTCTCTCCGACCGCTTCGAAGTATGCGGCGGCCAGGGCATCGGACACTTTACCCTGCCCGGCTTCGACTATCCCCCGGGAGAACCGGCCATCAACCGGGGGCCCAGGGAGATGCTGCGCGATAACCTCAGCGACTTCGGCGCCCAGTTCAAAGTCACCGTTTCCGCCCCCGGAGGAGAAGAAATCGCCCGCCGCACCTTCAATCCCCGACTGGGCATCAAGGACGGCATCAGCATCATCGGCGTGTCGGGCATTGTCAAGCCCTTCTCCGAACAGGCCTTCATCGACAGCATACGGAAATGCCTCACCGTAGCCCGGGCGGCCGATTCAGGGCTCACGGTCATCCACAGCGGCGCCAAAAGCGAAGGCATGCTCAAAAGCTACTACCCCGACCTGCCGCCACAGGCCTTCGTCGAATACGGCAACCACATCGGAGCCACGCTCCGCATGGCCCACGAGCTGGGCATCCGACGGCTGTCCATGGGACTGATGCTGGGCAAGGCCGTCAAACTGGCAGCCGGGCATCTGGACACCCACAGCCGTCAGGTGGTCATGGACAGGGATTTCATTGCCGGCATGATGCGGGAAGCCGGCTGCGGGGAACAGACCGTACGACAGGCGGGAGACATCACCCTGGCCAGGGAACTGTGGCAACTGATACCCCGGGAACAGATCGAAGCGTTCTGCCAGACAGTACTCCGACACTGCCGGGCATACTGCCTGCAGGAATATCCTCAAGGAAATCTGCAATTACTGCTGATAGACGAAAATGGCGGAATCCACCCGCTAATGTCTGACCAGAATCCGTAAATCATCGGCCCGGAAACTGATGCCGTCCCGTTCGACAAAACGGGCCAGCGATCCGTCGGCGGCCAGGGAAGCAGGTGTTCCGATACTCAGCCTGCCGGACTCCATCAGCCAGATACGGTCGGCCATCTGCAAGGCCAGGTCCAGGTCGTGATTGGACAGAAAGACGGTGCGGTCGGTCTCCCGGCTCAGACGGTAGAGCAGCTGCAGGGTCTCCACTTTGCTCGGATAATCCAGAAAAGCCGTCGGCTCGTCCAGGAAAATAATCGGTGTCTGCTGAGCCAGGGCTTTGGCGATCATTACCTTCTGGCGTTCCCCGTCGCTCAGGGTCTGGATCAGCCGGCCTCCCAGCGGCTCGATACCTACCAGCGAGAGCGATTCCCGGACAATCTGCCGGTCTTGGGCAGAGAGCCGCCCCCAGAAACCTGTATATGGCGCACGGCCCAGTCCCACCAGTTCGGTCACGGTCATGTTCTGTATATCCGGTTTGCTGGTCAGCACAATACCGATGAGCTGTGCCAATTCCTTTTCCGTATAAGTGTCCAGTTCACGCCCCTGCACGACGATACGGCCGCCCAGACGGGGCTGGAAGGCACAGAGCGTACGCAGCAAGGTGGATTTTCCCATCCCGTTGGGGCCGATCAGGACTGTCATCTCGCCGCTCATGAGCGAAGCGCAGATGTCACCTGCCACCACTCTGTCACGGCCGCCATGGACGGCATAGCCGATGCTGAGATGTTCCAACCGGAGTGTTTCCTTATTCCTGGACATTTTCTTTTCTTTTTCTGAACAGTACCGAAGCGATCACGGGAGCACCGATCAGGGCCGTCACCGAATTGACCGGCAGGGCTCCCTCGAAGCCGGGCATTCTGGCCACCAGATTGCACAGCAGGGCCAGAGCAGCACCCAGCAGCATCGTGCCGGGCATCAGCAGGCGGTGGTCGGAACTGCGCATCATGGCCCGGCACAGATGGGGCACGGCCAGGCCGATGAACATGATCGGGCCGCAATAGGCCGTCACGATGGCCACCAGGATGCCCGAGCTGCCGATGACCAGCAGACGGGCCCTGCGCAGGTTCAGTCCCAGGTTGCGGGCATAATCGTCGCCCAGCAGGAGCAGGTTCATCGTCTTGACCAGCAACATGCTGAGCGGCAGCAACACCAGCATCAGCGACACAAAGAGCAACATCTGGTCACCGGAGACTCGGGAGAAGGAGCCCAGCCCCCATACCACGAAGGCCTTGACATCCTCCTCGGCCGAGAAGAATTTGAGCACCCCTATGACGGCATTGGCCAGATAGCCGATCATCACACCGATAATGAGCAGCGTGACATTCCCCTTGACCTTCTGCGAAACATACATAATCAAAGCCATTACCGACAGGGCACCCACGATGGCCGCAAGCGACATGGCCACGTCGCCCAGATAGCCCAGCCGGCTCAGGGCCACACCGCCCAGAGAGCCCGAGAGCAGTACGACAAAGGCCACCCCCAGACTCGCACCGTTGGAAATACCCAGCACCGAAGGACCGGCCAGCGGATTGCGGAAGACGGTCTGCATCTGCAGGCCGCTCACAGCCAGGCCCGCTCCGGCCACCGTGGCTGTCAGGGCCTGGGGTACACGGGAGCTGAGGACAATATTGCGCCAGACAACCGGAACGGATTCGTCTCCGGCAAGAGCCTTGAGTATTTCCCTGACGGGAATGGGCACCGTGCCCAGCATCAGGTTGAGCACGAAAAACAGCAGGATACCCGCCGTCAGCAAAAGAAACAAGGGCCAGACAGGACGTTTCATGGCAGCAGGCGGTAATATTTTGGGCAGTAATCCTCAGGAGCCAGCTCGGGATGGAAGATAGCCAGCAGATCGGCCAGCAAGACATCAGGCTCGACGGGAGATATTTCATAATAGGGAGTCCGACGCATGTTGCAATAGATGACCCCCTTGTTGCGAAAAGCCTTGAACAGGGCGTTGCGAGGTTCCGAGGCCCGCAAGGCTTCGTAGGAGAAATCGCCCGGGAAACTGTTCAGGATGCGCCAGTAGTCGGCATCGGCAGCCAAGGCGTACATCTGCTCGAACTCGATGTTTACACCGCCTGTATTCTCATCGTTCAGGACATAATCAGCCCCGGCATCGCGGAAAAGCTGCGCCAGATGATTGCGGCCGCCAATGGCAAACCAGTTGCCGCCATGCATCTCGCCGCTGAAGACTGTCGGACGAAAAGTGGCGGAAGCAGCCAGTCGCCTGACAGCTCCGTAACGCTGTTCGATACCGTCGAATATGCGGTTGGCCTGAGCCTCCAGCCCCAGGAACATGGCCACGAACTTGATCCATTCCGCCTGACCCAGAGGATTCAGTTCCTTGTATCCCAGATGTGGTACCAGAGTAATACCCGTGCTCTTGATCATCTCGTAACCGCCACGCTTGAAGGGGGATATGAAATGACATCGGGATGGGCGGCCAGAATCAGTTCGGGGTCGAACTCTCCTTCCATGCCGATTCTCACGATGCGACCGTCGGCCACACGTTCAAGTATGTCTTGGTTATAGAGGTTTTTGGTGCCTGTAATGCCCTTAACCACCTCATGGGCAGAAAGGGCCGTGAAATTGGACAACTGCAGGGATGTCATGCAGATGGTGCGGGAAATGGGCACACTCACCCTCTGATAGCCGGCCGGAATATCGGCCTTTACACCTTTGGGAACCAGTGCAAAGCGATAGCCGACGGGCATACGGTCCTGCTCCTTCTGCGGGTCCACGATATCGACCAGCCGGACACCGTCCGCCTGATAGTTCACCGTGAAACCCTTGGCATAGCGGGGAGCGATGACCAGGGAAGAATCTGTCCCTTCCTGTGCGGGGAGGAGGGTCTGTGTGCGGCTCCTGTCCTGACGCATACCGCAGGAAGGCACCGTCACGACCGCTGCCAGAACCAGGATTGTCAGCAGAATATCTCTCATAGCAACAAAATAGGCGCAACTGTCACCCCAGGGCCGCTACGCGAGGTCAAAGGTAGGCATTTGGCGGCAGACAGACAAATGAAAAACACAGGCTGCGGGCTTGCAAAGACCGAGGATTTCGGCTAACTTGCCGCCGATTTTATTCCAAGGAGATGAAAACACTTTATTTGCGTATGACGGGGCTGCTTGCCGGCCTCATGATGATGAATGCCGCCGCGGCCCAGAGCACGCCGGCGGCCAGTGCCGTAATCGACTGTCAGCATCCCGGCGTCACCGTGTCCGAGAATTACATCGGACTGAGTTACGAGACCTGGATGATGAAACCCGACGGACAGGGCAAGTATTATTTCAGCCGCGAGAACCGGCCCCTTGTCAACCTCTTCCGCACACTGGGAGTCAAGAGCCTGCGTCTGGGCGGCAACTCGGTCGATGTCAAAGGCGGCTACACACCTTCGGACAACGACATCGATGCCCTGTTCAGCTTTGCCCGCGAAGCCGGTGTCAAGGTGATTTATTCGGTACGCCTGCAGGACAAAGTTGTCGACGGACAACCCACTCCGGCAGCCAACGTCAAGGATGCCGCCCGCCAGGCCAAATACATCTGGGACAACTATGCCGACCTGCTCGACTGTTTTGCCGTAGGCAACGAACCTGGCTACTACAAGGACTATGAGAAAGATCTCTCTCCCCGCTGGGAGGCCATCATGAAAGAAATGCGCAAGGTGGCTCCCCGCGCCCGCTTCTGCGGCCCGGACGACAATCCCCATCCATTGGAATTCAAGCGCTATTGGCAAGACTTCGGAATTGGCCGGGGCAACGAATTCTCCCGCGATTCCCGCCGGGTGCTTTCCTTTCTGAGCCTGCACAGCTATCCCGGAGGCTGCTCCTACCGCAACCCCGGATCGGCCCGCAACTGGGACGAGCTCATCCCCTACGACTACAAGGAACGTTCCCGTTTCATGCTCTCCAAAGCCATGAGCGACGAGACCGGGAAGGTCTATGACAAGATGGCCTTCCTTTTTGACAGCATACCCTTCCGCCTGACCGAGACCAACAGCTACTGGTACAGCGGCCTGGACGGAGCCAGCAATGCCCACAGCGCAGCACTTTGGGCGCTGGATCACATGTGCCGGTGGGCGGAAAAAGGCTGCCTGGGCATCAATTTCCATACCGGCGACCGGGTCGGCGGCGACCAGATGCTGCCCCGCTACTCGGCCTTCATCAGCCAGGGAGAAGGCTTTGAGATCTACCCCCTGAGCTATGCCCTGAAGACTTTCGACCTGTTTGCCATGGACGGTCAGATGATACCCGTCGCCCTGGAAGGCAAGAGCCAGGACATCAGTGCCTATGCCGTCAAGGCCCGGGACGGCGGCTACCGCCTGCTGCTTATCAACAAAGACACCGCCAGCCTGGAGTTCCAGCCTGTCAATGTCTGCCTTTCCGACCGCAGTCTGACCCTGGCTTCGGCCTCCTACACTCAGTTGAGCCATCGGCTGGTGCCCGAAACCGGCCGTTCCGGCCGCCACTTCGCTGCCGCCAAGACTCCCGATGAAATCTACCTCTCCAAAAAAGGCCAGATCATCGGCGGCCAAGAAATCCAGTCCGACGGCCGTCTGGCCGAACCCCGCTGGCAGACAGCCGAAATCAGTAACGGTACGGTTGCCGTCAGCCTGCCGCCGCTCAGTGCCACGGTACTGAGGATGGTCACCATGGACATGCCGGCCGAGATTGAACCCGTCAATGCCCCCTTCGACATGCCCGACATGAAGCGGCCGGTATTTCCCGACCGCAGCCTGAGCATTGCCAAGGCCGGAGCCAGGCAGCGCAAACTCAGTACGGCAGCCATCCAGAAAGCCATCGACCGCATCTCCGCCCAGGGCGGCGGCACGGTCATCGTTCCCAAGGGTGAATGGTTGAGCGGACGTATCATCCTCAAGGACAACGTCAACCTGCACCTCGAAGAAGGTGCCGAACTGCATTTCAGCGGCGAGATCAAAGACTATCTGCCCGTAGTGCAGACTCGCAACGAAGGTGTCGATATCTGGTCGATGGGGGCCATGATCTATGCCGACGGGGCCGAGAACATCGCCGTTACCGGCCGGGGCAAGCTGGTGGCCCCCGCCCGCGACTGCCAGATGATGAAGCAGGCCATGGGCGGCGTGCCCGAGAGCCTGCAGGAAATGTCCATGGAGGAACGCGTCTTCGACGGCCGTGACGGAGGCAAGGTCTGCCTGCCACAGTTCATCGGGCCGATCAACTGCCGCAACATCTTCATCGAAGGCATCACCCTGGAAAAGAGCATCTTCTGGAACATCGTACCCGTTTATTGCGAGAATATCATCATCCGCGGCGTAACGGTCTCCAGCCACGGCATGGGCCGCACCGACGGCATCGATATCGACTCTTCGGTCAATGCGCTGATCGAGTACACGACGCTCGACTGCGGCGACGACTGCTTCACCCTGAAGGCCGGCCGCGGCATGGACGGTGTGCGCCGGGCCAAACCTACGGAAAACGTGGTGATCCGCTATTGCCGTGTCAAGCGAGGCGTGGGCGGCGTGACTATGGGCAGTGAGACGGCTGCCATGATCCGCAATGTCTATATGCACGACTGTGTAATGGAAAGCCCGCAGTTCGGCTTCTACTTCAAGACCCGGCGGCCGCGTGGCGGAGGCGGCGAAAACATGTGGTTCGAGCGCATCCACATCATCCGCTCGACCAAAGAGGCCTTCTGCTGGGATATGCTCGGTTCGGCCACCTATGTCGGAGCGGCCGCACAGAGGCATCCGGCCCCGGCTGTCAATGAGCTCACGCCGGCCTTCCGCAACATCTTCGTCAAGGATGTGCAGGTGGATGCCTGCCGCGACCTGGTCAAGGCCACCGGCCTGCCCGAATCTCCTGTCGAAAACGTGATCTTCGAGAACATCCGGTCCTCCAACCGCAACATTCGGCTGCAGGACGTCGGCAAATTCGAGTTCAGGTAAGCATCGTAGTAGGATTACGCAAAATAGTAACACGTTACAAAAAGTTGAGAGGACTGCTCTGACGTCTGTATTCTGACTGGCAGTTGATGGGTATCCATGACTCTTTCCAAGCAAGCCATCACACCATTCAAGCTAACAGCAGCTGCAAAAGGCGACATTTTCAATCAAACCATGAAAAAGAAAAAACCAATTGTCATCAAATCAATTACAACGGCTGTTTCCGCAGGTATCTTGGCTTCATCATGTACAAATGGCTATAGTTTTATAGATAGTTTCTACGGTCCACATGCTGACAACACCATCGAAGGAATATCTATATTAAACATTAATGAGAGTAATTTATCCGACGAGTTTATCAATAAGCTAAAACTCATACAACGGATTGTTAACACTGTTGTTTATAATAAAAAAGAAGCAAGAACGTTTGCTGATAATCCCCATGATTATCTTGCAACGAAGGAGATAGACTTTGACATTGAACTTTCTGATGCAGAAAAAAGGCTATTACTTGCACTTGCCGACAAAGATATCTTTAGGGCAGTCAAGTCAAAAAATATAGAATATTTCTGGTCTTTATGTTCTGAAAGAGGTTATATTGGGATAATCAATGAATACAATATGCCAAAGAATATTCGTGCCATGTTCAAGACCGATGAGGACTATGATACTTTTATGAATCTGATTGATAGCATAGATAACTATTACCCTACAACGAAGTCTGGTGTCGTTGGTGTTCCTGTAGCCGTTGTGGCCGGCGCTGTTGTTTATATGGGAGCTGCCATATTATATGCTGCTGCTCTCTACGTTACAGTGGGAATAGAGGGGCTTGTCGCCATTGATGTGGGGTTTGCCGTTAATGAATCTGTGTATGTTAATAGTGAAAGAAGTGAACGAAGAAGTGAAATAGAGAGCATTACCGAACCAGTGATAAGGATATGGACAGATAATAATGGGCTAATCAGCAGTAGTGCTTTCTACTCTGAACTGATTGACAAACAAACGGATTTATTCATGGAACTAGTTGAGAGAGAACTGGCAAATTCTTCTTTTTCAATGGAAGCTATCAGAAATATTATAAAAATACAATTTGAAGGATATTATGGACTTAGAAAGTAAATGTTTTTCCACTCCTTTTCATTGGAGCAGCGAGGTTCTGATCATAACGATTGTAACCGTACTGGTATTGGTGCTGGCCTGTATTCACCTGGAACTGAAAAAATGGCCGGAAACGGTGCTATGGCTGAAATACACCCTGATGTTGGTCATGCTGGCCACGATTGTCATCGGCATCGGCCATATGCCTCTTCGATTGAAGGCCGATGAGAAGACCGTCTCCGTAAAAAGAGCTTTCGGTTCGATTGTCATACCCCAAAGCCAGATTGTCGAGATCAGGCAAATCGCGAAGTCTGATATAACGGGTTCCATACGGACTTTCGGAAGCGGCGGTCTGTTCGGATATCTGGGCCGGTTCAAAAGTGACAGACTGGGCAGTTATACCATGTATGCGACAGATATGAAACATCTGATACTTATCCGAACCAACGAGAAAAACTATGTTTTCAACTGCTCTCGATCAAATGAACTAATCGAGATGGTCATGAAGACAAAGGCTTGAATCGCAAACGACAGTGGACTACTCGAATGGTCCCAGCGAAATTAGGTTCAGATTCTGTTACTCCAGCGGAATTTCCGGATGCTGTACGGCCAGGGGCAGGTCTTTCTGCGAGAGGTAGAACATGTAGAGGACCACGGGCTTCGAGCCCCGGTTTTCGCCGTGATGGATGGTGTTCACCATCTCGACGACGGCCTCACCCTCATGTACGGTCTTTTCCTGACCGTCCTGTCCGATGATGGTCAGCTCACCCTGCACCAATATGCCGTAGTTCATCACGGGATGATGGTGCCAGCCCAGTTTCTGTCCTGCCGGGAAAACGTATTTGACGGCCACCAGTTCGGGATGTCCCTCGAAATAGTCGGGCAGTTCCACCCCGTCCCAGCTCTGGCTGGTGCGGATCAGTTCGGTGCTCACTACCTGTCGGGCAGAATCATCATTACCACCACTGGTCTTTTTGCAAGCTGTCGTAAGGATGGCGCCGCAGACGAGTAAGGCGGCAAGCAGGCAAAGTCTAGTCTGTTTCATAATGGTATAATAATGTAAAAGTCAGTGTTCCTGTTTTTTGGCTTCGTCCCAGAGGGCGTCCATCTCCTCAAGTGTCAGATCTTTGAGCTGACGGCCGCAACGGAGGGTATGGGCTTCGAGGTAGTCGAAGCGGCGGCGGAACTTCTGGTTGGTCCGCTCCAAGGCATTGTCGGGATTGACCTTGTAGAGCCGGGCCACATTGACCAGGGCAAAGAACAGGTCGCCGAACTCGGCCTCCAGACGGTCACGGGCAGCAGCCAGCCCGGCGGCAGCAGCAGTCGGAGCCGAAGCAGTTTCCGAAGCCGGTGCACCGTCCAGCTCCTGTCGGGCCTGTTCCACGGCAGCAATCTCGGCCTTCACTTCATCGACCTCTTCGAAAAACTTGTCCCAGGAATCCTCTGCGCGAGCCCAGTCGAAGCCTACGCCGTGGGCCTTGTCCTGCATTCTGAGGGCTTTAATCATGGATGGCAAGGCCTTGGGCACACCGGCCAGCACGGTACGGTTGCCGTCTTTTTCCTTGAGCTTGAGCTTTTCCCAGTTGTCGGAGACATCGTCGGCCGTCTTGACCTGCACATCGCCGTAGATATGCGGATGCCTGAATTTCAGTTTCTCACATATCTTTTCCAGAACATCCTGTATGTCGAACAGCTGCTGCTGTTCTGCCACCTTGGCATAGAACACAATGTGCATGATCAGGTCGCCCAGTTCCTTGCACACTTCGTCATACTGCCTGTCTTCGAGCGCCTGGCTCAGCTCGTAGGTTTCCTCTATGGTAAGGGGACGCAGACTCTCAAAGGTCTGCTTGCGGTCCCAGGGGCACTGCTCGCGCAAAGTATCCATCACGTCGAGCAGCTGTCCGAAGGCCTCTGTCTTACTTTCTCTGCTGTGCATATATCTGTAAAACGACTACTTGTCGATATTGACCACCTGATATTTTCTGGTTCCCAGCCCGATTTTTTCGGCCCATTCGATGGTGTGGGTACCGTGCTGTCTGTCAATACGCGAAAGCAGGTCGGTAGGGTCGTTGGTGGCGGTTACTTTCTGCTGGTTGATGATGTCGATGCAAGCCTGGTCGAGCGCCACAGGATCGGTACTAGCCAGGATGCCGTAGTCCTCCAGTTTCACGGGTTCGGGATGATCCACACAGTCGCAGTCGATACTCATGTTGTTCATCACGCTGATATAGAGGATTCCCTGCTTTCCCCGGAAGTAGTCGGTCACCGCCTGCGCAGCGGCGGCCATGCTCTCCAGGAAGCCGTCCTGATTGCCGATAAACTCAGGAGTCCAGAGTCTGGACATATCGAGCGTCTCCATCTTGCCGGCCGAATGGATGTAGGCTTTGCCGTTGCTGCTGGCACAGCCGATACTGAGGTTCTTGAGCGCACCGCCGTATCCGCCCATGGGGTGTCCCTTGAAGTGATTGAGGGCAATCATGAAATCGTAGTCGGCCATATGGCTGCCCACAATGTCGTACCTGAGGTGGGTAGTGTCCTTCACGGGAATACGCATTTCCCCTTCCTCGTCCATGATGTCCACCCTGAACATGGGCGTAAAGCCGTGCCGTTCGATGACTTTCCAGTGGTTGGCTGAATTATTGCGCTCGTCTTTGGCATCAGCGGGGCTGTTGCCGTAGGCGGTATTACATTCCACGATGGTGCCGTCCACGAGCTGCACCAGGTTTTTGATGAGTTCCGGTTTCAGGTAATTGGGGTTGCTGCCCTCTCCGGTCGAGATCTTCACGGCCACACGGCCCTTGGCTTCCACCCCTAAAGCCTTGTAGATTCTCACTAACGACTCGGGAGTGATGTCACGGGTCAGATAGACGGTTGCCTGCTCGTTTTTCGCCGACGCGGTCGCGGCTTTCTGCTTGCAGCCCACGAAGACCAGTAGAGCCACAAAAGCGACTAAGAATGTCTTTTTCATTGTATGGTAAACATTTATGGGTTCAGTATTTCAGTTGCAAAGGTACATATTTATTTCAGTTTCCCGTACTGTTCTTCGGAAACAGGCTCCAGCCATTGAGTTTCACCCGGCTTCTGTCGCGACTCGTTGTCGGCCCCTTCCCGCACGTCCTTGTGGTAGGTGAGGTGCTGCATCCAGCTGTCCTTGGCGGCGCCGTGCCAGTGCTTCACGCCCTCGGGCACTTCGATGACCACACCGGGTTCCAGTCTGACGGCGGGTTTGCCCCATTCCTGGTACCAGCCGCGGCCATACACGCACACCAGCACCTGCACCTGCCTGTGGTGGATATGCCAGTTGTTGCGGCAGCCCGGCTCGAAAGAGACATTTACCATGCCGCCGTAGGGCGACACATAGCTGTTGCCGATGAAGTACTGCGCGTAGGCGGTGTTGGGTTCGCCCCGCCGCCAGCTCGACTTCAAATCGACATGGTTCTGGACGTATATTTCACTGGCGATCTGGTCGTTGTCGGGATCGCTGATGCCCAGCTGCTGTATGGCCACGGCGGTACGATGCGCCTCCGTTTTGCCCACACGCTCCTGCAGTGCCTTCGGAATGGCGAGCAGCTGCGCGTCGGTCAGGCCCATGTTGCGTGCGCCGCGCACGTGGGCGGCCAACTGGGGCTCCACCTTGTCCAAGCCGGACAAGGCGCTGACGGTGACCAACTCACGGTCGGCGTGTGTGAGCAGGTCGCGGGCGAAGATGTCACCGAAAAGGTGCGCCTTGAGGTAGTAGTCCTCGGCGGGACAGAACGTGTAGTCGAAGGGCTGGCCGCTGAGTTTGGTCTGCACCTCGGTGCCTTGTTTCAGGGCATCGTAACTGCCGGGGATCGGAGAGGACTCCTCCCCTATCGTCACCTCGCCGCGCTGTTCCATCACCTTCTGCAGGGTGCCCAATGCGTTGAGCGAGCGGGGGAAGCCCGTGTAGGCGTAGAGTTGCGAGAGGGCTTCCTTGATCTGGTTGGCGGTGAGTCCCACGTCGAAACCCTCGTTGATGGCGTTGGCGAGCGACGGCTGGTCGCCCTGCGCCTCATAGCAGGCGATGGCCGTCATGGCGGCCGCCTGCTGCTCATTGAAAGTCAATGTATTCATTTCTTTTTCGGTTTTTGTTGTCTTGTGGCAGCCGGCCAATAACAGTACGGCGGCGGCGAAAATCAGAAGTGTCTGTTTCATATTCTTTTGATTTACCTGTTACTCAATTCCCAGCATTTCCAGCGCCACCATCGGCTTGGTGTCGATCAGTTTCAAGGATTTCACCATCTTTTCATAATGAAAACTGTCGTACATTCCCGTCAATTGCGTCTTTGTTTAACATAGAACGACTGATTTCGATACTGCAAAAGTACAACGCAGAACATGAAACCGGGTTATACAGTTGGCGGAATAATCATACATTATTACGGATTCGGATTTATATGCCTTGCATCGCTGATATGTGTGGTGCAGCCTCGGACTTTGGGTGTAGCTTCCTTACAGAAGACTTTCCGCCATGCGTCTGCCAGCATCGAATGCCTGCTGCAAATCCGCTTCCCAATGTTCTTCGCGATACTTGCGCTTGGCCTCTTCCGAGAATCCGGCCAACTCGTAGCGGTCGTAATTCTTTACCTGATAGGTGTTGTTGGCAAACAGTTTCTCCGGCTGGCCGAGGGCTTGGGTAATGCAATGTTCCATAGTTCCGTAGCCATTGCAGTTGCTGCCTCCCACGCCACCGTTCTGGGTTTCGACCAGTACCACAGGCATACGTTTCGGAGCCGTGATGCTATAGTCGTTGTACGAAAGCCACGGGAAGGCCAGCCGTTCCAAAAACGCCCGCATCTGGGCAGTGATTTCGCCGAAATAGTTGGGCGAGCCTAAAACAAGGCCGTCGGCACCGGCAATTTCCTCCAAAATAGGGGTGAGTGCATCCTTGAACTTGCAAACCTGCGAGGCCTTACCTTTGATTTTGCAGGCCATGCACGACATGCAGCCTTTGTAGTCCAGTTCGTAAAGGCGCAGCGTTTTCACTTCAATTTCATCGCTTACAGAGCTTGCGCCTTCGGCGAATCTCTGCAGCATGGAGGCGGTGTTGAATGTCTTGCGCGGGCCTCCGTCGATAATCAATACTTTCTTCATCATAGTCAATACATCAGATATCTAATAGTAGCGTGACGCGCTTCCCCGTTGTTGTCGCTATCGTAGTAGCCAATTATCTAACTTCGACAGGAAATCGACATTGGCGATCAAGTCCTCCGTGCTGATGTCGAGCGAGACAGTGCGACGAGAATCTCCCCCACACTCCCCCGTAAACAACGGGACAGTGGGCAACTCCACGAAGCCGCACTCAACCATACGCATGGCGCGGTTTTGCTCTTTCACGGCGCCGAAGCGACAGCTCACAGCGATGGTGGGAAACGTTCGGGAGTTGGTGCAAACGGACATCAAAAGCGCCGCAGCTGCAATAAGGATGAATTTTTTCGTTGTACTTCTTCACGAGTGATCAATGGATTATCTTTAATCTTTTGTTTTAACACTAGGCTTACACCCTTAATTTTCGGTAAGTACTTTATTTGATTCTCTGATGTATACGTATGATTGAGGAGCACTTTTTACGTCCTTAAATATTGAGATTGATTTTGGATTTTCTAATCTATACACATTCTTGAATTTTATGGCATACGCTACACTTTTCCCTTTATAATAAGATTTGTAGAATTTATATGTAAGACCCGACCATTCTTTGGTTTGTTTCCAAATGTTCATTGGGGTGTCTTGTAGAACGTTTTCAACTTCTATAAAGGCAACGATTTGCTTTATTGGTACAGTCGCATACACTATAATAGTACGAATGTCTGTTGGGATTCTTTTTCTGTATTCAAACTTTTTTTCTCCAGAAAATATCTTTTCCACAAAACAAGGGTGTATCGATAATAATATGGTTTTATTTTTCATTTCGCAATGCAAGATATTGTTCGTTACTTATTTGGCGAATAGTTTGGATATTCCCTTTAATGTCAAGAGATAACATTTTTTTTGAGGGAATCTCCTTGTCAAGGGCGATGAATCTAAATAGAATAATCAATGTCTTTTTCTTGAGTATTTCGGTTAAGTCTGTGTAGGTGTAAACCGTTCTTTTTGCTATTAATGGGAAAACCTCGTCGATGCTTTCCGAAAAGAATGCGTCTTCCACAATCCCCATACATTGAATTGATTTTCTGTCATGACTTCTATAAAACAAAACAACATCGCCTTTCTTTATGGATTTTATTGTCGAATGGCACAGATAAGCCTTTTTGATTGTGTTTCCCTGACATGAATAAAGACTTTGATCGCTTTCAAACAAAGAGCCTTTCATGTCGCTGAAATCGGGGAACAGGTCTTCGTGATATTTTGGCTGGATAGGGATGATGATTTTTTGCACAGAATCGTTGTCCTCAAAAAAAGGATAATACCTGATTAGCGATTCCAAACTGCCAAGATTGTCTTTGCGCAGTTTCATGGGTTTGATATAGACATCATCTTGTTTGTATTTTCCCAAACGATAAAAGCCATACTCCTCGCATAAGCCAACAAGTGTTTTCTGCTCCTCTCCGTAAGTGTGAAGATAAACCCAATCAATGCCGTTTTTCACACAAAAATCAAATGCAATATACAAAAGTCGTTCACCCAATTTCTTGCCTCGGGCTGAAACATCTACCTTGAAAGTGCATAGTTTCAATATTTTTCCTTGTGTGGTTTCTCCTTCATCGGTGAGTTTCTCATTTTCTTCAAATTTGTATATACAAATAGCAGCTACACGCCCTTCTTCATCTTCAATACACCAGCATTTACGCTGTTTTTCTGCGCTTTTCTGATACCATTCGTCGAATCCGTCATACGCTTGACGCAATGAATCGAAAAAAGATTGGCTTTTGTCAATTTCGTACATGTATCGTTCTCTAACCCCGGTATAAGTATAGGCTACAGGCTGATTGTAATACCGCCGTAAGAAAACAAGAAACTGTTCTAAACGATAAACTTTGTCCTGAATGCCGATTTTGGATGCCTTTTTGTGTATCCCTTCATCATTGGTTACGAGCAAATGAACAGCCCCGCGGTACAAAGCAAATAAGATGTTGTTATCAACCTTGTCATGATCATTGGGCTGTGAAAGACCTAATTTAATACATTCGTCTTCAGTCAGTACGGGTGGATTGTCAATTTTGGAGTACTGATTCAATCGCGATAGGACGATTTGTTTTCTTTCTGTATTCTTGTCTCGATTGATGTCTTCCATTTGCATAGGATGAACATACAGACAGTGTTGCTGTTCTGCAGCCAATCTCCGCATTTCAGCAAAAGAGGAATCCAGTATTCGGCTGGTGTCCTCCAAAGGGATGATTATGTTGGTGTCTAAAAGTATGTTCATTATTGAGCTTTGATTAATAAGGGATTTATATCGGACAAACTAAATGACAAAGTCTCTGAATTATCATTTAACGGAGAAAGACCTTTACACTCTTCTAACCATTTTTGATATTCCGAAATATTGGGATCTGATATGCAAATGGCATACTCTATTCCTGCTATAGCCATCACAAAGTATATCTCGGCTTCTACATATCCATTAGGTAAACGTTTGTGTTCTCTTGTAAAGAATTTCATTTCATGAAGTATTTCATAGTCTAAGTCCTCATTTTGATTAAACACAACATCACCTTCGGAATATATCCTGCGTTGGTTATAATGCCAATACTCACCTTTGCCATATCGAGCATATTCACGTAGAGCTTTCAATATATCAGATTCTTTACACAGCAGTTCTTGAACACACAAATCATATTTTTCCTTACCCATATTGTATAAGAAATATTCGTATGCACATTTTGCGAGAAAACGAGACATTATTTCATTAGGGTACTCTGGCTCGGGAATGTATGGCGCAATCATCCTTCTCGTTTTTCCTGCTTTTATTGCTTCAAATAATTCTTCATCATCAAATGATGCGAATAACCCGTTTCCCGTCTTCTGCATTACAACTTCTGTGCTCTTCATTGCACCAGGAAAAACCATCTTTTGCCTTACTAATTTTCCTTTCTTTGTTAGAATTTCATTCCGGGAACGCATCGAAACAAAATAAGGTTTCGATAGTAATTCATTTTCGACTTTTATCGCAAAATAATGGTTGCATTCGTCACACACATAGCCCTTGGGCAAGAAGTGATGTTTATTCCCGAGCGATTCGGGAATGATGTGCTCAACACTTTTTGAGTTTGATGAGTCTTTATGGCAGAAGATGCAGTTCACTGGTAATGTTAATTAATCTTTTCTATCTCCTTCTCTACCATCATCTTTGCCTCTTCAAGCAATCTCTTGCTTTCGGCTTTCAGCACAAAACTCTCTTGAATCTTTGCTGAAATGGTGTCTTGAATTGGCTTTGGCAGTTTGGGGATAATTACTTGTTCTATTTCCGATGGTTTCCAGTGCTGTATGATGGCTCCATTGGAATCACGCTCGGCTTGCATCTGTACAACTATAGAGTTCAGAACAAGTGTCAGATAATCGGGCGTGTAGTCTTGGTTGAAAACCGACAGATGAAGCAATGCGCCTGATGTAATGCAGTCCATATCTTCTTCCACTTTATAGGCGATGCCAACACTGCCGTCTTTTGATAATAAAATGGTGTCTTTCTTTGGCTTTAATTCGTTCAAGCTGAAATCACTGGGTGACAAATAAATGTTCGGTTCTGAAACACCGAATTTCGTTACATCTGACACTCTTACGAATGGTATGCCGCTGTCTTGGTATGCCTCGCTTCCTGGTTCCACCGATTTCTTTATATGTGCAATGTCCTTAATGGTATCGCACTCGTATTTTGACAATTGGGCAAACAAAGCATCATATTTCGGTTGGTAATATTCGGCGTCCCATCGGCCTGATGATTTGCAGACCGAGTAGTTTTTGATGGAGTAGCTTGCCGTTGAAGTTGTAACCCACGCTTCGGCATACAACTCCTGCAGCAATGTCCATTCTGCCAACCGATAATAATATGTGCTTTCTTCAATCATTTGGTAGTGCTTTATAACTACTTGATTATCAATTAAATGGGGGGGTAGAAATTGCATCTTCTACTTTAAGTTTTACACTTTCAAGTAGTTGCTTCGCCTCGTTGCGCAAGGAAATGCTCTTTTTGACGTATGTTGCAATTTCGATCTGCACCTCATTTCTTATTTTAGGCATCACAATGTTTTGCAGTTCGTTTCGGCCAATGGCGGTTAGTATTGTTCCCGAGCATCCTTGTTTCAAAAGGTTTTGCATAGGCTCTGATTTAAACAACACCAATAGTGTCTCAGGATTAATTGTTTCGGATTTCACAACATAAAAGCCAGTTGAACAAATCGCCTTGTCGTATTCGTCTGTTACCAAAGTCACACTCTGCAAAGAGCCTTCAATGGAAGAGACAATAACATCATTCGCGCGCACAAGTCGCCTTGCCCTCGATGGCAATTCTGCTCCAATTGAAGTGGTACATCCGGTTATTTCACCAGAATTGCCGATGTTACTTAGTTCGATATACTTGTACTCGCTATTGTCTAATGGATTGAAATTCTTTTCATTCAATGTACAGATGTTTCCCAATACATCTGCTCCATTCTTGTATTTTCTAATGAAACTGGTATAATCCTCATATTTCGGCAGATAATACTCCGCATCTAATCTGCCACTTGCCAAATAGGATTCTTTCAGTTGCTTGATGTTGACTGGCTTATTGTTGGGTTGCCAGCCTTTAAGTCCAAGTTCTGCAAGTAGACACTCTTCTGCTTCAGAATAAAGAGACTTGGATTTGGATAAGCTTGAATGGCCTGCTCTTACAATTTGTTCTATTTGGTTTTGAAAGGTAGTATTTAATAATGGAACTCTAATCATTTCCATTTGTGACAAAAACACATGTTGTTGAACACTCCCACGAGCTTCTCGTTTCAAAAAATTTTGACCATATTTTGAACGCAAAAAAGCATATAGATAAAATGGATTCAATCCACCTTTCAATGTAATCTTTGCAATATCTTGATTGGAATTCATTGGATACTTGTATTCTGGCATTGCAATCGCCACGTCGCCAATGGTTCCAGACATCGATAGCAAAATGGTATTTGGCTTTACTTCAGATTTCCAAAGTAGGTTATGTGCTTCATTATCAATATACAAAATATCGGAAAAGTCTAAAACTCCATCTTTCATATTTACCCCGCGAATAAATGGAATTCCAGAATTTTTATATTCGACATAATTATTAAGTGAATATGCTCCGAAACTCAACAGTTCCGCCTTTAACTCTTTTAGCGTTTTATTCTTTTGTTTTGTAATGATGTTTTCGTCAGATAGAAACTCTCGTGTGTAGTAGTAACTATCAAATCTAACAACATCGCTATGTGATTTCACATAGGACCATTTCACCTCGCTAATCTCCAGCCCTTCCAACAACCGCTTATACTTTTCCTCGTTGAAAGGGCTACTCAAAAAAAACTCAGCCCTTCTTTTTTGGCAAATTCGGCGAAAGCCTCGGCAATGCCGTCTTTGGTCAAGCCGTCATGGTTGAAAAGGTCGTGCTTCACAATGAGATGTCCGTGTGAATCCAAGAGGTATTCGTTGTTTTCTTTAGGCGTTACTTCATAATGCGCAGGTGGGTCGCAAACTATTTTGTTCGCAACGGCTTCCTCTTTGTTTATTCTTGCGTATGGGAAATCGCTCCTCTTGACGAAAATCTTCTCGCCGCTGTTATCCTTGCTCGGCTCCTGCATAGTGGCAAAGAAGATAGGATAATCCTCTTTTTTCGGGCATAGCACATCATCCCATTTCTGGACGAACAACACGCTTGTTTTTGTTCCTGTGTGTGGCTTGAACACATTTCCATGCAAGCCCACCACTGCTAAAATGCGGCAACGCTCGGCAATGTAATCGCGGATGTATTTGTCGCTGCTGTTGTTGAAACGGCCTTGTGGCAACACGATGGCCATACGCCCTCCGGGTTTCAAAAAGTCGAGATTGCGCTCAATGAAAAGTATGTCTCGTCCCACTTTGCTTGCCATTTTGCCTGCCGCATTCTTGCTCAATTCGTATTTTGAGAGGATTCTGCTTTCCTTTATATCACCAGCAAAAGGCGGATTGGCCATGAGAATGTCGAATTGGAAATCACGGTTGCTGTTTTTGTCAACACGCATCTTTTTCAGTTTCTTCCAACCCTCAAAGTATGTTTCCTGCCAATTCTCGTCCTTTAGGTTTTCATCCCAACGCTCGTAATCCAATGTGTTGAGGTGCAAAACATTGGTTTGTCCGTCACCGGCAATCAAATTCAACGTTCTTGCCACACGAACCGCCTTTTCGTCAAAATCAATGGCAAAAACCTTGTTTTGCACATAATCTGTACATTCCTGCGGTTTTTGTTCCAAGGTGAACAGATGACTTTTCTTCAATCCCTTACTCTCCAAAATCTTTTGCCAAACATAGAAAATGGTATGCACAGGGAAGCCGCAACTGCCAGCCGCCGTGTCAATCATGGTTTCAGATGCCGATGGATTCAGCATTCGAACACACATGTCAATCACATAACGAGGTGTGAAATATTGCCCTTTTTCGCCTTTGCTGCTTTTGTTTATCAGATATTCAAAAGCTTCGTCCACCACATCAAGGTTGGAATTAAAGAGTTTCACATCTTGCAACGAACTCACACAAACCGACAAATGTGAAGGTGTCAGCATCAGTTTGGCATCTTCAGTAAAAACGCCCGACCACTTCTCCTTTGCCTCGTTGAAAAGGTTTTGGAGCTTTTCCTTCAATTCAGTTTCCGTGTCGCCGTAGTTGCGGAACTCAAGGTGGCGGTCTTTCTTTCTGCCGCTTTCCATCTCGTCATATAATTTGGTGAAGATAAGTTTGAAAACTTCCTCAAACACATCCACACCGGCATTGGCAAGCACTTCGTCTTCCATTTCCAAAATCAAGTCCTTCAATGACTTGCGTTCATTAACCAACTTGTCTTTCTTCACCAAGTCATCAATAAACCAACGCTCGCTCAGAATGTCAGAAAGTTTTTCATTGGCTTTGGGTATAATCGGAATATCTTCAAAGAAATTCGGGTCTTTGCGATGATAATACGAAATACTTTCGCCATTTGTCCAAACGCCAATTGGCGCACCCGTACCGTTGCAATAGCCTTTCAATTGCTCCTTACCGTCTTTCAGTTTGGGACTTTTCAACTCAACTATGATATACGGTGTGTATGTTTGGTCTTTGTCAAAAATGACAATGTCGGCACGTTTTTTTTCACGTCCAAACGTAACCACATATTCAAGTTCCATTCGTGAAACTGGGTAATGGAAATCCTCGGTCAGCACCATAATGTATAACTGTCGTACAATTTCCTCTGGCGTCAGTTTAATTTCCTTGTTTCGCACCAAGCACTTGAAGTAAGGCATCGTTTTGCCTTTCACATCCTTTTCGAAGATGTTGTTTTCCAAGGCCATTATTTTGTCATTACTAAATTGCGAGAGGCTGTAATTGCTGTCTTTCAGTATTTCTGAAATGGTTATCATATCTTTATTTGTTTATTCTTCAATCTTATTTGTCAATTCGTTGTTCAGCTCTTCATCTTTCCCGATCAACTGCCGTACCAACTTGAAAACCATCGTGCAAGGATTGTGTGTGGCATAACGCTGGTCAGTGTAGTCGCAACTCTTCGCCTCGGCAAACCTGATGGCATTTTCCATGGAGCCGTAGGTGGTCATAATGCGATAGTTGTCTTTGTCATTCTTGGCATATTCGTAAACTTTTCTCTTCTTGTATTGCGGAGAGTTGTTCACAGCCTCGGAAATGGCACGCTTGTATTCGGTGCGACTCATTGCTGTAACCCTATTCATGAAATGATACAGATACCACAGTTCAAAGGCTTCGTTGCTCCATGCGCATTCAATGCCATTGTTTTGCGCTTTAATAATGGCTCCGTTGAACTTGTTGGCAGAAAACGAATCTTTGTCAAACACCGCCCAAACACGGTCATAATCCCCTTTGCTCTTGAGTTCAATAGCCTTATCTACCACATCTGTAGTGTTTTGTCCTAACCCTCTCACGTCAATGTCATATACAATTGTTCCGCCATTGAGGGTTTTAAATGCCTCAAAGTAGTTTGGTTCTGTTTTGGTTCCTTCACACACGATGAGGATTTTGCACACAATCTGCCGACTTTTGCGTCGTTGGGCTTTCCGTGCGTAACGACGTTCAAGTGCTGGTTCCAATTTTATTCTGTTCGCAGGCATGGTAAAAGGGTTTAGTCGTTAACAATATACGGCACCGCCCCGTATCTCCCTGCAATATAGTTCTTCTCGTAATTGGCGTCGTTGCGGGGCTTTGTGCCGTCGGGCAGCACAATGTCCGTCAGACAGTACAGGTCCGTCTGCTCCGAGCGGTTCTTCTCCGTGAACCAGATCTGATCGCGGCGGAGCATCTTGGTGGACAACAGATGTGTGTCGTGCGTGGTGAAAATCAGCTGCGCGTGGTGAGGGTTGGTGGTCGGACTGTTGAACAGGCGGATAATCTGCTGGGAAATCAGCGGGTGCATCTTCGCATCCAGCTCGTCCACCACAAGGACTGTTCCCTTCTCCAGCGTGTCGAAAATCGGCCCCGACATGTCGAACAGCTTGCGAGTTCCCGACGACTCGTTTTCGTCAAACGGGAAGTGGACCGAACCGCAGACAACACCGTTTTTATCATACATGTTGTGAATCGATTCAGTTTCTATACGCTTCTTGCCAACCACCTCTTTGGTAAACAGAGGGAGGAACTCTTTCGGCAAGCCATCCGGAATGGAGACCTCTTCTTCACGGGTGGAAATCTCATCAAAGCCTAACTGTAGGGTTTTAAAGAAATCCAATGCTTTTTTACTGGTCTCCCTGTGCTGATGGAACTGCATTTGTGAAAACAGGCGGTATTCCTGATTGTTCAAGCCGGAAACCACGTGGAAATCTTTCTCAAACCATGAAATCACACGGCTGGAAATCTCGCCACCCAATTGTGCGCAAAGCGAGAGAAACAGGCGGTTTCCGTTCAACTTGGACTCCAGACCGACTCCGTCAGGGAATTTGTCATCCTCGAAAGCAATGCCGTCGCTGTTCCGGATGAAAAGCACCTGTTCCTTTGAACGTTTCGTGGTCTTACGGAACAGCCATTCTTCAACAATTTCTGTCCGTGTGTATGAAAAACCATAACGATAGCAAAAACCATCTTTCAAAAACACGACCTCAAACAGCGTGGGTTTGGTATTGTCTTTCAAAAGCAGGAACGGGGTGTATGAAAGAGGATCGTTGGGGTTCAACTTTACAGAAGATAGCACGGAAAACTTCATGGCTTGCAAAGCATCCACCAGATTCGACTTACCACTGGAGTTGGCACCATAGATTGCAAGTGTCTTCAAAACGGAGTATGACAACTCGTGAGCAACATTGTCTTTGGCATCTTCACTCAGTTTGCGGGATTGCAGTTCAAGCGTCCTTCTGTCATAAAACGAGCGATGATTTTCTACTGTGAATTCAAGCAACATATCCACTTCTATCAAGATGAGGTTTTTATATTCAAGATGCAAATATACATATAAAAACAAGACCACGAACAATTTTGAGAAAAACTCTCAGAAATGCACGCCGCCAGGATACGAATTATTGTCGAAAACAAACACTTTGGCGAAAAGAAACTGCCAATGTATCGCATTGCTGTTTTCTAGTCTTCAGGATTCCACTGCGATAACCGTTTTCAAGGGCGGTGCGAACCGAGCTGTAGGTCTCGTCACCATCGGGAATCATGTACAGTCCCAGGCCTAACTGGGGCATCTTCACGCCGTTGTTCAGCATGAGGTAGGATTGGTTTTGCGCATACATAGTCGTCATACTCAAAATGATTGTTGCGGTTAAAATCGTTTGTTTCATCATACTATTGCTCAATGTGTTTGATAAGTTTTGCCGGATTGCCGCCCACGATGGTGTCGGGTGCCACATCCTTGGTGACCACAGCGCCGGCTGCCACGACGGCATTCTTGCCAACGGTCACACCGGGCAGGATGGTGGCGCCAGCTCCGATCCAGACGTTCTCGCAGATATGGACTGGTTTGCAGAGGAGTATCTGGCGGTCGTGGAGGTCGTGATTGTTGGAAATCAGCTGTACATTGGCGGCAATCATCGCACCGTCGTCGATGATGATGCCGCCACGGGCCATCATCAGGCAGTTGTTCATGATCATCACATCCTTCCCGATATGTACCCGGTCAAAACAGACCCCCGTAAGACCGGGCATCACCCAGGCGCCTTCGCCGAGACTATCGCCGAAGAGATCACGCGCAAGTGCGTTGTACTCATCGTACGGACATGCGTCTGAAGCAAGCCGAGAAATCTCACAAACAACTGTGCGCTGCGGTCTGAGGATTCCATCGCCGCCAGCCCGTGCTGATACACCGTCCACAGGTCATAAAGGAAAATCTGCAGCACACGCCCCGACACTTCGCGTCGAAACGGCGACCCGAGCACCTGCCGACACCGGAAGAGGCCGAAATCATCTTTGATAAGTCGCAGGCTTTCGTTGTCCAAATGGAACGACGGACAGGTCCGGATGAATACAAAACCCTTCGATGCCCAAACCATCTCAGGGTTGTACTGAGACAGAAATTCGCCCGTTACGACCAGGAAATCAGCCTCGAAATCAGTCGAATAAAAATCCGACGGTCGGCGGCGGTCGATGGCGGTGTACAGCAGTTGGCAATAGTTCATAGACATAATATCGGCGATGACATCCGGGAACAGGCAAAGGTATAGAATTTTGCGCTATTTTTGCAGCGCAAAAAAAGTCGCCATGACATTGGAGCAATGCCACGATAAGTTTATGCCGGAAAACGCCTGCGAGAGGCCCCTCACTACCCTGCTGAGTTTCTTCTGGGCAGTGCTGGCCATGACGCTCTCCGCACAGAGCGTGTCGGAATCTCTGGAGCGGACCGGCTTCAAGGCCAACCCGCTCTACGTCTTCAACTATCCGAGCACCGGCCCGGACGGCCAGCCCGTCGTCCTGTCGGCCGCCCTGGCAGTCTGGCAGCCCGAGACACCGGCCGAAGACGATACCATAGAAAGTGTCATCGTGGGATGCCACATCACCATCCTCGCCGACTACGAGTGTCCCACCGGCCTGAAAGACACCATCGTTCTGAGAGACTCTTATCTGACAGCCTGTCTGCCGGGCCATGCCTATAGCCGGCCTCTGAACCGCAGCCTGGTCATCATGCCCGACTACGAAGGCTACGGCATCACCCGGGAGCATATACACCCATACCTGGACTGGCGGACCACTGCCCGACAGGTCACTGATGCCGTCCGCTACGGCTTGCAGCTCTACCGCAAACTTTCCGAAAACAGCGGCTGCCCACCCCTGGCCTCCGACTGGAAGACCTATTGCATCGGCTACTCACAGGGAGGTGCCGCAGCCATGGCCACCCAGCGTTATATCGAGGAAAACGGACTCAGTCGCGAACTGCATCTGGCCGGCTCGGTCTGCGGTGACGGTCCCTACGACCTGCTCGGCACGCTGCGTTTCTATATCGAAGACGACGGCAGCTCCTACGGCGTCAGCACCCCTCACCGCCGAGACCAGCTCAGCATGCCCGTCGTACTGCCGCTCATCGTCAAAGGGATGCTGGACACGCATCCCGATATGCAACAACACTGTCTGAGCGATTATTTCAGCAAGAAGTTCCTGGATACAGGCGTTATCGGCTGGATCGAAGACAAAGCTCTGAAGCCGGGCCTGCAGAAAAACACCATGCAGATTGCCGAGCTGTTCTACCAGCAGGCCGAGAAGGGCCTGACAGCCGCTGACGGCACTGTCTATACTGCCCGGGAAATGCAGCAGCTCTTCGTAGAGCATAAGAAAAAAACGGTCTTGTTTGTGAATAACTACCACATCACAGCCGATCTGCGCCAGTTGTTCACCCCGGAATGCTATGCCTACTTTGCCGATGCCGGTCATTTAAGCAATCTGCCAGCCGACAGCGAGCACCCCATGCACGCCCTGCATCGTGCCCTCTACGACAACTCTCTCTGCCATAGCTGGACACCGCAACACCGCATTGTCCTGCTTCACTCCCGCCATGACCAGATTGTGCCCTACGGCAACTGCCAGGCCGTAAGCGGTATCATTCCCCAGGACAAGATGATGATCCTGGATTTCAGCCAGGCCGATCATATGGAAGCCGGCCAGAGCTTTTATCTTGGCCTCACGGAAAAAGCATTCGCCACCTACATCGACTGGATCGGCCAGGGCCTGCCGACCGGCACCGGAGTCACGGTTCCCGCCGACAATAAGCGGGACGGGAACTGGTACACCCCCGACGGACGCCCCTTGGAAGGCCAGCCCACAGAAAACGGCCTCTACTTGCACCAGGGCGAGAAAATCCTGCTTCACAACCGATAGAACTTCTCTTGTCCGCTCCAGCAAATCATCGTGGCCGAAGTGCGGAAACAGACTTGCTATCTTGCAGAAAAAACCTTATTTTTGCAGCTCATTCTAACCCAAGGCCTTATTCGGCAACAGCATAAGGCAGCGCATTATATATCAGCAAACTATGGAAATCCCGTCAAAGTACAGCCCGGCAGAGGTCGAGGACAAATGGTACCAGTATTGGATGGAGCACAAGCTCTTTCACTCGCAGCCCGACCAGCGTGAACCCTATACCATTGTCATCCCGCCGCCCAACGTGACCGGCGTACTGCACATGGGACACATGCTCAACAACACCATTCAGGACATCCTGGTGCGCCGCGCCCGTATGCAGGGAAAGAACGCCCTGTGGGTGCCCGGTACCGACCATGCCTCCATCGCCACCGAAGCCAAGGTGGTGGGCAAACTGGCCGCCCAGGGTATCAAGAAAACCGATCTTACGCGCGAGGAGTTCCTGCGCCATGCCTGGGACTGGACCGAAGAACACGGCGGCATCATCCTCCGGCAGCTGCGCCGGCTGGGCGCCTCCTGCGACTGGGACCGCACGGCCTTCACCATGGACGAGAAACGCAGCCAGAGTGTCATCAAGGTCTTCTGCGACCTATACAACAAAGGACTCATCTACCGCGGCGTGCGCATGGTCAACTGGGATCCCAAGGCCCTGACGGCCCTCAGCGACGAAGAAGTCATCTATAAAGAGGAACACAGCCACCTCTTCTATCTGAAATACTACATCGCCGACCAGGCATCGGTCTGCCCGACCGGCCGGGAAGGCGAAGTGCTGCACCGAGACGACAAAGGCTACTATGCCGTGGTGGCCACCACCCGCCCGGAGACCATCATGGGCGACACGGCCATGTGCATCAACCCCGAAGACCCCAAGAACCGCTGGCTGAGCGGCCATCGGGTCATCGTCCCGCTGGTGGGCCGCGAGATACCCGTCATCGAGGACAGCTATGTCGATATCGAGTTTGGTACAGGCTGCCTGAAAGTGACCCCGGCCCACGATGTGAACGACTACATGCTGGGCGAGAAATACCATCTGCCCTCGATCGACATCTTCAACGACAACGGCACCCTGTCCGAGGCCGCCGGCCTGTATGTGGGCATGGATCGCTTCGAGGTACGCAAGCAGATCACCAAAGACCTGAAGGAGGCCGGCCTGCTCGAAAAAATGGAAGACTACACCAACAAGGTGGGCTACAGCGAGCGCACCAATGTAGTCATCGAGCCCAAGCTGTCGATGCAGTGGTTCCTCAAGATGGAGCATCTGGCCAAGATTGCCCTGGAACCTGTCGAGAACGGCACGCTCAAGTTCTATCCTGCCAAATATATCAACACCTACCGCCACTGGCTGGAGAACATCAAAGACTGGTGCATCAGCCGCCAGCTGTGGTGGGGCCATCAGATTCCGGCCTGGTATCTGCCCGAAGGCGGTTACGTAGTGGCCGAGAACATTGAACAGGCAGTGGAGCTGGCCAACCAAAAACGCCGCGAGAAAGCCTGTCCCTGCGGCTGCGACGCCATGCCGGCACTCAAGGCCGAAGACCTGCGCCGCGACGAGGACGCTCTGGACACCTGGTTCAGTTCCTGGCTCTGGCCTATCTCGCTTTTTGACGGCATCAACCGTCCGGGCAACGAGGAAATCAAGTACTACTACCCCACCAGCGACCTGGTCACCGGCCCGGACATCATCTTCTTCTGGGTGGCCCGCATGATCATGGCCGGCGAGGAATACATGCACGACGTGCCTTTCCGCAACGTCTATTTCACGGGCATCGTCCGCGACAAGATCGGCCGCAAGATGTCCAAGAGCCTGGGCAACAGCCCCGACCCGCTGGCCCTGATCGACACCTACGGCGCCGACGGCGTGCGCATGGGCATGATGCTCTCCGCCCCGGCCGGCAACGACATTCTCTTCGACGACGCCCTCTGCGAACAGGGACGTAATTTCAACAACAAGATCTGGAACGCCTTCCGCCTGATCAAAGGCTGGGAGGTGGATGCTCAGGCTGCCCAGAGCGAGTCGGCACGCGTGGCCGTCGCCTGGTTCGGCGAATTGCTCAAAAAGACCGTTGCCGAAGTCGATGACCTCTTCTCGAAATACCGCCTGAGCGAAGCCTTGATGGCTGTCTATAAACTCTTCTGGGACGAATTCTCGGCCTGGTACCTGGAGATGGTCAAGCCTGCCTATCAGCAACCTATTGACAAGGCCACCCTGGATGCCACGCTCGGTTATTTCGAACAGCTATGCCTGCTGCTCCACCCCTTCATGCCCTTCATCACCGAAGAGCTCTGGCAGAACATCGAGGAGCGCGAGCCGGGTGCCAGCATCATGACACAGCGACAGCCCCAGGCCGAGCCCTTCGACAATACCCTCATCGAGGACATCGAGAAGCTCAAAGGCATCGTAGCCGGCATCCGCACCATCCGTCTGGAGAAGAACATTCCCAACAAGACGGCCTTGCGTCTGCAAGTCACCGGCACTCAGGCTGAAGCCTTCCCCGAAGTCATCGCCAAGATGGCTAATATCGAAGCCCTAGAATATGTCCCGGCCAAGGCCCCCGACGCTGCATCTTTCCTTGTGGGCACCACCGAGTACAGCGTACCGTTGGGCGACATGATTGACAAGGAGGAGGAATGCCGTAAGCTGCAGGCCGAGCTCCAGCGTCTGGAAGGTTTCCGCAACGGCATCCTCAAGAAGCTGGGCAACGAGAACTTCGTCAGCCGTGCCCCGCAGGCCGTCATCGAAGGCGAACGCAAGAAACTCGCCGACACAGAGAGCAAGATCCGCGCCATCGAAGAGACCCTGGCGGCTTATCGCAAGTAACTTATCAATAACCTTTTAATACTTTCCCAATTATGGCCAACAAGTATGCCGGTACCCAGACCGAGAAAAATCTGGAAGCAGCCTTCGCTGGTGAGTCACAGGCACGCAACAAGTACACCTACTTCGCCTCACGGGCCAAGAAGGATGGTTTTGAACAGATTGCCGAGCTGTTCCTCAAGACAGCCGACAACGAGAAAGAACATGCCAAGATGTGGTACAAGGAACTGCACGACGGCATCGGCGACACTGCCCACAACCTGCTCGATGCAGCCGAGGGCGAGAATTACGAATGGACCGACATGTACGAAGGTTTTGCCAAGACGGCCGAAGCCGAAGGCTTCAAGGGACTGGCCGCCAAATTCCGCATGGTGGCCGCTATCGAGAAGCGTCACGAAGAGCGCTACCGTGCCCTGCTCAAGAACATCGAGACGGCCGCCGTCTTCGAGAAGAGCGAGGTCAAGATCTGGGAATGCCGCAACTGCGGACACATCGTCGTAGGCACCAAGGCCCCCGAAATCTGCCCTGTCTGCGCTCATCCCAAGGCTTACTTCGAAGTGCACGCCGAGAATTTCTGACAAGCCGATGTCATCCTACCAGCAAATCGACCTGAGCGACTACATTCGCACAGGTGAAGGTGGCACAGCTGTCTCTTACACACACAAGAAAGGCCACACCCTGGCCAAACTCTACAATCCGGGCTTTGAGGCCGACAGGGCGGAAGCTGAATTTCAGGTAGCCCGCACCGTCTTTGAAATGGGCATTCCCACCCCGGAGCCATTTCGGCTGGTTACTGACGGAGAACGCTACGGTGCCGAGTACGAACTCATTCCGGGAAAGCGCTCTTTCACACGCATCATTTCCCAGGAGCCCGGACGGATGGAGGAAATCAGTCTGGCATTTGCCCGCATGAGCCGTCAGCTACACGACACCAAGGCCGACACAACACGGCTTCGTTCCTATCGACAGGCTGTGGAGAGCTTTTACCGCGAAAAGGACCTGGTTCCCGAAGACTACAAGCAACGTGCCCTGGCCTTCCTGGAGAAGGTCCCCGACAAGCCCATCTGTCTGCACGGCGACCTGCACATCGGCAACATCATCACCGACGGACAGCGCACCCTGTGGATTGATGTGGGAGAATTCGCCTATGGAGTTCCTGAGTGGGACCTGGGAGTTATGTGGACCCTGTGCCATAATATGGACAAGGCGCGGGCCGAGCATTTGCTGCATCTGTCCCCGGAAGCGCTGACGACCCACTGGGATATCTTTCTGCCGGCCTATCTGGGAACTGCAGACAAACAGACACTGCAGACATTCACTAAACAGGTTCTTCCCTACTATGCCGTCAAAGTGCCCTATGTCTATGACATGGCCTACCACACGGCCTTTCCGCAGGAAGCTTGCCAGAAGCTGATCGGCCTGTTGTAGGGAATTCAGCCAAGATAGCCCTGGTCAAGCATGGCCTGAGCCACCTTCATGAAGCCTGCCACGTTGGCGCCTTTCATATAGTTGATATAGCCGTCGCTCTCTTTGCCGTAGCGCAGGCACTGGGCATGGATTTCCGACATGATGTGGTGCAGACGGGCATCCACTTCGGAGGCCGACCACGACAGATGCATGGCATTCTGGGTCATTTCCAGGCCGGATGTGGCTACGCCGCCGGCATTCACAGCCTTGCCGGGGCCATAGAGCGTATGTGAGCTGACAAAGGCTTCGATAGCCTCCGGGGTACAGCCCATGTTGGAGACCTCACCTACGCAGAGCACACCGTTGGCTATCAGCTGGCGGGCATCCTCGCCGTTGAGCTCGTTCTGGGTGGCACAAGGCAAAGCTATATCGACTTTCCGTTCCCAAGGACGGCGACCCGGAATGAACTCTGCGCCGAAGCGTTCGGCATAGGGAGCGACAATGTCCTCGTTGCTGGCACGAAGCTCAAGCATGTAGGCCAGTTTCTCGTCGTTCATACCTTCCGGATCATAGACATAGCCGTCAGGACCGGAAAGAGTCACGACCTTGGCTCCCAGCTGCGTTGCTTTGGTGGCTGCCCCCCAGGCCACATTGCCGAAACCGGATATGGCGACGGTCTTGCCCTCAATGCTCTGCCCTGCCGTCTCCAGCATCTGACGGACAAAATAAAGTGCTCCGAAGCCCGTAGCTTCCGGCCGGACGAGCGAACCACCATAGGTGAGTCCCTTGCCCGTCAGCACGCCTGTATTCTCGCGGGCCAGTTTCTTGTACATGGCATAGAGGTAGCCGATCTCTTTGCCGCCGACGCCTATGTCGCCGGCCGGCACGTCGGTGTCGGGACCGATATTGCGCCAGAGCTCCAGCATGAAATTATGGCAGAAACGCTGTATCTCGGCCTGCGAACGACCCTTAGGACTAAAATCCGAACCACCCTTCGCACCTCCCATCGGCAGTGTAGTCAGGGCATTCTTGAAGGTCTGCTCAAAACCGAGGAATTTCAGGATAGACAAATTGACCGAGGCATGGAAACGCAGTCCACCCTTGTAGGGGCCAATGGCATTGTTGAACTGTATGCGGTAGCCGGTATTGACCTGTATCTGTCCCCGGTCGTCAACCCAGGGCACCTTGAACATGAATACCCGGTCGGGCTCGACAAGCCGTTCCAGGATTCTAGCCTTTTCAAACTCAGGATGAGCGTTATAGACCGACTCCACACTCAGCAGTACTTCTCTGACTGCCTGCAAATACTCTTGTTCTCCGGGGTGCCTGTGCTCCAGAGCCGACATAAACTGATTGATATCCATAGTAATGCGGTTAATTAATGGTTCTACTGTCAAGTTTTGTTCTGCATTTTGGATGCATAAAAATTCTTTTCACAAATATATCCGGGTCCAGGCGAAAAACAAAATATTTCGCAGAATATTTTATTGTTGCGATATTTCGTACCTTTGCCAGGCTCGGCATACCGGCCACTGACGGCAACCCGGCCGATGACCGGCGACAATACCATTGCTATGAGTAATTACGACAAAGAACATCTGCCAAAGGCCTACCGGCCTGTTTCCATGTGGGGATATTTCGGCTATCAGCTTCTGTTTGCCCTTCCCCTGATCGGTTTTGTTTTTCTGGTGATATTCGCCCTGGGAGGCACCTCCAACATCAATCTGAGGAATTTTGCCCGTTCCTATTTCTGTGCTTTCATCCTCCTCGCGATTATCTTTCTGCTGTTGTTTGCATCGGGTATCTGGGCCAGCCTGCTGTCTGAGATTCCGACCCTGCTGGATGTTGCCTGAGAAAGGCCTCGGATTCCTGAGCGAAAAGGCTATGGACATAATCTGCTACAACTTGCTCTATGCCGCCGCCTGGCTGCTTTCGCTGCTACCCATGCGCGTGATGTACTGGCTGTCCGACCTGACTTACGTTCTGGTCTATCACGTGGCCGGCTATCGGCGCCGCGTGGTCCGCGACAACCTGGCATCCTCGTTTCCCGAAAAGACAGTCCAGGAACTCAGGCAGATAGAAAAGAAATTCTATCACTGGTTCTGCGACTATGTCTTCGAAGCCGTCAAACTGCTCAGCATCAGCGACAAGGAACTCAGGAAACGTTTTATCATCACCAATTCGGAGGCTGTCACTGCCTGCTTTGAGCAGGGCCAGTCCGTTGGAGCCCTGCTGGGACATTATGCCAACTGGGAATGGCTTTCGTGCGTGGGCATCGACCTGCCTGAAAACACGGTCCAAGGACTGATCTACCACCCGCTGCGTAACCGGAGTTTCGATCGGCTTTTCCAAAAAATCCGCAGCCACGGCACCCCCATCCCCAAAAACGACATCCTGCGCTACCTGCGCCAATACCGTCAGATGGGCATCATGTCCATCTTCGGCTATATAGCCGACCAGTCGCCCAAATGGGAGAACATACATCTGTGGCTGCCGTTCCTGGGGCACGATACGCCGGTATTCACCGGGGCCGAGAAGATTATCCGAAAAATGGATCACGCCGTCTTTTATGTGGAAATGTCCCGGCCTCGACGTGGCTGCTATACCTGCACCTATCACCTGATAGCCAAGGAGCCCCGTCAGCTACCCGAATACGAACTCACGCGACGCTTCTTCGCCATGCTCGAGCAGACCATCCGCCGCCAGCCCGAACTGTATCTGTGGAGCCATAAACGCTGGAAGCGGACACGCGAAGAATTCGAGCGCCGCTTCCAGGTTGTCAATGGCAAGGTCCTGCCTAAATCCTAAAAAAACTATTTGGCAGATCTGACTTTCATGATGCTGCCGACAAAGACGGCAATCAGCCCGATATACATGACTATCGACAATGCCTCGGCGGCAGTCGATTCAGCCCAGGGAAGCAGCATCAGGTCAAGACCTCCGAAGCGCAAGGCGGCACTGACCACCCCCATCAGCGCACCGCCGGCGATAAAGCCGGAGGCCAGAAGGGTACCTTTTTCCGTGCGGGCGGCATTGAGCGCTTTATCCTTGCTGCGGGTCGAGACGAACCAATTGACAGCTCCGCCCACCAACAAGGGAATATTCAGCTGGAAAGGTATGAACATGCCCAGGGCAAAGGCCAGAGCCGGAACCTTGCAGAAATTCAGTATCAGGGCAAGCAGGGCACCGATGCCGTAGAGCCACCAGGGAGCCCCGGAACCCGACATGAGCGGGTCGATGACAGCGGCCATGGCATTGGCCTGGGGAGCGACCAGAGCGTTCTCGCCCACAAAACCGTAGGTCTTGTTCAGGACGATGAGAACGGCCCCCACGGTCAGGGCGGAGACCAGGGTGCCGAGGAATTTCCATTTTTGCTGGACTGCCGGTGTGGATCCCAGCCAGTAACCGATTTTCAAGTCGGTGACAAAGCCGCCGGCCATCGACAGGGCCGTGCAGACCACACCGCCCATGATCAGGGCCGAGACTATGCCTGTCGTGCCCTTCAGACCGACAGCCACCATGATGACCGAAGCCAGGATGAGCGTCATGAGCGTCATACCGGAGACCGGATTGGAACCGACGATGGCTATGGCGTTGGCAGCCACCGTGGTGAACAGGAAGGCGATGATGCCCACTACCAGGAGGCCGACCACAGCATGCAGGAGGTTGAATTCCATGACTCCGAAATAAAAGAAGGCAAAGACAGAGAGCAGGGCTACGGCCACTCCGATGAGGATAATTTTCATCGGCAGGTCGCGCTGGGTGCGCACCACCTGCTGTCCGGCCTGCACCTTGCCGCCCTTGATTTCACGTCCGGCCAGGCTCACGGCGCTCTTGATGACAGGCCAGGACTTGACGATGCCCAGGATGCCGGCCATGGCTATGCCACCGATACCGATATGGCGGGCATAACCGGTGAAGAGCAGTTCGGGGCTCATGTCGGCTGCCGCTGCCGTGACCGTCGGATTGAGCACCTGGAGCAACCCGTCGCCGATGAAAGGCAGCAGGGGGACAATGACAAACCAGACCAGCGCCGATCCGGCACAGATGATGGCGGCATATTTCAGACCGACGATATAGCCCAGACCCAGCACGGCTGCCCCCGTATTGATGCTGAATACCAGCTTGGCCTTGTCGGCCAGGGCCGCGCCCCAGCCGAAGACCCGGGTCGAGAAGACCTCTGTCCAGGTACCGAAGGAGGCTACCAGAAAATCATAGACACCACCGATCAGACCGGAAATGATCAGGGGTTTGGCCTGGCCGGCACCCTTTTCGCCGGAAATGAGCACTTGAGTGGTGGCGGTAGCTTCCGGGAAAGGGTATTTGCCGTGCATGTCAGAGACAAAATACTTGCGGAAGGGAATCAGGAACAGGATGCCCAGCACGCCGCCCAGCAGGGAGCTGACAAAGACCTGGACGAAGTTGACTGTCATGTCGGGATACTTGGCCTGCAGGATGTACAGGGCCGGCAGGGTGAAGATGGCTCCGGCCACGATTACGCCCGAGCAGGCGCCGATGGACTGGATAATGACATTCTCCCCCAGGGCATTCTTGCGTCTTGAAACACTCGACAATCCCACGGCAATGATGGCAATGGGGATGGCGGCTTCAAAAACCTGACCGACTTTCAGCCCCAGAAATGCGGCAGCGGCCGAAAATATGACAGCCATCAGCACTCCCAGCGAAACCGATCGCCAGTTGGCCTCGGGATAGACTTTCCGAGGACTCATCACCGGTTCGTAGCTTTCTCCCTCTCTGAGTTCGCGGTAAGCGTTCTCCGGCAGATCAAGGATTCTTTTTTCTTCTTCCATAGTCGTTTATGTTTTATTGTCCACTGACAAATGCATGCAAAGCTGATATTGTCGGGAGCAAAGGCTACAGGGCCTCTCCTGACCAGACGCGCCAGCTGCCCTGGGCCTGCAGATAGAGCATGGAAAGGCCGCTCAGCGTGGTGGCCCCCTGTTCCCTGCCCTGTCTGAGGAAAGCAGTTTCTTCGGGATTGTAGACCAGATCGTAGAGCAGATGCCTGTCCGTCAGACAACCGTAGGGTATCGGCACAGAGCCCTGGATGTCAGGACTCATGCCCAGAGGCGTGGTATTGACCAGCACCCGGTGCGAGGCCATCACTTCGGGGCTCAGGTCGGTGTACGAGAGACAGTCGGTCTGCGTGCCGTCGCCCAGGCGATAGGACGAGGGATGACGGGAGACCGTCACGGGACGGAGACCCAGCTGCAGCAATGCATAGACCACCGCCCGGGAGGCCCCGCCCGTACCGAAAACCAATGCCCGCAGAGGCTCCCCGGAGGGGTTCATGGCCTGGATGGCGGGAGCTATCGAATCACGGAATCCCAAATAGTCGCTGTTGTAGCCCTTCATCATCGGCCGGCCGGCCCGACGGACAATCTTGATGACATTGACAGCCCCTATGGCGGCCGCCTCGGGCGAAAGCTCGTCCAGATAGGACATCACCGCCTGCTTATGCGGCAGTGTGACGTTCAGGCCGCAGAGCTGGGGCTCACGGGCCACCAGGTCGGGGAAACGCTCTATCGATTCCATGGGAAAGGCTTCATAGACCGCATCGATCTGTTCGCGTGTGAATTTTTCCGTGAAATAGCTGCGGGAAAAAGAATGCCCCAGCGGGTAGCCTATTATGCCGAATTTTTTCATTTCATGACTCATTAAGAATGGATTCATAGGTCTTCCTGGCCTCGGGATCCCTCAGGACAGCCTGAGCGAGGTAGTCCTCGGCCTGCTCGTCCAGGCCGAGTATACGGCAGGCCAGGGCCGCAAACAGATGGAGATTCTCTATCTCGGGATCCAGGCGGAGGGCCTGCTCGTAGGCTTGCAAGGCCTGGGCGAACTCGTCCTGAGTGAAGAGCAGGTTGCCCAGCGTGAACCAGATATCGGGCTGCTCGCTGTTCAGATCCAGGGCCAGGCGATAGGCTTCGACGGCCTGGTCGAAGTTCTCGGTCAGGGTGAACAGTTCGCCCACGCAGGACCAGACATCCGGGTTGTGCGGGTTCAGTCGGAGGGCCTGTTCATAGGCCTGCAGACTCTGCTGGTATTCCTGTTTGGCCGCCAGGCAGATGCCAATGCCCACATAGGCGTCGTCATCGTCCGGATTGACCTTCAGACAGCGGTGATACCCGTCCAGGGCCTCGTCAAAACGGCCCAGTTTCTCGTAACATTCCGCAATTTCACCCAGCAGGTTGCCGTCCTCCTGGCCATACTGTTCGAGATAGGCCTGGCGGGCCGCCTGATAATGTTTCAGCGCCTGTCCGAAATCGTTCATTTCAGTGTAGGCCTGTCCCAGTTGTTCTGCCCAGAGCGGATTGTAGCTGCGCGACGAAGCCAGGGCAAACTCCATGGCATCGATGCCGGCCTCGTAGTCCTTACGCCGGAAATACAGTTCCGAGAGACTGGCCCAGACCGAGGAATCGTAGGGATATACGTCCAGTTCCCGCTGATAGAAGCGGATGCAGCCCTCCTCGTCGTGCAGGCGGTCGCAGCACTCGACAGCCAGGTCGTAAATGTCCGTCAGCGAGGGATTGATGCTCCAGGCTGTCTCCAGCTTCTCAAGGGCCTCCTTGTAGTAGTGATAGTAGACCAGTTGCTCGGCGATGTCCAACAGGGTGTATTCCTTTTCAAGATCCGAACCGGCGATGATATCGTCAAAAAGGCGGAAGGCCTGTTCCTGACGGCCCTGCTGCAACCAGGCTGCAGCCCGGAGGATGAGCGCTTCTTCATCGTTCTGGCGGCCCAGCAGCGATAAAGCCTCTTCGGGGCGTTTGCGGAAAAGACAGATACGGGCGGCCTTCATGCGCAACGTATCGCTGTCGCGGTGTATCGCCCTGGCAGACTCCAGCGCCTTTTCGGCCATGTCGAACTCTTCCCGGAGGATATACTGGTCAATGATCTGTTCGTATTCCTCTATGTCGAAATACACAGACTTACCGCGAGAACGGCCTGCTTCGAATCGTTGCAGGAGTTCTTCCTCCCCTTGGGAACGATGCCAGGACTTCATAACTTGGGGGTGCTTATTTGCCGCTAATCTTGCTCCAGGTGTCCTTCAGGCCCACCGTACGGTTGAAGACCAGACGGTCCGGGGAGCTGTCCGGGTCGATGTTGAAATAGCCTGTCCGCTGGAACTGAAGGTAAGTGAGAGAGGGCATGTCACGGACAAATTTCTCCACATAGCAGCCGGTCAGGACGTGCAGCGAGTCGGGGTTCATCATCTGCTTCATGGCCTCCAGGGGCGTGAGGCCCTCGTCCTGCAGGCGGGAAAGCTCGTCACGGGGGTTCTCCACTTTCCACAGGCGGTCGTACATGCGTACCTCGGCAGGCAGGCAGTGGGATTGGCTGAGCCAGTGCAGCGTACCCTTGACCTTGCGGTCCGCTCCGGGAAGTCCGCTACGGCTCTCAGGATCGTAGGTGGCCTGTATTTCAATGACATTGCCCTCGGCATCCTTAGTGCAGCCCGTACACTTGACGATGTAGGCATTCTTCAGGCGCACTTCCTTGCCGGGAGTCATACGGAAGAAATTCTTGGGTGCTTCTTCCATAAAGTCCTCACGTTCTATCCAGAGTTCACGGCTGAACTCAATCAGGTGCGTACCCTCCTCGGGACGCTCGGGATTGTTGACAGCCGTCATTTCCTCTACCTGTCCTTCCGGGTAATTGACAATGACCAGCCGGACGGGGTTCAGGACAGCCGACACACGGGTCGAGCGGGCGTTCAGGTCTTCCCGGACAGCCGCTTCGAGCAGCGAGAAGTCGTTCAGGGCATCATAGGTGGTGTAACCGATCTTGTCGATAAAGCCCAGGATGGATTCAGGCGAATAGCCGCGACGGCGGAAAGCGCAGATAGTCGGCATACGGGGGTCGTCCCAGCCGCTCACCAACCCGTTCTTGACCAGAATCAGCAAGTTGCGCTTGGACATGAGCGTATAGTTGAGGTTCAGCTTGTTGAACTCGGTCTGACGGGGGCGGTTGTCGTCGATGGGCAGATCCTGGCGGGTCTCCTTGTACCAGTCGCAGAACAGATCGTAGAGCGGCCGGTGAGAAACGAACTCCAGGGTACAGAGCGAATGGGTGACACCTTCCAGGTAGTCACTCTGGCCATGGGCAAAGTCGTACATGGGATAGGCATTCCAGCGGTTGCCCGTACGGATGTGGGGCATGTTGAGCACCCGGTAGATGATGGGGTCGCGGAAGTGCATATTGGGACTGGCCATGTCAATCTTGGCGCGCAGCACCATGCGGCCGGGTTCCATGCGTCCGGAATTCATTTCCTGAAACAGGGCCAGCGACTCCTCGACGGGCCGGTCGCGATAGGGCGAATTCTCCCCTGCCTGGGTGGGAGTGCCTTTCTGACGGGCGATCTGCTCGGAACTCTGTTCATCGACATAGGCCCTGCCCTGCCGTATAAGTTCGACGGCAAAATCCCAGAGCTGCTGAAAATAGTCGGAGGCATAGTAGATATGGCCCCACTTGAAGCCCAGCCAGCGGATGTCCTGCTCGATGGCCTCCATGTATTCGGTCTCCTCCTTCTGCGGATTGGTGTCGTCGAAACGCAGGTTGCAGACGCCGCCGTAACGCTCGGCAATGCCGAAATCAAGGGCGATGGCCTTGGCGTGTCCGATGTGCAGATAGCCGTTGGGTTCCGGCGGGAAACGGGTCTGGATACGTCGATGGTTCTTACCTTCCCTGAGATCGTTTTCAACGATTTTCTCTATGAAATTAAGGCTCTTCTTCTCCTCTGCGGGATTTAAAATCGGTTCTGTCATATGGTTTTGACAATGATTACTTCACATTTTAATCTGCAAAAGTAGCGAACGGATTTCAAATATCCATCAGAGTCAGCATAAAAAACGGGCTGCCGGCTTTTTCTTTTTCGTTTTCCAAAATAAATACATATTTTTACGGGCTCATTATGGTTATCTCCATAACGGAAGAGGATTTTGTCTAACTACTTAAATACATTCTTCAAGATGAAACAGTTCATGGATGAGAACTTCATGCTCGACAATGAAGTATCGCAGGAATTATTCCACAAGCACGCCAAAAATCTGCCTATTATCGACTATCACTGCCATCTGAACCCCGAATTCATCGCCAAGGACCGCAAGTTCGACAACCTTGGCCAGATCTGGCTCGAAGGCGATCACTACAAATGGCGTGCCATGCGTACCAACGGCGTTGACGAACGCTACTGCACGGGCAAGGACACCACCGACTGGGAGAAATTCGAGAAATGGGCCGAAACCGTGCCCTACACCATGCGTAATCCGCTTTATCACTGGACTCACCTTGAACTGAAGACCTGCTTCGGCGTGACCAAGATCCTGAAGCCCGAGACCGCCCGCGAGATTTTCGATGAATGCACGGCCAAACTCCGCACTCCCGAATACAGTGCCCGCGGACTGATGCGCAAATACAAGGTCGAGACCGTCTGCACGACCGACGATCCCGTCGACAGCCTGGAATACCACCTCCAGCTCAAGAAGGAAGGTTTCGAGATCAAGGTGCTGCCCACCTGGCGTCCCGACAAGGCCATGGCCGTCGAAGTACCGGCCGATTTCCGCGCCTACGTGGAGAAACTGTCGGATGTCTCCGGGGTCAGCATTAAAGTCTTTGCCGACCTGATTGCCGCCCTGCAGAAGCGTCATGACTTCTTCGAGTCGGTCGGCTGCCGCCTGAGCGACCATGGCATCGAGGAATTCTATGCCGAAGACTACACCCAGGCCGAGATCGACGCCATATTCAACAAGGTCTATGGCGGCAAGGCCCTCAACGGGGAAGAAATCCTGAAGTTCAAGTCGGCCATGATGTACGAGTTTGCCGTGATGGATGCCAAGAGCGGCTGGACACAGCAGTTCCACTACGGTGCCATCCGCAACAACAACGACCGGCTCTTCGCCAAACTTGGTCCTGACACCGGCTTCGACTCCATCGGAGACTTCACCGTCGCCAAAAACATGTCCAAGTTCCTCAACCGCCTGGACCGTACCAACCAGTTGGCCAAGACCATCCTCTACAATCTGAACCCGCGCGACAACGATCTGATATCGACCATGCTGGGCAATTTCCAGGACGGTTCGGTAGCCGGCAAGATCCAGTTCGGTTCAGGCTGGTGGTTCCTCGATCAGAAATACGGTATGACGGCCCAGATGAACTCACTGTCGGTGCTGGGTCTGCTCAGCCGCTTTGTGGGCATGCTCACCGATTCGCGGAGTTTCCTCTCCTACCCGCGTCACGAATATTTCCGCCGCATCATGTGCAACCTGATTGGCACGGACGTGGTCAACGGCGAAATTCCCGCCAGCGAAATGGACTTCATCGGCAAGATGGTGGAAGGCATTTCCTACTACAACGCCAAGACTTTCTTTAATTTCTGACCATGGGCAAGAAAGTAGTCACCTTCGGGGAGATCATGCTGCGTCTGGCAACCCCCGGCTACCTGCGGTTCACACAAACCGACTCCTATACGGCCACCTTCGGCGGCGGCGAGGCCAATGTGGCCGTTTCGCTGGCCAACTACGGCATCGACGTGGACTTTGTCACCCGGCTACCCCGGAACGACATTGCCCGGGCCTGCGTCATGGACCTGCGTCGCTACGGAGTAGGCACCGACAAGATTGTCTATGGCGGCGACCGTCTGGGCATATATTTCCTGGAGACAGGGGCTGTTTCCAGGGCCAGTAAGGTTATCTACGACCGTGCCAATTCGTCGATTGCCACCGTCGAGCCCGGCATGATCGACTGGGACCGTGTATTGGAAGGCGCCGACTGGTTTCACTGGACGGGCATCACTCCGGCCATCTCCCAAGGGGCCGCCGATGTCTGTCTCGAAGCTGTCAGAGCTTGCAACCGCAAGGGTATCACTGTTTCCTGTGACCTGAACTACCGCAAGAACCTGTGGAAGTACGGCAAGAAAGCCTCCGAGGTCATGCCCGCCCTGGTGGAATGCTGCGACGTCATCCTGGGCAATGAAGAAGATGCCGAAAAGGTGTTCGGCATCAAGCCCGAGGGCTTCGATGTGGCCCAGACAGGCGGAGAGGTCAATGCCGCAGAGTTCGAGTCGGTCTGCACGCAGCTCATGCAACGTTTCCCACGGGCAAAGAAAGTCATCATCACCCTGCGCGGCAGTATCAACGCCAACCACAACACCTGGGGCGGCGTGCTCTATGCCCAGGGGCGGCTCTACCAGTCCAGACGCTACGACATCACGCACATCGTCGATCGCGTGGGTGGCGGCGACTCCTTCATGGGCGGCCTGATCTACGGCCTGCTTACCTGGCCCGAAGACAATCAGAAAGCTTTGGAATATGCCGTGGCAGCCTCCTGCCTGAAACACACCGTCTATGGCGACTTCAACATGGTCAGTGTCGAGGAGGTGGAGAAACTTATGGGTGGAGACGCCTCCGGACGTGTTTCCCGTTAAAGAATCAGATTATGGCAAGATTTACTAAACTGCAGGTACTGAATACCATCAGCGCGACGGGTATGATACCTGTGTTCTATCACAAAGATACCGAAACAGCCCGTCAGGTGGTCAAGGCCTGCTATGAGGGCGGAGTACGCGCATTCGAGTTTACCAACCGCGGCGATTTCGCCCAGGAAGTGTTCGCCGACCTGGTCAAGTTTGCCGCCAGGGAGTGTCCCGACATGATCATGGGCATCGGCTCGGTGGTCGATCCAGGCACGGCTGCACTCTATCTGCAGCTGGGGGCCAATTTCGTGGTCGGCCCGCTCTTCAACCCCGAAGTAGCCAAGGTCTGCAACCGTCGGCTGGTGCCCTACTCGCCCGGCTGCGGCAGTGTCAGTGAAATCGGATTTGCCCAGGAGGCCGGCTGCGACCTGACCAAGGTCTTCCCGGCCGGCAATGTGGGCGGTCCCTCCTTTGTCAAGAATGTCAAGGCACCGATGCCCTGGTCGATGATCATGGTCACGGGAGCGGTCGAGCCTACTGAGGAGAATCTGACGGCCTGGTTCAAGGCCGGTGTGACGGCTGTGGGCATGGGCAGCAAGCTCTTCCCCAAGGAAGTCATCGCCGCAAAGAACTGGCAGGCCGTCAGCGACAAATGCCGCGAGGCCCTGGCCTATATCCAGGCAGCCAAATAAGACAAATTCAATTATTTATTCATAACCAATTAATTAACTATGTCACAGTTAACCACTAACCAGAAACTGATGTCCAACTGGCGTTGGTGGATGTGTTCGCTGCTGTTTGTGGCCACGACCGTCAACTACCTGGACCGTCAGGTGCTCTCCCTCACCTACGAGGAGTTCATCAAACCCGAGTTTCACTGGACAGATGCCGACTATGGCGTCATTACCAGCTTCTTCTCCATCTTCTACGCCATTGCCTGTCTGTTTGCCGGCAAGTTTGTCGATTGGATGGGCACCAAGAAAGGCTATCTGATTGCCATCGGTGTCTGGTCGGCCGGTGCCTGCCTGCATGCTGCCTGCGGCTGGGCCACCGCCCACCTGGTCAGCGGCATCGACAGCGTCGCCGCCCTACGCGCCGTAGAGACCGGCAGCAATGTAGCCCTGGCCATCTCGACCACCAGTGTCTATCTCTTCCTGCTTTGCCGAGGCATCCTGGCGCTTGGTGAAGCTGGCAACTTCCCGGCAGCCATCAAGGTGACGGCCGAATATTTCCCCAAGAAGGACCGTGCTTTCGCTACTTCGATCTTCAATGCTGGTGCTTCGGTCGGTGCCCTGGCCGCTCCGCTCTGCATTCCGCCGCTGGCTGTCAAGTTCGGCTGGGAAATGGCATTCATCATCATCGGCGGTCTGGGCTTCATCTGGATGTTCTTCTGGGCCTTCATGTACGACAAGCCCGAAAAGAGCAAACACGTCAACGAAGGTGAGTTGGAATACATTCATCAGGACGATGCCGCCGAGGCTGCCGAAAAGGCCGCCATCGCCGAGCAGAAGACCATCCCCTTCATCAAGTGCTTCGGCTACAAGCAAACCTGGTCGTTCATCGTGGGCAAGTTCTTCACCGACGGTGTATGGTGGTTCTTCCTGTTCTGGGCGCCTTCCTACTTCAGCAACCAGTTCCATGCGCCCGCCACTTCCGGCTTGGGCCAGGGCTTGATTTTTACGCTCTATGCCATTGTAACAGTTATCTCCATCTTCGGTGGCTACCTGCCCAAGATCTTTGTTGACAAGAAGGGCATGAATCCTTACGCCGGCCGTATGTTGTCGATGCTGATTTTTGCCTTCTTCCCGCTCTGCGCCCTGCTGGCACAGCCGCTGGGCATACATTTCAACAGTCCGTGGTGGCCCGCCGTACTGATCGGTCTGGCCGGAGCCGGACACCAGGCATGGAGCGCCAACATCTTCTCCACCACGGGTGACATGTTCCCCAAGAGCACTATCGCTACCATCACCGGTATCGGTGCCATGGCCGGCGGTATAGGCTCGATGATCATCCAGTATGTGGCAGGCAAGCTCTTCACTCATGCCGAAGAAATGGGTTCCGCCTTCACCTTCCTTGGTTTCGAAGGTAAGCCGGCCGGCTATTTCATCATGTTCTGCTTCTGCGGTGTGGCCTACCTCATCGCCTGGAGCATCATGAAGAGCCTGGTTCCGAAGTACAAACCCATCGTTTACGAAGGATAATCCTGAAGGCTCCCAGCACTGGACGCTTTACTGACAACAAGCCGGCACAATGCAGTGTCGGCTTGTTTTGTTTCCGCCCCGACCGTTCCTGCAAAAAAGCAGAGATACAGAAGCTGATTTATGGAGACATGTTCGTATATTTGCGGTAAACCATCTTCATAATTATGAAAAAGTTATTGCTGATTGCCATGTTGCTGGCCGCGACAGTACCGGCACCGCTCATCGCCCAAGGAACCATCGCAGGACAACAGTTGCCTGAAAATACGGGCTTGCCCCTGGAAGCCCTCCGGCCCGAAATCAACGACCTGAACCGGCTGAACATGCACACTGCCTTTTTTGCCTATGAATCCGAGGAGGCTGCCAGGACAGCCCGTCCGCAGGAGTCTGACAACTATCTGAGTCTGAACGGACTGTGGAAATTCCATTGGGTCAGGAATGTCCAGGACAGGCCGCAGGACTTCTACCGTAAAGACAACGACGACAGCGGCTGGGGCCTCATGCCCGTGCCTGGGATGTGGGAGAAACAGGGCTACGGCGACCCCGTCTATACCAGTTCCGGATATGCCTGGAAAGGGCATTTCCGCAACAATCCGCCCCTGGTGCCCGAAGAGAACAACCATGTGGGCTCCTACCGGAGGGAAATCACCATTCCTGCCTCCTGGAAAAACCGACGCATCGTCGCCCATTTCGGCTCGGTCACATCGAACATAAAGCTCTATGTGAACGGAGAGTCCGTGGGCTACAGCGAGGACAGCAAGCTGGAAGCCGAGTTCGACCTGACCCCCTATGTCAAGCCCGGCAAGAAGAATCTGATAGCCTTCCAGGTGTTCCGCTGGTCGGACGGCAGCTATCTGGAAGACCAGGATTTCTTCCACTTCTGCGGGGTGGCCCGCGACTGCTATCTGTATACAACAGGTTATCAGTATATCAAAGATATCCGCGTCACCCCAGATTTGGTCAATGACTACCATGACGGCCGGCTGGACATCCGTCTTCGTTGCCAGGCAGTTAAAGGAACCTGGGTAGAGCTAAGCTTGAACAGTCCTGAGGGGGAGACTCTTGCCTCCGCCAGGCAGACCGTCGACAAGACCCAGCCGCAGGGAACAGACATTGCCCTGAGCATGGAGGTACCACGGCCACGTCTCTGGTCGGCCGAGACTCCTGTACTTTACTCCCTGACAGCCACTTTGAGACATCCGGCCGGCAAGATACTCGAAGTCATTCCCCTGATGGTAGGCTTCAGAAAAGTGGAGATCCGAGATGCCCAGTTGCTGGTCAACGGACAACCCGTGCTCATTAAGGGGGTGAACCGGCATGAGATAGATCCCGACGGCGGCTATATCCTCTCGCGCGAGCGGATGATCCAGGACATCACCGCCATGAAAGAAATGAACATCAATGCCGTCCGTACCTGCCACTACCCGGACGACAACCTATGGTATGATCTCTGCGACCAGTACGGGTTGTATGTGGTGGCCGAGGCCAACCTCGAAAGCCACGGCATGGGCTACGGCGCCGCCACCCTGGCACGGCGCGAGGATTATGCCCGGGCTCATCTGGAGCGCAACCAGCGCAATGTGCAGCGCAATTACAACCATCCTTCGGTCATCGTCTGGTCGATGGGCAACGAGGCAGGCTTCGGCCCTAACTTCGAAGCCTGCTACCGATGGATCAAGGCCGAGGATCCCTCCCGTCCGGTGCAGTACGAACAGGCCGGACAGAACGACTATACAGACATTTTCTGCCCCATGTACTATGGCTACGACAACTGCCGCCGCTATGCCGAGGACGAATCCAAGACCAAACCGCTCATCCAATGTGAGTATGCCCATGCCATGGGCAACTCCGAGGGCGGTTTCAAGGAATACTGGGACCTGATACGCCGTTACCCGAAATACCAGGGCGGCTTTATCTGGGATTTCGTCGATCAGAGCCAGCGGGCCTATGATGACAAGGGGCGCATGTTCTACGCCTACGGCGGCGACTACAACACCTACGACCCCAGCGACAAGAACTTCTGTGACAACGGTCTGGTGGGGCCCGACCGCGTGTGGAACCCCCATGCCTACGAGGTGCAGTATTTCTATCAGGATGTCTGGGCCCGTGCACTGGATCTGAACCAGGGACAGGTGAGCCTTTTCAATGAGTTTTTCTTCAAAGAGCTGAATCACTGCTCGCTCGATTGGACGTTGCTCTGCGACGGACTGCCCGTGCAGCGCGGCAACCTGCCGCTCAATCTCGGGCCGCAGGAGGAAAAGCCCCTGGTGCTGCCCTACGACTTGGCCGGCTTGCCCACTGAGGCCGAACTGCTGCTCAATCTGGAGGTCCGTCTCGACCAGGCCGAAGCCCTGCTCCCCGCCGGTCACACTCTCTCCCGACAGCAACTGTGTATCCGTGAGGCCGCCCCGGGGCATTTCTTCACTTCCTTGATGGATGACGAGCCGATAGAAACTGTCACCAGGAAGACCGCAGTTTCCGGAAAAGCCACGGTTTCCGATAAGACCGCTGCCGGCCTGCAATGCGAGCAGTCCAATGAGATTGGCATCATCATTGAAGGCACCGACTTCAAGTTGATTTTCGGCAAAGACGGCTTCCTGAAATCCTGGCAGTACAAAGGCCGCGCCCTGCTGGCCGACCACGGCAGTCTGAGACCCAATTTCTGGCGGGCTCCTACCGACAACGACTACGGAGCCAACATTCCCCGCCAGCTGGCCGCCTGGAAGCATCCGGAGCTTCAGCTCAAGGATATGCGCATTGAAAAACCGGGCGACAAGGTCCGTCTGGAAGCCTCCTACCATCTGGAAGACCTGCAGGCCGACCTGATACTGGACTATGTCATCGACAAAAAAGGACGCATTGAGGTTTGCCAGAACCTACGGACCACCGAAGGGGCCAAGCAGCCGGAACTGTTCCGTTTCGGCCTGCGGCTGCCTCTGGTCAAATCCATCCAAAAAGTCAGCTACTATGGCCGGGGTCCGATGGAAAACTACGCCGACCGCAACAATGCCAGCCTGCTGGGCATCTATCACCAGAGCGTCGAAGAACAGTTCTATCCTTACATCCGTCCCCAGGAGACCGGCACCAAGACTGACCTACGCTGGTGGGAATTGCGCGCCCCGGACGGCCGCGGTCTGCGTTTCACCGCCCCGGTGCCCTTCTCCGCCTCCGCTCTGCCCTACGCCCTGGAAATGCTCGACGACGGCCTGGTCAAAGCCCAACGCCACCCCTCCGACCTGGAAAAGGCCGGCTATGTGGATTGCTGCATAGACCTCAAGCAGATGGGCATGGGCTGTGTCAACAGCTGGGGCGCCTGGCCCCTGCGCCAGTACCGCCTGCCCTATCAGGACTACAGCTTCCGTCTGCTAATGGAGCCTTTCTAAATATCTGTATTTGCGAGTAGAAAGTCACCAATACAGGATTGTGTACTATACTATCCCCGGAGCGAGGTGGCACGCGTGGGCGGTCGGAAGACCGCCCTGCCGGCTCTCCCGCTCCGGGGATGGCTTTTCTATTTGAATGTCAAGACAAATCCTACGGGCACACGGGGCGGACAGATTGACCGCTGTAGCGGCTGTAGCTGCCCGTGCCGCAACTGCTGGAATAGAAGCTCACACCCCACGCGGAGTTCGGACTAACTGCGCCGAGCGAACTCGACCAGTAGTGTCCGTTGGAACCGGCATTGCTGAGACCCGTTCCGTAGCGGCAGCCCGCAGCAGGCAAGAAAATGCTGCGGTCGGTATATCCTGTCTTTCTACTTGTAACCTTATACCCCTTCACTCCATTTTGAGTAGTCCAGGTCCAAGTGCAGTTTTCGAGCAATTCATTAAACTCTTCCCGGGTTGGCATACGCCAATCCCCGCCCCACTTAACATGGGCCACATCATCTCCAGCATCAAGAACGGTCTTGTTATCTACTAGGCCGTATGAACAGCCTGTATTGTATTTGGAAAACTTGACATTATCCCAAGAGTCACCACTAGTACGGAACTTATAGTTTGTCCAAGAATAACTAATCTTGGTCTCCGTCTCACCCCAGGCAAAATAGTCGCCATAGTCCTCGGGCTTTTCTGCGCCAACATTACAAGTGGCCCACTTGACGCTCAATCCCAAATCAACGTACTCATATTTAAGCACCCCAGGACCATCAAGTTCATCTTTGTCGTCTTTGCAATTGGTCAAAGAGAGTGGCAGCGACAACAACGACAGGCATAACAACAGATGTCGGACTATTTTCATCATATTTCTTTTTAAGGAACAGAGAAAAATAATCGACAAGAGTGTTTCTGCAAATAAAAAAGCTATTTTGTGCTGTGCCGCCGGGTAGCCGCTGCGCGTCTGACTATCCAGACATACACGAGCAGGACGATGTTCATCATCAGCGAATAAAGGATGGCCGGGATGGCCATCTGCTCGTTGGCGAAAATAAAGGGACTGGAAGCTATGGCTATGGCCTGGGCTGCATTCTGCATACCCACCTCGATAATCACCGTCCGGCGCTGGGCAGCTCCGGCTCTCACCAGGCGGGAAAGCACAGACGAGCAGCCGATGGCCAGCAGAATCAGTGCCGTGACACACAGCCCGAGAATACCCAGATTGTCCAGTATGGTCCGATGGTGCTGGACATAGAAGACGGTGATAAGAATCAGCAACAGTGGAAATGCCAGCCTGGCAAGCACTCTGTCCGTTTTTTCAGCGCCCTGCGGCCAGACGTAATGCAGCCCGATGCCCAGAAGGACCGGCAGCAGCATCAGCAGCAGATTCTGTTTGACCAGATTCCCCACAGGCAGGCTGATACCGACACTCTCCCCGACCAGGCTGGTCGCCGCACTCATGACAAGGGGAATGGTGAAAAGAGTGATGACACTGCTCAGGGCGGTCAGCGTCACGGACAAGGCCACATCCCCGCCGGCCAGTTTGGAGAACACATTGGACGAGCTGCCACCCGGGCAACAGGCAATAAGTACCAGACCGATGAAAAAGACCGGGGTAAGCTTGAATGCCCAGGCAAGTCCCAGGGCGATGAGAGGAAGCAAGACGAGCTGCCCCGCCAAGGCAACGACAATGGGCCAAGGATGACGAAACACCTTTCCGAAGTCTTCAAACTTGAGTGAAAGGCCCAGGTCGAACATCAGCAGGGTCAGAATGGGCAGGACAATCCAGATAGCCATCTATACGTATTTCAATGTGCAAATGGAGGGGATAGCCTTCCAAGCGCCGTTTTCGTCTGCGCCCGGAGGGCTATCCCCCTAATGTTGCTGCAGTATACTGCAGCAATGAGCTTATTCGTGACGATAAAGGTCCCAGTCGAGATAGGTATCGACTGCCTCTTCGATGATATCGGCCACATGAGTGCGGCACATGGCCACATGGTGCTCATAGCCGTTCTTGCAGATATGGCGCATGAGCTGCTGCAGGTTGTTGACCTTGGTCACGGCAATGCAGCCGTCCATGCCGTAAGGCTCGTTGGTGATTTCGCCCTCGCCCAGATAGGCCTTGATGCAGCCGTAGTTGTCGTCGGTCGAAATACGGAAGAACGAGAAATCGCCTTCGCTGACCTTGGTCTTGACGGCACCGAAGGTCTTGACCGATCCGAGCTGACGGCCCAGCACACCCAGCGTGCCCAGTTCCAGAGGAGCATTGGCAAAGCCCTTGGGGAAGTTGCCGCAATGGGTGCAGACACATTTGTTACGCTCCTTGGCGAAGTTGTTGTTCCAGTCGAGCAAGGCGGCCGGCTGACCGGAGGCCAGGCTCAGGACATACATCGAGACGGCGCCGGCGATGTCGGTCTCACAGGCACTGGGAACGAGTTGCTCGCTGAGCATGCTCATGGTGATGCAGGGAGCGCAGCCATAATTCTTTTCCAGGGAATCCCAGCACTGGATGGCCGTAGCATCCACTTCGTTGGCGGCGATCCAGCGCTCGACGGCCACGCCGAACTTGGCCTGGATCTTCAGTTTCTCCTCATACTGGGCCGGGACATGGGCATAGGCTTTGATGGCCTCCATCTTGGCCTTGGCCTCCTGATCGCTCACCTTGGCGGCATCGGCCATGATCTCCGACATGTCGACGGGCACGACCGTGATACCGCTGGCCTGCAGGATCTTCTCGCTGGCACGGCAGGTCTGGAAGCCCATGGGCCGGGTGCCGATGGCACCGATACGGGCATGCTGCAAGCCTCTGACCACACGGCAGACTCCGGCAAAGAAGTCCAGGTCGGCGGCAAACTCAGGAGAGTCGATGTCGCAGGTGTGCAAGGTGGTCAGCGTGAAAGGTATATTATACTGATACAGGTTGTTGCAGACCGAGAGCTTGCCGCAGAAAGCATCGCGGCGATGGTCCAGATCGACCTTGTCGTTCTCGTCGTCGCAGGCCTGGACCAGGATGGGCACTTTCAGCTCGGCAAGATCCAGCGCATTGATAATGCCGATTTCAAAACCGAAGTTGGGCAGACAGATGATGATGCCGTCGATACGGTCGCGGTTGGCACGGAACAGGCGGGCGCACTTGATACCGTCCTCGCGGGTTTCCATACTGCCTTGAGTGGGAGTTTCACTCTCATCGAGGATAACATAGTCATGCCCGGCCTTCTTGAGCAGCTGCAAAAGCGATGCGCGCACATCAACGGCCAGTGCAGAATTGAAGTAGTTGCGGGTACCGATGATGATACCGAAGGTGAGATTCTTTTTGTAAGCCATAGTAAAAGGTATTTTGATGATTGCTTATTGTGGATTCTGTGAGATAATCACGCCAATTCCCTGCTCAGATCTATCGTTCCTCTGACGGCCTTGAGCCAGGCGGCGTAGAGCTTGTTCCGCTCCTCTTCGCTCATCTTGGGAGAGATGATTTCCGATGAACGGCGCAAGGCGGAGATTTCCTCCAGTGAAGAACGGCGTTTCATAGCCAATGAATTCATCAGCACGGCTCCCAGGGCAGAGGCTTCGGCAATCGGACTCACATTGACGGCAGCATTGAGCATGTCGGCCTGGAACTGCATCAGGAAACGGTTCTTGGCCGGACCTCCGTCAACACGCAGTTCCTTGAGGGAGATCCCGGCCTGACGGGTCATCAGGTCGGCCAGATCCCTGACCTGGTAGGCAATGGCTTCCAAGGCGGCCCGAACGACATGAGCCTTCCGGGTGCCGCGCGACATGCCGCAGATGACGGCACGGGCATCACTCTGCCACCAGGGCGCTCCCAATCCGGCGAAAGCCGGCACGAAGAAGACTCCGCCGTTGTCGGGCACCGAGACGGCCAGTGCCTCGCTTTCGGCCGAAGATGCAATCAGTTCCAGGTCGTCTACCATCCATTTGATGGTGGCACCTGTACAGTGGATATTGCCTTCGAAGGCATACCAGGTCTGTCCCTGGGCGGCAAAACCGACCGATGTCACCAATCCCGGAGGGGCCTGTCTGACCTCCCGGCCGATATTGACCATGACCGAGGAGCCTGTACCGTAGGTGGCCTTGCCCAGGCCCTCTGAGAAACAGACCTGTCCCACCAGGGCTCCGTGTGAGTCTCCCAGCACACCGGCAATAGGCAGTTCGTGGCTGAACAGGCCGTTAAAGGTGGTTTTACCATAGACTTCATCGCAACAACGGACCTCGGGCATCATGCTGCGGGGTATGCCCATCAGGGCCAGCAGTTCATCGTCCCAGTCGAGCGTATGGATGTTGTAGAGCATGGTGCGGGAAGCGTTGGTGCGGTCGCAGGCATGTACCCGGCCACCCGTCAGCTGCCATATCATCCAGGCATCCATCGTTCCCATGCGCAACAGACCGGCCTCAGCCTTCTCACGTGCCCCGGCCACATTGTCCAGTATCCATTTCACGCCACTGGCAGAGAAATAGGGATCGATCAGCAGTCCGGTCTTGGACTGGACCATCCCGGTGCAACCCAGTTCGCGCAGCTCGGCACAGATACGGGCACCCCGCTGGCACTGCCACACGACGGCCCTGTATATCGGCCGGCCCGATGAGGCCTCCCACACAACCACCGTCTCACGCTGGTTGGTCAGTGCCACAGACTGCACTTCCTTTTCCGACACACCACTCTCCCGGAGTAGCTGGGCGGCTCCCCGGAAAATGTTCTGCATGATCTCTTCGGCATCGTGTTCCACCCAGCCCGGCTGGGGATAATACTGCGTATGCTCGAGCGTCACCCGATGGCAGAGCCGTTCGCTTTCATCAAAGAGCATCAGCTTGGTGGCCGAGGTGCTCTGGTCGATGGCAAGTGTGTACATAGTCGGAGCTTATTTCAGCCAGGCGCGGACCGAGGCGGCAATGCCTTCGGCATCGATGCCGTAATGATGGAAAATCTCCTTGGAAGTACCCGTGATGGCATTCTCGTCGGGGATGCCCAGTATTTTCATGGGTACGGGGCAGTTTTCGACCACCACCTGGGCGACGGCAGCCCCCAGACCGCCGAAGATGCTGTGCTCTTCGACTGTCATGATACGCCCGGTCTCGGCAGCCGCCTTCTTGACAGCCTCCTCATCAAAGGGCTTGAGGGTGTGCATGTCCAAAACGCGTACACTGATGCCTTCTCCGGCCAAAGTCCTGGCGGCCTGCTGACAGTGCCAGACAGTCTCGCCGCAAGCGATCAGCGTCAGGTCTTTGCCCTGGCAAACGGTGATGGCCTTGCCGATCTCAAAGGGGATATCGGTATTCTCATAGACATTGGGCACAGCATTGCGGCCTACCCGGATATAGACCGGATGAGGATAGTCCAGCAGGGCCTCGACAAGGCGGCGGCTCTCATAAATATCGCAGGGCAGCACAACGTTCATGCCCGGGAAGCAGCGCAAGGCGGCGATATCGTGCAGGCTGTGATGGGTGGCCCCCAGGGCACCGTAGCTCACTCCTCCACTCACGCCCAGAATGCGGACCGGCATGTTGGAATAAGCCACATCGACCTTGACCTGTTCCAGGGAACGGGCCACATAGAAGCAGGCCGGCCCGCAGACAAAGACGTTCTTGCCCGTAGAGGCCAGACCGGCGGCCACGCCGACGGCATTCTGCTCGGCAATGCCCAGTTCGACAAACTGTCCGGGCAGTTCTTTGGCAAAATCGCCCAAGGTGACCGAACCGCGGGCATCGGTGGTGACAGCAACGATGTTTTTATGCTGGCGTCCGAACTCCAGCAGGGAGTCCGTGATCATTTTTCGACAAGGGATAGTATTGGTCATGATTCGTTATTTTTGCAGTGATTCGATACGGGCGGAAATCTCGGACAGCGCCTGGGCATATTCTGCCTCGGTGGGGACGCCGTGATGCCACTTGGCGACATTCTCCATGTAGGAGACACCTTTGCCCTTGGTGGTATGGGAAATAATCAGATGGGGCTTGCCGCTGTGCGTTTTCACCTCGGCAAAGGCGCCCAGGAGCGAGACAATATCGTCACCGTCGGCTTCGTGGACATCCCAGCCGAAGGCTTCCCAACGCTGGCGCATGGGTTCGAGCGACATGACATCCTCGGTGTTGCCGCTGATCTGCAGATGGTTGCGGTCGATGATGGCCACCAAGTTGTCCAAATGGTAATGAGAGGCCGCCATGGCGGCTTCGTAGATGGAACCTTCTCCCTGCTCTCCGTCACCCATCAGAACGAAGGTACGGTAGGACTTGCCGTCCATCTTGGCGGCGATGGCCATGCCCACACCGGCCGGCAGGCCGTGGCCGAGGGCACCGGTATTCATTTCTATGCCGGGGACTTTGCGGGTCGGATGTCCGGCCAGCTTGCTGCCGCATTCACCATAGGTATCAAGCAGCCGGTCGCTGATGAAGCCGGCTTTGGCCAGGACACAATAGAGTGCTTCGACACTGTGTCCCTTGCTCATGATAAAGCGGTCGCGAGCCGGGTCGTCGGGGTGCTCAGGATTGGTTTTCATTTCGTTGAAATACAGCACTGTCAGCACATTGGTAGCCGAGAGGGAACCGCCCGTATGGCCGGCACGGGCGCTGTAGATGATTTCTATTTCTCTTTTACGGATCTGCTCGGCCTTGAGCTGCAGATCTTTGACAAGACTAGGGTCTATCTGATGAATCATAAGAGGTGATTTTGATTAATTTGGCAAATATACAGTAAAGCCTCCCCATTCGCAAATAAAAAAAATGAGCAGCTACTCGAAGGACTGATAGATGACATCCTGTATCTTGGGACGGATGTCCAGACGGCCCAGCAACGTGTTCGTGCGATCGGGATGCACCCGGTTGCTCAGGAAAATGTAGATGAGTCCGCTCTGCGGATCCACCCAGAAACAGGTACCCGTAAAACCAGTGTGCCCATAGGTGCGAAGAGAGGCATAGGAAGACATGGGATGAATCTTGGCAGGATCGGGCTCATTGGCGTCATAACCCAGCATACGGCGGCTCAGACGGCTGCGCGTGGATGTGAAAAAGCGTACGGTGGAGGGCTCGAAATAACGATGGCGGCCGTAAGTCCCCTCATCGAGCATCATCTGCAGGAACTTGGCCAGGTCGTTGGCATTGGAGAACAGTCCGGCATTACCCGAGACTCCCCCCAGGAAGGCTGCCGCCTCATCGTGCGGATAACCCAGGATGAGCTGATGACGTAAAGTGCTGTCCAAGGCTGTGGGGACAATCCTTTCCGGGTGGAAACGGCGTAGCGGCAGATAAGTGGTCGTGCGGGCACCCAAAGGGGCAAACAGTTCATGTTCCGCCCACTGATCCAGACTCTGACCGAAAAGCGACTCGGCGGCGAATCCCATCAGGATGAAGCCCAAGTCGCTGTAGGAGTAGCGGGTGCGCTTGAGCAGCGACGAGCGGCAGATGATGCCGATGACCGAGTCACGGAAAGACTGGTGGACATATAGGCGGTCGGCCACTTTCAGGTTGTAGAGGTCCGAAGCCCGGTCCGATACCAGCGCATCATCATAGCTGAAATGCTCCGGCGCCCAGGTCGATTCGTCAAAACGGGCCGTATGCACCGAATCGGGGCGCGTGGTCAGAAACAGGCTGCCCGGAAAACTGTTCAAATCGATCAGATGCTGGTAGAAAGGCACGAAAGGCGACAGTCTGGCTTCGTGATAGAGCATCTGCCGGTAGGACAAGTTGCGCTTGTCGGTTTCCTGCAGGGCGGGCAGATGCATCGACACGGGATTGTCAAGCGAGATCATGCCCCGTTCGACCAGACTCATCACCGCCGGCGTGCAGACCAGCGCCTTGGTCACCGAAGCCAGATCATAGATATGGTCGGGGGTTACCCTGACACAGCGGTCCACATCGACATAGCCATAGGCCCGGTTCCAGACCACCCTGCCCTCTTTGGCCACCAGCACCTGACAGCCCGGGAAGGCGTCCCTGGCAATGGCATCCTCGACGATACTGTCGATGCGGGCCATCACCTCAGATTTCATGCCCGATTCTTCAGGCAATCCATACGAGTGCCGGGTCTTTTCCGTCTGCAAGCCATGGCCGTAGGGAAAAAGATTACCCACGGGGACCGGCAGGGTACCGTTGACGGCATTACCGCCAAAAATGGCCTGGGCAGCTGCCTCCTGAGCCATAGCCGAAGTCTCGTAGGCACAAAGTACGGCCGCTGCCGTCTGCAATATCCTGCCGTGACGTGACAAGGTATAGGGCGAAGTGAAAGTGCAGACGCAGAGCGGAGCCACGGCCGACAAAGCCGCAAGCCACTCCGTCTGGCGGGCTGTGTTGGCATATACTCCGACCAGGAGCCGGTCGTATTTGCCCAGCTGTGCGGACAGCTGCTGACGGTCGGGAGCCGCTGTGGCGGCAAAGGCATAGGCCTCCAGGTCTTCCTCATACAGCCTGAGCGTACGGATGAAGGGATTGTCGAGCGTGTCGCCAAGTACGACTACGGCCGTCCGCTGCGATTCAAGATGCCTGAGCGGCAGGAAATCCCGCTCGTTGCGCAGCAGGGTCATAGCCTGGACATGCAGTTGACGGTCAAGGGCCACCGCCCTGGGGGTATGCAGGCGCTCGCCCAGGTTTTCCAGGTCGATGGAAGGTCGCTTTGACAATCCAAGTATATATTTATATGTCAAAACCTTACGACATTTGGCATCTATCAGGCTGTCGCTGATCAGACCCCGCTCCACGGCCGAGACCACCGCTTTCAGATCGCTGACCAGACTGGCCGGACTCAAAAGGATGTCGTTACCGGCCTGCAGGGCCCGGATACAGTTCAGGCCGCTATAGCTGGCCGAGGCGCCTTTCATGACCAGCGCATCGGTGATGGTAAGTCCCTCGAAACCCATGGCCCGGTGCAGAAGACTGTCCACGATGACGGCCGACTGCGAGGAAGGTAAAAGCGGATTCTTCTCGTAGGCCGGGACCGACAGGTGCCCCACCATGACCCCGGAAATACCCTCTCCGATCATCCGACGGAAAGGATACAGTTCGACTGTATCCATGCGCGCGCGGTCGCTGCCCACACGGGCCAGCTGCTCATGAGAGTCTTCCATGGTGTCACCGTGACCGGGGAAATGCTTCATGACAGCCACTACTCCGCCCGCCTCCAGGCCACGGGCATACTGGGAGGCGAGAGTGGCTGTGCGCTGAGGAGAGGACCCGAAAGAACGGGTATTGATGACCGGATTGCGGGGATTGCTGTTCACGTCGGCATCGGGGGCGAAATTCAGCTGAATGCCCATGGCCCGACACTGACGGGCCATTTCCAGACCGTACTCGTATAGCAGGGAGCTGTCTGCTATGGCAGCCAGCATCGTGTTGCGCGGGAATCGCAGGGCATCTGTAAGGCGCATGGACAGTCCCCACTCGGCATCGGCGCCGATGAGCAGCGGTACCGGGGCAACAGCCTGGGCACGGTTCAGAGCCAGTGCCTGCTGAGGGATGGTACCCTGACTGAAAAAAAGGCCGCCTATACCCTGCTGACGCACCCAGTTGTCGATTTTTTCCGGCCAGCCCTGATCATCCTTCGAGGAGACCACGGGCATGAAAAGCTGTGCCACACGTCCGCTGCGGTCCAGGGTGCCCATCACGGAATCGACCCAGCGGCGACAGTCGGGATCCCGGGTTCCCTGCTGCCACAGCACAGGCGTCACGGCCATGGATGCCATTACGGCAAGAGAAAAAAACAGCGTGGTAAAATATCTTCTAATCATCTTTTCTTTTTAACTTTCAGTTCAATACGCCCCACATAGACACCATCCCGCCCCATCTGGCTGACGATGACTTCCTCCCCCCGGGAGTTGAGGCAGACCACCGGCTCCTTGAGAAAGGTATGGGAATGGCCACCGATAATGACATCCACCCCGACCGATTCCCTGGCCAGACTCAGGTCACTGCTGCCGGAATTGTCATGGCCCAGGTGGGAGAGACAGACGACCAGGTCACAGTGCTGTTCCTCCTTGAGCATGGTGGCATATCGTGATATCGGAGCCACAGGCGGCTGATAGACGACACCTTCCCGATGGGAGGGCATCACCAGGTTTTTCAGGTCGGGACAGGCTCCGACCAGGCCGATGCGCAGGCCACCCGTCTCTATCACCGTCCAGGGGACCACCAGAGCCTTCAGGGCGGAAGCCGAGAGATCATAATTGCTGCATACCACCTTGAAACTGGCATTTTTTAAGGCCTTGGCCAGAGTCTCAGTACCTTTGTCAAACTCGTGGTTGCCCAAGGTGACTGCCTGATAGCCCAGGCGGTTCATCATATCGACTTCCACCTGTCCGTCGAAAAAATTGTAATAGGGAGTGCCCTGACAAAAATCGCCGGCATCGACTGTCAGCACAGCGGCTCCTTGTCGTTCGGCCTGCTGGCGCTGACGGCGGAACAGGGCGTCACGGCGCAGTATGCCGCCACGGCCGGCGTAGCTGCTGCTGTTCTCAGGCAAGGGGTCAAGCCTGCTGTGCGTGTCGTTGGTGTGCAGAATGATCAGGGTGACACTGTCCGTCCCTCCCTCGGAGACGATGCGGCGTGTCAGAGCGCTCTTGCCCCGGGCGAGGTCAGGAACCAGCAGCAGGACGGCGGCCAGCACAAAGCCCAGCAGTATAAGCGCTGTCCTCTTTTTCATGGCTCAATGCTTTTGAAACGTCCGTCTATGCGGGATGTCACCTCGCGGCCTTCCCGTGTTGCCATCTCGAATTCGCGTATCATGCAGTCTCTCAGAAAATAGCCGGTCTTCGTCATAGACAGGGCCGAACGCAGAACACTCATGCCGCCGCTGCCTTCGGCCAGATAATCGATAGTGACCAGGCGATAGGTCCTTTCCGGGTCCAGGGCCAGACCGCCGACAGTAAAGTCCACCAGGAACTTGTCGCGTTCCGTCAGCCGCAGGTCGGCAAAAGTCTCCGAGCCACGTCGGGCCACGGTTTGGACCAGCCGCTTCAAGTCTTTGCCCTGGAGTTCCAGAATGACCAGTTCATCGTCAAAAGGCAAGGCCTCATAGACCATACCTACCGTGATCTCCCCCTTGGGCAGGTCCTTGCGCAGGGCATGGTTATTGATCAGGGCCAAGTCGGCCTCACAGCCGATGATTTCCCGTGTCTGTCGCAACAGCAGGTCGGCGCAGAAATTGTTCAGGGCTCCTTCGGGGTCTTCCGCTTTCAGGCGCCGGGCACAGCGTCCGATAACCTGATTCATTTGCCCTTCCATCTGGACGTAGCGGCTGTGCAGACGGCGCTGCAAAGCCCGGTCAATGTCCCGGTCATAGCGTTCATCGACAGCCAGCCGCCCGCCCGAGACATAGCGGAAACCGCCTGAGGCCGGGACAAAGCCTGTCAACAAAGCAGAAAACAATATCGTTGTGAGGATTCGCTTCATGGCGTGCAATGATTGTGCGAAGTTACTTCATTTATTCAGGCCGGAGAGCCTTTTTTAGTTTTTTTATATGCCTGGAAAATGATACTTTTGCAGCGGCTGATACGGTTACTGACGGAAATGAACAGAACATTATTGCTTTTCTGCCTTGCCTGGCTGCTACCCCTCTGCTGTCTCAGGGCCCAGCGGGAGGAAGAAAGCCTTGCCGTGTCACGCTCCGATAACGGCTACCGCAATAAAACCGGCTTTTTCTTTTCCTATGCCGACCGCCAGAGCCATTTCAACACCCTGTCCTCCCAACCCGGATATTATGGCAACCTGGAAGGCTGCCAGGGCTTTTCTGTGGGACTCTGGCGCAATATCCGGCTTGTCACCGGCCTGTACTGGCAGCCTGAAATGGCCTATTACATCTATAACGGCGAAGGCAGCTGCCGCAACACGCTGGTGTCCTTCACCCCGCTGCAGATGCAACTGGGAGTACATATGGGCCTGGTCCGGCCCTTTATCGCCGGAGGCGTCAGTCTGGACTATTTTGTCGGAGCCCGAAAAAGCGACGGCAGCAGTTACACCCTACCAGGCTGGACGGACAAAGAACGCTGCAGTTGGGACTATTTCATCAGCGGCGGCATCGATGTGCTCAGCTTTCTGCAAATCAGTCTGAAATTCCGTCACTGGATGTTCGACCTTGACCACTACCGTCCCGACAACTGGCGCGAAATGAGCCTGGGGGCAGCTATGTTTTTCTGATTATTCCAAGGTTTTGAGCCATTCCTGGCTGACGGCATCGCTGGGCATGCGCCAGTCGCCGCGGGGCGAAAGGCCGACACTGCCCACCTTGGGGCCGTCGGGCAGACAGGAGCGCTTGAACTGCTGGGCGAAGAAGCGACGTACAAAGGTCTGCAGCCACTTCTGTATGACGGCCTTGTCGTATTGTCCGGCAAAAGCGCGGCATGCCAGCCAGAGCACCTTGTCCGGGGTGAAGCCGAAGCGCAGCAGGTAATAAAGGAAGAAATCGTGCAACTCATAAGGCCCCACCAGATCTTCGGTCTTCTGGGCAATCTGCCCGCTCTTGTCGGTAGGAAGCAGCTCTGGGCTGACAGGGGTGTCAAGGATGTCGAGCAGCGTGTCGCGGGAAGCGTCGTCGACCTGCGTTTCGGCCACCCAGTGCACCAGATAGCGTATCAAGGTCTTGGGAATCCCGCCGTTCACACCGTACATGGACATGTGGTCACCGTTATAGGTGGCCCAGCCCAGGGCCAGTTCCGACAGGTCGCCCGTACCGATGACCATACCGCCCAGGCCGTTGGCATAGTCCATCAGGATCTGGGTGCGCTCGCGGGCCTGACTGTTTTCATAGACCACGTCATGTACCGTTTCATCGTGGCCGATATCGCTGAAATGTTGCCGGCAGGCCGCTTTGATGTCAATTTCCTTATTGGTGACCCCCAGATGGCTCATCAGATCCAGGGCATTGGTATGGGTGCGGTCGCTGGTGCCGAAGCCGGGCATGGTGATGCCGATGATGTCACGGCGGTCGCGTCCCAGTTTGTCGAAGGCCTTGGCGCAGACCAGCAGGGCCAGCGTGGAGTCCAGTCCGCCGGAAATGCCGACAACGGCAGCCTTGGCAGACGTATGCTCCAGACGTTTGACCAGACCGCCCACCTGGATGTCGAAAATCTCGCGGCAGCGCAGATCCATCTCCTCCTCTTCAGGCACGAAAGGCAAGGGACGGACCGTCCGTGTCAAAGTCTCGTTTTCCTTGTTTATTTCAGGAAGAAAGACCGTCTGATAGCCCACAGGCCGCTCCTGCTTGAAGGCAGCGCTCTGCAAGCGGTCAGAGCGCAGACGGTCGACATCTATCTCACTGACAATCAGCTGCTCTTCCCGACTGAAACGCTGGGATTCGGCCAGGAGTTTTCCGCTTTCAGCAATGAGCCCGTTGCCACCGAAGACCAGGTCGGTGGTCGATTCGCCGCAGCCGGCCGAAGCATAGACATAGCCGCAAAGACAGCGTGCCGACTGCTGGGTGACGAGCTGCAGCAGATAGTCGTACTTGCCCGTCAGGGAGTTGCTGGCAGAGAGGTTGAAGACCAGATCGGCGCCGGCCAGCGCATGGTGACTGCCTGGAGGTATGACACTCCAGAGGTCTTCACAGATCTCTACGGCGAAGCAGGCATTGCCCGTGTCCGTCAGCAGGCGGGTTCCGAAGGGACAGTCCTGTCCGCACAGCCTGATGCCGGTATTTTCCATGCCCAAGGCAGAGCTGAACCATCGGGGCTCGTAGAACTCCCGGGTGCCGGGCAGGTAGCTTTTCGGCACCACGGCCGTTATCCTTCCCTGCCGTAGCACTACCGCCGCATTGTAGAGCCGTCCTTCAAGGGGCAGGGGTAGTCCCACGATGGCCGTCAGGTCCAGGTCTTCGCTGGCCAGCAATATCCTGGACAAGGCCTTTTGAGCGGCCTGAAGCAAGACTTGCTGGAAGAACAGGTCGCCGCAGGTATAGCCGGTGACCGACAGTTCGGGGAAGCAGACTATTTCCACCTGCTCTTTGGCTGCCTGCTGCATCAGGGCGATGATTCTCTCCGCATTGTAGCTTGTATCGGCCACTTTCAGGTGCGGCACGGCAGCCGCGACTTTGACAAACCCGTATTTCATGATTAATCGTATTATTAACGTCAAATTTATTGCAAAGTACCGAAAACTCCTTCAAATCTGCAAATGATTCTCCGGGAATCGGACCTCTGAACGGAAAACTTGAAAAAATATCGGCCGAAGACTTGCACAGACAGAATAAAATGTGCACCTTTGCAGCCGATTTGCGTAACCTCTGTCGGAGTGTTGAGAGAACCGGGAACGTTGCGTAGACGATTAACAATAAAATACTATCAATCATGGATTTGATTAAGATTGCCGAAGAGGCATTTGCCACTGGAAAGACTCATCCCGATTTCAAGGCCGGCGACACAGTGACTGTGGCCTATCGTATCAAAGAAGGAAACAAAGAGCGTATCCAGAACTACCGCGGTGTGGTTATCAAAATCAGCGGAAGCGGCGACAAGAAGCGCTTCACCTGCCGTAAGGTCTCCGACAATGTCGGTGTAGAACGTATCTTCCCGCTGGAATCTCCGTTCATCGAAAGCATTACGGTCAACAAGGTCGGTAAAGTCAGAAGGGCCAAACTTTATTATCTGCGCAACCTGACCGGCAAGAAAGCCCGCATCAAGGAAAAAAGAAGCTAAATCAGGTTTCAGACCGAACAAAAAAGCAATTGTCATACGGCAGTTGCTTTTTTTATTGCTATCTTCGTCACAGAAATACAGAACCCCATGTCGACAGTCATGAAAAAATACGCTTTACCCGGCCTGCTGGCCGCCTTTTGCCTACTGCCGCTGCCTGCACAGAACGAGAGTGACAGCGATTTCTCGGTTCAGGCGGTACAGCTGCTCAACCAGCAGCTCAACGCCTATCCGCAGGAGAAAGTCTATCTCCATACAGACAAGCCTTATTATGCCGCCGGAGATACTATCTGGTTCAAGGCCTATCTGCTTCACGCCGCCCTGCATCAGTCCATGCACTACAGCCGCTACGTCTATGTTGAGCTGGTCAACAGCCGCGGCGAGGTGGTGACCCGGGAACGCGTCCGTCCCGAAAAGGACAGCTATTACTGCCAGATGGCCGTCAAGCCGCAGACACCGCCCGGGGAATATTCCCTGCGTGCCTATACAAACTATATGCGCAACCTGCCGGAGGACTATTTCTTCCGCAAGACAATCTACATCGGCAATGCCGTGGGCGAGGGACGCGAGGATGCCAGTGCCGCCATCCTCAGCCTGCCGGACAGCCAGTATGGAGGCGACGGAGCTCAGAAAGCAGCAGTGGGACAGGCCGGCTACGACCTGCAGTTTTTCCCCGAAGGAGGGCATCTGATTGCCGGCTGTCTGCAGCAAGTAGCCTTCAAGGCTGTTGACAAGGACGGCTGGGGCTGCGATGTCCACGGTCGCATCATCGATCAGGACGGCCGGGAGGTCGGCAGCTTTCAGAGCAGCCACCTGGGTATGGGACAGACCCGCCTGCAGGCGCAGGCGGGCGGACAGTATACCGCCGTCTGCGAGAACTCGCTGGGCGAAGAACTGAGAGTGGCACTTCCCTCCCCTCAGAGCGAAGGCTATTCACTTTCTGTCACGCGTGACAATGAGCGACTCTACGTCTCCGTGCTGCGTCCCGAGGGGGCGCCTTTGCAGCAGGAGCTCTATCTGTTGGCCCACATGCGCGGCCTGCCGCTGTTCCGTTCCTTTTTCGGCCCGGACCGTTCCACGGTGGCCCTGCCTACGGCCGACATGCCCTGCGGGGTGCTGCAAGTGCTGCTCCTTGACGACCGGGGCGAGATACTTGCCGAACGGCTCAGCTTCATCCGACAGCCCAAGGCCGTCACTGCGGACCTGGCTTTTGACAAGTCAGCCTACGGCCGACGGGAAAGGGTTTATGCCCGCCTGAAACTGACCGATTCCCAGGGAGAGCCCGTCAAGGGAGATTTATCGCTGAGCGTCACCGATGATCAGAGCGTCCTTCTGGACTCCTCTGCCATGACCATCGAAAGCTATCTGCTGCTCAGTTCCGATCTCAGAGGCCACATCGAACGGCCGGGCGATTACTTCCTGGCCTCCAATACCATGGCCGACTACCAGCTGGATCTGCTGATGCTGACCCAGGGCTGGAGACGCTACGACCTGCCGCGGTTGATGAAAGGGAACATCACCCCACTGACCCAGTACGAGCTGGAGGTCGGTTCCACTCTATGCGGCAGGTTGCAGACCTTCCCCATCCGCCGGGCCATTCCCAATGCCAATATCTCCGTCTTCAATCCGGTATTCAACTATGTAAACTCCGTCCAGACCGACAACCGCGGCCGTTTCTGCATCGAAGGCTTCGAGTTCCCGGACAGCTCGTCCTTCTTTATCCAGGCCGAGAAGAAACAGCAGGGCATCATCATGGAACTGACGGCCGAGGCCCAGAGTTTTCCCCCGGTAGCCCTGCAGTTGCCGGCCCGGAGAAAGGAGTGGGACGATCCGGTCATGGAACACTTTCTGAGCAAGAGCCGGGAACGCTGGTACCAGGAAAACGGCGGCATGGTCATCAACCTGGGTGAAGTCTCCGTGACGGCCAAAAGGTCGGACAATCTGCGCAAGGAGCGCGGGGCCATGTACACTTATGCCAACTACACTTTCGAGCCCGAAGAGATAGAAGACCTGGTCGGCCTGAGGCTCATCGACGTGCTCATCCAGGCACCGGGCATCACCCTGGATGCCAGCGGAGAAGGGGTGCTCATGCGCAATGCCTCCCCGCTCATCGTCATCGACAACATGGAGTCGCAGATGAGCGACCTGAGCACCATCCAGGTAGCCGACGTTGAACTGATCGACATTCTCAGGGATCCCGTCCAGACGGCCATGTACCGGGGCGGCGGCAACGGAGTGATCTGCATCTACCTCAAGCGTGGCCAGCGCACTGAAGACATGCAGCTGGGCAGCCACCAGAAACTGATACCCTACATGGGTTACACGACCCCCAAGGAGTTCTACCAGCCCATGTATTCCGTCGAGAGCCAACGACAGAGCCGCCTTCCCGACCTGCGCTCGACGCTCAGCTGGCAGCCCAACCTGCACAGCGACAGTACAGGCCAGGCAGAAATACGCTTCTATACGGGCGATGAGCGCGGCTACTGCACCATGATTATCGAAGGTATCAGCGACCAGGGAGAGGTCGTCAGACAAGTGGCCAGAGTACAGGTCAGATAGAAGGATATCTCAGATCCTTACCCCACATCATCTTGGCTTTCAGAGTAGAAAGAAAACTCTGGCTCTTCCTGCGAACGATATTGATCATAAAATCAGATGATGATATTCGCAACTCTGAGGACATCGGCAGGCTGTATGAGCGGCCGTCCAGAGAGACCAGATAGGTATGGCTGCGGCTCTCTACCCGGAGATCGACCACGGTGCGGGCATCCAGCACCAGGGGACGGATTGTCAGACTGTGCGGAGCAATGGGCACAATCACATAGCTGCTGCTGTCGGGCATCAGGATAGGGCCGCCCACGCTCAGGGAATAAGCCGTCGAGCCGGTGGCTGTCGAAAGTAGCAGCCCGTCGGCCTGATAGTCGTTCAGATATTCGCCGTTGAGCGTAGCATGGATATGCAGCATGGCCGAAACATCACGCTTGGTGATAGCGATTTCGTTCAGGGCGAAGGGATAGTCGATGGAACTGCTGTCGGTCTCCAGCTTGAGCTGGGCGCGGGACTCTACTTCCAGACGACCTGTCATCATCTCATCGACCAGTTCTTCCATGTCACTGCCGTCCGAAGCCGTCAGGAAGCCCAGACGACCGGTATTGATACCCAGGATGGGAATACCCTTGTCCCCCACCCGGCTGGCCGTGTTCAGGAAGGTGCCGTCACCGCCGATGCTCAGGGCAAAGTCGGCCCGGAAGAGATTGCCCGGGATGAAATCGTCCACCTCCGGGGCTTCCGGCAAAATGGTTCTCAGGTAGTCATAGAAGCGGGTATCGACGGAGATACTGACGCCGCGTTCCTTCAACAGCCTGAACAGCAATGAGATCTGTTCCTTGGAGGAGTCTTGTGTACGCTTGCCGAAAATCGCGATGTCCATAGGTGATTATTATTGTTTTTTAAAGCTCGTTTGATAGTAAAAAATCATTATATTTGCCCCTTGCATCGACCGGGACAAGTCGGCCTGCAAAAGTGGAAAAAAAAAATCAAATGACCAAGCTTAGCGTAAATATCAACAAAATAGCGCTCATCCGCAATGCCAGGAACAACAACCTGCCTGACATTCTGGAAATTGCTGCGGCCTGCGAACGATACGGAGCCGATGGCATCACGGTGCATCCCAGGCCCGACGAGCGCCATATCCGCTATCAGGATGTTATAGACCTGCGTCCGCGCATTACCACGGAATTCAATATCGAGGGCTATCCCTCCCCCAAGTTCATCGACCTGGTACTGAAAGTCAAGCCTCACCAGGTCACTCTGGTCCCCGATGCACCGGATGCCCTGACTTCCAATGCGGGCTGGGACACCATACGGCATGCCGCTTTTCTGTCCGAAGTGCTGGAGAGTTTCTGCGCCGCCGGCATCCGCACCAGTCTCTTTGTCGAGACCAACACGCAGATGATCGAGCAGGCAGCCCGACTAGGAGCCGACCGGGTCGAACTGTACACCGGGCCCTATGCCGAAGCCTACGCCATCCGGCCAGAGACAGCCGCCCGTCCCTTTGCCCTGGCTGCCGAGGTGGCCCACAAGAACGGACTCAGCCTGAATGCCGGACACGACCTGAACTTACACAACCTCAAGGACTTCCACCAGCAGGTGCCCTATATCGAGGAAGTGTCCATCGGCCATGCGCTGGTCTGCGACGCCCTCTATATGGGGCTGGAAGCCACTATTAAAGCCTATCAGAAATGTTTAAATAACTTAGCATGAATCCTTTACTTCTTATTCAGGACCTTTCCTCCGACCTGATGCCGGAGCTCACTGAGCTGACTCAGCCCGCTGTCGAAACCGTCAACCGCATCAATTTTTTCGAAATGGCGACCAAGGGCGGCTGGATCATGATTGTCCTGGCCATATTGCTCTGTCTGGCTGTCTATATCTTCATCGAGCGCTGTCTGGCGCTGCACCAGGCAGGCAAGGACAACCCCAATTTCATGAACCGCATCAAGGACTACATCCACGAAGGCAACATCGAATCGGCCCTGAAGCTCTGCCGTCAGACCGAGACCCCTTCGGCCAGGATGGTCGAAAAAGGCATCAGCCGTATCGGCCGCCCCATGAGTGACGTGCAGGTGGCCATCGAGAACCTGGGCAACATCGAGGTCAGTCGCCTGGAAAAGGGGCTCTCGCTGCTGGCTGCCGTTTCCGGCGGTGCTCCGATGATCGGTTTTCTAGGCACCGTGCTGGGTATGGTCCGTGCCTTCTTCGACATGGCCTCGGCCGGCAACAATGTCGATATCACCCTGCTCTCATCGGGCATCTACACGGCCATGGTCACCACCGTTGCCGGTCTGATAGTGGGCATTCTGGCCTATTTTGCCTACAACTATCTGGTGGCTCGAGTCACCAAGGTGGTCAACAAAATGGAGAGCTATACAATGGAATTCCTCGACCTGCTCAACGAGCCGGCCAAATAAAGCGCAGCCATGGCACTGAAAAGACAGAACAAGACGGACGCCTCCTTCAGTATGTCCTCCATGACGGACATCGTGTTCCTGCTGCTGATTTTTTTCATGATCACCTCGACGGTGGTACATCCCAACGCCATCAAGATACTGCTGCCGCAGAGCAGACAGCAGACTTCGGCCAAGCCGCTGGCCCGGGTGACCATCGACCGCGACCTGAACTACTACATTGCCTTCGGCAACGAAAAGGACGAGCCTGTGGCCTTCGAAGAGATCGAGACGCTACTTCGCCAGCGCATTGCCCAGGAACCCGAAATGTATGTGGCACTATATGCCGATGAAAATATTTCCTACCGTGAACTGGTACGCGTGCTGAACATCTGCAACGCCAACCATTTCAAGCTGGTACTGGCTACAAGACCCGAGAAATAGTGGACAGAAACGAAATCATATCAGCAGCTGTGACAGCAGTCATCATCGGACTGCTGGCCTGCTTTTTGATTGTTTTCGGAATGGAAGCCTCTGTACCCGACAGCGAAGAAGGGCTGACCGTCAATTTCGGCAATGTCGATCTCTCGTCGGGTATGTTCGAACCATATGCCGACCAAGAGAGTCAGCACAGTACGCCGGAGCCCTCCACCCCGCCCGTTACGGCCCAGACTCCGGCCCAGGATGAGCTCATCACCCAGGAAGACGAGTCTGTCGATCTTCTGGCCCAAGCCAGACAGCGGGCCGAGCAGGACGCCCGGCGGCTGGAAGAGGAGCGACGGCAAGAGGAGTTACGTCGTCAGGCCGAAGAAGAACGTCTCCGTCAGGAGCAGGAACGGCGGGCGGCCGAAACCCAGCAACTGGCCAAGAATCTGTTCGGACAGTCCCAAGGCAGCCAAAGCCAGGATCAGGGACAAGGTGACACTCCTCAGGGCAATCAGGGTCAGACCCAAGGCCATCCCGAATCCCAGCACTACGAAGGAGCCGGAGCCGGCTACGGCAATTTCTCGCTTGACGGCCGAGGGCTGGTAGGCAGTCTGCCCCGTCCGCAGAACAATGCACGCAACGCCGAAGGTGTCGTCGTGGTCCGCATCGGCGTCAACAACGACGGGCAAGTCGTTTCCAGCCAGATTCACATCGGTACGGTACCCGGAGGCGGTGCCAGCACCAATACGGAAAATATCCAGCTCAGACAGGCAGCCATGCAAGCAGCCCGTCAGGCCCGGTTCAATGCCATTAAGGGAAGTGGAGATATGCAATACGGCTATATCACCTACTTCTTTACCCTCAGATAAACAAATAATAAATAAATAATAAATAACAAACAACAATAAACAATAATCACCCAAACCTAAACGATATGATATTAGTCTTTTTAACCACCGGCTTCGAAGAAATGGAAGCCATCTCTGTCGTGGATATTCTGCGCAGAGCCGATCTGGACGTCCGAACGGTCTCCATGTTGGATCACAAGACCGTTTGCGGATCACACGGTATTCCGGTCATTGCCGACATGTTATTCAATGAAATCGACATCAAAGAGACAGATGCCCTGATTCTCCCCGGCGGGATGCCGGGTACAGAGAACCTGAAACAGCATGAAGGCCTGAAGATGCTGCTCATGACCTTCCTCAAGGATGAGGACAAGACCGTGGCCGCCATCTGTGCTGCTCCTACCATCCTGGGAGAAATGGGGCTGCTCAAGGGGAAAAAGGTCACTTGCTACCCCGGCTGCGAGGCAAGTCTCTATGAAGCCAAGATCTCACGCCGTCCGGCCATCCGCGACGGCAACCTCATCACGGGAGACGGCCCGGGCCATGCTCAGCAGTTTGCCCTCAAAGTGCTCGAATATCTGGGCAACGCCATCGTGGCTGCCGACATTTCCAAACAGCTGAACATCTGAGCCAAGTCTGGTTCTCTGCCATCAAGAGGGCCTCAGCAAGGCCTCACTGAAAAAGCACTCCCCCTGAAACTTCTTCGCAACGTTTCAGGGGGAGCCTTTTTTATGTGACTCAGCCGGGCGGGGAAGCCGCAAGGCTAGGCTTCATCAATCATCTGTATCTTTTTGAAGAGAATGTCGCGCTCCTCCTTCAGCTTCTCGATGTTACGGTTCATCTCCTTGAGCAGATTAGATCCGGTCGATTTGGAAGACATGGTGAAAAAGCCGATATTGTTCTCACAAGTCTTGATTTCGTTACAGATAGACTCGTACTGACGCATCAGGCGCTCACGCTCATGTCCGACCTTGCCGGCACCCTTGCTGCGAATCTCGTCAAGGTTGCTCTGGAAACTGCTCAGACGACGGCTGGTCTTATCGACATTGAGCCGCACCATCAGCTGTTCGATGGCTTCACGCCACTTGGCATAGACCTTGTCCTTCTCCTTGAAAGGCACATGGCCTATTTCGTTCCAGCGGGCCGTAAAATCTTTGACCACACGGGGAGCCTCTTCAGGCTCAGGTGTTTCCTGGTAGTTGTTCACCTCCTCAATCAGGGAGAGTTTGGCCTGTAGGTGCTGCTGCTCTTCTTCTCTCTGCGAGGATGTATTCTTCTCCTTCTGCTCGAAGAAATAGTCACAAGCCGAGATAAAGCGTTTCCACAAGGCATCGGAGGCTTTACGCGGCACCTGTCCGATGGTCTTCCATTCCTTCTGTATCTGGATGAGCTGGTTGGCCGTAGCACTCCAGGCAGTGCTGTCTTTCAGGGCCTCGGCCTTCTCACAGAGAGCCCGCTTCTTCTCGAGGTTCTCGTTGAGCTTTTCCTTCATGCCCTTGTAGAATAGGCTCTTGGCTTCAAAAAACTTGTCACAGGCGGCACGATAGCGTTCAAAGACCTTGGTATTCAATTTCTTGGGCGCAAAGCCTATAGTTTTCCAACGTTCCTGAAGTTCAATGACTTCATTCGTCATTTTCTCCCAGGCCTTGAAAGTGTCCAAGGTGCTCACATCAATAGCCTCCAACTTTTCACAAATCTCGGTCTTCTGGGTCAGGTTTTCATTTTCAAGATCCTTGAGACGCTCGAAAAACTGCTGGTACTTCTTATTGATTTCCGTCGAAGCATTCTTGAAGCGCTGCCAGATCTCCTCGCGCACTTCCTTGGCCACAGGACCGATCTCGCGCCACTGCTCGTGCAGTTCCTGAAGTTTGCGGAAAGCCACCACCACATCGCCCTCTTCGTTGAGCTTTTCAGCCGCCTCGCAGAGTGCCGTCTGAAGTTCCAGATTCTTCTTGCTGTCGTAGTCGCGAAACTCGTTGTACAGACGCAGCTGGTCGTAGAAATTCTCCACTTCAGTCTGATAGCGTTTCCAGAGCGTGTTGACATGCTCCTGAGCCACCGCGCCGGTCTCTTTCCATTCCTGTTGCAGGCGACGGACTTCGCTGAGACTCTTGTGAATATCTTCTGTATCTTCGTTAAGCGCATGGATGGCGTCGATGATCCGGTTTTTCTTGTCCAGATTGTCCTGACGTTCCTTTTCCAGCAGGCTGAGCTGCTCGGCACGCTTTTCTCTCCAGAGATTCATGATGGACTTGAACTCGGTCTCCAAGGCATTATAAGGTTCCATATTGAACTCTTCAACGGGGTTGCCGGCTTCGGCAAACATTTTCCTCGCGAGCTCAATTTCTTGCTTCTGGTGTTTGTAGAAGGCCGTCTTAATAGCTTCTACCTTCTCTTTGTTCGGGTTTTCAGAGTCAATCAGGTTCTTAAGGTAATCGATAAAATCAGCCGCCGTCTCCACGGTGGCGACATTTTCAACAGATTCCTCCACAGCAGTTTCCTGCAGCTTGCTGGTGTCGTTCGTTTCCATAGTTGTAAATATAGTCTGTTGTGGCCTTGTATATCAAGGCTGATGCAAATAAAACCAAAATTTTCGGGATAACAAAGACTCCACCGCTTTTTTGAGAAAAAAAGGGGGAAAAATCCGCTGTCTCAGAGTTTTTTCCGGTCGGCCAGGGATAGCCAGAGCCAGGCCAACAGACCGCAGACGGCTGTCAGGAGCAGGTTCAGTCCATGCACCGCCAGGGCGAAAGTGCCGGCCTGCGACTGGGGGACGCCGTAAAAGACCAGCGTGTAGATGACCATGAAATGCCAGGCTCCGATACCTCCCTGCACGGGGGCGACAATGCCAAAACTGCCCATCACATGGGCTGTGAACATAGCCATCAGGCTCAGCGAGAAGGGCAGATGGAAAAAGTACTGGCCCACATAAAACGACAGGAAATAGAACAGCCAGATACAGAGGGTCCAGAACACAAACAGAAAGGGATGCTTCAGGGTTTTGATGCTAAGCATGCCCTGCCACATCGAACGTAGCGTGTCGCGCACTTTGCCGGACAGCCTGCCGCCTTTGAGCCAACGGCCGGCAAGCAACAGAAGGACTGTCACCAGCAGGAGCACTCCCCACAGCTTCCAGGAGGACAAAAGAGAGGTAAACCCGGCCATCGTATCCGGGTTTTCCCGCAAGAAGGAACGGAATACGTCCACCTGGCCGAGAATGGCGGCCAAGGCCATCAGCACCAGGCAGGCAATGTCGAAGACCCGCTCGCTGACCACCGTCCCCAGGCTGCGCGAGAAGGACAGTCCGTCATGCTTCTTTAGCAGGCCGCAGCGGGCCACTTCTCCGATTCTCGGGAAAAGCAGGTTGGCGGCATAGGCCACAAAAACGGCCAGAACGGTAGTCCTCAGCCGGCCGCCGGGACAGACCGGATCAAGTAGTTGCTGCCAGCGTATTCCTCTGATAATCATAGGCAGCAGAAATAAGACTAAATAGACCGCCACCCATTCCCAGCGCAGTCCCATGGCAAAGATTCCGCGGATGGCAGCCAGGTCCATTTTTCGGTAAACCAGCCATAGAAGCAGCAGGCCAAGAAGCAGCGGCACGAGCCAGCGAAGAATCTTTTTTACGTTTTCCATGAACAAAAATCCAATTAATATGCTTATTTTTGTCGCGGCAGCAAAAATACACAAAATTTGCGCTTGCCACACCTTTATGTCTAACTTTTCCCCTGCCGCCGTGGATGACGAGTGTAAAACCCAAGAAAGCTTTAGGACAGCACTTCCTCAAGGATCTGTCAGTTGCCCGGCGCATCGCAGCCACGATTGATGACTGCGCGGGCTTGCCCGTACTCGAAATCGGACCGGGCACGGGGGTTCTTACGCGCTTTCTGCTCGAGGCAGGCCACGACCTCAAAGTGGTGGAAATAGACCGCGAATCTGTCGCCTATCTCACCGACCACTTCCCCGACCTGGAGGGGAAAATCATCGCCGACGACTTTCTCAGGCTGGATCTGGACCGCATCTGGCCCGGGCAGCGTTTCGTACTCATCGGCAACTATCCCTACTGCATTTCCTCGCAGATTTTTTTCCGCCTGCTCGACTATAAGGACCTGATTCCGGTCTGTGCCGGCATGATACAGAAGGAGGTGGCTGCACGCATCGCCTCGCCGGCAGGCAAAAAGGCCTACGGCATCCTGAGCGTCCTGCTGCAGACCTGGTTCGACATCGAATACCTGTTCACTGTCGATGAACAAGTATTCGACCCACCGCCCAAAGTGAAATCGGCCGTTATCCGGCTCACCCGCAACGGCAGGCAGGAACTCGGGTGTCCCCCCGAACTGTTCAGACAAGTGGTCAAGACAGCATTCAACCAGCGGCGCAAAACCTTGAGAAACTCACTCAAGCCACTGCTGGGAAAAGGGGCTGAAATCTGTTCGGATCACATTTTTGACCGCCGTCCCGAACAACTTGACGTAGAGGCGTTCATTCGTCTGACACAACTCGTCGAACAAGAAATAAAAAAATAAGCATCAATCCGTTGGCAGCCATGCTGTCAAAAAAAACGAAAAGATTATGGGCGAAATCAGACTTTTTTTTCACGAGAACGGAAGAATCAAGACAAGCCGCAGTCTGGACTATCTCAAGCAGACGCCCCGGGAGAAGTTTCTCTGGATAGACCTCAATGACGTGGCCGACGAAATAGAGGACCAGCTGGAAGATTTCCTGAAAATATACATTCAGGAAGAGGAAGAGATGGAAGAAATCGAGATGAGTTCGCGCTATATCGAGACTTCCGACACCCTGGTGGTCAATTCCAACTTCCTGTTGCCGGACTATGAACTGGAGACCCTGTCCTTTATCCTGAAAAACGACATCCTGGTCACCGTCCACAGCGAAAACCTGCCCACCCTGACCGAAGCGGCCAAGCGCATCACCACCAGTCCGCGCAACTACCCGACGGGCTACCACGTAATGGTAGCCATCCTGGAATCCAGGGTGGAGCGTGATGCAGACATGATCGAGGAAATCATCGACAAGATCGCCCATCTGAGTGACACCATCCGCGAGGCCGATGAGGACGTGCTCATGGAAATCACCGAGTTACAGGAGCAGAGCCTGGCCATACGGCAGAACATCATCGAAAAACAGCGTTCCATCTCCAGCCTGCTCAAAAGTGAGCTGATGCCCCAGGAACTGACCAGCAAACTGTCCATTATCCTGCGCGACCTGAATTCCCTGATCGACCACACCCGCTTCAGTTTCGAGCGGCTCGACTATCTGCAGGACACTTTTCTGGGTCTGGTCAACATCGACCAGAACAAGATCATCAAGATTTTCACCATCGTGTCTGTGATCTTCATGCCGCCCACCCTGGTGGCCAGCATTTACGGACAGAACTTTGTGGATATGCCCTTCCTGCATCATCCCGCAGGATTCTGGATATCCCTGGGCATGATGTTCGTCTTTTCCGGCGTGATACTGCTGATATTCAAGAAGCGGCGCTGGCTGTAAGGCAGGCCGCCTCTGGCGGGTCTCTACTCTATTTCCACCCCGTTGACGAAATCATAGAACGTGTTTCTCATCAGGTCGGCCAGTTTCAGCTGATAGTTGATATAGGCCTGCAGATGTGAGGTGTAGGCATTGTTCAGACGGTCGCGTTCCAAGGCCAGCATCTGGCTGTCCACATCGCCGTCGGCATAACGGGCACGCGTAATCTCGAAGCTCTTCTCGGCAATTTCTATATTCTTCTCAAGCAGTTGCAGGCGCTTGATACTGCTGTTGACATCGGTCACCAGGTTGCGGACCTCACTCTCGATGTTACGACGCACCACTTCCTGCTGATAGAGCGTCTTCTGCAGACTGGCCTTGGCCGAACGCACCTGGGCGCGGTTTTCTCCGAAATCCAGCACGGGCACCGTGACAGTCAGTCCTACGCCGTAATTGTGCGGACGGCCCATATAGTCGGTCGTAGCACGCTTCAGGGAAGCTCCGAGCTCGTTGTCGCGCTGCAACTCACTGATACCGGATTTTTCGAAATAGGCTGTCAGACTGGCCGAGGGCAGCCCATTGGCCTGCTGGCGTTTAATGGACATGCGGCTCAGTTCCACCTGAATTTCCTGTTCCCTGATTTCCAGACGGTTTTTCATAGCCAGTTCCACCGCCTTGTTCATGTCCACGAGCACAATCTTGTAGTTCATGTCCATGTCCAGCACGACACTGTCGCGGATGTCCAGGCCGATGAGTTCCTTAAAGTTGTTGGCGGCCGAAGCCTGGTTGATCAGGGCGATGTCGTAGTTGTTGCGGGCCTCGGCCAGATCAACTTCCATCTGCAACACGTCGACTTCCTTGATCAGGCCGGCGGCATACTTGTTTTTGGCCAACTGGTATGCCTCGTCCTGACGTTCCAGGTTGGAGGCCGACAGGGCCATGCTCTTCTGCACCTGCAACAGACTGTAGAACGAACTCATCACATTATAGACCAGGTTGAGTTCCTCGCGTTTGAGCCGCTTCTGGCTCTGCTCGTAGTTGAGCTTGGCCTGGCGCATCTGGGAACGGATGTTGTTGTAGGCATAGAAGGCATTCAGAGGCTGGGTAAAGCCCAGTCGGGTGTTCAGGTTCATCAGACGCTTGGAATTATAGATATCGTCCGTATTGTTCAGCGAGCCGTTCAGATAGATACGTCCGTCGGTGATCAGAGGCTGATTCACGTTCAGACGACCGCTGTAATTAAGCTGTCTGACAGGATAATAGGTCATGCCCGAAGTATCCTCGAACGAGCGGATGGTCTCGGTGTACTGCGGCAGGGTGAAATCCATGTCGATATGCGTTTTGAGGGCCGCCGTCGTGGCCTTCATGTTGTTTTCCATAATGATGATGTCCTGCTTGTGGCTAAGCATGTTGAAACTCCTTTCACGGGCAATTTCAATGCTTTTGTCTATGTCCAGATAGTAAATCTCCGGATGGAGGCCCAAGAGCGTCAGGCCCAGCAGGAGACAGGTCGTCGTCAACTTTTTCATAGTTGTATTGCTTATCCTCTTGTTCTTAAAATGGCCTGGTCTGCATCGGCCTTGCGAATGTTTTTTTCGTCCGAAGATATCTTCCCGTCCTTGATGAAGATAATCCGGCGGCTATATTCGGCCACCTCCCTTTCATGGGTGATGACAATCAGGGTATTGCCCTCACGGTGAAGCTCGTCGAATAGCGCCATGATCTCCACGCCGGTCTTGGAGTCGAGTGCTCCGGTGGGCTCATCGGCTAGCAGGATGCCGGGCTTGGTGACCAAGGCACGGGCAATGGCCACACGCTGGCGCTGGCCACCGCTCAGTTCCGAGGGCTTGTGATCCATACGATCGGCCAGGCTCACTTTTTCCAGGGCCTCGATGGCTCTTTCCCGACGCTCAGACCTGGGTACGCCGGCATACATGAGCGGCAGTTCCACATTCTGCAGGGAGGTCATTTTGGGCAGCAGGTTGAAGTTCTGGAATATAAAACCGATCTCTTTGTTGCGCATCCGGGAGAGTTCATCGTCGTTCAGGTCGCTGACACGGCGGCCACGGAACTTGTAGATGCCCGAAGAGGGAGTGTCCAGGCAACCCAATATATTCATCAGCGTGGATTTGCCGGAGCCCGAGGGTCCCATGATGGCCACATACTCGTTCTGGTCGATCTGCAGATCGACGCCGTTCAGGGCCGGCACCAGCAGGTCGCCTATTTCGTAATTCTTCACTAATTGACTGATCTCTATGAGCATGGCTATTCGTATCTAATGGATTCAATGGGTTTCAGGTCGGCTGCCTTCTTGGCAGGAAGATAGCCGAAACAGATACCCACCAGAACGGAGAAGGTAAAGGCAATCAGCACGGAATACAGCCGCACGTAGGTCGTCACATTGGTGAAGAGCGAGATGCCGAACGACAGGCTCAGCCCCAGCAGCACGCCGATCAGACCGCCGGTGATGCTGATGGCGACCGCCTCGATGACAAACTGGCTCATGATGTCTTTCTTGCGTGCCCCGATGGCCCGGCGGATACCGATCTCACGGGTACGTTCCATGACGGTGGCCAGCATGATGTTCATGATGCCGATACCACCGACCAGCAAGGATATGGCGGCGATGGCTCCCAACAGGAAATTGTAGATTCTACGTTCGTTCTCCTCCTGTTTGAGCAGTTCGTAGGGAATGACGATGCTGTAGTCCTGATTGTTGAAATGATGTCGGTCAATGAGCGAGCGGATTACCTCGGAACATTCGATAAGTTTGCCGGAATCCGTCACCTTGACGGTAATCTGCTTGATTTCGCTGACCAGCTTGTTGGTCTTGCCCAACCGCTTGTTGAAGGTGGTAAGAGGTATATAGACATCGTTGTTCAGGTCCCGGGAAGCCAGCTCACCGACTGTTTCGGTGAAGACGGCCTTGGATTTCATCACGCCGATGACTTCCAGCCACTGGTCCTCGATCTTGACCATCTGGCCCAGGGGCGACTGGCCCGAGAAGAAGGCTTTGGCCAGCCCGGCTCCCAGCACACAGACTTTCATATTGTTGTCGTATTGCTCGCGGGTAATGAAACTGCCCTCTCCCACCTCGTAATTGAGGATTTCGATGAAATCGGGGGTCACACCGATCACCGTCGAATTGGCCGAGCGGTCACCCACCTTGGCTTCGGTTTCCTTCTCGGCCTGAGGAGCCACAGCCTCGACCGAAGGAACGATTTCCAGTATGGTCTGGGCATCGAGCAGGCTCAGTCCCTGGGAAAACTTGGCACGGACCTCCTCCAGCTCGGCATCCGACATGTTGCGTTCACGGACGATGATGTTGTTGACCCCCAGATCCTGGTACTTGGCAATGGCTTCCCGCTTGGCTCCCTCACCGATGGAGAGCATGGCGATGACCGAAGCCACGCCGAAAATGATGCCCAGCATCGTCAGGAACGATCTGAACTTATGGTCGAGCAAAGCATGCAGCGCTATTCTGATAATCTCGTCAAATTGCATATCAGTCTTCTAAATTGATTGTACTGAGGGGTTCTACGTTCATCCCCTCGTGAATATCGCCCTCAATGACCGAAAAGACATTGTTCCGGGTCACGAATCTGACCGGTATCTTATGCAGGCCCGCCAGGTCTCTGTGATAGACATAGTAGCGACCGTTCTCGCGCAGGAGACAGTCGTTGGGGACATAGAGCACGTCCTTCAGGTCGTGGGCTACAAATTCACAGCTGACAGTCATTCCGGGCTTGAGCCTGAGGTCTGACTCATTGAGACGGACCACCACGTCGAAGACCTTACGGCTGTCCTCATAGCTGTATTCATGGCAGAGAATGCCGATTTTCTCGATGATGCCCCCGAATTTCAGATCGGGCATGGCATCCATGCGAACGACCACCGGCATGCCTTCCCTGATTTTGGTGCGGTCAACCTCATTGACAGTGGTATTGACCTTCATCCATGTCAGGTCGGGCACGCTGCCCATGGAGTTGCCCACACGTACCTCGTCACCCACCTTGAGAGCCACACCGTTACGGCGCCTGGTCTGCCCCACCTGAAAGATTCCGTTGATCGGAGTGCGGATGGTCAGTTTGGGCAGGACCTCATAGGCCATGTCCACAAGCGACTGTATCTGCGAGGTCTGGATGCGCTGGATTTTTTCGTCATAGCGGGCCAGCTTCTTGGTATATTCGATATTCCGCAGCACCTTCTCGTAGCGTATCTCGGCCTGACGGAAATTCAGCTGACGGATGCGCTGGTTTTTTTCTGTCTCGAATTTCGAGGAGGCCATCTGCAGCTTGGTCAGGTTGAAGGCGGCTTCCTGGCTGCGCAGGTTGTTGTCCAGGTTCTTGAGCTGGATGGCGTTATTGACCAGGAATTTTTCCAGATTGGCCTTCTGGGTCTCCAACCGGGTCTCCTGATTGATGATAAACTGTTTGACATCGGCCGGGTCCAGCTGGATGATCGAGTCGCCGGCCGTAACCTCCGTCCCGTGCTCCAACATGCCGATAATCTTGAAGTTGCTCCAATAACGTCCAAATCGGGGCATGACAAAAGTCCTGGTGTCGGCCGTCACCAGTTCGCCCGTCTCGAAGAGCGTCTGGCGCAGATCGCCGCGCATGACTTCATTGCGCGGTGCTTCCGTCTTTTTGCAGGAGACCGTGAGAAGGCAGAGTCCTGCAAGGGCGAGGATGAGTCTGACTGCTTTCATAGGCTTACTGCTTGTCTGATTTTTCGTTTTCCATAATCAGCGGATTGGTCATGGCAATCTCTTCGCCGCCCTTCAGACCGCTTTCGATGATGACATAGTCGGTATTGCGCTGCCCCGTCCGCACGGGCACCTGCCGAAAGCCGCCGGCCGTCTTGACGAAGACCACATCCTCCGTTCCGTCCTGGAAAAGACAGTTGAGCGGGATGAAGACCGAGTTGGGAATCTCATCGATGATGATACGGCAGCTGACCGTCAGACCTGGCATCAGTTCGGGCGTACCGTTGGTATGCAGATTGACAGGCGAGGTGATGAGCACCTCCACGGGAAAAACCTTGATTTTGCTGTCTCGCGTCTTGTTGACGGCCAGATTGGCCACCTTCACGATTTCGCCCTGATAGGTGGAATCCGAGAATGCATCCGGACGGACGACGACTTTCAGTCCCCGACGAACCTTGGCAATGTCCACTTCATTCACTTTCAGTTCGACCTTGAGCTCGCGCAAGTTCGGCAGCTCAATCATCTGCTGCCCGCCCCAGACCTGCTCACCTTCCTGGTATTTGGCCTGGGTGGAATAGTTACGGCGGATGATGACAATGCCTGGCGCGGGAGCCTTTACAGCCAGCAGGTTGAGTGTCTCGCGGGCATCGTTCAGTTCATTTTCTGCCTGCTGTATAGTCAGCTTCATCTGCTGCATTTCTTCCCGTTGCTGGCGCTTGGTGTTCTCAATCTGAGCCTCGGACTGTTCGAGCGACAATTCTGCCTGTTCGAGATTGAGTTCAATCTGCTTGCGGGTGATCTCCGCCTCAAACTGGGAGGATTCCAGGTTCAGGCGGGATATTTCCAGTGAGATGCGGCTCACTTCCAGATCGGAGAGCATGCCTTCCAGGTTGGACTGCTGCTGGGTTTTCATCTTCTCCAGCTCGGTATAGTGAATTTCCAGCCGTTGCTCGGCATCGACAATAGCCTTGCGCACCTCCGTGGGGTCGAAGGTCATGACCGTGTCGCCGGCCTCCACCTCGGTACCGTCCTCAATGAGCGTGGCGATCTTCAGGTTGCCGCCATAACGCCAGGAAATCTCCGGGGAGGAAATGATCTTGGACTGGGTGGCCTGTATTTCCCCTTCTTCGTACAGATCGATGTAGAAGGTACCCTGACGGACCGTCGTCACCGGAATTACCTGCTTTTTCGACTGCTTCCCGCCGCATGCCGTGAGCAACAGCAGGAAGGCGAAGGCCAGGATTTCAATGCTTTTTCTCATAGTCGCTTGTCTTTTATTCAGTCTCGATGTAGCTTGGCGCTACTCTTTCTCGGGTAAAAAAACTTTGTCACTGATCTGATGGTCTTTGGGCCGGATCATCGCCAGCCGCATCCCGGGCCTGATACCTTCGGTGATAACGACATCCTGCGAAGACTGCCAGCCGGTGGTCACCTCCCGCTGGACATAGCCCTTGCCCTGACGTTCATAGACCACCTTGGAGCTGTCAGCATCGAAAACAGCCACAATGGGGACAGCCAGCGTGTCGGGCAGAGAGCGGACTGTCACCAGGCAGTTGGCCGAGATACCGGGCTGGAGCCAAAAGTCGGTCGAATCGGCCGAAGCAATGGAATCGACAGAGGCAGTCACGTCGAAAACCGTCAGGGAAGTATTCCTCATATTCCTGCCCACCGGGCTTTTGCCCGTGATGCGTCCATAAGCCCTGACACCGGGCAGACCGCTGAATGTATAGACCGCTGTCTGGCCCACGGCCAAACGCTTGAAAAGCTGTTCGGCCACTTCGAATGTGACCTGCATCGAGTCCAACAACGGTATCTCGGCCACGGCTCCTACGACATCGTCACCTTCTTCGTATTTATTCCAGGTGTTGGTGTTTCTCTTCCTCAGAAAAAGACCCGTTGCGGGTGATGTGATGACAAGATGCGACATGAGGTCATCGTACGTCTCCTGCAGGAACTCATACTGGCGGAGCCGTATCTGCAGCTTCATCACCTCTGTTTCGTTCACGAGCTTGGTCGTAGCGATGTTACGTTTGAGTTTTGCTTCCTCGAGGCGGGCTTTTTTCAGGTTCAACTCGGCAATTTTCCGCTGGGTCGGCGTGTAATAGGCCAACTGGACAGAATCCAGATTGGAAAGGGCCGCCTGCACTTCGTTCATGCGCAGCTGAGCCTCCAACATGGCATATTCGGTTTCCAACCGCGAGAGTCCCGATTCATAGTCCAGGCGACCGCTGGAGACCCAGATTCCCACCGTCTCTTCCATCTCTTCCAGGTCTTTGTTCTCCAGGACGCAGACCGTGTCTCCTTCCTTGACCCAGGTGCCGTCCTCGGCAAGGGTCTTGATGACCGTCCCCCCCTGCTCGATCAGGCGAGTATAAGGCATGACAGCCGTGGAACGGACGGCCGATACGGTACCTTCCAACATGACATTGTCAGAAAAGCCGGTGCGCAGCACCAGATAGCTGAACTCTTTTTCCTGCTCACGGTGGCAAGCAAGTAAAGGAATCAGCAGAACTATCAGGCAAAGGGGCAAGAAACGGGCTTTCATCTGAAATGTGCAAACACACAAAGGTATAGACAAATTACGGCATTATTCATATAATTATCCATAAAAAACAATATACCGCCTTTATAGATTAACAGTTTTATTACCTGATTTTTTAGCATTTTAGCGATATTGCATGGTCGAACAATGCAAAGAACCGTGCTGGCGGATCAGCACCCGGCAGTCAATGCCGACGATTTCCCGGCCGGGAAAGGCCTCCGAGAGCACTTCCAGCGCCCGGGCATCCTGCGACACCTGATATAGGGGCACCAGCACGGCAGTGTTCAGGATCAGGAAATTGGCATAACTGGCCGGCAGCCTTTCTCCATCCTGATAAACGGCATCCGGGAAGGGCAGTTCCACAAGCCGGTAGGGTTCGCCGTCGGCCTGCCGCAGCGAGCGTATTTCCGCCTCCATAGCCCGCAGGGAGGCCTGTTGTCTGTCTTCTTCCCGGCAGGCACCGGGCTCATTGGGGACATTGCCGGCCTTAGGCCGGGCCGGAGCCGTATAGGCGATTGTATGCGGATTGCAGAAACGTGCCAGCATGTCGATATGACCGTCCGTATCGTCGCCGGCCAGGAAGGAATGTTCCAGCCAGAGCACGCGTTCAGCCCCCAGCCTGTCTTTCAGGACAGCCTCCACCTCGGAACGGCTCATGTCGTTACGGCCTTGCGAGAGCAGACAACTTGACGTGGTGAGCAGCGTTCCCTGGCCGTCCGATTCAAGACTTCCACCTTCAAGGACGAAGTCCAGACAGTCGGCATATTCACGCTGGCCGAAACAGCCGGCCTCCTGCAGCCTGGCGGTAATGCGATTGTCCTTTTCATAGGGGAACTTGCCACCCCAGGCATTGTAGCCGAAATCACAGACGACTGTCTTTTGTCCGTCACAGCGGCAGATGCCCCCATGATCGCGGGCCCAGGTGTCGTCCGTGGGCAGTTCGCACAGTCTGAGGGGAGCATCGGAGGGTGCATCGATCAGCCGTCGCACCAGAGCGGCATCGTGGCATACGACCAAGAGAGGCTCATAGCGCAAGATAGTTCGGGCCAGGGTCACAAAACACTCGGTCACCTGTGGCAGGATATCGCACCAGTCGGTATCCTCATGAGGCCAGGTGAGCTGCACGAAAGACTGCGGTTCCCATTCGGCAGGCATGCGCCGACGCGGGACAAAGCTGTATCGGCGGCACCAGGCTTCACTGCGGGAAAGACCGTCAAAGGGACTGAGGTCGATGCGTTCGCCGTTTTGCCAGCGGGTCAGCAGCTCGTCTGCCGTGAAATAGCCCAAATGGGCGTTGGCCACTTCGGTCTGCACCCGGTTGGCATGGACACAGCAGCAGACAGCCTGTTCGCAGCACAGACCCATCCTGAGGACGAACACATCCCGGTAGGCCTGCATGGCGCTTTCCAGGGAATTCGGATGGCGGAAGTCTATCCGCCGGCACAGCGCCAGCAGCTCCTCCCTTCCGTAGCAATAGCCAGACACTCCCAGAGGATAGGTCCAATCGGAGAGTTCGGTATACTGGTTCCAGCGGAAGGCCAGCAGGGAGGGATAAGGCGAAGGACTCAAATCGGGCAGATCGATCGGCTTGCCCAGCACCGCGCTGTAGGTCATGTCTCTTCCACGGCACAGAGAAGGAATAAAGCGTGTGGTATCCACCCCTTTGAGCGTTTCATAGTCGAAAGGATGCAGAAAGAGCATGTCATCGACGTAGAGGGCCACCGTGCGACAGGCACAGTGCTCGATGATATCCAGCAGCTGGGAACGGAAATCATCTTCCTCGACCCAGACGAGCAGGTCCGAGAGCGAACCGGCAGCCATTTCCTGTTCCAGTTCCCGATAACTGCGCCCATGCGCGCTGTCCGTAGCCCGATAGAGGATATACAGACGGCCGGGATGCGCCACTTGCCGGCGGTAGGATTCCAGAAAGGCCTGCAGCTGCATGGCCCGGTTGCAGGAGAACACTACCGAGGCAATGCCTTCCGGCGTGCTTTCACGGGCCAGGGCCAGACTTTCCCGGGCCAGCTGCTCGTTACGCTCCACCACGCTGCGTCTTCGCAGCAGATAGCCGGCCTTGGCCAGCTGTTTTTTCAGTACATTCTTCCAGTCTGTCATAAGGATCGATGCTTTATTCGCCCGCAACCGTTCCGTCGGACGTCGGATGGGATTCGAAAGCCGGTTCAGCGCCGGGTGCCGGAGGCGTTCCGCGCAATGCCTGACGGGTACCCCGGTTCTTGCAGCGCAGGAACTCCCAGGCCGACAGTTGCACCTCCCGCCTGAGGTCACCGGCTTTGAACACAGAGAGCAGATTGCGCAGATAGGCTCCCGGACAGCCGTACAGCACGGCATTCACAGCTCCGGATTTCTCCAGCATGGCCGGCTCTGCCTGACTGCGTCGCCTGGTGGTGCTTTCCTTGGGGTGCACCACTGTTGTCAAAGGGTAATAGTCAATCCTCAGGCCAGCCCTGAGACAGGCCACCAGGAACAGGAATTCCTCCGAACAGGGCCAGGGCCTGCCCAGGCCGAAGCGTTCGTCAAAACGAATGCCCCGGCCGATGACACGCTGCGTGCGAAAGACAATCTCTATGGAGCTGACCTGACGGACATCCTCAATGGTCGCCAGCCGGCAGGCCGAGACTGGATAGGCACGGTAGGGCTCTCCCTGAGGGGTTTCAATCCTGAAGCAGGCTACATCTGTCTCGGGATGCTGCTCGAAAAACCGGCAAATCAGGGCCGGAGCCTCAGGCAGCAGCCTGACATCGTCGTCGAGCAGCCAGGAGAGTTCAGCACAGGCCCGGTCCAGACAGTGGTTGCGGTTGGCCGCTATGCCGGTCGTGGAGGTGGCGGCATAACGGACATCTTCGCGTAGGAGCTGTGCCGGCGGCAACTCATCCCTCTGATCGGACCGGACCTGGTGCGAGACCAGATATCCCATTGAGGGATCCGGTGCCAGAAGCAGGGCGGGAACATCAGCCAGTCGGCTGCCACAGGTCGATATCAGGCATTCAAGTTTCATCATAGTGGCAAAGATTTGAACAATTCAGTCCAACGGGCGGCGATGGCAGCGGGATCAAAACGGACGACATGCCTGCGGCCCTCCCGGGCCATCTGCGCCCGACGTCCTGCATCTTCCATCAGAGACGACAGTTCTCGGGCAAAAGCCTTCAGATCGAAGGCCGGCACCACCACGGCCGTCTGTCCGGGGACAGTGGCGATCTGCAGCCAGGGGCCGCTGTCGAAGACCACCGGCACCACCCCGGCCGCCTGCGCTTCCAGCACCGCCAGGCTCATGCCTTCATAAGAGGAGGTCTGGCATAGCAGTGAACATCCCTCATAGAGGCTGTCATCCCAGCAGGGCGGCAGGAAATCGACCCGGGTCAGTCGCAGACGACGGGCCAGCCGGCGTAAAGACTGCTCCTGCGGACCTTCGCCACAGAAGCACAGCCTCCAGTCGGGATGGCTGGGGCCGACTTGCTGCCAGATATGGAGCAAACGTTCCGGATGCTTGTCTGCCTTGGTGTAGCGACCGGCGTAGAGCACTGCCGGCCCTTGGTCTTTCGGTTCGGACACAGGGGGCACAGGGTTGGGTATCACCCGGATACGGTCTTGCGGCACGCCGCCGTAGAACCACTTTTCTATCTGTCGTTTGTAGCTGTCGGTCAGGACTACATAGGCCGACGAAGCCTCGATTTCGGTTTTCAGACGATTCTTGACACGCCTGTCTGACAGGAAAGGCAGACACTTGACAAAGGCATAGCGCAGCCACATTCTCAGACTGTGAGAGGGCCAGACCTGCCGAACGAAACTCATGTGCCGCGCCCGTTGTGGCAGCCAGGCAGGACAGCCGTGAAGGACATTGACCACCCGATGCTCCCTGTCACCGATGAAATCCAGGAAGACAGAAGAGACTGTGCCTTGATTGACGATGATCTGATAATCCTCCTCCAGCACCAGCCGACGGATAAACTCCCGGTTGGCCGGACTGTCTGCGTCCTGTCTGTCGGGCAGATAAAGGCAACGCCCGGTAAAACCGCCGGCTTCAGCGCCGGCTTCGGCTTTCAGGGAGAGTATATCGACGCGATGCCCCTGCTCCTGCCAGCGGGCGGCCAGCAGACGGCTGACCTTGGCCACGCCGCCTAAGGCCGGAAATGCGTTGAGCACTATCAGTATGTTGTACAGACCTTCCTTCATTTTCCGAAGCGTTTCAAAAAAGCGTATTTCAGTTTCTCTTTACAGGAGGGCTCGTAGCCCACACGGGCTATGGCTTCGGCCAGCCGCTGTGCCATAAGGCCGTCCCGATGCAGGAAGGCATAATGCAGGTAATCGGCATGCCAGCACTGAAGAGCATGCTTTAGGCTTTCATGTTTAATTCCAAGATATTCAGCCACCTGCATCCTCTGGAAGAAACAATCCACCGCAAAACGGTAGTAGCGTGTCTGATTTCCGGAATGACTCAGTGATTCGTCCAGCACCCGATAGACCAGATGGTCATGGGCCAGATAGCAGGCCGGCCCCCGGCTGAGCAGAATCGCCGTTACGGGAATATCCTCGGCCACACAGCCCTCCCCTTCAAACAGGTCGGGATGCTGCTGCCAGACCTCTTCCAGCATACTTTTGCGGTAGCAGGCGGCCGACAGGACGATGGGCGGATTCCAGCAGCCGTCCAGGAAACGGGCAGCCGTCTGGGGACCGTAGTCTTCCAAATCAAGGATATCTTCACCGAACTCCGCATGGGGACGGTCAAAGATTCCTGTCTGCTGGTGATAGTTCCGGTAATTGGCATACACCAGGCTCAGGGAAGGGTGACGTTCCAGCATGTCCACTTCGCGCTGCATTTTACAGGGATCCAGCCAATAGTCGTCTCCTCCGCAGTCGGCGATGTACTTGCCACGGCTCATGCGCACACAGTCGGCATAGTTGCGCACCAGCCCCTTGTTCTGCTCATTGAGCTGCAGGACTATCCGGTCGGGATAGCGGGCCTGATACTCGCGGCATATATCGGCCGTGCGGTCCTGCGAGGCATCCTCACCCAGCACGATTTCATAGTCGAAGCCGACTTCCTGAGAGAGGATGGCGTCCAGATTGCGGGCGATATAATCCTGTTGATTGTATGTCAGGACAATAACCGATACCAATGGCTTGTTCATAGGCTTTTAGTTGGAACGCAATTTTTGCAGGCAGTGGCCCAGATGATCCTTCAAGGGCCATATCCGGTTCAGTTCACGCAGCGACACGGCTCCCGTGACGGCAAGAATCAGCCCCGAGAGGAGGTATTGCCAACAGAGGCGCAGTCCTGTCAGGGGCAGGAGGAAGGCCAGCAGGGTCAGCAGCCCTGTCACCAGGCCCAGGACAAGGTTGTAGGACGACAGGCGGAAATCGCACATCTTTCTGACGACAAACAGCATGACCACCGTATAGAGAAGATGGGCTCCCAAGTATGCCATGCCGATGCCTTCCAGCCCGTCCAGGGGCCAGAGCAGACAGCTCAGTCCCAGATACAGAGCGTGCCAAAGCAGCTCGGTGAGCATGAAGACCAACCCTTTGCCCTTACTCAGCGGGACATAGCCCAAGGGCCAGTTGAGCACTTTCAGGAAACAGCCCAGCAGCTGCCAGCGCAGCAGATCCCGGGCCTGGACAAATTCTCCCGAACAGAATATCCGCAGAATCCAGGGAGCCAGCACCAGCATGAGTACCAATACCGGAGCAGAGAGCAGCATGGCCACCCGCATCTGTTCGTTGACATAGCGGCTCATGCGCAATTTGTCGCTACCCACGCTGCAGAGCCGCGGGTAGTAATCGGCGGCCATGGCCGCGAATATCGACGACAAGGCAGTGGCGGCGATACTGTTCGAGGACTGGAACAGGCCGACAGTACTCAAATCCGACCATTGTTCGATCAGGCTGCGGATAAGCAGGGCGAACAAGGAACTGACCAGACCGACGGCCATGCTGTAGCAGCCCAGTGTCACCATCCCCCGGCCGTGCAGAAGTGTTTCTCTGATTGTCAGGGAGACATGGCCGAATTTCAGCCGCAGAGCATACCAGGAGCTGCAGAGCAGCATAATCAGACCAGTTGCCAGGAAAGCCGGGATAATACCCTTCTGCCCGAAAAAGTAATAGAGCGCCACTGCCACAACACAGGACAGGCCGCTGCCGATGACCGAAGCCTTCGCCATATCACCGATGCAGCGCATTCCCTGCAGCAGGGCACGCTGACCGGCCGACAGGGAGGACATCAGCACGCAGACCGACAGCAGGCAGATAGCAAAGACATGCTTCGTATCCTGGAAGGCCAGCCGGCTGATCTGCCTGGAAAACACCAGGGTGAATGCCGCACCGAAAACCGAGGTGAAGAGAATCCAACGCCTCAGCACCTTGGCCGTGCGTGCCATCCTGATCCGGTCACCCGAAGCGGCAGCAGAGGACATATCCCTGACCGAACTGAAGCTCAGCCCCAGGTCGGTCGCCGAACGGACCGTGTCGATGACAGACTGATACAGACCGATGATACCCACACCAGCCGGTCCCAGCAGTACTGAGACCAGTTTGTTGCGCACGATGCCCAGCAGAAGGTTGAAGACCTGCGATCCGCCGAAAATGCCGGTGGACTTCACAATCTGTCCGTATGAATGCTCCTGCTTTTCCATGAGGGTCGAAAATCAAAAGGGAGACTGGGTGCCGCCCGCCACCACCAGGTAAAAATCATCCTCGTGGAAATAGCGGCGGGCCAGATCCTGCAGTTCTTCCGCACTGATACGGTTCATCACCTCGAGCTGACGACGGTAGCCGGTCATGTCCATGCCTACCGATTCGGCAGCTATATAAAGGTCGGACAGGGCAAAGGGACCATCCATCATGCGGGCATACTCGCCCGAGAGATAGTTGCGCAGCAGCTGCATCTCCTCTGCCCCGGCAGGCTCCTTTTTCAGTTTGTCCATCTCCTGGAAAACAGCCTCGATCAGGGCCGGCACATATTCCAGGGCCGTCTGGGTCTCAATGTCGATGTAAGAATCTTTCCGGTAGACCGTATGCGTCGAGAAAATGCCGTAAGTATAGCCCTTTTCCTCCCTGACAGTCGCCATCAGGCGACTGCCGAAATAGCCTCCCAACAGGGCATTGAGCACCTTCAGTCCCATAAAGTCGGGATGCTCCTGTCCCACTGTCGGCAGGGAAAAACGGACAGAAGCCTGCAGGCTGTCCGCCTTGGGCAGGAAACAGCGGTGAGAGGCCGACGGCTGCGCCAGGGGATAGTCCTGAGTGTCATCCTGCACCGAGGCTGTACCGACGCCGTGCAGGCCGAAAACCTGCCCGGTTATATCAAGTACCTCCTGATCCACATCGCCCGTCAGTACCAGACGTGTACGTCCAGGTCCGTAATAACGGGCGTGGAAATCGGCCAGCAGCCCCCGGTCGAAATGTTCGAAGTCGGCTTCTTCCAAGGCACGGCCGTAAGGATGGGAAGGCCCGAAAAGCAGTTCGTTCATTTTGAGCGACGACATGACCTTGACCTTCCGGCGGTCGATTATCATCTGCTGGTAGCGCTGCTCAAGCACCACCTTCAGGTCATGCTCCGGAAAGGTCGGGCTCTGCCAGATGTCACGCAGCAGTGTAAGGGTCTGTCGGTAGAACTTCCTGGTCGTACACAGATTGACGTAGGTGTATTCCATGCCGCTGGAGCAGTACAGAAAGGCGCCGAAGGAATCGAACTTTTCCGCTATCTCGGCCGAAGACATACCCCGGCAGCCCTCCTTGAGCAAGAGATTGGTCAGCATGGCCACCAGCGGTCGCGGCTGAAAGAGAGCTCCGGCACGGCACATGAGGTCTACCCGAACCAGATTCCGGCAGCCGGTGTCAAGATAGTCCACCTCGACGCCGCCCGGCAGCAAGAGGCGGTTCAGCTCGGGAATATCCACATTTTCCAGGGCTTGAAGCATAGGGGGATGCGTTCTGTCCGTCATATAATTAATAACGCCATTTTTCAATTATTTATTGTACTTTTCCAGCCATGAGGCCCTCCCAGGGGCCGATATGATAGGAATGGTCCTTGGCCAGTGTCAGCTCCTTCTGTATGCCCTCAGGCAATTCTTCGCGGTAGTGCGAGGCCATGACCAGGGTCTTGCCCGGCCGGCGGCAAAAGCACTCGATGATGCTGCGGACACGCTGACGGCAGACAGTATCCAACCCGTGCAGAGGCTCGTCAAGTACCAGCAGGGCCGGATCCTTGACAAAAGCCCTCGCCAGCAGGCAGAGCCGTTGCTCACCACTGGAGAGCTCCAGGAAAGGACGGTCCCTGAGGGGGGCGATATCAAAGATGTTCATCCAGAAATCGCAAATTCTGTAATCCTGTGCGTGCGGACGCACATACAGGCCGATGCTGTCGTGCAGTCCGCTGGCCACGATATCCACGGCCGGACAGTTCTTCATGTAGGCCCGGTGCATTTCCGGACTGATATAGCCGATATGTTTCTTTATCTCCCAGATACTTTCTCCGCTGCCCCGTCTCCGGCCGAAAAGCGACAGGCGGCAGGCGTAGGCCTGCGGATTGTCGGCACAGACCAGGCTGAGCAGAGCGGATTTTCCGGCGCCGTTCTCGCCCGACAGGGCCCAGCGCTCCCCGGAAGCAATTTCCCAGTCGATGTCCTGCAAGATGGTACGCCGGCCGTAACGAAGACTGACCTGCTCCATCCTGACCACGGGGAAAAGGAGACCCTCAGGTGAAAGCACGGACAGGGACTCTGAAGCCGGGAGGGCCAGAATAGCCTCCTGCTTTTCCCGCTCGAGGGGACGTTCATAACACGACATATCCAGGCTGTCCAAATAGGCCGCGCGTGTCATGCGCGGCAGACAGACCAGGTCCTTCATCACGTAGACGTGTGTGACGAACCGGGGGATGTCATCCAGCAAGGGCGTGACCAGAACCAGACTGAGATGTCTGCGCCGGGCCAGGCGTTCGAGCAGCTCGGTGAGCGACTGGCGAGTCGCAGCGTCCAACCCTATATACGGATTGTCCAATATCAGGACCTCCGGATCTGCGAATAGAGCCTTCATCAATTGAAACTTACGCAATTCGCCACTCGAAAGATAAATCAGAGGCTTATCAATAAGTTCCTTGAAATCAAATAATTGAATCAGTTCATCACGTAACCCGGCATCGGTGCACAGCCCCAGGCTGTCACTCACCACAGTGAGTTCTCCCTGATCGCCCATATTCCAACGCTGCTGATAGTAGTAGCCGGCATCGGATGTGCCGTAAGCATCGCGAAATGGCAGGTAACGTATGGCCTGGGCCCGGTGAAAAAGGGCGCTGCCCCGGGCCAGCAGAGACTTACCCGTGAGCATATTGACCAGCAGGGTCTTGCCCGAAGCATTCAGTCCGGTAACGGCCACATGCTCCCCTTCCGACAAGGCAAAATCGACCGGAGCGGCCAGCCTCATGTGCGGCAGCCGCGGTACGGCATTCTGCAATTCTATCAGTTTTTTCATGGGGAAGCAAAGCGATTACAGCAGGCCGCTGGCCAATATTCGCTGCAGATCCTCGGGGGTGTCGACTGCCAGGTTCTCACTTTCGGTCAGCGCCACGCGGATACGGTAGCCGCTCTCAATCCAGCGCAACTGCTCCAGCGATTCGGCCTGTTCGAGCGGAGTCTGAGGCAGGGCCGCCAGACGGGAGAGCACGTCTCGCCGATAAGCATAGATACCGATATGCTTGTAGAAGACATGAGTCTGCAGCCACTCCTCCTGTGGAAGGCGGCGCAGGAAAGGAATCACCGAGCGGCTGAAATACATAGCCTCTCCCCGGCTGTTGAGCACCACCTTTGGCGAATTGGGATTCATCAGGGCCTCCAGTCCTTCTTCCGGGCGAAAAGCCCTTACCAGTGTGGCAATCTCTGTCTGCGGAGAATCAAAGCAGGCTTTCAGCTGAGCAATCTGAGAGGGACGGACAAAGGGTTCGTCCCCCTGAATATTGATAATGACGTCAAAATCGCCGGGCAACTTTTCCATGGCCTCAGCACAGCGGTCCGTGCCGCTGCGGTGAGCCTCGGAGGTCATCACGACCCTGCCGCCGAAATCTTCGACAGCCTTGAAAATACGCTCATCGTCTGTCGCCACGCACACCGCGTCCAGGCAACCGCACACCTGTTCATACACTCTGCGGATCATCGGCTTGCCGCCGATGTCGGCCAGGGGCTTCCCCGGAAAACGGGTTGAAGCGTATCTGGCGGGAATCAGTCCTAAAAATCTCATATGGCACTCACATTCAACTGTCCGGATTCATTCACAGCCCGGCCTTCCGAAGACAGCCCGGCCGGGAGGGCATGTTTCATGCCTCAAATCTCATGAAAGTGCGAAAATAAGGCTTTCGGGCGGCTATTCCAAATTCTTCCGTATCTTATTGAGATAGTTTTTCATATCCGAGGCATTGCGGTCGCGGATAATCTGCTGCAAGGTGAGCAGTTCGATGCAGATCTGGTTGATCTGGGCAGGTGTTTCCGGATTGAAGAGGATCTCCTGCAGCAGGTAGTCGTCTTCGCTCATCAGTCCCTTGGCGATGTCCAGGTGTTTCTTGAAAGTCGTACCGGGAGCATCCTGGTGTTTCATGACAGCCGAAAAGACCAGTGTCGAGACAAAAGGTATGGACAGCGAATAGGCGGCCGTCCTGTCGTGTTCCTGAAAACTGTACTCATAGAGATTCAGATGCAGGGACAGATACAGGTCCCTGAAAAAGGCCCTGCCCTGCTCGTCGCCTTCGGTGATGACAATGGCATTTTCCGAGGAGAGTTTTTCCAGATTGGCAAAAGTGGGGCCGAACATAGGATGAGAAGAGACATAGCGGAAACCGCTTTGCCGGTAGTAGTCCGACAGACCTGTCTTAACACTGGCTATATCACTGATAACGCAGTCGGCCGGCAGCAAGGGCAGCACCTGGGAGAAGGCTTCCAAGGTGAATTTAAGCGTCACGGCGTTAATTAGCAGCTCGGGCTGAAAACCGGAGATTTCCTCCAGCTGATGCAGCGGATGGATATAACCCAAGCCCTCCAGGCGGGATGCGTCTGCATCGTAAAGCGCCACTTCGTGCTGCAGACAGAGCACGCGGGCAAAGAAGGAGCCCATTTTCCCAGCTCCAAGGATAGCTATACGCATAGTTCTCAGTTATTTGGTTCCGTTGACTATTTCCATTTGCTGGTGGACCGACTCCTCGTGGATGGCCTCGAAAATCTTCTGGACACAGTCTTCCCCGATGCCCATGGACTGGGCCAGCTGCTGACGTTTGACCATGATCTCGTTGTAGCGGCCGGCCTGCAGCACCTGCATATTATTGTCCCGCTTGAAACAGCCGATTTCGCGGCAGACTTCCATACGCTTGCCCAGCAGTTCGACCAGCTTGTCGTCAAGTTCGTCGATGCTGGTACGGTATTCGGCCAGCTTGGACAGGTGCTGCTTACCTCCGTCACGGATGACCAGCGTCGAGAGAATCAGCTTGAGCACTTCGGGGGTTATCTGCTGCGCAGCGTCGCTCCAGGCCTTATCCGGGTCGCAGTGCGTCTCGATGAACAGTCCGTCAAAACCGAGATCCATGGCCTGCTGCGAAAGAGGAGCAATCAGCTCCCGACGGCCGCCCATGTGACTGGGATCACAGAACATCGGGAGTTCGGGGAAACGGCGGTGCAGTTCAATGGGGACCTGCCATTTGGGATGATTGCGGTAGATGGTTTTGTCGCCGGCGCTGAAACCACGGTGTATGATACCTATTTTGTCCAGACCCGACTTGGCCAGCCGTTCGATGGCCCCGGTCCACAGATCCAGGTCGGGATTGACCGGATTTTTCACCAGGACAGGGACATCGACCCCCTGCAGGGATTCGGCGATTTCCTGCATCAGAAAGGGATTGACCGAAGTGCGGGCTCCTATCCAGAGCATATCCACGCCGGCCTTCAGGGCACTGTAGACATGCTGGGCCGAAGCCACCTCGGTAGAGACGGCCATACCCGTCTCTCGCTTGACACGCTTGAGCCAGGACAAACCTTCCGCCCCAACTCCCTCGAAGGCACCCGGCCGGGTACGCGGCTTCCAGATGCCGGCCCGGAATATCTTGACACCCATCGCTGCCAGCTGACGGGCAGTGGTCATTACTTGTTCCTCTGTTTCAGCGCTGCAGGGTCCTGAAATCACCATCGGACGGCTCAGATCCAGCCCCGGCAGCAGTTCTCTGTTGAATTTAATGTCTGACATAGTAGGAAAGATTTGTCTATGTGTTTATTGAATGGTTGTTCTATTTGACCTTACCCCCTCTTCAAGGCCTCACGGATACGCTTGAGTGCCTCCGAGAGTTTTTCTTCCGAGCAGCAGAGCGACAGGCGCAGATAACGCTCTCCCCGACTCCCGAAAATAAAGCCTGGAGTGACAAAAACCCTGGCCAGGTCGAGCACCCGATCGGATAGGCTCTCGGCACTCTGGCAGTCATCGGGGATACGTCCCCACAGGAACATTCCCGCCTGACGCGGATCATAGCGGCAACCCAACTCTGTCATGATGGCTTCGGCCAGTTCTCTGCGCCGGCGATAGACGGCATTCATCCCGTCATACCAGCTTTTGTCTGCCTGCAAGGCGCGCACTGCCGCCAGTTGCATGGGGCGGAACTGCCCCGACTCGATATTGGTGATGACCTTCATGATCCAGGACATGAACTCGGGATTGGCGGCCAGCATGCCCAGACGCCAGCCTGGCATGTTGTGGGCTTTGCTCATCGAGTTGAGCTCGATGGCAATGTCTCTCGCTCCCTCGACCGAGAGGATGCTCAGCGGATGCTCGTTCAGGATAAAGCTGTAAGGATTGTCATGTACGATAACGATCCCATGACGGCGGCCGAAGGCGACAAGCTCCTCGAACAGTTCACGGCTGGCCGGTGCACCGGTCGGCATGTTGGGATAGTTGACCCACATCAGTTTCACACCGCTCAGGTCGCCGGCTTCCAAGGCTTCGAAATCGGGCCACCAGCCGCGGTTCTCGTCCAGATCATATTCAACGATGCGTGCCTGAAGCAATTTACTCACAGCCCGGTAGGTCGGATAGCCCGGATTGGGGATCAGCACTCCGTCACCAGGATTCAGGAAAGCCATCGATACATGCAGCACCCCTTCCTTGGAACCCATCAGAGGCAGGATTTCCCGCTCCGGGTCCAGACGGATGCCATACCAGCGGTCATACCAGCCGGCAAAGGCCTGTCTGAGTTCTTTTGTACCGTTGTTAGGCTGATAGCCGTGCGTATCGCTGCGCCGGGCCTGCTCGCACAAGACAGCGATGGCAGCCTCACTGGGCGGGCAATCGGGACTGCCGATACCCAGGCTGATGATGTCCTGGCCCTGCTCGTTGCGTCGGGCGATTTCGCGCAGTTTGCGCGAGAAGTAATATTCGCTCAGTTCCTGCAGGCGTTCGGCCGGACGGATGCCGGCCAAGGGTGCTTCCCCGCCTTTGGCGCCGCTGTCTGGATTCAATCTCTGGTCTCCCATATTCTCTGGTTGTCTAAAAAAAATCCCGCCTTGTCTGGGCGGGACCTCATATTTCGTGTTATCGTTTTCTCGGAACTCTCACATACAAGACGACCTGCCCTTAACTGTCGAAGCTAAAGTAAAAGCCGTAATAGAAGTATGCAAAAGTAAAACTGTTCATCACTGTCCGGATAAATCGGGGGCAAAGATATAGAACATTTTTCCCCCCGCAAACATTTTCCCGTTTTTTTTGATTATTCGGCAAAACCGCCTTTCTTCGGAATTATTTATTACCTTTACGGTTGCACCCTGAAAACAGACAGCATAGTCATTGACATAGCGCAGAGGATTTTACACAAGAACATGAAAACCAGACTATTGTTCTATCTTATCCTGATTCTCGGGCTGTTTGCCTGCCAGAGAAAGGAAAGCGGCTACCTGAGTCTCGGGGATGGTGCCCGGCTCTATTACGAAGAATGCGGCCAGGGGGAACCACTGATACTGCTCCACGGTCACTCGCTGGACCGGCGTATGTGGGACAGTCAGTTCCACGAGTTTTCCCGTCAATACCGCACCATCCGATTTGATTTTCGTGGCTACGGCAAATCTTCGGAGCAGACCCAGACCCAGCAGGCCACCCACCTGGGGGATCTGCTCCGGTTGATGGATGCCCTGCAGATAGATAAAGCCCATGTCGTCGGTCTGTCGATGGGGGCTTTCGTGGCCGGCGACATGCTGGCACTCTGCCCGCAGAGGATGCTCAGCTGCGTGTTGGTCAGCGGCGGAATACGCAGTACTCCGGGACCTTCCCAGCCGATGGATTCCGTGGAAAGTGCCCAAAGAGACCGGGAAATTGCAGCACTCCGCCAGAAAGGTGTCGACAACTACAAAAAGGAGTGGCTGGAAACACTGATGTCCTCGGGGGGCTCCCAAAAGGAGAGAATGCGCGCTCCCTTACAAAGGATGATCCGTGACTGGTCGGCTTGGCAGCCGCTGCACAAAGAGGTCAGACTCTTCTACGGAAGGGAGGCCTGGGAGATACTTCGCCAACGGGGGAAAACCGATATCCCCACACTGATTGTCAGGGGTGAAAACGAGGTAAAAGACCGCAAAGGAACTCCCGGGGAAATGGAGTACCTGAGCCAGTGTCGCTATGTCGTGCTGCCCGACTGCGGTCACATGCTCAACATGGAACAGCCTGCAGTCTTCAACAGCCTGATTCTCGATTTCCTGCAGCAAGTCCGTTCCCTGCGTCCCCGCGTACCTGTCTCGACCGACATAGGAGGCACCGCCCCGGACGGCAATCAGTGAAGGATATTCTCGAAAACCGGGTCGCCGCTGGCAGGCGCTATAACAAGGCTCCCACGTTAGCGATACGATTATTGGCAATCTTCACATATTCCTCCGATATCTCATACCCGATATATTTCCGCCGGTTCTTCAATGCGGCTATCGCAGTTGTACCACTTCCCATAAATGGATCCAGGACGATATCATTGAAAAAAATAACTTCATCTTTAATAGACCACATACGCAATACTTTTACGGGCGGCTACTTATCGGTGAAACGGATTTTTCAGAACAAAAAGAACGTGGACACAACCGTCCACGTTCTGAGGTCCTGAGTGATCTCTTTTCTGTGGAGAATTATCCCAAAATAATTGCCGGGGCAATATTTAATCTGGATGAAATGACTCGAGCCTGTTCAAAAGTCGGATTAGCCTTGCCGCTTAAAATGGCACTGAGACGCGGTGCAGTCATACCGAGCATCGCAGCCAGTTCTTTCTGTGTCAAATGATACTCTGACAATCGAGCATTCATTGCTGCAGAAAGAGAAGGCGTTTCGATAGGGAAATGTTCCTTTTCATACTCTTCTATCAGAGAAGCAAGCAAATCTAGTTCCAACAGACGAGGATCATCCGAGGGAGTCCGTTCGTCTGTCTCAAAAAAAGCGTGTCAATCCTGGAAAGCATCGCTTTATATTGCCTTTCGTCTTTAATTTTCGCCATGGCCTCTTATATTAACGAAACATCAATTTTTTCATATTCTGCATGAGTGCCGACATTACCTTGAGGATAATTTGTCAATTATTAATAAAAGCGCTGAAATTCAACTTATTATCGCCAACAAGCAGCTAATGGCTTTCCTCGCAGGGATAGTACAGGAATTTGTCTTCACGGAGACGGTGCTGCTCACACATGAAGCGCAAAACCTCTATGGTCTTGTCCTTATCACCCCCCAGCGTGTCAATCAGGTCCTCCAGCGAAAGAGGCCGGTCCTGCAGCGCCCCGAGAATAGCAGCCGAGATATCCTCCACTTCGTAATGGCGCAGACGGCCCTGCTTACGGAGACAGACATCGCACTGGCCGCAGTTGCCGGCTTTTTGCTGGCCGAAATAATGCATCAGACGACGACTGCGGCAAACCGAATTGTCCGAGGCATATTCGACCATGGCCATGATACGCTCCTCGAAGCGACGGCGACGCAGCTCATAGACTTCCGGCGAGAGGTGCAGGTCTTTGCCCTCGACCCTGTCCTGCGTAAAAGTGAGCAAGGGGGAGGTGCGACGGGGAATATATTGCAGCACCCCGTAAGAAACGAGTTTTTTCAGTCCGTGGTAGACCTGCTCGCGGCTGCAGCCAAGATGCCCTGCCAGTACTGCCTCATCAATGGGGACAAAATCGGCGAACAGTCCTGAATAAGAGCGTAGCAGCATCTGCAGAAGTTCGTCGCCGAGCTCGTCCAGTTCCAGCTGATACAGTTCATCGCGATCCATGGTAATACATAGGCGGGAATGGGCATCCTGCTCATCTGTATATTCGAGATAGCCGGCCTGCTGCAGGACTTTCAGAGCTCCGAAAGCCTGATTGGCATTCAGATGGAAGCGCGTGCAGAAATCCGTCAGGTCGAAAATACGGCTCAGGCCCTCTCCCGCCCCGGCCGGCAGCTCATAATAGTAACAAAGGCTGTCATAGACCTTGCGGATATACTTCTTGTCGGGAAAAGTGTCACTGATGCGCCGCTTGAGCTGTGTGGCATCCGACTTGTGGAAGAGCAGCACGGCATAGGCCTTCTTACCGTCGCGACCTGCACGGCCCGCCTCCTGGAAATAAGCTTCCGGAGAATCGGGCAGATCGTAGTGCAGCACCAGACGGACATCGGCCTTGTCAATACCCATGCCAAAGGCGTTGGTCGAGACGATAATACGTGTCCGACCGCTTTTCCAGGCCTGTTGGCGTTCGTTCCTGGTCTCCTGGCTCAGACCTGCATGATAATAGTCGGCCGACAGGCCGTTCTTTTTCAGGAAAGAGGCGATCTCGCGCGTACGGCTGCGCATGCGCACATAAACAATGGCCGTTCCCGGCACATTCTCCAGCCAGCCCAGGAGCTGACTGTCCTTGTCTTCGGTCTGGCGGACCACGTAGGCCAGGTTCTTGCGCTCGAAACTGACCTGGAAGACATTAGGTTCCCGGAAATGCAGCTGCTGCTGGATGTCGGTCACCACCTGAGGTGTTGCCGTGGCTGTGACAGCCAGCACCGGCACCTCGGGCAACAGCTCCCGGATACGGGCAATCTGCAGGTAGGATGGCCGGAAGTCGTATCCCCACTGTGAGATGCAATGAGCCTCATCGACCACCAGCAGACTGATTCGATACGAAGCCAGACGTTCCTGGAACAGACGGGTTCCCAGACGCTCGGGGGAAATATACAGGAACTTGTAGTCTCCGTAGAGACAGTTGTCGAAGGTCTCAATGATTTCCCCCTGGCTCAGTCCCGAATGGATGCAGGCAGCCCGGATACCCATGGCCCGCAGGTGCTCGACCTGGTCTTTCATCAGGGCCACCAGAGGAGTGACCACCAGACAGAGTCCCTCCATGGCCAGGGCCGGCACCTGGAAAGTCAGCGACTTACCGCCGCCCGTGGGCATCAGCCCCAGGGTGTCACGACCGGCAGCCACCGAACGGATGATATCCAGCTGTAAGGGCCGGAAGGCATCATACCCCCAATACTTCTTCAGTATCTCTTGATAGACATCCATGGCCCGGCGCGTGACGTCAGTCGTTCTTAATATCCTTGACAAGCAGCTGGATCGAGGTGTTGCCGTTGTAGGTGTTCTCCTCGATATGATAGCAGATATCAAAGGGATTGAACGACTTGACGTGGTCATTGTGCTCTGACATGCCGAAAGCAATCCCGTTCATGATATTCTCCGAATGGCTGTCCACCAGCTCCAGCTTGAGATGTTCCTGATCGCGGCCCACCAGCCGGCTGGTACCATAGTCGAACACACGGCGGGTACAGAACACCGGCTTGTTGTTCTCCGGTCCGAAAGGATTGAACTGCTTGAGGATGCGGAAAAACTTGGGGGTAATCTCCTGGAACTTGATTTCGGCATCGATGTCGATGGTCGGAATCATCTGGTCGAACTGGATATTCTCGGCTACGTAGTCCTCGAAACGACGGGTAAAGGCCTCCAGGTTCTCCATCTTCATGGACAGCCCGGCCGCATAGGTGTGGCCGCCGAAGTTCTCCAGCAGGTCGCGACAGGATTCTATGGCCTTGTAGATGTCGAATCCCGGAACGGAACGTGCCGAACCGGTGGCCAGACTGCCCGAGCGGGTGAGCACCACCACGGGCCGGTAATATTCTTCCGACAGGCGGGAGGCTACAATACCGATTACCCCCTTGTGCCACTCCTCGTTATAGACCACGATACCGCGTTTGTCGGACAGGTCGGGATAGTTCTGCAGGATGGTCGTCGCTTCCTCGGTGATGGTCTTGTCCAGGCTCTTGCGCTCCTGGTTGTAGGCGTCAATCTTCATGGCAATCTCCTTGGCCAGGTAGGCATCCTTGGTCACCAGCAGATCGACCGCCTCGGCAGCCGACTGGATACGGCCCGAAGCATTCAGCCGAGGACCGATCTTGAAGACAATGTCACTGATAGTGATTTCCTTGTCGTCCAGGCTGCAGATGTGGATGATGGACTTCAGCCCGATGTTCGGGCTGGCGTTCAGCTGCTTGAGCCCATGAAAAGCCAGGATGCGGTTCTCACCCGTGATGGGGACAATATCCGAAGCGATGCTCACGGCCACCAGGTCGAGCAAGGGGATCAGCTCCGAAAACGGAATACCGTTGTTCTGGGCAAAGGCCTGCATAAGTTTGAAACCCACGCCGCAACCCGACAACTCTCCATAGGGATAAGTCGAATCCTCGCGTTTGGCATCCAGCACGGCCACTGCGTCGGGCAGCTTGTCGTCCGGCTTGTGATGGTCGCAAACGATAAAGTCGACGCCTTTTTCCTTGGCATAAGCGATCTTGTCCACTGCCTTAATGCCACAGTCGAGCACGATGACCAGCGAGAAATGGTTGTTGGCGGCATAGTCTATGCCTTGATACGATACGCCGTAGCCCTCCACATAACGGTCGGGCAGATAGTAGTCCAGATGAGTGGTGTACTGGCGTAAAAATCTGTAAACCAGTGCTACTGCTGTAGCACCGTCAACGTCATAATCCCCGTAAATAAGGATCTTTTCCTTGTTGGCTATCGCCTGGTTCAGACGATTCACCGCTTTGTCCATATCCTTCATCAAAAAAGGATCGTGCAAATCGGACAGTTGCGGCCGGAAAAATTTCTTAGCCTCTTCAAATGTCGTGATGCCTCTCTGTATGAGAAGCTGAGCCAATACCGGGCTCACTCCTAATTCTTCTGCTAATACTTTCTTATTCTTTTCTTGCTGGGGGGTTAGAGTTAATAAATTCCACTTGGTGTTCATTAAGTCTATATATTTGTTTCTCTTTTCTTTCACAGAGACAGAGGTTTGAAACCTCCTGGACTGTCGCCTGCCCCGGGGAGACCTCCGGCTCCCGGCCGCAACCGTCCGCTGTCTGCCGTGCGGCTTGGGAACAAATCCGTCCGCAGCATGACCAGACGCCATGCGCAAAGATAAGGCAAATCGTATCCAATAGCAAATATAATTTTCGATTGACGGTATTTTGGGTTCTTCTTTTCCCCGACTTTCACTACATTTGCGGCGTTATGTCACTGAGCCGGGAAATAAGGAATGCACGTGAAGTACTGATCGGGGGAGGCGTCATCCTCTACCCGACCGATACAATCTGGGGGCTGGGCTGCGATGCCACCAACCCCGAGGCGGTACGGCGCATCTATGAAATCAAGCATCGGGCCGAAAGCAAAGCCATGCTGGTTCTGGTCGATTCCCTTCAGAAGGCGGCCGCTTACGTACAGGAATTGCCCGAGCTGGCCTGGGACCTGACCGAATTCTCCGACAAACCCCTGACCGTTATTTACGACGGTGCCCGCAATCTGGCTGACAACCTGGTGGCCCCGGACGGCAGCATCGGCATCAGGGTCACCCGGGAAGCCTTTTCACAAGGACTGTGCCAGGCCTTCCATAAAGCCATTGTCTCGACCTCGGCCAATATTGCCGGAGAGCCGTCGCCTGCCTGTTTTGCCGAGGTTTCGGAAGAGATCAGAAAGGCAGTCGACTATATCGTCGACTATCGGCAGGACGAGAAGGACAAGGCCGTTCCCTCTTCCATTGTCAAGCTGGGGATTGACGGACAGATTCGCATCATACGGCCATGACAGCGAGGGATTTGACCATGAGGGAACCCCGTTTTCGGGGATGGATTCCGGACAACGCCAAACCAAAAGTAAGATGAACGACCACAAACGCATACTACGCTACATCTGCCTGGACTATCTGTCGGCGCTGATTGCCTGGCAGCTGTTCAACGTGTTCCGTTTCTACGAGTTTCGTTCCACCATCGATTTTGCCTCGGCCTGGGATTTTCTGAACAATCCCAAGGCCTATACGATGAGCCTGACACTGCCCGTTCTATGGGTGTTGCTCTATGCCTTTCTGGGCTACTACCACCAGCCCAGGCGTAAAACCAGCTCTTCCGACCTGCTGTCCACCCTTTTCAGCACCCTGGTCGGCAGCCTGCTGATTTTCTTCATGGTCATCATCAACGACTATCCGGCCGAATATACCCAGTTCTACAGTGTCTTGGCAGGGCTCCTGCTCATACATTTCTTCTGCACGCTGCTGCTGCGTCTCATACAGACCCTGTCCATGCTCAACGGACATGCCGCCGGCAAGGTCGGGGTTTCCGCCTTGGTCATCGGATGCGGACAGGAGGCCGAGGACATACGCCGCTACCTGAGCCGCCGCAAGAACAGTTCCCCCTATCTGGCTCAGGGCTTTGTCAAGACAGCCCCGGAGGACCGAGTGCTGGTACAGGGGCCGGTACTGGGAACTCTGGACGACCTGGACCAGATCATTGCCCGGCGACAGACCGAGAGCCTGATCATCGCCTCTGACCAGCGTGATGATGCTTATATCCGTCACCTGACCGACCGGCTGTATGCCTACGGACTGGAGATACAGACCACTATGCACCCGCAGGAAGTCCTGCTGTCGGATGTCTCGCTGTATTCGGTCTCCGGAGTGCCGCTACGCCGCCTGACCCCGGCTGGGATGTCCGTCGCCGAACTGCATCTGAAACGTACCGCCGACCTGCTGATTTCCATCTTGGGACTGACTCTGCTAAGTCCGCTGTTCCTCTATCTGGCCCTGCGCGTGCGTCGCGATTCTCCCGGGCCGGTCCTCTACCGACAGGAGCGGCTGGGTAAAAACGCCAGACCGTTCAATATCATCAAGTTCAGGACCATGTACACCGATGCCGAGGCCGATGGTCCCCTGCTGTCCACACTCAACGACAACCGCGTCACGCCCTTCGGCCGTCTTATGCGCAAATATCGTCTGGACGAGCTGCCGCAGCTCTACAATGTACTCAAAGGAGAAATGTCCCTGGTCGGTCCAAGGCCGGAAAGAGAATTCTACGCCCGGCAGATCATCAGCCAGGCTCCCCATTATCAGCTGGTATGGCAGGTCAAGCCGGGCCTGACCTCCATGGGTGAAGTCAAGTACGGCTATGCCGACACCATCGGGAAAATGATCGAGCGGCTCGACTACGATATAATCTACCTGAAAAACCAGTCACTGTTGATGGATCTGACCATACTTGTCTCCACCGTCAAGCCGATACTGCTCGGGAAAGGTATCTGATAGAACAAATACATTATTTATAGAGGAAACGCCTGATGCTGCGCTTGGGCGTCTTCTGGAATTCCTCCCTGACCAGTTCAAATTCGTTGACCTTGGCATAGTATGGCAGCATCGTGTTGAGTTTCTGACGATTGTCCTCCATAAGCTGGGCAAGGGTCCGGCCCTGCAGCTCGGGCTTTCCCTCGAGGGAATAATCGGGATAGACCAGCGCCACCAGTTTACCGTCACGGCCGACCACCACCGACTCTTCCACACCGGGAAGGTTATTGATCTTGTCTTCGATCTCCTCGGGGTAGATATTCTGTCCGTTCGAACTGAGGATCATGGCCTTGCTGCGGCCTTTGATAAAGAGGTGTCCCTCGTGGTCGAGGATTCCCAGATCGCCGGTATGCAGCCAACCCTCCTCATCCAAGGCGTTGCGGGTGGCCTGCTCGTTCTTATAGTAGCCCATCATGACATGTTCGCCGCGCACAAGGATTTCACCCACAATGGAATATGGATCGGCCGAATCGATTTTGAGTTCATTGCGCGAGACGACAACCCCGCAGCAGCCCGTCACCTCCTTGTCCCAGTCCTGATAGCAGATAAGCGGGCCGCATTCGGTCATGCCGTACCCCACCACAAAGGGGAACTTGATGCGACGGAAAATCTTTTCGACTTCCCGGTTGATGGCGGCTCCACCCGTGATGAGCCAGATCAGGTTGCCGCCGAAAGCCTCCATGAGCTGACTGTATATCTTCTTCTCGACTATCCTGCACAGCAAGGGCGTATGCCAAAGAATTTTGACCATCGGTTTTTCGAGTGCAGGGAATATCTTGGCTTTGAAGATTTTTTCCAGTACCAGCGGCACGGTCAGGATCATGTAGGGTTTAGCCTCGGCATAAGCCTTCATCAGGACTGAAGGAGAAGGCGTCTTGCTCAGAAAAAAGACATGGCAGCCACCGGCCACCTGATAGAGGAACTCAATGGTCATACCGAACATATGGGCCAGCGGCAGCATGCAGACTTCCGTCCAACCGCTGTGGTTGGGAATGGCTTCCTGGCTGAACTGCACATTGGCCGAGATGGCCCGGTATGAGAGCATCACGCCCTTGGGATCGCTGGTCGTGCCAGAGGTATAGTTAATGATGAGCAAATCGTCCAGATTGTCGGTCGGAAAAGCGACATCCTCCTTCTGATAACCCTTTGGGTATCGGTTCTGAAAGCTCTCCTCGAGCGAGTCAAAAGCCCGCTGCTGCAACTCACCTTTGGCATAGAGCCGTTCGAAGTGTTCCGTACCAATGACCAACTCCAGATTCGGCATGTTGGCCACATCGATCTTGTTCCAGACAGCCGGACCGGCAAACAAGGCTTTGGCGTCGGAATGGTTGACCAGTTTCTCGATATCAGGACCCACAAAGGCATCCATCACAGAAACCACGACGCCGCGGTTGGCAGCGATACTTAAGAAAGAAATGGCCCAGTTGGCACAGTTGCGGCTGCAAATCACCACCTTGTCACCTTTTCCGATGCCGGCTGTTTCCAGCAGCAGTTGTATTTTAGCCATTTGGGCGGCCATTTGGCCGAATGTGTAGTTCAGTTCACCGTCAAAATCGGTCAATGCCGGTTCGTTCCAGTTTTCGGGGATTGTCCGGTTGTAGTAGTCAAAAAAATGTCTTACCGGACTCAGGGCTTTGTTGTCTGACATAGGTAAATTTCCTCTATTTGTATTAAACGCCGCAAATATAATGCAAGTGTAAAGCCGCCGCAAGAAAATCTTACAATAAATTCATTTGCAGCTATAGATTTAAATGCCTTAATTTGGGGCATGAAACCGACCGGTGAGATACAGAGTTTTGACCTGAAGGCCCTCAAAAGGCAGCTGCAGGAGATCGACACCAACAGCGAAAAAATAGCAGCCGACGAGAACGACTATGCCGTTTTCGAGGATATCAACCAGATTGGTCAGATCCACAGCCGTCAACATTACAGAATCAACATGGCCGTTTTCGGGCTCTGTCTGGAAGGCAGCTACGAGATATCCATCGATTCGAGGACTTTCCTCTGCCGAAGAAACAGCTACATCACCTTGTTTCCCAACCAGGTAGTCAAAGTCGTCCTCAGCCCGGGGGAAGACCCCAGGGACACAGTCAAGGCGGAACGCTCCGGCAGAGGTATCTTCATCTGTATCAACAACAGTACTTACGAGCACCTGATCCGGCAGATGCATCATCTGCTGCCTCTGTTCCTGTATATCCGCGAGCATCCCTGCGCCCAGCTTTCTGAAAAAGACACAGAATGGATCAGCGACTATTACCGGCAACTCTTCCGGGAAGTCAAAGACAGCAGCAATCTTTTCCGGCGCGAGACGGGACAGTCGATCATGATGGCACTTTTCTACAAAGTCTGCAACATCTACGGTCACACACTGCTCGAAAGGCCGGAATACCGAAACCGGGGAGAAGAGATTTTCGGAGAGTTCCTCCGACAGCTCAGCCTCCACTACAAAGAGCACGGCGACGTAGCCTTCTATGCCCGGCTACTGTGTCTGACACCCAAATACCTGTCCACCACGGTCAAACGTATCAGCGGAAAAACCGCCGGAGAATGGATACAGAGTCAAGTCATCGAAGAGGCCAAGACCCTGCTCAAGACATCCCGGCTGTCTGTCAAGGAAATTGCGGCCGAACTCGGCTTCCCGAGTCAGTCCTTTTTCGGGAAGTATTTCAGGCAGCACACGGGAATGACCCCCAAGACCTACCGGAACAGCCTGCTCTGACGTTCATAAATCCGCCCCGAGAAATAATAGCCCAGACAGGCCGTCAGCAGATAGACGCCGGCCTGTACCCACAAAGCCGCATATTCACGCGAGGTTTCCGACAGCGTGGCTCCCATCGTATTGATATGGATGTAGGCGTTCACACCGTAGGTAGAAGGAAAGAGCATGGCAAAATGCCGCCAGAAAGAAGGCAGGTTGCCGGCAGGCCAGGAACAGCCGGAGAGAAAGAGCAGCACCACCGAAGAGAATAGCAGCAGCACCATAGCCGTTTCCCTCTCCCGGATAAAGACCGAGACGGTCATCGAGAAGAACGCCGTAGCCAGCAGGAAAGGCACGACAAGGCGCATAATGTCACGGAAATCGCCGATATGCGGCAGTCCGAACAGGCGGGGCACCAGTCCCAGCGCATAGACCGACAGACCAAGATAAATGGTGAAGTAGGCAAATCCCCGTCCGAAGACCAGCCGGAAAGTCGAACGTTCATAACGACGTCCGTCAATATAATACAGTTCGCCGTTTGTTTCCCGGGCCACGCCCGCCAGCATGCAGATGCCAAAGAACATAGTCTGGTAGAGAATCAGCACCAGGATGGCCGGCAGCAGAAAAGAAGGATAGCCTCCTCCCGGATTGTAGAGCATCACCGTTTCGTACTGCACCGGCTGTGCCAGTATCTCGGCCATGGGCCTGTCGTTGCCCGACAGCTCATAGCGCTGCAACTGTATGCCACGGTGATAGTCGAGCATGACAAAATTGGATGCCTGCAGCAGGTTTTTGTAATAAAGGAACGAAGACATGTCGCAATAGACCGACACTACGGCTTGACCGCCGACGGTCTCTATCTGGTAGTCGAAGTCAGCAGGCAGGCAGACCACGCCATGGCATTTACGGGCATGGTAGAGAGCGGCTGCTTCCTGCAGGTTCATGCACTTGTAGCGCACATCCACTTCGCGCGTGGCAGACAGACTGCGGATATATTCCCTCGAGCGGGGTGTGTCTGAGTCGTCCACCACGGCTATCGGCAGCTTGTCTATCGACTCACGGTTATAGACCAGGGGATAGAGCAAGGGATAGGCGATGCCGGCCACAAAGAAGATCACGGCTACCCCCTTGTCGTGGATGATACGCTGCAATTCCCTGACATAGACATACCAGATATCTTCCAGACGGTAAAGCAAACGACGTGAAAAAGGATATTTCGTATCTTTCATCTTTTCAGTCTCCTATAAATTCGGGATCCGACATCGCTTTTTTCAGACGGCCGGACAGCGGCAGCGGCAACAGCACGGCCGCCAGCAGAATGGCCAGTCGCAGGCAGGACTTAGCCACCGGCAGCCCCAGAAGTGTCTGATCGACAGTAATCAAATAATAGTGTCTGAGCGGTACCAGCCAGGTCAGTGCCTGAAAAGGAGACAACATGGCCTCCACGGGGTAGGAAAAGCCGGACAGTGTCAGTGAAAGCGTACTGTAGAGCGCACACAGGCTTACGGCCAGACCGGGCGTGGGCAGCCAGCTGACAACAAAGACGGCAACGGCCTGCATGGCCACGACATAGGCGGCCGTAGCCAGACACAGGAACAGGAAAGATCCAGCCAGAGGGAAATGCATCACTTTGTACATCAGCACATTCATGGCCCATCCCAGGATCGTGAACAGGATCGTATATGGCAGCATCTTGCCCAGCACGGCCGTCGGCACATGGTCCCCGGCTGCCTGTAGCCAGTCGGGCGATGTACGCATTTTCAGCTCGTGGGTCATACTGAAAGCGGACAGCATCAGCACAATCATGCCCAGGAGACCGGGCAACAGCGTAGAAGACAGATAGACAGAATAGTTTACCCAGGGATTGCCGATGGCATGCGTATCCAGGACAATCGGCTGTATCAGGGCCATGATCTGGTCATCGCGATAACCCCGGCTCCGCAGCACTTCACGCTGGACAGCGGCGGATACCAGGTTGGCCATGGTCGTCAGCTGTCTGTAGGTCAGCGTGCCGCCCAGAGTATAGGCCGAATTGGCATAGAGTGTCAGCGTCGGCCGTTTGTAGGACAGAAGGTCGCCGTAGAGATTCTCAGGGATGACCAGAAAAGCATAGATTTCGCCACGCTGCATAGCCTGGCGGGCGTCCGTGTAGGAAGCGTATTCGGCCACGACACGGACAGACTGTCCGGCATCCACTTCCCGTTTGAGCATACGGGCGATGCTGGAGCCGTCATGATCGACAATGCCGACGGGCAGCCGTTGCGGCAGACCTTCGTCCATGACCGTCAGGAAGAACAGGCAACAGAAGGCCATGCCCAACACCGCCACGAAGGGATAGCCAGGACGGGCGAACATCTGTCTGAGTTCCCTAAAAAAGACAGCTTTCAAAGATGACATGATTACCAGAATGAGAACAGGGACAGATCAGAACCTCTTTTCCATGACCACCGTCATGCCCGGACGGAGATTCGGGACAGGAATCACCGGCCTGGCTTTCAATTCGAAAGTCTTGGCATCAAACTGGCCGCTGGTCTTGGTGGCTCGCCAAGTAGCATAGGAAGCCTTGGCCTGCATATAGGTGATCCTAGCTTGCCAGACCTCCTCTCCCAGAGCCGGAACTGTAAAATCAAAGACCGTCCCCACAGTCAGGTCGGGCAGCAGGTCCTCACGGACAGAAAAGGTCAGCCACATGTCATCCAGGTCTGTGACAGAAACGACAGGCGAACCGCTGCCGACCAGTTCTCCGACTTTCGGGAAGCGGACGCTGACTTCTCCGTCGGCCGGCGATGTCAGATACAGCTCATTCATATAGGCCTCCACCTCGCTGACGGCACCATCGGCCCTGGCCACCAGGGCGGCAGCAGCTTCCTTGTCCTCTTTCTGGGCACCGTTGCGGGCCATGTCATATTGCGATTTGGCCGCCTTGGTCGTAGCTACAGCTGCTTTATACTGGGCTTCCACCTCGTCAAGTTTCTGAGCCGAGACAACCCCTTTGTCATACAGATTCTTGATACGGCGGTAGGATTTCTCCAGTATTTCCTCTCCCACCTTGGCCTTCTGATACATTTCGAAAGCACCTTGGACTTGTTCCTCGCGAGCCCCCTTGATGGCCTTCTGGTTCTGAGCCTCGGCCGCAGCCCTGGCCGCACTGGCCTGAGAAAGTTTGGCACGCACCTCGGGAGAGTCTATGAAGACCAGGGTATCGCCCTTATGCACCCGGTCACCCTCTTCAACGAAGAAGAGTCCGACACGGCCCGGCACCTTGCCCGAGACACGATATTCCGTAGCCTCAGCCTCGCCGGAGATAATCAGCGGATCCGACTTTAGCGAAAGATAACCGATGACACTGACAACCAAGATGATTGAAACCAGGCCGATCAGACCGATCAGCAGATTGTATTTCTTGTTTTTTGCATCCATGACTGTAATGAATTAAAGCTTTGATTATTTGTGTATTATTTTAAATTTCCCGTATTCTTCTTCAGATAGGTCTCATAAAGGCGCAAGTTGACCGAAGCGTCGATTTTTTCGGAATAGGCTTTGAGCCAGGCGGTCTGGGCTCCCAGCAGTTCGGTTGAGGTAACCATCCCTTCTTCGAAACCGGCCTGGGCCAGGCGAAGGTTTTCTTCCGCATTGTCGATGTTGGCCAAGGCCATGGCAAAATTGCGGTCGGACTCCTCCAGTTGCCGGGTGGACTGACTCACCTGCAGATGGATCTTCTCCCTGGCCTCCTCGAGCTGCAGGGAAACCGTCCTGGCTTTGTTCTTGGCTGCCTTCAGGCGGAGAATGTCATCGGCATGGGCTATCGGAATATTGACCACTACCCCGGCGGCAAAAGAGCCTCCATAAGACTTCATATCACTCAGACCATGGAATAGATTGGGGTTGGTTACGTAGTAATTGGCCCGGGCGACGATGTTGGGCTTGAGCGTCGATGCGGCTATGCGGACTCCCGAACGGGCTATCCGGTCGGCCTGTTCGAGAAGCTGGAGTTCATTGCGCCGGTCCCAGACCTGCTCCATGCTGAGCGTGTCCAGACGAAAAGAAGTCTGTTCCAGACCGCTGTCGTCCAGCTCGACATCGGTATCCAATTCCAGTCCGCAAACCTGGCAAAGGGCCATTTTCGAAAGTTTAAGACCGTTTTCGGCCTTGAGCAGGCTCACCTCCGCCTCGTTCAGACTGACACGCACCTTGAGCAGGTCGGACTGTGTGGCAGTACCTTCCTCGACGGCCGCAGTCAGATCCTGTTCCACCTTGCGCAGCATCCGGCAGTACTCGTCGGCCAGCCGGAACTTGGCCGAGACAGACAGCACCCGCCAGTAGGCCTCGTCGACAGAGACGAGCAGTTCCATGTCGGTCTGCCCGCTTTTCAACTGCTCGATGGCCTCGGTGGCCTGGGCGATTTTGTAAAGTTCAATCAGCTTTCCGCCCAGATAAATAGGCTGGGTAATCCCAATCTCACCGACCACGATATTCTCGATGTCAATGGCCGTAGCCTCCCGTGCCTTCAGATATTCGGAAGCCACCCATTGGCTGGCAGGGCCTTCCAACTGCGGGTAGGCCGTACCGATCAGGTTCGGACTGAAGACAAAAGTCCCGTCGGCATTCATAGTGCCGAATGGCAGTGTGGCTTCCTGGGACAACAGATAGAGGTTGTTCTGGTTCCAGACATAGCCGCCGTTGGCGGAGAGTTTCGGAAACATGGCAGCCAAAGCAGCTTTACGAAGGTTCTTGGCAGCCTCGGCGTTTTCCCGGTCTACCTGGATCTGTTTGTTGCCCTGCAGGGCCAGATCGCGGCAGGTCTGCAGGTCCAGTTTCATTGTCTCTGCCCGTCCTGTCAGAGAAAGGAGGCTCACTGCGGCCAGCAGGAAGGGCAGATACTTGTCAGGTTTTTTCATCGCTTTGTACATTTTTTCCAGTCGCTTCTGTTATCAAATTACAGTCCAAAAAGAGCATTTTACAGACATCCGGGGAAAAACAGAACATTTCCGGGGAACAATAGACCAGGTTTCCCCGCCAGCATGGACAGACTGACACATGAGTCGCCGGCAGACTGACAACTATCCTCGACAAATAATGGTCATTCAGCTTTGAGAAAAACGGCAAAGATGTTATTTTTGTGACGCTGCCCCGTGCAGCACAGTATTCACCCCTTTATTATTAGAAACGACTATGGATCAGTACGTATGTGATGTGTGCGGTTATACCTATAACCCTGAAACAGGCGACCCTGACAACGGCATTGCCCCCGGTACTCCTTTCGAAGAGCTGCCCGAAGACTGGACTTGTCCGCTCTGCGGCGTAGGCAAGGACGACTTCTCCAAGGCCTGAGCATGATTGTCTGCATTGCCGAGAAGCCGTCCGTCGCCCGTGACATAGCTGCCGTCCTGGGAGCCGGTCAGCGACATGAGGGCTATCTCGAAGGCAACGGCTACCAGGTCACCTGGACCTTCGGCCATCTCTGCCGTCTGCTTGAGCCCCAGGAGTATTCCGACTTCTGGAAGCCCTGGGCGCTCAGCCGTCTGCCGATGATACCCGAGCGTTTTTCCATCAAGGTGGCCGACGATGCCGGTGTGCAGAAACAATTCAACATCATCCGTTCCCTGGTCGAAAAAGCCGAATTGGTCATCAACTGCGGCGATGCCGGCCAGGAGGGCGAACTAATACAGCGTTGGGTATTGCAGAAAGCCCACTGCCAGTGTCCGGTACAGCGACTGTGGATATCTTCGCTCACCCCCGAGGCCATCAAGGAAGGTTTCGGACACCTGCATCCGGCCGAAGACTACCGACCGCTCTATGAGGCCGGGCTGATGCGGGCCATCGGCGACTGGCTGCTGGGCATGAACGCCACCAGAGCCTACACCCTGCGCTATGGCAAAGATCGTCAAGTGTTGTCCATCGGCCGTGTGCAGACCCCCACCCTGGCCTTGATTGTCCGCCGGCAGGAAGAGATTGACAATTTCAAGCCCGAACCCTACTGGGAACTCAAGACCACTTATCGCGACACAGTATTTTCGGCCGCCAAGGGCCGCTTTGACAAGGAAGACGAAGCTCTGGCCCGCCTGGAGGAGATTCGCCAGACCCCCTTTGTGGTGACCTCCGTCGAGAAAAAAAAAGGCAAGGAGTTCGCCCCCCGCCTGTTTGATCTGACCTCCCTGCAGGTGGAGTGCAACAGGAAGTTCTCCTATTCTGCAGAAGAGACACTGCAGATTATCCAGAGCCTCTACGAGAAAAAAGCCACCACTTACCCCCGTGTCGATACCACCTATCTGAGCGACGATATCTATCCCAAGGTGCCCGGCATCCTGCAAGGCATCCGCGACAGCTATCCAGAAATAATAGCCCCCCTGCTGGAGGGGAAAAAACTGCCCAGATCCAAGAAGGTTTTTGACAACAGCAAAGTCACCGACCACCATGCCATCATTCCCACAGGCATGAAAGCGGTCGGCCTGAACGACCGCGAAATGAAGGTCTACGATCTGGTGACCCGCCGCTTTATCGCCGCTTTCTGGCCCGACTGCCAGATTGCCACCACCACGGTGCAGGGCCAAGCTGCCGAGGTCCCCTTCAAAGCGAGCGGCAAACAGATACTCGAGCCCGGTTGGCGGACAGTCTTCGAGAAAAAAGACCCCGGTGCCCCTTCCCGGGACGAAGGCGAAAACGGCGAAAACGCCGGAGCTGAGGAGGAAAGGACCCTCCCCGACTTTGCCCGGGGTGAAAGCGGTCCGCATCAGCCCGAGATCTCGGCCAAAACGACCTTGCCCCCCAAGCCCTATACCGAGGCCACCCTGCTCCGCGCCATGGAAACAGCCGGCAAGACGGTCGAAGACGAAAGCCTGCGCGAAGCTCTCAAGGAAAACGGAATCGGCCGGCCCAGCACCCGCGCTGCCATCATCGAGACGCTTTTCAAACGGCACTATGTCGTCAAGGAGCGGAAGAACCTGATACCCACTGATACCGGTATAGAGCTGATCCACACCATCAACGACGAGCTGCTCAAGTCGGCCTCGCTGACAGGCCGCTGGGAAAAGAAACTCCGGGAAATCGAGCACGGCCGCTATCAGGCAGCCGACTTCCTCTGCGAACTCAAAGACATGGTGAGCCGTCTGATGATTTCCGTCAAGAGTGACAAAAGCGGCGACCTGTGTCCACTCTGCCAGCAGGGCCGCATCATCCGAGGCCGCACCGCCTACGGCTGTAGCCGCTGGCGGGAAGGATGCACCTGGCGGGAACCCTTTGCACAAAATACAGAAGACACACAAGAAAACACCGACAAATGAAGACCTCCGTCATGAAAACCGTGTCCCGGCCTTTGCACCGCAGTCTGCTGCCGGCACTGACAACCCTCCTCCTGCTCTCCCTGCCGTTTAATTTTCCGGCCCGGAGTGAAGCCCGTCCCTTCTCCTTCGGGCAAGCGCAGCAGCCCATAGAAGCCGTTTCCGTTGTCAGCTGGACAGTCGCAGTCGTGGCCGACGGACAGGACACGGGACTGCTGGCAAAAGCCCGTGTCACACAGCCCTGGCACCTGTACGACATCAACCTGCCCCAGGGCGGTCCCAATTCGACCGAAATAGTCCTGGAAGAGTTGCAGGGGGTCAGCCCGGGAGGCCCTTTGCGCAGCCTGACGGCCCCGGTGAGCTATTATGACAAAGTCTTCGGCATGCAACTGCGCATGTACCCCGATACGGCCCTGTTTTTCCTGCCACTTCATATCACTGATCCCGGGAAGTTCAGCATGAAGGGCTACCTGCGCTTCATGGCCTGCAACGATGAGACCTGCCTGGCTCCCTACACCCTGGAAATCGAACTGGACGAGGAGGCCCTGTTGCCCGGCAACAGCACACCGCCCTTGCAGACCGCCACCGCGGCTGCCACAGGACAGGACGGTTTGCCGGAAGGCCTCAGTCCCCAGCCTGAGCTCTGGACCCCGGTTATCGGAGAACTGCAGGCCTACGGCACGCACAGCGGCACCGACCGTTCGCTCTGGCGGCTGTTTGCGCTGGGATTCCTGGGCGGACTGCTGGCCCTGCTCACTCCTTGTGTATGGCCCATCATTCCCATGACTGTCAGTTTCTTCCTCAAACGGACCCGCAGCCGTCGCAAAGCCGTTCAGGATGCAGCCGTCTACGGACTGTCCATCATCGTCATCTACCTGCTCATGGGACTGGGCATCACGCTCATCTTCGGAGCCAGTGCCCTGAACAGCCTGGCCACCAACGCCCTGTTCAACCTGCTGTTCTTCCTGCTGCTGGTAGCCTTTGCCCTATCCTTCTTCGGGCTGTTCGAAATAGTCCTGCCAGCCTCCTGGTCCAACAAGATGGATATGAAGGCCGACAGTACCTCGGGCCTGCTCAGTATCTTTTTCATGGCTTTCACCCTGGTGCTGGTCTCCTTCTCCTGCACCGGCCCCATTATCGGCACCTTGCTGGTCGAAGCCGCATCCCAAGGCTCCCTGACAGGCCCGGCCGTCGGCATGGGCGGTTTCGCGCTGGCACTGGCACTGCCCTTCAGCCTGTTTGCCCTTTTCCCCAACTTGATGCAGTCACTGCCCAAAAGCGGAGGATGGCTCAATTCGGTCAAAGTACTGCTGGGCTTCTTCGAGCTGGCATTCTCGCTGAAATTCCTGTCGGTGGCCGATCTGGCCTACGGCTGGGGCATCCTGCCGCGCGAAGTATTCCTGTTGCTGTGGATAGCCATAGCCCTGTGCGCAGGTCTGTACCTGCTAGGAATCATCCGTTTCCCGCACGACGACAAGACCCGCCGCAGGAAAGGCTTCCTGCCGGTGACACTTTCCCTGCTCTGCTTTGCCTTCGCCCTATATCTGGTGCCAGGTCTGTTGGGTGCCCCGCTCAAATCCATCAGCGCCTTCTCTCCTCCCATGTCCACCCAGACCATTAAGCTTTTCGGGGAACAGCTGGAAGCCGATTTTCTCGATTATGAGCAAGGCGTGGCCTATGCTCGGGAACACAATAAAAAGGTGTTGATTGATTTCTCTGGCTACGGCTGCGTCAACTGCCGCAAGATGGAGAATGCCGTCTGGCAGGACCCCCGCGTCCAGGACTGCATCCGTAAAAACTACGTGCTGATTTCCCTGATGGTCGATGACAAGACTGCCCTGCCCGAGTCACTGACGATCGAGGAATATGGTCAAAAGCGCAAACTGCGCACCATCGGCGACAAATGGAGCTATCTTCAGAGACACAAGTTCGGTGCCAATGCACAGCCTTTCTATGTCATTCTCGACACCGCCGGGCGACCACTGGCCCCGTCGTTTGCCTTCAGTGAAAACGCCGACGACTTCCTGAGATTCCTCCAGGAACCCTGAGTGCAAAAAATTTCAGGCGTGAATCACCCCCGAGCCGACGAGTTCGTCACCGTCATACCAGGCGGCGAACTGACCGGCGGTGATACTCTTCTGAGGCTCGGCAAACTCGATGTAGATACCCTCTTCAAAGGCATAGAGACGGGCCTGCTGCAGAGGCTGGCGATAACGGATACGGACCTCATAGTCACGCTGTCCCCCCTCCTGCAAAGCCTTGTCGGGACGAATCCAGTGAATCTCATCGGAGGCGATGAACAGTGAGCGACGGTAGAGGCCGGGATGTTCATCGCCCCGACCCATGTAGATACAGTTGCTTTCGATGTCGGTGGCTATGATATACATTGGCTTTTCCGTGCCACCGATATGCAGGCCCTTGCGCTGGCCGACGGTGTAGAAATGGGCTCCCTGGTGACGGCCCAGCAGGCGGCCGTCGCGGGGACGGTAGTAATAGGGCTGCGAGAGCTTCTGCAAACGGGCATGCAGCTCGTCGGGATACTTGCGGGCGTAGGCCTTGAAATCGGCCGGGATCTCGTAAATATCGCCTTCCTTGGCTGCCAGCTGCTGCTGCAGGAAGACCGGCAGATCCACTTTGCCCACGAAACAGATGCCCTGCGAGTCACGCCTCTGGGCCGTCGCCAAACCTTTCTGAGCAGCAAGGCGGCGAATTTCGGGCTTGAGCATGCCTCCGATGGGAAACAGGGCATGCGACAACTGCTCCTGCGACAACTGGCACAGGAAATAGGACTGGTCTTTGTTGGTGTCCGTGCCGGCCAGCAGGCGGTAGTAAGACTGTCCGTCCTCTCCCCGCACCTGGTCGCAGCGGCAGTAGTGGCCGGTGGCCACCAGGTCGGCCCCCAGCTCCCGGGCGGTCTGCCAGAAGGCGTCAAACTTGATTTCGCGGTTGCAGAGTACGTCGGGATTGGGCGTGCGCCCCTTCTCATACTCCGAAAACATATAGTCCACCACCCGGCGGCGGTAGGAGTCGCTCAGATCGACCACCTGAAACGGGATCTGCAGTTTGCGGGCCACCAGCTCGGCGACCAGCACATCCTCCTCGTAAGGACAGGAGCCCGACAGCGTCCCCTCGGTGTCCTTCCAGTTGATCATATAGACCCCCGTCACCTCGTAGCCCTGCTCCTTGAGCAGCCAGGCTGCGACGCTGGAATCCACACCGCCCGACAATCCGACGACGACTTTCTGCTTCATGTGGCGAATCGTTAGTGACTTGATGCTGTTTCAGGGAAAGACATCCCACTCGGAAAAATCCGGATGGGATGTCGTGTTACATGGAGATGTCGCCGACGCAGGGTCTAAGGCTTTCCGGGATACCGGCAGAGGGCCGAGGCCCTTCCGGCCGACGACAGCCCGCTTTGATTAGATGGTTCCGCCTACCAGGATGAGGAACAACAGCGACAGGATGGCATAGAATTCGGGGAAAGCAGCCATCACCATCGTACCGGCTGTGACATCATGACCACTGGCCGTGGCATTGATACCGTTGGCGCAGACCTGTCCCTGACGGATACCCGAAAGCAGGCAGACCAGCCCCACTGCCAGCGAAGCACCGAAAACGGCAGCTGCCTGCTGGGCAGTCATGGCGGCAGAGACCTTGCCGATAATCATGAAATAGGCCACAAAGCCGTAAATACCCTGAGTCGAAGGCAATGCCGACAGCAGCACAAAGGTACCCATGGCATCGGGGCGTTTTTTCAAGCCGCCGATAGCTGCGTTACCGCAAATGGTCAGACCAAAAACACTACCGATGCCCGACAGGGCAATCATTACACCAATGCCAATGTAGGCCAAAAGAAGATTTGTCATAATTGTTTGATATTAAATTGTTTTGTTTGTAATTACTGTATTACTTCAGTTTTGGGTCGCTTCCTCGGCCACAGCCGTCCGACGGAAAGGACGGTACTCCTTCCCTCCTCCGGCATAGCCGCAGTTCTTGAAAAACTCCACATAGGTCAGTCGCAGGGGATGCACGATAGAGCTGATGATGCACAGGAAGAAATTCAGCCCGTGTCCGAAGAGCAGGATGAAAGCCGTGGGCAGCCAGCCGATCCAGACTGGCAGGGCTCCGCCGGCCTGGAAGGCCAGGCTGTTGAACACGCTGCCCAGGATACCGCCGGCCAGTCCCAGGGCGAACAGGCGGATATAGGACAACACGTCGCCCAGCAGACCGCTCACCATGTTGTAGGTGCCCCACAGCCCAGAGCCGAACTGCAGAAGCGGATTCTTGCCAGGACTGTTGAAGAAGAAAATCAACACGGCGCATACGGCGGCAATGCCCAAAATGACATAGGTCAGGGGCTGCGGAACAGCCACACCGGCCAGTCGGAGCACCAGATAGGCCAGCATGTCGATAAGCAGGACGAGCCAGCCCAGATCGCTCAGGGCATACTTGAGACCGAGCTGCATCGAGATACGGACCACCTTGAATCCCATGGCAAACAGGATCTGGCAGAAGCCGATGCAGATGGCAAAGACCATCATCGGACTGTAACCCATGATGCTGTAGTTACGGTCGGTGATGAACAGGTGCTTGACCCGGGCCAGCCAAGGCCATGCCACCGTATCGAGCGAGACTCCGAACACCATGCCCGTGAGCAGTCCCACGAGGATGGTCGAAAGGCCCAACCACTGCCCCATAACGGCATAGCTTCTGAGCTTGGGGAACTTGCGTTTGGCCCAGGTGGCAGCCAGGAAGACCACCAGCCCGTAGCCGCCGTCGCCCAGACACAGACCGAAAAAGAGTGTAAAGAAGGGAGCAAAAGCCGCCGTAGGATCAAGTTCGGAATAGCTGGGGAGAGAATATAGCTTGGTCAGCGGCTCGAACAGACGGGCGAAACGGCCGTTTTTGAGCTTGACAGGGACCTCCTCCTGCTCTACGGGGAGAGCTTTCTCCTTCTGATACCAGACGGGGGCACTCTCAAGCAGGGAGGCCAGGGCCGTTTCCTTGTCCTGGGGAACATAACCCTCCAGGACACAGATTTTGTCATCGGCCGCATGAGCCGTCTCGCAGAGCACTCTGGAGAACTGGTAGTTGTCGCTGACCTGCCGCCGGGCCAGCTCCAGACTGCGGAGCTGTGACAGGGACAGGGCCTCCAACTGCTGGCCGAGCTGACGGCGTTCTGCTTCCAAGGCCTCCAGCCGGCTGTTTAGTTCGGAAAGCGAACTGGCCGACAGACGGGCCTGATCGGCCTCAATATCGGGACGCCGGCCGTCGGGCGAGAAGGTGACAAAGCAGACAGAGGCATTGGTCTGACCTACGACGACTGCGTGGTACTGCTGTTCCCACTCAGGGCGGAAGGCGCTCTTGCCGCAGGTGAAGAAATCCGTCCGGCAACCGGCCTGACGGAGCTTTTCGACCAAATCCCAGTCGAAATCGCCCCAGGGCTGCATGCCGTCGATTTCCTTGCGCAGACTCTGCATCTTCTGTTCTGTCTCCGACCGCCGCTGCAGCAGCTCTTCGATGTGCGACAGGGCCGCCATGCTGTCCAGCGAGGTGTCGGCGGGAGCAAGGTCTGCCCCTTCAGGAGCCAGGGCACGAAGCTGTCCGATAGCCGCGCTCAGGCGACGGTCTTCTTCCAGACGCCGGTGCAGATCTTCGTTTTCCGAGAGATCCACCTCCTTGCGTTCCTTGACATGCAACACGCCGGTTTCGCGCAACTGCTGCAGGAAATCCGTATAGTAGCGATGGTACACCACGAAGGTGTATTTGTTCATAGGTACGATCATTGGTTGCCCTCCTCTGCTTTTTGAGCGCTCTGACGCGTCTTGACGATCTTCTGGGAAGACTTGGCCAGATTTTCCTCATCCTCCATGTAGCGCTTGATTTTACGAATGGCATCCTGATAGCCGGGAATCTGGACCTTTTCAAAAAGGTTCACCTTCTGGGTAATCTTCTTGCGGGCGTATTCCAGCAGTTCCAGCTTCTGCACACAGAAATCGTGCTCGATGCCGATACGGGCCAACTGCTGCAGCAGGGCGATACCGTCGGCATACCACTTGGGCGCGTTGAACATGTTGTAGGGCTTGAGGCTGAACAGCACTTCATCGAGCTGCGGAACCCGCGTGCCGGCCACTTTGCGGGTGGAAAGCGTCACGTCCCTGACACTCAGGAGGGAGCCGTCAAACTCATTCCAGAGCGCATGCATGCCCTCGTAGCGGACGATGTTGTCTTCAAGCGCCTGAGCCAGAGCCTTTTCTTCGTCCTTGGCACGTTTCACTTCCAGACGCAGCGCACTCTCCTTGTTCTTGATGGTCGGCAGAGAGCGTTCCCGCATCTTGAGCTGTTTTTCCAGCCCCTGCAAGGAGGTTTTGTTGTATTGAAACGAAATGGCCATCAGTTTTTCGGGAAATATTTGTCAACCAGCTGCTGTTTGATATTCAGTTCCTCGACACGGAAATTCCTGGCCATGATGCGCCAGGTCATATCCAGCATCTCGGTGGTGTCCAGATTGACATCGACGGCCAGAATCTCCTTGGAATACTCCTTGGCAAAAGCCAGGGCACGCTCGTCGTAGTCGCTCAGGTCAAATCCGTTTTCAAGCTTGGTCTTGGCATTGGCCGCATCCGAATACAGACGGACGGCGGCGTTCATCACCTGCGGATGATCCTCACGGGTCTTCTTGCCGGCCACCAGCTGTTTCAGACGCGACAGCGAACGGAAGGGATCGACGATGACTTTGCCCACATCGCTGTCACGGCGCAGATAAAGCTGACCTTCGGTAATGTAGCCCGTATTGTCGGGGATGGCATGGGTGATGTCGCCTCCCGACAGCGTGGTCACGGCAATAATCGTGATAGAGCCTCCGTCGGGGAACTGCACAGCTTTTTCGTAAATCTTGGCCAGGTCGGAATACAGCGAGCCGGGCATCGAGTCCTTGGAAGGAATCTGGTCCATACGGTTGGACACAATCGACAGTGCATCGGCATAGAGCGTCATGTCGGTGAGCAGCACCAGCACCTTCTCATGCTTTTCGACCGCGAAATACTCTGCTGCCGTCAGGGCCATGTCGGGAATGAGCAGACGCTCGACAGGCGGGTTTTCGGTGGTGTTGACAAAGCTGACGATGTGGTCGAGCACGCCGGCATTGCTGAATACATTCTTGAAGTAGAGATAGTCGTCGTTGGTCAGTCCCATGCCTCCCAGAATGATCTTGTCGGTCTGGGCGCGCAGGGCCACGTTGGCCATTACCTGATTGTAGGGCTGGTCAGGATCGGCGAAGAAGGGGATCTTCTGGCCGGACACCAGGGTATTGTTCAGGTCGATACCGGCAATACCTGTGGCGATCAGCTCTGAGGGCTGCTTGCGCCGCACGGGATTGACCGAAGGACCGCCGATCTCCACTTCCCTGCCCTCGGGCACGGGACCTCCGTCGATGGGATCGCCGAAGGCATTGAAGAAACGGCCCGAAAGCTGATCTCCCACACGCAAGGTAGGTGCCTTGCCAAGAAAGACCACTTCGGCATTGGTTCTCAGACCTTCCGTGCCACCGAACACCTGCAAGGTGATGTCTTCGCCCATGATCTTGACCACCTGGGCCAGCTTGCCATCGACCGTAGCCAGTTCGTCATAACCCACGTTCGTAGCTTTCAGCGTACAGGTAGCCTTGGTAATCTGGGTAATCTTGGTATAAATCTTTTGAAATGCTTTTGTTGCCATGGATGTCAAGTTTTATCGGATTGCACGTTCGCTGATAATCTGCTCCAATTCCTGCTCGAAGCGTTTGAAATCGTCGCTTTGGAACTCACTGTAGTTCATCTGACGCAAGATGTTGATCATGCGTTTGAAATAATCCATCACCTCGGTGAAACTGTCAAACTTGAACTGGGTGCGGGTGATGCCGATGACCAGCTGCAGCATATACTGCTGACGCTCAATGGGACAGACACTGTCCACCTTGTCGAAGGCATCCTGCTGAAGGATGACGAAATCGACCACCTCCGATTTCCAGAACGTCAGGTGGTAGTCCAAGGGTACGCCGTCGTCACCCAGGATATTGATCTGCTCCTGCACTTCCTTGCCACGTTGCATGAGGGTCTTCATCTCGTTGACCATGGGAATCCAGTCGGGTGATATCAGCTTGGAGATATATTCCTCAAATTCGGGGTATTCAATATACTTGGAATAGGAGTCGATAGGATTGACCGCGGGATAACGCTTACGGTCGGCACGAGCCTGTTCCAAGGCATAGAAGCAGCGGGCTGCCTTCTTGGTGCCCTCGGTGACCGGCTCTTTCAGGTTGCCGCCGGCCGGAGACACCGTACCGATGAAGGTAATGGAGCCTGTATGGCCATTATTGAGGAAGACATAGCCGGCACGGCCGTAGAAAGCCGAAATAATAGCCGAAAGGTCCATCGGGAAGGCATCCTGACCGGGCAGTTCCTCCAGGCGGTTGGACATCTCACGCAAAGCCTGCGCCCAACGGGAGGTAGAGTCGGCCATGAGCAGGACTTTCAGTCCCATCGAGCGATAATACTCGGCAATGGTCATGGCCGTATAGACAGATGCCTCACGGGCAGCTACCGGCATGTTGGACGTATTGGCCACGATGATGGTACGTTCCATGAGCTTGCGGCCGGTATGCGGGTCGACCAGTTCGGGAAATTCGGTGAAGATTTCCACCACCTCATTGGCACGTTCACCGCAGGCTGCCATGATGACAATGTCGGCCTCGGCCTGTTTGGAAATGGCATGCTGGAGCACCGTCTTACCTGTACCGAAAGGGCCGGGGATAAAACCCGTACCGCCCTCGACGATCGGATTGGCAATGTCAATGATACGGACACCAGTTTCCAGCAGACGGAAGGGACGGGGTTTCTCCCGATAGGCGGTGATGGCCCGCTTGACGGGCCAGTGCTGTACCATGGTCACGCCGACCTCCTTGCCCGAGGCATCAGTCAGCACGGCAATGGTGTCGTTGATACGATACTCTCCGTCAGGCACGATGCTTTTGACCGTATAGCTGCCCTCAAAGACAAAGGGCACCATGATTTTATGAGGCTGGAAGTTCTCATCGACCTCGCCCAGCCAGTCGGCGGCAGCCACCGTGTCGCCCACCTTGGCCAAAGCCTTGAATTGCCAGAGCTTGTCCTCGTCCAGTGGCGAGGTGTATTCGCCACGGCGCAGGAAGACGCCCTGCATCTTATCCAAATCGTTTTCCAGACCGTCCAGGTTGCGCGACAGCAGGCCCGGCCCCAGGGCTACCTCCAGCATATGGCCGGAGAATTCAGCCTCGCTGCCCACTTTCAGGCCACGGGTACTCTCGAATACCTGCACATAGGCATCTGCCCCGATGACCTTGATGACCTCCGCCATGAGACGGGTCTGCCCTGTCTTGATATAGCAGATCTCGTTCTGGCTGACCGGGCCGTCAACGGTGACAATGACCAGGTTGGAAATGATTCCTTTTACAGTTCCTTTTGTTGACATTATGCTTCTTGTTTTAAATTATTTGTCTTCTTTGTGTTGAACGGAGGATTTCATCGAGGCTATCAGACTGCGGAACTTCTCTTCGCCGCTGCGCGGATCAAGTTCGATCCAGCGTTCAAGGCTCTGGATCTTGACCAGATACGACAGCAGCACCTCGACCGAGAAATAACAAGTCGAGCAGAGTTCGTCGAGATAGTCCCACTTGATGCGGTCGAGTCCTTTCTCTCTCTCGAGCAGGTCTTCCTCCTCCGAAAGGCGGATTACCGTCTCGGCCTGGGGGAAAATCTGTCCAAGACCGAAATCACGGGCTGAGGACGACCGCAACTGCTGCTCTGTTTCCGTATCACCGATGAGCTGAGACTCGACATCCCAGCCGTATTTGCGGCAGGAAAGAGCAATGAGCAGGTTGTTGAGCGTCTGCTCAAAAGTAAACCAGTTGCGGACAAAACCATTTGAGCAGCACCGGGCATGTTCGTAGAAGAGGGCCGTCAACCGGTTTTCCTCCTGTCCTTCGGCAATCAGCCCCTCGGAGCGTTCACGCAGAAAGTTCAGGAAAAAGGCCGGCACTCCCGGCAGAGGGCTGCGTTCTTCGAAATCGATCAGCTGCAACTGCTCGTAAAAATCCTCCTTAGTGAGCTGCCCGAGAGGATGCAGAGGAGCCTCCCGATCGCGGAGCCACGTGAGCAGGTTGCGCATCTCGTATCCCATGCGAAAATACGAAAGCAGGCCTCTGTCGTGACGGGAAAGGCTTTCCATCAGCTGTCCGAGGTAGTCGGTATAGCCCAAGGGGAGCTTGGCATCTTCCGGTGTGATGTCCGGCAGTCCTGACACCAGATAGTAGTACTGACTCATGACAGACCCGGAAAATCAGAACAACATCTCCACGAGTTTCGGACGCAGGAATTCCTTGAAATATTCGATGAAATCCTGCTTGCCCAGCTGAATCTTGTAGGATCCGTCAGCGGGAGAGAGCACGAAATCGGTGGGAAGACCATTCACCTGCTTGATGACCAGGCCATTTTTCAGAACATCGGCAGCCTTGGCACGGAAATAATCGGTCAGGGCCTTGTCATCGGCTGTCTCGATGACTAGTTCGCCCTTGCCGGCCCAGTTCTTGACAAAGTTGAGCAGCAGGTCGGGCATGAAATCCTTGGCGGCCGTGGCCTCATTGATACTGTCTGTGACCACCTTGTCGGTGAGCAGGTTGACCACTTCCGATTTGAGGGCTTCGAGCGACTGTCCGGCGAAGAGCCTGAGCTCCGCCTTGGTATTTTTGTCGAGTTCTTCAGCCTGTTTTTGGGCGGCCGACAAAATGTCGTCGGCAGTCTTGCGGGCCTCGGAGAGAATAGCAGCCTCTTTTTCGCGGGCGGCTGCAACGATTCTGTCAGCTTCCAGATTGCCTTTTTCCACACCCTCGCGATAGAGCTGGTCGGTCAAGTCTTGAATAGTGTTCATATGTATTCTGTTGTTGATGTTTGTTGCTTGCGGCAGGAGTACAAAAGTAGTGTTTTCCCCCTCAAAATAAAAGGATTTCGGAAAGATTATTTATCTTTCCGAAATCCTTTGTCTGTCAGCAATGTATAAGCTTTTCGGCCCCTGTATAGGCTGTCTGGCGGGCAGTGACTGCCCGTCCGGGAAAGCTACTCTTCTCCCGGATAAGGCAGGTACCAGTCGCCTTCACCCTTGGCCATGAACTCACTGCGGCGCGCAGGGAACTTGGCCGAAAGAGCTTCGCCGATGTAGTTTGCTTCGGGACGATGATGGGTCATACGCATCAGATCGTGGAAGCGGTTACCCTGGAATGCGGTCTCCAGTCCCATCTCCTCTATCAACACAGATTCGACATAATTGATTGAATCCTGCAGGTTCTCCAGATCGGTCAGGAACAGCACCCGCTGACTGAGTCCCTCCCCCCGGCAGACTGTGCCGATATTACGGGAGAACTGGGCCAGGCTCCACTGTGCCCTTAAGGTTGAATCCAGTTCGTTCTGGTTGATATAGAGACTGTCATTGACCGTTGTGGATTTCAGGCCGTTATTCAGCACAGCCATGGCCAAAGAAGGCTTACCCATGCGGTTGACAGCCTCCGCGTAGCGAAGATAGCCCAAGGTGCCGCGCTGAAGGATAACGTAATCCTGAGCGGACCGTCCGTAGAAATCGATATAGTAAGTACCCAGTTCTTCCTTGTAGAGGTCCATGTACTGCATTCTCTCCAACTCCTGATCCGTATAGTCGGCAGCACTCATATTTTCGAGGTTGGAGGTCAGTCTCTTGAACATTGCCGGATATCCTCTCAGGTCGCCGGTGGTCGAGACCATCGAACCATCAGCGCTGAGGATGCTCCCGTCGGCATCATACGAAATATTTGCTTGCGCCTGAAGAAAAGGCTTACCGGCATACAGGTCGATGGCCCGCTGGGAGGGAGCTACCAAATAACGGTTCTTGGTATAGTTGACCAGCTGGGAGGCATAGAACTCACCGAAGGCATTCGTGTAATAGTAAGGAATCAGGGACGAGACTTCATTGCTGGCCGAAAGGACAAACTGCCGCATCCATTCATAAGTGATAATCGCATTTTCGTCGGTGATAGTGTAGTCGCCACTGGCCCGTACACGGCCCTCAAAGTCGGTCAGAAGTTGTTGCTGACATCTGTATAGATTACTGACTACCTGGTTTTCATTGACAATATAGGCATAGTACTGTGCCGCTGCTTCGGGGTACATGTTTTTCCACAGATACAGTTCACCCAGCAGGTAGTGGACGGACAAGAACAGGTTCTTGTTGCTGAAAATGGAGAGGTCGCCATACACAGGTTTGTTGACATCCTGTATGGGCAGCAAGTCGGCGATGAGCAGATCGAAGATCTCTTCCCTGGTTTTGACCAATGAGGCATCCCGGGATATCTTCTCGTTCTGGACAATGGTCAGAACAGGATCCTCGAAATAAACCGCCTTGCCATAGTTGAGCGCCAGCTGCAGATAAGTCCATGCACGGACAGCCTTGGCGATGGCATATTCTCTTTTCATATATCGTTCGCCACCCACCATGACAGAAGTGTCCATATTCTGGATCAGATAGTTGCAGTGGTTGATGACCACATAATAGTCGTTCACATCGACAAAAGGATTGTCGGCGGAGACATTCAGGCTGCTGAGCTCACGGAATTCATCTGTAGCATTATGGGTCACATCCATCATGTCCGCCCGAAGTTCACCCAGCATGACATAACGGTCACCCAGCAACTGCAATTTGGAGAGAATACCGGCCACGGAATACAGGGAATCGTTGGGACTGTCCAGTTTGTTGTCCTTGGCGTAAAGGTACCGGTCTGAACTCACAGAGAGCATTTTCTCACAAGATACCAGGCCGACAGCCAGCACCGAAATGGTCAGAAAGTATATACTCAATCGTTTCATATCCAAGATGATTTATTTTACAGATTAATTTTCAGACCGAAAGTAAAACCCTTGCACTGTGGCAGCAGTCCCGTATCGATACCCTGGGCCAGCGGATTGTTGGAAGCCGAGGTCTCCGGATCACGGCCGATATATTTGGTGTACATCCACAGATTGTTGCCCGATGCCCATACAGTCAGGTCATTGATGAAGGGGATATTATAGGGAACATCCCAGGCCAGCTTGACGGTTTTCAGACGGATATAGGAAGCGTCCTCAATCCAGCGGGTCGAAAAACGGGCATTACCCATCGGATCGGCATAGACTGCCTGAGGCATATCTGTCACCTGACCGTCGGAACGCCAGCGGTTCATCACCGCCTTAGACTGGTTCTCCAGCGTGCTCATCGATTCAAGGATGCGACGCTGGTAGTTGTACATGTCGTTACCCAGAGAATAATTGAACACGGCCGACAGAGTCAGATCCTTGTACGAAAGGCTGGTGGAAATCATGCCGAACAGATCGGGATTGGGATCGCCGATAATCACCTTGTCATACTCGTCGATATAACCGTCCGGCTGACCGTTCGGGCCACTGATGTCCTCGAAGATGGCATTACCGGCCTTGACGGGAAGCGAAGAGCCGTTAGCAAAACGGTTATAGTAATAATCCTGGCTGCCGTCGTCCTTGGTATAGGCCGTTGAAGCAATGGCATCCGAGGCGTAGACTCCCTTGTATTTGTATCCGTAGAAAGCCGCAATAGGCTGCCCGACTGCAGTTCTGATCTCCGCGTCGTAGAGTGTGGTCGAATAATCGCCGTCGGACAGGCTGAGCACTTTGTTGCGGTTGTGGGCCACGGTAGCCGTTGCCTCCCAGCGGATATCACGCGTGTTGATCAGACGAGCGTTCAGGGCAAGCTCGAAACCGGTATTGGACAATTCACCGCCGTTGGCCCAGTGATCCTGGAAACCGGCGAACGGATCCAGCTGCTTGAGGACCAGCAGATCGGAAGTATGATGGCGATAGACATCTGCAGAAACGGAAATCCGGTTTCTGAACAGACCGACATCCACTCCGGCATTGCTCTTGACGGTTGTCTCCCACTTCAGCCCGGGATTACCCAGATTGCCCAGGACCAAGCCGTTGGCCTTCTCGATGAAACTGTGTGACAGGAAGTAAGGATTGGCAATGTAATCCGGCAGGTTATCATTGCCCGTCACGCCGACACTGGCACGGATCTTAAGATGCTCTACGGCCTCCATAGCACTCATGAAGTCCTCGGAAGAGACCAGCCAGGCCCCCGAGAGAGAGGGGAAGAAACCCCAGCTGACCCCGAACAGGCGCAAGGCACCATGCTCTATTTCAGTGCCGAAACGCGAAGAGGCGTCCATGGAAACCACTGCGTTCAGATAGTATTTTTTCTGATAGTCCCAGTTACCGCCCAGGAACCACGACAGGTTCTTGACATGCAGATCCTCGCCGATCATCTTTCGACGGATGAGCGAAGTGGTCAGATAACGCTGGTCGTCATCGGGAGTGTTATACCCCGAAGCACGGGTCCAGGTCCGCGACCTGTTGATGAAGCGGGTGCCCAGGTAAGCAGCCAGATCGTGATCGTTCAGCTCCTTGTGGTAATTGAGCCGGGCTTCCAGTGTATAGCGGATCTCTCGCATATTCTGGGCCTTGACTTCGTTCTCATAGACTTCGAACTGTCCGCCGTCCGTGAAGACAACATTTTCAGCAGCCCCCTCATGAGGTGTGAAATAGGCTTCGTACATCTTGTCCAGCTGGTAGCCAGCCAGGCCGACCAGGGTGAAGTCTTTGCTGATTTTCCAGTCGGGACGAAGCAGGGCCATGAAGTTGGTCATGTCAGAAGTGTTCATAGACTTCTCCTGCATGGGCAGCGGGTTGTTGATGCCCAAGACATCCGCGTCCTCATAGAAGGAAGTCAGGAGATTCTTGTCGGCAGTCGAATACTGATAGGGATGGAACAAGGGCGACTTCACCTGACTCAGATAGGAAGGAGAGGCGATTGAAGTCATACCGTCATTCTTGGTCTCACTGTTGATGCTGCTGATATTGAAGTCCACAGCGGCATTTACCTTGTCCGATACATTCAGATCGGAATTGAAACGGAACGAGAGATGATTGGCATCCGTTCCGTCCAAGGTGCCGACATTGTTCGTATAACCTACGGAGAGTGCATACATACCTATGGCATCGCCGCCGGTTGCCCGGGCTCCATAGGTCTGATGGAAGCCGTTGCGGTAGATATAACTGGTCCAGTCGGTATTGTTATGGTACCTGTTATAGAACAGATAATCCTCGTCTTCGTTGAAAATCGGCATACGGCTCACATCATCGGCCGTATAGACGGAGTTCTTGTACATCTCACTCAGATACTGGCGACTTTCCTCGGCATCCAGCGTGGGGATGGACGCCGGTTTGAAAGAGGCGCCCCAGGCGAGGTTGGCCAGAATCTTGGTGACCACATCCTTACTTCTGCCAGTTTCGATAAGGATAACTCCGTTGGCGGCTTTGGGGCCGTAGATAGAGGTGGCATCCTTGATGACCGTGACGGTCTGGATATCCTGCATGTCCAGATTGGCCAGGTAGTTGGCAAAGTAGCCTGCATGTATCGATTCGTAATCGACATAGGACTCCATAATAATACCGTCAATGACAATCAGCGGCTGGGATTCGGAGTTAAGGGAATTCAGACCGCGGATATACATGGCCGAACCGATACCGTCCTGGCCGGAGCGATTGATGGTCCGCACAGTACCTATCTTCGACTCCAGGAAACGGTCTATGGTCTGCTGAGGGGTATAGAGCGAGAGGTCCTCAATGGTGTTGACAGCCGTTCCTTCAGGAACCAGAATCTTGTTGGTCACTTCTATCTGTCCCTTGGCACCCATAGGGTTGGAAAACTGTTCAACGGCCATGTAAATACTGATGAAATCCCGGCCGCGTCTTTCTATGTACCGCCGGTCGTAACCCGGGGCGGTCACCTGCAGCATGGTCGAAGGTTTCTTGATCTTCAGCGTAAACTCGCCGTTTTCGTTGGTATAGACACTGACGCGCTCCATCCTGACGGTGGCGCCGTTAATCGGTTGGCCCGTTGCATCGTCAAGGACGACACCTCGGATAACTACCGCAGAATCTGTTTGGGCCGCATTCTGTGCCAAGGCTTTCGCGGGAGCCAAAGCCAGCAACAGGGCAGCCACGGTCAGCACTCGTACTATCTTGTTCATATACATCTGTTTTATTCGTTTTTAACAGGTTCAAAAAAGATCGCGTCGATATACATGTCCGTAATGAAGGACTTCAGCTCTTCAGAACTGCCGACAGCAGAGGAAATACGCAACGTTATATCATCCCTCGAATACGGAAGGGTGATGGGTCTGGGATTGCCCATGGCATCTAAGGTGACACACATGGTATCGATGTCGTAAGGATTGGTCGTCCTGGGAGTACGGTATTCCTGAATGAAGGGGGTGCCGTCCTCGGGGTTGGTATAAGAAATCGAGAATGTCACCTTGGTAGGCAGCAACATGGCAGAATCCATGTCTCTCCTGTTCAGGTTTCTCGGCAGAAAGACGACATAGACATGATAGGAAGTACTTCTCTGATCCGTATTATAACAGTTGAAATCCACTACCGGACGGGCCGAGGCATAGTTGCCGGTCACCTGGATATATCTGTGGTTGGAAATACGATTGTTCAGCCAGGATCCGTCGGAACTGCGGACATAGACCGAACGGGCGGCTACCAGAGCATCGGCTTCCTCCTGCTGTTCGGGCTCCATGGTGTTATAGTTCGAGGGATAGGTAAGCCAGGCACGTTCCGCCTCCTCCTGAAAGGGAGAACACCAAAGGGAGGACGGAAAATGCAGCCGGTTGGCCATATAGACGAGTCCGTTGCTGGCAACCGTATCCTTCATTCCCTCGAAGTATTCTGCCGGATTGGTGATAAACCCTCCGTCTGCACTGAGCTCCAGCACTGTGGCCGACTGTATCCGTTCGGGGGTCTGTGAGCCGTAGAAACACAGGCGGTCTGCTATCAGAGACTTGACATGGTCTCTTTCTATTGAATCCTGCAGTCCGTCCGAACGCTTGGTCTGGACATATTTGCCGTTGGGCAGTCTCTGGGTGATGTAGGGACTGACATGGTTGTAGGGCATCAGGCTGTCCATGATTTCCGTCCATGCATGATTATTGGGCACAATCATCGTATAGATACTGTCCTCGTTTTTGATTTCTCCGATATAGTAGGACAGAATATAGTTGTTCTCCACAAAGACAGAGTCATATATGGCCAGACCGTCCACAAGCGTCAGCAGGGTACTCTGCTCGACCGAGAAATAGCGTTCCTCGCCCCCAGCCAGATATTGGGCGATGGAATCATAGCCGGGGGTCGACTGGATGAACTCCCAGATATTCCTGACATAAGGGACATAACCGTCTATGATGTGAAGAATACCGTTTTTCCGGGAAATATCCTTGGATATCAGTTTGTTCTCGCCGAAATAGAAGTCCGAGCCCACCTGCGTGAAGGCAGCCCGCTTGCGGTCCAGCAGACGGATCTTGGCATATCCGTTATCGATACTGGATGTCGTGTAGGGGAAACGGGAGATATGGTTCAATACGAAAACCTTCTTGTCATAGTCCGAATCAAAGGTGATTCCGGACAAGGCGTTGTTGTTGGGAGCCCATATCGTAAAGCTCTGGTTATAGGAAAGGAGCTTGTCCTGTCCTGTTTCCTTGAGTAAGGTCAGGAACGACGACAGAGAAGGCTCCTGCTCGATAGCTTCCAGCAGCGTCGTCTCCAGCGTCTCGTCCACGTGAGATGCATAATGCTCATCCCAATTGGGATTGGAACAGGCCGACAGTCCGGCTATGAGCAAAAGACCTGATAAGGATTTAATAAAACTCTTCATATCTCGTTTGTTTATTTACTCGTGGTTACTTCACTGCCGATAGAATAGAACGGGTTCTGTTCCAGAAGCTGGTTGTTCTTGATTTCCTCGGCATTGATCGGCATATACAGCGCATCCATGTTGGACATCTTGCTCAAGGCCAGGCTCAGATCGGCGAAGTCAGTGTATTTGGGCATAACGGCATCCGTCACGATTTCCGTATCGTTCAGGCGGCGTGCCATGCGGAGCAGATCGAACCAGCGCTTGCCCTCAAACATAAACTCACGCTGCCTTTCATCCAAGACCAGCCTGCGCATTTCCTGCACCGAATTATAAGAAATCAGACTCAGGGTGTCGTTTCTGTTCATCTTAGGATTAGCACGCTTGTAAGTCTTGTTCAACAAGACTATGGCATCTGTCATTCTGGGATCGGTCGAACCGGAAGACAGCTCTACCAGAGCCTCGGCCTCCATGAGATAGATATCGGGCAGGCGGTAGAAGACAACGTTGTTGTATTCGTCATAAGAGTACCCAAACGAAAAGTTGTCATCGCCCAGGGCATCGACCGAGCCGCAGATATATTTGGCCACATCGCGGAAGCCCTCCTGGGAAGGCTGTACGAAATAATACTTTCTCATATCCGTCGACTTGAACAAAGAAGTATAGTTCAAAGGATTCAGGACTTCAGAAACGGCCACCTGACCTCTTTTCTTCGAACTGCCGTACAAGGCGGGAATTGCCTTGTTGGCCAGCCCGGCCGAGTAGCTGTACTGCAGCTCGAAGATGCTCTCTGATGAATTACCGCCGATGAATACATCAGACAGGAAGAAATCCATGTCTGCCAGATAAGACTGCGCCAGAATATCCAGGGAGTTTTCGTAAGCCTGAAATTCCCGGCATTCTCTCACACAGCCTTCCCAATATTCGCGGGCTTTGGCCTCGGGCAGGGAATCAGTACCGATACCGCTGGCGGCCCAGAGGTAAATATCAGCCAGCAGAGCACGAATGGACTGCTGGGTGAAACGGCCCTTGTTGTGGGCGGTATTGGCTCCGTACGAAACACGAGCGTAGCGTTTGGCCTCCTGCAAGTCCATAATAAGCGTATCGAGAATCAGGTGGCCGGGTGTTTTGGCCATGTCAAATTCAGCCGTATCATCGATGGTGGCCTGTCTGACAAAGGGAACATCACGGAAGGCACGCACCAGATAGAAGTAGCAGAAGGCACGGACAGCCAGAGCCTCAGCGCGATAGGCGTTCATCTGGGACAAAGTCAGGTTCTTGTCCTCTTCCATGACACCGGGAGCGTAATGCAGCACCGTGTTAGCATAGTTGATAGGCACATAGAAAGCCGACCATTTTGACCAAGTGTTGGTGGCCAGGATATTGACATCCAGCAGGGATTTCTGCTCATCGGTCGCTTCCTTGCCTGCGACAAGGTTGTCCGAGCGAAGCTCGCCCCAGACAAAAGTCCTGGCGATAAAGTCTTCCTCCTGCATGGAACGATAGCAGGAAGCCACCACCTTTTCGATGTCGGCACCTGTCTTCCAGTAATCCTCCAGCAAAGTTTCCCCCTCCGGATAGATCAACAGCCAGTCGGTGCAGGAGTTCATTCCGACACCCAGCACCAGAGCCGTCAGCATTAAAGCGATTTTGTATAATATCTTCTTCATAATCTGAATATTAATTAGAATCCCAATCTTAAACGTAACAAGAAGTCTTTGGTACGAGGTGTCTTGCTCGAGTCTGTAGCCACCGAGGTACTGGCCGCACCGACTTCAGGATCAACGCCTGTATATTTGGTCAGCACAGCGATATTCTGTATGGAAAGATATACGCTCAGCGAATTGAGTTTCAGCGGAGCGAGCAATTCACGCGGCATGTTGTAGTTGATGGTCAGGTACTTGAAACGAAGGAAAGAGGCATCTTCCACATAGCGGTCGCTACCCAGTGAGTTATAACCGTAGTTATACAGGGCACGGGGCATTTCCGTCTGGTCTCCTTCCTTACGCCAACGCCAGTTGACAGCGATACTCTGGTTGTCGTTGCCGCGCATGTTCTCGGCATTCATCCTGGCCTTGTTGACCACCTTGTTACCGTAACGGTAGTTAAAGAAAGTGTTGACAGAGAATCTCTTCCAGCGGAAATTCAGACCGAAACCACCGGTAACAATCGGCAGGGAGTTACCCAGATAGACGATGTCCAGCTCATCGATGCTGCCGTCGTGGTTGATATCGCGGTAAATGGCGTCACCGGCCTTGAACTCGTAAGCAGCAGACCGCCCGTAGGCAAAATACATAGGCTTGGTGTTCCCTTCTGCATCCAGGACAGCCTCGCCCTTTTCATTGCGGACAACCGGACAGGTACGTTCAGGATGCTCCGGATCATAGGTGCTGTACTCATAGACACCATCATAAAGGAATCCGTAAATGGAGCCCACAGGGTTGCCCACCTGAATACGGGTCAGATAAGAACCGTTCGCATAGTCGAAATCACTGTTATAACGAGCCAGAATCTCATCCGACAGCTCAACTATGGTGTTCTTGTTGTTGGAAAAGTTGAAACTCAAATCCATACGGACGTTGCCGACCTTGAGCAGATCTCTGACACGGCCGTGAAATTCCCAACCCTGGTTGTCGATGGTTCCGTCATTCAGGCTGCTGATGGCACTGTAACCGACAATGGTGGAAATACCCACATTATTGAACAGGGCATCGGTCGTGTGTTTGTAGTAATAGTCGAAGCCGACATCATATTTGCCGTCCAGAAGCTGCAGGTCAAGACCTCCGTTCAGCTGGGTGGTGTTTTCCCACCTCAAATTGGCCAGTGCCATATTGCTGGGATGGACAGCCGTCATGTCGATATATTTCTCCTTATATTCTCCGTAACGGCTCAGCCAGAGGAAGGTGCTGCCAGGCTCGTTACCGGTGTAACCGAAGCTCCAGCGGAAACCGGCCTCCGATATGATGTCCCGCAGAGAACCGAAGAAAGGCTCATCACTGATGATCCACTTACCGGAAATGGCCGGGAACAGACCCGTCTTGAAGTTTTTACCGAATTTAGAGCTACTGTTGATGGCCACCGTACCGCCGGCGATATAACGGCCTTTGTAGGCATAATGGAAGTTCCAGCTATAAGTCAGCGAGCGGGGATTCTCATTGGCACTGTTGCTCAGGGCTATCGCATGGGCATCCGACGAGGGAGCCTGTATAAACATGGAGGGCAAGCCAGCCACACCGGTATTCAAAGAGTTGGTCGAGCCTGACGACAGGTTGAAACGGGCATTCAGGCGGACACTGTGGTCCGTAGTGGCAAAGGAGGGTACAAAGACCAGGTTGGCCTGAAGCGACTGACTGGTACTTTCACTCTCGGCTCCCTGGGCGCGGTTCACTTTATTGTCATCACTCCAGGCAGCATTGGAGGCGTCTTTGGGGAAAAACGACCGCTGCTGCGATGCGTTGATGTCAAAGGAAGCCGTCAGTTCCAGACGCAGGGAGCTGGCCGTACGCTGAGGATCCAGAATCTCATAACGGAGATGGAACGAAGGCGCCGTACGATAGCTACGCGTGTTGTTCCGTGCCAGCAAAGCCACAGCCACGGGGTTGCTCAGTTCCTTCTGCTCCTTGGCCAGAGTCGAATTCTGCAGCACATGATAGAACACATCCGTGTCAAGACCGTTCAGATCCTGAGCATAGACACTCAAGTTAGGCATCTTCTTATAACCGACCTCCAGAGGATTCTCGTAGTTTCTGTCGTTATCTGCATAGGTGTAGGCAAAGTCGGCTGTGAAACGGATGCGCTTCGACACGTCATAGTCGATTGAAGAACGCATGCTCAGACGGTTCAGCAGCTGGCCGATGACCGTACCGGTTTCTGTATAGTAGCCGGCAGACACACGGAACAGCACACTCTCACCGCCGCCGGAGATAGTCAGCTGATTGTCGTGGACACGGGCAATGCGGCTCACCTCTTTCCGCCAGTCGGTGTTGTTGTTGTAATTCTCGTATTCAGTGAAGTTGGTGTCGTAATTGAACTCCTGGATATCCGAGGCCGAGGGGTCCAGATTGGGGTTGTAATACGACTGCTTCATGAGCATGGTGTAGTCGTCGCCACTGAGCATGTTCATGCCCTTGGGCTGAGTCTTACGCGTATAGGAATAGGCGTAGTTGACACGGGTCGGACCTTTCTTGCCTCGCTTGGTGGTAATCAGCAGCACGCCGTTGGCACCTTTGGTACCCCACATGGCCGTAGCAGCAGCGTCTTTCAAAACGGTGATACTGGCAATGTCGTCCGGGGCGACGCTGATCAACTGGGCATACTGGTCTTCATTGGCGGTGGCAAAATCGAAGTCGGCATCGATCGTTGTCTGATAAATGACATCGTTCACCACGATCAGAGGCTCGTTGGAGGCGTTCAGCGAAGTGGTACCGCGGATACGCATCGACATACCGGCACCCGGCTCACCCGAAACGTTGACAATGTCCAGACCGGCTATCTGTCCCTGCAGGGCATCATCGATAGAAGCCACCGAAATGCCTTCAAATTCTTCAGCATCGATTTTTTGCATCGACATGGAGACCTCTCGCTGCGGGATGCTGAAAGCACCGTTGTCTACCATGGCCTTGGCGGTAATGACCGCCTCCTGCAGCATAGTGGACTTTTCTGACATGGCTGCGTTAATCACTTTCTGTTCACCAATGGGTATTTCCAGGTCTTCAAAGCCTATATACTTAAATCTCAATCTATTGGCACGATTATTCACCTGTATTACATACTCACCGTCGTAGTTGGTCACCGTAACGCCGTAGATACGGTTGCTCGCATCCATTTCGGTTACTGTGACGGATATCAGCGGCTCGCCGTCCTCCTTGGCCGTGACCTTGCCGCGGACAAGATTGGCGGCATTGTTCTGAGCCGACACTGTCAGAGAGAACAGGCATGAGAGCAACATCGTCATGCCGTACTTTGCTATACTCTTCCTCATAACTATTTAACTATAGTACCCGTATTGGTGTTTACACATATAATGTTGCTGACCGCCTGCAGATGCTTGTCCGAGGCACTCGAGGGAGTGGTTGTGCCGTTCTCGTAGTACTTGCTCACTGCATAAGCCTGCACATACAGCAGCGAATCGCCCTCTGCCCTGCCGACATTGAAATTGTAGGGTCTCGTGCCGTCCTTGTAATAGAACATTCTGCGAGCACCGAAAATGGGATCCACGTCTCCAGGACTGTTGTCCGTTGCAGCAGAGGCCCGATTGACTACTCTGGCGGGATCGCTGACCACCTGGCTCAAGGGAAGCTGCTGGGAGGCCAGCACTACGGGAACGCTGTCCGCATTGCTTGACCAGAAATAATTCAGTCCCTTCTCAATAATCACCTGATTACCGGCGGCAGCCGTTCCGTTATAGACCACGCCGTCACCGTTGTCGTCGACTGCCGTACCGGCAAGGATGATCATGTAGTTGGGATTGGTGGCCGTGTAGGAGAAAGTCAGCGTCGGAGCCTTGATGACCGTCAGGAAGGTATCCAACTCGTGGACCGTGGTGCGGGCCGAATAGTCCGACAGGGAGGCAGTGACTCTCTGCTTGTCGCTGCCGCTGAAATAGATGTCGCGTGCCATCAGGTTGTACAGATTGTTGCTCTTGTTGACCTTGATGACGCCACGGGCATTCCGGTCATAAGGCAACTCCTGCCCGCTGTTGGAGACAGCCGTTGGCTTGATGGTCAGATCCTGACCGTCCTGACTGATATTCAGGGTAAAGAACTTACCGGTGCTGGAATTGATCAAGGCCGTCTCGAAGGTGGAGTCGCTGACCAGATCGCCCTTGATGAAAATGGAGTTGTCCTGGAAGTGATAGCGCAGGAAATCCACCATCTTGGCCGTCATCTGACGCTTCTTGGCCTGATCGGTCACCGCATTGATCTGGGCCCAGGTGGGCAGACCGGCCGCATAGGCCTTGGCCATGGCCGCATTGTTGGGCACATAAAGCGTATAATGGTAACCGATATAGAAGCTGACATTCTGGTCTATGACCGAGGTGTTGTTGATATTTGACTTGAATATCAGCTTATTGACATCGGAGATATCTGCACAGGCATTCAAGAAGTCGCTGAACTGGGCGTGACTCCCCAGCGTCTTGTAAACCGAGTTGAAAGGCTGCTGCAGCACCTTGTCCACCATATAGGTCTTACCATTGCGGAAATTAAGGAACTTGGTCAGGTTGGGCGAATAGGCCGCATCGTTCCAGGCACCGGAAGAGCCGCCCCAGGTCTGGTTCTGCTCCATGTTCCCGCCGCCCCAGATCTTGACATTGTTGTCGTCGGTCATCTGGACGCGGATAAAGCCCATGCCTTTGGTCTGGTAGTATTCCTGCTCGGGTTTGAGTTCACCTAATATAATATGGTAGTCGAGCATTTCGTTCATCAGTGCCGAAATCGGAGCTCCGCCCAGACGGGAGTCGTCACTGCCCACACGGACGCGGGACGAGGGATCCGCTTCGTTGATCTCATAACGGATGGCCTGCACGGCATTGTCCTCGGCATTGAAGACAAAGTCCAGCACTTCATGGTAGTCTCGCATCAGAGACGAGGGATAGATATAGTTGCTGATGCCTTCGTCACTGGGAATAATAAAGGTATAGGGAGGCACATAGCCGCCGCTGTAGACCGTCTCCATCGACTTGAGGTAGATGTCGAAGTTCAGATCCTTGATGGCTTTGTTGAAGACACGGGTGTCAAGGCCGACCAGCACCGGGGCCATGACCGAGGCGTATTCAATAGGAGGATAGACCTTGCTGGTGACATAGACGGCACCGTTGGTCGTCACGCGGGCAGTCTCGACATGCTCCTTACGGACACCTATCTCGTCCCACTGTTCATTCTTCAGACCGATGAACTTACTGGGCAGCGAAGTCAGGAAGGAATACTTCATATGGGCGTTGATGAACTTGCTGGCAATGTCATTGGGCACGCTGTCCCAGATATGGTAACGATCGTAGAGGTAGGAGCCCTCGCCCGTAGGCGAGAAATACTCCGACATGGCCTGGTTGCTGGGGACGAACATGGCGGCCATGTCGTTGCGGCCGTTGCCGCCCCGTTCGTAGCTGTTCCAGCCCGGATCGAAAATGAGCCGTTCCTCTTCAGGCACCGAAATGCCCGAGGGGGTCAGCGTGTTGCTGCCACCCTGGGAAAGAGAAGAGAAATAGCGGCGCACGTAGATGGTGTCCTCCAGGGGGAAGTCGGGATGCAACTGACGATAAGTATTCGTACGGGAAACATCAGGATAGGGAGCGCTGAAACGGTCCATCAGCGAATTGAAAGTCGAAAGGTTGTCGTTCTCTCGGATGTAGGTGGCCATGTTCTCGCGGGGCAGCAGCAGGCCGTCCAACACATGGATATAACCGTTCTTGCAAGTGATGTCCTTTTCGATAATCTTGTGGTTGAGGACGAAGCCGTCGCCTTTTTCGTGCTTCAGGCCGTTGAAAAGCACGGCAAAGTCCTCGTCGGTGATGTTATGGACATCGACCAGCTCCTGAAGCAGATGAATCAGCCTGGGAGAAGTATTGTCGTTGAGAATGTACATGCCTTTGGCGCGGTAGGGGGCGAAGTAGGGATTCTTCGCCGGCAGGCTCTCCTTCTCGAAATCCAGCATATCGAGCGGGTCGAGAGAAGTCTCGCGGCGCATGACCATGCCCTTGACGTAGCCGGACTCGTAGGAGAGCATCTCCAGCAGGTTGGCATCGTTGACCATGGAGTATTCCATGATGCGGTTCAGCATCGAACGGTTGAAGTCTTCGAAACAGGTGATACCGTCCTCGTTGTTGCGGAAATACTCCTCGAAGGATTTGTCCTTGCATACGAACATGGTCTTGCTGCCGGTCTTGGCGAGCACTTCCTTGTAGTTACACGAATCGATGATGCGGACAAAGTAGCTGTAATCCGGTTTCCCGGCCGAGTCCCGATGCGACTTCAGATAATCGTAGATGCTTGCACCCAGCCAGTCCGGTTCCCGGTCGTCGTAATAATACGGATCCTTACATGAGGACACACAGACTAGTGCCACAGCCACAAGCACCGACAAAAGGCTTTGTGATCGTTTCAACATATCCATAGAGTTATAGTCTTTGATTTTCTCTCCAAAACAATTACTTTTGCGGCAATGCAGTCAGCATGAGACAAAGCACGCAATTGGACGCAAATATAGAGACAAATATTGTTTTGACCTAATTCGATTCAGATAAAATAATATTAAAAAAAACACTGCCGGCCTAAAAAAAAGAAAAGTGACATTATATGATTGACCCTCAGACAGTTAGTAGGATAATGAGCGCTGCCCGCATCGAAGAAGTGATCGGTGAGTTTGTCAATCTCCGCAAGAGGGGGGCCAACTACATCGGTCTCTGCCCTTTTCATGATGAAAAGACGCCTTCGTTCAGCGTTTCTCCGTCCAAAGGCATCTGCAAATGCTTCAGTTGCGGCAAGGGCGGCAACGTGGTTCACTTTATCATGGAGCACGAGCAACTTTCCTACAGCGAGGCGCTCAAATGGCTGGCCAGGAAATACCACATAGAGGTCGTCGAAAAAGAACTCAGCCCCGAAGAGCAGCAACGCCGCAGCGACCGCGAGAGCATGTTTGTCATCAACGAATTTGCCCGGGATTTCTTTGTCGACACCCTGCACAACACCCCGGAGGGGCGCAGTATCGGACTAAGGTATTTCCAGCAGGAGCGCGGACTCAGGGACGATATCATCCGTCAGTTTCAGCTGGGATTCAGCCCCGAAAAACGTGATGAATTCAGTCTCAGCGCCCTGCGTAAAGGCTACAGCCGGGAGCTGCTCGTCAAGACGGGTCTTTCCGTACAAAGTGAGAACGGCGGACTTTACGACCGCTACCGCGAACGGGTCATCTTCCCGGTGCACACCGTGTCGGGTAAGGTGGTGGCCTTCGGCGGCCGCATCCTCAGGAAATCGGACAAACTGGCCAAGTATGTCAACTCTCCCGAATCGGAAATCTACAGCAAGAGCGCTGAACTCTACGGCCTGTATTTTGCCAAGCAGGCCATTGTCAGACAAAACCGCTGTTTCCTGGTAGAAGGCTACCTGGATGTCATTTCCATGCATCAGGCAGGCATCTGCAATGTCGTCGCCTCTTCGGGCACTTCGCTCACCCATGGGCAAATCCGCCTCATCCACCGCTTTACGGAGAATGTCACCGTGCTCTATGACGGGGATGCGGCCGGCATCAAGGCTTCCCTGAGAGGTATCAACCTGTTGCTTGAGGAGGGACTGAACATCAAGGTGGTGCTGCTGCCAGAAGGAGAAGACCCGGATTCCTATGCCCAGAGCCACAGCTCGTCCGAGTTCATGGACTATATCCGGGAGAACGAGACCGACTTTATCCGCTTCAAGACCGCCATACTGCTCAAGGACTGCGGCAACGACCCCCTTAGCCGTGCCGCTCTGATCCAGGACATAGTCGAAAGTATTTCCCTGATTCCCAACGAAATCATCCGATCAGAGTATATCAAGGAGTGCAGCCGGTCGCTGGACACGCGCGAGGAGATGCTGCTCAAGCAAGTCGGCAGACAGCGGGCCCGGACAGCCGAGCGCAACCGTCAGCAGCGCAACCTGCAACAGCGCTATCAGGACTACCGCCTGCAAGGCGGCACACCGGCCGGACCAGTTCCGGAGGAGACGCAGCCACCCCGGGAGGAGGTCCCCTTCCCCACCGAGGCTCCCCCGCTCCCGGATAGCGGACAGGAGATGCCGCCGGCAGCGACCGCTGTGGAATCATCGCCGGCAGGCAGCATGCAGAAGTATGAAAAGAACCTGCTGCGAATGATTGTCCGCTACGGCGAACGCACGCTCTTCGAAGATGAAAACGGACAGGCCGTCAGCGTGCTGGAATATATCATGGAAGAGCTTCAGATTGACCAGGTCACTTTTTCCGACCCCTGCTATCGGAAAATGTTCGAAGAGGCATGCCTACACTTTAAAGACACAGGGTTCGTAGCCGAGCGGTATTTCTTGCAGCATCAAGACAGCCAGATCAGCCTGACAGCCGCAGAGCTGGTCACCGACCGCTACGAACTGAGCAAGATTTACCTGCCCGACGAGAACGATTCGATGAGTTTTCGCAAGAAGGTGCAAAAGGAGGAGGAGACGCTCGGCGAACTGGTGCCCCACCTCATTGAAGATTGGAAATACCGAATACTGAAAGACAGAATAAAACAGGCGATGGAAGAGATCAAGCAGGCCCAGCGCAACGGCGACTCTCAGGCACTGACCAGGTGGATGACAGTCTACCGCGACCTGCGCGAAACCGAAAAAATCTTTGCCAAAGCCCTGGGAGAAAGAATTATCAGCCTATAACGACAGCACATGTACTATCTTGAAACAAGCCACGTGGTCAAGCAATACAGCGGCCACAAAGCCCTGGACGACGTCAGCATCCAGGTCCACGAGGGGAAGATCTACGGTCTGCTCGGCCCCAACGGAGCCGGCAAAAGCACCCTGATCCGTATCATCAACCACATCACCGCTCCTGACAGCGGCCAGGTCATTTTCAACGGCCGGCAGATGACAGCCGCCGACATGGCCCGGATAGGATATCTGCCCGAAGAACGAGGTCTGTACAAAAAAATGAAGGTGGCCGAACAGGCCATTTACCTGGCCCGGCTCAAGGGCATGACCCGCAACGACGCCCGGGAAAGCCTCAGGTACTGGTTCGACAAATTCGACATCCGCGCCTGGGCCGACAAAAAACTTGGCGAGCTGTCCAAGGGCATGCAGCAGAAGGTACAGTTCATCATCACTGTCATGCACCGTCCCGAGTTCCTGATTTTCGACGAGCCTTTCAGCGGCTTCGACCCGGTCAACGCCCAGCTTATCCGCAACGAGATACTGGAACTCAAGGCCCAGGGAGCTACCATCATGTTCTCTACGCACAATATGGCCTCGGTCGAGGAAATCTGCGACGAAATCGGCCTGATCAACCGTTCCCGCCTCGTGCTCCAAGGCGATGTGGACGACATCCGGGAAAGCCACCGTCAGGGTCAGTATCTGGTCAAAGTGCGCCGTCCTGCCGACCCACAGGTCGGGCTCCAGGCTCTTGACTCCCAGCTATACAGCTGGAACAGTCTGGTCCGGAGCAGCCACTACTGGACCTGGCAGCTGCGCAGGGAGCAGCAGGCCGACATACCTGCCATTTTCAGCCAGATTGCCGCCCGTTTCGATATTATATCCTTTGAAGAACTCATTCCCGACATGAACGAGATCTTTATCAAGACCGTACAAAATATCCAGCAACAATAACACATCAAGAAGATGAACAAACTCTCCATTATTATACAAAGGGAATATCTGTCGAGGGTCCGCAAAAAATCTTTCATTATCATGACCTTCCTCACGCCGCTGCTCATGGTGGCACTTATCATGGTGCCCCTGCTGCTGTCCACAGTCAAAAGCGGCAAGACCCGGCTCATCGCCGTCAACGACGAGAGCGGACAATATGTCAGCCGCCTGCAGGACAGCAAGAGCTGGCAGTTTGTCGCTATCGGGGAAGACATCTCCTCCCTGCCCGCGGAAAAACGCGAAGATTTCTACGCCTGGCTGTCGATACGCGGCAATCTTGCCGACAGCACGGGACAGGTCAGGATCTATGCCACCCGGCAGATTCCCATGGAACTGAGCAGCGAAATACGCAGTCAACTGGAAAAAATGGCTTCCGAAGACAAGATCTCTTCTTACCGGATTCCGGAACTGGCACAGATTTTGAAAGAAGTCTATCCGACCGTCAGGACGGAAAATATCCTGTGGTCTGACAAGGCCGACGGGCAGGAAGTGAAGACTTCCTCCGAGATCTCGATGGTCATCGGCATGGTAGCGACCATGCTGATCTATATTTTCATTTTTGCATACGGCAGTATGGTCATGAACGGTGTGGTGGAGGAAAAGTCCAGCCGCATCGTCGAGATCATCGTCTCTTCGGTCAAGCCCTTCCAGCTGATGATGGGCAAGATTGTCGGCATTGCCCTGGTCGGGCTCACCCAGTTCATTCTCTGGGTACTGCTCATCTTGCTGCTCAGCGCCGTCGGCCTGTCGGCTGTCGGACTTCCGATGGACACGCTCATGTCAGCCAATCTGCCGCAGGCCGGCGAGACAATGAACGTCAACCTCAGCCAGGAGGCTCTTGACGGCATCCAGATTATCCAGTCCTTCAACTGGACGAGCCTCATCATCTGGTTCATCCTGTTCTTCCTGGGCGGATATCTGCTTTACGCCTCGCTCTTTGCCGCCATCGGCGGAGCCGTTGACAACAACGAGGATTCCCAGCAATTCACCCTGGCCATCACCATTCCTGTCATACTGGCACTCTACATCGGCATCTATGGAGCCATGAATCCGGACGGTCCCCTGGTCTTCTGGAGTTCGTTCATCCCCTTCTTTTCACCAATTGTGATGATGGTCCGACTGCCGATGGGGGTTCCATTCTGGCAGATCGTACTCTCGTTTGCCTTGCTGGTTATCACCTTCCTGCTCTGCGTCAAGCTGGCAGCCAAAATCTACCGCACCGGCATTCTGATGTACGGCAAGAAGGTCACCTACAAAGATTTGTGGAAATGGATACGATATAAGTCATAATTTTACTACTTTTGGCCACGACAAGCTATTTGTTATCAATGATAAGCAACAAGACACTGATCAAACACATTACAGACGCCATACAGGAACGCAAGGGCAAACAGATCACGGTGGTCGATCTCAGAAGCCTGGACAGTTCCGTCTGCGACTATTTCATCATCTGTGAGGGAAGTTCCAACACTCAGATGCTGGCCATCACCGAGCACATTGAGGACTACGTCCGCGAGCACTGCAAGATGAAGCCATACTCCTCTGAAGGACAACGCAATGCCCTGTGGATTGCCATGGACTACGGCGATATCATAGTGCATATCTTCAACCGGGAAACCCGCCAGTTTTACGACCTGGAACATCTGTGGTCGGATGCAGCTCTGACGGAGATTCCGGAACTCAGCTAACACTCAAGTCAAATCATGGAAGAAAACAACCACAAAGGCCCAGCCAACGAATTCCGGCCGCGCCAGAACCGGGGCAGACAACCCAAATTCAACATCTACTGGATCTATGCCGTTATTCTGGCCGGTCTGGTAGCGGCCAACATGTTCTCCGGTAAGGGCGGAGGGTCTCGGGAAATTTCCTGGACCAAGATGGAAGAATACATATCGGCCGGCTACATCAGGCAAGCCACCTGCATCTCCAATAAAAACGAAGTGGAGCTCATCGTACGCAAGGAAGCCCTCAAGGAAGTCTTCGGGCAGGATGTCAGGCAGAACAATCCGCCCACGCTGACAGTCAAGGTACCCTCGGCCGACGAGTTCAACAGCTACGTCTCCCAGATCCGCAAAGAAAAGGGCCTTGACATGGAAGTCGTTTACAAGGACGGATCCAACCTGCTGGTCAACCTGCTGGTCAACCTGGGACCCTTTATCCTGCTTATCCTCATCTGGGTCTTCTTCATGCGCCGCATGTCGGGAGGCGCCGGCGGTGGCACGGGGGGCGGCAATATTTTCAGTGTGGGCAAGTCCCAGGCCCGTCTTTTCGACAAGGGCAGCAGTAACCGCGTCACATTCAAGGATGTGGCCGGACTGGCCGAGGCCAAGCAGGAAGTCGAGGAGATTGTCAGCTTTCTGAAGAATCCGGCCAAATACACCGAGTTGGGCGGTAAAATTCCCAAGGGAGCCCTGCTGGTAGGCCCTCCGGGAACAGGTAAAACATTACTGGCCAAGGCTGTGGCCGGTGAAGCCGATGTGCCTTTCTTCTCCATGTCCGGTTCGGATTTCGTGGAGATGTTCGTCGGTGTTGGAGCCTCCCGTGTGAGAGACCTGTTCCGTCAGGCCAAGGAAAAAGCGCCCTGCATTATCTTCATCGACGAGATCGATGCCGTGGGCCGGGCCCGTGGCAAGAATCCCAACATGGGAGCCAATGACGAGCGGGAAAACACGCTCAACCAGTTGCTTACGGAAATGGACGGCTTCGGCACCAACAGCGGCGTGATTATACTGGCCGCCACCAACCGGGCCGACATCCTGGACAAGGCCCTGCTCCGAGCCGGCCGTTTCGACCGCCAGATAACGGTCGATCTGCCCGATTTGAACGAACGTAAGGAAATCTTCGATGTCCACCTCGCCCCCCTCAAGCTTGACGACAGTATCAATTCCGAGTTCATGGCCAAGCAGACTCCGGGCTTTTCGGGTGCAGACATTGCCAATGTATGCAACGAGGCCGCTCTGATTGCCGCCAGAAAGAACAAAAAAGCTGTCCAGAAACAGGACTTTCTGGATGCAGTGGATCGCATCGTGGGCGGACTGGAAAAGAAAAACAAGATCATGACAGCAGAAGAACGCCGTGCCATTGCCGTCCACGAGGCAGGCCATGCCACCCTGGGCTGGCTGCTGGAATATGCCCACCCGCTCATCAAAGTGACCATCGTACCCAGAGGCAAGGCCCTGGGAGCCGCCTGGTATCTGCCCGAAGAGCGTCAGCTCACCACTTTGGAGCAGATGCTTGACGAACTGTGTTCCACACTGGGCGGCCGTGCCGCCGAGGAACTGTTTCTCGGCCGGATTTCGACCGGCGCCCTGAACGATCTGGAAAGGGTTTCCAAGCAGGCTTATGCCATTATCGCCTACTACGGCATGGGCGAAAGCCTGCGCAACGTATCTTACTATGACTCGACCGGAGCCGGCGAGTATTCCTTCCAAAAGCCATTCAGCGAGAAAACAGCCGAGCAGATAGACAAGGAGGTCAAGGAACTGATTGACGTACAGTACGAAAGAGCCAAGAAAATACTGCTCGAGAATGCCGATGGTCACCGTCGGCTGGCCGATCGCCTGGTCGAGCGTGAAGTGATTTTCGCCGATGATCTGGAAGATATTTTCGGCAAACGCCGCTGGACTTCTCGCACCGAGGAACTCTTCCAGGAAAACCAGAGACTCGGCCAAGCGGAAAACCTCTCAGCTGCCATCTCCACCGAAAGCGCCAGGACAGCCGGAGAAAAATCCGGTCAGCCGGAGAATCCGATGCCGGAATCTGATCCCGGTCAGGAAGTCCCCAAAGAATAAGACTATGTGGTTGCGTGCACTTACCGGATCGCTCTATGTGGCCCTTATCGTAGCGGCCATCCTGCTGGGGCCGTTCACCTACGGCATCATCTTCGCTCTTTTGACGGCCCTGTGCCTGCACGAATACTGCACTCTGTGCCGCAGACAGGCATCCTTGCCGGTCAATGAGCCGTTGAGTCTGCTGGGCGGTCTGTGGCTGTTTATCGCCGGCTGGCTGTACTGCTCCGGCACAACCGGGGCCGGCATCTACGCTCCCTGGCTGCTATTCCTGTTGCTGACAGCGGTAACGGCCCTGTTCAGCCCTCGCAAGGACAGTCTGCAGACACTGGCCTGCACCGTGACAGGACAGCTTTATATCGCGCTGCCCATGTCCCTGCTCTCGGGTCTGGCCTTCCATCCTGCCGGGGAAAGATATTCCTGGCAACTGTTGCTGGGATTCTTCATCTTCCTCTGGATAAGTGACACCTTCGCATACCTGAGCGGTATGCTGCTGGGGCGCCATAAGCTGATTGAGCGGATCTCCCCCAAGAAAACCTGGGAAGGGCTCATCGGAGGCCTGGTCTTCACCCTGATAAGCGGCATTGTCATGGGCTGTCTGCTGCCCGAGGTGCTCTCTCCCGCCGCCTGGGCAGGCTTTGCCCTGACAACGGCTGTAGCCGGCGTGCTGGGCGATCTGTTTGAATCACTCTTCAAACGCACCCTGGAGGTCAAAGATTCGGGATCGATCCTGCCGGGACACGGCGGTATACTTGACAGGCTGGACAGCTGCCTGTTCGCAGCTCCGGCCGGCCTGATCTATCTGCTGCTGCTCAGCTAAATCGGGGTTTTTAACATGATTACCTTTAAACCTTCGGCCTTCAAACACATCTGAATTACAGTTGCCGGCATGGTCCGGCCTGCGGACAATGGACATCAATCTCGAAAAAGAGCTCACCGAGCAGTTGCGCCAGCCTCAGACCAGGCGCACAGCCTTCAACCGGCTGGTCAGGGAAATGACCCAGCCGCTCTACTGGCAGATCCGTAAAATGGTGCTCTCACACGACAGTGCCAACGATGTCCTGCAAAACACGTTCATCAAAGTATGGGAACACCTCGACCAGTTCAAGGGAGAGGCCCGTCTTTCGACCTGGATGTTCCGGATCGCCATCAATGAGACCTATGCCTTCCTGAACCGCGAAAGGGTCGAATCGCTGGCCGACTTTACCGACCTGGAAGACGTCATGGTGCAGCGCCTGTACAGCGATCCATGGTTCTCGGGGGACGAGACGGCCCGCAAGCTGCAGGAGGCTGTGCTCAGTCTGCCGGAAAAACAGCGGCTGGTGTTCAACATGAAGTATTACGATGACATGAAATATGAGGATATGTCCGAGATTCTCGGGACCTCGGTCGGAGCGCTCAAAGCCTCTTACCACCATGCCGTCAAGAAGATTGAAGCCTATGTTACGGCCGATGTTTTCTGATTACTATGTTAATTAATTAAACCATTTTACATACGGCACATCTAAGAGATGTACGAAGCCAAAAATAAAGAAACGATGAAAGAGAATTTGAAATCTGAAGACTACAGGGAGATGTTCAAGGTGCCTGAGCACTATTTTGAAGATTTCCAACTGCAGATGGAGAAGCGTATTGATGACATGCAGAAAGCTTCTGTACTGGAAAAGCCACAGGGTATCGAAGTGTCTTTCTTCCAGAAGGCCAAGCCTTATCTTTATATGGCAGCCATGTTCGTCGTCATTTTCCTGGTCATTCAGGGTATTTTCAGACGACAGCCCTCCTCTGTTCCTTCAGTCGCCCGGACAGAAGCCACAGACCTGTACGAAGACATCAACGATGCCCAGATTACAGCTGAAGACATACTGATGAGCTCGCTGGACGGTTACGGACTGATGTACTATCTCTACGAAGACAGTTATGACGATGCCGATTAAAAGAATGAGATTATGAAACGCTGGATCAATCTTATGGCCTTCGGCCTTGTCAGTCTGGCCGTGTTCGCCCAGACTCCCCGGCCATCCAATCAGGAGTCTCGCGCCAACCGCAACCGACAGGCCCAGACAGCAGCCGATCAGCCCAGGCCCGCTGCCAACCCGGAGCGCCAGAAACAGTTTGAAGAAATGCAACTCAAACGGATTGCCTTCTTCACCAAGGAAATCGGGCTTACTCCCGATGAAGCCCAACTCTTCTGGCCGGTTTACAACGACATTACGCTCAAGCGTTGGAGAATCAATCACGAGCTGCGCAGATGCCTGCGCCCTGCCCGTGCCAACGCCGACAGCAAGCCTGTCGACTACGAGAAAATCAATAAACGCATCCTTCAGCTGCGCGAAGAAAATGCTGCCCTCGACCGTCAGTGCTACGAGAAAATGAGTGCCATCCTGGGCCAGGAAAAACTGTTCAAGTACTATCTGGCCGAAGATGTATTCACCCGAGACATACTCAACAACTTCGAACGCCCGGCACAGCCGCAGCAACCCAAAGAACAACCAAGGCAGCAGAATAAATAAAGCCGGACGATCCCTGTTGGAAAGCCGAAGATGCGACAAATCCTGCCGCATCTTTTTTTTCTCTCTAAGATGCCTTATCTTTGCAACATATGATTAGCATCCCCTATCTATGAGACAAACCAACTATCAACTTTTCGACTTCCTGGACTTCGATCCTGCCCTGAACCGGGGCGAAAGGCTCTGGCGCGCCTGCCGTCCCACCGGTATCCGGGAAGAAGACGACTGTGTCTACCTCACTGTACCCTTCCAGCAACAGCAGAATTCCAACGAGATAACCGAAGACCGCAGTGTCGGGCGGCAGGATTTCCAGATAAGGCTAAAAGCCTACGGTGACAATATCATCCGTATGTCCGCCTGCCTGAGTGCCGACACCCGGCTGCACGAGAGTTCGGAAATGCTGCAGCTCAGCGGCCTGGACATTCAAGCCCTGCATGTGGAAAAACAGCCGCAGCAGTGGCAGGTCAAGGATGCCTCCGGCCGACTGCGTGCCCTGATCAGTTTCGAGGAGCCCGTCACCGAATGGTGGAGCGACCTTCAGCCCGCCCCGGCCGAGACGATGGATCTGCGGCTCTGGCCAGATGGCAAAAAAGAAGTCCGTCTCTCTGCCTACGACATGTTTTCCCCAGCCCGGCACGATGCCTTTGCCATGGCCTTCGTCACCCGTGACGGAAAACCCGACCGAGCCACCTGCGCCTTTCATGCACAACCCGGGGAATGCTTCTACGGTACCGGAGAGCGCTTTGCGAAGATGGACCTGTCGGGCCGTACCCTCCAACTCTATAATCAGGATGGCCAGGGAGTCAACAACCGCCGCACCTACAAGAATATCCCCTTTTATCTCTCGTCCGAAGGCTACGGACTTTTCCTGCATACCACCTATTTTGCCAAGTTTTCCCTGGCCGACCACTCCACCCGCTCGGCCCAATTGCTGGTCGATGAGCCTGTCATCGACTGTTTTGTCATCGGAGGGGACACTCCGGAGCGTATTCTCTATGGCTACCGCCAGCTGACGGGCTTCCCGGCCATGCCTCCCATTTGGAGTTTTGGCACCTGGATGAGCCGTATGACCTACTTCTCGGCCGATGAAGTCAACGGGATCTGCGACCGTCTGCGCTCCGAAGGCTACCCCTGCGACGTCATCCATCTGGACACCGGCTGGTTTAAGACCGACTGGCTCTGTGAATGGAAATTCAACGAGGAGCGTTTCCCCAACCCGGAAGGCTTTATCCGGGGCCTCAAGGACAAGGGATTCCGGGTCAGTCTCTGGCAGCTGCCTTACATATCCTACGATGCCGCCCAGTACAAGGAAGCCTCTGAGAACCATTACATCAGTCAGAGTCCCAATAAGATACAGGGAGCCTCCAACTTCAGCGTACAGGACTATGCCGGCACCATCGACTTCACCTATGACAAGGCCACCGAGTGGTACAAAGGACTACTCCGATCGTTGCTCGACATGGGGGTAGCCTGCATCAAGACCGATTTCGGCGAAGACATCCACATGGATGCCAAATACCATCAGGGCACTCCCCGGGAAATCCGCAACATCTATTCCCTGCTTTATCAGAAAGCCGCCTACGAAATCACCAAGGAGGTGACGGGACAGGGCATTGTCTGGGCCCGTTCAGCCTGGGCAGGCTGCCAACGCTATCCTCTGCACTGGGGAGGCGACTCGGCCAGCAGCTGGGACGGAATGGCCGGCTCGCTCAAGGGCGGACTGCACTTCGGCCTTTCGGGTTTCGGTTTCTGGAGCCACGATGTACCAGGCTTCCACAGTGTTCCCAATTTCATGAACACACGCCTCTCAGACGATGTATATGTCCGCTGGACACAGTTCGGTGTCTTTTCTTCCCACCTGCGCTACCACGGTTCTTTCAAACGCGAGCCCTGGCACTACCCTGCCATCGCCCCTATCATCAAAAAATGGTTGCAGCTGCGCTATCGGCTGATTCCTTACATTGTCCGCCAGGCCGAAAAAACCACCCGGACAGGCTATCCGATGCTGCGGGCCATGTACCTGATGTTCCCCGATGATCCGGTCTGTCGCCATCTGGACAGCCAGTATTTCTTCGGCGACGATTTTCTGGTGGCGCCCGTCATGAACAGCGAGAACAGGGTTACGCTCTATCTGCCTGAGGGCAACTGGGTCAATTTCTTCACCAAAGAGACTTTCGAGGGCCCCTGCTGGCTCAAAGACATCACCGTTCCGCTCGAGCAGATGCCAGTCTATGTCCGTCAGGGAGCTGCCATCCCCATGTATCCGGAGGATGTGGCCTGTACCGACGAGATGGACCTCGAAAAAAGTGTCATGATCAAATTCTAAATTATCCCGATATGAACACCATTACCCTGTCAACAGCCGACATCATCGTCTTTGTGGCCTACATCGTCATTTTGGTAGGCATCGCCGTCTGGGCCAGTCTGGGCACCAAAAAGGGCGGTAACCTGTTTCTTGCCCAGAAGTCATTGGGATGGTTTGCCATCGGCCTCACCATGTGGGGGACCAATGTAGGGCCCTCGATGCTGGTGGCCAATGCCAGCAGCGGTTTCGAAGGTGGCATCGCCGCCGGCAATTTTTCCTGGTACGCCTTCCCCTTCATCTTTCTGCTGGCCTTTGTCTTTGCCCCCCGCTATCTCGGGGCCAATGTCAGCACCTTGCCTGAATACATGGGCCAGCGCTTCGGACAGAAGACACGCAATTATATCGCCTGGTACACCATTGCCACCATTCTGATTTCCTGGCTGGGCCTGACCCTGTTCTGCGGCGGCGTGTTCATGGAGCAGATTCTCAATCTGCCGCTCTGGCTCTGCATCGTGATTCTGGTACTGGTCTCTGCAGCCTTCACTATGGCCGGCGGACTGAAGGCCATAGCCTGGACCAATGTCTTCCAGATGCTGCTGCTCATCGGTGTTTCTATCTTGCTGGTCATTATGGGGCTGCACAAAGTCGGCGGTATCGGCACGGTCATCGACAAGACGCCTTCCGAATACTGGAATCTATTCAAACCTCTGTCTGACAAAGACTTTCCCTGGTTGGCTATCATTCTGGGCTATCCTATCATGGGGGTATGGTTCTGGTGCACCGACCAGTCGATGGTCCAGTCTGTACTGGGAGCCAAGAGTCTGCAGGAAGGACAGAAAGGTGCCAATTTCTGCGCCTGGCTCAAACTGCTGGACATTCCACTGTTCATTATTCCCGGCATACTGTGTTTTGTCCTGCTCCCCGGGCTGGAGAAATCGACCGATTCCTATCTGCAGCTTGTCAGTCATGTCTTTCCCTCGGGACTGATGGGACTGGTCATCGTGGTCATGGTGGCTGCCCTGATCAGCACGATCGGTTCTGCGCTCAACTCGCTCAGCACGGTCTTTACAATGGACATATATCTGAAAAAATACCGTCCGAATGCCACCGACAAGGACATCCGCAGCATCGGTCGCCGGGTAGTGCTCATCGGTGCGGTGCTGTCGGTCTTACTGGCCATCGCCATCACCTTTATCCAGGGCCTGAGTTTCTTCAATATCTTCCAGTCGGTGCTGGGCTTCATCGCTCCGCCCATGTCGGCAGCCTTCCTGTTTGCCGCACTTTGGAAGAAAACATCGGCCAAGGCGGTCAACATTGTCCTTACCGCCGGAACGGTGTTCAGCATCGGACTGGGCATTCTCTATTATTGCGGACTGATTTTCACCGAGATGCATTATCTATATCTGTCGGCCTGCATTTTTGTCATGCTCTGTCTGTTCATCTGGTGCTGGTCGCTGAAAGAAAGTTCAGACAAGGAAATAGCCGATACCTTGGTCAAGCCAGCCTTCCAGGTGACCGGCGACCTGAAAATCGCCTGGTCGCTGCTCATCGTCTGCATGATTACTCTCTATATTGTCTTTAACGGTCATTGACCGACAACCCGCATCAACAGCCATGAAACTTCGTTCCCTGTTATCCTTGCTGCTTGTCTGGACCATAGTTTCATCACTGACGGCCCAACGCAGCAGCCGTCAAATGGATGGATTCTGGAAAACCTGGATATCCGACAGCCGCCAGCCCGTCAGCGGGCCGGATACCCTGTATGTCAAACTGCCTCACAACTGGGACGATTATTATGGCTACCGCCAGATGACCCACGGCAATCTGCACGGGACAGCGGTCTATGAAACCTGGTTCCGGCTGGACGGCGAGGAGAGCCCCGCCGCACGCCCACAGCGCTATTTCCTTCGCTTTGAAGGGGTAGGCAGCTATGCCCATGTCCGTCTCAACGGCCAGGATCTGGGACGCCATGCGGGAGGCAGAGTCAGTTTTACGCTGGATATCACCACCGCCGTACAGGACGGCGACAATTTTCTTCAGGTCACGGCTGAGCATCCCGACCTGATCAGCGACCTACCCTGCGTCTGCGGCGGTTGTTCTTCGGAATGGGGCTTTAGCGAAGGTTCCCAGCCGCTGGGTATCTATCGTCCCGTGGTACTGGAGATTACCGACGAGTTGCGCATAGAGCCCTTCGGGCAGCATGTCTGGCACGACGACCAGGCCCAGACGCTGTTTTATGAGGTGGAGATCAAGAACTACGGCCAAGACACTCGTAGCTGCTGGCTGGAGAACACTGTACTTCGCCCCGATGGCCGCCAGAGCCTGCGACAGATCCAGCAGGTCACCCTCAAGGCAGGTGAAAGTCTGACCGTCAAGGGCTCGGCTCCCATTATCAGCCCCGAATACTGGAGTCTGGACGAACCGGTTCTTTATCAACTGGTCAGCCGACTGAAAAAAAGCAGCGAGGGAACGGGAAGTTTCGACGTAACCTCGACGGATTTCGGCATCAGAACCATTTCCTGGCCTGTCAAACGGCGGCAGACTGATCCAAACGATCATGACGGACGTTTCTTCCTGAATGGAGAGCCTGTCTTCATCAACGGCATCTGTGAATATGAGCATCTGTTCGGGCAGGGACATGCCTTCAGCCCGGCCCAGATCACGGCGCGTGTCGAGCTCATGCGGCAGGCCGGCTTCAATGCCTTCCGCGATGCCCATCAGCCTCACAACCTGCTCTACCAGCAGTATTGGGATCAGTACGGTATCCTTTTCTGGCCACAGCTGTCGGCTCATATATGGTACGACACGCCCGAATTCCGGGAAAATTTCAAGGCTCAGCTCCGCCAGTGGATCAAGGAACGCCGCAACAGCCCTTCTGTCGTACTATGGGGACTGCAGAACGAGAGCACCTTGCCCGAGGATTTCGCCCGCGAATGCTGCGACATCATACGCGAAATGGACCCCACGGCCATACACATGCGGGCCATTACCACCTGCAACGGCGGCGTGGGCACCGACTGGAACGTAGTCCAGAACTGGAGCGGCACCTACAGCGGCCACCCCGAGAACTACGATCAGGAGCTCAGCCAGCCGACCCAGTTGCTCAACGGAGAATACGGAGCCTGGCGTATATTCACACTGCACGAGGAGCCCGATGACTTCAAACAGTCTGGCAGCTACACCGAAGAACGCTTCGGACGCCTGATGGAGATGAAGATCCGTCTGGCCGAGGAAGCACGCGATCGGGTCTGCGGCCAGTTTCTCTGGCTGTGGAACAGTCATGACAACCCCGGCCGGCAGCAGCCCGATGAAGCCTGGCGGCTCATCGACCGGGTCGGACCGGTCAACTACAAAGGGCTGGTCACGCCTTGGGATGAACCCACCGACGCCTTCTATCTGTACCGCTCGAACTATGTCGATCCCGAAGTAGATCCTATGGTGTATCTCCTGTCGCACACCTGGCCGGAAAGATTTGCCGACCGTCTTCAGAGCGGCAACGGACATCCCTTCGTGACGGCCACCGTCGAAGCCTACAGCAACTGTGACTCGGTACGTCTCTATAATGGCAGCCAGTGGATAGGAACCGCTGTCAATACCCGTGAAAAAGGGCGTCATCTGGTTTTCCCAAGCTGTATTATCCGTTACAGCCAGCTACGCGCAGAAGCATATTATCTGGGACAGGTGGCCGCACGCGACCTAATCACGCTGCAGGGGCTGCCCGAAGATCCACAGGGCAGGCGGCAGCAGCACGAGGAGGACAATCCCTTGAAGGGAGAAAAAGGCTATCAGTACCTGTACCGTATCAATTGCGGCGGTGATGATTATACCGACCGCCTGGGACAGTTCTGGACACAGGACAACCTGCTCTACTCCCATTCCTGGGCTCAGGATTTCGAAGGAATAAACCCCTATCAGGCCTCCCAGCGTCAGACAGCCGATCCCATTGAGGGCTGCGAAGACCAGCCTCTGCTGGGGCATTTCCGCTTTGGACGACATCGGCTCAACTACCGCTTCCCGCTGCCCGACGGAGACTATCGGGTCGAACTGTATTTCATTGAACCATGGTACGGTACGGGCGGTGCCGCAGATGCCAGCGGACTGCGCATCTTCGATGTCGCCTTCAACGGCCGGACCGTCATCGACGACCTGGACATCTGGTCAGAAGCCGGACACGACAAGGTGCTCAAAAAAATGATCAACACCCGTATCGAAGGTGGAGGCCTGCACCTGGACTTCCCCGAAGTACAGGCGGGGCAGGCCTTGATATCGGCCATTGCCATCGCCACCCAAGACAAACAGGCACTCAAGGCCGTCAAGCAGAGCAAATGGATGAAAACCGACAAAAAACGCCATACCATGCAGCCTACTGCCGCCTGGATCAGCGGACAGTACCTGAGTGCCGACACTGCACTGACCGGCCGGTATATCGACCGCTGGTCATGGCTGCAGGCCGATAAGGAGCGCATCGAGCGCCTGCCAGCCGACCGCCTGCCCCAGGATGTAAATCCACGTACCAAACTCAACTATCTGGCCACAGAGGCAAGTTTCTCGGGCAAGGTCCAGACTGGACAGCAACGCAATAAAGAATGTGTCCTCTTCACGGAGAACCATCCAGACAACAGTATCTGCTGGGAATTCAGCGTAGGTCTGGCCCAGGTCTATGCCTTGCGCTTCAACTACCGCAACCTGTCCGACCACGACCTGCTGCTACACATGGAAATCCGCGCTGCGTCAGACGACCGTCTCATTAAGACGGCTTCTCTGACTTTCCCGATGAATGACCGGGGCTGGAAAGCGCTGAGCACCACCACAGGCTCCTACATCAATGCAGGCAGTTACCGGGTAGTGCTCAAGGCAGAAGACATGGAAGGGCTCAGTATTGAGAGCCTTGATGTCCAGTAATCATCAGTGTTGGCGGAACTTGCCCAGACAATCCTGTCCGTCGAAACGGATGCGATAGACATAGACACCAGGTGTCAGTTTCAGGACAGGCGTATCGTGCTGTCCGGCCGTCTGCAGCTGTTCTGCAAGGGTAGCCACCTGTCGGCCGTCCATCGAATAGACACTCACAGCCACCCTACCGTCATAAGGCAGATCGTAACAGATCCGACCTGCCACATACCAGCTGTCAAGCACAGATCTGGACAAAGGCAACACGCCGGAGTGATGCGAAGAGCTGTCATCCGGTACCGGCGGCAAAACAATTTCATAGGAGGCCTCGGCCAGCGCAGACCAGACAGTACCGTTGCGCACACGTGCCTTGAAACAGGCCTTGTCCGTCACTTCGATACTGTCGCTGTAGGCTGTAGCCGTAGCTGCCACGGCAGCCGTATAGGGCGTGCGGGGATCAGAACCGTCAGTTGTATAATAGATGGTGCCGTTTTCTGACGACAGACTTACACTGACTGTATCCTGATAGACTCCCGAAGGACGGGAGAAGACCGGCGGTTCGGTATTGGAAGGATATAGACCGGCCGATTTGAGCTGGTCGAGCAGGATGTCTGTCCGGTAGGGGAAAAACTCCTCCATCAGTTCCTGCTGGAGCGGCAGCCAGAAATCATTGCGGGTATAAACATATTGCGTTTCTCCCAAGTCCTTGCGATAGTCACCCCAGCGGGCCGATTCTCCGATGATGGCCAGATTGATTTCGTCAGCCAGGCGCTGGTAGATGGCCGCGGCCCCTCGGGGCGAGAGCGGGCCGCCGTTGTACAGTTGTCTGTAGATGCGGTCTGCTGCCAGTATCTTGAATTCCGGATTCTTCTTCAAGGCATTCATCATCTGAGTAGGATTACCGCTCTTAGACATGACGTTTATGTCTAAATTATCGGTAAAAGCCTTGGCCGTCTCGGCATCCCAGACAAAGAACTTGTAGCCTTTTCCCGGATTGACCCGGTTGCGGGCCGCCCGCCAGTTGTTGGTGTCCCAGTCGTCGTTGCCGATATACCAGTTGATGAGCATGTAGTCTATGAAATTGTCCAGGTCGAGCCAGGCACTGTCGGTCAGCATCTGATAGTTCTTGTCACGACGGTCGCTGGTGACAGCCTTAGCGGCGGCATACATCTTGCTATAGACATCGATGCTTCCGTCGGAGGCCACCACCTGCTTGCTGGTGTTGACATCCAAGACATCGTAATCTTCATCCTGTCCACCCATGTATGCCTGGGCAAAATCATTGTTGATTTTTTCGCACAGCTCATACATGCCCCAGTAAAGCCCGTTCAGGTAGAGATGGACAAATCGGCGGTGAGTCGAAGGATGTCCCATGGCCAACTGTACCTCCTTGGCAAAGGAATCGTAGATGTACTGGGCCCGGGTCCGCTGGATTTCATATTGTTCCCAGTTCTTGATCCAAGTGTAGTTGTAGCCTGCCCGCAGTACCAGATGGTCGAAACGGTCGGTGGCCTCCTTCTCTGTGAAAACAGGATAATTGAGTTTGGATGCACCATACCCGGAGCGGAAGGAAATACGGAAAGAATGCTTGCCCGAATTGCCGGGCTTACGGCTGTTGCCTCCATGCAGACGCAGTCCGCAGTTGATCTGAAATGTACCGTCCGTCTCGGGGTCGTACCATTCAACAGAGGCCGGACGCTCCCACTCCTCTCCCGACTTGGTCGAGTTGATATAGATGCCTCCCGTCTGTTCATCGGTGGAATGATGGAAAATATGGTCGGGATTGGTCACGATACAGACTGTGGGCAAAGAAAGCATGGCCGAGTCCATCAGATCCTTGTACTCGGCTGCCTGACAAATCTCCGGATCCATGGCATAATCGGCAGGATTGGCCGTACTGTTATAGCTCCAATAGGCGGGATATCCTTCCGGGGCAGTCGGCTGCTGATAGACATCCTGGAGGAAAATGTAGGTCCGCGTCACCACCGCTGACATGAGCGTATCCGCATCGGGGCTGACAGTGACGGCACTCAAAGGCGTGGTAGTCGTAATGGGGATAGGACCGTCGTAAAGTCGGGCATTCTCCGTGGTTGGGCGGTCTCCATTCAGGGTGTAATAGATGCGAAGGGCGGGATCGGCTACCGTCAGCTCAACTTGGAAGGGCTCGGTCTTGAAGCCACCCGGGATACTGATCTGCGGAGGCAGCAACAAGGTGCCCAGGGAATTGGGAGCCCCCGGAGTAGGACGGGCCAGAAAAGTGGGCTGTCCCATATATAGTCCATAGGATACATCCGTCTGCTGGGCAGGATAGGAAGGGGCATAGGCGCTGGCCAGAGAACCGTCTGGGCGTATCAGCCCCAGGTATTCTCCCGAACCTGACAGACTGAAAGAGGTATGCAGCTCACCAGGTACGGTACGGCGGTCCTTGCCGGAGGCAAATATCACCAGATAGCCGTCCGAAGGAATCACCACATCGGGAAACACCCATTTGGCCGGCTTGCCTGCATTGTCCGAAATAGCCCAGTCCAGCAGGGAAACGGCTTCACTGCCGGCATTGTACAACTCTATCCAGTCGGAAAAATCACCATCCTGGTCCTGCAGGCTTTTGTTGTTGAGAACCATGAATTCATTGATCACCACTTCCTGTGCGGAAAGAGTGTTCCACGCTCCCCGGCCGCTACCGTCAATGGCAGCATGCCGGGAGGTCCATGAGAACCATCCCGACAGGCTCAGGCAAAAAAGACAAATCAGTCTGCGACTCATGTCAATTGTTTATTTGTATGTCAATATAATCCGTTTTACCCAGTTCTCCCCGCTGAGTGGCGAACTCCAGCCGAATCTCGTCACCGGGCTTGAGGGCAACCTGCGGCAGAATGTATTCTTTCAGGCTCTCATCGTCGGCAGCAGCCGTCCAGCGACCGACTTCCTGCCGGTTCACATAGAGCACATAGCTGCAGCGGCCGTCATTCTCGTCGTAATAGGCAATCTTGAGTGTACACAGAGCCTCGGGGCCTTGCCAGGCTCCGCACCACAAGCCGGGACCGACTTCGCCCACCACATATTTTCCGCCGGATGCGGCAAATTTGTGTGCGTCTTTCAGATCGACAAAGGCATTGCCCTCCAACTGCAGGTGCTCCGTTTCGTTACGGCCCGGCAACAGTGCCGGCAGTCCGGTGCGGAACATCCAGCGACGTCCTTTCAGCACTTTGCCGTCTGGCAGAAGGGCATCTACCCGCCAGTAATAATCCTGGCAGGCATCCAGCCACCGGGGTACATAGCTCGTCTCTGCTGTCGTTGCCAGCAAATCATCCTTCGTCAGTTTTTTATGCCTGGCCAGATATACACGATAGCCGACTGCCTGACAGGCGGGAGCCCAGGTCAGCGCCTTCTGTCCCATTTGCTGGCGAGATGCCACGGCAAAACGCATTGCCCGACTCTCCTTGTCAACAGGACAGGGCTGGGCAGCCAGGGCGTCAGCCGTGCGGAATTGCCAAAGGTCACTTTTGACAATGCCATTGTCCGTTACAGCCTCCACACGCCAGAAGTACCTGGTGCCAGGGCGCAGCAGGACGGATGCCAACTTGTTGTCGTACACCTTGTACAAGGACATTTTTCCGGGTTCTGTACCGATATAGACATTCCAGTGTTTTTCCTTACCCGTCCTGGTCCAGCAAAGCGGTTGGGCGGCCACATTGAGTGCGCCGTTGCCAGGCAAGGGGAAGATGTCGTCTTCCAGCCCCGGCTGAGGGCCGGAATAGTCCTTTATGCGCTGCGGAATGCCGGCCGCGGGCTCCATGGCAAAACCATAGTCATAATACAGAGCCGGATCGAAGCTATGGCCTGTGCCCTGCTCGTTGCCGGTGGTCTGATCGAAAATATTGCCGGAGGCCCAGGATTCGGCAAAGTTCGCTGCCGTCGGCACATCTGTGTACATCTGGTGCAAAGGTTCGGCAGAGCGGTAGAAATAATTGTTTTCCACCCGCATGCTGGCCTGGGTATGATAGCCAACACAATAGCTTGTGATACCGGAATAATAGTTGTTGAAGACATGTCCCTTGCCATAGCCCACCCGGGGATTGCGCTGGACGGCATCATAGAACCAGTTATGGTGATAGGTGGTGTTTTCCTTGCCGTAGTCTTCAAAATGAGCCGTGCCCGAATTGGCCAGCGACACTTTGTTGTGGTCATGGAAGCGGGTCCAGGATACCGTGGCAAAGTCCGAGCCCAAGGTCAGGTCGAGCAGTCCGTCGCTCGATTCGGACAAGTCGCAATGGTCTATCCAGACATGATGGCAGGTGCGCAGGGCAAGAGCATCGGGCCCGGCCCGCTTGATGGTCAGATTGCGGATGATGATGTTCTCGGAGCGGGAAGCCTCCAGCCCCACCCGGTCGAGCACAGCACCGGCTCCGGCCCCTATAATGGTCTTGTTGCTGGTCACCCGAATCATTCCAGCACCCTCGAAGTTCCCTTCCACAATAATTACATACGGATCTTCGGCACCTGCATAGGCTGCCAGCTCTTCCAGACTGTTGACTCGGACAGTCTTGCCCATACCGCCACCGACGGTTCCCGGCACTCCCAAGGCATTGACGCTGGCCCAACCCACAGGGCTGCCCGTTCCGTTCATAGTCAGACAAGTGCCCAATAACAGGCTCATCAGCCAAATTCCTCTCTTCTTCATTGTCGTTTCTATTTTATTTGGTTATTCGGAAAAACGTTTGATAATATTGTAGGCTTTGTACATTCCCAGTTCGCCGGCCCGGCTCAAATCTCGCAGTCCCTCTTCCCTCTCGCCCAGATAAATGTGTGTAATACCACGGTTGAACCAGGCTTCGGCGAAATCGGGACTGATGGCTACAGCCTTGTCATAGTCTTCAATGGCGCTGCGATAGTCCTTCTGCATGCAACGGATACAGCCGCGGTTGTACCAGGCATAGACAAAATCAGGAGCGATTTCTGCCAGACGGTCGTAATCCTGCATGACAAGCACATAATCCGATCCGAAGGTCCCTTCGCTGAAAGAAAGACTGCCGGCCAGGTTGTCCGGCATCGAAGCCGCCGATTCTTCCCTCTGTTCCGAAAGCCGGAACAATAGCTGGCGGAAGCGTAGCGTCGCCCGTTCGAAACAGGCCAGCACAAAATCGGGTTGCAGGTAGAGCGCCTTGTCCAGATCGGAGAGTGCGTTATCTATGTCCTTGACCAGCGAAAAGTCCAGCGCCCGGGCAAAAAACCAGGCTGCCTGCTGCTGATTCTCGGCAATCATCTTGGAATAGTAGTCTATCGAGCGGAAATGACTCTCCACCTGTCCGGCATCCAGAGTCTTTTCCATATTGGTTATCTTCAGGTCGTCCAGTGGAATACCCTTGCCTGCAAGGGGCTTGAGCCAGTCGCTCAGACTCACGGCCCGGCGCAGCCCCAAGGGACGCGACTGCTCATAATAAGTAAGCACGAACAGGGGTTCCGGCTCCACTTCCACATTGAAGTTCTGAACCCGTCCCCGTATGGGATTGGCGTAACGGGCCGTCTGCTCTGCATCCGTTTCGGAGACAATGACCCGATTATACTTGCGGATGTCCTTTTCCGACATGGTACGTGTCTTTCCCTGCCCCTGGTCTTCGTCCGGATCTTCCTCTCCGCCGGCCGTGAAACGACCGCCCGCAGCCTCGATTTCACGGCGCTGGTTGTCCAGGTCCCAGGCATCGAAATAATCCTTGTCCGCCCCCTTGAGATTGCCCTGCCGGCGGCGTATGTCACTGCGCTGATAATAGGCTGGGATAAAGCGCGGATAACGGCCGATGATGGCCGTCACGTCTTCTTCCGCTCCGGCCAGATCTCCCAGTTGCTCACGCAGCAGGGCCCGGTTATAGCGGGCCATGTCGTTGTCGGGATCCAGGCTGAGCACTTTGTCGAAGTCTTCGAGGGCCTTGTTCCAGTCCCCTACCTCGGAAAGAATCAGTCCGCGGTTGTAATAGGTCATCACCGAGGCCGGATTCAGTTGCAGTACCCGTTCAAAGTCGCTCAGTACACCACGGTAGTCCTTGGTATAGTAACGGGCAATACCACGGTTCACGTAGTAGCCTTCATTGTCAGGATCCAGACGGATGGCCTCGTTAAGGTCGGGGACGGCATCGCTGTAGTTCTCGCGCAGCAGCGAGACATAGGCCCGCGATGCGTAGGCAGGCGCATAGTATTTATCGACCGAGATAGCCCTGCTGAAATCGTCGGCGGCCCCCAGGGTGTCGTTCATTTCGATACACAACTGTCCCCGGCTCATATAGCCGAACAAATAGCGAGGGGAGCGGCGTATGAGCTCATCCAGGTCCTGACGGGCTTCATCGTACCTCTTGGCATAGATGAGGGCAATGGAGCGGTTGAGCATCAGCGAACGGTTTTCGGTATCAAATTCCAGGCCTTTTTCGCAATCGGCGATGGCTCCTTCGAACATTTTCAGGTTAAGACGGGCATAACTGCGGCATAGGTAGGCCCGAATCATGAAAGGATTGCGTTCCAAAGCCAGGCTGCAGTCCTGCTCGGCTCCCTGATAATCCTCCAGGCTCATCTTGGCGATAGCCCGAAACATATAGGGCTCGGCCAGCCAAGGCTTGACCCTGATTACCTGGTTAAAATATTGGATAGATAATACGTAATCGTTGAAATACAAGGCATTGCGTCCAATGGCCATCACTCTTTCGGTATTAATCTGGGCATGACCGGGAACAGGAGCAAAAAAGCTCAATACGCACAGCAGCAAAACGGCCGACAACCTGACCAGGCGGACCGGCAGACGGCTGGGAGAGCATCCTGCCCCCTTGCCATAATCATTGTCGCTGCCCTGCTTCATCGACAAAAACTAATGCTGCATTTTCACCTTGTAGTCGCAATCCACCTTGCCCTTGAGCACATTGGCCAGCTTAGACTTGATGAGCTGCTTGCGGATGGGACTGATGCGGTCGGTGAAGACCTTGGTCTCCAGATGGTCATACTCGTGCTGGATGACCCTGGCCAGATAGCCTTCGAAGTATTCTTCGTGCTCCACGAAATCCTCATCCAGATAATTGACAAGAATCCGGGTGCTGCGGGCTACCGATTCATGCACGCCGGGGATGCTCAGACAGCCTTCTTCCATACTCTCCTTCTGGTCGGAATATTCGACGATTTCGGGATTGATGAAAGTCTTGGTGAAATCCCGGAATTCCGGCATGTCGTCTCCCAAAGGACGCAGATCCACAATGAAAAGCCGGATGGACAGCCCCACCTGGGGGGCGGCCAGTCCGACCCCCTCGGCCTTGACCAGCGTCTCGTACATATTGTCAATCAGGGTGTTCAATTCCGGATAATCCGGTGTAATGTCCTCAGTCTCTTTCCGTAATACGGACTGACCGTACAGGTAAATAGGTAACAACATAGTTCTATATAGTCTTTTTCGATTCCATATATCCCTGCAGGATGATGACAGCGCTCAGCTCATCATAGAGAGCTTTGTTCTGGCGGTCCTTTTTCCTGACACCGCCTTCGAGAACGGCCCTGTGGGCCAGCACCGAGGTGAAGCGCTCGTCAAAAAAAACAACGGGCAGCGAAGGATGACGCTGACGGAAACTGCGCACAAAGGCATCGATATAAGGCATCGTCTCAGAAGGACGGCCATTAGTCTGCCGGGGAAGTCCCACGACAATGAGTTCGACCGGCTCATGGCAGAGGTAATCGTCCAAGAACGCATGCAGCGTGGTCGTCGGCACCGTGGTCAGGCCGTTGGCAATGAGTTGCAGAGGGTCGGTCACGGCAATACCCGTCCGCTTGCGCCCATAGTCGATGGCCAGAATTCTACCCATATCTCAGCAATTGTCTCAATAAAACGACAAATATAACGACATTACGGCTTTTCTCCAAACCTAACGGTAGATCCTGCGACGGTTCAGGGCCTGATGGTAACGCTCGGCATAGCGGTTGTGCTGGGCCAAGGTGGATGAAAAATAATGGCTGCCCGAAAAGTCGTCTTTAGCACACATATACAAGTAGTTGTTCTCCTCTGCATTGAGCACGGCCTCCAGTACAGCCACCGAAGGAATACGGATAGGTCCCGGGGGTAGCCCCAGTCGGGTATACGTGTTGTAGTCCGACTCTACGGAGGTGTGCACTTTCAGGATGCGTTGCAGGCTAAAGTCTCCCAAGGCGTACTTGATGGTCGGGCAGGCCTGCAGGTGCATGTTACGACGTAGCCGGTTCAAGTACAGACCGGCAATGACCGGCCATTCATCGACCCGGTTGGTCTCCTCCTCGACAATGGAAGCCAGGATGGAGACCTCTATCGGGGTGAGTGACAGATGGGCGGCCTTGTCCAGCCGTTCCTGGTTCCAATAGTTCCGATAAGCTCTGACAAAAGTTTTCATCAGGCGTTCAGGAGAAGCGTTCCACCACACTTCATAGGTGTCGGGGATAAACAGGGCCGGCAGCGTTTGACTGTTGAAACCCATGGAATCCAGCAGAGCCGGGCTATGAAAGGCTTCCAGCAGCTGCAGAGAATCGAGCATCACCTGGTGTTGGAGCAGTCCGGAGAGTTGCTCAAGCGTCCTGACATTGTTGAAACGGATCTTGACAGGAGTCTGCAAGCCGTTTTTCAGCATGTTGGCCACAGCATAGCTGCTCATGCCCGGACGAACCGTATAGTGGCCGCTGTGAAGGGGGGAACCGACACCTGTCAGACGGAACATACGGGACAGCTCACCGGGTCTGGCCAGGCTGTCTTGCAGACAGGCCAACACTTTGTCCGTCCCGTCTCCGGGATAGATCAGCAGGGTATACGCATGGGAAGCCGTATAATTCGGACGACGAAACATACGATAAAAACAGGTGGCTGCCACAGCCAGCACCGAGAGCAGGAAGAGTCCTGCCATCACCCACGGGATTCGCCCGCTCTTTCTTTTCTTTGACATAGATAAATATTCTGTCTTTCAGATATATAATTATTTTTCAAATAAAAATCCGCCTTTTGCTTTGTGCAAGATGCTCTTTTCATTATCTTTGCCCCGCAATTGAAAAACGGCCATGCCGGCATTTCAGCCTTGCTTCCGGAAGGATGGGTGAGTGGCTGAAACCAACAGTTTGCTAAACTGTCGTACGGGTAACCGTACCGGGGGTTCGAATCCCCCTTCTTCCGCAACACCGCGCAGCTGGAAAGAAATTTCCAGCTGTTTTTTTGTGCAGTATGCCAGGGAAAATGGATTTTTCCTGGCAGGCTGTGCAAAAAAAGCCGGGAGGCTCTGCCGACCGAGGCGCGGTGTTGCAGGGATCCCGCCGGGAGGCAGGGGATGCCGGACAGCATGGACGGAATCCCTACCCTGCCGACCGAGGCGCGGTGTTGCAGGGATCCCGCCGGGAGGCAGGGGATGCCGGACAGCATGGACGGAATCCCTACTCTGCCGACCGTCAAGACGGAATCTCTTCCTACTACTTTTACAGTAATGCTGTATTTCTTCCTCAGATCCTCAACACTGCCGCGCCGCGGCGCAAGTTCCACCCGCCCCGTTGAATCAGTATACGAAACATCCAGCCAGCTGCACTTACCTTGTTCGTAGTCGTAGCTTGTCCCGTCATCGTCATACAGACTGAAACGGCTGTCCCTTCCCGGATAAACGGCCAGTGTCAGATGTCGCTGCGACTGGGCGGTATGCTGGATATCCTCTCCCATAGGAATAATGCTGCCGGCGCGTACAAACAGCGGCATACGGTCGTAGGGAGCGGCGACTTCCACCCGCTGCCCTCCAGCATATCGTTGTCCTGAGTAGAAATCGTACCAGTCGCATCCGGTCGGGAAATACACCCAGCGGCTGCGGGCTTTGTACTCACAGACAGGCGCCACCAGAAAGGCCGGGCCGAACATATATTCATCGGCGATGTCACGCACCGTCCTGTCGTCAGGAAAGTCCATCACCAGCGGGCGCATGATGGTATAGTCGTCCCAATGGCAACGGCCCGCCAGGGAATAGATATAGGGCATCAAGCGATAGCGGAGACGATTGTAATCCAACAGGGCCTGGTAGGCAGGATGCCCCTCATGAGCGATATGCCAAGGCTCCCGATAGGGATACTGCCCATGGCTGCGGAACAAGGGGGCAAAAGCCCCGAACTGGTGCCAACGCACGTTCAGTTCGCGCCATTCCTCCAGGTCTTCACTCCCCTCCCGGGCCCGTTCGTAGCGATGCTCCACACAGAAGCCGCCGTCGTCCATGGTCCAGTAGGGATTGCCCGAGATGGAATAATTGAGTCCGGCTGTGATCTGGGCAGCCATGTCCTCCCAACGGGTGGCGATGTCGCCGCTCCAGATGGCGGCACCGTAACGCTGCGAGCCGGCATAGCCTGAGCGGGTCAGCAGAAACACCCGGCGGTCGGGCTCGGCCGATCGCTGGCCTTCGTAGATACCACGGGCGTTCATCAGCCCGTAGGCATTGAAATACTCCGTCGATGAGCCGATGGCCAGGGGCGACATCAGCGCCTTGCGGTAGTCCATGCCGGCATTCGACAAGATGTCGGGCTCACTGGCATCCATCCACCAGGCATCGATACCCAGCGGCAAGAGGCGCTGCGCCATCTGCTTCCAGTAGAGACGGCGGGCCGCACCGTTGAAAGGATCGTAAAACGAACCGATGTAGCCCCGTCCGATCCAGTCGCGGATGCTGTCCTGGACAGCCCGGGGATAAATGCCGCCAATCCGCTCCAAAGCCCGGTAGTTGTCGGTATTGACATAGAACTTGGGCCAGACCGAAATCATCAGCCGGCCGTTCATGGCATGGATGTCCTCCACCATCTTTCGCGGGTCGGGAAACCGCAGGCTGTCAAACTCATGACTGCCCCACTGGTCTTCCTGCCAATACGACCAGTCCTGTACGATATTGTCGATGGGAAACTCCCGCCGACGGAATTCCGCCAACGTACCGACCAACTCCTGCTGAGTCTTGTAGCGCTCGCGGCTCTGCCAGTAGCCCATGGCCCAACGAGGCATCACCTGGGCCTTGCCCGTCAGGTAGCGGTAGCCGGCCACCACCTCGTCGGCCGTGGCGCCGGCTATGACGTAATAATCCATTTGCCGGCCCATTTCCGACCACCACGACATACGCTGCCGGTCGCTCTCGGGCAAAGGGCTGAGCGCCTTGAGTGAGAGATAGGACGTGCCGCCGTCGGGCAGCCACTCGATATGCAGGCGGTGCCGGCGGCCCTTCTCCATGGGCAGGACGAATTTGTACTGATTGGGATTCCAGGCTGTGCGCCAGCGCTCAGTGACGATTTCCTCGCCGTCCATCCACAGACGGACATAGCCGGCATAATGCAGCCTGAAGTGCCACAATCCACTCTCGGCGGGTTCCAGATAGCCGTCCCAACAGACTTTGGCCCGCGACAAATTTACCTGGTAGGGCAAATCCTTCACTGTTTCCAAGTCTTCGTAGTTGATATGGCTTTCGCGGCGCTGGAGCAGCATCTGCCCATTGCGTTTGTCGGTATAGGAAGCTGTCAACGCGCCTGCCTGCCCCTCTATGTCGTAGAGTTGGAACTGCTCCAAAGAAGCATAGTCGCGCCAATCGCCCCAGCGTGTCAGCGAACAGTTGTCCCACAAAAGGCCGTAATGACGGCTCGACACGACAAAAGGCACCGACACTTTGGTGTTGTACTGATAAAGAGACTCGTTCCTGCCCTTGTAGTTCATTTCACCCGACTGGTGCTGCCCCAGGCCGTAAAAGGCTTCGTCGTCGGGCGATTCAAACACCTGTCGGAAGCTGTAACCTTGGTAGCCGTCCACCTCGATGGGCGTAAAGGAGCGCCCGCCGCCCGCTTTTTCCGCCAGCAGCAGCTGGCCGTTCCCATCGTAAAAAGCCAGTTCGCCGGTCTTTGTCAGCACCCGGGCCTTGATGGCCGGAGCCTCCACCCACAGAGTATCCGGTCGGCGCAGAAGCCTGATCTGTCTGGACCGCCGACGGGTCATCCAGTCGCACATCAGACCAGTCTTAGCCGAAGGTTTTCCTTCAGGCAAGGCCGTCACCCGGATGATATTGTCGCCGACCACCTGCAGGCAGAGCGTACTGCCGTCGGCAGGGATGTGGCTCAACGTAACGCTGTCATGACGGATTTTCAGCGACGGCCCCCCGTCGGGAGAGCAGGCTGCCAGCAACAGCAAGGGGGTCAGCAAAAGGCAGTGTTTCATATAGGCAGTTGGGAATAAGAGGAACGGACTCTCGCAGCTTGTCGTGAAATAAGATGATATTAAAGTTCGGCGATGACGAAATTGCTGCCGCCGATATACACCAGATCATCGTCGGCCGCAGCTGACAAAGCAGCCTGACGGGCCTCGGCCACTGTCGGATAGCACCGTCCTTTCAAACCGAAGGCAGCCGCCTTTTCGGCCAGCACGGTCTCGGGCAAGGCCCTTGGCACAGAAGCTTTCGTGAAATAATAGACGGCCTCCTTGGGCAAGAGTCTGAGCATGGCCGTCACATCTTTGTCGTTGACCACCCCGAAGACCACATGCAGCCGGTGATGGGGCGTACGGGCTATCTGGGCTGTCACCTGACGGATGCCCGCCTCATTGTGGCCCGTGTCACAAATGCACAGCGGCCGGGTCTGAAGCACCTCCCAACGGCCTCGAATACCAGTCTTCACCACCTGTTCAAAGCCTCTGCGAACGGCCCTTTCGTCTATTTTCGCAAACTGCCTTGCCAGCAAGCGGATGACGGTCAGCACCAACTGGGCATTCTCGCGAACATACCAGCCGCCCAGGGCACAATACAAATCCTGCAGCCAAGGCTGCTGCTGATATTGCACCTGGAAGACCTGACCTCCCAGGAGTTTATTGTCTTGACCAGGGCTTGCGATGGCTGAGGGCAAAGCCTCCACGGAAAACGTTTCCGGCAAACTTTCCGCCTGCAAGGTGATCTCGTCAGGTGCATAATGATATGCCGATCCCACCTCGCGAGCCTTGCCGGCCAACACCTCGCACACGTTTTCGGGGTTGCGGGCCACAGCCACGGGGATACCGGGTTTGATGATGCCGGCTTTCTCAGCGGCAATTTTCTCCAGCGTGTCACCCAGCAGGGCCACATGGTCGAAACTGATGCTCGTAATGGCCGACACGACCGGGGTGATGATGTTCGTACTGTCCAGGCGGCCTCCCAAACCCACCTCGATGACGGCCACATCCACCTTTTGCTCGGCAAACCAGCAGAAGGCCATCTCAGTGGTCAACTCAAAAAAAGAAGGCTGGAATGCAGGCTCCGTTTCTGTGAAATGCTCCCGGTAACGCTGCACAAAACGGACAACTGCCGCTTTGGAAATCATTTTCCCATTGACCCGGATCCGCTCACGGAAGTCCTTCAGATGCGGTGAGGTGAACAGCCCCACACGATAACCGGCCTGCTGCAGCACCGAGGCCAGCAGATGAGAGACCGAGCCCTTGCCGTTGGTGCCGGCCACATGAATACAGGGATAATTGCAATGTGGCGAGCCGTAATAGGCATCCAAAGTCAGGATGTTGTCCAGTCCGGGCTTATAGGCACTCTGCCCCGTCAGCTGAAACTGGGGCAACTGATTGTAAAGATATTGCAAAGTCGCTTCGTAGGTCATGTCGACACTTATTCTATGACCTTCAAAGATACACCAAATAATCGCTTAAGTCCACAACATGCAAAAACATTTTTAATTCACGATGGACAATGCTATTCTTTCAGCCATAGTTCTCAACACAAACAGTTTGTTTGGATACATCACCTGTGATAATAACATAAGGGAAAAATCTATACAAAAAAACCTCACTATGGGTACAAAAATTTATTTGCGTTTACTCGCAGTAAGTAGTAACTTTGCCGCAGATTAAATAAAATTGCTATGAAGACTACAAAAATGCTGACGGCCGGTATGTTGCTGTGTTCAATGCTCTTTGTGGGCTGCAAGTCCAACAAAGAAGCCCACAATGCTGCATACGAACGTGCCAAAGCCAGACAGGAAGCGCAGCAGACTACTGCCCCATCACAGAAAGAGACCATCGAAGTGGTGCAGAAGAGCGATGTCAAGGAAGCTTCTGAAGCTATCCAGATCATTACCGGCACTGCCAACGGTACCTACGGTGTAGTCATCGGTAGCTTCCTCAACCGGACCAATGCCGAGAACCTGCAAAAGAGAATGATCAACAACGGTTACCCCCAGACCGTGCTGGCTCAGAACGAGAAACTGATGTTCCGCGTCATCGTGGCCTTTTTCAACAACAAGCCCGATGCCCAGGAAATGGTCAAGAAACTGAAATCAGACTATCCGGATGCCTGGATTCTGATCAAGGAATAACACACTTTCTTATTTACACACCTAAAAACAATGATTGAAAAAATTGGAAACAACGCCGGTTCTGTCTGGACCGTGCTGAATGCTGCCGGAGGACGCAAAAGCCTCAAGGAGCTCAAAAAGTTGACCAAGCTGACCGAGAAAGACATGTATGCCGCCCTTGGTTGGCTGGCACGTGAGGACAAGATTTATTTCACCGAAGAAGAGGCTGAGATATTTGTCGCCCTGCGATAACGCACCGCTATGATTGAATTAAAAACGCTGATCCTGACGGGTCAGCGTTTTTTTTGGAGGTTCCTGGCGGAATCGAACCGCCGTAAGCGGTTTTGCAGACCGTTACCTAGCCACTCGGTCAAGGAACCGGATTGCACTCGTTCACGATTGCGAGTGCAAAGATAAAGACATTTTACGGCCTTTGCAAACTCTTGGCCGAAATTATTCTTCTCCTTCGGTCTCTTCTTCTTTCATGTTGGTATAGACCATCGAGACATCATCGTCGTCTTCGAGCTTTTCGACCAGTTTGTTGATGGTCTCGCGCTGCTCGGCCGTAACCTCCTTGTAGTCATTGGCAAAGCGCTCGAATTCGGCAGAAATCAGTTCATAGCCGGCTTCTTCAAGATAATTCTGGATTTTGGCGAAAGATTCGGGAGCGCCGAAGATGATGATTTCCTCCTCGTCCTGGTCGAAATCATCAGCACCTAGGTCAATAAGTTCCAGTTCGAGCTCGTCCATATCCATCCCTTCCTTGGGTTTGATCTTGAACACAGCCTTGCGTTCGAATATGAAAGAAAGACTGCCTGAGGTTCCCAGCGTGCCGCTGTAGCGGTTGAAAGCGCTGCGCACAGTGGCCACCGTACGGGTGGGATTGTCAGTCTGAGTCTCTACCAGGACGGCAATACCGAAAGGACCGTAGCCCTCGTAAACCATTTCCTTGTAGCCGCTGAAGTCTTTCGACACAGCCTTCTTGATGGCACGCTCTACATTTTCTTTAGGCATATTGGCCGCCTTGGCATTCTGCATGAGCACACGCAGGCGGGCGTTGGAACTGGGATCAGGGCCGCCTTCCTTGACACAACTGGAGATTTCCTTGCCGATCTTTGTAAAAGTACGGGACATGTTGCCCCAGCGTTTCAGTTTTCTGGCTTTTCTGTACTCAAATGCTCTTCCCATTGTTGATTCGTTTTTGGGGTTTATACTCTGATTATCTTTATCTCAATTCTGCTCCAAGTTGGCGCAGGTTGGCTATCATGCGGTTCATGATGGCGTCGATGCGGCTGTCAGTGAGCGTCTGGCTCTCATCCTGAAGGATGAAGCAGACGGCGTAAGACTTCTTGCCCTGAGGCAGGTTCTTGCCTTCATAGACATCGAAAAGGCTGACACTTTTGAGCAACTTTTTCTCGGTATTCAAAGCGACACGCTCGATATCGGAGAAATGCAGACTGCTGTCGATGAGCAGGGCCAGGTCGCGACGTACCTCCGGGTAACGAGGCAGCTCACTGTATGTCACTTTGTGATTCTTAAGCGCCTTCATGAGCAAGGGCCAGTCCAGATCGGCATAAAACACCGGAGCATCGATGTCGAATCTGGAGAGTACCGCCGGATGCACTTCGGCAACGACGGCCAAGGGCTTTCCGGCACGGTTTTTATAGACCAGGCTGTGACGATAGACATCGCTGCCGTCGCACTCCTCCATCACCCAGTCGCCCAGTCCCAGACGCAGGAAGATGTTCTGTACGTAGGCTTTCAGGTCGAAGACCGTCATGGCGGACTGGGCGGCATTCCAGCGCTGGGCGCTGCGATCGCCGCAGAGCCACAGCCCCAGATGCGTTTCTTCGCTGTAAGGTGCCAAGGCATAGTTTTCGTTGCGTTTGTCGGCCTGATAGTGGTAGCAGGCTCCAAATTCATACAGACGCAGGTCGCTCTGACGGCGGTTACGATTGCGGGCGATGTTTTCCAGACCGCCGAAGAGCAGAGTCTGACGCAGCACACCCAGATCCTGACTCAAAGCGTTGATGACTTTGACGGCATGCTCCTGGGGCCAGGTCTGTCCCTCTTGATAATAAGCCACCGATGTCAGCGAATTGTTCAGCACTTCGTTGAAGCCGCAGGCGGTCAACTGCTCGGATACAAGGTTCTGCAGGCGCTGACTGTCGGGGAAGGCTGTGTAGGAGAGCGTACTCTTGACACTGCTGCCCACCTCTACATTGTTGTAACCGTAGATACGGAGGATATCCTCGATAACATCGACATCGCGTTGAACGTCCACCCGGTAGGCGGGCACCAGGAGTTCGAGCACGCCGTCTTTTTCCGACAGAATCTTGATCTCCAGCGCTTCCAATATATTTTTGATGACCTGATGGTCAATATCTTTACCAATCAGCTGACGGCATTTTTCGTAGCTCAGGCTGACAGGGAAATCCGCCATCGGAGTCGGATAGACATCCTCTATTTCACTGGATATCTCTGCTCCGGCCATTTCCTTGATCATCAAGGCAGCGCGTTTCAGGACATAGACCGTATTGTGCGGATCTATGCCGCGTTCGAAACGGAACGAAGCATCCGTATTGAGTCCGTGACGACGGGCAGTCTTGCGCACCCAGACCGGATTGAAATACGCACTCTCGATAAACACAGAAGTGGTCTTTTCAGTCACGCCCGAATCCAGGCCGCCGAAAACACCGGCGATGCACATAGGCTCCTCGGCGTTGCAGATCATCAGGTCACGATCGTCGAGCGTTCGCTCCACTCCGTCCAAGGTGGTAAACTGACGGCCGCCCATGGTCTTGACCACAATCTGACGCCCTTTGATTTTGTCGGCATCGAAGGCATGAAGCGGCTGGCCGGTTTCGTGTAGCAGATAGTTGGTGATATCGACCACGTTGTTGATGGGATGCAGCCCGATCAGGCGCAGACGGTCCTGCAGCCATTTGGGGGATTCCTGCACCTTGACATGAGTCAGGCTGACACCGGCATAGCGCGGACAGGCCTCGGTATTCTCCACCCTGACAGAGATCGGCAAGTCATGATTGTCCACCTTGAAGGCTTCGATTGAGGGACGTTTGAGCGTCACTGCCCTGCCCTGGGACTTGAGCCAGGCATACAGGTCGCGAGCCACACCATAATGCGAAGTGGCATCGGCCCGGTTGGGGGTGATGTCGACTTCGAGTACCGCCTGGCTCTCCAGGTGATACCACTGCTTGGCCGGCATACCCACAGGAGCCTCCTCGGGCAGCACGATGATACCGGAATGGTCGGTGCCGATGCCGATCTCATCCTCGGCACAAATCATGCCGAACGATTCCTGGCCGCGGATTTTGGAGCGCTTGATGGTGAAACTTTCGTCGCCCTGATAGAGTTTGGTGCCGATGGTGGCCACCACTACCTTCTGTCCGGCCGCCACATTGGGGGCACCGCAGACTATTTTGAGCGGTTCTTCCCCGCCGACATCGACCGTCGTGAGATGAAGATGGTCGGAATCGGGATGAGGCTCGCACGTGAGCACCCGACCGATGACCAAGCCCTCCAGGCCCCCCTTGACCGATTCTATCATTTCAACAGGACCGTTTTCCAGACCGATGGACGTGAGCACATCGGCCGTCTGGACGGGGCTGAGGTCAAAATCCACAAAATCCTTCAACCAGGTATAGGAAATATTCATAGCTAACTTAACATTTAATACTCAGATTCATCAAGACCTCCCTGATCTTCTCATAGGTAGTCAGTCGCGTCGGCACGAGCGGCAAACGCAATTTGTTTTCAATGAAGCCCATAGCGCTGAGGATGCATTTCACACCGGCCGGATTACCGTCGACAAACAACAGGTCGAACATGTCCGTAAAACGATGATGGATGAGCAGGGCGTTGTCGAAATCGCCGTTCAATGCCAGGCGGACCATACGGCTGAACTCCTTGGGGAAAGCGTTGCCGATGACCGAAATCACTCCTACGGCTCCCAGTGTGAGCAGCGGGAAGGCGATACCGTCGTCACCGCAGATGACCATGAAATCACGCGGTTTGTTCTTGATGATGTTGTTCATCTGGGTGATGTTGCCCGAGGCCTCCTTCACCGCCACTATGTTGCTGAACTCGCGGGCCAGGCGCAAGGTGGTCTCCACAGTCATGTTCACTCCGGTACGGCCGGGGACATTGTACATGATCACAGGCAGCGGCGTGGCCTGGGCGATGGCTTTATAATGCTGGTATATGCCCTCTTGCGACGGTTTGTTGTAATAGGGAGTCACCGACAGGACAGCCGTGATGCCCTCAAAATCGCCGCTTTGGAGTTCCTTGACCACATTGGCCGTACAATTGCCGCCGCAACCCAGGACAATGGGCAGCCGTCCATTGACGCGGTGCTTGACAAAATCGACGATGCTGTCTTTTTCTTCCTTGCTCAAAGTAGGCGTCTCGGCCGTTGTTCCCAGCACAACCAGATAGTCGGCCTTATTCTGGATCTGATAGTCCACCAGCTTGCCCAACGCATCGAAATCGATGCTGTCATCCTGCCTGAAGGGAGTGATCAGGGCAACTCCCATGCCTGTTAATTTGCTGATGATTGAAGACTCCATAGAATGTGTTTTGCCTAGCTTCCGGTTCAAGGGGCAAAGATACGGATTTTAGTTCTTTAATTTCAGGTTTCTCAGATAAAAAAGCAGGTCGCCGGCATTTTCACTCAAGTCGTAAGCCGTGGGCCGGATATCCAGCACAAAATCGTAGATCTTAGGATAAGCCACCTTGAAACCGGCACGGAATCCGGCCGGAGAGCAGGCTGTCAAATACTCGGTCAGGGGATTGGAGCGCTGTGACAGGTCGAGCAGCAAATCGGCCGGGTAGCCCAGGTAATCGTCCATGATGTATTTCCTGGGCAGGAAAAAGAAGTTCAAATGACTGTCGTTCAACATGCGTATGCTGGGGCTCCACGCCGTATCGTTCATTTCGACCTCCGCCCAGCTCCAGGCTCTCACCTGCTTGCCGTCGGCCTCCAACTCGGCCTTGATGTCCATGGCCTGTGCATAGTCGGCATAATCGAAGAGCATGGCCACTCTGCCGACAGCCCGGTACTCCATCCACCGGCGGCTGCGACGGGAACGGCGGGCTGTCCGCGTCTTGTTTCTAAGGAAAAAACTGATCATGGCTCTATGTCGTCAAACAAACTGTTCATATATGTCCCGGCAGAGCCGGAAGCAGGATCGGTCCGCTCTTCGGCCCGGACTTCGACCGGTATTTGGGTCAGAGTTGCCGCCGAAGTGCCGGCCAGCATCGCCAGGAATTCCTCCTCATCAACCAGTCTGATGCCCAGTGTCTGGGCCTTCTCCAGTTTAGAGGGGCCCATGTTGGCACCAGCCAGGATGAAATCGGTCTTGGAAGAGACCGATCCGGCATTCCGGCCGCCGTGAGCCTCGATCATTGCCTTGTACTGGTCGCGGGAATACCGCTCGAAAGTGCCGCTGATGACAACGGTCTTCCCCTTCAGCAAGTCGGACGAGGGGGCAGCTGCCTCTTGGGACAGGGCAAACTGCAGGCCGTAGTTCCTGAGTGTCTCGATCTGCCTGCGGCTCAGTGGAGAAGCAAAGAAATCCTTCACCTTACCGGCTATCTTCTCCCCAATTTCATCGACAGCAGCCAGCTGTTCGAAAGATGCAGCGGACAGTGTGTCGATGTCCCGGAAAGCGTAAGCCAGCTTCTTGGCGACCGATTCGCCTACATAACGGATGCCCAGGGCAAAGAGAACCCTTTCGAAGGGCACCTGCTTTGACTGCTCTATCTGGGCCATCAGATTGCGGGCCGATTTTTCTCCCAGCCGTTCCAAGGACGCCACCTCCCCGGCATGGAGCCGGTAAATGTCTGTAATGTCCCTCAGATAGCCGCTGCGGTACATCAGTGCCACCGTCTCGTCTCCCAGGCCCTCGATGTTCATGGCCCGGCGGGAAGCGAAATGTACCAGGCGTGCCTTGATCTGGGGCGGACAATGCTGCCAGTCTGGACAGATCCAGGCTGCCTCTCCTTCCTCACGGACCAGCGGTGCGCCGCATTCAGGGCAGGTGACGGCAAAACGGACTTTTTCGAGTTCCGTTCCCTCACGGGCAGTCATATCCACACCGACGATCTTGGGGATGATTTCTCCGCCCTTCTCCACATAGACCATATCCCCGATATGCAAGTCCAGATGGCTGACAAAATCGGCATTGTGCAATGTGGCCCGCTTGACGGTCGTACCGGAAAGCCGGACAGGCTCCAGATTGGCCACAGGGGTGACGATACCTGTACGCCCTACCTGAAAATCGACCGAACAGAGACGGGTACGTGCCCTTTCGGCCTGAAACTTGTAAGCGATGGCCCAGCGGGGCGACTTGGCCGTATATCCCAATTGCTGCTGCTGAGCCAAAGAATTGACTTTCAAAACAATGCCGTCTGTGGCAAAGGGGAGATTCCTGCGCTCTGTATCCCAATAGCTGATAAAGTCTGAAACTTCCTCCAAAGTCCTGCACTTTTTCATGGCATCCGACACATGGAAACCCCACTGGCGGGCCAGCTGCAGGTTGTCGTAATGACTGTCGCCGGGCAAGGTGTCGCCCAGCATGTAATAGAGGTAGGCATCCAACCGGCGAGAAGCCACCACCTTGGGATTCAGTTGTTTCAAGGTTCCGGAGGCGGCATTGCGCGGATTGGCGAAAAGCGGTTCTTCATTTTGTTCCCGCTCTCGGTTCAGTTCCTCGAATACCTGCCAGGGCATGAGGACTTCTCCCCGCATTTCGAAATAATCAGGATAGCCTTCTCCCTGCAGTTGCAGAGGGATAGTGCGGATAGTGCGGACATTGCGCGTGACATTGTCGCCCCGCTGCCCGTCGCCTCTGGTCAGGGCCTTGACCAGACGGCCGTGTTCGTATGTCAAGGAGATGGAAGTGCCGTCGAACTTGAGTTCGCAGACAATCTCGAAATCATCGTCCAGCAGTCTGGCCGTCCGATGGAAGAAGGCCTCCACCTCGGACAGGGAGTAGGTATTGCCCAGCGACAGCATGGGCCAGTGATGCTCTTCCTGTCGGAAACTGCCGTTCAAGTCACTGCCCACCCGCTGTGTAGGGGAATTTTCATCGAAAAATTCCGGCCAGGCTGCTTCCAGCTGCTGCAGCTCGCGCATCAGTGCATCGTATTCAAAGTCGCTCAGATCAGGTGCCGACAGCACATAATAGTCGTGATCGGCCTGCCTCAGCCGCACGCGCAGCTCTTCTATGCGTCCTGCCGCCTCTGTACGCTCATCCATGGCATTCATTCTTAGCGTTAATCATAGAAATTCCACGAAATGCCGGCCTTGACCGAAGCCGGATTCAGCGGATAATGCAACACATTGAAATAGTTCGGCTCGGCAAACCAGCGGCTGCCGTGGACATACATGACAAAAAAGCGCGCCCGCTTGAGATGGAAGTTGGCATAGGCGTTCATGAAAGGATAGTCGCCCAGCTGTTTCTCGGTCTGCAGGTGATACAGTCCCAGGGCCGGCGAATAGGCCGGTACATAGTAGGAAGTATAATAGCGGCAGTCCACGCCGATATGAGCCGTCATCACCTTGGAGAACACGGTCTTGATGTAAAGGTCGGCATAGGCGGCCACCCTGGGCAGCGGCAGGACACTTTCCTGACTGGAAAGCTGGCCGACCACATCAAAGTCGAAATTGATGATGCGATAACCCAGATGCTGCTTCCAGCGGGCATAGAGCACCTGAATCTGTCCGCCGTGCTGCTGCGGCTTGGCATACTGGTCGAAATAGACGTAGTTGCTGATGTTTTCCACGCCCACACTCAGGTCTGTGCCCAGAGAAGGGGCCAGCAGCCGGCCTTCGAGCCTGATTTTGTAGATATTGTCCAGGCTGTTGTCCCAGGCATAATGATTGGAATAGTAATGCCGCAGGAAAAAGTCGGGACGGCTGTTGGTCACCCGTGCGGCGGCCTGTAGCCCGACAGGATGCCGCCACAGGCGGAAACGGGAAGCCAGGTGTCCGTTGATGTCGAAATCACCTATGTTACCCAGCAGACAGAGGCGGGCATCGGCGTTGAACTGAAGCAGGGAATCCCGCGTAGAGGAAAGGCGGCCGCCGGCCCACAGCAGGTTTTCAGCGTGCAGGTCGGTCTGACGGAAGGGATCCAGCGTACTGGAATCAGGCAGGGCCTCGGTCGAAATGGTGGCATAACGCCGGTATTCATGCATGGCATAAGCCGTCAGGCCGAACTTGGCCCAGGAATGGAAACCCTCGCGCAGCGAAAGTCCCAGCACGTTACGAACCGTCAGCAGGGCTGCCGAGTCTGCCGTACGCGTATTGTCTATATAGGCCTGGCTGTAGAACGACTGGTTGGCCGTCGGGGAGTCATAGTTCTTGCGGCCATGATCCAGCTGGAAAGTGTGTATCAGGCTGGAGACGGGCACGAAGACTTCCGATGTGTCATCCTCCTGGATCTGTTCGCGCATGAAGCCCAGGTGATATTTGTGGTTGACAAAAAGGTCGCGGTAGACAGTCAGATTGAAAGTATTGGCCAGTGCCACCGGAATATTCAGGCTTTCGTATTCACGGTAGCCGCCGCTCATCTCCAGAGGTTTGGTGATGTAGTCGTCGTTGGTGATGCCGCCGTTCTCATAGTTCTCGAAGCGATGATAAGAACCTCTGGCAAAGAGTTCATAGCGGGGCGACTGGTAGTTGGTGAAGAGATGGACTATCTTGTCGCGGGTTGCCAGGCTGGTATAGTAGCCTCGCGCCAGGATCGACTCGTAGTCGGCACCGATGTTCCAATATTTGTTCATATTGGCCGAGAAGTAGAAACGAAAGTCTTCCTCTTGGGAATAATCATTGCCGACCGTCGTAAAATAGGTGCCGTTGGTGAAGGGACGCGTCACGTTTATCCAGACCCATTCGTCGTTGGCATCCTTCCAATGGTCATATGGCTGCATGAACAGGAAGCGCTCTTCTTCATGGCGGTCTGCATAGACCATCGACTGAAGAGGAGAGCCCAGATTGGCCAGATAGGAGGCTGCCACGGTCGATTTGCGCTCTGGAAGGGCCAGGTTCTGAAAATTCAGATTGGCTGTATCTATATCAGTGGGGTGATGCTCGCCCAGGATGTCATCTATACGCAAGGTCTTGAAACGGACAGCCAGCTGTCCGCCCTTCTCCTTGCCGGATCCTTCATCGCCTCCCCTGCTGCGAGTGGCGCTGCGACCGGGCCTCTCCCGGGACAAATCTCCGGCAGGACTGTCCATGACGGCCGTCTGTGCAGACAGCAGCCCGCTGCCTGCCGTCAGAAGCAGCAGCCACGCAACCATTCCTTTTAACACAAGTTTTCTCATATCGGAATTGAGATACAAAGATAAGCTCCCACGACCGCAATCGCAAAAGAAATTTTGCAAATACCCTCAGTTTGCCGTACTTTTGTTTCGTAAACAAATACTGGATATTCCATGAAAATAGAAGACAAGAAATTTGTAGCTCTCTCCTACGACCTGTATGTAGGAGGTGAAGACGGGAGCGAGCCCGAACTGATGGAAAAAGCCACCGAGGAACGGCCTCTGACATTCGTATTCGGAATGGGCATGATGCTTGACGCCTTCGAGGCACAGCTCAAGGACCTGGCCCAGGGTGACAGCTTCGATTTTGTCCTGCCCTGTGCACAAGCCTACGGCGAGTATATGGAGGAGCATGTCGCCCAGTTGCCCAAAAGCATATTCGAAATAGACGGCAAGTTCGACAGCCAGCGTATCGCCGTCGATCAGACCGTGCCGATGATGACCGCCGAAGGACAGCGTCTGGACGGCATCGTGCTGGAAGTCGGCGATGAGTACGTCAAAATGGACTTCAACCACCCATTGGCCGGTGAAGATCTGCATTTTATCGGCAAAGTACTGGAAGTCAGAGAAAGCACCGATGAAGAGATGGAACAGCTGCTCCATCCCTGCCAGGGAGGCTGCCAAGGCTGCCAGGGCGGTTGCGACAACGACGAGGGTTGCGGAAAAGGACAGGGCTGCTGCGGCAACAACTGCGACTGAGCCATGGGCAATACTTTCGGACATATTTTCCGACTGACAACCTTCGGTGAGTCACACGGACCAGCCATTGGCGGAATCATCGACGGCTGCCCTGCCGGCATGACCGTAGATTACGAGCTGCTTGAGGGGGATGTGGCCCGCCGTCGGCCGGGTCAGTCCGGTCTGACCACCACCCGCAAAGAGGATGACAAGGTCGAACTCCTGTCGGGCATCTTCGAAGGGCGCACCACCGGTGCACCCATCGCTTTCATGGTACGCAACATCAATGTCCGCAGCGGGGACTACGAGAACCTGCGCGAGCTTTTCCGGCCCTCCCATGCCGACTACACCTATACGGTCAAATACGGTCTGCGTGACCACCGGGGCGGCGGACGCGCCTCGGCACGGGAGACACTGGCCCGGGTCGTTGCCGGAGCCTTTGCCAAGATGGCTCTGCGCGAACAGGGAATCGGCATTGAAGCCTTCACGACACGGATAGGCACTGTCGGTATCGCCTCCGGCATTGCTTTCGAGAGTGACAAGGCCGCTGAAAACCCACTGCACTGCCCCGATTCCAAGGCGGCCGCCGCCATGGCCGAGGCACTGACAAAAGCCAAGGCCGACGGTGACAGCCTGGGGGCCTGGGTTCACTGCATCGTCAAAGGAGTGCCGGCCGGTTGGGGGGAACCTCATTTCGACAAGCTGCAGGCCATGCTCGCTTCGGCCATGCTGTCCATCCCGGCCTGCAAGGGTTTTGAATACGGCAGCGGCTTTGACATCAGCCTGCCCGGCAGTCTGGCCAATGACGCTTTCTATGCCGAAAACGGCCGGATTCGCACCCGCAGCAACCACAGCGGCGGTATCCAAGGGGGAATTTCCAACGGAGAAGATATCTGTTTCAATATTGCCTTCAAGCCCATAGCCAGCATCAGCCGGCCACAGGAGACCATCGGTCTGGACGGCCGTCCGGCCAGTCTGATAATAAAAGGACGACACGATCCCTGCGTCCTGCCCCGCGCCCTGCCCGTCGTAGAAGCCATGGCTGCCATTGTCCTGATGGATGCCGGCCTGATGGCCAAGGCCATTCACTTGTAGCACAGACTTACAGCATTACGCTTTGTACATCAACAACCACTCAATAATATGAAGAAACTCATTTATCTCAGCATGATTGCATTGATTAGCTGCGCATGCCGGAACGGCGCCCAGGACAATTTCAATTACAAGGCCGACCGCTTTGCCGACATGGAAATCCTGCACTATCAGGTGCCCGGATTCGAGAACCTCTCGCTGCGTCAGAAAGAGCTCATCTACGACCTGAGCCAGGCCGCACTCTACGGCCGCGACATCCTCTACGACCAGAACTGCCGTTATAACCTGCTTGTCCGCCACACCTTGGAAGCCATATACCAATATGCCGACATCGAAAAAAGCGGGAGTGACTGGGAAGCCTTCGAAGTGTATCTCAAACGGGTCTGGGTTTCCAACGGCATTCATCACCACTATGCCACCGATAAATTCACACCCGGCTTTTCGGCCGAATTCTTTGCCCGGGCCCTGGCTGCCACACCTCAGGAGCAGTTCGACCTGCCCAAGGACGAACTGCTGGTCTGCCTCGAACCCGTCATTTTCGACCCCGCAGTCGCAGCCAAGCGCGTCAATCAGAAAGAAGGCGAAGACTTGCTCCTGACCTCGGCCAACAATTACTACCGCGGTGTGAGCCAGGCCGAAGCTGAAAAGTTCTATGCCGACATGGCCGATCCCAACGATCCACAGCCCATCTCCTACGGCCTGAACAGCCGTTTGGTCAAGAAAGACGGCCATCTGGAAGAAGAAGTCTGGAAAATTGACGGCCTGTACGGAGCGGCTATCGAGAAAATCGTCTATTGGCTGGAAAGGGCCCAGACCGTGGCAGAGAACCCGGCCCAGGCGGCCACCATTGCCAAGCTCGTCGAATATTACCGCAACGGCGACCTGCGCACTTTTGACCAATACAACGTACTCTGGGTACAGGACACCCAGTCACAGGTGGATTTCGTCAACGGATTCATTGAAAACTACGGAGATCCCATCGGCTATAAGTCGAGTTGGGAAAGCACGGTCAATTTCAAGAATATGGAAGCTTCTCACCGGACTCAGGTCATCAGCGAGAATGCCCAGTGGTTCGAAGACCATGCCCCCATTGATCCACGTTTCCGCAAAGAGAAGGTCAAAGGCATCACCGCCAAGGTGATTACCGTAGCCATGCTGGGCGGCGACTGCTACCCCACTACGCCCATCGGCATCAATCTGCCCAATGCCGACTGGATCCGCCGCGACTACGGCTCCAAGTCAGTCACCATTGAGAACATCACAGATGCCTACAACAAGGCTGCCATCGGCAGCGGCTACAATGAGGAATTCATGTGGAGCAAGAAGGAAATCGACCTGTACAACAAATACGGAGCCCTGACCGACAACCTCCACACCGACCTGCACGAATGCCTGGGGCATGCCTCCGGCCAGCTGCTGCCCGGCGTGGATCCCAACGCCATGAAATCGTACCAGTCGGCCATGGAAGAAGCTCGGGCCGACCTTTTCGGGCTCTACTTCCTCGGTGACGAGAAACTGGTCGAACTGGGTATCCTGCCCGACAAGCAGGCTTATAAAGCCGAGTACTACGAGTACATGATGAACGGAGCGCTCACCCAGCTGCGCCGCATCGAACTGGGCAACCAGATCGAGGAGGCCCACATGCGCAACCGCGCCCTGGTGGCCAACTGGGTGCTGGCCAATGGTGGTCCCAAGGTGGCCGAGCTCCGCAAGCGAGACGGCAAGACCTATATGTACATCAACGACTACAAGGCCCTACGCGAATGCTTCGGCCAGTTGCTGGCCGAAATCCAGCGTTGCAAGTCGGAAGGTGACTTTGAGGCCGCCCAGCAATTGATAGAGACCTACGCCGTCAACATCGATCAGGACCTGCACAAAGAGATCCTCGAACGTTATTCGGCCTTGGACATGACTGCCTACAAGGGCTTTGTCAACCCAGTGCTGAAACCCGTCTATGAAGGGCAGAAACTCGTCGACGTCCTTATCGACTACAGCGAAGGCTACGTTGAGCAGCACCTGCGCTATTCCAAGGAATATGCCACACTGCCTGCTCTGCAGGAATAAGCAAATGCATTGAATCAAGCACAGAGGTCGACCTTTTGGTCGACCTCTTTTTTTTGAGCAGTGTCCTTTAATGTTTGAAGGACAACCCGATGATGACAAAACGCTGGCTAACCTATGCTATTGACGATGTATCAGCTATTTGCCACAAGACTCTCAAAATGATATTTTGCAGTATTCTCCATCTTTCGGATAAGCGATCGTGATCACATTGCCATCCAATCGATTGGTATTTTGTTCTGATGATTCTGCTTCAGCCTTTAACAACTCCATCATCTTTCGTGCAGTCTCTTCTCCGATAAAAACCACTTTTTCTTCGATTCTTATTTTAGAAACTATCATTTTACTGATGTTCTTAAAGGCCTGCCTATTGTTTTCGCGGATACGCTGCTGCTCGTCTGCGCTAAGAGATTGAGTGCTTTTGATACTGATGACAGTTTCTTTGCTGAGACGATCGGCCTCGTCATTGACCTTTTTCCAATTCGAAACAGTTTTAACTGTTAGCGTATATCCCTTACTATTCTTACTGATGGAAAAGCCTTCTGGCTGACCAAATGCAGGTTCGATAAGATAAGCGACCTCATATCCCTCTTCCGGGAAGAATCTACCAAACATGGATTCAGCATAAACAGATTGAAATCCAATAACTAGTGACAACCCCACAATGAATAAAAAAATACTGTTCTTCATAGTAACAAAATTAAAACTCGACTAAACCATCGTATGTCGTATAGATATATAAAGTGAGTCCCGGGTGGCTTTCCTTAAAGTTTTCATCACTTCTTGATGGCCTGCTACTATACCTATGAGTATGTGCTAAGTAACTAACCGTAACATCTGAATAAAAATCTGTTGTATACCACCCATTTTGATTATGACTCATGTTTATGCTACAACTAGTACTCGTTGCTCCATCAGAAATATGAGCCTTATACACTCCGTCAGTATACGATATTAGTATAACCTCAACATAATTTGGGCTTGCTATTTGATTCTCCAAGTACGAGAACGCATCGGTTTCTGTATTAAATGTATATGTTGTCGATTTAGTTAGTAACCGATAGGTATGATATCGTTCAATCTTTTCTTTAAGTGTAATATTGTCATTAATACACGATTCAATGCAATTAAGTTTCTCTTCTTCCTTCAATCTTTTGATTTGAGGAAATTTTTTGCGCAATCTTTTCTTTGTCTCGTTATACGACTTAACGTATGTTTCAATATGAGTATTAGTTGGCAGATACAAAACCACCTCTCCTTTGTAGCCTATTGTTTTTCTAATCAAAGATGTGTCAAGTGACCTCAAATCCTCCGAAAAAGCAATAAAAGATTCATCTAAATCCATACACGCAATAAGATAATCTTGCAATTCTTCTGATTGCTCAATTGTTTCAACGATGCATTCATTACTCACATTTTGGCAACCTAATGCAATTCCTGCCACAATAACAAGTGTGGCAATTTTGAATACTAATTTTTTCATTCTTTTTTAATTTAAAATAGATTTGGCAATTTCTTTGATAGTGTCAACAGACGGACTGTGTATTTTAACTCTTTTTTCAAGTATACATCGTGCTATATTTTTGCTTTTTTCAATTTCGCCATTTTCTTGATATAGGAGCATTAACTTGTAAAGTGGGAGAAAACGACATGGACACATGAAATAAGATTGCATGTAGTGATATTCTGCTTTCTCATAACAGCAAAGCTCGTCATAACAACTAGCGGTCATTATTTCTAAATCATATCCTTCCCATAGACTTCGACATTTGTCTGCCAATATTAGACATTCCCTATATTGATTTGTTGAGAATAATGCCGCCGAGTAGCTATAAAGAAATAGTCGATTTGTTCCAAGTTGCTTCTCCAAGGAAGCAAACTGTTCAAATACATCACTCTGGTTTAAAAATACAAAATCAGATTCAAGCTTACGCCACTTTAGCTGTGCTGGAATATCTGATATTAGATGGCATATTATCAATGTTGCGGCAACTATTGACGATGCAACCAATGAAAGCCTCAGATAACGGCTGCTTCGTAACGATTGAATATAAAAGTTATTATTGAAAAGGGTATAACAATTTATAAATAAGACATACCATGTGAAAGGATATTTAAAAGGATATGAGAACATGGCACATACCAGAATCAAAAATATTGAAAATGCTGATAGCTTAGTACAAAGGTTATATGAATCATGTTTCCAACATAAATAAAGATGGAATATAATAAATGCAAAGAGCAACAAACCTACAAACCCATGGTTTACCATAATTCTAATATATTCATTGAATGGCTCTGTTGTATCTCCTGCTAAGTATGTAATCTTATCACTTAGATGTCTCGAATTCCATTTTGCCTGTTCACTCATATAGTTGGCAGTGAAGCCATCTCTACCATGGCCAAATATCGGTTTCTTAGCAATTAATTCTAAACTGCAACGCCATATTAAAAGTCGACCATCAGCGGAATCTTTCTTCATGAAATACAATCCAAATATCGAAACAAGAATAATTAAAGAAAATATGGCAACCTTTAATAACTTCGTTATTTTTACTCTCCCTAGAAATATAACTGTTAGTAATACCAGTATGGCTATTATTCCCGTTCTTGAACGCATCACGATTATAGGCGTGGAAAGGATAATGGCTGTAATAAGAAATAAATAAAAACGCATTCTCGATTTATTACCCACATACAATAGTTGAGCAAAAGGCATTGTACTGATGAGACAAACCGACAAACCAGCCTCGTTATCAAAACTACCAACAAATCCTCTACCATTAAGGAGGAAATCAATAACAGAATAAGATGACTCCAGGATAGATATAGTTAAACAAATCATCATAAGAAATCTTGAAGAGAGTTTTGGGAAAAGATGACTATTTGTTTTTACCAAAAATAAACCCCAACCTAATAACCCAATCGACAAACCTGTCAGGAAAATATACTCCTTTGCTTGGTTTTTTGCATCAAAAAAAAGATCTGTATTTAGGAAAACACAACCAATGCCAACAATGAAATATAACAAATAAAAAACAAGCCTCATGATATATAAAACAACACGTCTAATTATTCGGCCGCAAATCTACTAAGAAAAATATATCGGACAAAAAAATTGTATGATTATTTTGCAATAGAAAAAAAAATAAGACAATATTAATATGCTCCCTGTAATAAGTACATAATACTTTCGAGGACGACGTTAATTGCAAATACGAGTGTATATCCTTCTTAAAATTAAGATAGCCGGCTCTTGAAGGCTCTGTCCATCACTCGACGATCGTCCTTCTCTTTGAGAGAATCGCGTTTGTCATAGGCTTTCTTACCCTTGGCCACGGCAATTTCCAACTTCACCCAGCCCTTGTCATTGATGAACATCTTCAAGGGGACAATGGTAAAACCCGTTTCCTTGGTCTGTCTTTCTATTTTACGAAGTTCCCGCCTGGTCAGCAACAGCTTGCGGTCTCGCTTAGGATTATGGTTGTTGTAGGTGCCGTTTTCATAGGCCGAGATTTGAATGCCTTTGGCCCAGAGTTCGCCGCCGTAGAACATGGCATAACTGTCCGTCAGGCTGGCTTTACCCAGGCGGATGGATTTCAGTTCAGTCCCCGTCAGCACCATCCCTGCCGTGTAAGTATCCAGCAGAATATAATCGAAGGTGGCCTTCTTGTTTTTTATCAGTATGTTACGTTCAACTTTCATTATCTAATCGTACAGAATCGATTTTTTCCAAACGACCTATAAGTCGCTCCCGGGAAGATTTGGCACAAGCGACCGAAAAAAGACAAGTCTGGTCATAGACCGCGTCGGTCACCGACAGTTTCTCCTCCTTGACCAACTTCATTACCTCATTCACACAGACATAGTCGCAACTGAAAGATATGTCCGACAGGAGAGTCTTCTCCACGACAACTGCCGCTGCCAAGGCCTCCGAGGCAGCCGTCTTGTAGGCCACCGTCAGGCCACCCGTACCCAGAAGGATGCCGCCGAAATAGCGGACAACGATTATCAGCACGTTGTTCAGCCCGTAGGAACTGATCTGGCCCAAAATAGGCCTGCCGGCCGTTCCGGAAGGTTCTCCGTCATCTCCGGCCCGGGTTTGGGGCTGCTCTACACCCACGGAATAGGCAAAACAGACATGGCGTGCATCATGAAAACGCTTGCGCAACTCGCCGACTTTTTCCATGGCCGCATCCACACTGTCCACCGGAAAGGCAAACGACAGGAATCGGCTGCCCTTTTCCCTATAAAGGCCTTCCGAAGGGGCGGCTATGGTCCGATACTGATCCGACACGGCAATGCTGTCTCTGCCAGCGGCAGCTCAAAAGGTGTGGATCACCAGACCGCTGCGCAGCTTGGGTTCGAACCAGGTCGTCTTGGGCGGCATGATGTTACCGCTGTCGGCTATGTCGATGAGCTGTTTCATCGATACCGGGTACAAGGCCAGCGCTGCCTTCATTTCACCGCTGTCCACACGGCGGACCAGCTCGCCCAGGCCTCGGATACCGCCCACGAAGTCAATGCGCTTGTCAGAGCGAAGATCCTTGATTCCGAGGATTCTGTCCAGTATCAAGTTGGAGGAGATCGTCACATCCAGGACGCCGATCGGATCCTGATCGTCATAGCGGCCGGGGCGGGCTGTCAGGGAATACCATTGTCCCTCGACATAGAGGGCGAAGTTGTGCAGAGACTTGGGATGATAGATGTCCCTGCCCTGGCAAGTCACTTCGAAATCGGTCTCCAAGGCTTTCAGGAATGCCGCGGTGTCCAAACCGTTCAGGTCTTTGACCACCCTGTTGTAGTCAATGATATTCAGCTGATTGTCCGGGAAACAGACAGCCAGGAAGTAATTGTATTCCTCGTCTCCGCGATGATGCGGATTGGCCAGACGGCGTTCATTGCCCACCAGGGCCGCCGCCGCCGTACGATGATGCCCGTCGGCGATATACAGGGCCGGCATGGCCGCAAAGCAGGCGGTGATACGGGCAATCGTCCTGTCATCGTCAATCACCCAGAAATGATGGCCGAAACCGTCCGGAGCGATGAAATCATATTCGGGCTGCTTTTTCGTCCATTCACTCACGATGGCATCCAGTTCGGCCTGGGCCGGATAGGCAAAAAACACCGGCTCGATATTGGCACTGTTGATGCGAACGTGCTTCATACGGTCCTCCTCCTTGTCACGACGGGTCAGTTCGTGTTTTTTGATAACGCCCGTCATGTAGTCCTCCACATTGGCGCAGACCACCAGACCGTACTGCGTGCGGCCGTTCATCGTCTGGGCATAGATATAGTAGAGTTCCTTTTCGTCCTGTCTGAGCCAGCCCTTCTCACGAAACTTGCGGAAATTTTCCACGGCCTTGTCATAGACTTTGGGGTCGTGTTCGTCCGTGCCGGCCGGGAAGTCTATTTCCGGCTTAATGATATGATACAGAGACTTTTCATTGTCCCCGGCCTCTTGGCGGGCTTCTTCTGAGTTCAGCACGTCGTAAGGACGCGAAACCACCTGTTCGACAAGATCGACAGGTGGCCTCCAACCTCTGAAAGGTTTTACTTTTGCCATAGTATCGGTTTTGACGGCGCATCGAAAAGGATGCGGCCGGGATTTTATTTGTTCACGCGGAATTTTTCGTTGCCGTTCTCAAAGAAATCGACAATCTGACGGGCGGCGGCAATGCCTGCGTTGATATTGGCCTCGGCCGTCTGGGCCCCCATCTTCTTGGGAGTGGCAAAATAACGGTCAGGGAATTTTTCGGTAAACTTGGCATCGGCAGCAGGCATGACATCGGTCATGTACTTGAGGTCGGTACGCGTTTCCATGAGTACCAACAGCGAAGTCTCGTCTATCACCTCCTTACGGGCCGTATTGATCAGCACACCGTTTTTGGGCATCTTTCCCACCAAGGCGGCATTAATTGAGTTCTTGGTTTCGGCCGTGGCCGGAATATGCAGTGAAACGACATCGCAGGTGCTGTACAGTTCCTCGGCCGTCGCTACGGGATTAACCCCCTCCTGTTTCATGACGTTGGCCGGGACGTAGGCATCATAGGCATAGACCTCCATACCGAAACCCTTGGCGATACGAGCCACGTTGCGGCCTACGTTACCATAGGCGTGTATTCCCAGTTTCTTGCCCTTCAGCTCTGTTCCGGAAGTACCGTTGTACAGGTTCCGCACGGCATAAACCATCAGTCCGAAAGCCAGTTCTGCCACGGCGTTGGAGTTCTGCCCGGGGGTATTCATCACGCAGACTCCATGCTGGGTGGCAGCCTCAAGGTCCACGTTGTCATATCCGGCGCCGGCACGGACCACGATTTTCAGATTGGGAGCAGCTGAGAAGATCTGCTCGTCGACCACATCACTGCGGATAATAATGGCGTCGGCCGTAGCGGCTGCCTTGGCGAAAACAGATTTGTCACCGTATTTCTCCAGCAGCACCATCTCGTAGCCCGCCTTGTCAAGCACATCCTTGATGCCTTTCACAGCCACGGGGGCAAAAGGCTTGTCAGTAGCAACTAATACCTGCATTGCTCAATTAATAATTTGGATTGATTTATCTTGTTGCAGCAAATTTCTTCATCGTGTCCACCAAGGCCTGAACTCCAGCCATAGGCATGCCATTGTAGATGGAAGCGCGGAAGCCTCCGACCGAACGGTGGCCCTTGATGCCGATCATACCGGCCTCGGCGGCGAACTTGGCGAAATCCTCTTCCAGATCCTTGTACTCGTCGGCCATGACAAAGCAGACATTCATGATGGAACGGTCTTCCTTGCAGGTGACAGTGCCCCGGAACATGCGGTTGTTGTCGATTTCATCGTACAGAATACCGGCTTTTTCCCGGTTGATTTTGTAAAGGACTTCCACTCCGCCCAGTTCCTTGTACCACTTAGCCGTCTGAAGAGCCGTGAAGATAGGCAGTACAGGAGGCGTGTTGAACATCGATTCCTTGTCGACATGGGTACGGTAGTCGAGCATGGTCGGTATCGGACGGCTGACACGGCCCAGGGCGCTCTTGCGGACGATGACCAGCGTGACTCCGGCAGGAGCCAGGTTCTTCTGGGCACCGGCAAAAATCAGGTCGTAATGGCTGAAATCTATCGGGCGGGAGAAGATATCGGACGACATGTCTGCAATCACGGGAATGTTGCCGAAGGAGAGATCGCGATGCGTTTCCGTTCCGTAGATGGTGTTATTGGTGCAATAGTAGAAATAGTCGACATCGGCAGGTACTTCGTACTGCTTGGGAATGTAGGTGTAGTTGTCGGCTTTGGAAGATGCCACCACATTCACCTCTCCGAAAAGCTTAGCCTCCTTGATGGCCTTGGAAGCCCATGTGCCGGTGTCAAGGAAGGCGGCCTTTTTCTCCAGGAAATTGTAGGGAGCCATACAGAACTGCATGCTGGCGCCGCCGCCCAGGAAGACGACATCAAAATCCTCAGGGATTTGCAGCAACTCCTTGATGAGGGCACGGGCCTCGGTGATAACAGCCGTAAATTCCTTGCCGCGGTGGGAAACTTCCATGAGCGACAGGCCGGTTCCGGCAAAGTCCATGACTGCCTCGGCAGTCTTCTTGATTGCATACTCGCTCAAAATGGAGGGACCGGCGTAAAAGTTGTATTTCTTCATGATGGGGTTGAATTGATATTTCCTCTTTTTTTTCGATTAAATCGCAGCAAAAGTACAACTTATTTTTTCGTTTGCCAAGAAAATGGGACCTATAATTATTTTAGTCCTTCCCCAAGGGCGTCAATCCCGAAATTATTCCTATTTTTGCAGACGGCATCAGTCCGCCTGCCCGTGTTCTATCGTCATGGCGGCAGCCTAAAGGACCTGTCTCATGTCACAGCCTCTCGCAGAAAGAATGCGTCCCACTTCCCTGGACAACTATGTCGGCCAGCAGCATCTGGTCGGCCCGGGGGCCGTATTGCGCCGGATGATCGACAGCGGACGGCTGTCGTCCTTCATCCTCTGGGGACCTCCCGGAGTGGGCAAGACTACTCTGGCCCGCATTGTGGCCACTCAGCTGGCCTGCCCTTTCTTTACGCTCAGCGCCGTCACTTCCGGCGTAAAAGAGGTGCGCGAGGTCATCGACAAGGCCCGTAACAGTCTTTTCTTCGAAGGCAAGACACCGATTCTTTTCATTGATGAAATCCACCGTTTCAACAAGGCTCAGCAGGATTCACTGCTTTCCGCCGTCGAGAACGGGACCGTCATTCTGGTAGGAGCCACAACGGAGAACCCCTCCTTTGAAGTCATCACCCCCTTGCTTTCCCGCTGTCAGGTCTATGTGCTCAAGCCTCTGGACGACGATGACCTTGACACCCTGCTGCAGCGGGCCGTCAAAGAAGACAAAGAACTCAAGGAAAGAACGATAGTCGTTGACGAGAAAGACAATCTCTTCCGTTTTGCCGGCGGAGACGCCCGCAAACTGCTCAACATCGTCGAACTCATGTGCCAGGCCGAAGATCCCGGGCAGACCGTAGTCATCAACAACCGGACCGTAGTCGAGCGCCTGCAGGAGAACCCCCTGGCCTACGACAAAAACGGAGAGATGCACTACGACATTATTTCGGCTTTCATCAAGTCAGTACGCGGCAGCGACCCGGATGCCGCCGTTTACTGGCTGGCGCGCATGATTGAAGGCGGCGAAGATCCCAAATTCATCGCCCGGCGGCTGCTAATCCTGGCCAGTGAAGACATCGGACTGGCCAATCCCAATGCCCTGCTGCTGGCCAACGCCTGCTTTGACGCCATTCATAAGATCGGCTGGCCCGAGGGCCGTATCATCCTGTCGGAGACCACCATTTACCTGGCCTCCAGCCCGAAGAGCAATTCAGCCTACCTGGCCGTGGACGGAGCCTTGGAGAAGGTCCGCCAGACCGGCAATCTGCCCGTGCCGCTGCACCTGCGCAACGCCCCGACCAAACTGATGAAAAACCTGGGCTATGGAGCCGAGTACAAATATCCGCACGATTTTCCGGGGCATTTCATCGAAGAGCAGTACCTGCCGCCGGAGATGCAGGGACAACCCCTGTGGCAGCCCCAGGAAAACCCCGCCGAGAACAAACTGCGCGACTTCCTGCGCCAGCGCTGGAAAAACCGGTTCTGAGCCAGTATCACCTGTTCCTGTGCAGCAAGGGAGTGACAAGGGTGGTGATAATAATGCCAAGTATGATGGCAATGGTGATTTTCAGGGCAGTAAAGCCACTGGTAAGGGCCATGGTGAGTTGATTGGACACGATGTAGTAGGTGGTCCAATAGATTCCAGCTCCCGGAATGAGCGGAAAAATGCCGCATATCAGGAACACCGTGGTGGGGCATCTCCTCAAGACGGCAAGCCCCCACGACAGCAGAGCCACCACCACAGTGGCAACAGCCGTTGCCTCCACCACCGACACACCGGCCAGACGCAGCATGAGCAGATACACCAGCCAGCCGGCCGTAGCCGTCAGGCCGCACACCATGTAGTGACAGCGCGGCACCCCGAACAGCACGGAAAATCCCAAGGTACCTATGAACGCCGACAGCAGCTGTATCGACAGGGCCGAAGTATGGCTATCTGAAAGCGAAGTGCTTATTTCAATTACGCCGCCCTCGATACGGCTATCTGCCAGAAATGTGAGCGAGACGCCCAGGGCGATGCTGAAAAACACCAGTAAGGCATCGAGCAGGCGCGTGGCTCCGGCTATATAGTCTTCGTTGGCCAGGTCTCGGATACCATTGGTAAAAGGAACACCGGGAATAAGCGGAATGATGGACCCGATAATCATGTGGCTGAGACTGTTGCCCATACCCAGCTTATAACAGAGCAGGCAGACAATCGAGGCCACCGCTCCTCCGCAGATGTTGCACAGCATCTTGGACATGTGCCTGCCCGGTCCCAGCACAAAAACATACAGCAACAGGCCGGCTATCAGCGAGACCAGACTGTCCGGGAGACTGCCGCCGAAAATGATGCAGAAGCCGGCACTGCCGACAGCGGAACCTGCCAGCTGCTCCCAGAAAGATTTTTCAGGCAGGCGACCGATTTCCTCCAGACGGGATTCTGCCTGGGGCAGTTCCAACTGGCCGCTTTCTATATCTCTCGACAGTTGATTAATCTCCACCACCTTATCGAGCCGTGTCCCCTTAAAGGGGATATATTCCACGCTGGCGAAGCGGTGACCGGTGGTGAAAATACCGTTGCTGAGCACAAAAAAGCTCTTGCGGTCGACTCCGTAGTGAGAGGAGATACGTTCCATGGTCTCTTCGACCCTGGATATCTCTGCCCCGTTTTCCAGCAGTATATGCCCTGCCCGTGCGGCTATTTCCAATGCCTGTTCCGCCTGAGGGGCGGAATTTGTTCCCTTTTCCATTTCCAAACGCGATACGGGTGCAAAGTTAGGCTTTTTACACAATTGTGGAGCAGCATGTAGCCGGACAGAAATAAAATGATTATCTTAGCTCCGTCAAAATAAAACCGTCATGAAACAATCCACTTCCCTAATCTATGTTTTGATGCTGGCCTGTGCCTTCCTGACCGGTAATATGCACGGCCATGCCCAAAAAACCGCCGAAGACGGACAGGAGCTTCCTTCGGCCGGTCGGGTGCTGAACGTAATGCAGCGCGCCAATCGCTATTTTATGGACAAATATGCCGATGTGGCCGCAGAAAGCCATGTCCGCGGCGTGGCCCGCCCCAGCCATATCTGGACCCGCTCGGTCTACTACGAAGGGCTGATGGCACTGCATGAGATCTATCCGCGTGAAGAATATCTGAAATATGCCACCGACTGGGCAGAGACTCACCAGTGGGGCCTGCACCGTGGCAATACCACCCGCAATGCCGATAACCAGTGTGCCGGACAGACCTATCTGGAACTGTACAAGCTGGAACCCGCCCCCGGGAAGATCAAGAACATTCGTATCTGTATGGATATGCTGGTCAATACTCCTCAGAAGGGCGACTGGACATGGATTGATGCCATCCAGATGGCCATGCCCGTCTTTGCCCTGCTGGGAGAGGTCACCGGTGATGAGCGTTATTATGAAAAAGCCTGGCAGATGTACAGCCAGACACGCAACGAAATCGGCGGCGGACTGTGGAACGCCAAAGACGGCCTTTGGTGGCGGGATGCCGACTTCTGCCCGCCATACACCACCCCCAACGGGAAACAGTGCTACTGGTCCCGGGGAAACGGCTGGGTATTTGCCGCCCTGGCACGCTACATGGAACGCACTCCTGCCAATGAAGTCCACCGCAAACAGTATATCAAAGATTTCAAGGCCATGGCCAAGGCGCTGGTTCCCCTGCAGCGCGCTGACGGCTACTGGAATCCAAGCCTGGCCGATCCGGAGGACTACGGCGGTAAGGAAAGCAGCGGCACTGCCCTCTTTGTCTTCGGCATGGCCTGGGGTATCCGCCAAGGGCTGCTGCCGGCAAAAGAATATATGCCTGTGGTCATCAAAGGCTGGAAGGCCCTGGAGGAAGCTGTCCATTCCAACGGTTTTCTGGGCTACGTTCAGGGCACCGGCAAACAGCCCAGCGAAGGCCAGCCGGTCACTTACGACCACGAACCGGATTTCGAAGACTACGCCCTGGGCTGTCTGCTGATGGCCGGCTCGGAAGTCTATAAACTCTGTCGGGAATAAAATACCGATTCCATTTCAGGCGGGTCCGGAACTATTCTTCCAGGCCCGTTTTTTTTTCATTTTCCGAGAATTCAGCCGGCCAGATGGCTGAGAAGAATTTTAAGGCCGATGGCGATGAGCAGAATTCCGCCTGCCAGCTCGGCCCTCCTGGTCAGTCTGTCGCCCGTGGACAGCGACAGCAACAGGCCGGCCCAGGAGAACAGAAAAGAGACCAGGCCGATGATCGCCACCGTCAGCCAGACTGATTGTTCCAACAACGAAAAAGACAATCCGGCTGCCAGAGCATCAATGCTTGTAGCCACAGACAGAGCCAGCACCACCTGCCAGCGATAGGGATCGATCCACTGGCTGCTTTTCTTGGAATGCAGGTTTTCCCAAATCATCCGTACACCCAGGAAAAACAGGATGCCGAAAGCTATCCAATGGTCGAAATCATGGATATAGCGGTAGAACTGGCTGCCGGCCAGCCAGCCCAGACAGGGCATCAAGGCCTGGAACAACCCAAACATGAATGCCAGCCGCAGCATCGGCCACAGCTGGAATTTCTTCATCACCAGACCGCAGGCGGCCGAAACAGCAAAGCAATCCATCGCCAGCCCCACGGACAGCAGTAAAACTTCCGTCAGATTCATCAGAGCTCCTGCCAGGGACAGTCCTCCAACTTGAAACGCAGCCGCAGGCGACCGTCTTCATAGTCGTAGGAAATAATCTTGAAACGCCCCAGTTCAGCTGTGTCCTGCACATGAGCGCCGATACAGGCACAGGCATCATAATGGCCGACGCGGACAATGCGCAAGGTCTGACTGGCATCCGGGGGCAGTTTGCTCAAATCCACTATGGCCGCAGCCTGTTCACGATCCATAAACTCGACTGTCACCGGCAGCGAGGCGGCAATCACCTCGTTGACCCGGTCCTCGACTGCCTGAATATCGGCCTGGGTCGGTTCGCGTGGGAGCAAGTAGTCGCATTTGCTCTTCTTGCGCTCAATATGGGCGTTTTTCGACCGCGGACAACCGAACATCTTCACCATAGTGGCGTTCAGTATGTGCTCGGCCGTATGCATGGGCGGGTATTCCTGTTTATTGTGCTCGTTGAGTTCTATCATGTTGTCAGACCAATATCGGGGATTCGTCCTCCTTCCTACCAGACAATATTGAGCGACTGGAGATCTGCCGCCCTGGAGCTGCCGCCTGTCATCAGTGCATAATCACCGTTGAGAGCCGCCACATCGCCGCTTGCACGGTCAAAGAAGGAGACAGCGTCCTCATCAATCGGGAAACTGACCTTCACAGTCTTGCCCTTCGGAATATGGACCCGTTGGAAACCCCTCAGGGCCTTGGCCGACGGCTGTGCGCCCAGACGCTGCACGTAGAGCTGTACAACCTCGTCACCGTCCCGCTTGCCGGTATTCTTCACCTTGACACTCAGGGTACGGGACTCGGCATCATAGATAGGCTTGCCATAGCGGAAGCTCGTATAGCTCAGGCCATAGCCGAAGGCAAACAGGGGATCCTCCTGCAGAAAACGGTAGGTCCGGCCCTTCATGGAATAATCTTCGTAGTCGGGCAACTGGGCGTCGCTGCGGTAGAATGTCACCGGCAGCCGGCCGGCAGGATTGTAGTCGCCGAAAAGGACATCAGCCACAGCCTGTCCGCCGGCTTCACCAGGGTACCAGGCCTGCAGGATGGCAGCGCAGCGCTGCGATTCGGGCGACAGCCCCATGGCCGACCCCGAGCAGTTTACAAAAACAACGGTTTTCCCTGCCTCGGCAAGCGCCTTGACGATGAGCCGCTGCACCTCGGGCAGTTCGATGGTGGTACGGTCACCGCCGCGGAAGCCCTGATGGCTCACCCGCATGGACTCGCCCTCGAGCTGGGGAGTAATACCTCCGACGAAGAGTACCGTCTGACAAGGAGGAAGGACGGCCATAAGTGAATCCACATAGCCTGCAGCCGGCCGGTCCAGCAGGACCGGTGTACTGACAAAAGGCACCGGATAGCCCGTCTTGGAGCGTATACCGTCCAATATAGTGACCGTATGATAGGGAATACCTTCATAATTACCGCGCTGCATGATGGAATCGGCGGCGCTGGCGCCCATCACCAGAAGGCCCCTCATCCCTGTGGACAGCGGCAGGGTCTGCGCCTTGTTCTGCAGCAATACCATTGACTTGCGGGCCATTTCGAGTGCCAGGTCACGGTGTGCCTGACAATTGACCACCGACAGCGGTATCTGAGTCCACTCCACCAGGCTGTCCGGATCGAAGTCGCCCAGTTCGAAGCGGGCCTTCATCAGCCGGCGAAGGCTCACATCGAGTTGAGACTCACTTACCAGACCGCGGCGTACGGCATCGGGCAGGGAGCGATAGCTGCGGCCGCATTCCAGGTCAGTACCGTGGAGGATGGCATCGGCCGAAGCAGAAGCTGAATCGGGGTGAGTCTCATGACGGCCCGTCTTGTAAAAATCGTCAATGGCACCGCAGTCGCTCACCACGTAGTGCTGATAGTGCCACTTGTTGCGCAGGATGTCGATCAGCAACTGGTCGCTGCCGCAGCAGGGCTTGCCCTCGTAACGCTGGTAGGCGCACATCACCTGCTTGACATTACCCTCGGTGACCAGTGCCTTGAATGCCGGCAGATAGGTTTCCCAGAGATCAGCGGCATCAATATCTGCCGCATTGAAACTGTGACGGTTCCATTCCGGGCCGCTGTGCACGGCAAAATGTTTGGCGCAGGCATAAGCCTTGGCATAGTGGCTGTCGTCCGGACCTTGCAGGCCACGCACCACCGACAGGCCCATACGGGTGGTCAGATAGGGATCCTCTCCGTAGGTCTCCTGTCCGCGCCCCCAGCGGGGATCACGGAAAATGTTGATATTGGGGGTCCAGTAGGTCAGACAGCGGTATTTGCCGTGCTTGCCTTCCCGACGGCGACTGTCGGTCGATTTGGCCCGGCCCTCGTCGCTGACGGCGGTGAAAGTGCGCAGCACAGCCTCATCGTCGAAAGTGGCGGCCATGCCGATAGCCTGTGGAAAAACCGTTGCATTGCCGAAACGGGCCACCCCGTGCAGGGCTTCGTTCCACCAACCGTATTCGTCGATACCCAGACGGGGAACAGCGCGGCTGTTGTCCATCATCAGTCCGACCTTTTCATCCAGTGTCAGACGACGTACCAGATCTGCGGCACGGTCTTCAAACGACAGACTGGGATTTTCGTAGGGACGGGGGCGCGGCTGGCCCTGAACGGTCAGGACGGTTGCCGGCAAAGTGGCAAGAAGCAGGCTTCCAAACAGCATTTTCAAAGTTTTCATTTTCTATTGTTTTGATTATAAAATCATATATCAGGAATCAGAGATCAGCACTCCGAAAAACAGTTATGCGCCATGGGCACAAAGATAACAATAATTATAATTCAAACAGCCTTAATTTGCATTACTTTTGCCCTCTGTATAACTCACCTACAACAAATCTCACTATGAACGACCAAATCAGACAAATCGCCCAGCGGCTGCGCGGTATGCGCGAAGCCGTGGAAATGACGACGGCAGAGGTGGCCGCCCTGTGCGACATCAGCCCGGCCGACTATGAAAAATACGAAAGCGGCACGGTGGACATTCCCATGAACTTCATCTGCAGTTTTGCCAACAAGTTCAACATCCAGCCTTCAGCCCTCATTTCGGGCGACGAGCCCTACATGAGCAGCTATTTCCTGACTCGCAAGGACAAGGGGCTGTCTGTCGAACGGCAGAAGGCCTACAAATACCAGGCCCTAGCCATGGGCTTCAAGAACGCCAAGGCCGAGCCCTTCATCGTCACGGTCGAGCCCAACGACACACCCAAGGAACAGCTCCATCTGAACAGTCATCCCGAGCAGGAGTTCAATATGGTGCTCGAAGGCACGCTGCTGCTCATCATCGACGGTAAAGAGCTGATACTCCATGAAGGAGACAGCATCTATTTCGACTCTACCAAACCTCATGCCATGAAGGCGCTTAACGGCCGTCGCGTCCGTTTCTTCGCCATCATCATGTAAACACCTATTCTGAAAAAAGACCGACAATGATTTTAGACAAATATCTCAAGCAAGTGGAATTCTCCTCGATGGAGGATTTCCGTCAGCATCTCGAATTCATCATTCCCGAACACTTCAACTTCGGCTACGACGTGGTCGACGAATGGGCTGCCCGCGAGCCCGGCAAGCGGGCCCTGTGCTGGACCAACGACCAGGGCGAGCACAGGGAATATACCTTTGCCGACATCAAGGCCTGCTCTGACAGGACCGCCTCCTTTTTCCAGAGTCTGGGCATCGGACGGGGCGACAAGGTGATGCTCATCCTCAAACGCCGCATCGAATTCTGGTTCTCCATAGTCGCCCTGCACAAACTGGGAGCCGTAGTCATCCCAGCCACTCACCTGCTCACCAAGAAAGATATCGTCTACCGCAACAATGCCGCCGGCATCAAGATGATAGTCGCAGCCGGGGAACAGGTCATCCTGGACCACATCCAGGCCGCCGTCCCCGAATCGCCCACCCTGGAGAAACTGGTTTCGGTGGGCAGCATCTACCCGGAAGGCTGGGAGAATTTCCAACAGGGCATTGACCAGGCCAAGCCTTTTGTCCGGCCCGACAAGGTCAACGACAACGACGACATCTGCATCATGTACTTCACCTCCGGCACCAGTGGAGAGCCCAAGATGGTGGCCCACGACTTCACCTACCCCATCGGGCATATCATCACGGCCAAATACTGGCACAACCTCAACGAGCAGAGCCTGCACCTGACCGTGGCCGACACGGGCTGGGGCAAGGCCGTCTGGGGCAAGCTCTACGGCCAGTGGTTTGTCGGAGCCTGTGTCTTTGTCTATGATCACGAGAAATTTGCCGCGGCCGACATCCTCAAGATGATAGAGCAATATCACATCACCTCTTTCTGCGCCCCGCCGACCATCTACCGCTTCCTCATCCGCGAGGACATGGCCGCCTACGACCTGAGTTCACTCAAGTACTGCACCGTGGCCGGAGAACCGCTCAACCCGTCGGTCTATGAGACCTTCTATAAATACACCGGCATCAAGCTGCGCGAAGGCTTCGGTCAGACCGAGACGACCATGACCATCGGCACTTTCCCTTGGATGGAGCCCAAACCCGGCTCGATGGGCGTACCCAATCCGGCCTACGACATGGATCTGCTTACGGCGGACGGTCGCGTGGCGGAAGAAGGAGAACAGGGAGAAATCGTCTTCCATACCGACAAGGGCCGTCCCTGCGGGCTGTTCAAGGAATACTACCGCGATCCGGAGCGCACACGCGAGGTCTATCACGACCATCTCTATCACACCGGCGATGTAGCCTGGCGCGACCAGGACGGCTATTTCTGGTTTGTCGGCCGCACCGACGACGTGATCAAGAGCTCGGGCTACCGCATCGGCCCCTTCGAGGTGGAGAGCGCCCTGATGACCCATCCGGCCGTAGTGGAATGCGCCATCACGGGGGTGCCCGACGAGATACGCGGGCAGGTGGTCAAAGCCACCATCGTACTGGCCAAGGAGTATCGCGATGCCGACAAGCAGGAACTCATCAAAGAAATACAGCAACATGTCAAGGTCACGACCGCACCCTACAAATACCCGCGTGTCGTGGAATTCGTCGATGAACTGCCCAAGACCATCAGCGGCAAGATCCGGCGGGTCCAGATCAGAAAAGAAGACCAAAAATAAAGCCTATGTTACAGTCTATGACCGGCTATGGCAAAGAACAAGCCGAAATCAACGGGAAAAAAGTCACAGTCGAAATCAAGTCGCTCAACAGCAAACAGATGGATCTCTATCTAAAGATTTCTCCCCTCTACAAAAACTGGGAAAACGAGATCCGCAACAGTCTGCTTGGCCGCCTGGAGCGTGGCAAAGTCGATCTGTCCATCTACACCGAAAACATTTCGACTGCCTCCGAAACCGGCATCAATACAGCCCTGGTCGAAAGCTACTACGAAAAACTTTGCCAGATATCCCGACAGTTGGGCATCCCCATGACCGGTGATCCCTGGCCGTTACTGCTCAAAATGCCCGATGTACTGAAAAACGAGAGTCAGGAAACCGACGAAGTCGAATGGAAAAGCGTACGTGAGTTGCTTGACAAGGCCGTTGACCGCCTTGTGGACTTCCGGCTGCAGGAAGGCCGTATGCTTACACGTTTCTTTGAGGAGAAAGTCGGCAAGATCGAGAACCTGCTCCATGAGGTTGAACCCTACGAGGCCGAACGGATTGCCCGTATCAAAGGACGGCTGACCGATGCCCTGGAAAAACTCGGCCAGCAGGACTACGACAAGAACCGCTTCGAACAGGAACTCATCTATTATCTGGAAAAACTCGACATCACCGAGGAGAAGACCCGACTGCGCAACCACTGCCAGTATTTCCGCCAGACCATGCAGGAAGAAGGTGGCGGCAAAGGGAAGAAACTCGGATTCATCCTGCAGGAGATGGGACGGGAAATCAACACCCTGGGCTCCAAATCCAACCAGGCGGAGATGCAACGCCTGGTCGTCTCAATGAAAGACGAGCTCGAACAGATGAAAGAACAGATACTGAACGTGCTCTGAGATGATACGCACAGGGATTTTCGGCGGCTCCTTCTACCCGATTCACTACGGGCATATCGCAGTGGCAGACTATTTCCACCGCAGTGGACTGCTTGACGAGATATGGTTTGTCGTGAGTCCGCTCAATCCTTTCAAGCAGAACCGGTTGCTGTCTGTGGCCGAAGACAGGCTCAGGGAGGTGAGCGAAGTCCTCAAAGACCATCCTTGCTTCCGGGTTTGTGACATCGAGCTGCGGCTGCCCCGCCCCTCCTATACCTCCCGTACGCTGCGGGTACTGTCCGAGCAATATCCCGACCGTGTTTTCTCGCTGATTATCGGCGGCGACAACCTGGACAAGTTTGCCCGATGGAAAGACTACGAATACATCCTCGCCAACTACGATGTCCTGGTCTATCCCCGTCCCGGCGCCTCCAACAAAGTACCCGAAGGATGGGATCGCGTCAGACTCTTCGCCGATGCCCCGCAGATGGACATTTCCTCGACGCGTATCAGGCAGAGCAGTTCCCAAGACAGCCATAACAAACCAAGAGAGTCATGAAACTCAAACAGCGAATCGCCCGGTTCATACTCCAATGTGCCGGATGGACGGCCGAAGACCGTCTGCCTCAGGTCAGGCATTGTGTCATGGTCATTGCCCCACATACCAGCAACTGGGATTTCGTTCTGTGCAAACTGGCCGCCGTGGCTGTGGACCGACAGGGGCGCTTTCTCATCAAAAAAGACTGGTTTTTCTTTCCGATGAACTTGTTTTTCAACTGGATAGGCGGCATACCCATCGATCGCCGGCACGGCCGTTCCCACATGACAGCCTCCCTGGCCGAAGAGTTCAGCCGCACAGAACATCTGTGCCTGGCCATCACCCCCGAGGGTACAAGAAAACCCAATCCAGACTGGAAGAAAGGTTTCTACTACATCGCCATCAAGTCTCAGGTACCCATCGTCATCACCCGCATCGACTATGGAAAGAAACACGTAGGCATTGATGAAGTGTTCTACCCCACAGGCGACGAACAGGCCGACATCAAGGCTGTCAAGGAATACTACCGACACACCGTAGCCAAGCATCCCGAGAACTTCCGTCTGGAATGATAGCCATGAGAATCAGCCTTGTACAGACCGATATTATCTGGGAAAACGCCCAAGCCAATCTCAGGCACTACGACGAGGTCCTCCGGTCGCTCAAAGGACAGAGCGACCTGGCCGTCCTGCCCGAGATGTGTTTCAACGGATTCGGCAGTGATGTGGTCAAGACTGCCCGATACAATGACGACAATGTCCTTCTGCAGCTCCAGGCCGCTGCCTCTGCCAACGGGCTGGCCATCACCGGGTCCTTCGCTGCCAAAGAAGAGACAGAGAGTGCCACCCGCTATTTCAACCGGGGCTTCTTTATCTATCCCGACGGCCGTACCGTCTTCCATGACAAGAGACATCTCTTCCGCATCGGTGCAGAGGGTGAACTGCTGTCCACCCGGGCGGAGCGTCCCTGCATCGTTGAATACCAAGGCTGGAAAATCCTGCTCATCATCTGCTACGACCTGCGTTTCCCCGTCTGGTGCCGCAATGTGGCAACCGCCTACGATCTGATGATTTGCGTGGCCAACTGGCCGACCGTACGCATCGCCTCCTGGGACAACCTGCTGGAGGCACGGGCCACCGAGAACCAGGCCTATGTCTGCGGGCTCAACCGGGTGGGTCACGACGGGCTGGGTATCGACTATAACGGTCATTCGGCCGTCTTCAGTCCCATAGGCCAGCGGCTCACCGACCTGCCCGAGGGACTGGCGGCCGTCGAGACGGTCGATCTGAGCCGGGAAAAGCTGGCCCACTACCGAGAAACCTTTCCCGCCTGGCGCGATGCCGATACTTTCAAACTGCTGTAGCCCATGTCCCACACATCTGTCACCGACTATTCCAAGATCCGACTTATCGGATTTGACGCCGACGACACCCTCTGGCGCAACTCCGTCTATTTCGTGCAGGCCGAGAAAAGACTGGCCGACTTGCTCTCTCCCTGGCTGTCGGCCGAAACACTGCACTCCCGTCTGGTAGCCACCGAGACAGATAATATGCCCTGGTACGGCTACGGTGTGATGGCCTACACCCTGTCGCTCATCGAGACAGCTGCCAGGGAAAGCCATTACGAAATACCGGCCAAAGACATAGAGAGGATTCTGGAGATCGGCAAATGGATGCTGGGGCATCCCGTCGAGCTCTACGACGGGGTACTGCAGATACTGCCGGTCCTTGAACAGCACTACCCGCTGGTCATCGTCACCAAGGGCGACATGCTCGACCAGGAGCGCAAACTGCGCAAATCAGGCCTGATGCCCTATTTCCACCACATCGAGATTGTTTCGGAAAAGAACGAGGACAACTATCGCGACCTGCTCACGCGCCTTAAGGTCCGACCCGAAGAATTTCTCATGGTGGGCAATTCACTCAAGTCCGACATCGCCCCCGTGCTGGCTGTCGGCGGACAGGCCGTCCATATCATCACCGACGACATCTGGGAATACGAGCGTTCGGACAAGCCTGCACTCCCCTATCGGGAAATATCCCGGATAGACGAGCTGCTGCCGATATTGGGACTGCCGGGAGACTGAGCTTTTTTCCGTCTAAAGCAGGAAAAACATAGCTACACCGGTCATTGTCACCAGCGTGCCGACCACTTCTTTGAAAGAAATCCGCTGATGGTTGATCAGGGCGTAGGGGACAATTATCAGCACCGGAGTCAGTGCCATCAGGGTCGAAGCAATGCCGGCCGGCGCGTATTGAACGGCCATCAGGGAAAGGGAGACTCCCAGGAATGGCCCGAAAAAAGTGGTCAGAAAAGCATAACTCATACCCTTTTTGTCATGGAAGGCTGCCGTTACCTGACCCAGCGAGTGCCTAAGCCATAGTAGGGCAAAGAAACTGACAAAGCCTGCTACTGCCCTGATGAAGGTCCCGGCAAAAGGCAGCATGAACTGCATCGAGGAGGCCGCGTCCAAAGGAAGGGCTGCCTGATAGGATTCCAGGCCGATTTTGCTCAGCACCAGGCCGACACCCTGTCCGATACCGGCGCCGATGCCGAAAAGGACTCCCTTCAAGGGCAGTTTAAGCACCAGTCTGTGATGAGTGCCGTCTCCCCGGGCCATGATGGAAATCCCGATACCGGTCATTGTGACGGCCATGGCTACCCAGGCATGCCAGGACAAGGACTCACCCAGCATCAGCCAGCCGGCAATGCCAGCCATGGGCGGTGCCAGCGTCATGAAAAGCTGCCCGAACTTGGAGCCGAAAATCACATAGGAATTGAACAGGCAGTAGTCGCCGAAGGCATAGCCGACAAAACCCGACAAGGTCAGCCACATCCAGGTGTCGGCATCGGCATAGCGTGGGAAAGGATTCCCGATGACCATCCACAGCAGTACGGCCAGCAGGATCAGCGACAGCCCCATCCGTATCAGATTGAGCGGCAGGGAGCCCAGCCGATGACTGGCGATATCGGCAAACAAGGCCGTGGCCGTCCAGGAGACAGCCACCGTCAGGGACAGGATTTCACCAAGATACTGCATGTAAGGAGCCTACATTGTATTGAGACTGCAAAGATAGTATTCCTTCGAGAGTTTCTCGGAATAAAAGCCGACGAAGTACAACAAAAACACACAGAAGGTTGTCACAGTCAAATAATCGGATTACCTTTACCTGATGTCATCAGACTTACAAAACACAAACATAACCCTATGATACACTGCGATATCCTGAACTTCTCAGGAGACAGCCGCCGGCTGCGGCAACAAATCCTGGCCGTACGTCACAGATATTTTCTCCTGCTCACCGATCCGAGGGTTCCGGCAGCCTGTCTTCAATGGGGGCCTACGGCCCTCCACCGCCTGATTCAGGCCGCCGAAATGAGCCGTGCCGGACTGGTCTATGCCGACTACAGGGAAGACGGGAAGGCCCACCCGCTCATCGATTGCCAGGCAGGCAGCCTGCGTGACGATTTCGATTTCGGCAAAATCGTGCTCATACACACCCCTACGGCCCGGGCCGTGCTCGACAGCCTGCCCGACTGCCGGCACGCCGCCTTCTACGCGCTGCGCCTGGCCCTGTCACGGAAACGGCAGATTCTGCACCTGAGAGAGTGTCTGTATACGGTCGTCCAGACTGCAGAAACCGACCACGAAAAGGCCATGTTTGCCTATGTCGATCCCCGCAACCGGGAAGTTCAAAAGGAAATGGAAGCCGTCTGCACCGGACATCTGCGGCAAATCGGAGCCTGGCTGCCTGCCGAGACGGCCCCCGTCGATCTGAAGACCGGAGACTTTCCTGTAGAAGCCTCTGTAATCATTCCCGTACGCAACCGCATCCGCACCATCGCCGATGCCGTCTCTTCAGCATTGTCCCAGCAGTGCAGCTTCGCCTTCAATGTGATAGTGGTGGACAACCACTCTACCGACGGGACTACCGAAAAGTTGCTGGAAATGGCCCGCAGCGATGCCCGGCTTGTCGTTCTGCGGCCGCGGCGGCAGGACCTGAACATCGGCGGCTGCTGGAACACAGCCGTCCTGGACGAGCATTGCGGGCGCTTTGCCGTCCAGCTTGACAGCGATGATATGTACAGTTCCCAGGACACTCTTTCCCGTATCGTCGAAGGCTTCTATACCCAACAGTGCGCCATGCTGGTGGGCAGCTACCGCATCTGCGACTTTCAGGGCCACACGTTGCCACCCGGCCTGATCGATCACCGTGAATGGACCGACGACAACGGCAAAAACAATGCACTTCGCATCAACGGACTGGGGGCTCCCAGGGCCTTCTTCACCCCCCTGCTGAGAAAGACACTGTTTCCCAATACCAGTTACGGCGAAGACTATGCCGTGGGACTGGCCTTCTCAAGAAAGTGGAAGACAGGCCGTATTTACGATGAACTATACCTCTGCCGACGCTGGGAGGATAATACCGATGCCTCCATGACCTTGGAACGGCTCAATGCCAACAATTACTACAAAGACCAGCTGCGCAGCCTGGAACTACAGGCTCGCCAACGACAGAACAAACGATGACAAGCCACCGGCCCTTTTTCGAACGTCAGCTGGCCGTCTGGCCACTGGCCCGCCAAAATTACGAATCCCAGAGGCAGGCGCAGTTCCGGGATATGTGGTTCGGCAGTCACTGCCGCATCCGCCTCATCTGTCTGCCGGCCCGCATCGGGTCCTCATCGGCCAGGATTACGGCCAAAGGTGAGGTCGATCGCCCCTGTTTTCTCTGCTCCCACCGTCTGCCCCCTGAGCAGCAGGCCCTGCCGCTGCCTGGCACCGAAGACTTCCACCTGCTGGTCAATCCCTTTCCCGTATTTCCGCAGCACTACACCATTCCCGCTGTCTGTCACCGTCCGCAGGCTCTGTTGTCGGAGCTGGACCTGATGTTTTCACTGGCCCGCGAAATGGACGACCTGGTCGTTTTCTACAATGGCGGCCGCTGTGGAGCCTCCGCTCCTGACCACCAGCATTTCCAAGCCGGCAGCAAAGGTTTCATGCCCCTGCAAAGCGACTACCCCGCCTGGAAAGATCAAGGCTCCAGACTGCTCTTGCAGACAGTCGAAAGTCGGGTGTACGTATTGAAAGACATGTTGCGCACAGGCTGGCTTATTGAGAGCTCGACAGGTGCAGCAGCCGTCCGGCAGATACGTTCTCTGATCGGACTGTTCGGGCAGCAGGTCGGCGAGGACTCTCCCGACAGCCTGGTCAACCTGCTGGTCTGGTACGATAGGGAACAAGAGGGGTTTGCAGCACTGCTTTTCCCACGCCGGCAACACAGACCCTCCTGTTTCTATGCCCAGGGAGCACAGCAACGCATTACTTCCCCGGCTTCGGTTGAGATGAGCGGTTACTACATTTTTCCACGCAACAGCGATTACGAGCAGATCAGCCCGGAAGAACTGGCCCGGATCTACACCGAGGTCTGTCTCAGTGAAAAGGACATTGAGGCTATCTCGCTCAAGCTGAGAGGGCTTATGCAATAACAAGATCATGAAGATAAGCGATCTACAGGAAGAGCCCGTCATTTCAGTCGGCATTCAGACAGCGGCACGCATCGTCTTTTCGCTGTCAGGAGATTATCTCGTCAGAGGCACCGCCATGGTGCTGCCGGCAGGCCGTTACTCAACCGGCGTCCTGGCCGACGGCAGACTGCTCATCAGCCCAGACGGCCGGGAAAAAGAGCTGGTCCTACCACCTGACAGTGTGCTCCAGCCGACAGGACAGGAGCATTTCTGGCTGGAACGGGTACGCATCGGATTGCAATTCCACTGGGAGAGGCTGCAAAGGCAGGAATTCGAAGGGGCTCTCTGTCTTCGTTGTGACGGCAAGGGCCAGACCATTGCCGTCAACCTCATCGGACTGGAGGCCTATCTCTACAGTGTCATCGCCTCTGAAATGAAAGCCTCAGCTCCAGAGGAGCTGCTCAAGGCCCATGCCATTATTTCCCGGAGCTGGCTGCTGGCCCAGCTCCAAGGGGGGACTGCCGCCACGGAAGCACCCAAGCCAGGGGCTGCCTACCCCATAGAACGGATCGACGAACAAGGTGAAAAGGAACATCTCAGATGGTACGAACGGGATGCCCACCGGCTGTTTGATGTCTGCGCCGATGATCACTGTCAGCGCTACCAGGGCATTGCCCACAGCGGTACCCCGCAGGTCAAGGCTGCACTGCAAGCCACCCGCGGACAAATCCTGAGTTGCGGGGAGGAAATCTGCGACGCCCGGTTTTACAAATGCTGCGGCGGCATGACCGAAAGTTTCGAAAACTGCTGGGCCCCGCAACCCAAACCCTATCTGCGTCCCGTCAGGGATCTGCCCGGCGGGACCGGCACCAACGAAGACTACAGTCAGGAGCAGGCGGCCCGCTCCTTCATTCTCGGCAATCCGCCGGCCTACTGCCGTACAGACGACCAGAAGATACTGTCGCTCGTGTTGAACGACTACGACCGGGAGACACAGCATTTCTATCGCTGGACTGTGCGCTATCCCGCCGAAGAGCTCTCCGACATTGTCCGCAGCCGCTCAGGTATCGATTTTGGGCGGATCATCGCCCTGGAGCCTGTCCAGCGCGGCCCTTCGGGACGGATCATCCGTCTCAGGATAGTCGGCAGCAGACAGCGCATGATTGTCGGCAAGGAACTTGAAATCAGGAAATTCCTTTCAAGAACCCATCTCTACAGCTCGGCTTTCGTGGTCGATACCGAAGGCCGTCGCTTAGAAGACGGCGCTCCTGAATACTTCATCCTGCACGGCGCAGGCTGGGGACACGGCTCAGGCCTGTGCCAGATCGGTGCCGCCGTCATGAGCAGTCAGGGCTGCAGCCACCGGGATATTCTCTCACACTACTACCCCAATACCTCCATTACCCGACTTTACTGAACATTTTCCATGGACCTGTCCTCTTCAACTCCACGCGCCAAAGACCATGCCTGGGCATGGGTGCCCAGCCTGTACTTTGCAGAAGGTCTGCCCTATGTCGTGGTCATGACCGTCTCCGTCATCCTCTACAAACGACTGGGGCTGTCCAATGCGCAGATAGCCTTCTACACCAGCTGGCTTTACTTGCCCTGGACACTGAAATTCGTCTGGAGTCCCTTCATCGACCTGTTCAAGAGCAAACGCTGGTGGATAGTGACCATGCAGCTGCTCATCGGTGCCCTGCTGGGCGGAGTGGCCTTCACGCTGCCCGGCCCCCACTATCTGCAGTGGAGCATGGCCTTTTTCTGGATCATGGCCTTCAGCTCAGCCACCCACGACATTGCCGCCGACGGTTTCTATATGCACGGTCTGGAGCCGTCCCGGCAGCAGTTTTTCATCGGCATCCGCAACACCTTCTACCGGGTGGCCATGATCTGCGGCCAAGGCCTGTTGGTGATGCTGGCCGGCAAATTTGAGAATGCCGTCTCCAACCCCTGGGGGTTGCAGCAGATTCCCTTTGCCTGGGCCTTGACATTCCTGATCATGGCTGTGCTGTTCATCATCCTGGGGCTATGGCACTTGTTTGCCCTGCCCCGCCCTGAAAGCGACCGACAGCACAACTCTCTCAACGGCCGTGAAATCATCAGCAATTTCGGCATGACCTTCCGGCTGTTTTTCCAGAAAAAACACATCGGCACGGCCCTGGCCTTCATGTTGCTCTACCGTTTTTCCGAAGCACAGCTCGTCAAACTCAGCTCACCCTTCCTGCTCGATCCTCTCGGGCAAGGCGGACTGGGACTGGAAACCGGCACGGTGGGCTTCGCCTACGGCACTATCGGGGTGCTGGCACTGGTAGTGGGCGGTATCCTGGGGGGTATCGTCATTTCCCGACGCGGGCTGAAAAAAAGCCTGATGCCCATGGCACTGGCTCTCTGCCTGCCCAATCTGGTCTATGTCTGGCTGGCCTGGGCCCAGCCCGGACAACTGCCGGCTGTCTATGCTGGCATCGCGCTTGAACAGTTGGGCTACGGCTACGGTTTTACCGCCTATACAGCTTATCTGCTTCATTTCTGTCAAGGAGAGTTCAAAACAGCGCACTACGCCATCTGTACGGCGGTCATGGCCCTGGGCATGATGATTCCCGGCATGTTCGCCGGCCGCCTGCAGGAATGGTTCCAAGAGATTTTTGCCCAGAGCCTGGGCGGCTATACCGTCTTTTTCCTTTGGATCATGCTCTGCACACTGCCCTGCTTCTATGTCGTACATCTGGCCAAAAAACATTTATCATAAAATCCTGTCCCAGCTATGAACCAATATAACGAGACCATCGCCCGCGAGATGGTTCTGAGCCCCCGGGCCGTCGGCAATACCATCGAATTGCTCGACCAGGGAGCGACCATCCCCTTTATCAGCCGCTACCGCAAGGAACGCACCGGCGGACTGGACGAAGTACAGATTGCCACCATCGCCGGTTTGCTGGACAAATGCCGTGAACTGGACAAACGCCGTGAGAGTATTCTCAACAGCCTGCGCGAGACCGGCAAACTCAGCGAGGACTTGCGCCGTCGCATAGAAGAAGCCAGTAGCATGACCCAGCTGGAGGATATCTACCTGCCCTACCGGCCCAAACGCCGTACCAGGGCTGCAATGGCCCGTGAAAAGGGACTGGAACCTCTGGCCAGGATCATCATGTCCCAGCATGAGGGCAGCCTGCAGACCCTCAGCCGCAACTATCTCAACGAGCAGGTGTCAGCTGAGGAAGAGGCTCTTGCGGGAGCCTCGGACATCATTGCCGAATGGATCAGCGAAGACGAGAGAGCCCGTCGCATCGTCCGACGGCACTACCGCAAAGAAGCTGTCATCCGCTCTAAAGTTGTCAAAGGCAAAGAAGAGCAGGCCGAAAACTTCCGCGACTACTTCGACTTTTCCGAGCCCCTGCACCACTGCTCCTCCCACCGGTTTCTGGCCATGTCCAGAGGCCTCGACCTGGGGTTGCTGCGACTGAGCATCAGTCCCGACAACGATAAATGTCAGGAAGAGCTGGAATCCTGTTTCGTCCGCGGCAACAGCGAGAGCGCTCAAGTGGTCCGAGCCGCTGTCCGTGACAGCTATAAACGCTTGCTCAGTCCTGCCATCGAGACCGAGTTTGGCAACCTGGCCAAAGAAAAAGCCGATGACCAGGCCATCAGGGTGTTTTCCGACAACTTGCGGCAGCTGCTCATGGGAGCGCCGCTGGGACAGAAGCGCATTATGGGCATCGATCCAGGCTATCGTACCGGCTGCAAGGTGGTCTGTCTGGACGCCCAGGGCAAACTCCTGCACAACGAGGCCATCTATCCCCATCCACCCCAGAATCAGCGCACACTTGCAGAGCGCAAAATCGCCCACATGGTAGAAAGCTACGACATACAGGCCATTGCCATCGGCAACGGTACCGCATCACGCGAGACGGAGCGCCTTATCCAGAACATACGCTTCGACCGGAAAGTGCAGGTCTTCGTGGTCAGTGAAAACGGAGCTTCGGTCTATTCCGCTTCGGCTGTGGCCCGGGAGGAGTTCCCCGACTACGACGTGACCGTCCGCGGTGCCGTCTCCATTGCCCGCCGCCTGGGAGATCCGCTGGCCGAACTGGTCAAGATAGAGCCCAAGTCCATCGGTGTGGGACAATATCAGCACGACGTGGATCAGGACAAACTCAAGAAAGCCCTCGAAGAGACTGTCATCAGCTGCGTCAACGCCGTCGGGGTCAATCTGAACACCGCCAGCCGTTATCTTCTCACCTATGTATCAGGGCTAAACACACAGACTGCCCGCAACATCGTCAGCTGGCGAGACGAGCATGGAGCCTTCGCCAGCCGGGAAGAACTCAGACAGGTGCCGCACATCGGCGACAAGACCTTTGAACAGGCGGCCGGTTTCCTTCGCATCACCGACGGTGACAACCCGCTCGACAATACAGCCGTCCACCCGGAGCGCTACGCCCTGGTCGGTCGGATGGCCGAAGATCTGGGCTGCAGCGTCGAAGACCTCATCGGTCAGGCAGCTATCAGGGAAAAAATCGATTTGAAACGTTATGTCAGCGACGACATCGGTCTGCCGACACTGACCGACATACTGCAGGAACTCGCCAAACCCGGTCGGGATCCACGACGCCAGGCCGAAGTCTTCTCCTTCGATCCTGACATTCGTCAGATAACCGACCTGAGAGAAGGCATGGTACTGCCCGGTATTGTAACCAATATCACCAATTTCGGGGCGTTTGTCGATATCGGCATCAAGGAAAACGGACTGTTGCATGTTTCCCAGATGGCCGACCGTTTTGTCCGCTCTCCCCAGGACATTGTCAGCATACACCAGCAACTCCGGGTCAAGGTCATCGGCATCGACCTGGAGCGCAGGCGTATCCAGCTTTCCCTGAAAGGACTCTGACTACTCTTCCAGTCCGAACTGATAAATGATGGTCTGGTCGAATTCCTCGCCGGCAGGCAGGATGCAGCTTGGGAAAATACTCTGGTTGGGGCTGTCGGGGAAGAACTCCGGTTCCAGACAGAAAGCCTCGCGATAGCCCAGCGGCTTGCCGTCGCAGGAGGGGACGTCGCTACGCAGATAGTTGCCGCTGTAGAATTGCACGCCGGGCAAGGTAGTCCACACAGTCAGGGTGCAACCCGTCTGAGAAGATCTGGCTTCCACGGCCAGGGCCAGGTCGCCGGCCTCCTGCTTGTCAATGACAAAGCAATGATCGTAGCCGCAGCCGTTGAGAAGCTGCTCCTCCTTTTTGCCGATATCACGTCCGATTTTCTTGAAGCGCCCGAAATCAAAAGGCGTACCTTTGACAAAGCGGATTTCTCCAGTGGGTATGGCATCCGGATGAATCGGGATATAGCGACTGGCATGGATCTTCATTTCATGGTCGAGAATATTTCCCTGTCCAGAGAGATTGAAATAGGCGTGGCTGGTCATATTGAGCGGAGTAGCCTTGTCGCAGACACCGCTGTAATGGATACTCAGCTCATTGGTGGCCGACCATCCGTAACGGACACTCACCTTGAGATTGCCCGGATAGCCTTCTTCGCCGTCCTTGGAAAAATAATGGAAAGTGACACTTTCCTGATCGGTCTCGTATTGCCAGTTCTTGGTGTTGAAACCTCTGTCGCCCCCATGGAGGTGATTCTCACCGTTGTTGGTCGCCAGATGATACTCCTCACCGTCAAGCACAAAGGTTCCCTTGGCGATACGGTTGGCATAGCGGCCGCAACTGGCCCCCAGATAGGTGCCGATTTCCAGATCGGCCAGATAGCCTTCGACCGAAGGGAAACCCTTCACGACCTGAACCAGCCGGCCTTCCCGATCGGGTACCAGCACGCCGGCCAGGGTGGCCCCATAAGTGGTGACCAGGGCAACAGCTCCACATTCATTGGTCAAACGCAACAGCAGGACGTCCTCTCCATCCGGCATCTTGCCAAAAGGCAGTTTTTCAATTTTCAGACTCATAGCTTATTGTATTATGGTTATTTCGTTACAGTCTCCATACAGGTAGCGTCCCTCCCTGACTTCCCGATTGCGGCTGGAATACAATACCCAGCCGCTGCCCAGGTGCATCACCAGGCTGCCCAGATCCTCCTGCCACCAGGAAGGCAAGGGAGTTCCGGAATCAAGGCTGCTGCGCAGCAGGCTGTTCACCTGAGCCGTGTCAGGCACGGCCGATGTCACCAGCGTAGCCACGTTTTCATCGCAGGCCTGCAGTTTCTTGTAGATGACAGCATCGATCTGTCGCTTGCTGTCGCCATAGGGCAGACGCACGGGAACGGGGACGACTTCGCCCAGAACGTAACCCAGCCCATAGGCCTGATGAAACTGCCCGACGGCCGAAAGCAGGAATTCGGCCAGAGCGTCGCGTACGGCGTAAAGCCGCTCCCTGGATTCCAGGGTGGTACGTCCCTGATAATGGGCAAAGAACCGGTCTATCTCGGCATTGAGCAGAGCATCGATCCTTGCCGGCAGAGCGTTTTCCAGCAAAGCTCCCTGGGGGGATGTCGGATAGTCGAATTCAAAACCCTCGATCGACTCGGCCCACTGCCGGGAGAGATAATGTCCGGCCTCGACTGCGAGATGGTGTACGCGCCACGAGAGCCGGTAGCCCCGGGAGGTGGAATCCTTGACCGTCACGTCGGCCAGAACAGACAGACGCTCCATGCTGACCGTATCCAGGCCCTCAACGGTATAAAGCTGCCGGCTAAGACGATAAGGCTGATATTCATGGCGTATCCAGCGGGCATTGAATATAGCCGTGACCGGCTCGGCACGCAGACAGGCCCATGCGGACAGCAGCGTCAGGACAAACAGGATATGGCGCAAAGGACTCATGTTATTTTTCCATTTCAAACCTTACTCCGTCAAATACAAAGGGGGCATCCTGCTTATCGGCTCCCAGCTGCACGAGCAAAGGCAGGTCCTGTTCGAGCAGCACCACGAACTCTGTCATCAGGGTATTGGTGCGGCGGATACCCTCTGCATATAGCTCGACGGCATGATGGAGACGTCCCTGGAGCCAGTTCAGATGTCCGGCATTCATGAAGTCCTCGATAGTCGGAGAACTTTCCGACAGCAGATAGCCGTAGTATTTTTCAGCCTGACCGTAACGTCCCGTCAAAAGCAGACACCAGGCTATCGGCCGCCAGATACGCGGACTGCCGGCAAACAGGAATTCAGCCTTGTAATAGCAGTTCAAGGCATCCGAATAACGTTTCAGATCTGTCAGGCAGTGCCCTTGGTTCAGACACAGCGACAGATTGTCAGGACTCAGGACGGCCGCCTTGCGATAATACTCCAGCGCCTGCTCGTTGCGTCCTGTCTGACGCAGGCAGGCTGCCAGACGCCTGATGACCCACAGATTGTCCGAACGGACCAGATCGGCTCGCTCGTAATACATTACGGCCGACTCGTAATCCTGGATCTGCTGGTAGCACCAAGCCGTCCGGCGCAAGAGGTCAAAGTCGGCCGGATGCAGATCGACCAATTGCCTGTACAGGACGACAGCCTTGGCTATATGGTTCTTTTTCAAATACATTGCGGCGACTCTCCCCTGACATTCCTCCGAGGTGAAATAGTCGGCCGTCAGCGGATTGGCATAGAAATCCAGCGGCAGGGAAAACACATCCTCGAAATCCTGCTTGCTGGGGAAAAGCCTGTAGAAACGGTACAGATCCTGAATGTACAGATTCGTCAGCGTCTCGGCCTTGAGCCGTCGGCTGCCATTCTGCTCCATCTGCATCATCTCCTGGAAAGCCTCACTGTCGGCTCCCATATTGGCACTCATCTGGTCACGGTACTGTTCGGGCACCTGCGCCAGGTTCAGACAGAAGGAATACTTGTCGGAATCACAGAGAAAATCCGTCCTGGTCAGCACCTTGGGCAAATCCAGCCCCCGGTGGGCCTGCTGGCCGCGGAAAATGGCGGCAATGACGGTATGCTGCGCCTCGAAAGGCAGAAACCAATTGTATATTTCCTTGAAGAACGGATAGAATTTCAAAGAGGAGAAAGTGCTCAGATAGACATCCTCGCCCTCGGTCTGCATTTTGGAGAACTCCATCATCTTCTCCGACATGGATCCGTCTTCGAAGAGCTCTTGCAGATCGTTTTTGAGTTCTTCCTGAGACTGTTCCTTGTTTTCGTCCAGTTTCTGCCGGATACTGGAGCTCAATTTATTCATCTCGGGCAGGAATTCCTCCTGCATACGCCGACTCACCTGCTCGGCCTCCTTGGCCCGGATCAGCTGGACGAAAATGCCCTGAGCGGCCGTTCTTATTTCAGGCCGGTCGAAAAGCAGGCTGATACGCGATGTCAGATGAGGATACCAGGCTATCCGCACCTGATGCACCTCGATGAGCAGCATCAGAGCCGTCAGGGCCCTCATGGAGACAAGCGGCGAAGCCGAATCGCAGAGTTCGGCCAGCAACAGGAGCTTGTATTCGTCAAAAAGCTGCTGGCAAGCCAGCAACAGTGCCGAGACACACAAAGCCTGGGTACTTTCCTCCAGGGCGGCGTAATGTTCTGAGACCTGTGTATAGTCCTCCTCTCTCCACGGATCGGAAAAAAGCAGTTCGAGAAAGAGCTCACCGCTGAGCTGTTCCCGCTGACGGCGAAGCGATTCCTGACGCTCGGCAACGCCCGGTTTGCCGGCTGTCCGACCCAGCATACGTTCATCGTCGAGACTACGGACAAGACCCGTCCAAAGCGGTTCCAGCCCCCGTCCGCCCTGCCCGTTGATATCACGGTAGCGTTTCTGGGAATAATACCACTGAGGCGAAAAGGCCGACTGCCATTCCCTCCAGGCCAGATCGGCGAGCTTCATCAGGCGACACTTCAGGTCGCGCAGCACCTTGTCGCGTTCCTTGTCCTGATAGCCGTCCAGACGGTATTGCACCAGGTAACGGTAGTTGGTCTCCAATTCCCTGAGCTGGTCGTAGATGGCTCCGAAACCGTTCTGCTGCGTGAGATAGGTCACATCGGAAAATGCCTCGTATAGCCGGTTTTGACTGATCCGACCAAGTATTCTCTGGTATAAATTCTTAATTTCGCTGACTGTCATAAGCAAGTATATGGTGCAAAAATACAAATAAATGGAGTATCTTTGTAACGATTTTCAAATAGCCCTTATGGAGCATATCCGCAATTTCTGCATCATCGCCCACATCGACCATGGGAAGAGCACGCTGGCCGACCGGCTGCTGGAGTATACCGGCACGCTGGCCATCACCGAAAACCAGATGCTCGACAACATGGATCTGGAAAAGGAACGTGGTATTACCATCAAAAGTCATGCCATCCAGATGCAGTATTCCTGGGAGGGAGAGAACTATACGCTCAACCTGATCGACACCCCGGGGCACGTGGATTTCTCCTACGAAGTATCGCGTTCGATTGCCGCCTGCGAGGGAGCCCTGCTCGTGGTCGATGCCACCCAGGGCATTCAGGCCCAGACCATTTCCAATCTTTACATGGCCATCGACAATGACCTGGAAATCATTCCTGTGCTCAATAAGATTGACATGCCCAGTGCCCAGATCGAAGAAGTCGAGGACCAGATTATCGAACTGCTGGGCGTCAAACGCGAGGAAATCATCCGCGCCAGCGGAAAAACAGGGGAAGGCGTACCACAGATCCTGGAAGCCATCATTCGCAAGATACCCCACCCCAAGGGTGATCCCCAGGCTCCCCTGCAGGCCCTGGTCTTCGATTCGGTATTCAATTCCTTCCGGGGCATCATCGCCTACTTCAAGATCCAGAACGGCACCCTGCACAGCAAGGACATCGTCAAGTTCTTCGCCACCCAAAAGCAATACGAAGCGGACGAGATCGGAGTCCTGAAATTCGACATGCAGCCTTGCGACACGATCGGCTGCGGCAACGTGGGCTATATCATTTCCGGCATCAAGACTTCGCGCGAAGTCCGCGTGGGCGATACCATCACCCATGTCGACCGTCCCTGCGAAAAAGCCATCAAAGGTTTTCAGGAAGTCAAGCCCATGCTCTTTGCCGGGGTCTATCCCATCGAGAGCGAAGACTATGAAGACCTGCGCAGCTCCATCGAGAAACTGCAGCTCAACGATGCATCGCTCACCTTCCAGCCAGAATCCTCCATGGCATTGGGCTTCGGTTTCCGCTGCGGCTTCCTGGGCCTGCTGCACATGGAAATCATTCAGGAGCGGCTCGACCGGGAGTTCGACATGGATGTCATCACCACTGTCCCCAATGTCCAGTACCGAGTCTTCACCAAGAAAGGAGAATGTCTCGAGGTCCACAACCCTTCGGGGCTGCCCGATCCGACCTATATCGACTACATCGAGGAGCCCTTTATCCGGGCCTCCATCATCACTTCGACGGCCTATATCGGCAACATCATGACCCTCTGTCTGGACAAACGGGGCGAGCTGGTCAAACAGGAATACATTTCCGGCGACCGGGTGGAGATACTTTTCGACCTGCCGCTGGGAGAAATCGTATTCGATTTCTACGACAAACTCAAAAGTATCTCCAAAGGATACGCCTCCTTTGACTACCACCCCAACGGATTCCGCGAGTCCAAGCTGGCCAAGCTCGACATCCTGCTCAACGGCGAGCCTGTCGATGCCCTGTCCTGCCTGACCCATATCTCCAACGCCGAGACCCTGGGCAGGCGCATGTGCGAAAAGCTCAAGGAACTCATTCCCCGCCAGCAGTTTGACATTGCCATCCAGGCTGCCATCGGCTCGAAAATCATTGCCCGGGAAACGGTCAAGGCCGTGCGCAAAGACGTCACGGCCAAGTGCTACGGCGGTGACATCACCCGTAAACGCAAATTGTTGGAAAAGCAGAAACGGGGCAAGAAACGCATGAAGCAGATCGGTTCGGTCGAAGTGCCCCAGAAAGCCTTCCTGGCGGTGCTGAAGCTTTAGCCTATTCTTCCTTGTCGGCCGTCTGTCGCTGTATATTGACCAGCACCTGGGCATCTACCTCGAAAGCCGTCCCGTGACGCATACCACCAGGGAAGCGGACCATGTCGGAAATATCCTCCCACCGGGGCTTGGAAAGCTTCTTGGTACGCATAGCTCCGTAACGGCGACTACGATACTTGTCCCAATAGAGGTAGGTATATTTGCCTATCTTGACGGCTGTCGGCCCCTCGGCCCAGTCCAATCCCGTCAAAGGATCGGAGACAGAGGCCGGAAACTTCTCCAGTTTGCCGGCGACGGCCATACGAATGTTCTTCTCGACCGGTTCGAGCGTTTCGTTCTTGAGGAACATATAATACTTGGATCCCTCTTTGACAAAGCAGGCGTCGATGACATTGAAGCCGGGGTCATAGAACAGTTCTGTCGGCGAAAAGGTCTTGAAATCCTTGGTGGTGGTATAATATAGACGATGGTTGTAACCGTCTTCCGAGGTGCCGTTCATCGGGAAACGGCCCGGGATGGTACTGGCCCAGACAATATAATAGGCCCCTTTGTTGTAGAACAGCTCCGGAGCCCAGGTGTTGCGGGCCTCCGGCTCATGAGCCATGACGGGAATCTCCCGCTGCTCAGACCAATGTATCAGATCCTTGGAGGAGGCATAGCCGATCGACTTTTCGGTCCAGCCCGTAGTCCACACCAGATGGAAGGTTCCGTCCGGTCCCTGCAGAATACTCGGATCACGCATCAGACGAGCCTGCCCCACTTCGGGTTGCAGGAAGGGCCGTCCCTGATTCAGCGGCCTCCATATCAGGCCGTCATAGCTGTAGGCCAGGTGCAGGCCGTCGCCCTCACCGGTGAAATAACTGAACAGCCAGGCCTTCTGATGCCTGTCCATATAGTTCCATATCGAAAAACCCGACTTGGACTGTCCCGTCTTTTCCTGCGATGTCCGCTGGGCGGCACAGGCTGTCAGCAAGACCAGCGGCAATATGGCGCACAGCAGGCGTAAAAATCTATGTCTCATCACTTGATGTTTTTTAAAGTATGACCCATGCGCTCTTTTTTGGTGCGCATGTAAAACTCGTTGTAAGGATTGGTGGGTATTTCCAGGGGCACATTCTCGACAATGTCCAGCCCATAGGCCTCCAGCCCGATGCGTTTGACCGGATTGTTGGTCATCAGCCGCATTTTGCGCACTCCCAGCAGCTGCAGGATCCTGGCACCCACGCCGTAGTCCCGCTCATCGGCATCGAAGCCCAGGTGCAGGTTGGCATCGACCGTGTCGTAACCCTGTTCCTGCAGCTTGTAGGCCTTGATTTTGTTCATCAGGCCGATTCCTCGGCCTTCCTGGTTCATGTACACGATAACTCCCTTGCCTTCCTTCTCGATGATCTGCATGGCACGGTGCAGCTGCTCGCCGCACTCGCAGCGCAACGATCCGAATACGTCGCCCGTCATGCAGGACGAATGCACCCTGACCAGAATACTCTCGTCTTCAGCCCACTCTCCTTTGACCAATGCAATATGCTCCTTGCCGGTCGCCGCCTGAAGAAAAGGAATCAATCTGAAATCACCGTACTGGGTAGGCATATGCACGCTGGGGCCCATCTCCACCAGCGACTCCTCCTTCAGCCGCCATGAAATCAGGTCCTTGATAGTGAGAATTTTCAAATGGTACTTCTGGGCAATTTCGAGCAGCTGCGGCAGACGGGCCATCGTGCCATCCTCGTTCATCACCTCGATCAGGGCACCGGCCGGCTGCAGTCCGGCCATACGGCAAAGATCCACAGCCGCTTCGGTATGACCGGCCCGGCGCAGGACTCCTTTATTCTTGGCATACAGGGGACTGATGTGTCCGGGACGGGCCAGGTCCTCGGGGCGTGTACCGGGATTGGCCAGCGCACGGATGGTTTCCGCCCGGTCATGGGCAGAAACTCCTGTGGTGCAGCCCTCTATCTTATCCACAGTGATGGTGAAAGGCGTTCCCAGCAGCGAGGTATTGTTGCTCACCTGATGGCTGAGTTCCAGCTGCTCGCAACGTTCCTCGGTAATCGGGGCACAGAGCACGCCCCGTCCGTTGGTCACCATGAAATTGACTTTTTCAGGGGTGATCAACTCTGCAGAAGTTATGAAATCACCTTCATTTTCACGGTCTTCATCATCGACAACGATGACAATTTCACCGCGGGCGACAGCTTCGACCACCTCCTCAACACGATTGAGTCTGATGTCCATATGTTTTATTCCTCCTTTTCGATGTAAATTTGATTCTCAAATATCTGTATAAGAATTTCAGTCTGACGAGGCGTTTGAACAGCGCCAGATAGGTTTCCGTATTGAACAGCGCGGAATCCCTGACAGCCTTGTAGGTCAGGAAAAAACCCAGGGGCAGGAATACAGCCGAGCTGAGCGACATGCCGTAGATAATGTCCCAACTGCCGTTTTTGACTAGCTTCTGTCCCATGGTGTCGATCAGATAGTAGGCGATGAACAGCACCACCGAGACCACCGCCGGCATACCCAGGCCGCCCTTGCGGATAATGGCCCCGAGCGGAGCGCCGATGAAGAAAAAGATGAGACAGGCCAGCGACAGGGAAAACTTTTTGTAGTATTCGATGCCACTACGACGGTACTGACGGTTGTCGCGCTGCATGGAGATCTCCAGGTAGTCGAAATCGGAACGCACCTGCTCCACCCGACGGACGGCCCGCGAAATACTCGAACGAGCCTGCGAAGGGCTCATTGACAGGAACAGACTGTCGATATTCGGACTGAAAGGGGCCACGGTCGACACCTTGCGGATAGAGTCGTCCGAACTCAGATGCCGGCGCGGCTCGGCATCCCGGCCCATAAAATAGTTCTCGGTATAATGCACCTGCTTGCGCGTCTGCACACTGTCGATGACATGGCCCACCGAGTCGATGATCTGCCGAAGCTCACGACTGTTCTTGCTGATAGGATTGGAGTCGTAGGCCGACTCGTCCATCCGGTTGAAATTGGCGTCGAAGGGTATGATGAGCTCCTTGCTGCGGAACATCTCGCGCCGATAGGGAATATAAGACGCCCCCGCCTGCTGCTTGTCGAAATTGCTGAATGCCTCCCCTTCATAGAGGTTCAGCACCAGATTCAGCTTGTCGTCGGTCATCGACAGCCGACCGCTCTTGGCCAGTGTCACCGAGACATTCTCAAAACCCTCGGAGAAGTCGTAGATCATGATGTCCTTGAGCAGTTTTTCCTTGACGTCCTTTTCCTTGACATAGATGGTCATGTTTTCGATCTCGGAATAGAAGGCGCCCTCGGGAATGGACAGCGTCGGCGACTTCTGCTCCATGGACCAAGCCAGGGTACTCAGTTTTTTCTGTGCCCGGGGCAGATAGCTGTCCTGAAAGAAAAAAGAGCCGACAGCCACAAGGCTCACCGCCACCATGAGCGGTTTCATGATATTGAACAACGACACACCGGCTGCCTTCATGGAGAGCAGCTCCAATTTTTCCCCGAAATTGCCGAATGTCATCAACGAGGCCAGCAATATGGCCAGCGGCAAGGTCATCGGGACGAGCGTCATCGAGGCATAGTAACAGAACTCCAAATAAACCGACAGCCCCAGTCCTTTGCCGGTGATTTCTTCGGCATAACGCCAAATAAGCTGCATCAGCAATATAAAATTGCAGATGAAGAACGTCATCAGAAAAGTCGGCGAAAAACTCTGAAGGACAAATGTATGTAGTCTCTTTACACGGAACATGCCGGCAAGCGCTATTTTGAAGCTACAAAGATAGCGTAAGGCAAGCGCAATCGCAAATAAAGAATCAGAGACCTACTCTCCTGACCAAGGAATCCACCTCCGAATTCCAGAGATTGATCAGGTCGTCCTTTTCGGCCGGTTCGGCAAAATCAGTGATGGTCAGTGTAATCTCGCCGGTCAGTTCCGAATTGGTCATGGCAATCTCAAAATAGGTGTATTCGGGCTCGTGCAGCCATCGGAAACGGACACGTTCCTCCGGCACCTGCTCCAGCAATATGGCCTTTTCTCCACCCTTGCCCCAGGTAAACAAGTAGATCCCGTCTTCCGCTATCACCCGGTCGGCCATCCACTCCGACAAGCCGTTAGGCGTACTGATGAGCTTCCAGAGGACCTTGGTCGAACCTTTCTTCAAGCCATATTCTACAGAAAAACTCTCTTTCATCGCTTTTGTTTTGATGCCCGAAGATAATGACACCTCACGACATATCCTACAGAGCGCCCCAAAAAAACAAAAGATATTTTTCTGCCACGGGTTGTTTTATTTATGAAAAGGATTTACCTTTGCACCGCTTTTGAAAAGGAAGCCTGATGGCGAGGTAGCTCAGCTGGTTAGAGCGCATGATTCATAATCATGAGGTCCCCGGTTCAATCCCGGGCCTCGCTACAGTAAAGACGGTTATTTGTAGTGTACCTGCATCGGTACCGCAGGTAACCGTTTTTTTATCAACCTATTCAATTATATCACTATGAACCCTGTTTCTATGCGTCTGGCCGCACTGGCCGCTTCCGAGACCCTGGCAATGTCACAGAAGAGCAGCGAACTCAAAGCCCAAGGCATCGACGTCATCAATCTGAGTGTGGGCGAGCCCGACTTTTTCACTCCGGACCATATAAAACAGGCTGCCAAACAGGCTGTTGACAACAACTTTTCGTTCTATTCACCGGTGGCCGGCTACCCGGCACTCAGAAAAGCCATCGTCGAAAAACTGAAAAAAGAAAACGGACTCGACTTCAAACCCGAACAGATTGTCTGCTCGAACGGTGCCAAGCAATCGGTCTGCAACGCCATCCTGGCCCTGATCAACCCCGGCGACGAGGTCATCGTGCCGGCTCCCTACTGGGTGAGCTACGTGGAGATGGTCAAACTGGCCGAAGGCAAAAATGTCATCGTCACGGCCGACATCGAGCAGGATTTCAAGATCACCGCCGCCCAGCTGGAAGAGGCCATCACTCCCCGAACCAAGGCCCTGATACTCTGTTCGCCATCCAATCCTACCGGCAGTGTCTATAGCCGCGAAGAACTCCGTTCATTGGCCGAAGTACTGGCCCGCCATCCGCAGGTCTATGTCCTTTCGGACGAAATATACGAGCACATCAATTATGTGGGCAAACACGAAAGCATCGCCCAGTTCGAGCAGATCCGCGACCGTGTGGTCATCATCAACGGCGTGTCCAAGGCATACGCCATGACCGGCTGGCGCATCGGCTGGATTGCCGCTCCGCAGTGGATTGCCTCGGCCTGCTCCAAACTTCAGGGCCAATATACCTCCGGTCCCTGCTCCGTATCGCAGGAAGCCGCCCGGGCCGCCTATACCGGCGACCAGCAGTGTGTCGAAGACATGCGCCAGGCTTTCCGGCGCCGCCGCGACCTCATCGTCCGTCTCATGCGCGAGATTCCCGGACTCAAGGTCCGCGAACCGCAGGGGGCCTTCTACGTATTTCCCCAGTGCAAGTCCTTCTTCGGCAAGCGCGACGGCGACCGCGCCATCAACAATGCGGCCCAGCTGGCCATGTACCTGCTTGAAGAGGGCCATGTCGCCTGCGTAGGCGGAGCTGCCTTCGGAGCTCCCGACTGCATCCGCCTGTCGTACGCCACCTCCGATGCCAACATCGAAAAGGCCGTCGCCCGCATCAAAGAGGCGCTGGCCCGGCTGAAATAAAAAAATCCCGGAGGCCAGCCCCTACTATTATTATATCCATTTTTGTGTTACCGTTCATTTTCAGATTCTTACAAGCAAATTAGGGGCCATTTCGCCACTTCCTCCGGCGGGATGACAGCATTAGAAACAATTTTCGATGTGGGAAAGTGACACCCAGCGAGTCGCGGAAGGGGTCAAATCTGAGCCGTGAGTTCTTTGTGGGTTCTTTGTACCTTCTTTGTACCTTCTTTGAAGATTCATTGAAGGTTCATTGAAGGTTCATTGTGGTAAGATTTGTAATTTGCTGATTCCGGTTGTCAGATTGCGGTCTTACGACTGAACCAAGTTGACAGGTTAATAATGTAGGACTGTTATGAGTTGTCAGCCTTTTTAAGGCTCGACTGTTTTCCGTTGTCAGCCGTTTAATTGTCCGAAGGATCCTTGTACGGAGGATAAATGTCCATATCTCCGTTATATAGGAAGAATTATTCGAATTGCGTTGCGTCCATAAATAAAAACTGAACACAGGTATGACCTTTGAATGATGATGCCGAAGTCTGTCAAGTGTTCGTGGCCCGTGAAGCCGCGGTCGGTAATCTGCAGGGCATCGGTTCGTGGCAGGCTCCAGTCGTCAGGGTCTCTGAGCCGGCCCCAGGCATCGTAAGAACGGTAGTCGGCCACTGTCCGGCTGATACTGCCATTGCCGTTGACGCGCTCCCTGACCAGGGCGGTGAGCGAGCCCAGATGGTCCTGATAGCCGTAGTAGAGGACTTTCGTGCCTGTCGAACTGCCAGAAGTGACCGTCTCCACCATCACCGAGCCCCCGGGAAGGTAGTGCTTATAGCTTCCGGCGGCAAAAAGGCTACCAGCAGAGCACAGCAAAAGAAACGCTGTCAGCAGGACATGAATATACCGAGACGGATATTTTGCAAACATACCTTTCGTTTTGGGCAAAAATATCCGGAGCAGATATGAAATCAAACAGCCTTTACAACAAATAACAATTGAATTGGCATAGTTTAACGACTGTATTTATCCTGCTCATCTGGTGGAGGATTTCGTTTATTTCAAACGGAAGGTGATGGGGATTGAGCAGGAGGATATGACCTGTTGGCCCTGATGCAGGGCCGGCCGCATCTGAGGCAGGTTGCCTGCCAGTCGCAGAGCCTCCCAGTTCAGGTCGGCAGCTCCTTCGCTTTCCCGTACCCAACCGGCCAGCACAAAACCTTCCTTGTCCACCAGCAGATGCAAATTGACCGCTCCGCGCAACCCACTCTCGCGGGCACTCTTGGGATAGTTCAGATTTCGGGCGATAAAATCGTCGAGCGCCTCCTGACCGCCGACCGGCTCGACCGCCTGGTCGGGGCTGTACTGGACGGCATTGTCGGGCAGTTCGGTCCTGATACTGCCGTCGGGGCTGATGTAAAAGGCCTGGATGTATTCCTTGCCGCGATAAGCTCTGTCAAAACGCTCGTAGCGAAGCGACTTGATAACCCTCGCGACCTTCTTGTCGATGGCCGGACAAAGCCCGTTGACCACCTTCACCTGCGAAATCCGACCCCGGTCGTAGATGCTGTAGCGCACCACCACCCGGCCTTCGTAGGCATACTCCTTTCCATAGGGATCGATGAAATGCAACGCCTCACCGATGACACGCAGCAAAGAAGGATTTTCTTCGGCCACCCTGGCTGAATCCAAGTCGGGATAGCGGAAATGTTCGTAAAAATAACGGTTGACATACTGGTATAAAGACCAGTTGTCGTTGTCGGCCCAAAGGCCGGCAACGACAAAGCTCACCAGACAGCATGTCAGGAGAAATTTTCGCATGATCAGTTGTTTTCGGGACGCAGCTTGCGGACCACAGCACCCGCCTGCCACATTTCACTTTCGCGCAAAGCCTTCAGCTCCTTTTCCAGCCCTTCGCGGTAGTCGGGCTTGGAATTGCTGTCGATGGAAATCTGGGCTTCGTTGCCGCACTTGACGCTGGCATACAGTTTTTCGACCACGGGCTTGATGGCATCGTGGAAGGGGCCCATCCAGTCCAGGGCACCGCGCTGGGCCGTCGTCGAACAGTTGGCATACATCCAGTCCATACCGTTCTTGGCAAACAGCGGCATGAGCGACTGGGTCAGTTCTTCGACCGTCTCGTTGAAGGCTTCCGAGGGTGTATGGCCGTTCTCGCGCAGCACTTCGTACTGAGCCAGTAGCAAGCCCTGGATAGCGCCCATCAGCGAGCCGCGCTCGCCGGTAAGGTCGGAAGTGGCCTCACGGATGAAGGTCGTCTCAAACATATAGCCCGAGCCGATACCGATACCCAGGGCCAGCGTGCGGTCCATGGCCTTGCCCGTGGCATCCTGATAGATGGCATAGGAAGAGTTCAGGCCGCGTCCTTCGAGAAACATGGTACGCAGCGAAGTGCCCGAGCCCTTAGGTGCCACCATGATAACGTCAATATCCTTGGGAGGCACCACGCCGGTGCGGTCGTTCCAGGTAATGGCAAACCCGTGTGAGAAATACAGCGCCTTGCCCTTGGTCAGATAAGGCTTGATGGTGGGCCATACCGACATCACGGCGGCGTCGGAAAGCAGGCACATGACGATGCTGGCCTTCTGGCAGGCCTCTTCGATACCAAACAGGGTCTCGCCGGGCACCCAGCCGTCGGCCACTGCCTTTTCAAAAGTCTTGCCGGCACGCTGTCCGACGATGACATTGAAACCGTTGTCTCTCAGATTCATGGATTGACCAGGTCCCTGCACGCCATAGCCGATGACGGCGATAGTTTCGTTTTTCAGTACTTCACGAGCCTTTTCCAAAGGAAATTCATCACGGGTGATCACATTCTCGATGACACCCCCAAAATTCATTTTTGCCATGATAAAATTAATATTTATGCATTATAATACACTGATTTCGCCATATATGCAAAAGCACGACAAAAATAATACACATCGGCGACAAAGCCAAATAAAATATTCCGGCAGGACAGATGTCGGTTAATAGCGGTCGCGCAGCCTGTAAAAGCGACGCAGATAGCCGCTCAGCAGCATCGGCAAGAAGTAAGTGGCATACATCAGGTAGAGAACGGCTGCCGTGAAGAGCAGCTCCCACAAAGGTGTCGCCCCCCAGGAGCCTTTCATCAGCCAGACAACGGCCCATATATAGGGAATATGGCAGACTGTGACAAACAAAACTGTCAGCCACCTGCTACGTTCGAGCAAGGGCAGGAACAAGTAGCAGACCAATGACAACACCGTCAGGATGAGGATAAGGGATTCCGCACCGTAAAGCAACAGAGTCTTACCCCAGAGGATTCCGTCGTAGAGGCACAGCATATCGATCATCACTAGGAAAAACAACGTCGAAAGCATGGAGCCAAGAACCGGAGAGAGCCACCACACCCAATTGACTATCGAGCGGGGAACAACGCCGGCCGTATTCCGTTCCACTTGTTTCTGGTGCCACCAATAGCGAAGATAGGCACAAAGCAGCATTGGCACTGAATAGAATGCGCACCAGGCATACCAGACCAGCAACTGACCGCCCAATGACATGAAGTCGCCTCGCTGAGGATTCACCGGCAGTTCGACAGAAAGCGGCGCTACCAGTTTGTTAATCAGATAGGAAACCACAAAAGCCAGCAAGGTCAGGACAACCAGTATCCACCAGGTCCATACAGGCTGCTTCAGCCAAAGCCACAGAGCAGCATAGGAAAATGGCAGCAGCACGAGAACCACACAGCACCAGCTCTTCAGACGCAGAGCCATGTCACGGGCAACCATAGGGGCCTGCTCGCTGTTTTCACTTACCGCATACGAAGACAGAGCATCAAAGGCCAAGTACATCAGCCCTACGCCAAGCAATCCACCCAACAGCGGTGAGAGCCAGTACAATGCATCTATCCACTTGTCTTTTTGGGGCATCTCAATTCTTTTTCGTCCGCAAAGATACACAGTTTACTTCGGCTATCCTTCCTCCCGGCCTTTTTTTCGTCAAAACCTGCAACTCCATGCACACAAGAGTTTCCATTATGTCATTTTAGTAAGTGTGGAAGCCTTCGTATTCGTGTCCGTTGACAGGATCACCATGGAGGATTCTCATAGGATGCTCTATCTTGCCGGATTTCACCAGCTCGTTGTACCCGAGCCTGAGGCTTTCGGTCATATCGAACAACTCCTGCGACACATTCAGTTGTTCTGCTGTCTTGTCAATGGCAATCGTGGAATCAGGTGCATTGTACCAATAGAAAGTTATTCTCTGTGACGCCTCATTGATGATCCGCCGTTTTTCAGCATCATTCGGATACCTGAGGGAGCCGTCTTCATCCCTATCCCATACACCACCTTCTACCGACAGATACTCCGGATACAAAGGCTCTTCTTTTTGTTTTTTGTCAGCAGTACGAGTACAAGCAGTTACATTGAATAACAATAAACTCGTTACGGCAATCATGATTAGATTATTTCCGTTATGCTTTTGATTAGGTTCAGTCATATTCTTTATGCGTTGTATGCCTACAATAATAATTGGAGCAAAGTATATTATCTGTATAACAAACAGATAGCATATTTGATACACCTCAAATGTAACTGCACGATGGAAAATAATGAACAAATACAGGAATGGTAGCCATAACAATGTCATCAATACCCATCCAAAATAAAGATTAGGCACCTTATCAAAAAGAAGCATTGCAAAATATGTCAGAGCCATCATCAATATATCATATGACAAAAGTATCTCCGAAAACAACCGTATCAATGTCCATACACTCTGCTCTCTGATCTCTCCTTTACTCCATTCAACAATGACCATGACAAGAAGTTGTAGAAACAGCGACATTAGTGTTCCCAGTAATGGCGAAAGCCAATACAATCGATTAACAAGTGTAGTTTTCATAGCTATATCAGTGAACACCATAATAAATATCTTACCGATTCCAGCCTTCTACCCTATATGTTTTTTCTGCCAACTTGCGACTGGCATGGGAAATAGAGTCAGCATACCAAACCTCCATACGCGCCAGATAATAGTCTCCCCATACACCTTCATAGATTGTAAATTCTACAAGATCTGTTGTTTTCTCCTTATCTTCTGGTCCGACTCTCTGAGCAGATGCTTTCCGGATTCTCTTTGCTGAGAGCGGCTTGTTCGTGGTCACCTCGTAGCATTCCAGCCAGATCTCACCGATTTCAAATGCTTCCGGGATATAGAAGCAATATTCATATATTCCGCCTTGAAATCCGTCTCTGATCTGTAACCAGGTGCTGCTGTCACTGGGAATAACACGGTCCGACAATTTGTTTTGTGTCACCAGACTGCCATTTTCGTCCAAAACATAAATGGTATCCCTAATAGGTTTTTCATATATCGCACCAGCCGGGATAGGATGCCGCTTGCCGAAATCATCGCCGGCATCACTGGAGAACAAATACCAGACGCCTATGAAAAAAGTCACAAAAACAAATAGCGTTATTGCCATTAACATCATTGCCAGGTGACCCCATATGGCCAATTTCCTTTTTTTTACGATGTGGCGAATCCACAGGATTACATTGACCACTATCAGCAGAACGCTCAGAACAATCAATATATCTGAACAATAACCAAGCCAGTGAACAACCGAAGAGCCATTTTTAAAACTACTATACCCTATAATAGGCAATTGTAGCAATTGCAGGGCTATCAGCAAAGCGGGCCAAAACCACCATTCTTTATACAAAGGGTTATTTTTCATAATTGCACGTGTTTATAATTAGACAACACGGCAAATTTACAATCACAACCAGCAGAATTGTTCAAAAACAATTAAGGAGAGCACGAAACAAATGGGCTGAATTACAACCAGTTATTTATTATTCGGCATCAATTTTTAAGGTTGATGGGAAAAGGAAGTCCTTCATGGCCGACTGCAATCGGAGATTTTGGGGTAAAGCGAGTGCTCCGCGAAGGTTTTTCTGGTAGTCATAGACCGTGTTTTTCTTGATTTTCATGAGATAACAGATCTGAGTCACTGAGCAGCCCAGCAGATTCAGCACTGCGCAAATCAGTTCCTGCCGTTTCAGATTGGGGTAGCTGGCCGACAGCCGATCGACAAAAGAAGCAAAGTTGTCATTGATAAAGGAACTGAAGTCTTCCCAGGAGTCCAAAGGCAACAGTTCTCCGACCTGCAAGGCAAAGAGGCGGCCGTCATCGGCAATATGCGCGGCTTCCGACTGCTTGCTGTAGATTTCTTTTAGTTTAGCGGTCATCTCTGCAAGACGCTTTTCCAGCACCGAACGGTTCAATTCCTGATGATCAGTCCTGACCTGCTCCAATTCTTGCGACAAGCGACGACACTCCGTCTCGGCCGATGCCGATTTCCGTTCCTGAAGCTGCAAGCGCTCTCTGAGTCGGCGATATTTCCGTTCACGATAGCGGACATAGAACAAGAAGGCGGCCGAAAGCAAAAACAGCGAGCCGTACAGAGACAGTGTCTTTTTCTTGTGACGACCGATAGCCTGCGACATGGACCGAATCATTTCTTGATAGGAGACGACAGCGGAATCGGCTTGCTCGGTCATCATAGAATCAACAGGGTCCTTTTGTTCTGTAAAAGGGATGTCACAGGCATAACAAAGACACAGCAGCACAATGATACCTGAGGGTATCAGTCTTCGAGCCGGTGTCTTGTTTCGCTTCATTCAGACTTGTTCACTGGCCTGGCGCTTGGCTTCCATTTCGGCCAGGAAATCGCTCAAGCGTTCGATGGGCGACTTGGTAATCGAGATGCGTCCCGAACGGACAAACTGCAGGATGCCCAGGGGCTGCAATTCCTCGTAGAGCTGCTGGATTTCCTCCACATGCCCGGTCTGTTCGATGACCGTGTAATTGCGGTTCAGCTCCAAAATGCGGGCATTGTAGCGGCGCACCACCTGTTCCAGGGCACCATGCTCCAGCACCCGGTCTGTCGAAATCTTGTAGAGGGCGATCTCCTGGAAGATAATCTCGTCATCGACATAGTAGAAAGCCTTCAACACATCGATGCGACGCTCGATCTGACGCACCATCTTCGAAATGGTCTCCTCGTCGGTCTCGGCCGTGATGGTATATTTGTGTACGCCGGGAATGGCCGAGCGCGATACGGTCAGGCTCTCGATATTCACCTGACGGCGTGTAAAGACATTGGTCACCTGATTAAGGATACCTACCGTATTTTCTGAATAGACATTGACTGTATAGAGTGTTTTTTCCATCGTCTTGAATTTAAAGCATGGCTACTTTGTGTCTGTTCTTCCCATGATAATGTCCGAAATAGGCTGTCCGGCCGGAATCATCGGATAGACCATACCCTCTTCCTCCACATGGACCTCGAGCAGATAGGGGCCCTTGTGGTCTATCATCTGCTGGACAGCTTCGGAGAGTTCTTCCCGTTTTTCGACCCGACGGCCGGCAATGTGGTAGGAAGCTGCCAACTGCACGAAATCGGGATTCTGCATCCGGGTGGACGAATAGCGTTTGTCCCAGAACAGTTCCTGCCACTGGCGTACCATGCCCAGGAAATTGTTGTTGAGCACGACCACCTTGACGGGCAGCTGATACTGCATGATGGTGCCCAGCTCCTGGATGGTCATCTGGATGCCGCCGTCACCGCAGACCGCATAAATTTCCGAGTCGGGAGCGCCCAGGGCGGCTCCCACGGCAGCCGGCAGACAGAAGCCCATCGTGCCCAGTCCGCCCGAGGCAACGAACTGACGTCCGGGGCCGGCGCTGAAATAACGGGCCGAGGTCATCTCGTTCTGGCCCACGTCGGCCACCAGCACAGCGCGGCGACCCGACTGGTCGGAGATGCATTTGACCGTCTCGGCCATCGTAATTTCCGGGCCCTCGGGATGCAGGTCGCGCGATATCACTTCTTTTTCTTCCTGTTCCTTATAAGTTTTGAATCCGGCTATCCACTCGGTGTGCCGGGCCGGCTTAAGCAGTTTCGTGACCGCCGGCAGCGTCTCCTTGACATTGCCCAGCACGGGCAGGAATACACGGACATTCTTATTGAGTTCCGAAGGATCTATGTCGAAATGGATGATGTTGGCATTGGCGGCATAGGTATTGATATCGCCCGTGACGCGGTCGGAGAAGCGGCAGCCGATGGCTATCAGCACGTCGCATTCGCCCGTCTTGCGGTTGGGCGCCACATTGCCGTGCATGCCCACCATGCCCATGTTGAGCGGATAGTCGTCGGCCATGATCGACAGGCCCAGCAGGGTCGAGGCAGCTGGGATGTCGGCCTTTTCGAGAAAGGCGTACAGCTCCTTTTCGGCGTGTCCCAGCATCACACCCTGCCCTATCACGGCCATGGGGCGTTTGGCCAGATTGATCAGGTCGGCGGCCAGGGACAGGTCGTTGGGGTCAGGGGTCGGGTTGGGCTGGTAGCTGCGGATGAAGCGGCACTTTTTGTATTCAAAGTCGAAGAGCTGGGTCTGGGCGTCTTTGGTCAGGTCGAGCACCACCGGACCGGGCCGGCCTTCACGGGCGATGTAAAAAGCACGGGCTACGGCCCAGGGCAGGTCCTCGGCCCGGCGTATCTGATAGCTCCACTTGGAGACCGGCTGGGTGATGCCTATCACATCTGTTTCCTGGAAACTGTCCGTACCGAGCTGTGCCACGATCGACTGGCCCGTGATGACCACCAGCGGCGTGCTGTCCATCATGGCGTCGGCCAGGCCGGTAATTACGTTGGTAGCAGCGGGACCGGAGGTGACGATGACCACCCCTGGGCGGCCTGTTACACGGGCATAGCCCTGCGCGGCATGTATAGCCCCCTGCTCGTGGCGGGTCAGGATGCAGTCGAACTCTTTCTGGTATGAGTACAAGGCATCAAACACCGGGATGATGAAACCGCCCGGATAACCGAATATCGTCGTGACGTTTTCTTCCTTAAAACAGCGCATCAGCGCTTCTGCTCCGTTGATTTTCTCTGACATGGTATATCTTACTCTGATTTTTTGACAATATGTTGGCCCGATTGTTCCCTTTAATCCTCGATAAGACGGACAGCCCCCTTGTCGGCCGACGAGACAGCCTGAGCGTAGGCTTTCAGGGATTTGGAGACCACCCGGTCACGCACGGGCTTGAAAGCCAGGCGTCCTTTGGCCTCTTCTTCGCGGCGACGGGCCGTGAGCTGCTCATCGGTGAGCCTGACACGGATGCTGCGTGCCGGGATATCGATATCGATGATGTCGCCGTCACGCACCAGACCGATGGCACCACCCGAGGCCGCCTCAGGAGAGACATGGCCGATGGACAGGCCCGAAGTGCCGCCCGAGAAACGTCCGTCGGTGACCAGGGCACACTCCTTGCCCAGGTGACGCGACTTGATATAGGATGTCGGATAAAGCATTTCCTGCATACCGGGACCTCCCTTGGGACCTTCGTAAATGATCAACACCACATCGCCCGACTGGATCCGGCCACCCAGGATGCCCTCACAGGCGTCTTCCTGCGAATGAAAGACCTTGGCAGGTCCGCTGAAGCGCCAGATGGACTCATCCACCCCGGCCGTCTTGACCACGCAGCCGTCCAAGGCAATATTGCCCTTCAGTACGGCCAGGCCACCGTCCTTGGTGTAGGCATGGGCCAGATCACGGATACAGCCTTTTTCGCGGTCGGTATCCAGGCTGTCGTAGTGGGTATCCTGAGAGCCAAGCACCATGTTGAACTTGTGCGAAGGTGCGCTCAAATAGATTTCCTTGGCCTCTTCGCAGACCTTGTGCGAGCTCAGGCTGTAACGTTCCAGCCCCTCAGAGAGTGTCAGGCCGTCCACCCGGCAAACCTTGGTGTCGATAAGGCCGCCTTTGGCCAGTTCACCCAGGATGGAATGGATGCCGCCGGCACGGTTCACATCCTGCACATGAAACTGATGAGTGTTGGGAGCCACCTTGCACAGGCAGGGCACACGGCGCGACAGGGCGTCGATGTCGTCCATCGTGAAATCCACGCCCGCCTCGTGAGCGATGGCCAGTAGATGCAGTACGGTATTGGTCGATCCGCCCATGGCGATATCCAGGGTCATGGCGTTGAGGAAAGCGGCCCGGGTGGCGATGGAACGCGGCAAGACCGACTCATCACCGTTGCGGTAATAGGCATAGGCATTCTTGACAATCTGTGCAGCCGCCTTTTTGAAAAGTTTGCGACGGTTGACATGATCGGCCAGAATGGTGCCGTTGCCGGGCAGGGCCATACCCAAAGCCTCGCTCAGGCAGTTCATCGAGTTAGCCGTGAACATACCCGAGCAGCAGCCGCAGCCCGGGCAGGCCGTCGCCTCCACACGGGCCATCTGAGCGTCGGAGACACTCTGGTCGGCCGACTGGATCATGGCATCGATCAGGTCGAGATGACCGCCGTCCAGTTCGCCGGCTTCCATGGGGCCTCCCGAGACAAACACAGTGGGGATATTCAGCCTCATGCTGGCCATCAGCATACCCGGGGTGATCTTGTCACAGTTGCTGATGCAGATCATGGCATCGGCTTTGTGGGCATTGACCATGTATTCGACGCTGTCGGCAATGATGTCGCGGCTGGGCAGCGAATAGAGCATGCCGTCGTGGCCCATGGCGATGCCGTCGTCGATGGCGATAGTATTGAACTCGGCCGCAAAGCAACCCAACTTCTCTATTTCAGCCTTGACTTCCTGGCCGATTTCGTGCAGATGCACGTGTCCGGGAACAAACTGTGTGAATGAGTTGACCACGGCTATCACCGGCTGGCCCACCTGCTCTTTTTTCATGCCGTTGGCTGCCCATAAGGCGCGGGCAGCCGCCATTCTTCTACCTTGGGTGCAGACGTCGCTGCGCAAACTGTGCATCATTATTCTATTATTATTCAATTATTTTTCATCCTTGTACGAAACGGCAAAATTACTGTCTTTTTGCGAGAAATGAAACCCCTCAGGCATGATGATAGGGCTCGCCGTGCAGAATGGTCATGGCCCGGTAGAGTTGCTCGACAAAAAACACCCTGACCATCTGGTGGGAAAAGGTCATCCGCGACAGCGACAGCCGCTCTTTGACGGCCGTATAGACCGACTGGTCGAACCCGTAGGGACCGCCCACGACAAAGACCAGGGAGCGCAGGCCCGAGTTCATCTTCTTCTGCATCCAGCGGGCAAACTCTTCGGAGCTCTGCTCCAATCCTCTTTCGTCGAGCAACACCACCTGGTTTTCCGGTTTGACCCACTCCAGAATAGCCTCGGCTTCCCGGGCCTTGACCTGTGCCTCGGACAGGCTTTTGGCCGCCTTCAGGTCGGGCAGTTCCACCACTTCGAGATTCAGATAGTGGCTCAGCCGCTCCTGATAGACTCTCAGCGCCTGCCGGGCATAATCGTCGGCGGTCTTCCCCAGAAACAGCAATACTACTTTCATATATGATGTCTTTCAAAACAGACGGTCTTTGTCTGTTCTCCAATTCATTGAATGTTGTTTTCAGGCCGGAGCCAGTGGATGGTCAGGCCGCGGCGCTCCATGCCCCGGAACCAGGTCATCTGCCGCTTGGCAAACTGGTGGATGGCCGTTTCCAGCTGGGCCACCATCTGCTCGTAGCTCAGCCGGCCCGTCACATACAAAGTCAGATACTTGTATTCCAAGCCATAATAGATCAGATCCTCGGCCGCAATGCCGCTGTCGAGCAAACCCCTCACCTCCTCGACCATCCCCTGCTCCAGGCGTTGGTGCAAGCGGGCCGTAATCCGCCGGCGACGCGTCTCGCGATCTACGTCAAGACCGATGATGTATGGGGTCAGCCTTGGATAGCTGTCAGCCTCGCGCTGCAGCTGATCGGCGTGCTGTTCATAGTAATCCTCGATCTCAATGGCCCGGATGGCCCGCTTGACGGTATCCACATCGGTCTGATTGTGCAGGCTGTCGCCGTGACGCTGCTTGTAGCCGGCCAGCACAACAGTCAGCTCTTCCAGGGACTGGGAGGCCAGCTGTTTGCGCAAAGCCGGATTCTCCGGCACCGCGACCAAAGGATAGGCCTTGAGCACCGCCTCGATATATAGCCCCGTGCCGCCGCAGAGAATCACCTGTTTTCCACGGCTCCTGATATCATTGAAGGCCTTGACGAAATCACGCTGGTATTCATAGACATTATACTTGGTGCCGGCCTGGCAGATATCAATCAGATGGCAGGGAATCTGCCGGCCATCGGGCATAGTGTATTCCGAGAGATCCTTGCCTGTGCCGATGTCCATGCCGCGATACACCTGGCGCGAATCGGCACTGACGATCTCGGCATCGAGGCGTGAAGCCAGTTGCACGGCATAATGCGTCTTGCCCGAAGCGGTAGGCCCCAGGACAACGACCAGGTTGCAGTCGGAAGGTATGTCTGTATCTCGAAACGGCATAGCCGCGGCAGAAGTCAAAAAAACCGTGCCGGAAAGGCTTCCGACACGGTTCCAAAGATATTTCGTCTATCCGGATTAGCAGTTGACAGAAGCCATGTGGGCAATCAGGTCAAGCACCTTGTTGGAGTAGCCGATTTCGTTGTCGTACCAGCTGATGACCTTGACGAACTTGTCGGTGAGATATACACCGGCGTTGGCATCGAAGATGGAAGTCAGCGTGCAGCCCAGGAAGTCGCTCGAGACGACGGCGTCCTCGGTGTAGCCCAGAATGCCTTTCAGTTCGCCTTCGGAGGCTTCTTTCATAGCCTTGCAGATATCTTCCTTAGTAGCGGGTTTCTCCAGGTTGGCCACCAGGTCAACGACGGAGACGTCCAGCGTCGGAACACGCATCGAGATACCGGTCAGCTTGCCGTTCAGCTCGGGAATGACTTTACCGACAGCCTTGGCAGCACCCGTCGAAGAGGGGATGATGTTGCCCGAGGCAGCACGGCCGCCGCGCCAGTCTTTCAGAGACGGACCGTCAACGGTCTTCTGGGTAGCGGTGGTGGAGTGTACGGTCGTCATCAGACCTTCCTTGATACCGAACTTGTCGTTCAGGACCTTGGCAATCGGGGCCAGGCAGTTGGTGGTGCAGGAAGCGTTCGATACGAACTGCGTACCTTTCTTATAGGTCTTTTCGTTGACACCACAGACGAACATAGGCGTGTCGTCCTTGGCAGGAGCGGACATAACGACATATTTGGCACCGGCGTTGATATGAGCCTGGGCTTTTTCCTTGGTCAGGAACAGACCGGTCGATTCAACGACGTATTCAGCACCTACTTTGTCCCAAGCCAGTTCGTTGGGATCCTTGCAAGCGGTGACGCGGATGGTCTTTCCGTTGACAATCAGCTGACTCTTTTCCACATTGTAATCAATCGTTCCTTCGAACTGACCATGCATCGTATCATACTTCAGCATGTAAGCCAGATAGTCAACCGGGCACAAATCGTTAATACCAACGATTTCAATGTCTTTTCTGTTCTGAGCGGCACGGAAAACAAAACGTCCGATACGGCCGAAACCATTAATACCTACTTTAATCATTTGTTTTTTAGTTTAATATCGGGCCTGGGGATAATCCTTGCGCCCCTTGGTTAATAATCTCTCAATTTTTCCGCAAAGGTACTCCTTTTTACAGAATTATCATCCGTTCTCCCCTATTTTTTTCGAAAACAGATACAAATTACTGCTTTTCAGATATTTTGCCTGTATTTTTATCCGCAATTACAAGGTGTGGCGCATGCTGCCAGCAGGCAGATACAAAGCAGGAAGACTGCCGAAATGAATAAAACCCGTCGCATATTATGTATGTTTATACAATCCTATCATTCTTGAAACAAGGCCAGTGCGATGCGGGCACAGGCTTCTGCATCGGCCAGGGCATGGTGGTGGTTCTCCAGACAGTAGCCGCAGGCAGCCGCTACCGTCTGCAGCTGGTGATTGGGCAGATAACGCAGCCTAAGACGGGCAGCCCGGAGCGTGTCGAAGAAAACGTAATCCGGGTAGTCCATCCGATAGGTACGGAACACTGCTTTCAGGCAGCCTTCGTCAAAACGGCTGTTATGCGCCACTAAGGGCAGGCCGGCCAGCAGAGGAGCCGCCTGTGTCCAGACCTCCGGAAACAAAGGAGCAGTGTCCGTATCCTGCCGGCAGAGCCCGTGTACCCGCGTGCACCAATAGCTGTAGTAATTCGGTTCAGGCCGGATAAGCGAGTAAAAGGTCTCTGCCACTTCGCCCCCGCGTACGACGACGATACCCACAGAACAGACCGAGCTGCATTCCTGATTGGCCGTTTCAAAGTCGATGGCTGCGAAGTCTCTCATCATCATCCGATCAGTTCCCGGCTCAAGGCCTCGACAATTCTCCCGCAGGCCTTGCCGTCGCCGTAAGGATTCACGGCACGGCTCATCCGCTCATAGCAGGCCCTGTCGTCCAGCAGTCGGCTCGTCTCGCCGACAATCAGGTCATGGTTCGTGCCTACCAGTCGGACCGTTCCGGCTTCCAGTGCCTCGGGGCGCTCGGTGGTGTCCCGCATCACCAGCACCGGCTTGCCCAGACCGGGAGCCTCCTCCTGAATGCCGCCGCTGTCGGTCAATACCAGCGTCGATTTTTCCATCAGGAACACAAATTCCAGATACTGCAAAGGCTCTGTCAGGAAAACGTTGCCCGAGACACCGGCTCCCTGCACGGTTCCGCAGACTGTCTGCATCCCGCTCCGAACAAGGCACGAGGAGCCGAAAACCTCGGCTATGGGACGGCGCACATTGGGATTCAGGTGCATGGGATAGACAAAGTCTGTGTCGGGATATTTTCCGGCCAGATCTTTGATGGCCGTCACCATATCGATGAATCCCTGTCCGAAGTTTTCCCGGCGATGGCCGGTAATCAGTACCAGTTTCCTGTTTCCGTCCAGACGGTCCACATCGTAGCCTGCCTGGCGAAGCACCTCCGCCTGCCGGGCGGCGAGAGCCTTGTCGCTTCTCAGTTTCCCGACGACCAGATGCAGGGCATCAATTACCGTATTGCCGGTGACGAAAATACGGCCAGAAGCCCTCTCCTCAATCAGGTGTTTCTCAGCCAAGGGCGTGGGAGCGAAATTGTAGGCGGCGATGCGACCCGTTATCTGGCGGTTGATTTCCTCGGGCCAGGGGCTGTAAATATTGTACGTACGCAAGCCGGCCTCCACATGGCCCACCGGTATCTGCTGATAAAAGGCAGCCAAGGCCGAGGCCATGCTGGTGGTCGTGTCGCCATGTACCAGTACCACATCGGGCCGACACTCAGTCAGGACTGTACGCATACCTGTCAGCACCCGGGTCGTCACATCGTACAAATCCTGTCCCTGGCGCATGATGTCAAGGTCATAGTCGGGCACGACCTCGAATATATGCAACACCTGGTCCAGCATCTCACGGTGCTGCCCTGTCACACAGACTATTGTCTCAAAAGACGAAGGATGTTTTTGGAACTCCCTGACCAGAGGACACATCTTGATAGCTTCCGGCCGGGTCCCGAACACCAGCATGATCCTTTTCCGTCCCATATCTTCACTTTATCCCGCGAAGATAAACACTTTCTGTCAAACAATGCACGCGGACGGCGGAAAGTCGTAGGAAAAAGTGCACGCTTTTCAACTTTGGATTTCCAATGGCATCTTCCCAAGTTTGTGTGGACTCCTCATCATTGAGGGGCTATGCTATCTCTCCAGCACCAGTATCTGCCCGTCGGGACCGAGACCTTCGGCCGAGACGGTCACTCCATGAAGCCCCCCGTTATTGTATAGTGAAACCGACACCTTTCCGTCCTCGACCTTGGCCGAGGGATTCCAATACAAGGTACGTCGGTAATCTCGTGGTTTTTCTCCATGGAGCTGCCGGTAATTGGGCGAGTAAAACTCCTTTACTTCGGAAAAGCCGCGGAAAGTCAGCCGACGACCGTTGTATACAGGCGATGCCGATTTCTGAGACCGAAAGTTATTGACATAGTAGGCATAATAGTCTTGTCCCCGATGTTGATACAGGTAAGTTTCCCTACTTGTCTTACCCATGTTGAGAGAGAGGCCGTTCATGTATTCAAGATTCTTTCCTATGCCCATACCAGGCGGAAGGCGGCTGGGTAGTCCGTTTGGCCGTATGTCCTCCGAGGCAGGGGATTCGGGAACATACGCACCGCTGCCACCCAGATAATAGGCTTTCTGGACGGCGCGATCACTCCACAGCTCGTACTCCATCTCGCTACTGGTCACAGAATGCGCTCCCTCCTTCATAGCGTGTCTTACGGCCGTATTCACAGCAATAATTTCTTTGGCGACTACACCGAAAAACAGCCCCATGTCCATCTGAAAGTCCAGTTCGTCCATTGGATTGAATCTGGTGGGGGGACCGACCAGAAAACGAGTATCGTACCGGGCTTTTATTTCTGCCTCCGGCAAGGACAGCAGCCAGGCTTCATCGTCCTGCTTCAGCGATAGCCACTCTTCCTGGCTCAGTCCCGTGGTGTCGGTCCAGAATTCTGCATTGTTGTGGAATTCCAGGTAGTCATAGACTCTTGGTAAGGGAACGTAATTGCTTTTCAAGGGAATATACTCTGTCATCAGGTGAGAGATCTTGTTGGTTTTCAGAAACTCACTTTCGTTTTGTCCCCAGATGCGTTTACGGTCGTCCACTTTTATGAACAAGGTCCCGTCCCCGGTAAATTCAGGGAAGACGAAAGAGAAGTTCCCTTCCCTATCGGCTGTTCGGTTGTCAGTCAGACAGAGGGAATCGACAAACAGGGTGGCAGCAATGCCAAGCCCGGAGCGCTGCCGAGCAGCCTTCCCCCATCGGGTGCCGCCTAAAGGATAGACGGTACCGTAAATGCCCAGCCCCTTTTCGACTTTGAATTCAGGCTCAAAAGGAGTGACACCTGCCATTTCCTGCCAGTCATAGCGCCGCCAGCCTTGCACCAGCGTCAATAAATCCAGCTCGTAGGAGAGCCGTCGTCTTGGTTTGGTGAAATAATACTCCGGAGATTCAATAAAGCCGTATAAATCAGACGATAGCAGCAAGTTCGTCAGCATACTCTGACTTGAGGCATTCTTTTCACGGCTCAGTTTATTGCAGACCGACACCGACATTGTTTGAGGTAGTACGCTGTCATGCGGCAGTTCCAGTGAGAACCGAATGGGGACATAACTTGCATAGAGCCTCTGCAGCCCTTCTATCTCGATTTCGCGTTTTTCATACTCTCGGTGGTTGACGAAAAGCATACGCTCGGCAAAGATTTCCCCTCGGGCATTGAAAAGAGTGAATTGGTTGACACCTGTCGTCAAGAGTCCGAGAGGTATTTTCACATAGCCTTTGCCTTTTTCGGGATATACAGTCTCAAACACGCAAGGTCTCCCACGGCAGATGACAGACAATCCGACCGTGTCAGCCGGCCAATGGGCAGAGCACTGTATTTCTACTACCACATCCTTTCCAGGAAGTGCGACAACTGTCATAACGTAACCCTCGCGGCGAGCCTCGGGCAAATTAAAGGAGTAATTCTTATTTTCGTATGACACAATTACTTTGCCACTATTTTTTCCTTCCGGAGTCACAAAGAAATCGCCTTTGCCCCGATGACTGGTTTTGACAGCCCCTGCCAGTTTGCCTCTTGCATTATAATAGCGCCCCTTAACCTCGACGAGCCTTCCTTCGCTGTCTCTGGCCTCAAACGCGACCCGGCTCTGAAGTCCGTCTACCAGCGAGCCACCTTCAGGGTAAAAGGAAATCTCTAATCCAGGAGTGTCAGAGCCAGGTTTAGTACGGGCTCTCGGACGGCTGACGACGGTCCTGTCGCGGTAATAGCCGTCTTTTACTGGCCGCTCATATACCGGAAAGACCCGCGAAAAAACAGTGGCATTTTCTCTAAAGAAGCGTCGCGTGTAGTCTTCTTCAAAAAAGAAGGCGTTAATTTCCGGCTGATATTTTTTTTGCACGTTGCCGAAATTGAGCATATACTGCGTATAGGCCCGTATTTCGTAGTAGCCCGATGCATAGCCCTTTCCTATAGTAAATTCCCCATGACACTGTCCGTCCACAATCTTATGCTTGCGGCTGTCCACTATTGTTCCTTCCTGAGTCAGCAACTGCACGTGAAGCACCCGACTCACATTGGTAGGCAACAGGCTGTCGGCCCTGACCACATAGGCTTTGTACCAGATGGTTTCTCCCAGAAAATAGGCCGTGTTGTCGAAATGCAGATAGACCTTTTCCTGCGGCAGGAAATGGTTGAAACTGGAAATCCGGGTCACAAAGGATTCCAGTCGTTCCCTGACAGTCCCACTATTCACTTCTGAAAAGACTGGAGAAAAGGAACTCAGCGCCCACAAAAAAAGTATCAGGGTCTTCTTCATTTACTCATCATACAGCCCCAAAGATAATAAACATTATTACAACAATCACCCTAAAACAATAAAAGATTTTTCTAAATTTGCAGTTTGTGAAAAAGAACACAATTTTGATTCTCAAAAACTTTACGAAAACAACAAAGTATGCTTCGATGAACAAGAAGTGCTTGTTATTAGGAGGATTTCTGATTCCTTTTGTCTTCGCAATCGCCCAAGAAGACGCTTACAACAGCATCCGGTCGTTTGTGTCCCATATTGAGACATTCAACCGTATTCTGCCGCAGGAAAAGGTCTATCTCCATTTTGACAACACTTCTTATTTCCTCGGAGAAACCATCTGGTTCAGCGCCTACGTAGTCCGGGCAGACAACCACCGGCCGACGGACATCAGCGGAATACTCCACGTGCAACTGCTCACTCAGGAGGGAGTGATCATCGACTCTCGAAAGCTGAAAATAGAGCAGGGACGCTGTCATGGGGAGTTCCTTTTGGACAGCAAGGAAAGAATCTATTATTCAGGGTACTACGAAGTCAGGGCCTACACGCAATACATGCTGAACTTCGGTATGATTCCCCGTGAGTTCCAACGTGAAATCAGGGCCTTCTTCTACAATGAAGACTTTCTCCGACGTTTCTTCCAGGAAAGCGGCACGGCCTTTTCCCGCGTATTCCCCGTATATGAGCGCCCACGAGTCAAGGGCAATCACCAGGACCGTACCATTATGCAGCGACCGTCGGCGACCTTAAGGTATGAGCAGAGGGAGAGGCGAAAACCGGATTTGAAAATCAACTTCTATCCCGAAGGAGGTAATCTGATCATCGGTCTTCAAAGTCGGATTGCTTTTGAAGCCAGTACCGATGAAGGAGAACGAGTGGAAGTCGCAGGTCGTGTCTATGACACCAACGGAGAGTGCTGCGACACGTTACAGACCACGGGGAGAGGCCGGGGAAGTTTTCTGGTTACACCTCAAGGACATAAAACAGGCACGGTCAGGGTGCTGTATCAGGGATTTGACTACAGATTCGATTTGCCTGAGGCTGAAAAAAGCGGATATGCCATGTCGGTGGATATGTCTTCCCCCAAGGAAATATGTGTTTACGTGCAAAGGAGTGCCGTACAGGCGGCCGATACTGTCGGAGTGTCGGTTGTCTGCCGAGGGCGGCCTGTCTCCTTTCAGGCTTTCGTTCCCGATAACGCAGGTTCCTCCCTGGTGACCATTTCCACCGATATTCTGCCCACGGGGGTCAATCAGATTACCCTGTTTGATGCTCGGGGGAGAATCTATGCCGAACGCCTGGTGTTTGTCAATCATCATGAACATGAGCAGCGACAGATTAAGATGGACGCTATTTATCGGGCGTACCAACCGTACGACTCTGTCGGCTTGACTTTCAGTTTTCCCCCGGAAATGGCCGGCCAGTCGTTTTCCTTGTCCGTATGTGACAGACAGAGTCGTGAAACGGGCTTCGGAAGCCGCAATATGCTGACCGATCTGCTGCTTTCCTCCGATCTCTACGGATATATTGAGCATCCCGACTATTACTTCCTGGACGATAATCCCCAAAGGGCTTTTGAACTGGACCTGTTGCTTATGGTGCAAGGCTGGCGGCGTTATGACTGGCAGTCGATGGCCGGTGTGACCAATTTCTCACTGGAATATCCGGCAGAGAAGCATTTGAGGATTTCCGGTCGTATTTATCCTGTGGGGGGAACCGGCATCGGCAAGAGAATACGACAATCGTCCCAGTTGGGCATAGAAGCCTACTTCACTGACGGAAAGCTGGAGCTGGAAGGAAGCGATCATGCCGATGACAAAGGTTATTTCCAGATTGATTTCCCCGATTTTGAAGGCAGCGGAACCCTGTTTGTCAAAATACACGACGGCAAGCGGTGGTGGTGGAAAAAGAACGGAGATTTTCTTAATCCGAGAGAAATCTCGCACATGCTCACCGAATTTATCCCCATCAAAGAGAATTATGTGCCTCTCAGTAAAGTTTATGACTATTATGAGAACCATCCGCCCGTTAACCGGTTTTGGGAAGACGATTCAGAATTGACCGCAGAGGAACTCTCATCAATAAAAAGAGATAATGAGGCGTATATCATGTCATTGCCCGAGGCAGAAATCAAGAACAAGCGCAAAACACTGGTTTTCGGCAAACCAGCTGTGAAACTCAATCCGCTTGACGAGCTGAATTTTCAGATGGACATGGGGATGTACTTTGGATTCGTTTCCAAGGAGCTGGTGGCACTGAATGCCTGCGTCCGTCTTGGTATGAGGGGTGAATTCGAGTCACTGATCAACAATGTCCCTGTCTCTTATACGGATAGGGAAGAGGATTGGATCTGGGGCAATGACGGACACCGGCTGACAGAATTCTATAACTACATGTATGGTTGGGGGACCACTGTTGTCCAGGCTGACGGGTCGGAGCGAAGGGTGCATAAGGAAAAGGAACAGTCTCTGGTCTCCAGAGGCAGGTCTTTCAGATCGATATGGAGAGGACGTAACATTGAATATGCTCAAAGCCTCTCTCTGTATTTCGACAAAACCGGCCGGGGTTTCTACCAGTACAAAGATGTACGACACGACTACACTGCCAGTTTCCTGTACAACTACAAGATGGAAAACAAGATGAACCCCTTGTTAAACGGCCGGAAAATGACATTTCACGGTTATTCTGTCGCACGCGATTTCTACCATCCCGACTACCGGCTGAAAACCCGGAAAGAAATGCCAGAGGATTTTCGTCGGACACTCTACTGGAATCCGGAAGTCAGGATTGATCCCCAGGGGAAAGCCCGGGTGGCTTTCTACAACAACGGCACGGCCCGCCGTCTTTTCGTTTCGGCCGAAGGCCTGGGACCCGACGGGCAGATACTGGTACTGGAAAAATAGCAGGGCTCTTGCTTTTTCAGCCGCATCATCGTAATTTTGCAGTGGGTATATACCCCGACCGCTTACTTACCTGATCATTTTCAAGAGCATAATGAAAACAAGCAATCAAATCCATTATATCGGAGTCGACGACCACGACTTGGATCTTTTCGAAGGCCAGTACAAGATCCCACAGGGGATTTCCTACAATTCCTATCTCATTCTGGACGAAAAGGTCGCTGTCATGGACACCGCCGACGCCCGCAAACAGGACCAGTGGCTGCAGAATCTCGAAGACGGGCTCCAAGGCCGCCGGCCCGACTATCTGGTGGTTCACCATGTAGAGCCCGACCATGCCGGCGCCATTGCCCTGCTGCTCGAACGCTACCCTGAGATCCAGATTGTGGCTTCGTCCAAAGCGTTGCAGATGCTGCCCCAGTTTTTCGAGGGGCTCGACCTGGCAGGCCGCAGCCTGGCTGTCAAAGAAGGCGACACGCTGGCACTGGGCCGTCACAGCCTGCAGTTCTTTGCCGCCCCCATGGTCCATTGGCCCGAAGTCATGGTGAGCTACGAACAAACGGAAAGGATTCTCTTCTCGGCCGACGCCTTCGGTAAATTTGGAGCCCTGGACATTGAAGACGAGGACTGGGCCTGCGAGGCACGGCGCTATTACTTCAACATCTGCGGCAAATACGGTGTCCAGGTACAGATGCTGCTCAAAAAGCTGGCCGGTCTGGACATCCTGACCATCTGTCCGCTGCACGGCCCGGTACTGGGCGAGAATCTCCCCTACTACCTCGGACTGTATCAGACCTGGAGTGCCTACGAGGTGGAGACCGACGGCGTATTCATCGCCTATGCTTCCATCCATGGCGGCACGGCGGCGGCTGCACACTGCCTGGCCGACATCCTCCGGGCCAAAGGAGCAGGGAAAGTGTCGTTGAGCGACCTGAGCCGCGACGACCAGGCCGAAGCCGTCGAAGATGCTTTCCGCATGGGTCGCATGGTGCTGGCCGCCTCGTCTTACGATGCCGGTGTGTTTCCGCCCATGCAGGAATTCCTGCACCACCTGCAGGCCAAGAATTTCCAAAAGCGCAAAGTGGCCATCGTCGAAAACGGGTCTTGGGCTCCTTCGGCCGGTCGTGTCATGAAAGAGGCGTTGGCCGCCATGAAGGATATAGAAATTGTCGAGCCGACGGTCACTATCCGCAGTCGCATGAAAAAAAGCGATCTGCCGGCACTCGAAACGCTGGCTCAGGCTTTGCTGAAATAAGTTTATCCCTGTCCATCCCACAAGATGCAATCCCCGTTCAAGAAATGGTATTGGTGGCTGGCGGCCGGCCTGGTTGTGGTTGCCGTCGCAGCGGTATGGTGTCTCAGACCTCGCGGAGAGCAGAGCGATGAAACAGCCGACACTGCCGACCAACCCGAAGAGCAGGCAGAATACCTGCTGGGAATCCGCATCGACACATTGCAGCTCGAAGACGGCCGCATCCGGGAGGGCTGGAGCCTGTCGCTGCTATTGAGTCGCTACGGACTGCCGGCCCGCCTCATCGACCAGACAGCCAGGGTATCCCGCCCTGTTTTCGATGTGCGACACATCCAGTCAGGACACGAATACATTGCCATGCGCACCCTGGACAGTGTGCCCAGCCTCCGCTATTTTCTCTATAAGGAGAGCCGGACCGGATATGTTGTCTTCGACTTCTCCGATTCCATAGAGGTCTATCGCGCCCAGAAAGAGGTTCAGGTCAGAAACCGCTGTGCCCGGGGCACGGTGAGCCATTCGCTGTGGAAGAGCCTATACGACAACGGAGACAACACGACGCTGGCCAATCCGCTGTCGGACATCTATGCCTGGCAGATCGACTTTTTCGGTATTCAGAAGGGCGATGCCTACCAGGTGCTCTATGACGAATATTTTGTCGACGACTCTGTTTCGGTGGGTATCGGAGAAATTCATGCCGCCGTGTTCCGTCACAACGGCAAGGACTTTTTTGCCTTTCCCTTTGAACAAGACGGCTACAAGGACTACTTCGACGAAAACGGAATAAACCTGCGCAAGGCCTTCCTCAAGGCTCCGCTCAAGTATTCCCGCATCAGTTCGCACTTCAATCCCTCACGCCTGCATCCGGTGCTGAAAATCCGACGGCCGCACCTGGGGGTGGACTATGCCGCCCCGACGGGCACTCCAGTCATGAGCATCGGCTCAGGAGTGGTCACCAAGAAAGCCTTTCAGAAGGGAGGAGCCGGCAACTATGTCACCATCCGACACAACGGCACCTATACCACCACCTACATGCACCTGAGCCGCTTTGCCAAAGGACTGGCCGTCGGACAGCAGGTATCGCAGGGCGAGGTCATCGGCTATGTGGGGGCCACAGGGCTGGCCACAGGGCCTCACCTGGATTTTCGGGTTTTCCGCAACGGACAGGCCATCGACCCGCTCAAGATGGAATCCCCGCCCTCCACACCGCTCAAGGAGGCCTATCGCGACAGTTTCGAACTGGTCAAGAACGCACTGATGGCCCGTCTGGGCTATCCGACAGACTCACTGCCTGCCACACTGGTGGCCGGCTCTGACGACGACAGAGCCGATGTCCAACCTTGAAACAGTATCCGCCATGCTTTTCAAAGATATCATCGGACAGGACCACCTCAAGGCACATCTTATCCAGACGGCACAGTCGGGCAAGGTGCCTCACGCCCTGCTGTTGTCGGGGCCGGGCGGTGCAGGCAAGCTGCCGCTGGCCTTGGCCTTTGCCCGCTATCTCAACTGCACGGACCGACAAGATGACGATGCCTGCGGACACTGTCCTTCCTGCCAGCAGTTCAACCGGCTACAGCATCCCGACCTGCATTTTGTCTTTCCCATCTACAACAAGAGCAAGTCTTCCTCCAAGTCGGTCTGCGACCAGTTTCTTGCCTCCTGGCGGGAAATACTGCTCAAGGATCCCTATTTTTCCTACGAGCAGTGGATGGCCTTTCTGGGCAGTGAAAACGCCCAGGGGCTCATCTATGCCGAAGAAGGCAACGAAATCTTGCGTAAGCTCGGCCTAAAGAGTTACGAGTCGGCCTACAAGACCATGATTATCTGGCTGCCCGAAAAGATGCACCCTGCCTGCGCCAACCGCCTGCTCAAGATACTGGAGGAGCCACCCCGGGGAACCGTATTCCTGCTTGTGAGCGAGGACAGTGAGAGCGTATTGGGTACCATCTGGTCGCGCAGTCAGCACCTGCATGTGCCGGGCATCGAGCTGTCGCAACTTGTCGAGACCCTCCGGCGGCAGTATCCCCAGCTGCCTGAAGCTAACATTCTGGCAGCGGCACGTCTGGCCAAGGGCAGCCTCGTCCAGGCCCGCACACTGCTGGGGGAGAACGAAACCGACAGATATTACCTGGACATGTTCATTCGCTGCATGCGCAACGCCTATACCATTGCCCATTTCCCGCCACAGCGCAAACTGGACAAACAGCGTGCCCTGCAGGATCAGAAACTATGGGCCGAAGAAATCGCCAAAATCGGCCGGGAACGCCAAAAACAGTACTTGACTTATGCCCAGCGGCTGACTCGCGAAAATTTCATCATGAATCTCCGCCAGCCGGCCCTGAACTATCTGAACCCGGAAGAGGCTGCCTTTTCGGGCAAGTTCTTTTCCTTTATCAATCATCGCAATATCGAGGACTTCATGCAGACCTTCGAACTGGCCGAAAGGCACATTGAGCAGAATGTCAATGCCCGGATGGTCTTTTTCGACCTGGCGCTGCAGTCCATCATGTTATTCAAATAGCCATGGAAGAAAAGAAATACAGACTCAACCCGACCGGTTTCCTGATGAACATCAAAGGAAGCAGCGGTGTCACCATCAAGAAACTGAACACCTTCGACTGGCTCTGCGACCTGCCGGAAGCCCAGTCGTCCACCGACTTTGTCGAGGTGCAGTTCAAGAACACCCGCAAGGGCTACTATCTGAACAGCAACAAACTGCCGCTGGTCAAAGGTGACTGGGTGGCCGTCGAGTCCATGCCCGGACATGATATCGGGGTGGTGACTCTCACCGGACAGCTGGTACTCAAGCAGATGAAGAAAAACCGCTACCGCTTCGACCAGGAAGTACGCCGGGTTTATCGGAAAGCCCGGCCGGCCGATATGGAAAAATACGAGGCCTCCAAAGCCAAGGAGCACGACACCATGCTCAAATCAAGGAAAATAGCCGAGGAACTGCACCTGGAAATGAAGATTGGAGATGTCGAGTATCAGGGCGACGGCAACAAAGCCATCTTCTACTACATTGCCGACGGCCGCGTGGATTTCCGTGAACTGATCAAGGTACTGGCCGACACTTTCCGTGTCCGCATCGAGATGAAACAGATCGGAGCCCGTCAGGAAGCCGGTCGTATCGGCGGCATAGGCCCCTGCGGCCGGGAGATGTGCTGCTCGTCATGGATGACCAATTTCGTGTCCGTATCGACTGCCGCCGCACGTTACCAGGATCTGAGCCTGAACCCCCAGAAACTGGCCGGCCAGTGTGCCAAGCTGAAATGCTGCATGAACTACGAGACCGACATGTATGTCGAGGCCCAGAAGAGCATTCCCTCGAAGAACATTCCCTTAGAGACCAAAGATGCCACTTACTATCAGGTCAAGGCCGACATTTTCAAACGGACAGTCACCTACTCCACTTCGAAAGACACGCTGGCCAATCTGGAGACCATTCCTGTGGAAAGAGCCTTCCAGATCATTGCCCTCAACAAACAGGGAGTACGCGCCGACAGTCTGTCGGAGAGTCAGGAGGCTCCACAGCAGAGTGCCTTCGGCGACATTCTGGGCAACAACGACTATACCCGTTTCGACAAGCCTGCACGCGATAAACGGAAAAAACGCCGCAACAACCGCGGCGGGCATGGTGAACACCGTAGCGAGCAGGACGGAAACGGAAACGGGAACGGAGACGGCAACGGTCAGGATCGTTCCCGTAGCGGGCAGGGCGGTAACGGCGACGGACAGAATCACCTTCATAATGGGCAAGGCGGTAACGACAACCGGCATCGCCGTAACGACCGCCGCGGCAACCGACTTCGCCGCCGGCCTGGTCAGGGAGGAGATCAGTCTCCACAAGAAAGCCAGTCATGAAAAAATACTGCTGGTCGCTGATACTTCTGCTGCTGTCGGCCTGTACCTGGCACGACAGCCTGTATCACCAATACCGCGTTATTCCCCGGGAAGGCTGGCGGCAGACAGACACATTGATGTTTACAGATACCCTGCGGCTGGATTCGGTGCTGCTCAAAAGACTGGCAGGCCAGCCACTCAGACTGAGTCTGTCACTCCGACATCGCGATGACTACCCTTATGAAGACCTGCAACTGCTGGTACATACCCACATAGCCCTTCTGAAGGCCGACTCCAGCCTGGCTGTCATAAAGCAGTCGACCGACCGGATGGTTCTCCGGCTGGTTGATGACAGGGGACGCTGGCAAGGGAAGGGATGGGGCTCGACCTATACGTTGGTACAAGAGTTCGGACCAGGCAGCCCCCTACCCTCCTCGGGAGAGCGTCTGGCCTTTCGCCTGCAGGTCCTGCCCCTGATGCAGGACAGTCTGCTCACCGGCATTGAGAAAGTCGGGATCAGGCTGTCTTATGAATAAACAGCTCCGGGGCTACAGTTCCTCGGGCAGTCTCCAGCCATCTGTACCGGCCAGGACTTTTTCCACCGTATATGCGGCAGCCTCGCGGCGACTCAGCCGACGGGCCCATCCAACTCGGGATGAAACTTGGGCACCCGGACCTTTGGAACCATACTCGGCATAGCTGGCCGTCTGCTCCTTGGACGGATCATTCCAGTTGTTCCAACCTTCAGGTCGGATATGTGCCCCCATTTCACAGTCCACATAGACCACCTTGGCATACGGACGCCAGGGGCGTCCCAGAAAGACTCCTTCCACTCCCTGGTCTGCCGTCAGGCGACAATGGATAAAGACATAGCCATAAGGGGTATCTTGCGGGGTGGAGGCCGCCGTCAGATAACCGGACCGTTTGCTGTGTATCTCACAGTCTTTGAATACGGCCGTGGACGAGCCGAAGATGAAATCGACCGTACCCTCGATATAGCAGTTCTCATAGTACTGGCGGCTTTGGCGGCCATAGGTGTACAAGGTATCCTGCCAGCCCAGGAAACGGCAGTGACGAAACATGGCCCGGTCGCCGGAGACAAAAACGGCCACGGCCTGCCCCACCGGCCCGGATGAGTTTTCGAAGGTCAGGTTTTCGGCATGGAAATCATGTCCATAGACATAGAAACTGGCCGAGCCGGAGGTGGATTTTTCCTCGCCGAAGACATTCTTTTTCTGAGCATAGTCGTCGTAGGTCAGAATGGTCCCTTCGCAGCTCTCCCCGATAAGGGTCACGTTGATTTTGCTTTCGGGCAAGATCAGTTTTTCTTTGTAAATTCCGTTGCGTATATAAATGCGTGTACGGCCGTTCTTGCGGAAATCAGGCACGGCATTGAGAGCCTCCTGCACGGTGAAGAAATCGCCCGAGCCGTCCTGAGCCACCACATAGTCACTATACAGAATATAGGGAGCCAGGGCGGGAATCTTTTCCTTGAGTTCGTCAAGCACCAGCCAGGCCATCCTGCGTGCCCCGGGCATGCGCAGGTGAGTATCGTCCTGCTTGCCCTCGGGACAGGCCATGCAGGTATTCGGCTCCACCCACATAAAAAGCTGTTTGGAGTCTTCGGGACCCATTTCCTCGACCAGGCGTTTGCTGGAAAGATTGTGGTCGATGAGTACCACCTTCATCTCTGCTGCCACATCACGGACAGCCTGAAGATAGTCTCCGTGGGTTTCTGTCAGATGGCCGTCATCACCGAATTTCCGGCGCACCATGGAGGTGAGCAGGACTGGAATGCCGCCCTTTTCGCGTGTCTCGCGGATATACTGTTTCAACTGTTCGTTGTAGGTCGTTCCCGGATCGGTGTGACGGTCCTCCTTGGGCTTCTGGTCATTGTGCCCGAACTGGATCAGCACATAATCACCCGGGCGTATCTTCTCATAGACAGGCTGCCAATGACCTTCATCGCGGAAGCTCTTCGAACTGCGCCCGTTCAGGGCATGGTTGTCCACTACTACGTAACGGCTGTCCCAGCAGGCGCGGAAAGCCTGCCCCCAGCCTCTCTCGGGATTCCCCTTGTCCAGCGTCTTGTCGGCCATGGTCGAATCACCGATGGTGAAAATCGTGACAGGGCGGTCCTGTTTCGGGGCAAAACTCAGGAGCAGTGCCGCCAGCATACTCATTGACAATAACTTGAGAGTCTTCATATCGTTGTCTGGTTTAATGAATCAGTGATAGCGTAGCCGTTCGGCATCCAGTTTGAGGAAAATGAACAGCAGTATGGTAAAGCTCAGCAGCGAAGAGCCTCCATAGCTGAAAAAGGGCAAAGGAATGCCGATGACGGGCATGATGCCAAGCACCATGCCCACATTGATCAGGACATGGAAAAAGAAAATACTGACCACACAATAGCCATAGACCCGCACAAAACGGCTACGTTGTCGTTCGGCCATGAGAATGAGCCGTACCATCAAGTAGAGATAGACCAGCAGCAGGAGGGCCGAGCCGACAAAGCCCCACTCCTCGCCGATGGTACAGAAAATAAAGTCGGTATGCTGTTCGGGCACATATTTCAGTTTGGTCTGCGTACCGTTAAGGAAACCTTTGCCCATCAGGCCGCCAGAACCGATGGATATCTTGGCCTGATTGACATTGTAGCCCGCATTGGTCGGATCGTCCACTACCCCGAGAAAGACTTGGGTACGGATCTGTTGATGTGGCTTGAGCACATGGTCGAAAAAAAAGTCGGCAGTAAAGAGGAAGGCCACGGACAAAACGACGAATAGTACAATCGATGCTATTTCACGGACATTTTTCCGAAAGGAGAGCACTGTCAGATAGCTTATCGAGAAAGTCATCGTGGCCAGCAGCGGCCAGCAGAGATTGAAATGCCAACCCAGAAGATTACACACGATGCCGGCCAGCAGCGGTAGCAGGTTGCCTCCCAGCAACAGCCACAGCGACTGCTTTTCACGGCTATTGTGGAGATAGAACATCAGTAGCATGAGGGCCAGTATCAGCAGCAGGACTAAAAAATAGCCCGTTTCAGTCTTTTCCCACAGCACTGCTGAACCATAGCGGACCGAGATGATGAAATAGGCGGCCGCACAGCAGCCTGCCTGCAGCAGCCTGGGCGACATGCCCTCCCGGTAGAGGACCAGAAAGAGCGAGAGAAAGACCAGTGCCGAGCCTGTCTCCTGCTGGAGGATGATGATCAGGATGGGCAGGAATATGATAAGAAAGGCGATATAGTCCCGCTTTGATTCCCGGGGATTGAAACCGTTCTTGTCAATGAACTTGGCCAGGGCCAGGGCCGTGGCAAACTTGGCAAACTCGGCCGGTTGTATGCTCACCGGCCCGAAAATGAGCCATGATCGGGAGCCCTTGACATCAGAAGCGATGACCAAGGTCAGCACCAGCAGTGCCATGACCAAAATGTAGATGACCTCCGTAGCATTGTAATACCAGCGGGAGTCAATCACCAGCAGCAGCAGGCCGACCACCAGCGAAATGCCTATCCACATGAACTGCTTGCCCGAGAACTGGCTCAGGTCGAGCAGACGGGTGCTGTCGTAGTCGTAGCTGGCGCTGTAAATGGTCAGCCAGCCCCAGATAACCAGGAACAGGTAGATGAACACTACCTGGTAATCCATGGTCTTGAGAAAATTGCCGCTGTCAGTCCTTTGGTTCAACTTCCATCAAATTTGCGTTCAACAATCTGGTCTCCATCCACCGGCGGTTGTCGGCTATGCTTCCTTTCAGGTATTTCTCGAGCAGCAGGCTGGCCATGGGGACAGCCCAGGTGGCACCGAAACCTCCGTTCTCAATGAAGACCAACATACATATCTTGGGATCGTCCATGGGGGCGAAACACATGAAAATGGAATGATCCACCCCTTTGTTCTCGGCCGTGCCGGTCTTGCCGCAGACCTCTATGCCAGGGATGGCCACCCCCTTGGATGTACCTATGCTCTCCGTCACCGATGCCCGCATTCCCTGAATAACAGACTCGAAATACTCCGGCGAGACACTAACCTGATGTCTGAGGGTGTATTTCCCGTCCAAGGCTTCGCCCTCTATTTCCTTGACAATATGCGGAGTATAATACCATCCCCGGTTGCAGATCGTGGCACAGAAATTGGCAATCTGCAAAGGAGTTGCCAACACCTCGCCCTGTCCGATGGAATTGGAAATGATCGTCGAGCCCTTCCACGAACGGTTGCCATAGACACGATTGTAGAACTCGGAAGAAGGAATCATACCCGACTGCTCGTAGGCCATATCCACCCCCAGGCGGGCGCCATAGCCAAAGGACATGACGTGTTCGCGCCAGACATCCAGGGCAGCCTGGGAAGATCCGTATTTACGGTCATCTATCATGGCGCGGTAGGCAGCGGCAAAATAGGCGTTGCAGGAAGTGGCTATGGCCGATGTCAGGTCAAGCGGAGAGCGGTGCGAATGACAGCCCAGTTTCATGCCGGCAAAGGCATAGCCGTTGTGACAGGCATATTCGGTCCGTGGGGTGATGATTTTTTCCTGCTGCAGCACCAGAGCCTGGAGAGGCTTGAAGGTGGAGCCAGGAGGATAGAACGACTGGATGGGACGATTCAGGAAGACCTTGTAAGGTGAAGCTTCCAGTTCACGGTAGTTGGCCGCCCGCTGGTTGCCCACCAGGAGATTGGGATCATAGGTCGGTGCCGAGACGTAGGCCAGGATCTCGCCTGTTTTCGGTTCTAAGGCAACCACGGCACCGCGTTTGTTGACCATCAGTTGCTCGGCATATTCCTGCAGGTCGAGGTCGAGCGAAAGCATCAGATCCCTGCCCGAGACCGGTGCCAGATCGCGACGCCCTTCGTTGAACGATTTTTTGATGCGGCCGTGCACGTCGCGCAAATAGATCTCGTAGCCCTTCTCGCCGCGCAGCTGACGTTCGTACATTTTTTCGATGCCCGAACGACCGCTGTAGTCGCCGCTGGTATAGTAGCTGTCTTCTTCGATATCGCGGCGGTTGACCTCGGCCACATAGCCCAGGGCATGGGCTGCCACGGGACGGGTGTAGGACCTCAGGGAGCGTTTCCGGATGCTGAATCCCGGAAAACGGAACAGCTTTTCCTGCAGTGGGCCGTATTGTTCCACGGTGAGCTGCGACATGAACAGTTGCGGGGTATAGGTCGAGAAACCCGGATTCAGCCGACGGTTGCGCAGGTCGGTCATCCGTTTTTCAAAATATTCGCGGGTGATATCCAGAGTGCGACAGAAATCCAGGGTGTCCAGCCCTTTCATTTCACGGGTGGTGACCATCAGATCGTAGAAGGCTGAATTATACACTACCACCTTGCCGTTGCGGTCGTATATGATGCCCCGTTCGGGATAGATGACTTTGCGAAACTGGGCATTGCTGTCGGCATATTTGTCGTATTCGTCGGACAGTAGCTGCAAATGGACCAAACGCACCAGATAGAGCACCACTGTCAGGGCAATGATGATCAGGAGGGTCGTTCCCCGGCGTTCATAGTTCTTGTCTGTGGCCATGGTTGCTGCACTTTATCTGCGGAAACGTTCGAAAAAGAAGACCAACAGAGCTGTCAGGACCGTACTGACCAGTACACTGAGCAGTATCCTCACAGGGTCGGTCCACGAAAACGACTCGATCAGGTAAAGTGTAAAATGATGACAGACGATCATCGACAGGGAATATTTCCAGAAGCTCATGAAACCCATGCTTTTCTCGCCGGGTTCCATTCCTTCGGTCTCATCCTTGCTCAGGAATGTACGCAGCAGCGGACGGCGCAGATAGACGGCAAAAGTGGTGGCAGCAGCGTGCATGCCCGGAGTATCCAGCAGGATGTCCAGGGCCAGTCCCATCAGAAATCCCAGCAGCAGGGCCTGCCAGACCGGCGTATCGGTCGGCCAGATGAGCACCGCATAGATATAGGCCAGCGGGACGAAGGACAGAAACCCGGCATACTGCAGCACCAGTGCCTGAAGCAGCACCAGAAAAACGGCTATGGCCAAGTGTTTGAGTACAATCCGGTTCATCTGACAGCCTCCTCCTCCAGCTCCTGCTGTTCGCGATAATTGGTCCTGTACATGATACGCACGTCGGCCAGCGACTCAAAACTGGTAAACAGGCGGATACGGGCCGTGTAGAAATTGTCGGCCGTAGTCTTGTCGAAGGATTCGATGCATCCCACCGGCAGTCCTTCGGGAAACGAATTGGAAAAACCGCTGGTCACTATCGTATCGCCCACATTCCACATCTGGTAGCCCGGCAGCTCCTCCAACAGGCCGTAGCGGGTATCGCCACCGTACCAGGTGAGAGAACCGACCACATCGGTATGCTTCACCTTGCAACTGTAATGGGCATTGACATTGAGCAGGGAAACAGCCACGGAATAATGTTCAGAACAGGCCGAAACAATGCCGGCGATACCTTCTGGGGCGGATATGCCCATCCCCGGCTCCACACCGTCGGCCCGGCCGACATTCAGCGTAAAAGTGTTAGCCAGCTGTATTACGCTGTTCTTCAACACTCTGGCATAAATATAATCAAAATCCTCCGCCCCATTCAAAGGTCTTTCCTCCAGCTCATACTGACGAAGAGCGGCCTCCAAAGCCGCCACACGCTTTTCCAGGACTCCGTTCTGCTGCCATAGCAGCGTGTTTTTCTCACGGAGCTGGAAATAGCCTGTCACCTGTTCCCTGGTTTCATAGATTCTGCCGTTGATACAGTTGGCCGAAGAAAGGGCAATGCTCTGATGAAAATCGTTATACCGGAACAGCAGCACCAGGGCGATGATTTCCAGAACGACGAACAACAGCGTATTGCCAAAACGTAGCAGGAACTGTATCAGCGAGTGCATCAGCGAAGCAGGAAGTTATACTTGTCAACATGCTTCAGGGCGACACTCGTGCCGTTGGCCACGGCATGCAGAGGATCTTCCGGTACGATGAACGGGATATTGATCTTGTTGGTCAGCCGTTGGGCCAGTCCACGCAACAAGGCACCGCCGCCGGTCAGATAAATGCCGTTGCGGACGATGTCGGCATACAGTTCGGGCGGGGTTTTCTCCAGAGCATTCAGCACGGCTGTCTCCACCTTGGAGATGGACTTTTCCAGACAGTGGGAAATCTCCACATACGACACGGGCACCTCCATAGGCAGGGCCGTCATCTGGTTGGGTCCGCGTACAAGGTAATCCTCCGGGGGATTGTCCAGCTCGGTCATGGCCGAGCCGACATGCAGCTTGATCTGCTCTGCGGTGCGTTCGCCGATGCGCAGGTTGTGCTGGCGACGCATATATTCCTGGATATCGGCTGTAAAATCATCGCCGGCGATACGTATCGACTCGTTGGCCACGATGCCTCCCAGTGAAATAACGGCGATTTCGGTCGTTCCGCCGCCGATATCGACAATCATGTTGCCTTCGGGGGCCTCCACATCGATGCCGATACCGATGGCGGCCGCCATCGGCTCGTATATCATATAGACTTCCCGGCCGCCTACATGTTCGGCCGAATCACGCACGGCACGGATCTCCACCTCGGTCGATCCGGAGGGGATGCAGACCACCATGCGCAGCGAAGAGAACAGGCCGCCGCTGTGAGGGTTCACTTTCTTGATGAAGCCCCGGATCATCTGCTCGGCAGCATAGAAGTCGGCAATCACACCGTCGCGCAGCGGGCGTACCGTCCGGATGTTCTCATTGGTCTTTTCGTGCATCAGACGCGCCTGCTCGCCGACAGCCAGGGTCTTGCCCGTCTTGCTGTCAAGCGCCACGACACTGGGTTCGTCGATGACCACCTTGTCGTTATGCAGGATAACGGTGTTGGCGGTACCCAGGTCCATCGCTATTTTTTGTGTAAAGGAAAAAAGTCCCATGAATCGTGTGTTTTTAATGTTTGAAATGTCTGTAACCGGTGGTCACCATGGCCATGTCGTTGGCATCGCAGTATTCCACCGACAGTTTGTCGTTGATTGAACCGCCGGGATGAATCACCGCCTGAATGCCGGCCTTGTGGGCAATCTCCACGCAGTCGGGGAAAGGGAAGAAAGCATCGGAAGCCATGACTGCACCGTTCAGGTCGAAGCCGAAGGAGACAGCCTTGTCGATAGCCTGACGCAGGGCATCCACACGGGAGGTCTGACCCACGCCTGAGGCGCAGAGCTGTCTGTCCTTGGCCAGCACGATGGCGTTCGACTTATTGTGCTTGACGATGATGTTGGCGAACAGCAGATCGTCGATCTGCTTGTCGGTTGCCTTCTTCCGGGTGACGGCATGCAGCTGGTCGGCACTCTCGGTATGCAGGTCCCTATCTTGTACCAGTACGCCGTTGAGCATGGAGCGGAACTGGCGGGCCGGGACAGCGGCATCTTTCTGAATCAGAATGATACGGTTTTTCTTCTGGGAAAGGACGGCCAAGGCATCGGCATCGTAGTCGGGTGCGATAATCACCTCGAAGAACAGCTTGTTGATTTCCTCAGCCGTCTGCTTGTCGACCGGACGGTTGGCTGCAAAAATGCCGCCGAAGGCCGACACCGGATCGCCGGCCAAGGCCGCTTTCCAAGCCTCTATCAGAGTAGGACGGGAAGCCACCCCACAGGCATTGTTGTGCTTGATGATGACAAAGCTGGGCTCGGAGAATTCATTGATGAGCGAGACTGCCGCATCGATGTCAAGCAGGTTGTTGTAGGATATCTCCTTGCCCTGCAGCTGCTCGAACATTTCCTCAAAATCGCCATAGAACTGAGCCTGCTGGTGAGGATTCTCGCCGTAGCGGAGCTGACGCGTGCTGTCCACGGCACAGCGGAAGGCCGAGGGGGTGCTGTCCTGATCGAACCAGTTGAAGATATGGGTATCGTAACCCGAAGAGACCTTAAAGGCCTCCTTGGCAAACCATTTGCGTTCCTCCAGAGAGGTCTGGGCGCCTTTTTCGTTGAGAATGTCCAGCAAGGCTGCATACTGGGCCTTGGAAGCCACAATGACCACATCCTGGAAATTCTTGGCAGCGGCACGGATCAGGGAGATGCCGCCGATATCGATTTTTTCGATGATATCCTCCGCACTGGCTCCGGAAGCGACAGTGGCTTCGAAGGGATATAAATCGACAATGACAAGGTCAATGGCTGGAATCTCGTATTCGGCGCACTGCTGTTGGTCACCGGCCTCGTCACGGCGGTTCAGAATGCCGCCGAAGACTTTGGGATGCAGCGTCTTGACCCGACCGCCCAGAATGGAAGGATAGCCCGTCAGGTCTTCGACCTTGTCACAGGGATATCCCAGCGATTCAATAAACTGGCAGGTTCCGCCCGTCGAAATGAATCCGACGCCTTCGTCATGGAGTCTGCGAAGGATTTCATCGAGGCCCTCCTTGTGGAAGACCGAGACCAAAGCTTTACTAATTCTCTTGTATTCAGACATATGTTATTATATAAATCATTATTCGTCTCTCAGGCAAAGGTAATCAATTTATATATGCGCTCCATGGTTTTTCCAAGAAAAAAGCAGAAAAACGAGATAAAATATATTTTGGAATCTTACTGCTTTGCAGTATCTTCGCAGTCAATAAAAAACAAGTGTTTATGATAGCAAAAGCCGTACGTTTATATGGCAAGCAGGATCTTAGGCTGGAAAGCTATGAACTGCCTGCCATCAAGGAGGACGAAATACTGGCCAAGGTTGTCTGCGACAGCCTCTGCATGTCTTCCTACAAAGCCGTCAACCAGGGAGGAGACCACAAGAGAGTTCCCAATAACGTAGCAGACAATCCGGTCATCATCGGCCACGAGTTTGCCGGAGAGTTCATCGAGGTCGGAGCCAAGTGGGCCGGGCAGTTCAAGGCCGGCGACAAATTTTCCATCCAGCCGGCACTGAACTACGAGCAAGGGCCTGCCGGAGTCCTGAGCGCCCCGGGATACTCCTACCGCTATATCGGCGGTGACGCCACCTATGTCATCATCCCCAACGAAGTCATGCAGCAGGGCTGCCTGCTGCCCTACAAGGGCGAGGGGTACTACCCGGCCTCCCTGTCGGAGCCGTTGAGTTGCGTCATCGGCGCAATGCATGCCAACTACCATACCACCCCTGGCAAGTATGTCCATAAAATGGAAATCGTCGAGAACGGTAAAATGGCCATCCTGGCCGGTGTGGGTCCCATGGGGCTGGCAGCCATCAACTATGTGCTGCACCGCGAAGACCGGCATCCCTCGCTGCTGGTGGTCACCGACATGGACCAGGCCAGACTGGACAGGGCCGCATCGCTCTATACCCCGGAATTTGCCGCTTCACGCGGCATTGAGCTGAAATATGTCAACACCGGCAAGATGGAGGATCCCGTATCCGAGCTGAAAGCCCTGAGCGGCGGTACCGGCTTCAACGATGTGTTCTGCTTTGCTCCGGTTCGCGCGGTGGCTGAGCAGGCCGACGCCATCCTGTCCTTCGACGGCTGCCTGAACTTCTTTGCCGGCCCGGGCAGACCCGATTTCAGCGCCATGTTCAATTTCTACAATGTCCACTATGCCTACACCCACGTGGTAGGCACCAGCGGAGGCAACACCGACGATATGCTCGAAGCGCTCTATCTGATGGGCAAAGGCATGGATCCCGCCGGGCTGGTCACACACATCGGCGGCCTGAACGCCGTGCCGCAGGCCACACTGCACCTGCCGGAGATACCCGGTGGCAAGAAGCTGATATACAATCATATTGAGCTACCTTTGACACCCATTGCCGACTTTGCCGAACTGGGCAAAAAAGACCCGCGCTTCGCACGGCTCAACGAGATCTGCCAGGCCCACAAGGGATTGTGGAACCTCGAGGCCGAGCAGTATCTGCTGGCCAATTTCAGCTAAGCATCCGCACACACTTATACAGTCAGGGTGACCGATATCGGATATCGGTCACCCTGACTGTTATCACAAGCTGCCTCAGGAGAAAACCAGGGCAAAACACATGGGCTATTGCCGCGAGCTGATTTCAGTATAGCCGATCAGCCGGTCGTAGCGGGCTCCGAAAGGACGGTAATAGACAAATATCTGATATCCGTTCTCTGTGGCCCAATAACTGCCCTCTGCCGGCCGAGAGGACAAGGGGGCGTTCCAGGCGGCATCTCCCGTCTCCGTAGAATCGGCATACATGAACAGATAATTGCAGATTCCCTGCTTGAGAAACAGTTGCTGTTCGTAACAGCCCGTCTCGTCATTGTAGTCCAGGCGGGTTTCCTCGTCAATGCGGTTCTCGGTCATTTCACCCAACAGATAGAGGGCACCCCGTTCCAGCGGCCGGGGCAGTGCCAGACTGAAATGGACCCAGAAATAGTCGGCCCTGACATCGACTTCTTCCCTGCCCTGCCGCGTGTCGGTCAGATAGCGGCCGTTCTGGTCCTCATCGTAAGTATATCCCGTCAGCCGGGGCTCAGCCCGGAAAAGCAAGGCATGGTAATAAGGTTTCTGATAAACGATGCGGTCAATGTTGAGCCCGCCCAGTTTGTAGGAGGAAAAGTCACAGCGGCGATATTCATTTCCTCCGTCAAAAATCAGTTCCGGACGGTGCTGATAATGGATGACGCCGGATCCGGCCATGCTGGGACGCACGCCCACCACCTGATTGTCGGTCCGACGGTTCTGACGCACCAGGATTTTCAGGTCGGTATCCGGCCGTTCTATACTGGCGAAACCTGTTTTCAGTTCAAACTCCAACTGCTGGGTCTCGCTCCGGTAGCCGGCATCGGTCAGGGTGCTCACGCCGGCGTCGATACCCACCTGACGGTCGAGCAGGGAAAAGCAGGCCCACAGCAACGGTCCGGCCTCAGGTTCGTCGCGGTCGGTGATTTCGACCGCATAGTTGCCCGAGAGCTTCAGCTGCACCTGTTCATTGGGCAGAACAAGGCTGTAATGTGTATATTCGGCATGGGTCCCCATTGAGGGAGTGCCTTCGGGCACATCGTTCTGCGTAAAGCCTGCCATATACTCCAGTTCGTTCAGCTCGGAACGGGTCCAGTCGGCGTTGCAGTGAATCACCCGATAGGTCAGACGGTGATAATCATGCGAAAGCTCGTCAAAACCGATCTGTATCCGCTCCTGCCCCTGCAGGGGAATAACCGGAGCCTGAGCCGGCGAATTTGCCGGATATACCTGCAAAGTCCTGTAACGCCCGTCCAAGGTGAGGGTGCGGTAGGCGCTCTCCGCAGCCGACGACATGGGCAGCAGCAGCGAGAGCAGTAGTAAAAGGCATACTTTCATCTTCATGACTGTTTATATTAACGGACAGAGGAGCCGGATATTGCAGCGGAATCAGAACTGGAAGTAGATAAACGCCTGCAGATCGGAGGTAATGAACTGATATACCACAAAGACAACTGCCACCACAGCCAGGATCATCACGGGCAGCGGCAGACGGGCAAACCACAGACGATAACGGCGTTTGAAGCGCTCGGGCAACCAATGGATGATCATACCGGCCGCGAACATGAGAAAGACAGTCCGGTATTGGTAAAGAATCTGCGGAATGACGACTAAGTTCCAACGGCTGCCTATCTGACGGATCATGTCCGTGGCCGTCTCCCAGGCGATACGGTTGGCTTCAGCCGGATCCAAGTTGGAGCCGGAGCGGAAGAACAGTCGGGTAAAAGTAACGAAAACAAAGGTCTGCAAGACTCCCCAGACCATTCCCAGCCCTTTTTCCGAATTCAGGAAGGTCTGGGGAATGCCCGGCACAAGCTGTTCAAACAAAGAATAGACATAGCGGACAAGCGTCACCACGGTGACCGTGCCCAACCATACCAGGGCGATATTGAGCAGTGGTCCTGGACAGACAAAGACGTTCAGCACAAAGAGCAGGGCAAAGAGCAGGCTCAGGACAAGGGCACGTCTGGCCGGCGACCAGGTTTTCCAATATTTATAGACCACGACACCCAGGCCGTTCAGGCCGCCCCAGATGACGAAATTCAGGCTGGCGCCATGCCACAGACCGCCCAGCAGCATGGTGTTCATCGTGTTGATATGGGTCGTCAGCCGAAGTCGCCTGTCGGGTCGGTGCCACGAGCGCAGCAGGGCTGTTCCCAGCACGACTACGATGGCGACCAGCAGCCAGATGCTGCGGCTGAGCATGACAGCGACGGCCGAGATGGCAATAATCCAGAACCAGGTGCCGAAAGTGGCATTCCGGCTGCCGCCCAGCGGTATATACAGATAGTCCTGCAACCAGCGGGACAGGGAGATATGCCAGCGTTTCCAGAAGTTACCGGCATTGGTGGCCTTGTAGGGCGAATTAAAGTTCTTGGGCAGATAAAAACCCATCAGCATGGCCACGCCGATGGCGATGTCCGTATAGCCGGAAAAGTCGGCATAGACCTGCAGGGAGTAGGCAAACAGGGCAAACAGGTTTTCGAACGATGAATACATCAGCGGATTGGCGAAGACCCTGTCAATGAAGTTCACGGCCAGATAGTCGCTCAGGACGATTTTTTTTATCAGGCCGTTCAATATCCAGAACACAGCCATGCCAAACTGTCTTCGGGACAAATGGAACTTCTTGTATATTTGGGGAATAAAAACAGAAGCACGCACGATGGGGCCTGCCACGAGCTGGGGAAAGAAGCTGACATAGAAACCATAGTCCAACAGGTTCCTGACCGGCGCGACCCGCCCCCGGTACACATCCATCGTGTAGCTGATGGTCTGGAAAATATAGAAACTGATGCCCACAGGCAGAATAATCCTCTCAACACTGAAGACCGGGCCGCCGGCCAGCTGATTGCCTACCCAGGAAAAGACATTGAAAACGCCGAAATGAGTTCCCAGAATGGTATTGACCAAATCGGTGAAAAAGTAGGCATACTTGAAGAAGCAGAGCAGCGAAAGGTTGACGACCAGACTCAGCACCAGCCAGCACTTTTTCATGGCCGGCCGCTTCTCGCGGTAGATACGTCCGGCCAGCAAGTAGTCCGACAGGGTGCAGAAAAGCAGGATCAGCACGCACAGGCCGCTGGTCTTGTAATAGAAGAACAGACTGGCCATGAAGATGAACAGGTTGCGCAGCAGAAGACGGTTGTGCAACAGGCTGAAACCGGCGAAGACCACGGCGAAAAACGCCCAGAACGTAAACTGGGTGAACAGCAGCGGAGAATCCGGATGAAAGGCGAACACTCCGTCGAACAGCTGTCGGCAATAGTCCAGGATCTGCATGGTCATATCAAGGTTGCAAATATCGGAAATAATCTTCCATGATGGCATTGAACAGCAAATCGCCCAACAGTTCATAGCCGGGGTTGGTGAAATGCACCAGGTCGGGTTTCATCAGTCCCGCCATTTCCCAACGGCTGGCCGAACCCAGGCCGCCCATCAGCGAGAACACGTCCCACAGGGCGGCGCCATAGCCCGCAGCCATGTCGAAAAAGGCGACCCGGGCCGTCTCTCCCTGCGGATTGGGGCGAATACGGCGCAGGTAACTGTCATTGTTGGTCACGAATATGTAGCTGCAGTCCGGTGCCACCGCCCTGATGCGGCAAATGAGCGAATCGTAGCGGCTGACAAACAGTTCCTTGGTAAAATCTGCCTGAGTGGCATCGTTGATGCCGATGCCGAAGATGACCAGGTCAGGGCGGATCAGCTGCAAGTCCTGTCCGAAATCCTCGCAGCGCAGATAATCCCTGACCGAGGCTCCGTTCACCCCGACGGCGTCGTATTCTATCCCTTGGCTGTCGTTTTCGGCCAGGATGCCCCTCAAAGTGAAATGCATGCCGTCGCAGAGGGCCGTATCGGCAGGCTGGAAGCTCAGCATAAAAGCATCGGCATAGTCGTCCAGGCTGAACCGCCAGGTGCGGGAATCTTCATCATAGACTCCCCGCAGCCACTGCTCTTCCCTGCCCTGAGGCAAGGACTCGGTCTCGCGGAAGGCAGCAACGCGGGGCTCATAGGCCCGGCAGGTGTCATAGGCCAGCAGGGTCAGCCGGTTGAAATCAGTCCGATAGGCGGCACTGCGGTTGAGAAAGACAGTGAGCGAGGCAGAGGGATCGTCCGTGGTGACGGCAATACCACTCAGTCCCAGCCTCACGTCGTAGCGTCTGGACACATTGCGTGTGGCCGTCCAATGGCCGGTATAGTGCACTTCGTAGTTGGCCGGGTTGTTGGTCTGCGCCACCCGGTAGGGGAATATCAGTCCCCGGCCTGATGACAAGGCAGGCGAAAGGTTGACAAAGCGACTGCGCAGGCGGTCGGATAAAACGCCGGCCTGCACGTGTGAGCCCCCGATGTGCAATATCCTGATCCGGCCCTGTCCCTCGAAGAGCAGACGGTTCAATTTGGAGTGAAAGTTTGACAGTGCGGTGCTGTCGGAAGGGAACTGCAACGGACAGGCCGAAGGGTTCAGACAGAAATACTCCGGTACGGGCACCTGCATCCGGCTCCCCTGCAGCGACGGCAGACAGCAGGCAACAAGCAGCACGGACAGTATCCGGCTCCGGCACACAGAGAATGCGTATTTCAATCTTTTCTGTTTCATGGCTGCTGTTCCTGTCGGGAATTACTTTCCATCTGCTTTTTCAGGGCCTCATACAGGAGGTCTTCATCGGGCTCGTCCATCCAGAGCGAGTCGGAGGCATTTTCCCGCAGCAGATCAGAGAAATCGCGGGCATAGTCACGGCTGCGGTCCAGCTGCTGAATCTGCACCATCGTGGAATCGTTCAGACGTGTCAGTCGGAAACGATAGTAATCGTAGCACAGGGACAGACTCTCGTTGAGCAGTTCCGAAATGCGCTGAGATCCCTTGAACGTGAAATGGATATAGTCGGAAGCAGCCAACGGCGGCTGGGTCTTGACCCAGGCCAGCATCGAGTTGCGGCCACCCATCACGCGATACATGTCCCAGAAGGCCGCACCGTTTTCCAGACAGACATCGCGCAAGGCAGCGACAGTGGTTTCGAGCATGGGATAGGAGGCCATCTGGCCGTCCACCATACACGACATGTCGGCGGGCCCGATAAAGAGGACTTCCGCCTCGGGACGGAGTTTTTTCAGGTAGCGGATCTGACGCCCTATCACGGCGGCATAATGCCGGGCATCCTCCTCGTTGCGGATGACAGTCATCCGGTTGCCGCCGAATTCCAGCACAAAAAGCCGGACATTCATTTCCTGGTAGGCCTGACGCAACAGGTCCGCGTCCATCTGCGTAAAAACGGTACCCGAGCAGCCGCGCATGGGAATGTTGTCAACCCCCACTCCGCCAGCGCCTTCCAGAATCAGTCCGTAAATTTCGGCCCGGCCCCGGAACGACATGCTCAGCTGACGGACCGGACGATGGAAACTCCACTCCAGCACTTGCAGCGTCTGGGCCGAGTCAGCGACCACCTGCGTAAAAGCCTGTTCATCTTCGTATAATGTAGCCTGGAATCCTGCCCGGTTGTGTCCCATCAGCAGACGGACCCTTGAAAACTGCCTGGCAGATGACCCGCGGGTCGTATAACGGGAACTGATGGTCAGGAAAGCAGAATCCTCCAATTCGCAGAACTGCCCCATCGGACCGTAGCGTCGGTGTTCGACGTTCATTTCGCGAGGTCCGTAGATGGCATGACGCTGCCAGCCGCCCCAGGTCTCCTGAGACAAAGTGACCGTCGGGATGACCTGCACGGCCGGAATCAGTCCGGGTCCGCTGCCGCCGAAACGACTCTGCCACAGGTCACGCAGGGAGGCCGTAATACGATCCTGTTCTATCTGCGAGTCGCCATAATGCAGCACATGCAGCCCTCCGGACTGCGGCCCGGCCTGTTCGAGCAGGGCAAAAAAGCCGTCCAGCATGGAGGGATCGTCCGACGGGAACTGGATACGCACGGGGCTCTCCGTGAAAAAGCGGCGGTAGTAATCCAGCGAATCGGCCAGCCGGGAAAGCTGTTTCAGATGAAAGGCCTCCGCCATAAGCGAGAGCTGCTGTTCGGGCGTTGGCGCTTCGAGGAGAGCCGTCGTATCGGACTTCTTCACCAGGCTTTCCGGTGAGGGAAAGCGTAGCCGGACAGGACCGGCCTGCATCCCTTCCCGCGGAAACAGGAGACTGAGTATTCCCAGCAAAAGCAGGCACACGACGATAAAGAGCAGTATTTTCCTGACAGACATATTCTACGACTTGTGGATTCTAAGTTTCTGTCCTATGTATATACGGTCTGAACGAAGCTGGTTCCAGCGCATAAGATCGGAAAGGGTCACATGATAACGGCGCGCGATGGCCCCCAGCGTATCACCCGAGCGGACAGTATAGGTCAATGGAACCATTGCTGCCCGGGCAGCCTTGTAACGGGCCTCCCGTTCTTTGTCCAGCCGTTCTCCGGTTCGGGCATAAAGCACAGCCTGCTGCTCTTCGAACTGCACCGCCTGGGAGGGGCTGAGCCGGATACGGCTGCCGGCATCCAGGCAATCGCCCGACAGGATACAGGGATTCTGCTGCCGGAAAAGAACTTCCTGCACGGGAAGCTGCTGACACAACAGTGCAAGGCTCAGAGGGGCTGACAGGCAGACTTCGGCCAAGGCAGAATCCTGTTCAGCCAGCGGAGCAGGGCTGCCCGGGGCATACGCCGCCCAGTAAAGCAGCGAAGCCCACTGCCGGGGAAAATCCGCGTACAACAGCACAGGCAGGTCGGCGAAATCCCAGAACTGCCTCGACCGGAGCCGTCGTGCAGCGTTTTCGTAGGCCGCAGGCGTGTTGACCAAAGCCAGCAGTGTCTGCCAAGGGCTGTGGTAAAGTCTGTCCAGATCCCGCCAATAGCGCACCACGGCCCGTGTGGCCCGTTCCGGGTCCAGACGTTCATCGTAATTGGAGCTGATGGTCAGTCCGTATTTCATAGCCACAGCCTCGGTCAGTCCCCAGAGGCCGGCCGTATAACTGCCGCGCGATGCGGTATTTCCTTCCGAAAGCAAGAGCGGCAGAAGCTCAAAGCCTTCGGGGAGACTGTCCAGCGGCAGCCACTTGACCCAAGGACGAGGTTGTGAGAGCAAAGAAAGCATGTGCTGCCTCTCGTCCTTGGCCGTCTCTTCCAGCGCCCGACGCTGCTGTCGGTCTGCCGAGAGCTGCCAGGCTTCCTGACTGGCAGCCAGCCGCTGACGGGCCGATGGCCTTTCGGCCGCCTTCAAGGAAACAACAGGAAATGTCAAGAACCAGACGAGTCCGCAAAGCAGAGTCCGGAGGGTAATAATCCCGAGAGATACACCGTGATGCTTCATTCTGTGTTACTGTTATCAGCCTGACGGCAGGTAATTCTGAGCATGGTCCGTGTTTGGCCGGTCACCCGGTAGGGATGACTGATGCGCTCTCCCACCACCCAGACAATCTCCTCTCCCGAGAGCAGAACCCAGGTCTGCTGTTTTTCCCAGCGGGTCCGTTTGCAGTCTGTCAGATAGTCGCTGACAAGACGATGGCCGGTCATGCCCAGGGGAACGAAACTGTCACCGTGACGCAAGGGGCGCAGACATAGCGGGAACTTCAGTTTGCCGGCATCCAGGCAGGCAGTTCGGGCATCAGCCTCTATCACGGCAGGCATGGGCAATCGTTCCAGCTCAAGGAAAGCCACCCTGGTATCGTCCTCTCTGACGAACATCTCCTGCATATCTCCAGGGACGGAGTCCCGGGAATCCAGCAGCCAGACACCACGGTCCAGCAGCAGTCGGAAGCCGGGACTTTCGTACTGTTTGCCACTGGCATCATGCCGCCCGCGCCAGATAGCCTCAACGGTACGCGTATCAAAACCGTAGGCCGACAGCCAGGTATAGAGAATGCCCTGCGGCAGAGACTCCTGTTCCAGCAAGGAGACCGGAAGCCGTGCAAGCAGTCCGGTGAAACCGCCTCTGGCGGCATCGTGATCTTTCTGTATGGTTTCCCCGCCCGGGCCTGTCAGTCCCAGTCTGGTCATCGCCCGTCCGATTTCCTGAGCATAATAATCTGCACATTCTCTCTGCAAGCCAATGCTTCTGGCCATACATTCGCGGGCGGCGGGAGAGGTCTTGTCTATCTCCGGCAACAGGTTCAGACGGATCCGGTTGCGCCGGAAGTCGGTCTGTCCGTTACTGCTGTCTGTTACATAGGGCAGGTTGTGACCGGCCAGCCAGGCCATGATCTGCGGACGGCTGACGGCAAGCAGGGGCCGCACGACACGGCCGTTTTTCGGGCGTATGCCGGCCAGCCCCATGGGGCCGCTGCCACGCAACAGATTTAGGAAAAAAGTCTCGATATTGTCATCCTGATGGTGGCCCGTGACGATGTAGTCCAGACGCTCAGCCTGCCGGATTTCCTCGAAGCGCCGGTAGCGCAGGCTGCGGGCGGCCATCTCGACGGAAACCCCCTGCCGGGCCGCATAGTCGGCTGCATAGAGATGCTCCACACGACAGTCCAGTCCCAGCCCGCTGCAGTAGTCTCGGGCAAAAGCCTCGTCACGGTCGGATTCGGCACCGCGCAGATGAAAGTTGACATGCACTGGACGGCAGTCATAACCCAGGCCGTGCAGCACGGTGAGCAGCGCCACTGAATCCGGGCCGCCGCTGAAGGCGACCAGCAGTCTGTCACGCTCTGAAAAAAGCTGATGCTGTTCTATATACGCTTTAATGCTTCGCTGCATGTACCCCTTTTGGCTTTGCCTGAAATTTTAGAGCAAAAGTAACAAAAAAGCTGTATCTTTGCAATCGCGTTAAATCAACACACAAGATGCTAGACAAGATACAGAAGATATTGGACGAAGTGGCTGCCTGGCAGCCCAAAGACAGCAAAGAACTTGAAGAACTCCGCATTAAGTATCTGAGTAAGAAAGGGGCCATTTCGGCGCTCTTCAACGATTTCCGCGAAGTCTCCAACGAACAGAAAAAGGCTGTCGGCATGAAGCTCAACGAGCTGAAGAACCTTGCCCAGGACCGTCTCAATGAGCTCAAGTCGTCGCTTGAAACCCAGTCTGAGACCCGGGAAGAACCCGATTTCAGCCGTTCGGCCTATCCCGTTCCGCTGGGCACCCGCCACCCCCTGTCGATTGTCCGCAACGAGATCGTCCGCATTTTCCAGAATATCGGATTCACCATTGCCGAAGGACCCGAGATCGAGGACGACTGGCATGTGTTCTCCTCGCTTAATTTTCCGCCTGAGCACCCGGCCCGTGATATGCAGGACACCTTCTTCATCGAGCAGCATCCCGACATCATCCTGCGCACCCACACATCATCGGTACAGACCCGGGTCATGGAAAAGGCCCAGCCGCCCATACGCATTATCTGCCCGGGACGGGTCTATCGCAACGAGGCCATCTCCTATCGGGCCCACTGCTTCTTCCATCAGGTCGAGGCGCTGTATGTCGACAAGGGTGTTTCCTATGCCGATCTGCTCCAGACCCTGGAGTATTTCTCCAAGGAGATGTTCGGCAGCCAGACCAAAATCCGGCTGCGTCCCTCCTACTTCCCCTTCACCGAACCCTCAGCCGAGCTGGACATTACCTGCAACATCTGCGGTGGCAAAGGCTGTGCCTTCTGCAAAAACACCGGCTGGGTCGAGATCCTGGGTTGCGGCATGGTCGATCCCAACGTGCTGGAAAACTGCGGCATCGACAGCAAAGTTTACAGCGGCTTTGCACTGGGCATGGGCGTAGAGCGCATTACCAACCTCAAATACCAGGTCAAGGACCTGCGCATGTTCTCCGAGAACGACGTCCGCTTCCTGAGCGAGTTCCAGTCGGCCTATTGATGAGTCGAGCATGACCCGCCAAGAAAAATACCGGCAGGTGATTGACTGGTTTTCGGCCACCATGCCGGATGCCGGTACGGAACTGCAGTTCCAGAATCCATTTCAGTTGCTGGTGGCCGTCATTCTCTCGGCCCAATGCACCGACAAGCGGGTCAACATAGTCACTCCGGCCCTGTTTGAGGCTTTCCCCACCCCCGAGGTGATGGCTGCCAGCGAGCCGCAGGCAGTCTATCCATACATCCGAAGCGTCTCCTACCCCAATGCCAAGGCACGTCATCTGGTCGAAATGGCCCGTGTGCTGACAGAACGCTACGGCGGACAGGTACCACAGACCATGGAGGAATTGCTCAGTTTGCCAGGGGTAGGACGCAAGACCGCCAGCGTCATGCTCATCTGCGCCTTCGACAAACCGGCCATGCCGGTGGACACCCATGTCTTCCGGGTCTCCAACCGCATCGGCCTGACCCGCAACTCCAAATCGCCCGAGGAGACCGAAAAAATACTGATGGCCAACTTCCCCGAAGAGCTGCTCCCCCTGGCCCACCACTGGCTCATCCTGCACGGCCGCTATGTCTGTCAGGCCCGCCGTCCCCTGTGCGGACAATGTGGCCTGAGCGGATGCTGCGATTATTTCAAACAAGGGAAATAATCGTCTTTTTTAACTCACACAAGTGTATATTAATATAATTATTTCCTCGAAATAATGTACTTTCGCGGCCGAAACGACATAGTCACCGACCAATGAAAAAACTGTTCTCCATCATCCTGCTGTTCGGCGCCCTTACCGGCCTTACGGCTGCTCCCGCCCCGGGAGGAATCAGGGGTATCGTCCAAGACGCCCGTACCAGGGAAGCACTGGAATTCGTCAATATTTCCGTCAGAGAAAAACCGAGCGGCGAGTTCGCCGGAGGCAGTCCCAGCGATGAGAAGGGCGTTTTTCTCATTGAAGGACTCAACGCAGGCGACTACACGATAAGCGTTTCCTTTATGGGTTATAAAACCGTCGAGCGCAGTGTCAGCGTGGGTAATACCATTGTCAATATAGGGCGCATCAGCCTGGAGGAGGATACCAAGCTCATCAACGAGGTACAGGTTGTCGGACAGCAGTCGACCATGAAATTCGACATCGACCGCAAGGTCTTCAACGTGGCCCAGGACATAGCCTCCAAAGGAGCCTCAGCCTCGGATCTGCTGGAAAACATACCCTCAGTCGAGGTTGACAACGAAGGTACCATCTCTCTGAGGGGAAATTCCTCGGTCACTGTCTGGATCAACGGCAAGGCCTCCGGACTGACCTCTGACAACAGAGGAGACATTCTCGAGCAGCTGCCGGCCGAAAACATCGAGCGCATCGAAGTCATCACCAATCCCGGTGCACGCTTCAGTGCTGAAGGTACAGCCGGTATCATCAACATCGTTCTCAAGGACGATATCCGTGCAGGCTACTACGGCAGCGTCCAGGCCAGTGCCAACTATCACAAAGGCTCTCCCCTGGCACATAATGCCAGTGCCAACATCAACTACAATTCCGGCAAGATGGACTTTTATGCCAGCCTGGGCTACCGACAGCGACTCAGGACCAACGGCGGATGGACAGACCGTATCAACAGCGACGATACCTATCTGAACCAGGAGAACGAGGGAGAAGGACTCGGACGAAACCTGTTTGCCCGAGGCGGTTTCAGCTACCGTCCCACCCCAAAGGACGAACTGAGCGTAGGAGCGTTCGGAATGTTCGGCAACGGTGACAGCCGGACTGAAACCCGCTATGTGAGCAACATTCCCGGCCAGTTTGCCACGAGTACCCGCAGTTCTTCTTCTGAACAGGACATGAGGGGCGGCAACGTCGAACTGGGCTATATCCACAAATTCGGAGCAGAACACGAAATCGACTTCCTAGGTTCCTACAACAGCTGGGGACGCGAATCCGAGACGGTCTATGAACAGGAAAAAGTGTTTGCCGACGCTTCGACCTCCAATACCTACCAGTGGCAGCCCACGCACATCGATCCCGAGAACTGGGACATCCAGATCGACTATACCAACAGCATTCCGGGCTACGGCAAAATCGAAGCCGGATACAAAGGAACCTTTTCGCGCGAAGACAGTCCCACGGAGACATGGTCGGGCAGCAGCCAGGCCGACCGCCAGCTCAACACCCAGCTATGGAACAGATTCATCTACAACCAGGATGTACAGGCTCTGTATGCCTCCTATTCCGGCACCTTGGAAAACTTCGGTTATCAAGTGGGCCTGCGCGGTGAAAACACTCATGTAGAGACCCAATCGCTTGGTTACTGGCAGGATGCGGCCACCGCCCCCACCTTCAAGGATGACTACTTCAATCTGTTCCCGACCGTCTTCCTGACCTACCGGCTACCAGGTGAGAACGAACTTCAACTCAACTATACACGGCGCACGCAGCGTCCCTGGGGCGGACAGCTCAACTCCTTTGTCAACATCACCGACTCCTCCAATATCTCCTACGGCAACCCACAGCTGCGTCCGCAGCTGGCCAATGCCTACGAGCTGAACTACATCAAGAGTTGGGAAAACCACACCCTCTCCGTATCAGCGTATTACCGGACGGCCGAGGATGTCATCCAGCGGCTCAGCTACCTGGACGGCAACATCATGAAATCGACATTTGACAATGTAGCCAGTTCCACCTCGGCCGGCACCGAGTTTGTAGTCAAAAACAGACTGTTCACCATGCTGGACCTGACCACCACGGTCAATCTCTACTATTACCAGCTTGACAGCTGGGATTTCACACCGGCCGGCACGACACAGAACATTCACGGCGGCAGCGAAAGCAACTTCACCTGGAATGCCCGCATGATCGGCAACCTGGCCCTGCCAAAGCTGTGGACGGTCCAGGTTCGCGGTGACTACCGGGCCCGCACACTGATTGCACAAGGTTACCGCCTGCCTGGCTACCGTATCGACGCCGGTGTCAAAAAGTCTATCGGAAACTTCAGCATCAATCTGAACGTCAGAGATTTGCTCGAATCATTCAGCTTCCGTTCCAAAACCTCAGGGACAGGTTTCCGGCAGGAATCCTACGGCTGGTTCGGCGGACGCCGCATCAGGCTGTCTGTCACCTACAGTTTCGGCAACATGACCCCCAAACCCAAGAAAATGAAGGCAAAAGAGGGTGAAGAAGGAGGCTACGACAATTATAACGAAGATTCGGGCAACGACGATTAGGGAGTTCCAGTCAGTCCAAAGAAATGACCAGCACGCTGAACGAACGGGCCGGCGCCTCGAAACTGAAAGCCGGTCCTTCCAGGATATAAGAGCCTGACCGGGGCACAATGTGCTGCGGGTCATCCAAGGTATTGACAGCATCCCACTCCTCCGACTGAAAACGAATGAGGGTAGCCTCAGGCCGGAATTTCTTCAGGCCGGAAAGCCGGATGTCCAGTCGCTGCATCTGCTCTCCGCTATTGCCGATTTTAAGAATCAGTCTCTTGCCTTGTCCGTCGCGGACGGCCGAAGCATACAGTTGGCGCTGCCCTTTCAGGGGCTGACGGTCACGGCCGTAGGCGGCCAGCACTTCGGTTCCCCGGTAGCAGGCGAACAGCTGCTGGACATACCAGTTGGGGGTCCTGAACGACCTGAGGTTGTCGAACCAGATCAGGTCGGGATTCCATTGCCAGGCATCCACGTGGGCAAACAAGGGGGCATAGGTGGCCAGCCTGACCACATCGGCATTCCGTTCCAGACCGGTCATGAAACATGCCTCTGAGAGCGCCGCCTTGAAATTGTTGGCTTTGGCATGGTCGTAGTCGTGGGCCGCATACTCACCGGCAAAGACCTTAGGCCCCTTGCGGTCATAGCTGTCATAACGGCCTGCATTCTGCAGGAACCAATCGGGAGACATATAATAGTGCTCATCGACAAGATCCACTTTCAGACGACGCATTTCCGGCCACAGATAGTTGAACCGTTCCCCGCCGGACGAAGGGCCGGCACTGCCGACAATCTGGATATCAGGCCAGTTTTGGCGGATAGCCTGCACAAATTTTTCCAGGCGCTCGGGATACTCTCTACCCCATTGCTCGTTGCCGACAGCCAGGTATTTCAGGCCGAAGGGCGCAGGATGTCCCATTTCTGCCCGTAGGGATCCCCACTCGGTATCCGTGCTTCCATTGGCAAACTCTATCAGATCGAGCGCATCCTGGACATAAGGCTGCAAATCCTCCAGGGGCACATGGGCCCGCATGTCATCATTCTGGAACTGGCATGCCAGTCCGCAGCTCAGGACCGGCAAGGCGGCGGCACCGATTTCCTCAGCCAGGCAGAAAAATTCGAAAAAGCCCAGACCGTACGACTGATAATAGTCCGGAAACATACGATGCGGGAAAGTGTAGTTCCAACGGTTTTCATTAAGCGGACGGTTTTCCACGGCTCCGACGGAGTTCTTCCACTGGTAGCGGGTGGCCAAATCGGTCCCCTCGACAATGCAGCCGCCAGGAAAACGCAGTACCCCGGGGTGCAGGTCGGCCAAAGCCTGGGCCAAATCGCTACGCAGGCCGTTTTCGTGACCCTGCCAGGTATCGGCCGGAAAGAGCGATATATGCTCCACATCGGCATATCCACTGTTTCCACGGTCGTAGACAACGCGCAGGCGGCCTTGTGCCTCTGTGGCCCGGCTCCTGAGCCGGGCTGAATACTTCTTCCACTGCCGGCCCTCTACCGTCAGGTCGGCACGCCCAATCTCCCGGTCATCGGCACTGACGAGCGTGACGGTGAGTTTCTGGACATCGTCCGAACTGCTGCGGGCCCAGACCGAGAATCGGTATTCTTTGCCAGCGTGGAAACCCATGCCGCGGAATCCCTCATTTTCCAGGCCTGTCAGTTTATGGGCATGACCCGAAGGGCTGAGCCGGACATAATGCGGATTACGCGGGAAAGGGGCTTCATCGGTCAGCACTTCCGTCTGTCCGAAACTGCGCCAGCCCATCAGATGTTGGGGGAACTCAAAAGAACGATTCTTGACAAGTTCGGCATACAGTCCGCCGTCTGCGGCAAAATTGATATCCTCGAAAAAGATGCCGTACATATCCGGATTGATCCGGGCCACCGGCCTGTTGGCCTTCACTTCCCATAATATCGAGGAACTCTCCGTCGCTTCCTTCGGATTCTCGGAGCCGGCCTGTGCCAGGCAGCAGACCGACCCCGCCATTATGGCCGACACGGCCGTTTTCCATAAATACTTCATATATCAAGCCTTTTTTTATTCATTATTCTCCAGTCTTCTGAGCGGCACCAGGAAAGGCGTCTCAGTCAACCCGCCCGGCACGGTTTCCCACACATCGAAAGTGATAGGTTTGTAAAAGACGCTCACAATATTGATATCCTTGAAGATGCGCCACTTCACTCCCCTTCTGTCATAATCGGCAATACGGTTGGCCGGCATGTTGGTCACCTCGATCTCGATCAGGTTTTTCCGACCGGGCTTGAGCAGGTGCCCCACATTGATCCGGTAAGGCAGAGCCCAGACACGGCCCGCCTCCTCTCCGTTGACATAGACACGGGCACTTTCATAGAGTCCGTTGCCGAAGTCCAGACACCAGTCGTCGGCAGTTGCTTTGGGCATCCTGAAACGAAGCGTATAGCGGCCGGTTCCGGCATAGGACTTGGCCGAATCGGCCGGCAGCCGTGTCCAGTCGGTCGGACAACCGGGCATGTCGAAAACCCCGTCTATGACTGGAGCGCCCTCGCTAAAACGGAACTGCCACTTGCCTTCCAAGGGAATAGCCTCCCCATAGCGGGCCTGGAGTTTAGGCGGCATGGCCGCCTTTTCATAAGCAGCATATACCGGCACCTCTGCCATTACCTTGTCATAGCAGCGCAAAATAATTGATTCTCCGGGCTGGAGTTGCAGATACACTTGTTTCCTTCCTCCCTGAACACGCGTCATTGCTCTGCCGGTAACTCCTGTCATGGGATTGAAGACATGCAGGTCCTCAAAAACATGTCCCAGACTCACCCAGGCATCCAAACGGCGGTTCTGGAGCATGGAGACAAAATAGACACTGCCGTCTTCCAGCCGACGCCGGATCAGACGGGCTCCATGATCGGCCGAGAGAGATTCACGGCTCAGCCCAGCCTCCGGGAGCAAGTCTTCCAAGGTGGCAGCGGTCATCAGGCAGCCCTTGCCATAGGGATAGACCTGTAGCTTGTCCTGGACAGGGCCCGTTCCGGCAGCCTGCCATAGACGGGCCATTTCCGCCTCGCGGACGGAGGCCTCAAAGAGTCCGGGCACCTCCCCGGGCAGCCGGCCCAGGAACAGTATCCGGGCCCCGTCTGCCGCCAAGGACAGCAGCTGCTGCAAGGTCTCCAGCGGCATGACTTCGCAGTCCGGTACCAGGATACTGCGGTAGCAGCCTCCCGGAGTCTGCAGCTGTCCGTGACGGAAACTCGTCTGCCGGAGCTGACTGTCTGAAATATAGTCCAGATCGTAGCCCAGCCGCAGGATATCGTCCACGGTCTTTTCAAAATGAGGCAGCTTGTCCTCGAGTTTGTGAATCTCGAATGTCATATAGTTGCCCTTGCGGTATTTCTCCCAGATATCGTAGATCGGAAAATAAAGCAGCAGCTCGTTGTCAGGCTCTCCCTGCTGCAGAAAGGACTGAACACGGGTAATATAGTCGTTCAGGGCCGATATGTCGCGGAAGATACTGTTGTTGGGATTGACCATGATGGAAGCATAGAACAGCCAGCCCGGCCAAGGGGCCTCTTTGGGAGTATAGGTCGAACCGTGGTAGAACACCCGGTTCACACCGTTGACAAAAAGCAGGTCCATTTCAGGCTTAATCAGGGCCAGTGAGGTGCGGAAATGCTCTGTCAGCCAAGTCATGCTTTCGCTCGAAGTGAGTGGCTTGCCCGTCACATGGGCCGCCGAAGAGGCATAGCGCAGCGTCGCCGGCACGGCATCGTTGCGCCGGATGTCCTTATCCACGCGAAGACCGGGCAGATCGAACTGCGTGCAGCCGAATGACTCGCATTCTGGAATGTCCATGGCGGCATACAGATCCAGCAGATTGCCCGGGGAGCCGTGGGCCTGATTACGGGTGGTCACCCCGTGACTGTGCGCCCACTCGGTCCAGGGCAGCGTGAAGTTGTACAGCAGCATGTCCGATATGGTCTGCCGGTAGTCACAGACCACTTTGGCGATGGTACGGGGATCGCCCTGCCCGCAGAATTCAGGCAGGTAGCGCCTCAGATCGTAACCCCTGCGTTCTTTGAATTCGTCCAGCAGGTTTTCACTCCAGTCCGCCCCGTAGACTTCATAGGAATCGTTGAAAAAGGTATGCGGCCAGGAGACCCCGCTTTGAGCGAAGGCCCGGTCGAAGCGTTCAAGATAATGATTCAGGGCATCCTTGGACAGATGATTCATCACCAAACCCTCACCGCCCGGAGCCGATCGTTTCACCATTTGACGGGTCTTGCCCGTAAAGAGCACATAGAGCCGTCCATTCTGGGAGGGAGCGAAGCTCAGGACACCATCCTTGACCATTTCCGCGGGCAAGACATCCCTAAAGCCGTTCTCCCTGACAAAGAGCAGGGCCGAGACTGTGGATATGTCTTTTTGGCGGCCGTCCTGTATCTCTATGGGTATTTCCACGTTGTCATAGACAGGCTTGCGACCCGGCTTGGCGATGTTTCTTGCGGTAATTTCGTATTGTTGGATAAATTGCTTTGAAGCCGCATACTGCGGGGTGATGTCCGGACCACCGAAAGGCCAGCCCGTACCGCCGTTCATATCGACCAGCATACCCAACCGGCCGGCCTGCTGTTGCACATGGCGCAGCATTTCCATCCACTGGGGAGAGAGATAGGGAATCTCCTTGTCTTCGTTACCCTGGACCCCATAGATGGGCGTGATTTCCACACTGCCTATACCAGCCTTACGCAACGACTCCAGATTCCATGTGAGGTTATCCTTGTCGACGGCCGAGCCCATCCACCACCAGCGGACGCCGGGCAAATACTCTGTCTTCACTTCCGGCCAGGCAGGCGTTCCGGATTGCGCCGGGAAAACCCTCTCCGGCGGCAGAATTATGGCCAGCAGGGCCAGAATTCCAGTCAAACCATGTCTCTTCATCGTGATAGGGATTAAATGGATTCGTCAAGTACCAGTCTTTCGGCAGCCTGTAGCTGATCGGGCGACCCGATGTCGATCCAACGGGCACTGCTCTGGTCCGACAGGCGGATATCGTGAGTCGCAGCCAGGCGCAGATAGGCGTCTGTAATTGAGAAGGGGCCTGTTTCGGTCAGCAGTGGGAATATCTCCGGGCTGACATAATGGATGCCCATGAATCCGTATCTGAACAGTTCCTTTTCCCAGGGACGGGAAATCTTCTTCTCCCCGGTCCGGACATTTTCCCAGCCGCAGAGAATACCAGCCCGGTTGAACAGGAAATAGCGGTCGCTCTCGCTGCGGCGTACTGCCAGGGTCGCCAGCGCGCCGGGATCCGAGCCGGTCATCAGTGACTGGAGATCCAGATTGCTGAGGATATCCACATTATGCACCAGGAAGGGACCGTCCGACAGCCAGCGGGCCATCTGTTTGAGGCCGCCGCCGGTTTCCAGCAGCAGACTGCGCTCGTCCGAAATCCTGACTGTAATCTGCGGATGCCCGGCCGCATACTTATCCAAGGCTTCCTCCACCATGGAGGCAAAAGCATGTACATTCACCACGAACGTGTCCACTCCGGCCGCACGCATCCGGTCCATGACCCGATACATCACAGGCCGTCCCTGGACCTCGACCAAGGCCTTGGGCTGCCGGCTGGTGAGTGCTCCCAGGCGGGTACCCAGACCGGCCGCAAACAATACTCCTCTTACCATTGTCTCGACAAATACTGTTTCGTATAGGGCAAATGTACATGTTTTTGCTTCCCCTTCCTATTTTTTCTCCATTTTTATCGACGAGGTCATGTTTTCGTTGACTATGCTGATGATATACATGCCGTCGGCATACCCCTCCAGCGAAAAGCGGAAAATCCTGTCGGCGGCATCGATCACCTTTTCTTCCATATAGATCAGACGGCCTGCCATATCCGACACGGCTATACGGGTCCTGCCGCTGATTCCCTCTGTCTCGAGGCTGAAGTCCGAGCCTGCCGGATTGGGATAAATCCTGAAAAGTCCGGCCGGCACGTCGCCCAAGCCATCGGGACTCCCCTGCAGGTTCCGCGTGGTGGTTGCCGATTCTCCGCAGCGGTTCACTGCCTTGACCGAAATGCTGCCATTGCCGGGATAGGGGATGTTCAGGACTACGGATTCTCCCTCTCCACTCAGGCACCAGTCTTCGGGAAAGGCTGTCCAGACATAGAACAAAGCCGAAGGAACGGGACGGACGGTATATTCATAATTGCCCGAGCGGATTATCAGGCTGTCTCCCAGTATTTCCTCCGGCTGATCCGGCTGCGGGCAGACGTTCAGGTACAGACAGACCAGACTGTCCAGCCCGTGCACACTCGAAAGAGTGTCGCAGAAGACGAAATCTCCGGCCTGCGTCTGAGCCGGCAACTCGAACCCGTAATCGTGATAAGTCCCATTCAGGCAGATAGAATCGTAGATTTCCGTCAGACAGGAGACATCCTGCCACCGGCCGTCAAGACAGACGGCATATCGCATAGTATCCGCAGCCGCCTGATCCAGCAGATGCAGCTGACGGCCTTCGATCCAGTAGTTCGAAGCAGGGAGCTCCTGCCCGTCGTTCATGCGACGCACACTCAAAACCGAGAGGGAATCTTCGGGCAGGTCCAGTCCGACAGTCCCGTAATGCCAGCCGGAGGCGGACCGATGCAGACTGCAATAAACCAAAGAATCGCCATAGTACCAGTCTTCCAGAGAAAGGCCTGCCTGGGAAAGGGGAACAGTCTCCCCCCCGGCTGTGAATATGTAGTCCGGCCGGACATCCTCGGAAAGCTGTGCCGGAGGATTACTCAGACACAGGTAATCACTGTCTGTGTCCGTCCCCAACTTGCCGTCAAGAGAGACGGCCCGCAGCCAGAGATGACAAGACGGCTTCTGCAGTAATCGGTACTGTTCTTCGAGGGCTGTGTCTGCAGGCTGGCAGGACGACAGCGTTTCATGGTAATATAAGGGCTCGACGGCGGACAGCCCTGTTTTCAGCCGGAACGGGTACTGCACCGTGGCATGGGCCGGTATGGTGTCTGTCACTATACTGTCCGGTGCTATTTCGTTTGAATCGCCGTGTAGGGTTATCGGCAGGGAGGCATAGTCCGAAAGGTTGCTCAGACGCACCATCATCGGGAGCTCGGCCTGCCACGGCACCAAATAGTCTATCCTGCACCGGGCAGTCGGTTCGGCCGTCAAGGAAAAGGGATACAGCCACTGGCGCAACACCGTACCGTCACCGACCTGCTCATAGTCAAAACTGCCGCCCAAACGCAGCGTGAAAGCCTCTGTAATAACCGTCTCGGGTCGGGGCACCAGTCGCACACGCACCACAGCTTCGCTTCTTGGAGCCACCATCTCCAAAGGATCACAGAGAATCATAAACAGTCCGCTGACATCCCGGCCGGCCGTATCAGTGATGTTAAGCTGAAGACCGCTCAGGCGGATTTTCTCTGTCTCACTGGGATTGTAGACAGCCAGGGCGGCATCCACCCCGCGTCGGCCGGCCTGTACTGTCTGCGTGAAAGTATGTTCATGAGCCGAACTGTCCCGGAAGGTAAAACTGCTGCTCCAGCTTTCCTCTCTCCAGGCCTCCATCAGCAGATGGGGCGTTCCGACAATATCCTGCCCCGCCTCGGGCGCTGCAATATCTGAAACCTCGCCCGTAACGGTCACATCGTCCAGGACAAAAGTACCGGCCGACGACTCGGCATCCCAGCCATAAAAACGGAAAGTCAAGGCTTTCTCACTGCTCCGGGCGAGCGTCACCTGGTGAAGCAGATTCTTTTTCTCCACATCAGCCATTTCAAAGACATTTCCATCCAGCACACGAACCACCGTATCCTGCCCCGGAAAGGTCGCCGTAAGGTTGGAAGTGTAATTGTCCGCACTGCTGCGAACGGCAAAATGACGGATTCCGGTCGAACTGCGAGTCACCTTGAAAGATATGCTTTCGACCTTTACAGACCTCCCTGCTTCGGGAGTGACGGAAAATTCGTAGTACTGATCTGCCTGCCCTGTCGCCTGTGAAGCCAGAGGCCAGCCTTTGAAACTGAACACCTCCTTGGCCGAAGGGTTGGCTCCCAGCTTCCAGTCGTCCAGTCCAGGTACGGCGACAAAGGGGCTGAACACCAGGCCTTCCACTGTTGGCGGAGATGTGGGATCAATCCTGCCGTTCTGTCCGGAAAGAACCTTGTCGAAAGAGTAGCATACCGAGAAGTTTTCAACAGCCGGCAATACCGGCCGCATCAATAGGACAAATAACAGTAACAGCAGTGCCTTTCTGCCAGATGTCCAAGTGGCAGCCGTGTTGCTGTCCTCCGTTTCGCACGGTGACAACAATATTTTCCGGCCCGTTTTCTGCAAGTGACTGACTTGCTCTTGAATTGAAAAAATGTTTTTCATGGCATTGAGATTTGGTTAATACTATTGTGAATACATACGCCCTGCAAATATAATACTATATATACACAAAACAAATATTCAACAAATTATTTATTGACATTTAATTAACCTACTCCCGAAAAAATTTGATAATAGGCTGATTATTCTTACCTTCGTCAAAAAGATCAGAGCCAGAAGTCATGAAAAAAGTATTTGCCCTCCTCCCTGCCGTGGCAGTCCTGGTACTGGCCGGCATCCTTGTCGCCTGCAAGCGGGACAAGAAAAGAAGCAACGATTATCCCTACAGCCCTGTTCCGTTCACAGCTGTCCACATAGCCGACGCTTTCTGGAGCCCTCGCCTGGAAGCCTGTCGGGAAGTAACCGTTCCGCTGGCATTCAGCAAATGCGAAGAGACCGGACGCTACGACAACTTTGTCAAGGCTGCCGACCAGCTGCACAGCAACGAAAACAGAGGTTACCGGGTAGGAGGCTATTCTTTCGACGACACCGATGTCTATAAGACCATCGAAGGGGCCTCCTACCTGCTTCAGACCCACCCCGATCCCCGGCTGGTCGCCTATATCGACAGTGTGCTGGACATAGTGGCGGCAGCCCAGGAAGCGGACGGCTACCTCTATACCGCACGCACCATGAATCCCCAGCGGCCTCATGGATGGGCCGGCAGCCGGCGTTGGGAAAAAGTCGAAGACCTGAGCCACGAGTTCTACAACCTCGGTCACATGATCGAAGGGGCGATTGCCCACTATCAGTCCACCGGCAGCCGCAAGTTTCTCGACATTGCCATCCGCTATGCCGACTGCGTCTGCCGCGAAATCGGGCCGGGAGAGGGGCAAATCCTACGTGTCCCCGGACACCAGATCGCCGAGATGGCCCTGGCCAGGCTCTATACCGTCACCGGCGATGCCAAATATTTGCAGCAAGCCAGGTTCTTCCTCGACCAGCGCGGAAAAACCGAGACCCGCAGTTCCTACAACCAGTCGCACCGATCCATTCTTGAACAGGACGAAGCCGTCGGACATGCCGTCAGGGCTATGTACATGTATTCGGGCATCGCCGATGTGGCCGCACTCACCGGCGACACTACCTACGTGGCCGCCATCGACCGGATCTGGGAGAACATCGTGTCGAAAAAGCTGTATCTTACCGGCGGTGTGGGGGCTACCAACCGGGGCGAAGCCTTCGGCCGCAACTACGAGCTGCCCAATGCCAGCGCCTACTGCGAAACCTGCGCCGCCATCGGCAATGTCTATCTCAACCAGCGACTGTTCCTGCTCCACGGACAGAGCAAATATATCGACGTATTGGAACGCACCCTATATAATGGACTCATCTCCGGAGTCTCACTCGACGGAGGCCGCTTCTTCTATCCCAATCCTCTGGCTTCTAACGGCGGCTACCAGCGTCAGGCCTGGTTTGGATGCGCCTGCTGCCCATCGAATATCTGCCGTTTTCTGCCTTCCCTGCCGGGCTATGTATATGCCTGCCGCGACAATGACCTGTATGTCAATCTTTTCATGGGCGGAGACGCAGACATCGAACTATCAGGAATCAGGGTCGGGCTGAAACAGCAGACGAACTATCCCTGGAGCGGTTACACAGACATCACGGTCAATCCCCAAAAAGAAGCCCGCTTCAACCTGAAGATCAGGATTCCGGGATGGGTCAAGAACCAGCCCGTTCCCAGCGACCTATACCACTACAGCGACAATCTAACACCATCCTGGTCGGTCTGCCTCAATGGAGAAGTGCTGGCCGAGTGTCCCCAGGGCGATGCCGACGGTTACTACAGCATCGACCGCCGCTGGAAAAAAGGCGATGTGGTGAGCATTTGTTTCGATATGCCGGTCAGAACGATACAGGCCAACGATCAAGTCCGTGCCGACCGTGGGCTGACAGCCGTCCAGCGCGGCCCGATAGTCTATTGCGCCGAGCAATGCGACAACGACCTGGACGTGCTCAATTGCCAACTCCTGCCCCAAGCTGAGTTCGATCAACACAAACTGTATTTTCACCAATCCGCGACAGACTTTGCTCTCTGGGAGAGCAACACCGAGAAAGACAAGATACAAGGCAACAGCTATCCTCTCCTCGAAATCGACACCCAGGCTCTGCTGCCAGACAATCCCGAGCAACCCGTCACCCTGCGACTGATTCCCTATTTCGCCTGGGCCCACCGCCAGACCGGTCCCATGACAGTCTGGCTGAAATAATAATCGTTGCACAAACATTGTAATATAGCGATAATGAAGCACTTGCTTGATAAAGTGCTGCTCATCACCGCCGTGATGCCGGTTCCCGGGTGGAGCGTAGCACAAAAATGGGAGTGGCTGGCCGAGACCCCGCAGATGGGATGGAACAGTATCCAGCAAAAAAAAGAGTCCTGGACGCTTGTCCAAGACTCTCCTAAGACGGCGACTACCTACTCTCCCACTTACCCAGTGACCGCCTGGGCGGTCACTGATTAAACCCGGTCTATTGGTACTGCGTAAGTGGTAGACGACCGTTGGGGCAGAAACAAAAAAAAAGAGCTCCGGACGTCTGTCCGAAGCACCTAAGACGCAGACTACCTACTCTCCCACTTGCGCAGTACCATCGGCGCGGTCGGGC
>JAFUDT010000012.1 GCA_017464285.1 Bacteroidales bacterium | reverse complement strand
GGTCCGTGAAGGTCTCGAGGCCTTCAGCCGCGACGGAGTGGTCTATGTCAATGCCTCCCGTGAGGTCGAGATGCGCGTCTTCTCACTGACGGGCAAGCTCCTTCGCAGCCAGCAGCTGAGCGAAGGCCTCAACCAGGTGGATGGCCTGGCTGCCGGCCTGTATGTGATTCGTGTCAACAATGCCGCTGTCAAGGTGTTGGTCAAGTAAAACCTGACAGACAAGCATCATACGGCGTGCCCGGACTGCCTCAGCGGTCCGGGCATGTTTTTTTTCTGATATACTTGTGTTTGCCATATACTTGTACTATTTTTGTCAGTTGACTTGCTAACAAAGAGCCACAACAAGGAATATGATTATCGAGACAAGAGCCTTTGCCCGCGCCGGTCTGCTGGGAAATCCCTCGGACGGTTTTTTCGGTAAGACGATTTCCATCATCGTCCGCAACTTCGGAGCAACGGTCATGCTGTATGAATCCCCCGAGCTCCGTATCGAAGAAGATGAGACGACCGTTTTCCGCAATATCCGTCATTTTACCGATACCATAGCCCATACCGGCTATTACGGAGGCATCCGCCTGGTCAAGGCTGCCATCAAGAAGTTCAGTGAGTATTGCGACGAACAGGGTATTGAACTGCCGCCGCGCAATTTCACCGTCCGTTTCAGTACGACTATTCCCCGCCAGGTGGGTCTTTCAGGGTCGAGTGCCATCATCACGGCCACTTTCAAGGCGCTCATGCAGTTCTACGAGGTGGAGATTCCGCTCGAGATGCTACCCACTTGGGTGCTGAAGGCCGAATCTGAGGAACTGTCCATTACGGCCGGCCTGCAGGATCGTGTAATCCAGGCCTACGAAGGCTGTGTCTATATGGATTTCGACAGAGACTATATGCAGGCCCACGGCCGCGGTCGCTATCAGAGTCTTGATCCGGCACTGCTGCCCAAGTTTTATATTGCCTACAAGACCACGCTGAGCAAAGTCTCCGGCGCTGTTCACAATCCTGTCCGGGCCCTGTTTGATGCCGGCGACCCGCTGGTCTGCGATACCATGGCCCAGATTGCCGATGTGGCCGAGCAGGGGAGACAGGCTATCCTCGGCCGGGATTACGACAAGCTCAACCGCCTGATCGACCTCAATTTCGATCTCCGTTGCAAAATCTACAACATCGCCCCCGAGAACATGCTTCTGATCAAGACGGCCCGCAGTTGCGGACTGTCTGCCAAGTTTGCCGGCTCGGGCGGCACCATCATCGGTATGTACAACGATGAGGAGTCCCTGCATCGGCTGATAGTCAAAATGAAGCCCCTGAACGTCAGAGTTATCAAGCCCTATATTTCATAAGAACAACAACCTATGATTAAAAAAGCTGTTATCCCGGCGGCCGGATTAGGTACGCGCTTTCTACCTGCAACCAAGGCACAACCCAAAGAAATGCTGCCCATCATCGATATTCCCACCATCCAGTATGTCGTGCAGGAATGTGTCGATTCAGGCATTGAGGATATCCTCATCATCACAGGCAAAGGCAAACGTTCGATCGAAGACCATTTCGACCGCAATCTGGAGCTGGAGGAACGCATCCTGGAACGTGAAGATGAACTCTGGTACAACGAACTGCGCCATATCGACAGTATGGCCAATATTCACTTCATCCGTCAAAAGGAGCAAAACGGATTGGGAGATGCCATTTACTATGCCCGCTACCACTGTGGCAACGAGCCTTTTGCCGTTCTTTTGGGCGACAGTGTCAATGATTCTGTCATCCCCATCACCCAGCAGATGATTGATGCCTACGAGCAGTATCGTCGTTCAATCATCGCCGTGCAGCAGGTACCAGACGAGAAGGTGAGCCGCTATGGTATAGTCGGAGGGAAATTCCTCTCCGAACGCATTATGCAGGTCGAGGAGATGGTCGAAAAACCCCAGCCCGGACAGGCCCCTTCCAATTGGGCAGTGGCCGGTCGCTACATTCTCACACCGGAGATTTTTCCCGCCATCGAACAGACGCCGCGTGGCAAAGGCAACGAAATCCAGATAACCGATTCGCTGCGTATTATGATGCAGACAGAAGGGGTGATTGCCATGAAAATCGAAGGCCGTCGCTATGACATAGGCAACAAGCTTGATTATTTGAAAACCACGGTGGATTTTGCCCTCAAACGCAAGGAATTTGCCGAACCCTTTGTCGAATTCATGCGTCAGCGTGTGCAGCAGTGGGACGACCAAAAGAAATGAACATGAGAAAAGCGACAGTACTCCTTCTGTTTTTTTCTGTGCTGAGACTCACGACACTTGCGCATCAGCCCTATGTCTCAGCTGTCTGGCGAGCCGATCAGGGCAGGAGTTTTCAGAATCCTGTCATCTATGCCGACTATTCCGATCCGGATGTCTGTGTCGGCAAGGACGGTTATTATATGACAGCCTCGAGTTTCAACTGTGTTCCCGGACTCCCCATTTTGTATTCCACCGATCTGGTCAACTGGACTATCGTGGGACATGCCTTGCAAAAACTGGTGCCCGAAGAGCATTTCAATCTGCCTCAGCACGGCAACGGAGTCTGGGCTCCCGCCATCCGCTACCACAACGATGAGTACTATATCTATTGGGGAGATCCCGACTTCGGCATATACATGGTCAAGACCGACGATCCCCGGGGACGCTGGCAGGACCCGGTGCTGGTCAAAGCCGGACGCGGCCTGATCGATGCTTGCCCGCTCTGGGACGAGGACGGCCGCGCCTGGTTGTCGTTTGCCTTTGCCGGAAGCCGCCGGGGACTGAAGTCGGTACTGCTGATGACGGAAATGACCCCCGACGGCACACGCGCCCTGGGGCAGGCCCGTATCATTTATGACGGACATCGGGACAATCCGACTATCGAGGGCACCAAACTCTACAAATATCAGAATCACTACTATATCTTTTCTCCGGCAGGCGGCGTTTCCACCGGCTGGCAGGAAGTGCTGCGTGCTGAGCATCCTTTCGGCCCCTGGCAGGCCAAGACGGTGATGGCCCAGGGCAATACCGACATTAACGGCCCGCACCAGGGCGGCTGGGTCCGCACCAGCCAGGGCGAGGACTGGTTTATCCATTTTCAGGATGTCGGTGTAGTGGGTCGTATTGTCCACCTGAATCCCATGGTCTGGGGGCAGGACGGCTGGCCGGTGATCGGATTGGATGCCGACAAGGATGGCGTGGGTGAGCCTGTCCGCAAATACCGTAAACCCGCCGGACTGACGTCGGCAGTATGCACACCTCAGGAAAGTGATGAATTTGACTGCAACGAGCTCGGACTACAGTGGCAATGGCAGGCCAACCCTCAGCCTGAGTGGTATTTCCTGGATCCCACCAACGGCGGACGCATCCGTCTGTTCGCTGCAGACCTCACCGGAGAGCAGATCAGCCTTTGGGATGCGTCCAACTTGCTGCTGCAGAAATTTCCGGCCGCAGATTTCACGGCGACTGCCAAGGTTGTCTTTGAACCTAAAAAGCAGACAGTCGGAGAACGCGGCGGACTGGTGGTGATGGGTATGGACTATGCTACGCTCGGCCTTGAGCAGACGGCCCAGGGCCTGATGCTCACCCAGGGCCTTTGTCAGAAAGCCGACCGTCGCGGCCGGGAATCACAGGTCCAATCCATGCCTCTTACCCGTAACGAACTGTACTTGCGCGTCTCAGTGAAAAACGGCCGTGACTGCCGCTTTGCCTACAGTATCGACGGACGACACTTTACAGACTTCGGAGAAGTCTTTCAGGCCCGTGAAGGAAAATGGATCGGCGCCAAGGTGGGAATGTATTGCACTCGCTCGGCATCGTCCAACGACAGCGGCTGGCTGGATGTCGAGAGTTTTACTGTGACAAAATAGTCTTTTCCCATTTCCTGGATACGGGAAAGATGGCTCTAACGCGCTGGTCGGTGGCGGCCTGTGTTTCTTCTTAACAAAAATGCGACACCTGAATAAAACGCTTCTCCTGCTCTGCGGACTGACAGGCCTGTCACCGCTTTTTGCCCGCAACTATACGGTGAGCGGGTATCTGCGTGATGCCGCCACGGGCGAGACGCTTATCAGTGCCACCGTCTATGACCGGCACTCCGGCAGAGGAGTGACCAGCAATCTCTACGGTTTCTATTCGCTGACGTTGCCAGAGGACTCCGTCTATCTGGAATTCAGCTATCTGGGCTATCTGCCTCATCGTGAGACTTTCTTGTTGGATTCGGACAGGACACTTCATGTGGCATTACAGTCCAATACCCTGCTCGAAGAGGTCGTAATCGAGGCTCCCGAGAACCGGGAAATCGGAGTGCGGGGAACCCAGATGAGCACGGTGGCCGTGCCGGTCGGACAAATCAAACAGCTACCGGCGCTATTCGGTGAAGTCGATGTGCTGAAGGCCCTTCAGCTGCTACCCGGTGTGCAGGGCGGTATAGAGGGATCCTCCGGGATGTATGTCCGTGGAGGCGGACCCGATGAGAACCTGGTGCTATTGGATGGAGTGCCGGTCTACAACGTCAACCATGCCGGCGGATTCTTTTCGGTGTTCAATGCCGATGCCATTAAAAACGTGACCCTTTACAAAGGAAGTTTCCCGGCCCGTTTCGGCGGAAGACTCTCCTCGGTGGTCGATGTACGTATGAATGACGGCAATGATAAGGAGATACATGGCAATTTCAGTGTCGGTCTGATTTCCTCCAAGCTCAATGTGGAAGGACCGATTGTCAAAGAAAGTACCACGTTCAATGTCTCGCTGCGCCGAACCTATTCCGATTTGCTGGTCAAGCCGGCCATGGCCTACCTGGCTATGACCGATCCCGAGGTTCGGAAATTCTCGGCAGGTTATTATTTCTATGACTTGAATCTGAAACTGGCTCATAAGTTTTCCGACAGGGACCGTCTGTACCTGAGTCTCTATTCGGGCGACGATGCCATCTATGCTAATGTCAGGACGAGCGACTATACCACTTCGGAAGAGGATCATTATCTTTCGCGTCTCAAACTCGACTGGAAATGGGGCAATCTGGTTTCCGCCCTGCGTTGGAATCATGTAATCAATCCCAGGCTTTTTCTGAATACTACGGCCTCCTATACCCGCTACCGTTTCAACATGGGTATCAATGCCAGCGACAGCTATACCTCACCCTCGGAGCATACCGAAGAAGAGGCAGCCCTGGTCTTCCACAGTGCCATCGAGGATTATACGCTCAAGGCCGACTTGGACTGGCAGCCTGACACCCGCCACGAAATCAAGGCCGGCGCCAATATTACCCGACATACCTTCAAGCCCGGAATCACGGCACTGTCGGCCCGGGAGCGGACAGATGACGTCACTGCCCGCATCGATACCTCCTACGGCGATGCCAACCTGTCCTCGCTCGAGACGATGTTCTATATAGAAGACAACATTGAACTGGGCCCTTTTGTCAAACTCAATCTCGGCCTTCACCATTCCGACTATTTCATTTCCAGGCGTTCCTATCACTCACTGCAGCCCCGGGCTGGCCTGAGATGGCTGTTCGACGATGCCTGGTCGTTCAAACTGGGGTATGCCCGCATGAACCAGTATATCCATCTGCTGTCGAACAGCAGCATCAGTCTGCCTACCGATCTGTGGGTGCCGGTAACCAGGCAAATCCAGCCCATGTTCTCACAGCAGTACTCGGGCGGTCTCTTCTATCAGTGGCGCAACAAGGTGGACTTTTCTCTGGAAGCCTACTATAAAACCATGGACAACCTGATCGAATACAAGGACGGCGCCAGCTTCATGGGCTCTTCGACAGGCTGGGAAGAAAAAGTCTGCATGGGGCGAGGATGGGCTTACGGAGTGGAGTTTCTGGCACAGAAATCCTTCGGCCGTACGACGGGTTGGCTGGCCTATACCTGGGCCAGATCCGAGCGCCTCTTCGACCGTCTTGGCCAGGAACTGAACTGGGGCAAGGTTTTCCCCGCCAAATACGACCGCCGGCACGATATCAGCCTGACAGCTTCGCATAAGTTCAGCGACCGTATCGATGTCTCCGCCACCTGGGTCTATGCCACGGGCAACTGTGCCACGCTGGGCTTGCAGGAATATCTGCTCGAAGACCAGCAGCTGACTTATATTGAGAGTCGCAACAACTATCGATACCAGGACTATCATCGGCTGGACCTGGGCATTAATTTCCATAAGAAAAAGAAACATGGTATCCAGACCTGGAACCTGAGTATTTATAATGCCTACAACCAGAACAATCCTTTCTTTGTCTACACAGAGTCGGAGTATGATGCCGCTGACCGTACAGTCCGCAAAAAGCTGATGCAGGTTTCCATCTTCACCTTTATCCCATCGTTGAACTATTCCTATAAATTCTAAGCCGATCATGCTCGATATGAAAAAATATATTCCTTGCCTTGCAGCTTTGCTGGACCTTTGCCTGCTTTCCTGTGAGAAGGAAATCCGGTTCAGACAGCCTCTTTCGGAGCCTAAGCTGGTCCTGGAATGTGTGGCAAGGCCGGATACTGCGCTGAGAGTCCGTTTGAGTCGCAGCCGCTTTTTCCTTGAGAATACAGACCGGTTCAGCTTGGTGAATGATGCTGAGTTGAAACTGTCGGTGAATGATGCTCCTGCCGTTCGGATGGCCTATGACGATGCCGGATGGTACGAAGCCTCCTATATTCCCCGTTGCGGCGATCGTCTTTCACTGGAGGCGCAGACCCCCTCCTTGCCTCCGGTTCATGCCGAGGAGACAGTCATAGAGGGAGTGAGCCGTTTTGTGCCGGGCGACAGCGTTTCCTCCTGCTCGGCCTTCCCGGTTCAGGAGTATTATGTCTACCCTGACGATCATGTAACCTGCATCGATGTTCGAAAGGGTAATACCAATGAACTCGTCTTTGTTGAAAGTGCCCGGATGCCTGATTCGGTGGCGGGAGTGGTGACCCGGGACTACCGCTATAAGCTTGAGTTCGTCTTTCAGGACCGGCCCGGCCGCCCCGACTACTATCAGATGAGTGTCAAGGCCTATGAGAATGCCGGGACGGAGGACAATCCCTGTTTTTATGAGAGCAGTGTACAATTGGAGTCCCGTTCTTTGAAAACCTCCAACTATTACCAGAATCTCGATGACGAGTACGAAGAGTCGCAGTGGTGGTATACGGCCGGAGACTGTCGCTTCACAGACGAGTTCTTCGACGGTGAAGAGGTCCGGCTGAGTATAGTGGTGAATCATTTGTGCGATTATGATGTGGTGACGGATAGGGCGGAGCTTATACCGGTCTCTTCCGGCAGACAGATCCGTCTGGTCGTCACGCTGACCTCCCTTTCCGAATCCAGCTATCTTTTCAGCCAGTCCAGGGCCTCGGCCGCCGAAGAGTCGCTGACGGGGCTTTTCTCGGAGCCCGTGCAGATATTCAGCAATATCAGCGGAGGCATCGGCATTTTCGGGAGCGCCTGCGACAGATACAGCGAGGTGTTGCTGACCACACCGAATTTCAGCCAAAGGACATTCGACCCAATTATTTACACAGATTATTTGCCGTCCGCGGAAAACATTGTATCTTTGCCCTAACCTTAGCATCCTTAGGGATGCAGTCATGCGGAAGTAGCTCAGTTGGCAGAGCATCAGCTTCCCAAGCTGAGGGTCGCGGGTTCGAATCCCGTTTTCCGCTCTAATCATCAGAACATCGCCCATGAAAACCCGGCATCTGTTCCTGTTTTGCTGTATTCTGACTCTGCCGGCGATGTTGTCTTTGCCAGCCTGCCGTCGTTCTTCACCTGTCTTCCACCGTGTGTTGGATACTGAGAGTGTGTCCCCTATGCGACTGAGCGTTCCGGTGCCCGACGGAGTGTATCTGGTCAAGGCTACCGTAGGAGGAGAAACGGCTGGTCTGACCACCTTGCGTGCCGAATCTCGCCGGCTTTTTTTCGAGCAGGTGCCTACGGCGGCGGGTCAGACGAGAACCTTGACATTCTGTGTCCACAAGCGCGACATCCGTTTGACGGACAGCCTGTCGGTCCGGCTCAAACCGCGTGAAAAGAACAAACTCAACTGGAACGAGACTCTCGATTTGGAAATCTGTGGCCCGGCCCCCAGACTCAAACGCCTGGAAATCATTTCCCGTCCACAGACACCGGTGGTTTTCCTTTGCGGCAATTCCACGGTAGTGGACCAGGACAACGAACCTTGGGCCAGCTGGGGACAGATTATTCCTTCCTTTTTCACCGATCAGGTCTGTTTCGCCAATTTCGCCGAATCAGGGGAGGCCGCCAACAGCTTTATCTCGGCCCGACGTCTGAAGAAAATTGAACAGATGATCAAGCCGGGAGACTATCTTTTTGTAGAATTCGGCCATAACGACCAGAAACAGCGTGGAGCCGGGCGAGGTGCCTATTCCTCTTTCTGGAGCAGCATGAAGGAATATATCGTCATGGCCAATGAACACGGAGCCACCGCCGTATTGCTTACACCCACGCAGCGCCGCAGTTTCGGCCCGGACGGACGGATTGAGGATACCCACCTGGATTTTCCTCAGGCTACCCGCGATCTGGCCCGGGAAACAGGAACGGCCCTGATAGATCTTCATGCGATGACCAGAACGCTCTACGAGGCCTTGGGAGTGGAGGGTTCCAAGCAGGCCTTTGTCCATTATCCGGCTGGCAGTTGGCCCGGACAGCTGACCGACCTGGCCGACAATACTCATTTCAATCCCTATGGAGCCACTCAGGTGGCCAAGTGCGTTGTGCAGGGAATACGTCAGGCCGGCCTGTCGCTGGCCGTTTTTCTTCGTGACGACCTTCCGTCTTATGATCCTGCCCATCCGGACGATCCCGCTCATTTCATCTGGTCTCCTTCCGATTATATTGAAACTGAAAAGCCTGACGGTAACTGAACAGCCTTCCGGACGATATGAAACGCCGTCTCCTTCTCCTCTGTCTGATCGTACTGTCCTGTTGGTCAGTACACGCTCAGTTTTTCCTTACCGGCGAGGATCCTTCCCGTTTGTCCTGGTCGCAGCTGCGGGCCGGCTCTTTCCGGCTGATATACCCCAGCGGACTGGATTCTGTGGCCTTCCGCTATGCCCGGCTATTTGAGACCCAGGCCCCTCTCTCCATGAAAACCTTGGGTATCAGCGGCAAGGGAGTTCCGGTAGTACTCCATACCAATACGGTGAGTGCCAACGGGCTGGTCAGCTGGGCCCCTTCGCGCATGGAACTGTTCACCATTCCCGATCCGGAGCCTTCAGCCCTACCATGGGATCTGGGCCTGGTCCTGCATGAGTCACGCCATGTGGCGCAACTACGTCAGGCAGGCAGGGGACCTTACCGTTATTTATCCTGGCTGCTGGGAGAACAGGCCCCCTCTCTGAGTGCCGGCATTCTGAGTCTCTGGTCGCCGGGGCTGTTCGAAGGGGATGCTGTGATGGCAGAAACAGCACATTCTCTTTCCGGCCGCGGCCGTCAGGCCGATTTCCTGTTGCCCTACAAAACCTTGTTTGCCGACAGCGTCCGTTACAGTTACGATAAATGGCATTTTGGTTCTTTTAGGAACGAGATCCCCGGAGAGTATCAGCTGGGTTATCTTAAACAGAGCGCCGGACGCTACTTGAACCGGGCTGGACTGGAACAACCGGAAATGGCCACCTCTCAGGTCTTTGAACAGATCGTCCGTCACCCTTTGCACTATCGCCGTGCCTGGCAGAGGGGCTACGGGCTGTCCCAAAAGCGTCTCTGGGAGGCCGCCCGGCAGCTCTACTCCAGTCGCTGGCAGGCAGAGGCAGAGCGCAAGGCCCCTTTCGACAGCGTGCAATTGCTGCTCAGGCCCGAAAGGGACTATGTGGAATATGCCAGTCTTTTCTTCCTGGGCGATACGCTGTATGCCCACTATAAATCCCAGAGCGAGCCCAGTTGGCTGGTCGCTCTGATACCCGGACAGCGGCCCAGAAAAATCCGCCGGTTGGGCTATATCAATTCCTCACTCTGTGCTGTGGGCGACAAAGTCTATTGGACAGAGCAGGTGAGCGGACTGCGATGGGCCCATGAAAACTATTCTGTCCTGCGTGAATACGATGTCTCCACAGGCAAGGCCCGCACGCTCTTGCCTGAGCACCGGGTATTCAATCCTCAGGCCAGTCATGACGGACGTTATCTGGCCATGGCCAGCTATACCGACGACAACAAGCCCCTGATCGGCATCTTCGATTTGACAGAGGAAGTTTTCAAGGTAGTCTTCAGTCTGCCTCGGGCCGGGGAACCTAAAGAGTTCTGTTGGAATGAGTACGGTCTCTTTGCTTCCATTCTGACTGAAAACGGTTTGGGTGTCTGGCGACTGGATCTGGACCGCTATGTCTGGCAACCGGTCATCGCTGCCCAGCATCGCCTGATTGACGATTTGACCTACCAAGACGGTCAGCTGTATTTTATCAGTGATCTGGACGGGACAGACAACCTGTATCGTTTCGATCTGGACAGCCGACAGCTCTGCCGTCTGACCAATGCCCGCTTCGGCATTTCCGATCCCTCTTTTGAGGGTGACAGCCTGTACATGGTCAGCTATAGCCGCCGGGGCTATGAACCGGCCGTAATGCCTGTGAGTGCCTTGCGCGACGAGCCGGCCGATTTTGACACACCCGCCACATTCCTGATGGATGAGATGCTGGAAGCCGAAACCCCTCAAGCCGGCCTTTTGCAGTCTGCCTGTGATGATGAAGTCACGTCCGGAGCCCCATCGGCCGGTTTGTATGAGGTGAAGCCTTACCGTAAATGGGAACATCTGTTCCGCCTACATTCATGGGCTCCTTTCTACTATGACAAGGACGAGTTGTCCGACTTCACTCCCGACCGTTATTACGATGGGGTGGCACCCGGTCTGACCCTGATCTCGCAGAACGATCTGGGCACATCCTATGGACAGCTGGGTTATGCCTTTTATGACGGCTATCACGTCGTCCATGCCCGCTATACCTATAGCGGCTGGTGGCCGGTCATTTCCCTGCGGGCCGACTATAACGACGGAGAGCCGGCCGGCCTGTTATATGATGGAGAGGATTTGCTCTATTACCGGATCGGACGCCGGCAGTTGGAGCTGCAGGGACTGGCCTATGTACCGCTCACCTGGATTTCGGGCGGTTGGGAAAGAGCCTTGATTCCGACCTTGCGTTACAGCTATAACAATGGCAGCTGGCAGGCATCACCTTGGGATGAGCCTCATGCCTTCCATCGCTTCCGTTATGGCTTGCAGGGCTATGTGGCGGTCAATACGACAGCCCGTGACCTTTTCCCTCGCTGGGGGTTGGGCTTCAAGCTGGAACGCATGCGCCTGCCATCAGACCGCAGTCATTTCTTCAGTCAGCTCAATTACGCCTCGCTATATGCCTATTTCCCTGGAGTGATGCGCAATCAGGCTTTCCGCTTGACGGCTACCTATCAGCAGCAGCGGGTAAATGGTTCACGAACAGTCCTTTATATCGGATCGTTGATGAATCCTCGGGGAATGGCTCTGGCCACCCAGCCACGCATGATGAGCTTGGCTTTGGATTATGCTTTTACGGTAAATCTGGATTTGTCCGTCCCTGGTCTTTTATATGCCAAGAGACTGGAACTGCAACCTTTTGTCGAGTGGGTGGAGACGCGCAACCCCTATTTGGAAGACCCTCGCACGCCGGGCGGCTGTGTCCTGGGGCTTGAGTCACTGGTCAATTTCCATCCTTTGCGTATGACGGCCGCCTTTTCGGCCGGCTGTCGCACCACCTGGTCTAAACGTGAGGGTCTGGGATGTGAAGTGCTGGTGTCGGTTCCCTACCTCTGATACTGCAAGTAGGGGTTCATTCTCTTTTCCTGACCAATACTGCTGTCAGGCCCATGCCCCGGATAAATCACTGTCTCGTCGGGCAGGCAGAGCAGTTTGTCGTGTATGCTGCTTATCAGGGTGCCAAGGTCTCCTCCGGGCAGGTCGGTACGGCCGATGCTGCCGGCAAAAAGACTGTCTCCGCAGAAAAGGGCCTGCTGAGCCGGAGCGTAGAAACAGAGCCCGCCGGCCGAATGTCCCGGCGTCCCCAGTACCTCCAGTCGCATATCCCCGATTTGAATCTCATCGCCGTCTTTCAGCGTTTTTTCCAGCCGGAGCTGACGGGTAGCGACATCCACGCCGAAGGCGGCAGCCATCCCGCTGATGTTGCGCAGCCAGTACTCCTCCTGCCGATGGGCATAGAAATCGCAATGATATTTCTCCTGCAAAAAGTTGATACCCATTATGTGGTCAAAATGCAGGTGAGTACAGACAATGCACTCCAGTTTCAGACCGGCCGAGTCAATGGCCTGTTGCAGGCAACGGTCTTCGGTCGCTGTACTGTTGCCCGGATCTATAATCAGCGCCCTGCCCCGATCGTCAGAGAGCAGGTAGGTGTTTTCCTGTATGGGATTGAATGTGAAAACCTCAATGTTCATAGTTGATTTTTCCTTCTGCCAAGATAATGCAAAACACACATCCGGGCAAATATTTTTCACCTCTTATTGTCAGCCTGTCCTTTTTCTGCGTTTTTTTTCTGCTTGTTCAAGTCAATTGTTTTAAAAAGAAACATTATCAACCTTATTGACAATTTCTTGTTTCAAAAGGAATTGAATACGGGCAGTGTCATTGTTAATTTTGTGTGTTTAAAACATGAAATAAAAGAAGTACGCATGCCAAGGAAGACAATTTCGGAAGGAATCAACAAAGAAATAGGAGAGAAACTCCGCCGGGTCAGACAACATCAGCTGCTTTCTCAGCAGAATGTCGCAGATGACATTGGCGTGTCGGCTTCCGCCTATTCCAAGATGGAAAACGGCAAAACGGATTTTTCCGCCACTCGGCTGAGCCAGCTGGCGACCTATTTCAAGGTGCATTTGCCCGATTTTCTGGATCCCCGTGTCAATATTCCCCGCAACATCAATGAAATCGGCCAGATAGTCGATTATGACAAAGCACTGGTCGAACGTGATGTCGCACGTGCCATGTTGCGGGATTTGTTCAATAAAGATGAGTAATATGCCCTGCCGAATGTATCAGACCGGCAGATAGACTATTTTCTTGGTCTTGTAGTATTCTTCTTCAAATTCTTCAGACAGTTCGATTTGTGATGCGACCTGGCGGAAAGACTGAATCTCGTGTTGCAGTTCTCCTCCTTTCAGACAGATAATTCCGTTGGGCAGGGCGTTGATCTGCTTTTGGGCGATATTCTTGCGGCAGAGGCGGTAGAGATCGGGCAGCGGCATGACGGCTCGGCTCACGACAAAGTCGAACATGGCTTTTTCTTCCTCCACGCGCTCGTGGCAGAATGAAACATTCTGTAGATCAAGTTTCTCGGCTATGTCGGCGGCAGCCTTGAGCTTCTTTCCGATGCTGTCAACGAGCAGAAACCGGCATTCAGGAAACATCACAGCCAGCGGAATACCCGGGAAACCGCCTCCCGTGCCCACATCCATGATACGGCTGCCTTCCTTGAAGCGTATAAAACGGGCAATGGCCAGGGAGTGGAGTATATGATGCTCGTAGAGAAAGTCGATATCTTTTCTGGAAATCAGGTTAATCTTGCTGTTCCAGTCGGTATAGAGCGGGCCCATGGCTTCGAACTGCCGGCACTGCGTCTCACTGAGTGAAGGGAAATATTTTTCGATGAGGCTGTTCATTCTTGTTGTGGCTTTACGTATTTTTGTACTGCGAAAGTAATGCAAAAAATGGACATGATATATACTGATTGGGGTAAAATCCGCTATGAGGAGGCCTGGCAACGCCAGCGACGTCTTTTCGAGGAACGTCTCGAACAGAAAAAAAAACACGACGGCCCCAACCCCCTGCCCGATTGCCTGGTGGCCTGTGAACATTATCCGGTACTGACACTCGGCAAAAGCGGCCGTCCTGACAATCTGCTGGTATCCGACCGGCAGCTTTCAATGCGTGGTGTAGAGTTTTTCCGTACGGATCGTGGCGGCGACATCACCTATCACGGACCGGGACAGATTGTCATGTATCCGATATTCGACCTGAGCCACTATGGTATCGGTCTCAGGGAGTATATATTTCGTGTCGAGGAGGCTGTCATCCGCTTTTTGCAACATTATGGAATTCAGGGCGAACGCCTGGAGGGAGCCACCGGAGTCTGGCTCTCGCCGCACAGTCCCCAGGCCCGTAAGATCTGCGCCATCGGCGTCAAGTCCAGCCGTTATGTCACCATGCACGGCCTGGCACTGAACATCAATACCGACCTAAGCTATTTTTCCCTGATTAATCCCTGTGGTTTCACCGACAAAGGCGTGACATCCCTGCAACTGGAGCTGGGACAGAGGCAGGATTTCGAGCAATGCAAACTGCTCCTGCGCGATCAGTTCTTTGAGTTGTTTATTCCCAATTGACAGGTGTCAGGCCGTGTTGCTGCAGATAGGCATTGGCCTGGCTGAAATGATGGTTGCCGAAAAAGCCCCGGTAGGCCGACAGGGGCGAGGGATGGGCCGACTTGAGTACCAAATGTCTGGCCGGATCGATGAACTCCCCTTTGCGCTGGGCGTAGCTGCCCCACAGGATAAAGACCAGATGCTCGCGTTGATTGGCCAGCAGGTGGACGACGGCATCGGTGAACTCCTCCCATCCCCGGTGTTGATGCGAAGCGGCCTCATGGGCCCTGACAGTCAGTGTCGCATTGAGCAGCAGTACGCCTTGTCGGGCCCAGCGTTCCAGATTGCCGTCCGGCAGGGGAGTGATGTGAAGGTCATCGTGAATCTCCTTGAAAATGTTCTGCAGGGAGGGCGGCAGGGCGATGCCGCTCTGCACGGAGAAACACAACCCGTGAGCCTGTCCCGGTTCATGATAGGGATCCTGGCCCAGAATGACGACTTTCACCTGCTCAAAATCACATTGGTCAAAAGCGTTGAAGATGAGCCTGCCCGGGGGATAGACCGTATGTCGGGCATACTCTTCTCTGACAAAACCCGTGAGCCTGGCAAAGTAGTCTTTGTCGAATTCTGCTTGCAAGTAGTGTTTCCAGGAAGGTGCTATACGGACATCCATGAGTTCAGATGAGGTACATGCCGTGCTGGGCACAAGTCCGGCGCATCTCTTCGGGCCAGACACTGGCCTGAATCTCACCGATATGTCCTTTGCGCAGCAAAAGCATGCAGAGCCTCGACTGGCCGATGCCGCCTCCGATGCTCAGTGGCAGTTCGCCGGCCAGCAGGCGGCGGTGAAAATAGAGTTCTTGGCGATCTTCGCAATGACTGAGGGCGAGCTGGCGCAGGAGCGCTTCCTGATCCACGCGGATACCCATCGACGACAGTTCGAAGGCCTGTCCCAGCACCTTGTTCCAAATCAGGATATCTCCGTTCAGTCCGGGCAGGCCATTGTCGCCGGGCGTGGTCCAGTCATCGTAGTCGGGAGAGCGCATGTCGTGCTTTTGCCCGTCGCCCAGGTCACAGCCGATGCCGATGATAAAAACGGCACCATACTTGCGGGTGATTCTGTCCTCTCTCTCTTTGGGTGTGAGCCGAGGGTAGCGGCGTCGCAACTCTTCGGCATGGATAAAATAAATATCCTCGGGCAGGCTGGGGCGGATGGCATACTGCTCATAGACGATGTATTCAGTCTGACGCAGTACCCCGTAGATGCGGCGGACTACTGATTTCAGGAAATCGATGTTGCGCTGCTGGGGTCGGATGACGGCTTCCCAGTCCCATTGGTCAACATATAGGGAATGAAGGTTGTCAAGTTCCTCATCGGGCCTGATGGCATTCATGTCGGTGTATATGCCATAGCCTGGCTGTATCTGGTATTCGGCCAAGGTGAGCCGTTTCCACTTGGCCAGCGAATGCACAATCTCGGCCCGCTGTCCGTCCAGGTCCCTGATCGCAAATGAAACAGGTTGTTCCCAGCCCGACAAATTGTCGTTGATGCCTTGTCCGCCAAGGACGAACAAGGGTGCGGTGACTCGCCTCAGGCGCAGCTCAGAGGCCAGACTCTGCTGAAAAAAATCCTTGATTTGCTTGATGCCCTGTTCCGTCTGTTTAAGGCTTAATAGAGGCCGGTAGTTTTTCGGTATTGACAACTTGCTCATAACCAAGCTATTTTTGTATCCCCGTGGGGAGTCGAACCCCAATCGTTGGAACCGGAATCCAATATTCTATCCATTGAACTACGGAGACAGACATTTCGGACGCGAAGGTAATAAGAATTTTTGAAATAACAGCTACCAAAAGAGGATTCCACGTCGGTGCAGTCAGAATCCGACCGCCTGTGCCCAGGCAGTGGCCGGATAGGCGAGGCTGCAGTGTTCCAGAAGATTGTCTTCGCTGCCGTAGCGTGGAATGAAAGTGGCCAGACCGCAGTACTCCTTCACGCGGATGGAGACACCACCGCCTGACATCGTGCTGTAGAAGAAATCTGTATGTCCCAGGTAGGGCACAGTCTTCTCAAGCTGTATCCTGAAATCTATGTACTGCGGATCGTCCTCCGAAAGAGCAACGTTCTCGCGGACAAAACTGTCAAAATCGAAAAACAGGCTGTTCCGCCGGCCGTCATAGACCTGGACATCCTGCGTGCTGAGGGAGTCTTTTTTCATGCGGGCCAACAGGGGCCTGGCGGCACAGGCCAGCGAATCCATCTGCGAAAGGTCGGCAACGGTAATGGTGGCATAGGGGCAGTAGCGGCCGCTGAACATATATTCGTCCCGGTAGTATGACAGGAAACTCTCTGCCACGTCAAAACTGATCTGTCGGGCTGTCCTTCCGGTAAAAAGCAGCGGGAGCATGCGGTCGTAGGGAAATCCTTCGCTCAGCACCTCGGTGGGAGAGCCTACCAGAAAGTCGGCGGCACGGCGCAGGTCATAAGCCGTCTCGACCGAAGCGCACAGGCAGGCATCCGCGATGATATAGTCCCAGCCGAAGTTTTCCAGCACTGCAGCCAGTTCGGAATAATCCATGTGGTGGTAACCATTTGTCCCGTCTGTTTTTGCTTCGGCTCCGAACCATTTGGTACGGAGGTCGTTGTCCGGAGCGGCCCTAAGTCGCGATTCGCCGCTGGTCATTTCCAGATCCTTGGGTATCCAGCCGGTCGAATGTGACCATAAAACCAGTCCATAGTGTTCAGCGGGAGCCAGGTGGAGAGCCTCGGCTATGATTTGCCGCATGGCGGCAGGTTCCAAGGGATTCTCAAAATGATAGGTCTGCAGCAGAACTGTATCGGCAGTCGACTTTTTCAGGTTTTTGGAAGGGCTGATACGCCATAGCCTCTGTCCGCCCGGATTATGGTTATGGTCGGGCTGTCCGGAAAAGAACACCAGCAGTTTCCCTTTGCCCAGTGTCTCCCGGTCGGTATTGTGCAGGATTTGTCTGATATCTCCCAGGGCGTCACCGTAGAGATCGTTGTTGGCAGCCATGAAAATCAGCACAGTGCGGTCAACCGTCTGCTCCTCGTCGTGAGAGTGACGGCAACAGCCGACCGACAGCCAGCCTGCCAGCAGGAGGAATAACAACCGGATGACTGAGGATGGCTTCATACCAGACTGTAGTTACGGGCTATCTCCGGCCAAAGCCCGGCCAACTGCGACATGCTGTGCAGCAGTACGTCACAGCCGGCTTCCAGCAACACTTCGTCTTCCAGAATACCGGTGTTGACAGCCACGGTGAAGATACCGGCCGCCTTGCCGGCCTCGATGCCTAGGGGGGCATTCTCGATGACCACGGCCTCCCCGGCGCTGACACCGGCTTTTTTCAGGCCCATCAGGTAAGGTTCGGGCGAAGGTTTTCCCTGGGTGACATCAAAAGCCGTCACCATGCGCCCTTCGGAAAAATGACCGGGAAAATGCAGGTTGAGCCGGTCAAGCAGTTTGCGCTGGCCGGATCCTGTCACCAGAATGCGGTCGATACCCGAGCGGCGGATGGCATCCAAGGCCTCCGGCGCACCCGGCATGACCGGAGCCTCGGGCATGTCGTCGAAAAGACGGGCCTTGATACCATACATGCGGTCCACCTCCTCATCGGTAGGATCCCGCTGCAGTTCGCGTCGATAGAGTATCTCCAGGGTGCCCCTGCCCGTACGTCCCTCATGGAGGTAAGCCTCGCGGTCTTCAAAATGAAAGCCCAGCGAGCGGAAGACTGTCACCCAGCTTCGGCAGTGATTGGGCATGGAGTCGAACAGGACGCCGTCCATGTCGATCAGGGCCGCCTTGGGCGAGAATCGTTCGAAATGCTGCTCGAGAAGATATTTTTGCTTGGCCGCCTGAAACATGCTTAAAGTCTTTTGCGTATGGCAGCCGATGCCTCCTCGTAGCCGGGCTTTTCGAGCAGTGCGAACATGTTTTTCTTGTAGGCTTCTACGCCGGGCTGATCGAAGGGGTTGATTCCCAATAGATAACCGCTGATGCCGCAGGCTTTTTCGAAGAAGTACATCAACTCCCCGAGATAGTATTCGTTGAGTTTGGGCATGACCACCTTCAGGTTGGGCACGCCGCCGTCCACATGGGCGATTCTGGTACCGAGTTCGGCCATTTTGTTCACTTGGTCTACCCGTTTGCCGGCCAGATAATTCAGACCGTCCAGGTTTTCCTTGTCTGAAGGAATGGTGACGCAGTGATCGGGTTCGGCAACTGAAATGACCGTCTCGAAGATGATGCGTTCACCCTGTTGGATCCACTGTCCCATGGAGTGCAGGTCGGTTGTCAGATCGACCGATGCCGGATAGATGCCTTTGCCGTCCTTGCCTTCACTCTCACCATAGAGCTGTTTCCACCATTCCGAGACATAATGGAGTTTGGGATGGTAGTTGACCAGAATCTCGATTTTCTTGCCGGCAGCATACAGAGCATTGCGGGCAGCCGCATACTGAGCCGAAGGATTCTTGTCGAAGGCCGTGTCGCAGTAGCTTTCCATGGCCACGGCACCAGCCACCAGCTGACGTATGTCGTAACCGGCCACAGCGATGGGCAGCAGACCTACCGGGGTCAAGACCGAGTAGCGGCCGCCGACATCGTCAGGTATGACATAAGTCTTGTATCCTTCCTGAGTGGCCAGCGTGCGCAGGGCACCGCGCTTGGCATCGGTGATGGCCACAATCCGTTGCCGGGCTTCCTGTTTGCCGACCTGATCCTCGAGCTGCGTCTTGAGCAGTCGGAAAGCCAGGGCTGTTTCCGTAGTGGTGCCGGACTTGGAGATATTGATAATACCGAAGGTTTTCTTTTTCAGGAAAGCGGTCAGCTCGAAGAGATAGTCTTCACTGATGTTATGACCGGCAAACAGGATGACCGGATTCTTACCATCGGCCTGCAGCCACCCCAGACTGTTGCTCAGGGCCTCGATGACAGCCTTGGCTCCCAGGTAGCTGCCTCCGATACCGGCGACAACCACTACTTCGCATTTTTGGCGCAGGGAATCGGCTGTGGCCTGAAGATCGTTCAGAAAATCCTGTGTGATAGAGGACGGTAGGTTCAGCCAGCCGATAAAGTCGCTGCCTTTGCCTGTTTTGTCATGTAATTTCTGTTGGGCGGCCTCGCAGGCGGAGGCGTAGTCTTCAATGGTCGTTTGCGGAACGAATCCGAAGACTTGTTCGAGCTGAATCTTGATGTTCTCCATAATGCTTGAGCTTTAATGTAAATAGTCGGTAAGAATCTTGATCTCGATGCTTGGTGCGATACGTTCGTAAAGAATATTGTAAACGGCGTCCAGAATGGGCATGCTCACGTGAAACTGCCTGTCGTTGATTTCCTTCATGCATTTGGCGCCGTAATATCCTTCGGCAATCATTTCCATCTCAACATGGGCCGTCTTGACCGAATAGCCCTTGCCGATCATCGTACCGAAGGTGCGGTTGCGGCTGAACTTGGAGTAGGCAGTGACCAGCAGGTCGCCCATGTAGACTGAATTGAGGATGTTGCGCTGCGGGCCGGGACAGGCTGTCTCCAGGAAGCGTTCCATCTCTTCAATGGCGTTCGAAATGAGTACAGCCTGGAAGTTGTCCCCGTATTTCAGACCGTGACAGATGCCGGCGGCAATGGCATATACATTCTTCAGCGTAGAACCATATTCCACTCCGCAAATATCCTCCGTGACGGTGGTGCGGACAAAACGGTTCTCGAAAGATTTGGCCAGGATGCGGGCTTTTTCAATGTCCCGGCAGGCAATGGTAAGGTAGGAGAGCCGTTCGTAGGCTACCTCCTCGGCATGACAGGGGCCGGAAAGGGCGGCGATGTTCTCCATCGGGATATGGTAGAACTGGTGGAAGTATTGGGAGACGGGCATGTTTTCATCGGGAACGATACCCTTGATGGCCGTCAGGATACATTTGTCGCTCAGGTCTTCCTTCAGTTTCTTCAGATGCAGTTTCAAATAGGGAGAGGGTGTGGCAAAAATCAGCGTGTCAGACTGTTTGGCCGCCTGGTTGATATTGCTGAAAAAACGGATACGGGAAGTGTCAAACTCGACCAAGGTCAGATAGCTTGGGTTACGTCCGGTCTGCTTGAACTTCTTGATGTTGGCAGGGTGACGCATGAACCAGTTGATTTCCCGCTCAGGATTGGTCAGCAGAATCTTGGCGATGGCTGTTGCCCAACTGCCGCCTCCCATGACGCATATTTTTCCTGGGAATATCATGACAGAGAGAGGATTTATTCTTCGCTGGCGTTATCTTTTTTCTTTTCAGGACGCATCTGCGGGAAAAGCAGCACTTCCTGAATGGTACTCTGACCGGTGAGCAGCATGACCAGCCGGTCCATGCCGATGCCCATGCCTGAGGTGGGCGGCATGCCGTATTCCAGGGCCCGGAGAAAATCCTGGTCAATATACATGGCCTCGTCATCCCCCTTTTCACTCAGTCGCAACTGTTCCTCGAAGCGCTCGCGCTGGTCAATGGGGTCGTTCAGCTCCGAGTAGGCATTGGCCAGTTCCTTGCCGTTGACAAACAGTTCGAAACGCTCTGTCAGGCTGGGATTGTCACGGTGACGCTTGGTCAGCGGCGACATTTCGATGGGATAATCGATGATGAAGGTCGGTTGGATGAGTTTACCCTCGCAAGTGGCTCCGAACAGTTCGTCGATGAGCTTGCCTTTGCCCATGGTCTGATCCTGTTCCACCCCCAGGCGCCGGCAGACCTCGCGAATCTGCTCCTCGTCCATGCCTGTGATATCCACCCCGGTGTTCTCCCTGATGGCGTCGGTCATGGTCAGGCGGCGGAAGGGAGCCTTGAAAGAGATGACATTGTCGCCGTTTTGCACCTGGGTGGTGCCAAGGACCTGGGTAGTGATGTATTCGAGCATTTTCTCTGTAAACTCCATCATCCACAGGTAATCCTTGTAGGAAACATATATTTCCATGCAGGTAAACTCCGGATTGTGGGTGCGGTCCATGCCCTCGTTGCGGAAGTTGCGTGAAAACTCATAGACACCCTCGAAGCCCCCTACAATCAGGCGTTTGAGGTAGAGCTCGTTGGCGATGCGCAGATAGAGAGGAATATCCAGGGCATTGTGGTGAGTGATGAAAGGCCGGGCGGCGGCACCGCCGGGAATAGACTGTAGTACGGGCGTATCGACCTCCAGATATCCATGCTGGTTGAAGAAATCGCGCATGGCATTGAAAATCTTGGTACGCTTGATGAAAATGTCCTTCACTCCCTCGTTGACCACCAGATCGACATAGCGCTGACGGTAGCGCAGTTCCGGATCGCTGAAGGCATCGTAGACCACGCCTTCTTTCATCTTGACTATCGGCAGGGGGCGCAGAGTCTTGGCCAGGACGGTCAGGCTCTGGGCATGGACGGAAATCTCTCCCGTCTGCGTACGGAACACGAAGCCTTTGATACCCACGAAGTCGCCGATATCGAGAAGCTTCTTGAAGACCGTGTTGTACATTTCCTTGTCTTCGCCGGGGCAAATCTCGTCTCGGTTGACATAAATCTGGATGCGACCGCGGGAGTCTTTCAGTTCCATGAACGAGGCCTTGCCCATGATGCGGCGCGACATGATGCGGCCGGCCACGCAGACCTGCCGGCGGGTCGGTTCGTCGTCTTTGAAGCTGGCCTTTATTTCATCAGAGAAGGCATCGGTAGGATATAATGCTGCAGGATAGGGTTCAATGCCCATGTCACGCAGTGCCTGCATGCTTTGGCGGCGTCCCAGTTCCTGTTCGCTCAGTTCTTGTACACTCATAATACTTTTCTGTTTTCAGACAGACAGCAGTTCTTTGACACGGGCCACCAGCTGCTGGCTTGCCAGACTTTCCTGTCGGCCGGTCTGCATGTCCTTGATCTGTATTTTATGTTCGTTGATTTCATTCTCTCCGGCGATGGCCATCAGGGCAATCCGGTGGTCATCGGCATAGGAAAACTGTTTTTTGAGTTTGCCTGCATCGGGATAGAGTTCCGTGCGGATGCCGGCCTGGCGCAGGGCGGCTATGAGCGGCAGGCAGTATCGCGTCTCCTTGTCTCCGAAGTTGGCAAACAGCACCTGGGTGTGCGACAGAGAAGAGGCGGGGTAGAGGTCGAGCTGGTTGAGCACGTCAAAGATGCGGTCGGCTCCGAAGGAGATACCCACCCCGGAAACTCCCGGCAGTCCGAAGACCCCCGTCAGATTGTCGTAGCGGCCGCCGCCTGCAATGCTGCCCATGACTACATCCAGTGCCTTGACTTCGATGATGGTCCCCGTATAGTAGTTCAGCCCGCGGGCCAGCGAGAGGTCTATCTCCAGCTGTGAACGTAGCGGCGTGCAGGCCAGCGTGTCCATGATGTATTCAAGCTCCTCGATTCCCTTAAGGCCATCGCAGCTGGCAGCCAGGAGCCTTTTCAGTTGTTCGAGTTTGGCGGCGTTGTCGCCCTGCAGGCCGAGAATAGGCTGCAGGCGTTCGATAGCCTGGGGAGGCACTCCGTTGCCGGCCAGCTCCTCATTGACCTTGTCCAGGCCGATTTTGTCCAGCTTGTCGATGGCGACGGTGATTTCCGTCAAATGCTCCTCCTGTCCAAGTATCTGGGCAATGCCGCTCAGTATTTTGCGGTTGTTGAGCTTAATGGATATCCTGACGCCAAAACGGCTGAACACCTCATCGATGATTTGCAGCAGCTCCACCTCATTCATCAGCGAATCGCTGCCCACCACATCGGCATCACACTGGTAGAATTCGCGGTAACGGCCCTTCTGCGGCCGGTCGGCACGCCACACAGGCTGAATCTGATAGCGTTTGAAGGGAAAACTGATGTCGTTGCGGTGCATCACCACATAGCGTGCAAAAGGCACGGTCAAGTCGTAGCGGAGACCTTTTTCACTCAGACGGCCGGTCAGGCGTGCCGACTGGCGCGACAGGAGTTCTTCTTCGCTCAGGGGAGCCAGAAAATCGCCCGAATTCAGTATTTTGAACAGCAGTTTGTCGCCCTCGTCACCGTATTTTCCCATCAGTGTGGAGAGCTGCTCCATCGCGGGTGTCTCAATACAGTGAAATCCGTACAGTTCATAGACTGAGCGGATTGTGTTGAAAATATAGTTGCGTTTGGCCATCTCTTCGGGCGAGAAATCTCTCGTGCCCTTCGGGGTGGTCGGTTTCTGTACAGCCATGATCAATAGCGTTGAATGGTTTGTTCACGGTCGGGACCGACAGAGACAATCTTGATTCTGACGCCCAGTTCGTCTTCCAGGAAACTCAGGTACTGATTGAATTCTTCGGGAAACTCGTCCTCGGATTTCATGCCGGTCATGTCGGTCTGCCAGCCGGGCAGCTCAGTATAGACCGGTTCGACGTTGCCCTGACTGATGTCATAGGGAAAGTCTTCGGTAATGACACCGTTCACTTTGTAGGCCACGCAGGCCTTGATGGTCTCGAAACGGTCGAGTACATCGCTTTTCATCATGATCAGGTCGGTCACGCCGTCGATCATCACGGCATAGCGCAAGGCCACCAGGTCGATCCAGCCGCAGCGGCGGGGACGTCCCGTTACGGAACCGTATTCATGGCCGTTGTCGCGCATGGTCTGGCCTGTATCGTCGAAGAGCTCGGTGGGGAAGGGACCGCTGCCCACGCGAGTGCAGTAGGCTTTGAAGATCCCATAGACCCGTCCGATGCGGTTGGGAGCCACGCCCAGTCCCGTGCAGGCTCCGGCGCAGACCGTATTGGACGAAGTGACGAAAGGATAGGAACCGAAATCAATGTCAAGCATCGTTCCCTGAGCCCCTTCACAGAGTATTTTCTTCCCGGCCTGCAGCTGCTTGTTCACATAATGCTCGCTGTCGATGAATTCGAAAGACTTGAGGCATTCCACCCCTTCAAACCATTTTTCCTCGTCTTGGGCCAGCTGTTGGGCATCATAGACAAAGCCCATCTGGGCGAGTATGTCCAGGTGACGCTGGCGGTGAGCCTCGTATTTCTGCCGGAACTGGCATTCTATGTCACCCACCCGCAGACCGTTGCGGCTGGTCTTGTCGGTGTAGGTCGGGCCGATGCCCTTGCCCGTGGTGCCGATTTTTCCGGCACCTTTGGCCGCTTCGTTGGCGGCGTCCAGCAACCGGTGGGTGGGCAAAATCAGGTGCGCCTTGCGGGAAATCTTCAGGCGGTCGGTCAGCTGGTGTCCGCAGGCAGCCAGCTGTTGGATCTCAGCCTGGAAAAGTGCCGGATCCAGCACCACACCGTTGCCGATGACATTTACTTTATTGCCCTGGAAAATACCCGAGGGAATCGAACGCAAAACATATTTTCTGTTTTCGAACTCCAGCGTATGACCGGCATTGGGTCCGCCCTGAAAGCGACAGACCAGCTCATAGCCCGGTGTCAGTACATCAACGACTTTGCCTTTTCCTTCATCGCCCCACTGGAGGCCTAATAGAACATCCATGCTCATAGTATTGCTATATATACAAAAACTCACAAAGGTAACCCATATTTTTTATATAGCCATCTAATTCAGAAAAAAAGCCCGAAAAAAGCACGGTCCCCACGGGCCTTTTTCAGACCAGCAGGGACCGCGGTATGACACAGCAGCCAGCCTGTTCAGACAGTCTGCTCAATGTTCCAGACAAAGGCTCTGATGCCTACCTCCTTGTTGCGCAGGTCGAGTTTGTGGACACAGGACAGGAGCTCTTCCACCTGTCCGTCTTCGACAACGGTGATGACCGCCGAGTTCATCTCCGGCCAGCTGTGTGTGCCTCGCCGTGGCTCGCCTGTATTGCTACCCCGGCCCTGCACCTGTTCGAAGAAGGTGAAGCCCTTGATCTTCAGTTCATCGAGCATGTACTCGATGCGGGAAGTATTGGCTTGGTTGAAAACGATGAATACTGCTTTCATAATCTCGTTTTTTTACTTGTTGTTTAAATTCTCTTTCCTGTCATCCGCAATCTGCATGAAAATAAAGTTCTTGCGATTCTTTTCTTCCTTGTCGCGCTCTCCGTGGCGGCTCATGATGGCATACATGACAGGTACCACAATCAGCGTGACAATGGTCGAAACCAGTAGGCCGCCCATGACGACGATACCCAGCGGATGCCACATTTCCGAACCTTCACCCTGGCTCAAGGCCATAGGCAGCATACCCAGGATAGTGGTGAAGGCCGTCATCAGCACAGGGCGCAGACGGGAAGCTCCCGACATCTCGATGGCCTCGTTGAGTTCATGTCCACGGTCGCGCATGAGGTTGATGTAGTCCACCAGCACAATACCGTTCTTGACGACGATACCTACCAGCATGATGATACCCAGGGCACCGATAATGTCCAGTGTCGTTCCGGTGATGAGCAGTGCCAGTATGACGCCCGTAAAGGCGAAGGGGATGGCAAACATGATAATGGCGGGCTTGGCAAAGGACTCGAACTGCGATGCCATGACAATATAGACCAGCATGATGATCAACAGCAGCAGCGTTCCCATGTCGGCAAAGCTCTCCTGCTGATCTTCAAAGTTGCCGGCCAGTCGGGTCGTAATGCCGCTTGGTAAGTCTATCTGGCTGATTTCCTGCTCAATTGATGCAGCCAAGTCGCCCAACGAAGTGTGATAGGGAGTGACCGTCAGGGTCAGGTAGCGCTGGCGGCTCTTGCGGGTGATCGTCGGCGGGGCCCAGTACTCGCCGATGGTGGCTATTTCGCTCAGTTTGACATTGTTGCCCATGGGAGTGGGGATGGAGATGTCCTCGATCGAGGTGATCGAGTTGCGATTCTCCTCCTTGAGTCGGACCACGATGTAATATTCATCGCCGTCATCCTTGAGCAGTCCGGCAGTGACTCCGTTCACACGGTTGCGCAAGTAGGTGGCCACTGTGGCCGAGGTCAGGCCGTGACGGGCCAGTTTCTCCTTGTCGACGTTGACCAGCAGTTCTACACGGTCTTTGTCGCGGCTGTTGATAATGTCGCGGGCTCCGGGCACATTGTCGGCGATCCGCTGGCGAATCTGCTCGGCCACACGGTTGGTCTCGTTAAAGTCGTAGCCGTAGATCTCCACTTCGACCGAGGTTCCGCCACCGCCCATGCCGCCTGAAGTCTGGGCCTGGAAGTCCACGATTTCCGGATATTGAGCCATTTCGTTGCGCAGAATTTCGGCAATTTCGAAGATGCTGCGTTCACGCTCGTACTTCTTGGTACAGGTGATACGCATCGAAATCTTGTAATTGGTCGTCGAGGAGAACATGGCCGAAATACCGGCTTCGTCATTCGATCCGGCCGAAGTCGAGATAATGCGGATTTCCGGTACCAGTTCGCAGAAACGGGCTTCCAGCTTGCGGGCCGTTTTCAGGGTTTCTTCGATACGGGTGCCCAGCTGCAGTTCGACATTGACCGTCAGACGTCCGTTGTCGCTTTCCTGCATGAAGTCCGTACCTATCTGTCCCGAGATCATCGGAATGAGCGAGGCAAAGAACAGCAGGAAACAGAAGGCCATGGTCAGCGCCTTGTGGTTCAGACAGGTATGTAGAGCCTTGGCATACCATACATCAACTTTGTTCAGGAAACCGACGATATACTTCTGGTACCAGCCCGTATGGATGTCGTCTTCAATCAGACGACCGTTCTCGTCCACGTGGACAGGCCTGGACTTGAGCAGCTTGGAACAGAGCATCGGGGTCAGTGTGATAGCCGTTACGGTCGATGTGCAGACCACGATGGTCACGATCCAGCCCAGCTCCTTGAACATGATGCCGGCGATACCGCTCAACATGGTCATCGGGATGAATACGGCGGCGATGACCAGCGTGGTGGCGATGACCGATACCCATACTTCGTTGGTGGCGTATATGGCGGCCTCCCGGGGACTGGCCCCGCGGTCGATGTGCTTGGTGATATTCTCCAGGACGACGATGGCATCGTCCACGACCATGCCGATAGCTACCGAAAGCGAACACAGGGAGATGATGTTCAGCGAGCTGTCGGCGAATTTCAGGTAGACGAAAGCTACAATCAGCGAAATGGGGATGGTCAGGGATATGATCATTGCCGCCCGCCATTTGCCCAGGAAGAAGAGCACGACCAGAACGACAAAGAGCAGGGCATAGAGAATGGATTCCTCCAGCGAGGAAATGGAGTTCTGGATGTCGTCGGCCGAATCATAGACCTTTTCGATGCGGATGTCGGTCGGCAGCATCCTGGCTGCCTTGTTGATCTCCTTTTCCAGTTCGCGGCAGATCTTGACAGTGTTGGCTCCGGTCTGCTTGCTGACGATCAGGCGGACGGCGTCACGGCCGTTGAATTTCTCGTCGAGCGACAGATCCTTGATGGTATCGCGGATAGTCGCGATGTCGCGGACGAAAACCTGGCGGCCGTCCAGCGTAGTGGTCACCACAATGTCGGCAATCTCGGAACTTTCCACGTACTCGCTGCGGACTTCCATCTGATACTGCTCTTTGGGCATCTTGACCGTTCCCGACGACATGTTCAGGTTGTTGGCGCCGATCATGTTGCTGATGGTCTCCAGGGAAATGCCGTAGGCGTCCAGCTTCTGCTGGTCGACCTCCACATAGACATATCGTTCCGGTGTGCCCGACAAGGTCAGGTTGCCGATACCATCCACCTGGTTCAGGACAGGCAGCAGCTCGTCGTTCAGTATCTTGTCCAGACCGGGATAGCTCTCTTCGGCCGTGATGGCATATTGTGCAATCGGCATGGCACTGGAGCTGAATTTGAGGATGAAAGGCGTAGAACAGCCGTCAGGCAGGTTGTTCTTGGCCATATCGACATACGATCGTATGTCGTTGATGACTTCATCCAGGTCCAGTCCCCATTCGAATTCCATGAACACCATCGAAATATTGTCTTTCGACTGTGAAGTGATGCTTTTCAGTCCGTCCACCGAGTTCAGGCTGTTTTCGAGCAGCTTGCTCACATTGGTCTCTATTTCGCTGGCACTGGCCCCGGCATAGGTGGTCATGACCGTAATGTAGGGCGGATCCATTTCCGGAAACTGGTCGATGGGCAGTTGCCGGTAGCAGAAGAGACCGATGACGATGACGGCTACGAATATCAGCACCGTCGTCACCGGTTTGTTGATCGCAGATTTATAGATACTCATGGCTTAGTCTTTAATCACATTCAGTTTAACTCCGTCCACCAGTTTCGACTGGCCGACACTGACAATTTCCACCCCTTCCCTGATTTCGGGGGCATTGATTTCTATCATTTCATCGAAACGTTCGCCCATGGTGACATTCACGCGTTTGGCGATACCGTTCTCGTTCAGGAAGACATAGCGGTCGTTGGCACCGGTCAGTTTGAGCACAGACTGGTAGGGAGCCACGATGATCTGTTCCTGACCCAGGGCGATGGTCGTCTTGACATACATGCCCGGGCGCAGCCGTTCGTCGGCATTGGGTATGACAATCTTCACCTGGAAAGTATGGGAGGCCGGATCGATGGTCGGATAGACCAGCTCGATGCTGGCCGGGAAGGTCTCATCCTTGTAGATGTCAGATGTCAGGTACAGTTTCATGCCGGCCTTGATTTTCGGGAAATACCTTTCGGGTATGGCTACCAGTGCCTTGAGTTTTTCAATCTGGGTCAGCACCAGAATCGGCTGTCCGCCGTAGAGCTCGCCGTCTTCGTAGGTCTTGGCCGAGATCACCCCCTTGAAGGGAGCCTTCACGTAAGTGTTGGTCTGCAGGAATTCCAGACTTTCGCGGGCCTGGTCGTAGCTCAGTTTCATCTGATCGTAGCTCTGCTGCGAAATGCTGCCCGACTCTTTCAGTTTCTCCATGCGGGCCATCTCGGTCTTGAGGTTGGTAAAGGTCAGACGGGCCGTGTTGTACTGGTTCTGGTCCATGCGTACCAGGTTGTCGCCGGCTTTCACCTTGGAACCGACCTCGACGTAGATATGTTCGATGCGTCCGGTCAGCGAAGGTGCCACATTCTGGGTCTCGTAACCCATCAAGGTGGTGGATACTTCGATGTTACGGGCGATGGTTCTGGGCTGCAGGACCGTCGTCTTGACAATCTCGATGCGCTCCTGCGCTTCCTGGACTTGGGCTTTGTTGCCGGAGCAGCCTGCCAGCAGCAGGGCAATACCGGCCAGAGAAATAATGCTGATGTTCTTGTTCATATGGCTGATGTTGTTATTCGTTCAACAGTTCTTCGAGGGCGATCTGGGCATTGACCAGTTCCATGAGCGCCTGTACGTAGCTGCTCTGGGCGGCAATCAGGTTGGTGCCGGCGTTGGTCAGGTCCAGGCTGGAGGCTGCTCCGACCTCGTATTTGTTGGAAATATTCTTGAAAACCCTCTGCGTGACGTCTATGTTCTGCTTCTGGGTGTTGAAGGTCTCAAAGGCCGTGTTCAGGTTGTAGCAGAGCTGACGGTGCTGCACCTTGAGGGCGTTCTCGGTGTCGGCCAGGGAATTGAGCTGCTTTTCGTAGTCAATCTTGGCCTCCTTGACGGCTTTGAGCCGGCTGAGGCTCGAGAATATCGGCAGGCTGACCGAGGCACCGACCATGTTGGGCGGGGTGGTGTTGAAGCCTTCGCTCTTGCCGAAGTAGGTCTTGGCCGAGTACTGGTAGAAAGCACTTATGGTCGGACCGTAGCTCCATTGGGCCGAGCGGACCTGCTTTTTGGACAGCTTGAGGCTCTCCTGCATCAGCTGCCAGTTGTAGTTGTTGTCTAGGTTGAATTCCCGGCTCAGCAGCTCGGCGGCGGTCTGGGTATTGAGCAGGTCGTCGAGGCTCTGCGTCAGGACTATCTCCGTGTCAATGTCCAGCCCGAGCTGCAGCAGCAGCGAATTATATACCATCTCCATCGAGCGGCGGCTGGAACTGATGGAGGTCTGCATCGAAGCCAGCTGGACCAGCAGCTGGTCGGCATCGGTCTGTTCGGAGATGCCGGCCTTGACCGAGGCTTCCGTATAAGCGTAGAGCGACTGCAGGTTGTTCAGGTTTTCTTCCAGCAGCCTGACTGTTTCGTCCATAACCAGGGCCGAGTAGTACAGCGTTCGGACCTGGTCCTTGATCTGCTGCTCGCTTTGCCGCTGGGTAATGTCCGACATCTTGGCGGCTATCTGGCTGATCTGGGTGGCCACCACCTGTGCTCCACTCAGGGTGATGGAGGCTGTTACGGCCAGTGTCCCGCTGGGATTCATGGGAATGCTCATGCCTCCCAGGTTCAGCTTGTAGCCCAGAAAGTCGGAGTAGTCAGCCTGTGCATTGACCTGAGGCAGCATCGAGGCCAGCGCCTTCCAGCGGGTAGCCTGCGACTTCTGTACATCCAGTGAAGCGTTTTTCAGCGTGCGGTTGTTCTCGACGGCACAAATCTGTGCCTCCTCCAAGGTCAGTTTCAACCGTTTTTTTTCCTGAGCCTGCAGGCTGCACAGAGGTGCCAGGGCGAGCAGTGCTCCAAGAAGGGGAATCAGTCTTCTTTTCATAGTTTACAGTGTATTTTATTGCTATTCTTCTTCTTTGTCTTCGTGTCCGGCCTCCTGTCTCTGCCGGAAGTAATACTCCAGCCCCTTTCTGTTGCAGAGGGCCATCAGCTGGACGTGTACAAGCAGCTGCATGGCCGATTTCTTGTCGGCCGGGCTGCTGTAGTGGTCAAAAATATGATGAATGGAGGCCATGAACTGGACAGTGATAAACTCGGTAATCAGATCTATGTCCATGTCGTCGCGGAAAACACCTTCCTGTATTCCCTGGTGTATGGCTTCCTTGAAAAATGCATACTGGTAGTTGTGCATGGTCTGCAAACGCCAGTGTGCGATTTCCGGATAGTATTTGTTCAACTCGTAGACCAGACGGTCGTGCCGGGGGGAAGGCTTGTGCATCTGGATGCTGGAAAAGCCCATGAGCCGGTCGATGATGCAGGGTTGCTCCGTGGGCAGTTTCTGAGTGAAAATCCGGTTTGTCATGCGTTCGGAAGTCTTCCGGGCATGTTCGGCCAGCACGTCCTCTACGAGAGATTCCTTGGAAGAGTAGTTAAGGTAGAAGGTCTTTTTGGAAATACCCAGTTCCCGGCAGATGTCATTGATGCTGACACTGCGCAGCCCGTACTGTAGGAACAGTTTGCCCGCGGTCTCCCGGATAGTCTGTTGTAGCTCCGTTTTCTGCTCTTTGGTCATGGAAATCAGTACCTCATGGTATTGCTAAAAACGGCGCAAAATTATAACAATGATTTCTTTTTTCCGTCGCGCGCTTAGTTAAATATGATTAATACAAGGGATGTTTGTATTTCACGCTGATTATCAGTGCGTTGATGGGAAACTATTTTTCTTCTATGGTTTCCTGGGTACCTTTTCAGAACCAGGCAATCAGACCTTGGATGGCCAGCAGCATGACCACGAAGCGACCCAGTTTTCCGATGAGCATGAATACACTGACAGGCAATGCCGGAGTCTTGGAGAATCCCAATGAAATGGAAATGGCTTCGCCGACGTAAGGCAGCCAGGAGAACAGAGCCATAAAGGCACCGTTTTTCTTGATTTTCTCCCGATATTTGTCAATGGTCTCCGGTTTGAATTTGAAGTACTTCTCCAGCCATTCCTGTTTGCCCATGCGGCCAAGGTAATAGCATGTCATGCCGCCCAGTGTGTTACCCAGCGTCACGGCAATCAGGCAGATGAGCGGGTCGCCGCTGCCAGCCAGCAGGGCGCCCAGCAGGATTTCCGAGCTGAAGGGGACAATGCTCCCGGCCAGAAAAGCGCCGAGAAACAGTCCGAAATAGCCGAGTCCGATAAAGAAATCCATGTCAAAAACTGCCGGAGAGTGCGTATTCTTGAGTGTTACAAAAGACTTTGCTGTACAGGTAGATGCCTATCCTGTTGGTCTCGATCTTGCGAATCAGTTGCAGAACCGGGTGACCGGGCCTGACTTCAAAATAGTTCTGCAGATCCCTGTCGGCCTTGATGGCAAACAACTGCTGAACTCCGCCTTTTATCTCCACCTGATAGTTGGTTCTCAGTACCTCGAACAGGGAGGCGTTCTCCAGATTCCGTGCTGTAAACCGTGGAAAGTTCAGGTTGGCAAACATCGTGATGTCATAGAAAACCGGCCGGCCGTTGACCAGCCGTAGCCTTTCGAAATAAATACAGCCGGCTTCTTTTTCCATGTCGCTGAGTTCGTAGCCGAATGCCTCCTTCCACTGTCGGATCTCCGGCTTGACAATGATATGGGTCGTCAGGTTGTCGCGGCCGATGGCCGAAGTTGTCCCCTTGAGCGAAAGCAGTCCGACATTCTTGGGCTTGCCCGTCACAATGCTGCCCTTGCCCTGCTGCTTGACGATAAAGCCGTCGGCCACGAGATGCTCCAGGGCGCTGCGCACGGTCGGCCTGGCCACCTGCCAGGCAGCAGCCAGTTCGTTCTCGGACGGCAGCAGCTGTCCCGAAACAAACGCTCCCTGCTCTATCTGGCGCCGAAGCTGCTCGTACACCTTCCGGTAGCGCGGCAAATTCGGATGTTCCCTGTCTCCTCCTGTCATATCAATACAGCCGATTGGGCAGACAAAGGTAGTGCAAAGCTGTTTCCTTCACAATCTTTCACCGGATAAAAAAAGCGTAAAGAAGCGTAATCGTGAACATAACAGGATTATTTTCTTTAGTTTTACAGGTTCATATAACAATCACTGATGAAGAACCTGTAATGGTAAGAAGATGAGAAACAGCAATGTACTTTTCCGTAGCCTTGTGCTGACGATGGTATTGGCCGGTACGCTTACGGCCGCTGCCCAAATGACGACTTATCCCGTCCTTCAGCCGGTTTCCGGCATGATACCTCCCCATCCGCCCCGTATGCCCGAGGCAGTGATCCCCGCCTTCCCCGGCGCCTGGGGTGCCGGCATGTTTACAGTCGGCGGCCGCGGAGGCAAAGTATGGGTGGTCACCAATCTCGACGACCACGGTCCCGGCAGCCTGCGCGAGGCCCTCGAGGCCGAAGGTCCCCGTATCGTTGTCTTCCGCGTGGCCGGAACGATCTTCCTGGAAAGTAATATCGACATCGTCCATCCCTATGTGACCATCGCCGGGCAGTCGGCGCCCGGTGACGGCATCTGTCTGGCCGACGGCACACTGAGCATCAACACTTATGAAGTGATAGTCCGTCATATCCGGGCCCGTCGAGGCTATCAGGAAGAAATTATGAAATACGACGACGGCATCGGCGGCAACGTCGATCACCATGTCATTATCGACCATTGTTCCACCAGCTGGGCCCTGGACGAGAATATTTCGCTGTATCGTCACATGCGTCCTTCTCTGGACGGAAGTACCCAGATCAAGGATCCTTCACGCTATATCACTATCCAGTGGACCATATCCAGCGAAGCCTTGGCCCCTGTCTCCCATGGAGCTACCTGGGGTGGCGCACCCTCGACTTTTCATCACAACCTGTTCGCCTGCAACAAAGGCCGCAATGCCTCTATCGGCATGTCCGGTCCCTTCGATTTCCGCAACAACGTGATATTCAACTGGGGAGATCGCACGGTGGACGGGGGCGACGAGACCTCCCTGGTCAATCTTATCAACAACTATTACAAGCCCGGTCCGGCCACGCAAAGCGATGTCGTGTCGCTGGTGGCCCGACTGGAGGAACGTCACATGTATTCGCCCGGCTCGGCCTGGGCCGAAGGCGACTGGTACGACAAGTCGGCCAACCCGGTCAGCCGCCCCGGCAAGTGGTACATCGCCGGCAACCTCATGGAAGGCTCCGACGAGGTGACCCGCGACAACTGG
>JAFUDT010000011.1 GCA_017464285.1 Bacteroidales bacterium | reverse complement strand
TCTATTGACGGTCGGACTTCATAAGCCCGCTCTCTATCTTGTACTACTTGTCTGTATCATCCTTTCATAGATCGCTTCTCGATCGCTCCCGGAGAACCGCCCTCGCAGGCTCCTTTCCGAAAGCGGGTGCAAAAGTACGGCGGCTTTTTCTTTCTACCAAATTTTTACACCACTTTTTTTCGATTTTTTCTTCGGAAAAATTTAATCTGACTGATTATCAGATATCTTTACCGAACGACAGAATTGCTTTCTGTTATCCCGTCCTTCTCCAAGGACGAGCCCTCCGAAAAACCGGAAAGGGCTGCAAAGATAAGTCGGCTTTTCGATTCTCACAACCCCATCAATGCAGATTTAGCATCTTTTTGCAAATAAGCCTTCGGAGACGGCAGGCGGGCTGTCACATTGGTGACAGCCCGCCTGGATAAATACACCTATATAAAGTAAGGTCTACTATTTAATCTCCTCGTCGAAAACGATAGCCACCTTGCCGCACTTGCCGCTGTTCATCAGCTCATAAGCCTCCGAAGCATGGTCGAGAGTGAAGCGGTTGGTCACCAGGTCCTCGGGATGGATTCCCCAACGGACGATACGCTCGACAAGTTCCTCCATACGCCAGATGGTCGTCACCCAGGAGCCATAGATGGTCTTCTGAGCGTGAATGATGTCGGGACTGGGCTGGAATTCGACCGTTCCGCCCTCACCGATAAAGACAATCCGTCCCCACTTACGGGTGGCCCGGATGGCCAACTGGCGGCCATAAGTATTACCTGAGCAGTCCACTGCCCTCTCGACGCCGTTACCGTCGGTCAGGGCCATCACCTTGTCAAGTGTCGTGGCATCCGAAAGGAATACTTCATCGGCCAGGCCCTTCGACTTGGCGATGTCAAGGCGTTCCTGGACCGTGTCCACACCGATCAGTTTGGTTGCCCCCATGGCACGGGCCAGCATCAGGGAGGCCAGGCCGACAGGGCCCAGACCGACCACCAGGACAGCGTCGTTGCCGCAAATGCCGATTTTCTCCAGTCCCTCATAGACCGTTCCGAAACCGCAGGCAATCTGAGCGCCGTCGGTATAGGTCAGGGAATCGGGCAGCAGGACCAGGTCTTTTTCCTCTGCCAACAGGTACTCGGCCATACCGCCGTCCCGCTGCCAGCCGTATGCCCGCCGGTAAGGGCTCGTACAGCTGATCATGTAGCCGCGCCGACAGTCATTGCAGACTCCGCAGCCGGAGATATGGTAGACCACCACCCGGTCGCCTTCTTTGAAACGACGCAGACCGGGGCCGCATTTGATAATCTGGCCGCTGGGTTCATGGCCGCAGATTTTATTCTGGTAGCCCTCGGGACCCTTACCCGTATGTTCGCGGTAAATGGCACGGATATCGCTGCCGCAGATGGTCGAAGACTTCATTTTGATGAGCACCTCGCCGTAACCCGGCTCGGGAATCTCAACTTCCTTGAGCACTACCGTGCTATTGCCCGGCAGATAAGCTGCTTTCATTTTTTGCATAGCTTGATTCTATTGTTATTGGTAAAAACACTACTGACGTATGATGCCGTCCTCGTCCCAGAGGTCGTGCCAGGAACGGGCGGTTTTCCACATGAACACCTGACCTTTGATGAAGCGGCAGTTCCTGTCGATTTTTTTGATGGCAGCCATTTCTTCGGCCGTCAGCGGATCCTCGACAGCCGCACGCAGGTTACTCATGAACTTGGCCGGCTTGACCGAGAAAGGAATAGGTATCTGACCGTTCTGGACAGCCCATTTGATACAGATAATGGCCGGATGGACTCCATGACGGGCAGCGATGTCCACAATGACGGGATCTTCGATGGGCACTGTGTCTTCGGGAGTCTTGTCACGCTCTGGACGGTTGGGCGAGCCTATCGGGCAGAAACCGATGACGGCGATACCGTTGTCTTCCATGAATTTTTTCAGTTCCGGCTGCTGGAAATGCGGATGCAGCTCCATCTCGTTGCAGACGGGCTTGATGCGGCAGTCACGCAGCAGCAACTCCATTTTGGGACGGGTCATGTTGGACGTGCCGATATTGCGGACCAGGCCGGCATCCTTCAGGCCTTCCATGGCACGCCATACCTTCATGTAGTCTTCATGAATATAAGGACGGGCGTTAGGATCGCGCGATTCTACACTCACCTTAGGAGCATGGTAGTTGGGGAAGGGCCAGTGGACCAGGTACAGATCCAGATAATCCAGTCCGAGCTTGTCGAGCGACTCGCGGCAGGCACCTTCCACATCGTCGTGCTTGTCGTTCCAGACCTTGGAGGTAATCCACAGGTCCTCACGCTTGACAACCCCCTCTTCAAACAGCGTTTTCAGGGCATCGCCTATCTCTTTTTCATTACCGTAGACAGCGGCACAGTCGATATGGCGGTAACCGCCTCTGACCGCCTGCTTGACAGCCTCGGCTATCACATCGGCCGTATAGTTGTCGGAACCGAAAGTTCCCAGCCCGACAGCGGGAATCCTGTCGCCCGAAGACAAAGTCACCTTGGGCACGAGGTCCGGATTGACGAAATCAGTCATTGTTGCCATAAATTATTATATATCAATCATTTATAATTAATTACAATTACACTACGCAGTTCTGATAATCATCCTGTTGCGATAGCCGTACAGAGCAATCACCACAAAGCAGACAAAGGGCAGGAAGAAGGAGAATCGGCAGCCCGAAAGCCCCAGGATGGTCTGCTGGTCGATCATCAGCGCCTGCAGCGGGGGCATGACCGAACCGCCCAGAATGGCCATGATCAGGCCGGCCGCGCCGAATTCGGCATCCTGACCGATACCTTCCAGAGCGATACCGTAAATGGTCGGGAACATCAGCGACATGCAGGCCGAAACGCCTATCAGACAATAAAGACCCGTCATGCCATGAATGAATATCACCCCAAGCACCAGGATCAGTCCGCCGAAGGCCAAGGACATCAGCAGTTTGCCCGGACTGATATATTTGAGCAGATAGGTACACACAAAACGGCTGCAACAGAAAATGGACATGGCCACAATATTGTACAACTGGGCTGTGGAGTTGTCGATGCCGAGCTCGATTTCAGCATAATGGATGATAAAGGTCCAGCACATGATCTGAACGCCGACATAGAAGAACTGTGCAATCACTCCTTCATAATAACGCTTGTTGCGGAGCAGCCGGCCGAAAGTCTCCTTCAGGCTGAAAGCCCCTTCGCTCTGCTTTTTGGGCATCTTGGCAATCAGGAAGATGATGAGGACAAGCAGTACCACGGCCCCGATAGCCAGATAGGGATTGCGGATAGTGATCAGATCGGTCTGGCGCATAGCTTCGAAAGCCGCCGGGTCGACGGCGTAGATAGCCTCGCGGACGGCTTTGAAATCGATTTTGTCAGGATTGGCCGTCAAGCTGGCATAGGTAGCCGGATCCAAGGCCTCAAGTTTGGTCAGGGCCAGGTTGTCGGTGGTGTTCAGACGGCTCAGAATGAGCTGCTGTGCCGTGAACATGCCCAGCAGCGACCCCATCGGGTTGAAGGACTGGGCGAAATTCAGCCGGCGGGTAGCCGTGGCCTCGTCTCCCATGGACAGAATATAGGGATTGGCACTGGTTTCCAGGAAAGACAGGCCGCAGGTCAGGATGAAATACGAGACCAGGAAAGGCCAGAAGGCATGTCCCAGACTGGAAGGGAAGAAGAGGAAGGCGCCTGTGGCATAGAGCGACAGGCCCACCACGATTCCGCTCTTGTAGGAATGTTTCTTGATATAGTAGGCTGCCACGAATGCCATGGCAAAGTACCCTCCGTAGAAGGCAAACTGCACCAGCGAACCTTCGAAGTTGCTCATCAGCAATACCTTCGAAAAAGCGCGCACCATCGGGTTGGTGATATCATTGGCAAAACCCCACAAAGGGAACAGCAGGGTAACAAGGACAAAGGACAGCAGATAGTCTCTGGTCACCATCTTTGCCTTTACGGTCGTTTCGTTTGTCATTTTGCGGAAAAATAAAATTCGGCCGCCAACCGGAAAGGGTCAGCGGCCGGAGATGTTGGAGATTTATTTGTAAATCGGTCCGAAGTTTTTGCAGGCACGGTAGTCGGCACCCTCCAGATCCATACCGAAGGCGTTCCAGGCAGCCGGACGGAAGATTTTCTCTTCCTCGACGTTGTGCATGCAAACGGGGATACGCAGGATAGAAGCCATCGTAATCAGATCGGCTCCGACATGTCCATAGACAATGGCACCGTGGTTGGCCCCCCAGTTGTTCATGACGCTATAGACATCCTTGAACTGCAGCCGGGTCTCGGACAGACGGGGGGCAAAGAACGTGGAAGGCCATGTCTTGTCGGTACGCTTGTTGATGACGTCGAATGCTTCGGGATCGATATCGACCGTCCAGCCTTCTGCCAGCTGCAGCACCGGACCCTGTCCCTTGATGATGTTCAGACGGAGCATAGTCACGGGCATACCTCCCTTGGTCAGGAACTGGGACGAGAAGCCTCCGCCACGGAAATAGCCGCAGTCGGCCGGATACCAGGTCGTCGCTTTCAGACAGTTGTCGATGTCGGCCTGGGTCATTTCCCAGAAGGGCTTCATCACCGACTGGCCGTTTTCCTTGGCCTGGCCGGTGGCATCGAGAGCCGTTGCGCCGGAGTTGATCAGATGGATGAAGCCGTTGGCTGCCAGTCCGGTCAGTTTGTGACCGCTGACGCGCTCCACGGATTCGGGGCTCCAGTAGGATCGAACATCGGAGAACATGGCAGCCCGGTTGGTCAGCAGGTGGGCAAACAGCATGGAAATGCCGTTGAGCGAGTCATTCTCGGTGGCCAGGATGTAGGGACGGCGCGGACCGTTCCAGTCGAAGGTGGTGTTGAGCAGCGCTTCGGGGAAATCGCAATTGGGCATGAAGTCGGTCCACTGACGCTGGCCCTGGAAGCCTGCGGCGATGGCGTTGTGTCCCAGAGACTCTTCTCCGAAACCTTTTTCCTTCAAGCGTGGGTTGCCGGTCATCAGGTCTCTGATGATCAGGTACATCTTGACGACGAACTCCCAGTCGGAATCTTTTTCCTCGCGTGTATGCTGCCAAAGTGTATTATAGTCCTTGCCTTCGTTTACCTTGCAATACTTCAGCGTCCACTCGTAGGCCTTCTTGTATTCCTCTTCATCGTAGATTTTGTTGTCCACACGACGAATGACCTCGACCATGTCGATATATTCGTTGCGCATGCCCAGGTAATCCTGGAAGAAGTCGGGATTGACAATCGAGCCGGCAATACCCATGCAGGCGCCGCCGATCGACAGATAAGACTTGCCTCTCATCTCGGCCACGGCAATGCCGGCGCGGGTGAAACGGATGAGTTTTTCCTGGACATCCTCAGGAATATTGGTGTCGGTGGCATCCTGGACATGCTTGCCGTAGATGCCGAAGGTGGGCAGCCCCTTCTGATTGTAGCCGGCCAGGGCGGCGGCCAGATAGACGGCACCGGGACGTTCCGTTCCGTTGAATCCCCAGACAGCCTTCGGATAATAGGGGTTCATGTCGATGGTTTCCGTACCGTAGCACCAGCAGGGAGTGACGCTGATGGTCAGTCCGACGCCCTCACGTTCAAATTTCTCGGCACAGGCGGCGGCTTCGGCCACACGACCGATGGTACTGTCGGCAATGACACACTGGACAGGGGTTCCGTCTCCGTACTTCAACGTGGAAGTCAACAGCTTTTCGACACTCTTGGCCATGTTCATTGTCTGCACTTCGAGGCTTTCACGGACACCTCTTTCACGGCCGTCGATGATGGGACGGATACCGACCTTAGGATGATTTTTTGTCATAACTATTTGATTTTAATATTATTGTAAAAGTAGCCTTTCCAACAGACACTCTATTGCCAGCCGCAAGACTGCATCTTTGCGCAAAGATAACGGAATTCGTCCGTTATTGCTCCGGCGGCAACGATAATAACATATTATAACGCTTTCCGCTACTCATGGAAATAGACACGCTTGACCCGCTGGGAAACAGAGGTGAGCACCTCGTAGGGAATGGTGTCGAGTCGCCGGGCCACCTCCGATATCGTGATGTTCTCACCGAAAATCTCCACCGTATCACCTTCTTTGACGGGAAGACCTGTCACATCGGCCATACAGGCGTCCATGCAGATACTGCCCAGCAGACGGGCTCTATGGCCGTCAATCCAGACCTCGGCATCGCGGTTGTGGCGGTTCAGTCCGTCGGCGTAGCCTATGGGCAGCGTGGCCACGTCGGTATCGTGGTCGAGCACGGTGGTGCGACTGTAACCGATACTCTCCCCTGCCTTGAAACGGTGGATCTGCAGGATTCGGGTCTTGAGGCTCGCTGTGGCCTTGAGCGCCTCGGGATGTACGGCAGAGACACCGTACAGACCGACACCCAGCCTGACCCTTTCGCACTGCCACTGCGGGAAACGCTCTATGCCGGCCGAATTAAGTATATGGCGTTCAACAGGATAGGCCATGGCTGCCTGCAGCTGGCGCGACATGGCGTCGAAGCGCTGCCACTGCTGCATGGTATAGTCGTCGAAGCGCTCATCGTCGCTGCCGGCCAGATGGGTAAAGACCGTGCTGACGGACAGCACGTGCTGGAAACGGAGCATGGCGATGAGCCGGGGCAGGTCGTCCTCGGAAAAGCCCAGCCGATGCATCCCCGTGTCGAGTTTGATATGGATGGGATAATCTCTGACCCCCAGACGTTCTCCTGCCTGGATGAAAGCCTCCAGCAGGCGGAAACTGTACACCTCGGGTTCCAGCTTGTATTCGTAGCAGATAGGCAGTACCGACACATCGGGATTCATCACCATCACAGGGATATGGATACCTCCCTGCCTGAGACGGACTCCTTCGTCGGCCACGGCCACGGCTACGGCATCAGCGCCGTGAGCCTGCAGGGTACGGCTCACTTCCAAGGCCCCCAGCCCGTAAGACTCGGCCTTGACCATCACCGTCATACGGGTTTCCGGCTTGAGCAGGGAGCGGAAATAGTTGTAATTGTGCACAATGGCATCCAGATTGACTTCCATGCGCGTCTCGTGCGACTTGAGCGACAGACGGGCCGAGATACGCTCAAACCCGAACTTGCGGGAGCCTTTGATAAGAATCAGTTCATCGTGCAATTCATCAATCAGGCTGGAGGAGAGAAAGTCTTCGGTGGTCAGGAAAAAAGACGAAGTGGGCGGAAACAGGGCCGAAGAGGCTGCCAGATCGCGGCCTATGCCGATAAAACGGCTTATCTTCCGCTGAGCGACCAGTTCGGCCACCTGACGGTACAGGACTTCCGGACGCTGGCCGCTCTGATAGATATCCGAGAGGATCAGGCTACGCTGCATGGTACGGGCCACCCCGCGGCGATGCTGGAAATCGAGGGCCAGCTCCAGGGCCTGCAGGTCGGAATTGTAGGTATCGTTGATCAGCACGATGCCGTTGCGTCCTTCCTTGACCTCCAGACGCATGGCCACCGGCTCAAGCTGGCGGACACGCCTTTCCAGCTCGGCATTCCCGATCCGGTAGTCGCTGATTTCTGTCTCCATCATGAAAATAAACGCCAGACAGTGCAGCAGATTCTGGATGGAAGCCACATCGGTGAAAGGGAAAAGCCAATTGGTCTCTTCACCGCGATGGAAGGTGTGGACCCAGGTATATTCCTCACGCGGTTCAATTCGGAACTGGTAACGGGCCGGAGCATCGTGCATCGACCAGCCGTGCAGCCGGCAGGCAGGTGCCAGCGCCTTGGCCCTGGCAGATACGGCCGCATCGTCGGCACAATAGACCAGGCAGCGACAGTTCTTGAAAAGCAGGAATTTTTCCTCCAGTTTCTGTTCCTTGTCGCGGAAATTCTCCTGATGGGCGGCTCCGATATTGGTCATCAGCCCCCAGTCCGGTCGGATCATGGCTTCCAAGGCCGCCATCTCGCCCGGTTGCGATATACCGGCTTCGATGATGCCCAGCCGGCTTTCCAGATCGAGCAGCGACAGCGACAGAGGCACACCGATCTGAGAATTGAAGCTGCCGGGCGAACGGCTGATGTTAAGATCATCGCGCAGGAGCTGCCAAAGCCATTCCTTGACAATGGTCTTGCCGTTGCTGCCTGCCAGGGCCAGCACAGGGGCCGTGAAACGGCAGCGCCAGGCAGCAGCCGTCTGCTGCAGGGCCCTGACCGTGTCCGGCACGAGCAGAAGATCGGCCTGCGGCAGGGAGGCGGGATCCGGCATCTCGGAAACCACAAAATGACGCACTCCCTTGCGATAGAGATCGGCAAGGTACTTATGACCGTTGTTGCTGGCCGTCTTGAGAGCGAAAAACAGCGAATCGGCCGCTGAAGCCAGATTGCGGCTGTCGGTCAGCAGATGGCCGATACGGCTTCCAGGCTGCCGTATGCAGGCCTCAGCCCGGATAATCGAGGCGATTTCTTCAATAAGAAAATTCATGTCAGGATAGCAGTGAAAAAAGCGGTTTCTTTCTTCAAGTCAAGTTCAGGACAGCGGTGCTGCAGCAATGACAGCGCCGCCAGGTTTTTCTGGGCGAAACGCAGATAAGCTTCGTCCCCGGGATGGAACGGACGGTGCTCCATCGCCTTGTGAATCTGCTCAAGCTGCTGTATGATTTCCCGGGTAGTCTTGTCGAACGCAAAATTCCCGAAGTGACTCCAGATATAGCGAACGGCCGCCTGCGAGGGATGAATCAGGTCGTCGTCATAGAAGCGGTAGTCGCGCAAATCGTCTGTCAGGAGCTCGTATGCCGGGAAATAGACCAGCTGCGGGAAGCGCAGGCACAGTTCCTCGACAGCCAGATGCAGGACCGACTTGCTCAGCGTGTTTTCGTGGGCGCCGTCCTTGAGGTAACGGATCGGACTGACGGTCATGATGACTTTCAAGTCGGGTTTCTCCTCGAAAACCTGCCCCAGAAATTCGGCATAATACTCCACGATTTCGGCCGTATCCAGCCGGCGGCGGACAAAAAGATAGTCGGGCATCTTGTGGCAGTTGGCCACCACCCTGCCTGTTTCAGCCAGGGCATAGACCCAGGCCGTACCGAAAGTGAGCACCAGACAGGTGGCCCCGTGCAGCGCCAGGGAGGCCTGCCGGGCACGACGCTGGATATTGTCGAGCACCTGTGCACGGTCCGTTCCGGAAAAGGAGCTGTGATGCATAAATGTACCGTAGTAGCCCTGATACTCGAACAAGTCTTCCTCCGTAAAGGACAGGCCGTACCAGAGACGTTCCATGCCTTTCACCACCGACATGGGATTATACAGGACACCAAAAGGATTCTGTTCTACGCTGAATCCGCTCTGATCCAAGAGATTGCCCAGCCTGTCGGCAAAGCAGGAGCCAAAGGTGACAATACGGTCAGCATGGGTCAGGCTGATCATTGGACTGACGGTGACCAGGGTTCTGAAATCATCCATATCCGAAGGTGATAATGACAGGAACAAGACGGAAACAAAAGTAATACAAAGCCGCGTCAATCGCAAATCAAATAAATTATATATCTTTGCACGTTCTGACCCCGAAATGATGGAAGAAAGACAAAGTCTTTTAGACACAATAGATTCACCTGAGGACCTGAAAAAACTGCAGGTCGGCCAACTGCCGGAAGTCTGCCGGGAGCTGCGGGAGTTCATCATCAAGGAACTCTCGGAGAATCCGGGACATCTGGCAGCCAGTCTGGGTACGGTCGAACTGACCGTCGCCCTGCACTACACCTTAAACACTCCCCACGACCGCATTGTCTGGGACGTCGGGCACCAGGCCTACGGACACAAGATACTGACAGGCCGGCGGGAGGAGTTCCATACCAACCGGAAAAAGGATGGCATCAGCGGTTTCCCCAACCCCGATGAGAGTCCCTACGACGCCTTCATCGCCGGCCACGCCTCCAACTCCGTATCAGCCGCCCTGGGCATGGCCATTGCCGCCAAACAGCGAAACGAGCAGCGAATAGTGGCCGCTGTCATCGGCGACGGCGCCATGAGCGGAGGGCTGGCCTACGAAGGGCTGAACAACACATCGGAATACAACAACGACCTGCTGATCATCCTCAACGACAACCAGTACGCCATCGACCGCAACATCGGCGGTTTCAGCCGTTCGATGACCCGCATCTCCACTTCCAGGCACTACAACCGCTTTCGCTGGAGAGCCTATCTGGCACTGAGAAAGCTGGGGCTGATCGATGATGCCAGAAAAAGCCGCATCCTGCGCTTCATGAACAGGGTGAAAAGGCTGTTCGGAGACGGAGCAGGCAATCTGTTCGACAGCCTGGACATACGCTATTTCGGTCCTGTGGACGGGCATGACGTCAAGAATCTGGTCAGAGTGCTCAACACGATCAAGCACATGACAGGGCCCAAAGTGCTGCACGTATGCACCGTCAAGGGTAAAGGCTATACCCCGGCCGAACAGGATGCCACTTTGTTCCATGCCCCGGGCAAGTTTGACATCAGCACCGGACAGACCGACCAGGAGCCCAATGACGGCACCCAGCCCATCAAGTTCCAGGACATTTTCGGACAGACACTGACCGAGCTGGCCGAAAAGAATCCCCGTATCGTGGCCGTTACGCCCGCCATGCCCACCGGCTGCGGACTGCATACCATGATGAGCCGTTTCCCCGACCGGGTCTTCGACGTGGGAATCGCCGAAGGGCATGCCGTCACGTTCTCGGCAGGCATGGCCAAGGAAGGGCTGATTCCCTTCTGCAACATCTATTCTTCCTTTGCCCAGCGGGCCTATGACAACATCATCCACGACGTGGCCATTCCCCGCCTGCCGGTCATCCTGTGTCTGGATCGGGCCGGTCTGGTCGGACAGGACGGTGTGACCCATCAGGGTGCTTTCGACATCGCTGCGCTGCGATGCATCCCCAACCTGACCATTGCCAGCCCGCTCGACGAAATAGAATTCAGGAACATGATGTTCACCGCCCAGCTCCTGGCCGACCGACCTTTTGTCATCCGCTATCCCCGGGGAAAAGGCTATGTGGTCAACTGGAAAAACGACATGCAGCTTGTCGAAGTGGGCAAGGGAGTCTGCATGCATCAGGGCCGGGATCTGGCCGTAGCGGCCGTCGGTCCGGTGGGGCTGACCATACTGGACATTATTTCGGAGTTGGAGAAGCAGCCCGACGCTCCCTCGGTCGCCTTCTACAACTTCCGCTTTGTCAAACCACTGGACGATGCCTTGGTCGATGAAATCGGCCGGCATTTCGATCAGGTGCTCACGGTCGAGAACGGTGCTGTCCGGGGCGGCTTCGGCTCAGCTTTGATGGAAGCGCTGGAAGAAAAGGGCTATCATCCGGCCGTCTGCCGGGCCGGGCTCCCCGACCGTTTCATTGAACATGCCACTGTGGCAGAACAGCAGCAGATGTGCGGTATCGACAAAGACAGCCTCCGCCGTCTCATACTGGATTTAACCCCAAAAACAGAGAAGCAATGAAAATAATCATCGGCGGTGCCGGAGAGGTCGGCATACATCTGGCCAAGATGCTGTCCAAGGAAAACCACAGCATCGTGGTGCTGGACGAGAACGAAGAGGTGCTCAACAACCTGAACGCCAACTACGACCTAATGACCATGGCCGGTTCGCCCTCTTCCATCAGTGCCCTGAAAGATGCCGGTTGCAACTCCGCCGACCTCTTCATCGGTGTCACACCCGATGAGTGCCGCAACATCGTGGCCGGGCATCTGGCCTCCAACCTGGGAGCCAAAAAGGTGGTTGTACGGGTAGAGACACCGGAATATCTGGACGAGAGCAACCGTCACTTCTTCCAGAATCTGGGCATTCACTCGCTCATCTGCCCTGAAATACTGGCTGCCAAAGAGATAGCCGAATCCATCGGACGCCCCTGGGTGCGCCAGTTCCACGAATTCGACAAAGGGGCACTGGTCCTGCTCGGTGTCAAGATGCGTGAAGACGCTTCCATTATCGGCAAAAAACTGATGGAAATCTTCTCTCAGGAAGAATCCTGCCGTATCGCCGCCATCAAACGGGGGCGGCTCACCATCATTCCCTCCGGACAGGACACCATCCAGGCTGGTGACATGGTCTATTTCATTTCCACCCCGGAATACATCGACACCGTCCGCAAAATCGCCAACAAGCCTGTCGAGAAGGTCGAGGATGTCATGATTATGGGCGGCAGCCGTATCGCCATACTGGCAGCCCGGCAGATAGCCCGCAAGTACAGTGTCAAGATCATCGAGTCAAGCCGTTCCCGTTCGGAATATGTCAAAGACCGGCTGGGTGCCGACGTGATGGTCATACAAGGCGACGGACGCGATATGGAACTGCTGCATAACGAAAGCATCGAGACCACCGAGGCCTATGTCGCCCTGACGGGCAGTTCGGAGACCAACATCTTCTCCTGCCTGGCCGCCAAACGCTTCGGCGTGCAACGCACCATCGCCGAAGTCGAACAGCTCGACTACATCCCGCTGGCCGAGAACCTGGACATCGGCATTGTCATCAACAAGAAACTGATTGCCGCCAGCCATATCTACCAGATGATGTTGGAGGCCGATGTGGCCAATATGAAATGTCTCACCTTCGCCGATGCCGACGTGGCGGAATTCGTTGTCAAGGAAGGCTCCAAGATTACCAAAAAGCCCGTCAAGGACCTCAGCCTCCCGGAAAATGTCAGTCTGGGCGGACTCATCCGCAACGGCAAGGGCATCATCATCTACGGCAGCACCCAGATTCAGGTCGGCGACCGCGTTGTTGTATTCTGTCTGAGCTCCAATCTGCATAAATTCGAGAAATATTTCACCTGATCATGGCCAGAATACCGTTCAATCTCAGGATAATTTTCAAGACCCTCGGTTTCCTGCTGTTCATCGAGGCCTTTTTCATGCTCGTCACCGCCGGCATCGGCTGTCTATATCATGAAGACGACCTCTACATATTTCTCCGGTCGGCCGGCTACACTTTTGCGGCCGGTCTAGCCCTGGCCCTGGCCGGTTGGAAAGCCAGGCCGGATATCGGCAAACACGAGAGCTTTGTCATTGTCACCCTGGTCTGGATACTGTTTTCTCTGTTCGGTTCGATACCTTTCCAGCTGAACGGTTCCTTCAGCTGCTACACCGACGCCTTCTTCGAATCCATGTCCGGATTCTCCACTACCGGATCCTCCATCTTGAAGGATGTGGAGACCCTGTCCCACCCCATCCTGTTCTGGCGCAGCATCATCCAATGGCTGGGCGGCATGGGCATTATCCTGCTGTCGCTGGCCATCATGCCGATGATCAAATTCGGCAGTTTCCAGCTTTTCACCGCAGAAGTCACCGGTCCGGTCTATGAAAAGCTGCGCCCGCGCCTGACTGAGACGGCCAAACTCATGTGGTTCATCTATTTCGGTCTGACACTGGCCGAAACCGTATTGCTGGCCCTCGGTCCCATGGACTGGTTCGATGCCCTGTGTCACTCCTTCACGACCATGGCCTCGGGCGGATTCTCCACCCGCAACGCCAGCATCGGCTACTGGAATTCCGCCTATATCGAAACGATCGTCACCGTGTTCATGTTCCTGGCCGGCACCAGCTTTATCCTGATGTACTGGATGTTCACCGGTCACTTTGACAAAGTCAGGCAAAACGAGGAATTCCGGTGGTACCTGATCATTGTCGGCTGCGGCAGCCTCCTGCTGGCCCTGCTGCTGTTCTTCCTGCAGGACGAGACACCAGGCCGGGCTATCCGCGACGGCATTTTCCATGTCATTTCCATCATCACCACGACCGGATTCACCACCGAGGAGTTCAGCGGCTGGAACCACTGCATACAGTTCCTGCTGGTGCTGCTCATGTGCTCGGGAGCCATGTCGGGCTCCACTTCGGGCAATATCAAAATCGGACGCATCATCCTCTCGTTCAAAACCTGTTTCAACGAAATGAAGCGGGACATCCACCCCAATGCCGTCCTGCCGGTCATGTTCAACAACAAAGCCATGCCGCAGTCGGTCATCACCAGTCTGTTCGGCTTTCTGTTCTTCTACCTGGTGCTGGTCATCCTCAGTACCGGCCTGTTCTTCTCGGTGGGCCTCGACATGGACGAGTCGCTCGGTGTCGCCCTGACCTCCATCGGCAATATCGGACCCGGACTGGGCGACTATTTCACCAGCTTTGCCACACTGCCCGGTTTTGCCAAATGGTGGATGACCTTTCTCATGCTGGTAGGACGTCTGGAAATCTACACCGTCCTGCTGCTCTTTTCCAAAGACTTCTGGGTCAGAGCCTGACAAAGCTTTCCGCCCGGAGTCTGCCAACGTCAGATCATTATTAATCAACAAAAAAACGACTATGAAAAAGAAATGTTTTCTGCTTGTCCAAGCAAGCCTGTGCCTGATACTGGGCACTGCCTTCACGGCCTGTTCTTCTACTGAAAAGGACAAGAACTGGCAGATGGCTGCCGAAATTGAAAAGAACATCACGCGGACACACTTCCGCAATGTCGACTATTCCATTCTGGATTTCGGGGCCGTGGCCGACGACTCGACCGTGCTGAACCATGAGGCCATCAACCAGGCCATCGTCCGCTGCGCCATGGACGGCGGCGGCCGTGTAGTCGTGCCGGCCGGCACTTTCCACACCGGTCCGCTGACCTTGAAGAGCAACGTCAATCTGCACCTGGCAGAAGGAGCTGTGCTGAAATTCTCGCCGGACTCCTCCCTGTACCTGCCTCAGGTCCGCACCCGCTGGGAAGGCGTCGACTGCTACAACTACCATCCCTGCATCTACGCCTACGGCGAGACCAATATCGCCCTGACGGGCAAAGGCACCATCGATACTCAGGGACAGCTCAAGTGGTGGAGCCAGTGCGGTGCAGCCCGCTATGGATGGAAGCCCGGAATGCCCGGACAGAACATGGGCGGCCGCGCCCGGCTGCTGCGCAGTGCCGAGGACAAGCTCGACATGGATCAGCGCATCATGGGCCCGCAAGATGCCCTGCGGCCTCAAAGCGTCAATTTCTACCAGTGCAAAACCATCCTCATCGAAGATGTCACCCTGCTCAACTCGCCCTTCTGGGTGCTGCATCCCCTGCTCTGCGAGGACCTGATCGTCCGTGGCGTGAAGATTTACAACCGCGGTCCCAACGGCGACGGCTGCGACCCCGAGTCCTGCCGCAACGTCATCATCGAGAACTGTACGTTCGACACCGGTGACGACTGCATTGCCATCAAGTCGGGACGCAATAACGACGGCCGCAAATGGGGTGTTCCTTCGGAAAACATCATCGTTCGCAACTGCCGGATGATCAACGGACACGGCGGCGTGGTCATCGGCAGTGAAATCTCCGGCGGCTACCGCAACCTCTTTGTCGAAAACTGCGAAATGGACAGCCCGGAACTGGACCGTGTCATCCGCATCAAGACCAACACCTGCCGCGGCGGGCTGATCGAAAACATCTTCGTGCGCAACGTCAAGGTGGGCCAGTGCCGTGAGGCCGTCCTGAAAATCAATCTGCTCTACGAGGCCCGCGAAGACTGCGCACGCGACTTTCCGCCCACGGTGCGCAATGTCTATATGGACAACGTCACCTGCGAAAAGAGCCGCTACGGTGTGCTGATTGCCGGGCTGCCGGGCGATGAGAACGTGTACAACATCAACGTGAGCAATTCTTTCTTCAACGGAGTGGAAAGAGGCAACAAAGTGGAAGGTGCACGTGACGTTGTTTTTGAGAACCTGCATATCAACGGTGAAATCGCAGAATAGACGGCCGTCGGCTGTCATTTGAGCAATACGATGCCGAGCGAAAAGCAAAAGATAATTTTGCTTTTCGCTCGGTTTGCTGTATCTTCGCACCGAAATATAGAGGAGTTTAACTTTGAGATGTTCATCTGTAGGGGACAGGGCTTCCGATCCTCCCTTATTTGCTGTGGACAAATCAATAAAAATACAGAGTATGAGCTTACTACAAGAAAAACTTCGGAAATATGACGAACCGCAGAAAATGATGCAACTCGGTATATATCCTTATTTCAGGGCCATTTCCAGTGAACAGGACTGCGAAGTCATCATCAACGGCAAGAAAGTCCTGATGTTCGGTTCCAACAGCTACCTGGGCCTGACCAATCACCCCAAAATCAAAGAAGCCGCTATCGAGGCTGTCCGCAAATACGGCACCGGCTGTGCCGGCTCCCGCTTCCTGAACGGTTCGCTCGACATTCACGAGAAACTGGAACACCGCCTGGCCGAATTCGTCGGCAAGGACGAGGCTATCATCTTTTCCACCGGTTTTCAGGTCAACCTGGGTGTGGTTTCCTGCCTGACCGGCCGCGAAGACTATATCATCCTGGACGAAGCCGACCACGCCTCCATCATCGAAGGCCGCCGTCTGTCATTCTCCAACACACTGAAGTTCAAACATAACGACATGATTTCACTGGAGAGCGTCCTGCAGAAATGCACTCCCGACAAAATCAAGCTGATCGTCGTGGACGGAGTTTTCAGCATGGAAGGCGATGTGGCTCCGCTTCGTCAGATTGTCGCCCTGGCCAAGAAATACAAAGCTTCGGTTATGGTTGACGAAGCCCACGGCATCGGTGTCTTCGGCGAGCACGGACAAGGTGTCTGCCATGCTCAGGGTGTCACCAAGGACATCGACCTGATCATGGGCACCTTCAGCAAGTCCTTCGCCTCGCTGGGCGGCTTTATCGCCACCGACAAGGACACGGCCAACTGGCTGCGCCACCACGCCCGCTCCTATATCTTCAGTGCCAGCGCCACGCCGGCTGCCATCGGTGCCGCCAACGCAGCCCTGGACATCATGCTCAGCGAGCCCGAGCGCATCAAACACCTCTGGGAAGTAACCAACTACGCGCTGGAAGGATTCAGACAGATGGGCTGTGAAATCGGCAATACTTCTACCCCGATTATTCCGCTCTACATCCGCGACAATGAAAAGACTTTTGCCATCACCCACGACCTGATGGAGAACGGCATCTTCGTCAACCCGGTCGTTTCGCCGGCCGTGGCGCCGCAGGACACGCTGATCCGGTTCTCGCTGATGGCCACCCACACCAAGGAGCATGTGGACCGGGCACTGACGGAAATCGAGAAAAGCTTCAAGAAATTCGGAATATTGAAATAGAGATTTTTCAAACGGGCGTTTCTCCTCAGGAAACGCCCGTTTTTCTGACAAACAGCTTATGAAAACACCTGTCCGGATTGTCCTGCTCACCGGTGGCAGCAGCGGTATCGGAGCCGCCACCGCCCGGATATTGAGCCGCAGTGGCATGACTGTCTATGCCGGCTCAAGGCGCGGCACCCTACCCGAGGGAAGCCAAGGCACAGAAGACATCTCCAGGCTGATTCCCGTCCGGTTGGACGTCAACGACGCCGAGACCCTGAAAGCGGCCGTCGAACGCATCGTCCGCGAACAGGGACGTCTGGATGCCGTCATCTGCAATGCCGGCAACGGGATTGCCGGAGCCATCGAGGAGACTGACGAACAGGAGGCTCGGGCTCAGATGGAAACCTGTTTCTTCGGAGCAGTCAAGACCATACAGGCTTGTCTGCCCGTTTTCCGTACCCAAGGTCATGGACGCATCATCACCGTCAGCTCGGTAGCCGCCCTGATACCCATTCCCTACCAGGCTTTCTATTCAGCTGTCAAATCGGCCCTGCTCAGCCTGACCCAGGCCCTGTCGCTCGAAGTAAAACCTTTTGGCATCCAATGTTGCAGCATTTTGCCGGGTGATACAAAAACCGGTTTCACCAGTGCAAGAAAATATACCGAGGCCAGCCAGGAAAAGGGCTCTCCCTACTATGAGCGTATGTCTGCCTCGGTCGGCAAAATGGAGAGGGATGAGCAGCATGGCATGGCTCCCGAGGTAATTGGCCGGGCCATCCTCCGACAGCTGAAAAGGCGCCGCATGGCCGTTACCGTAACGCCGCGCATCGACTACCGGCTCATCGGACTGCTCTCCCACTGGCTGCCCGACCGGCTGGTGCTGTGGATTGTCGGGCTACTCTATTGAGCCATCTCGTGTTTTTCCCGTCTCCCTCGTCCGGCAACTGGTTTGCGCCGCAGCGGCAGAAATATGGGCATGACAAAAATAAGGGCCAGGACCGAAAAGACCAGACCACCCACCGTACCTACGGCAAACGAGAACCAGAAGTCCTCCTTGGCCGTGTCGATAAAGAAGGGCACCAGTCCCAGAATGGTCGAGAGCACCGTCAGGAACACCGGCACGATCTTGTGATTGTAAGCCTTCAAAAAAGCCCGTGCATACGACATGCCTGGATGGTCATCCCTGATGCGGTTGTATTCGCAAAGAATATAGATACCGGCATTCACCACCAACCCACAAAGTAGCACCAGCGAGGCAAAACCGCCTGTACCGAAAGGAATCTTAGAAAAGTAGAAGGTCAAAAACGTACCGATAAACGAGACAGGTATCAGCAGGATGATGACAAAGGGCTGGCGGAACGACTCGAAGAGAATCGAGCAGATAAAGAAAATAATGACCACGATGAGCAGGATGAGCCAATACTGGGTGCCCGTATCGCGGTAGTAGCCGTAGGAAGTGTTCTGACAGCGGTAGCCGATGGGCAACTCGTTGTTGAAACGTTCCATCACATCGTTGACAAATCGGGTTTCCGACTCGTAGGAGCCGATATAGTTGTAACTGACGTTCAAGGTGTATTCCTGGTTGGCCTTGGAAATCGCCTTTTTCGCCTGCCGCTGTTCTATCTGGCCGAACTCGGAGACCCTTACTTCCTTGTCGCCGACCCGCAGGTGGGCATTTTCCAGGTGCCAGAGATCGAAGGCGTCACGCTGCAGCGAGACCATCTGCAGATCGGTATTGGTCCGCTCGTCGGTGTAGCGTCCCAGACTCTGCTCCGAAAGCAGTTCCCTCAGGGCCCGGTAGAGCTGTTGCTTGTCAATTCCGTAGAGCAGCAGCTTCTCCTCGTCGAAATGCATGTACAATTCGTCCGCACCGGAGGTGTTGCGGCCGTTCTCCACAATCAGGTCCTGCACCCGCTGGTTCTGCGAGAGCATGTCGCACAGGTGCTCCGCATAGGCATAGAGCACCTCGTAATTGTAGCCCGACACAGTCATGCTCCTGGAGCGGTAGGTCAGGTTGATGGAATTGCTGAACCCCCGCGGACTCACCCCCGAAGTGCTCCAGTCGGCCCCGCCGATGTTCAGCAGCTCTCCGATGACCATGCTTTCCAGATAATAGGGGAACGGGCCGTTCTCGTGCTCCTCCTTGAATTCGACCGTAATGCGGGCATCGCCGGAAATATTCGTCTCGAAGCGCTTGATCTCGTCAAAACGGGCCAGGAACCGTTCCAGGATGAGCACTTTTTCGTTCAGCTGGTGGATGCTGCCTCCCAAAGGCATACGCCCGCGAATGGTCAGCACCTTCCCGGACTCCTCTCTCGTAAATCGGTTGTTTTTCAATGATTTGGCAAAAAGCCGCATCGTACCTCCCATGGTCTTGGCCAAAGGTTCGCCCAGATGCTGCTGATAAAAACTGCTGCCGAAGGTCTTGTTGTAAAGACTCTCATACCAGGTGTCCGGACGACGATCCGCCATATAAGAGCTCCGCCCGGCATTGACCTTGGTGGGCAATGCATGGAAAGGGATGCCGAAGGCCAGCACCAGTATGACGAAATAGATCCATTTACGTCGCTGTGTAAACTGCAGATAGCGTTCATAGAAATGTGACCAGCCCCTGACCAGCCGTTTGGAATGAAGTGAGCCGATGGTCTTGCGACTGCTGTAATGCAGCCTGTCGCCCAGTGCCGGCACAAAAAACAGGGCGACCAGCAGCGCCACCGACAGATTGACGATGATGATGCGCGAAAAGTCGTACAAGTCGTGCTGCACATAGTCGGGCATGAAGAAAATCACCACTAACGATCCGATAGTCGTCAGCAGGGCCGCCAGGATGGCCAGGAAAACCTTGCGGTCGTGATAGTAGCTGTAATGATCGACCATCACGATGGAAGCATCGATAATGAGGCCGAACGACACGGTAATACCCGCCAGCGAGTAGATATGCAGCTTGATGTCAAACAGGTAATAGGCGATGACCGAGATAAGCAGATTGGCAAACAGCGTGACGGCAATAATCGAGAGATACTTCCAGCTGCGGCTGATACCCCAGACAAAGGCCAGCAGAATCGCAAGCGACAGCAAGGTGCGGCGGACCAGTTTCTCAAGTTCCGACTGCATTTCCTCCGAGGCGTCGCCAGTCAGCGTCAGATACACATCGTCGCGCAACTGCGGCTTGATCTGGTCGATTACCGCCCTTAGGGCGGCAGAGAGGGCGATCAGATTTGCCTCAGCGTCCACTTCGATATTCATATAGACGGTGTTCAGTCCGTTCACCCGGTAATAGCGACCCGGCAGCCGGTCCTTGTACTCGTAGGTGGCCAGGTTGTTGAGATAGACAATCTTGTCGCCTACCCGGGTAAGCGGCATCTCCCCGATGTCGCGGGCGAACTTGTCTGTGGCCAGGTGCAGGGTAATACGGCTCAGACTGCCGTCTTCATCCACACGGTCCAGGTCGCCGATGATATTGCTTTTACCGATGAAATTGCGGATACCGTCCGATATATGCCCGGCCGTCAGGCCGTAGTTGGCCAGGACGGTAGGATCGTAGGAGATTTCCAGATACTGGGTGGTGCCGCCTGTCACCTGCACATTCTGCACCTCGCTCAGGCGTTGGAGGGAGGGAGTGACCTGCTGGTCGATGTATTCCTTGATCTGCTCGCCCGACATGTCGGCATTAATACGATAGGTCAGCAGTGTCGTAGTCGTAGGTCTGACGCTTTCCCGCTGCACACTGCCACCCGACAGGGAGGGATAGCTCACCCCCTCAGGCAGTCGCGAACTGATCTGACGCAAAAGCTGTGCCACCTCGAAACGCACCATCGGAACATTCACCCCCTCTTTGAGTGTGACCTGTACACTGCCCCTCCCCAGACTGGAACTGGAGGTGACCGATTCCACCCCCTTGACCGAAGAAAGCAGTCCCTCGATCTTGGAAGTCACTTCCTGTTCGACCGTACGGGCTGACGCGCCCGACCAGCTGAAACCGACACTCAACTGGTTGGCACGCTGCGAGCGGGGTTTGTCCGACATCTCCATGGTCGGTACCAAGGCCGCGCCTATCAGCATCAGAATCACCATGACCAGCAGCAGGGAGAAGGTCGGGATACGGTCCAGCAGTGAAGAGCGTTGCTTCATCAGCTATTTTCTTTTACGGTAAATCAGATAATAGATCATCGGCACCACAAACAGACTCACCATGGTACCGAAAGTCATACCGATGATGATGGTCAGCGAGAGCGGAAACTGGAGAGCGGAACCCATATCGGCCCGATAAAGGAAAGGAGCGATGGCCAGCACCGTGGTCAGAGTGGTCATGACAATCGGTGTCAGACGGCTGTGGCCGGCGTTCATAATGGCCCGCAGCAAGGGCTGTCCGCGACGACGGTTGCGGTTGATGGTATCGACCTTCAGAATCGAGTCGTTGATGATGATACCGCTCATCACCACCATACCGATGAGCGACATCAGGTTGACCGACTCGCCCAACAGCCACAGACCCAGCAGCACGAAGAACAGATCGACGATGATTTCCGACAGGATGATCAGCGGCTGGACCAGGCTCTCGAACTGGGCAGCCAGGATGAAGAACAGCAGGCCGACAGCCACCAGCAGCACCATCAAGAGCTCGCGGATCAGCCGGCGGCTGGAGAAATACTCACCTGCATAGCTCACATCAAAGTCGTTTCCGTCGCGGACATATTCATCGACAAAGTCCATCACAGCCCGTGCTTCCCTGGCCTTGAGATGGAGGCGGACCGGATAGTAGTCGCCGCCACGGCCCGAATAGAGCTTCTTGAAATCCTCTCCCTTGCTCTCCCGAATCAGGTACGAAAGAGGTATTTCCACCCCGTCCGATGCCTTGATTGTCGTCCTGAGCAGTTCCTCGCTCTGCAGCCGGCCTTCGCCCAGCGTGACCGGCAGCTGATAGCCGCCGCGGCTGATGCTGTACATGTCACGGCTGTTGACCTTCTCCTGCAGACGGCTGCTGATCGAGCCGTAGGTCAGCCCGTAATAGGCCATGTTCTCCAGATTCACTTCGTAGCGGATGTTATCCTCGGCCACCACCGGCGGCACATAGAGACCGGGGAAACGGGCCGAGAGCGTATCAAGGAAACGACGTGCCTCATCGACCGTCAGCTGGCCGCCGCCCCTGGCCTGGAGTTGGACTACCAGATCCGGTTCGTCGCCGGAGAAAATCATGTCGAAAATATTGCCGGAGACGGAAAAAGCAGCTGCCGCACGAGGGTAATGCTCCGCCATGTAATGCTCCAGCCGGGCCTCTGCCTTGAGCAGATCCTCCGAGGAGTTTGCCCTGAGATAAATCACTGCCTCCGAAGCGGTGATTTCAGGGGTATGCGACAAAAGGAAGTCCTGTACGCCGATCATGGTCGTGGAGGTAGTCAGCAGTGGCCGTACCAGCGACAGCAACTCATCGCAGCGACGGTCGTTTTCCTCGACCGTGATACCCGAATTCCAGTCGATGGTCATCAGGGCATCCTCGTATTCTATGTAGGGCATGGAACTCTTGTTCACCTCTTTGAACAGGGGCCAGCTCAGCAGCAGACAAAGCAGCAGGCCGCACAATACCAGTCCGACATGACGGAACACCCAGTTGAAGATTTTCTCATAAGGGCGCAACAAGCCAAGCGTGTGAATCTCCCGCCCGAAAAAACGGGTAGGCTCGACCGCCGTCTTGCGTCTGAAAAAAAGATAGAAATAGACCGGTATGACCAGTACCGAGACCAGCAGCGAGGCAAACAGACCGATAGTCACAGCCATAGCCTGGTCGAAGAAGAGGGCGCCGGCAGTGCCGCTCAGGAAAATCAGAGGAACAAAGACCGAGCAGGTCGTCAGCACCGAGCTGAGCATCGGGGTGAACACCTCGGCCACAGCCAGACTTATAGCGTCCTGCAGATCGGCCGTCCGTTTCCATTTCTGGGAGATATTGTCAATGACGATGATGGAATTATCCACCATCATACCCACACCCAATATCAGGCCTGACAGGGAGATGATATTCAGCGTGATGCCAATCAGGTGAAAACTCAAAAGGGTCAGTATCAGTGACAAAGGCACCGTTATGATAATGAGAAAGGGCAGACGGACATTGCGCATGAACAGGAACAGCACCAGACAGGCCAGGATGGCTCCCAGCAGCAGGTTGCTCTCCAGGTTGCGAATCGAATAGCTGAGCAGCTGGGTCTGATCGCGGGTCAGTTCGAAACGGATATTCGGGTAGTTCTTTTCCAGGTCTTCGACCAGATGGCCGATGCTCTCCTGCAAATCCTTCATCTGAGCATCGTTCTGCTTGATGACAGCCAGCGAGACAGCATTGTCGCGGCCGTTACGCACCAGGCCCTTGCGTCGGGCCGGACGCTCGATTACCTGGCAGAGGTCACGGAAACGATAGAGACGGCCCTCGTGGTTGATGACTAGGTTCTCGATGTCTTCCTTGGTGGCAATCTGGTTGTCGAAATAGATATTATAACGATACAGTCCCTCGGCAATACTGAGCACTCCCAGATTGGCATTGCCGTTGCGGATGGCTTTTTCCAAGATATCGGGCGTGACGCCCATCACCTCCATTTTCCGGTAGTCGGGAATGCAAAGCAGCTCACCGGTCACCACCCCGCTGATATCGACCATGGCCGTCTGCGGCAACTGCTCAATACGCTTGACCACGATATTGCGGGCAAAATCTCCCAACTGCGTAAATGCCACGCCTGCCTGCGGCAAAGAGTCGCGGCTGCGGGCCGATTCGTCCTTGAGACTCAGATCGAGGTAGAAAGCCGGGATGTCCGTTGCACTGGCCTTCAGCACTTTCGGCCGGTCCACTCCTTCAGGCATGGAGGCCATCGCCCGATCTATCTTCTCGTTGACCTCGATAAAAATCAAATCGATGTCACTGCCCGGTTCAAACGACATGTAAATGCTGCCAGCGTCTGTTTTGGCCTCGCTGCGGATGTCGTCCAGACTGCCGACCTGCATGAGCTGGTTGCGCAAGGGACGGAGCACACGGCTGTCAACCTCCCGCACAGGCGCTCCAGGCCAGGCTACCTGGATGGTAATCTGGGGAATGTCGATGTCGGGCATCAGCGAGACAGGAATCAGGCGAAGCGAGACCAGGGCGACAGTCACGATGGCAATCAGACACATACTGACCGCAATCGGCCGGTTGATAAGATGCTTGATCATCGCCGGAGACTATTTACGGGCCCCGCGCGTTGCCGGAGCCTTGGGTATGACGGGCGTTCCATCGGCCAGGTTCAGGTTGCCCGAGGTGATGATAATGTCGCCTTCCTGGATTTTCGTCTGCTTATAGGCATTGCCCGTAATGGCATAATAACCCAGGTTGGTGTAGAGCACGTCGACATAGGTCCAGACGGCGGCCCCATCGCGGTAGCAGAAGACCACATAATAGCCGTCGCGCTGCACCACGGCATCCTTGGGCACGACAAACATGTCCGGGATATCACTTTCGATCACAATCCTGACATTCATGCCTTCGACCAGCTCGCCACGTTCGTTGCGGATGCGGGCCCGCAGTTTGACCTGTCCTTTCTCGTCGACAAGGGGGTTGACCTCGGTCACCTGGCCCACAAAGCGTTTCTGTGCATCGACAAAGGGCGTCACAACCACCCGCTGGCCGACCTGGGCCACCGACATCTCGGCCTCCAGGATATTGAACTCCACATCAAAGCTGGCATCGTCTATCAGCGTGCAGAAAGCCCCCTCCACCCGCTGATGCAACTTGGAGTCCATATTGGCCACCCGACCGGCAAACGGCGCATACAGCGAGCATTTTTTCAGGTTGAGCTGGGCATCTTCCAGCTGCTCTTCGGCCGACTGATAGCCCGATGAGATCCGGGCACGCTTCATCACCGCTTCGGGGATCTTGTCACTGCGGTCGTCGTAGCCCATGCTGATGAGCTTGTCGAGCAGATCCATTTCGGCCCGTTCCTTCTGCTGCCGAGCCTTGTAGAGAGCACGCTCCGCTTCGGTTTTATCGACCGAAGCCAGCAGCGTGCCTTTGGCCACCACACTGCCGTTGCGGACACAAATCTGCTCCAACAGACCGTTCGAGGGCATCGCCAGGTCGCTCTTGGCCACAGCCCGCAGGCGTCCGTTGCAGTTAATCTGGCGACTGAACACCGTCCGGTGCAGTACCAGTGTATCGACATAGTTGTTGTTCAGCTTCTGGCGGGTCATTTCCATGGAGTCCTCCGCCTTCTTGTCTGTCTTTTTTTCCTTGCGGCAAGCCGGCAGAACGGTCAGCATCAGTACGGCCGTAAGCATCAATACCATTCTTTTCATGGAGCTCATCTTTCAATCATTTAATCAGCTGGTCGAACTCCGCCCCCAGATTCTCCCGACGGATGAAATCGTAGAGCGTTGTTTTCTGCAGCTGGTAATATAGTACCCAATATTGTCTCATCTGACTGATATACTGATTCTCGGCGCTTTCATATTCCGACTGCGCCGTATTCAGGTCAGTCACCGTGACGGCACCGTCCTCGAAACGTTTCTTGGTCAGTTCGTAGCGTTCTTCCGAGATTTTTCTCGCCCTGAGCGAAATGTCGCACTGGGCCGACTGATTGTTGAAACGGGCCACCATCGTCGAAATTGATTCGTCAAGTTCCATTTCCTCCTGTTCGATCTCGGCCCGGGTCACATCCAAATCGGCCAAGGCCATCTTCTCACGGCCCCGGCTCAAGCCCCAGTCATAGATAGGCAGCTGGAAAGTCAGGCCCACCACCTCCCGCTCACGCAGGTGGTGATACACCGAACTCAAATCCGTTCCTGTCTGGGACAGCCCCAGATTGGCCCGTAACTGCATCTGCAGGCCTTTGGCCGACTTGGCCTGGGCCACGGCCTGCTCGGCCGACAGTTGCTTGAGTTCCTGGCTGAGCGGATGGGTGGAGTTTTCCCGGGCCAGGCGAATCACCTCTTCGGCACTCACCGACAGATCGGGCCGGTCGGGCGCACCAGCCAGCCGGAGATCGGTCAGACGTGTCATTCCCAGATAGAGACAAAGCTGGAAAAGCTGCGTCTCCAGATTCAGCCGGGAAGTGTTGACCGACATCTCGGCATTGAGCAGCGACAGCTCCAACTGCATGATTTCACTGCGGGAATTGGCACCGGTCAGCTCGTGGCGACGCTGGGCCAGTTCGTAAAGGCGCTGCCGGTCGGCAAGGTTCTCCCGGCTTTTCTCGTAGTCGGACTGGGCCGACAAGACAGAAAAATACAAGGTTGTGGTCGAGATCGTAATATCCTGCATAGTCTCCAGATACTGACGCTTGGCCCGCTCGTACTGCACCGGCTCGGTCTTCATGCGCCATTTCAGGCTGTTGTAGGAACGCAGCGGCTGCGTGTAGCTGACCGACAGCGGATTGCTGTTGTAGTTGGTGCGGTCGTAGTCGAACTGATACAGTCGTGACAGGTCGGACGACACCGACAGCGAGCCGCCCAGCAGCGGAATGTTCTGGTTGATGGACAGAGAAAGGTTGTTGGACAGCGAGTTGTTGCTCACATAGCTGATTTCGCCCGTTTCGGCATTACGGACATCCACAATCGAACGGTCGTAGTTGAGCGCAGAACCCGACAAATTGAACGAAGGCAACAATTCGGCCCGATAGGAACGATAGTTCCAGTAACGGCCGATAAAACTCAGCCGGGCGGCCCGTGCCTGCGGCGACTGCACCGTGGCCACGGCGATGGCTCGCTCCAAGGTGAGCAAGGGAGGTATTTCCGACATCTGCTGTGCCGGCAGCACCTCCACCAGGCAGATCAACAGCAGTGACAAAAAAAGTAACTTGTTTTTCATTTTCAATGACACATCAGGCAACAAATATACAAGTCTCGCAACATTTTTACAAAGACATTTTGTAAAAAAAATAGTACACCCTCTTATCTGTTTTGGTACATCACTCTATTTTTCCCCATAGCCGGTCGCGACGCAAATGTCCAGCCGCCTTGTCCGGGAGTGTTCCTATGGATCGATGAAAGTTTCCGTCACAATCAGTCACAATCAGTGGCGATGTACCTTTTATGCCAAAAGGAGCAGATCCAACCACGTAGCATCCATTTAGAACACACCCTCCACCAATAGGGGGCTGAGGAATATAGAATTACTATTGCATGAACATATTCCCCAGGGCCTTTTCCTATACTGCTCCAGCGGCCTTTTTCCTCTAAAAGAGCAGTATCAAGGACAACAGAAACATCCTTCAATTCAGGAAAACAAAACAGTTCATTTCCTAATAGCATCAGATGACGGAAGGATGACGTATTGACTGTCTTTACAACCAGTGGATCAAGCGGGATTCCCTCCCCAATGTCAAGGATATGCGTGTGTGTTCCAATGCATGATGAAAATGCAATGAAACACACCGCAATGCATGAAACAAATAACTGTTTTTCACCATTCTAAAGTTTAATCCTCAACATGGCTATCGGAATCATAACTGCAGACAATCTATCCACGACGTATTTCCATCTTCACGATAGGTATAGTAGAACTGCTCATCGTCTGAAACAGTCCAAATCATGCTGAACCCTACATCATAAGAGCACAGAACCTTCCCGTCGAAATCCATCTTCAACAAATGAAGGCTCATAGACTCTCCCATCTCTTTGGCGGTTTTGTCCATATACATCACATATATATGGTCT
>JAFUDT010000010.1 GCA_017464285.1 Bacteroidales bacterium | reverse complement strand
CTTCCTTGCCCGCATACCGCTTGGCATTCTTAATCTCGGGCCAGTACTTCACATCGATAAACTCGCCCCACGGCTCCGGGTGGTTCGTAAAACGCTTCATAAACGAGGCGTAGCAATATTTGCAGCCGTGCATACAGCCCACGTATGGATTCACCGAGAAGTCGGCCACCGGCAGGTTCGACTTCGTCATCACCGACTTTACTTCAATTTCCTGTATCTTCACTATGATAATTTACTATTTACTATTTTGTCGATGCACCATACAAAGCCCTTGGCAGTGCGGCGGGCAACATCCACGAAGTGATTGCCCGGATTCCATTCCAGCGTTGTGTTATCTGCGCCGAGCGTCTGCTGCAGGTGCTCATGCTCCCAGCTCACGTTGTCGCCCACCTGCGCGATGGCCTTGTTACGGGTATGCTCCTCACGGTCGCCAAGGCTGAGATAAACGTAGCGAGTCTTGACAGGATGCTGGCTGGCATAGTCCTGCCATCCGGCAATCCACACCGAAGGAGATACAGCGGCAATGGCAGCAAAACCATCGGACTCAGAGCCAGACCAAAGGGAAAAGAGACCATCAAGGCTGTAGCCTCCTAAAACTATGGGAAGCTCGCCGTGTTCCTGACGCAAATAGGGTATCAACTCGTCTGTGACATAACGGAGCGTCTCTCCTGCATGTTCACCTACGGTCTGACGCTTCGACACAGTCGGGTCGTGCCACGGAGTGAGTTCCACCTCCCAGTCACTAATGGAAAAAGCTGCCATGACGAACGATGTATCCGTAGCCTCGCTGATCATGTCCACTTCAGTGTCAATGCTGCCACGCTCCTGTGCGCCCAGCGTCTGGATGAGCAATACTTTCGGCTTTTCGCCTTCGTTATACAGCAGGCACTCGCGCCCACTGATTTCTATAGTCTGTTTCATCTTGACTGCAAGGTACCACACCAGTCACTCCGTTATATCGCCAAAATCCTGTCAATAACACTGCAAACTCTGCGACAAAGATATTAAAACAACGTTGAATCGCCCAACAGAAATGCGAAACATCGTATTTTTTGCAGCATTTTAGTCGTAAATCGTCGAATGGGCCTCATAAGGGAAATAGAAAAAAGACCTGCCCAAACGGACAGGTCCCTTTACATTATATCAGAATGATATTTACTCCCTTACAGCAGCCTGCGCGGCGGCCAGACGGGCGATAGGCACACGGAAAGGAGAGCAACTCACATAGTTGAGCCCTACGCGGTGACAGAATTCCACCGAAGAGGGTTCGCCGCCGTGTTCACCACAGATACCGCATTTCAGGTTGGGATTGACGGCGCGGCCGTTCTGGGTGGCCATGTTGACCAGCTGGCCCACACCGACCTGGTCGAGGACGGCGAAGGGGTCGTTCTTGAGGATACCTTTCTCGAGATAGATCGGCAGGAAGGAAGCCACATCGTCGCGGCTGTAGCCGAAGGTCATCTGAGTCAGGTCGTTCGTACCGAAGGAGAAGAACTCTGCTTCGCCGGCAATCTGGCTGGCTGTCAGAGCGGCACGCGGAATCTCGATCATTGTGCCGACTTTGTATTCAATGCTGTCGTTACGCTCGGCAAACAGAGCCTGTGCCGTGGCGACGATGACATCCTTCTGAGCCTTGAACTCATAGACCGAACCGGTCAGCGGCACCATGATTTCGGGATAGACCTTCACGCCTTCGGCTTTCAGATCCAAGGCGGCGCCCAGGATGGCCCGGGTCTGCATCTCTGTGATTTCGGGATAGGTGTTGCCCAGACGGCAGCCGCGGTGACCCAACATCGGGTTCTGCTCAATGAGCGACTCAACGCGGTTCTTGACTTCAGCCACGGTGACCCCCATCACATCGGCCATTTCCTTCTGGCCCTTCTCATCGTGGGGAACGAACTCGTGAAGTGGCGGATCCAGCAAACGGACAGTCACAGGCAGGTCATGCATGGCCTTGAAGATGCCGTAGAAGTCGTCACGCTGCAGGGGCAGCAGTTTGGCCAGGGCATCCCGGCGTCCCTGCTCGTCCTTGGCCAGGATCATCTGACGCATGGCAATGATCTTGTTACCCTCGAAGAACATGTGCTCGGTTCTGGTCAGACCGATACCGGTGGCACCGAACGAACGGGCCACGGCAGCATCGTGAGGCGTATCGGCATTGGTGCGGACTTTCAGGCGGGCATATTTGTCGGCCAGCGTCATCAGGTCGCCGAAATCACCGCTCAGCTCGGGAGCCTGGGTTTCGATGCGGCCCTCGTAGACAAAACCGGTGGAACCGTCCAGGGAGATCCAGTCGCCTTCCTTGAGGGTCTTGCCATCCACGCACAGCGTGCGGGCCTTGTAGTCGATGACTACGCTGTTGGCAGCCGAGACACAGCACTTACCCATACCTCTGGCGACGACAGCAGCGTGCGAAGTCATACCGCCGCGGGCCGTCATGATGCCTTCGGCGCTGAACATGCCCTTCAGGTCTTCGGGAGAGGTCTCAATGCGGACCAGAACGGTCTTCTCACCATTGGCAGCCCAGGCTTCGGCGTCTTCGGCAAAGAAGACGATACGGCCGGTAGCTGCGCCCGGAGAGGCAGGCAGTCCCTTGGTCATCGGCTTGGCAGCTGACAGGGCCGATTTTTTGAATACCGGGTGCAGGAGTTCGTCCAGCTTTTCGGGTTCTATGCGCATGATGGCTTCCTTCTCGGTGAGCATGCCGCTACGCAGCATCTCCATGGCGATGCGGACCATGGCAGCACCGGTGCGCTTGCCGTTACGGGTTTGCAGCATCCACAGCTTGCCGTCCTGGATAGTGAACTCGATGTCCTGCATATCCTTGTTGTGAGTCTCCAGATTATGCTGGATGGTATCCAGTTCCTTGAAAGCCTCCGGCATGGACTCTTCCAGGGAAGGATACTTGGCCAGGCGTTCTTCTTCGCTGATACCCTGGCGTTTGGCCCAACGGCGCGAGCCTTCGACAGTAATCTGCTGCGGAGTGCGGATACCGGCCACAACATCTTCACCCTGGGCGTTGATCAGATATTCGCCGTTGAAAATATTCTCGCCCGTGGCGGCGTCACGCGTAAAGGCGACACCCGTAGCAGAATTGTTGCCCATGTTGCCGAAGACCATCGACTGCACATTGACAGCCGTGCCCCATTCGGCGGGAATCTTGTTGAGTTTGCGGTACAGGATGGCCCGTTCGTTCATCCAGCTGTCGAAGACAGCGCAGATGGCACCCCAGAGCTGCTGCCAGGGATCGTCCGGGAAATCGCAGCCGGTGTTTTTCTTGACGGCCGCCTTGAATTCCTTGACCAGTTCCTGCAAGTCCTCGGTGGTCAGTTCCGTGTCGAGCGACACTCCACGGGCTTTCTTCTTGGCGTTGATGATCACTTCGAAGGGATCTTCATCCTGCTTGCTGACCGGCTTCATGCCCAGCACCACATCGCCGTACATCTGAACGAATCGGCGGTAGGAATCCCAGGCAAAACGGGGATTGTTGCTGCGCTTGGCAATCACCTGCACAGCCTGGTCGTTCATACCCAGGTTGAGGATGGTGTCCATCATACCCGGCATGGAAGCACGGGCACCCGAACGGACAGAAACCAGCAGCGGATTCTCAGGATCGCCGAACTTCGGGCCGTTAACTGCCTTCTCGGTTTCCTTCATAGCTGCCTCGACATCCGATTTGATGTCGGCCACAACAGCGTCTTTGCCCTGTTCGAAATATTCTGTACATACTTCAGTCGTGATGGTGAATCCCGGAGGAACAGGCATGCCCAACAGGTTCATTTCTGCCAGGTTGGCACCTTTTCCGCCCAACAGCTCACGCATCGAGCCGTTGCCTTCGGCCTTCTTGTTGCCGAACAGATAAACTCTTTTCTTTTTCATTTCCATAGCTTTATAGTCGTATTAGTAGTTGTCTTGGAATTGAGCCGACAAAATTAATCTTTATTCAGGTCATACGAAACCCCTAAACCTATTTTACACACTAATTATCAAAATTATAACACTATTTCGCATTTAAAAATTCAAGAGGCTGAGAATTAGATACTTGCGAAAATTCTCCTTGACTATATTGAAGACTGCCGTTGACCCAAGTACGCAAAACCCGATGATGAAAACGACAATGCTCATAGGGACTCCAGCCGCATTTTCCCAACAGGTCTCCCCTTTCCACCTGCCATTCTGCCTGAGGATCGACCAGCACCAGATCGGCCTGCCAGCCCTCACGGATATAGCCACGGCGGCGAATGCCGAAAAGCCTGGCGGGCGCATGGCACATTTTCTCGACCACATTCTCGACGGTCGTCACACCTTGACGGGCAAGCTCTAGCATGACCGGCAGCGAGTACTGGATCGAGGGGAAGCCCGACATGGCCCGCAGGGCACCCCCCTGCTTCTCACTCTCCAGATGTGGCGCATGGTCGGTCGAAACAATGTCTATCAAGCCGGAATTAAGGGCATGACGCAGCGCCTCACGGTCGTCGGCCGTCTTGATGGCCGGGTTGCATTTGATGCGACCCCCCAGATGCCGGTAGTCTTCCTGGCAGAACCAAAGATAATGAGGACAGACCTCTGCCGTGATCTTTTTCTTCCCTATCGGGTCGGCACTGAGCAGGGACAGCTCACGACGGGTGGACAGGTGCAGCAGATGCAGTCTGGCACCGTATTTCCCGGCCAGGGAGACAGCCTTGGCCGAGGAGACATAACAAGCCTCCTCGTCGCGGATGAGCGGATGGCAGGAGACAGGCACGTCGTCGCCGTACAAAGCCTGAAAACGGGTCTTATTGGCCCGGATACGCTCTTCCGACTCGCAATGGGCGGCCACCAGGGCCGGTGCCGAAGCAAACAGAGCCTCGAGCGCCTGCTCGCTGTCCACCAGCATCCGGCCCGTCGAGGATCCCATGAAGAGCTTGATGCCGCAAACGCGACTGTAGTCCGCCTTCTGGATTTCGGAGAGATTGTCGTTGGTGGCCCCCAGCCAGAAAGCGTAGTTGGCACGCGACTTTTCGGCGGCCGACTCCATTTTCTGCCGCCAGGCCGACAAGGTGACGGTAGGCGGAACCGTATTGGGCATGTCACAGAAAGAGGTCACCCCGCCTGCCACGGCGGCCTGTGACTCGCTGGCAATGTCAGCCTTATGCGTCAGGCCTGGATCGCGGAAATGCACATGGGTGTCGATGACGCCCGGCAAAAGCAGACACCCCCGCGCATCCACACGCTCCACAGCGGGCAGCAGACGTCCTCCCGCATCGATCAGAGAGGCAGGCAAGGGCTCTCCGGAGGGGAAAATACCGGCGATACGTTCGCCCTCAAGCAGAACAGAACCCCGTCTGCTAGTGCCTTCGTTCACTATCGTTGCATCACAGATCAGGGTCCTCTGCATGTTCTTCTGCCTCCTTTATAAGACGGTTATTCCGATTTTTTCCGGGGATATTTTCTAAAAAAGCTGCTCCATTTGAGCTTGATGACACCAAAGACAGCCTCGCTGAAAATGCCGCCGCTCATCTTGGAGGTGCCCAGCTCACGGTTGGTGAAGACGATGGGCACTTCGGCCACTTTGAAACCGCATTTGACGGCGGTGAACTTCATCTCTATCTGGAAGGCATAGCCCTTGAAGCGGATTTTATCCAGTTCAATGGTCTCCAGCACCTGACGGCGGTAGCACATGAAGCCGGCCGTGGTGTCGAAGATGCGCAGCCCAGTGACCAGACGCACATAGGCCGAGGCATAATAGGACATCAGCACCCGTCCGATGGGCCAGTTGACCACATTGACCAGATGGTTGATATAGCGCGAACCCACGGCGGCATCCGCTCCTTCCTCGCTGCAAGCCTTGTAGAGACGGAGCAGGTCTTTGGGATTGTGGGAGAAATCCGCATCCATTTCGAAGACAAATTCATAGCCGTGTGCCAGCGCCCAGTTGAAGCCGCAGATATAGGCTGTTCCCAGCCCCAGTTTGCCAGAACGCTCCACCAGGTGCAGCTCCTGGGTAAATTCTTCCTGGAGACGACGGACGATATCGGCCGTACCGTCGGGCGAGCCGTCGTCGACAATCAGTATGTGAAAGGCCTTGGGCAGGCTGAAGACAGCCCGGACAATAGCTTCGATATTTTCCTTCTCGTTGTAGGTAGGAATGATAACAACAGCATCCGACTGCATAGTCACTTGTTTTAGAGGTGTTCGTAAAGAGTTGCCAAATATACGGCTTTTTTTAAACACCCCACGCCCCGAGGGCTTTTTTTTGTAATTTTGCGGCCCATGGAATTGAAACAACTCAGCAGACTATACGACATGCATCCGCCTGTCAAGGCGGCGGATGCTTTTCTGTCCTCCGGCCGCAAGGACAGCGTCCTGCATCTCCGCCAGCTGGCCGGATCGTCGGCCAGTCTGGTGCTGGCAGCACTGATCCGCCATTCGGACCGTCCCTTTGTACTGGTCCACGACGATGCCGACCAGGCAGCCTACCTCTATTACGACCTGGTGCAGCTTCTGGGCAAGGAGAAGGTGCTCATGATGCCCGCCTCCTTCCGGCATTCCATCCGCTACGGCCGGGAGGATGCCGGCAACCACATCCTGCGAACCGAGGTGCTCGCTGCCCTGGCCCGAGGCGGAAACAAGACTGTCGTCACCTGCCCGGAGGCCTTCATCGAAAAGGTCATCACCCAGGAAGAACTCAAGCGCAAGACCCTGGAGATAGAGAAAGGGGCCCGTCTGGACACGTCCTTTGTCATCGAACTGCTCAGCGAGTTCGGCTTCCGGCAGACCGACTATGTCTATGAACCGGGCCAGTTTGCCCTGCGCGGCAGCCTGATCGATGTCTATTCCTGGAGCTACGAACTGCCCTGGCGCATCGACTTCTTCGGCGACCAGGTGGAAAGCATCCGCAGTTTCGAGGTGGAGACCCAGCTGTCCAAGGAGGTCTTCGACAAGATACAGATCACGGCCGAGAACCAGCTCGACGCAGATATCCTGACCGAGCCAGTAAGCCGATACTTCTCCCCAGAGAGCGTCATCGGTTTTTTCGACTATGACTACTGCCTGCGTCGCATGGACATGCTCTGCCAGGAAAAACCGGCCGACATGGACGACAAACTGCTCATCGGCGGCAGCGAGTTTTTTGCCGGCATCAAGGACCGGTTCCAGTACCTGGAATTCGGCCATCAGAGCCATTTCGACCAGACAACGGCCATAGACTTCCACTGCGCTCCCCAGGACAGCTTCGGCAAGAACTTCGACCTGGCGGCGGAGCGAATAGCCGACAGCCTGAAAAAAAATTACCGTCTATATATCCTCAGCACCAGCCACAAACAGGTAGAGCGCATACGTTCCATCTTTACCGAACGCAACGGAGACATTGTGTTTGAAGAGGTGGAAAACACACTGCATGAGGGGTTTATAGACCATCAATTAAAGTGCCTTTTCTATACCGACCATCAGTTGTTCGACCGTTTCCACAAATACTCACTGCGCAGCGACGCCGCACGATCTGGCAAAATGGCCCTGACACTCAAGGAACTCATGCAGTTCAAGTACGGCGACTATGTCGTACACATGGATCACGGCATCGGACGCTTCGGCGGCCTGTTCAAGACCATGCAGAACGGCAAGGAGCAGGAAGTGCTCAAAATCATGTACAAGGACAACGACGTGGTACTGGTGAGCATCCACAACCTGCACCGTGTGGCCAAATACCGCGGCAAGGAAGGGGAAGAGCCTGTCATCCACCGCCTGAGCGGCGGTGCCTGGGAACGGGTAAAAGAACGTAGCAAGAAGAAAATCAAGGACATTGCCCGTGACCTGATCAAGCTCTATGCAGCCCGCCTGCAGCAGCAAGGTTTTGCCTTCAGCCCCGACAGTTACCTGCAGGAAGCGCTCGAAGCCTCCTTCATCTACGAGGACACGCCCGACCAGAGCAAAGCCACGGCCGAAGTCAAGAAAGACATGGAAAGTCCCAAGCCCATGGACCGTCTTATCTGCGGCGACGTGGGCTTCGGCAAGACGGAAATCGCCGTCAGGGCAGCTTTCAAGGCCGCTGCCGACGGCAAACAGGTGGCTGTGCTGGTACCCACCACCGTACTGGCCCTGCAACACTACAACACCTTCAAGGAGAGACTAAAAGACCTTCCCTGCTCGGTCGATTACCTGAGCCGTACACGCAGCAGCGCCGATATACGCAAACTGCTCTCAGGCCTCAAGGACGGCCGTCCTGACATTCTGATCGGCACCCACCGCATCATCGGCAAAGATGTTCGGTTCAAGGATCTGGGACTGCTCATCATCGACGAGGAGCAGAAATTCGGCGTCAGTGTCAAGGAAAAGCTCCGCCAGCTCAAGACCCAGGTCGATACGCTCACACTGACGGCCACGCCCATCCCCCGCACACTGCAGTTCTCGCTGATGGGAGCCCGCGACCTGTCGGTACTGTCCACCCCTCCCCCCAACCGCTATCCTATCCAGACCGAGATCTACACCTTCGACAAGGAGATCATCCGCCAGGGCATACAGCAGGAGCTGGAGCGCAACGGCCAGGTGTTCTTCATCCACAACCGCATCAGCGATCTGGCCGACGTACAGGACCTCATACACCGCACCGTGCCGCAGGCGCGCACAGCCGTCGCCCATGGCCAGATGCCCGGCGAAGAGATGGAACAGATCATCATCGACTTCATCAACTACGAATACGACGTGCTCATCTGTACGAGTATCGTCGAGAACGGCATCGACATTCCCAATGCCAACACCATATTCGTGGACAATGCCCACAAATTCGGACTGAGCGACCTGCATCAGCTGCGCGGACGCGTGGGCAGGAGCAACAAGAAGGCCTACTGTTACCTGCTGGCACCGCCCACAGAAAGCCTCACGCCCGATGCCAAGCGGCGGCTGCAGGCCATCGAAAGCTTCGCCGAACTGGGCAGCGGCCTGAACATCGCCATGCAGGACCTGGATATCCGCGGAGCGGGCAACATGCTCGGTGCCGAACAGAGCGGCTTCATCGCCGACCTCGGTTTCGAGACCTACCAGCAGATACTCAAGGAAGCCATGCAGGAGCTCAAAGACGACGAATTTGCCGAGCTCTACCGCGAAGAGGCTGTCCAGGAGGCCCGGACCAGCCGCCAGTTCGTGGCCGACTGCCAGCTGGAATCAGATCTGTCCCTGTATTTCGACGAAAGCTATGTGCCTGGCTCATCGGAGCGTATGAGCCTCTACCGGGAAATGGACCAGCTCGAAGACGAGCCCTCGGTGGCCGCCTTTGAACAGCGGCTCATCGACCGCTTCGGACCGCTGCCGCGGGAAGCCGCCGACCTACTCGGGTTCATACGCGTCAAACTGACGGCCAAGCAACTGGGCATCGAAAAGCTGGTGCTCAGGAACAATCAAATGATCTGCTATTTCGTGTCCAATCTGAAATCCACCTTCTATCAGTCCGACACTTTCGGCAGCATCCTGCAGTACGCCACCGACCACTACCGCCAGACCCGACTGCGCGAAGCCGGCGGCAAACGCTCCATGACAATCAGCGGTATCACCGACATACAGACAGCCCGCCGCACACTGCAGGAAATGTTTCCGCAGAAGGGGCAGGCTGTCATGTAAATCCAGTCCGGATAAGGCCTCGACGCCTTTTCCGACAGGAGTGCCGAAAAACAGCTTTAGCTATCGCGCCATCTTATAGATAGCTTCCATATCATTGGTATCCAACACTTTGAATTGTCCCTGTGTGGTTTTGTAGCCGCGACTGCATTTGCGTACCATTTCGTGAATCTCTTCATCGGTGACCTCCCGGCCGATCAGCTCGTGAATGTTCACCGGCATGCCGATGGCACGATAGAAGCGTTCCATGGCTTCTATGCCCCGGAGAGCCGTTCCTTCCGGGTCGGAGAAGTCGTTTTCCACTCCCATCACCTTGACGGCAAAGCGGACGAAACGACTCACGTTCTCACGATAGACATAGCGTGCCCAGGAAGGCCATACGGCCGCCAGACCGGCTCCGTGGGTCACATCGAACATGCCGCTCAGCTCATGTTCCAGCTGATGGGTGGCCCAGTCATCGAGCACCCCGCAGCCCGTCAGGCCGTTGTGAGCCACACTGCCGCCCCACATGATCTGGGCACGGTGGCGGTAGTCAGAGGGGTTCTTCAGCACAGCGAAGACGCTGTCTTTCATCGTGCGCAGGATGCCTTCGGCAATTTCCGTGGTCAGCGTCATGTCGTCGTCATGCGTAAAATATCGTTCCATGATATGCATCATGATGTCCGTCACTCCGGCGGCCGTCTGCCAGGCTGGCAAGGTGAAGGTTCGCTCGGGGTTCATGATGGCGAAACGGGGCCGTGACAGATCGCTCGAATAACCCAGCTTGATGTCACCGTCTTCGTTGGTCACCACACTGGCTTCGCTCATCTCGCTGCCGGCTGCCGGGATGGTCAGCACCACGCCTACAGGCAGACAGGCCACGGCCTCGGCCCGGTGAAGGTAGAAATCCCATACATCGCCGTCATAGACGGCTCCATAGGCAATAGCCTTGGCCGAATCGATGACGCTGCCGCCGCCGACAGCCAGGATAAAATCGACGCCTTCCCTGCGGGCAAGGGCAATGCCTTCGCGTACTTTCGACAGTCGCGGATTAGGCACGACACCCCCCAGTTCCACCACCTCGATGCCGGACTCGTTCAGCTGATGGCAGACCTTGTCGAGCAGCCCGGAACGACGGGCGCTCTGCCCGCCGTAATGCACCAATACCTTGTGACCGCCGTACTTCTTTACTTCGTCGGCTGTCTTGTCTTCCGACTCGCGGCCGAAGACCACTTCGGTCGGAGCGTAGTAGATAAAGTCTTTCATATTGTCACCTCTTTTATTTGCAGGCAAATTTACGGAGAATTCATTTATATGACAACTGATGGAGATGCTGAGTTGTGAGGCCGGTGTAATGTCGCTGCGGGGGCCTTCGCTTCGCTCAGATCCCTCCCACGGGCCATGCCCGTGGGCCCCTCCCTCTCTTGAGGCCGAGGGTGGCCACGCCCCCGCATCGACAACACACCACCTCACAAATACTTGACTTCGCATACCAGACTATATATATTGGCCGCAAATTTGACCGAGCACAAAATAAGACAAGTAAAAAGCTTAACTTTGTGTTCGTATATCAAACGGAAGGAAATCAGCGAAGTCCAAGAGCACGGTGGTGCTGGAACTGTTACGCGGCGAGTCAGCTGAGGAGCTGAGCCACAAGTATGGTATTACGATGGCGGAGCTGTCCGCCTGGCGAGATGAGTTCATTGAAAACGGAATGCAGGGCTTCAAGAAGAACCCTGAAGAGTCCAAACTGGCGCGTGCTGAGCGGCGTATCGGTCAGTTGGAGATGGAGCTGGACCTTGTAAAAAAAAAGAACGCCTTGGTTGCGGAACTAAGAAAAAGTTAGTGTCCATCCTGTCAGAAGAAGTGTATGCGAAGACCGGAGCGAAGTACCCCATCAGTATGGTTCTGCGTGTAGTAGGGTGCTCCAGCGGGAACCATTGGCTGGTGCTGGCTCTTTGGCGTTCTGGACCACTTCAACGACGAGTTGATATCGTGGCATACCTGCAAGCGCGGGACGCGGTATGAGGCAATGGAGCCTGTCAGGGCGGCTGTAAGGAAACGCTTTGGGACTGTCGAGAAGGATGTGTGCAAGGGCACGGCCCTCAAGCTTCGGAGCGACCATGGCTCCCAGTATGACTCCAACGACTTCATGGCTGAGATGAAGTTCCTGGGCCTAAACATGTCCAAGGCGTTTGTCCGCCAGCCGGAATGCAACGGCTGCATAGAGCGGTTCCACAGGACGCTTGAAGAAGAGGTCTTCAGCCTCCATCACTTCAAGACGCTGGAAGAGGCCAACGAGGCCATCCGCAAGTTCGTTGACAACTACAACCAGCAGTGGTTGATATACAGGCTCGGGTACAAATCCCCGCTCGAGTATCGGAAAGAATATGAGAGGAGGGTGGCGTAAGCCAACCAGAATCTATGAAAAACTTCTCAGGGGTAAGCCACGGCGGCTGGGGCAGAAAGCCCCATTGAGCCGGATGTTGAAAATAAAACAAAAAATGCTCGGTTTTTACCGGCTAAAACAGCTACTGATCAAGGTTATTTTGACATAAAATTTAGCAATCCGGTAATATTTGTCTATTTTTGCCGTCGGTAATCATGCCGGAGACACAATCATTGCCATAAACATGAAAAGAATTCTGATCAGCCTTTGCCCGGCCATAGTGGCCCTGTTTGTCCTTTCGAGTTGTGCCACCCTTTTCGGCGGTTCACATTACGTTGCCAAGGTGACGGTTCCCAGTCATCCGGACGCCGTCATCGCAGTGAACGGTGCCATTAAAGGAAAAGGCGAAGTCAATGTTGATGTCAAGCGTCGGGACGCCGACAAACTGTCCATACAGATTGAAGAACCGGGATGCGAGCCGGAACTCTTTTCCTTCTATAACAAAACTTTCCGCGGATGGACCTTCGCCGGTTCTTTGCTGTTCCTGACAGGAGCCATCGGCAGTATTCCTATTCCCTGGGGTATCCTGGTGGATGGCATCTCGGGGGCCTGGTGGAAGCCTGACATAAATGAACGATACGTGTCACGACAAGGCTACGATCATTATACCTATACGCTGCCCTACAAGGCTGTTCCTCTCACATCTATCGAACAAGAGCCGGCCGAGCTGAAACAGGAATCCAACGACAAAGTCAAGCTGCTGCGCGAATTGAAGGCGCTGCTTGATGATGGTATCCTGACCATCGAAGAATTCGAAAAGGAAAAAGCTAAAATCCTGAACGGCGACAACTGAAAACAAATGCTTTCCCCTGCCCAAGAAGTGCTGCAGGGGCTTCAAAAGCGGGCTGCCGGGCGGCTACAGGGCCCTCAGCTCACGCTTTTGCCCGCCTCCTGCACCAGGCAATGTCGACCCTAAATCTACAATGCCAGACGATACTCTCCGGGGATTTCTTGTTTCTTTCTGATGAAGGTCGCCATATAGATGGGAAGGTAAATCTTTTTTCCGTCAACCGAGATGTTTTCATTACACAATATGACAGCCTTGTCCAGGCCATACTCTCTATTGTTCAAGATATTAGCCAAAGCATGATGATAATCATAGTTCTTGCCTGATTTAACTTCAATGGGGAGCACTGTCCCGTCTCCGGCTTCAACTATAAAATCCACTTCTCCCTGTTTTTTGCTGTTGAAGTAGTAGATTTGACCAAATCCTTGAGCCAGAAGCTCTTGAGCCACTACATTCTCATAAACAGCACCAAAGTTGATATTGACTTCTCCACTTAGAATGCGAAGTTGGATACCATTGGCATACTGATAAGCCAACAATCCCACATCATTCTGGAACAATTTGAAAAGATTGCGTTGTTTATTCAGAAGTAATGGAATACGTGGTTCATCCACGTTATAAACCGGGATGGCCACCCCAGCCTCTTTCATCCATAGAAAGCTATTCTCGTATCTCTGGAACTTGAGATTCTTGTTCAGCTCTTTGAGAATAAAACGCTTGTTCTTTGCATTTAGCTCCGATGGAATCAAATCAAATATCTCATCCAAATATAGTTTCTTTTCCGAATCGTATTGTGAAATATCCTTTTTATATAAATTCAAAATGGCCAATTGTTCTATAGAGACGCTCTGTATGTTGTTGGTCTGGACGTATTTCCAAACAGGAGCTGGCATACCGCCAACTATCAGATACAGACGAAAAATACGTTTCATTTGTTCGTGAACCACGAGATCGACCGACTTTGTCCTTTCAAAACATTCTTTCAGGTGCTCCAAAAGAGACGGCGCTGCACCTACAGCCAGAGCGAACTCTTCAAAATCAAGAGGATACATGGTCTTGATATCCATATATCCTACAGGTTCGGAGGAACCATTATCCATGTGACCGACTGTTTCTCTCAGGTTTTCAAGTTCTACACCTAGCAGAGAACCTGTCAGCCCATATCGATAACTACCTTCATCCACAAGAAATTTTATCTTTGTCACACACTCCGGGCACCGTTGAACCTCATCAAAAAGTATAAGTGTCTTACTTGGCACTAACGTCTCACTTGTGAATGCCGTCAGACGCAAAAGGATATCCTTGGCACTTTGTACATCTTTGAATATTTGCTTAGCATCTGCATTTTCTATGAAGTTGATTTCAATATAATGCTCAAACTTCCTCTTCGCCAACCGGCGAAAGGCGTTTGTCTTACCCACCTGACGTGCTCCAGTAAGCATTAGAGCCATTTTGCTATTGTCATAAATGGCATCCATCTGTGCATCTATTTTCCTTGCTAACATAACAAATCCGTTTTTCCAAGGCAAAAATATGAGGTTTTGTCCGTTTTTCCAAGGCAAAAACGACGACATTTGTCCGTTTTTCCCAAAATACTCTCCGGGGATTTCTTGTTTCTTTCTGATGAAGATCACGATACAATTCCCTTATCCGCAGTGGAAATAGCGGGTCACCAGCCGCTGTATCTCCGAGGGATTGCCCTCAATGTCGCGCCGAAGAGTCTCATCCTTGAAGGAACGGAGCTGGGCAATGATGCCGTCGATCATGGCCGGCGAGAAGACCCCATACTCTTCGAACACCAGCCGCTGACGTTCCAGACAGCCGGCACTGGCCACGCAGGAATCGGGCAGCTGGTCGAGCGATGCCAGACGAGAGGCGTTCTCTGCCGCATGGATATTGACATTGACATAGGTCCGCTCAGCCACCTCAAGGGCATCCTCCATCTCGAAGCCGTGGCGGCAGGCCACGCACAGTCCGGCCAGCAACTGGTAAAGATCGGCGCTGCCGTCAGGCGAACGCATCTCCACGGTCTGCTTGATGCTGGTATCGTAGGCCATTGCAGGCTCCAGGGGATTGGCCGACCGGCTCATATCAACGTCGGCAGCCCAGCCCAGGGGCACTCGCACCAGTACCGAACGGTTGCGGTCGCCCCAGCAGACGTTGGTGGGAGCTTCCTGATGAGGCACCAGACGGAAATAGCTCATTGGATTCTTGTTGCCGAAGGCGGTGATAGCAGGAGCCAGATCCATCATGCCGGCAATCATGCGCCGGGCGTTCCGGGAGAGCTTGCCATCAGAGAGCATCTGGTTTTTGCCGTCCTTGACCATGCGCATGTGGATATGCAGGCCCGAACCGGCCTTGCCCGTAGTGATCTTGGGAGCGAAAGTCACATCGTAACCCAGCTGGTAACCGAGGTTACGGATAATCCATTTGGCAATCATCAGCTGGTCGGCCGCCTGTTCGACGGGCACAGGCAGGAACTCAATCTCGTTCTGCTCGTAGTTCTTGCCGTCAAGCGAGAAATTGCCCACCTCACTATGGCCGTACTTGATCTGTCCGCCGGCCTGGGAGATATACTGCATACAGCGGGTACGGAAATCGCCGCCCTTGGCATAGGGAGCCGATTCGTGGTAGCCGCGCTGATCCTGGGCCGGATATACCTCCTCATCCTCACTGATGACATAGTATTCCAGCTCGCCCATGGCCTGGAACTCCATGCCGGTGACACGACGGAATGCCTCCGCCGCCTTGTGCAGCGTATGCTCGGGCGAAGACTCCAGCGGACGGCCGTCCTTGTCGAAAAACGAACAGAGCATCGTCACCGTGGGGATCTCGGCAAAGGGATCGAGAAAGGCCGTGCGGAAACGCGGCAGGACGTACAGGTCGCTCGATCCGGCCTGGATGAACGAAAACAGGCTGGAACCGTCCACCCGCTCGCCGCAGGAGAGGATGGTGTCGAGGTAGTCCAGGTCATTGACCACAAAGTTGAGGGTTTTCAAACGGCCGTCTCCGCCGGGATACATGAAATTGACCATGCGGATGTCGTTCCCGACCATGTACTCGATGATGTCGGCCTTGGTAAACTCTGCTGCCGGCTTCTGCAGGAATGCCACGATAGGATTGGCATTCAGGGTAAAGTTGTTCATTATTTGTCTGATTTGGTTCTCTCAAATAAACAGTTCCGTCATTTCCTGACAATAACACTGCCGCTGGCCTGATGGGTGGCCAGGATGAGCACTTCGGCAATCTGTACGTGAGCCGGGGCATTGGCGGCAAAGACGGCCACATCGGCAATGTCGTCGCCGCTGAGCGGCTCGATACCCTGATAGAGCTTGGCGGCACGGGCGGTGTCACCACGAAAACGGACATTGCTGAAATTCGTCTCCACCAGCCCGGGTTTCAGGTTGGTCACCCGGACGGCCGTATCTGCCACGTCGATGCGCAGACCGTCGCTCAGGGCCTTGACAGCCGCCTTGGTGGCACAATAGACGCTGCCTCCGGCATAGGCGGCATCGCCGGCCACCGAGCCGATGTTGATGACATGACCGCGGTTGCGGGCAATCATGCCCGGTACAATGAGCCGTGTCATGGTGAGCAGCCCCTTGACATTCGTGTCGATCATTGTCTCCCACTCGTCCGGATCGCCCGCAAACTCCGGTTCCAGCCCCAGTGCCAGCCCGGCATTGTTGACCAGCACGTCTATTTCCCTCCAGCCAGCCGGCAGCTGACCGATACACAGCTCTGCCGCCCGGCGGTCTCTCACGTCGAAGGATAGCGTCATCACCTCGGTTCCTTTGTCCTCCAGCTCGTGCCGGATTTTATCGAGACGGGCTCCGTTCCTGCCAGTAAGTATCAGCCTGTCGCCGTTCTCGGCAAATTTTCCGGCGCAGGCCAGCCCTATGCCGCTGGTCGCTCCCGTAATCAATACAATCTTTTTCATCTTCCGAATACTGTCATTATTTGGGGGGAATCTCATCGGCGGATACATGCCGGCAGACTACCCGCAGATTTCACAAAACCTCCTCCATGCCCGTTTTCTGCACCTTCATTCCCATATTGCGGTAGAAACTCAGGGCCGGGCCGTTACCTTCCCAGACATTGAGCGTAATGTTGTAACAGCCGACTGCCCTGGCATAGCCGCGGACATAGTCCAACAGGGCCTGCCCCACATGCCGGCCGCGAGCCGATTCCTCCACGCAGATATCATCGATGTAGAGCGTCTTGACATCCTGCAAGAGGCGGTCCTGCACTACGGTATGGAGCTGACAGAAGGCATGGCCCAGGATCTTCCCGCCCTCGTCATAGACAAAAACAGGACTCGACTCCCGGTCGAGCAAGGCTTCCAGCTCTTTTTCGGTATATTTGGTCGTGCCCGGCCGGAACAGGTCGGGACGGATGCCGTGATGCACTGCCGCCACCTGGCCTAGCAGCGCCATCAGGCTCTTAATATCATGTTTGTCGGCTCGTCTGATCATTGTCTGTCCATTTAGTCCTGATTCATATTGCCCGGCTCTTCCTTGCCTTGCCTATCCTATTGTTTACGTTTTCCCATGGGAGGCTCCGTCAGGGCCATCTGACGATCAGACCTCCTCATACGACGTGGAACGGCAGAGACAAGAGCCGCATCAGCCTCTTGCCTGTCGGAAGGCTCCACCTCGCAGGGCTTGAATCCCATTTCACGGGCCTTGTCTTCGTTCATCAGGAAATAGACGGCCTCGCCCTCGACGCAGACTTCGCCGGCCGCATTGCACAGACTGGCACTGATGGTAAGCAGGTTGCGCCGCTGCGAGGCGATGCGGGCGCGGATGGTCAGCAGCGGATCCCCGGTTGAGACGGCCCTACGGAAACGCAGATTCAGGCCAGTGGTGAAGCCGCTGGTCTGCTTTTTGCGGGTCACCACCCAGCCACAGGTCTCATCGATGAGCGTGGAGAGGATGCCTCCGTGCATGGTGTCCACCCAACCCTGATAATAAGTCTCCGGCCGCCAGAAGCTGACAATATCGTCACCCTCCTCGTAGAATTCCATGTGCAGTCCGCGCGGATTGTGCGGCGCGCACCCGAAACAGTTGTACCCTGGATGCTCCCGCCAGGGGTTGATGATGCGATTCATATCTTGTTGAGAAGTGTTTGTCGGATGCTCAGGCTTCTTCCCCCGGGCGACGGGCCCCCTGGATCTCGTGGGCCCGGTAGGGAACTTCCAGGAAAGCGACTTCCTCGTCTGTCAGGCGCAGACGGACAGCTCGGACGGCATCGTCGAAATGACGGGGATTGGTGGCACCCACAATGGGAGCCGTCACCCCCTTGGCATAATGCCAGGCCAGAGCAATCTCCGACATGCTCACACTGCGCCGTCCGGCCAGCTCGCTGACACGGGCAATGATTTCCATGTCGTTCTTGCGGGCACCGTCGTACTTGCGACGAAGCACCTGGTCGGTACGGCTGCGGGGACTTCCGCTCTCCCACTCCGGATGGGTCAGATGGCCGCCGGCCAAGGGGGAATAAGGCATCAGTGACATCCCGTACTGCCTGGCCACGGGTAACAGCTCGCGCTCGTCCTCGCGGTAGATGAGATTGTAATGGTTCTGCAGTGTTGAGAATGGTGTAAAGCCGTTCTTTTCCGCACAGATCTGCATATTGTGCAGCTGATAGCCGAACATGGCCGAGGCCCCCAAGGCACGTACCTTGCCCTGCTGAACCAGTTCATGGAGCGCGGCCATGGTCTCCTCTATCGGCGTATCGTAGTCGTAACGGTGAATCTGGTAAAGGTCCAGATAGTCTGTACCCAGCCGCCGGAGCGAACCTTCGATCTCACGGCGGATAGCCCGGGACGAAAGTTTGCCCTCGTTGAAATAGACCTTGGAAGCGATAACCACCTCCTGACGGCGGATGCCCGAGTCGCGCAAGGCCCGGGCCAGGAACTCTTCGCTCGTGCCGTGGGCGTAGCAGTTGGCCGTGTCAAAGAAGTTCACGCCAAGATCAAAGGCGTGCTTTACCATTTTTGTCGTATCCTCCTGCGAGAGAGTCCAGAGATGAAAGTCTTCCGAGGGCACTCCGTAGGACATGCAGCCTACGCACAGACGGCTCACCTCGATGTCGGTTTTTCCCAGTGTCGTATATTCCATATGATCGGCTTTACGACTGCTAAGGTACGCTTTTGCCAGTTGATCTCAAAATGAAATCGGGCGATTCTTGCAAAAAAACCTTACCTTTACGGCGTTGCAAGAATACTGCAACCGGAATAGTTTGACAATAAATCATTAAAACAGATGACCAAGCGTTTTTTCTCCCTGATCCTGCTGGCCGCTTCCTCTATGGCCGGCTTTGCCATAACTCCCCTGTGGCTGCGCGACGTAAAAATCTCTCCCGACGGACAGCAGATTCTGTTCTGCTACAAGGGCGACATCTATAAAGTCTCCGCTACCGGCGGACAGGCCCTGCAACTGACCACCCCCGAATCGTACGAGAGCAGTCCCTCCTGGAGTCCTGACGGCCGACAGATAGCTTTTGCCAGCGACCGCCAGGGCAATTTCGACATTTACGTGATGCCTGCCGCCGGCGGACAGGCCCGTCAGCTCACTTTCAACTCGGCTTCGGAAACTCCCTGGAGCTTCAGCCCGGACGGTAAGTTTGTCTATTTCTCGGCTTCCATTCAGGATCCGGCCCAGAGTGCCCTCTTCCCCCGAGCCAGCCTGACCGAACTCTACCGTGTTCCCTCAGAAGGCGGCAAGACCCTCCAGGTGCTGGGGATCCCGGCCGAAGCAGTCTGCTTTTCGGCCGACGGCAAGACCATGCTCTATCAGGACCAGAAAGGCGTCGAGGATAAATGGCGCAAGCACCACACCTCTTCCGTGACCCGCGACATCTGGAGCTACGATACGACAACCGGTCGGCATACCAACCTGACGGCCCATGCCGGCGAGGACCGCAATCCGCAGCTCAGCCGCGACGGCAAAACGGTTCTCTTTTTGAGCGAACGTGGTGGAAAATCATTCAATGTATACTCATTCGCAATCGACAATCCAAAAGAAATCAAACAATTGACAAAGCACACGACCCATCCGGTCCGCTTCCTCTCGACGGCCAATGACGGCACCCTCTGCTATGCCTTTGACGGTGAGATTTACACCCTGAAACCGGGCGGCAGGAGCCAGAAAGTAAAAATCGAGCTGGTACGCGACGACCTGAACAGACCGGCCGACCTGACGCTCACCCGCGGCCTGACTTCGTCGGCCGTATCGCCCGACGGCAAGACGGTGGCCTTCACCGTACGGGGTGAAGTCTTTGTCACCTCGACCGACTATGCCACTACCAAACAGATCACCCACACGGCCGCCAACGAGGACGATGTGGTCTTCGGCCACGACAACCGCAGCCTGGTCTATACCAGTGAGCGCGACGGACACTGGAATCTGTATGAGGCCCGCATCGTCCGCGAGGAGGATCCCAACTTTGCCAATGCTACGCTGATCGAGGAAAAAGCCCTGTTCGACAGCCGTGACGGCATTGAACGCACCCTGCCACGCTTCTCGCCCGACGGCAAGGAACTGGCCTTCATCGAAGGACGCCGTTCTCTCAAGGTGCTCAACCTGGCCTCCCGAAAAGTCCGCACCGTGACCGACGGCAGCCTGTGGTACAGCACTTCGGGTGCCTTCGACTATCAGTGGAGTCCCGACGGCAAATGGTTCACGCTGGAAATCATCGGCAACCGCCGCGAGCCCTATTCCGACATTGCCCTGGTCAGCGCCCATGGCGGTGAGGTGACCAACATCACGGGCAACGCCTACATAGACGAATCGCCCCGCTGGGTAATGAACGGCAATGCCATCCTTTTCCGCAGCAACCGCTACGGCATGCGCAGTCACGGCTCCTGGGGCTCGCAGGACGATGCCCTGATGGCTTTTGTCAATCAGGACAGCTATGACCGCTACCGTCTGAGCCGGGAAGACTACGAACTGCTCAAGGAACTGGAAAAGGAGCGGAAAAAAGCCTCCGGCAAGGCGGACGACAAGGACAAAGAGGCCCCCAGGGACGAGGACGAGGACAAGGACATCGATGTCGAGACCGAGGGCATCAGCGACCGCATTGTGCGTCTGACCCCCAACTCCTCGAACCTCGGCAGTATCATACTCGACAAAGAGGGCGACAACCTCTTCTACCTCTGCTCCTTCGAAAGCGGCTACGATCTCTGGAAGATGGACCTGCGCAAAAAGGACACCAAACTGCTCAACAAGAATGCCGGCAGTGCCCGGCTGGAACTCTCGGCCGACGGCAAACAGCTCTATCTGCTTGGCAGCGGCAGTATGCAGAAAATGGAAATCTCCAGCGGCAAGCTGACACCCATCACCTTCTCTGCCCAGATGAAAATGGATCTGGCCGCCGAGCGGGAATATATGTTCAACCACGTCTTCCAGCAGGTCAAGGAGCGCCATTTCGACCCTAAGTTGTTCGGTGTGGACTGGGAGGGGCTGACGGCCGCCTACCGGCGTTTCCTGCCCCATATCGGCAACAACTACGATTTCCAGGATCTCCTGAGCGAATGGCTGGGCGAACTGAACGTCTCGCACACGGGCGGACGCTACTACCCCGAACTGAAGACCGAAGCCACCGCCTCTCTGGGGCTGCTCTACGACTGGAGCTACAACGGCCGAGGCCTCAAGGTCGATGAGGTGGTCAAGGACGGACCTTTCGACCATGCCTCCTCCAAAGTCAAGGCCGGAGTCATCGTCGAGAAAATCGACGGTATCGAAATCGACGGGCAGAGTGACATCACCCTGCTGCTCAACGGAAAAGCCAGAAAGAAGACCCTGGTGTCACTGCGCGGAGAGAGCGGAGACAGCTGGGACGAGGTGGTCCTGCCTGTCACCCAGTCGGCCATGAACAGCCTGCTCTATGAGCGCTGGGTCAGACAGCGTGCCGCCGACGTCGAACGTCTCTCGGGCGGACGCCTGGGCTATGTCCATCTGCAGGCGATGAACGACGGCAGCTACCGCAGCGTCTATTCCGACATCCTGGGTAAATACAATATGAAGGAAGGCATCGTCATCGATACGCGTTTCAACGGTGGCGGACGCCTGCACGAAGACATCGAAGTGCTGTTCAGCGGCGAAAAATACCTCGAACAGGTCATCCGTAACCTTGTCTCCTGCGAGATGCCCAGCCGGCGCTGGAACCGTCCGAGCATCATGATCACCTGCGAGGCCAACTACAGCAACGCCCATGGTACACCCTGGGTCTACAGCCACATGAAGATCGGCAAACTGGTCGGTGCTCCGGTGCCGGGTACCATGAGCAGCGTCTCATGGGAGACCCTGCAGGATCCCTCACTGGTCTTTGGCGTACCCATTATCGGCTACCGTACAGCCCAGGGCAACTATCTGGAAAACACCCAGCTGGAACCCGACATACCGGTGCTCAACGCCCCCGAGGATATCCTGCGCGGCGAGGACAGCCAGCTCAAGGTGGCAGTCGAAGAACTGCTGCGCGAAATTGACGGGAAATAAACCGTTTTATTATCTCGCTGTTATTTTATACTTTTGCACCCCCGGAGTCAGGCGGACATATCAGTATGCCGCCCTCCGGCCCGTATTTTAATATATTGAGATAATGATCAACGTTACGTTCCCCGACGGTTCCGTTCGCTCGTATGAATCAGGAACCACTGCCTGGCAGATTGCCGAGAGCATCAGCCCCCGTCTGGCCAAAGAATGCCTGGCTGCCAGTATCAACGGCGAGACCCGCGATTTGTCCCTGCCCATCAATGAAGATGTCACTCTCCAACTGCTCAAATGGGACGATGCCGAAGGCAAGCACGCTTTCTGGCATACTTCATCCCACTTGCTGGCAGAAGCCCTGCAAGCCCTCTACCCCGGCATTCAGTTCGGCATCGGTCCGGCTATCGAAAACGGTTTCTACTACGATGTGGATCCCGGCGAAACAGTCATCAAGGAATCCGACCTGCCGGCCATCGAGGCCAAGATGACGGAACTGCTGGCCAAAAAGTCGCAGCTTGTCCGTCGGGACATTTCCAAAAAAGATGCCTTGAAGTATTTCTCCGAACGTGGCGAGACCTATAAGGTGGAACTCATCAACGACCTGCAGGACGGTACCATCACGACCTACACCCAGGGCGATTTCACCGACCTGTGCCGTGGTCCTCACCTGCCTGACACGACCCCCATCAAGGCCGTCAAGCTGCTGAGCATCGCCGGGGCTTACTGGCGTGGTGACGAAACACGCAAGCAGATGACCCGTATCTACGGTATCACCTTCCCCAAGCGTTCGATGCTTGACGAGTATCTGCTCCTGCTCGAAGAGGCCAAAAAGCGCGATCACCGCAAGATCGGCAAGGAAATGGAACTGTTCATGTTCACCGACATGGTGGGTAAAGGGCTGCCCATGTGGCTGCCCAAGGGTACGGCCCTGCGCCTGCGTCTGGAGGATTTCCTCAAACGTATCCAGAAGCACTACGGCTACCAGCAGGTGATGACCCCGCATATCGGCAACAAGCAGCTCTACGTTACCTCGGGCCACTGGGACCACTACGGCAAGGACAGCTTCCAGCCCATCACCACCCCCGAGGAAGGCGAAGTCTATCTGCTCAAGCCCATGAACTGCCCTCATCACTGCATGATTTACAAGTGGCAGCCCCGCTCCTACAAAGATCTGCCCCTCCGGCTGGCCGAATTCGGCACGGTCTATCGCTATGAGCAGAGCGGCGAGCTGCACGGCCTGACCCGGGTACGCAGTTTCACGCAGGACGATGCCCACATCTTCTGCCGGCCCGACCAGGTCAAGGAAGAGTTCATCCGTGTGATGGAAATCATCGAGATTATCTTCAAGTCGCTGAATTTCGACAAGGTCGAGGCCCAGATTTCCCTGCGCGATCCCAACAACAAGACCAAATACGTCGGCAGCGACGAAGTATGGGCCAAGGCCGAGCAGGCCATCGTCGAGGCATGTCAGGAAAAAGGGCTGAAGGCCACCGTCGAATTGGGCGAAGCTGCCTTCTACGGGCCCAAGCTCGACTTTATGGTCCGCGATGCCATCGGACGCCGCTGGCAACTGGGTACCATACAGGTCGACTACAATCTGCCTGAACGCTTCCAGCTGGAATACACCGGCAGCGACAACCAGAAATACCGTCCGGTGATGATCCACCGCGCCCCCTTCGGTTCGATGGAACGTTTCATTGCCGTGCTCATCGAACACACCGGCGGCAAGTTCCCCCTGTGGCTCACTCCCGACCAGGTGGTCATCATGCCCATCAGCGAAAAGTTCAACGACTATGCCCAGAGCGTATGCGAGCAGCTGAAAGCCAAGGATATCCGTGCCTTTGTCGATGACCGCAACGAGAAAATCGGCAAGAAGATCCGCGACAACGAGCTCAAACGCATCCCCTACCTGCTCATCGTCGGCGAGAAAGAGAAAGAAAATGGCGAAGTATCAGTAAGAAAACAAGGTGGAATTGACTTAGGTTCAAAAAAAATTGCTACTTTTGCGGCCGACTTGCTCGAAGAAGTCGAGAAAATGGTCAATGTTATATAAACAAACAACTGATAATCAATAACAAGCACAACGAGCAACTAGCTTTTAATGAAGAACGACGATTTAAAGTATCAGTATCGGATCAATCACAAGATCCGTGAAAGGGAAGTCAGACTGGTGGGAGACAATGTCGAGATGGGCGTCTATCGCATCGAAGAGGCTCTGAGAATTGCCGAGGACCAGCAGCTGGATTTGGTGGAGATTTCCCCCAATGCCGTTCCTCCCGTCTGTCGGGTTATCGATTATCAGAAGTTTCTGTATCAGCAGCGCAAACGTCAGAAGGATCAGAAGGCAAAGTCCACCAAGATAGTCATCAAGGAGATTCGCTTCGGACCTCAGACCGACGACCACGACTATAACTTCAAGCTCAAGCATGCCATCGAATTCCTCAAGGAAGGCTCCAAGGTGAAGGCCTATGTCTTCTTCCGGGGTCGTTCGATCATGTTCAAGGAACAGGGCGAGGTGCTCGTGCTCCGTTTTGCCAACGATCTGGAGCAGTACGGCAAAGTCGAAAGCATGCCCGTGCTCGAAGGCAAGCGCATGATCCTCATGCTGGCCCCCCACTCCAAGAAAGGCGGCGAAGCCAAGCCCAAGGCCCCCAAGCCACAGCCTTCGGCAGACAAGCCTGCCGACCAAGGGCAACAAACAGGACAAACCGTGTGAACGGCATTATAAACAATTAATTATTAAACAACTAAAAGTAAAGCATCATGCCTAAGATGAAAACTAACTCCGGTTCAAAAAAGAGGTTCGCCCTTACCGGAACAGGTAAAATCAAGAGAAAACATGCGTTCAAAAGTCACATCCTGACCAAGAAGACCATCAAGCAGAAACGTAACCTGCAGCACACCGATCTGGTGGACAAGTCCAACGTCGGCGCCGTACGCAGCCTGCTGGCCCTCAAGTAAGCCGCTGTTTTGAATGAATTACTTTTATTATTAACCGAATGCATTAGCTCCTAAGTTCAATCTGTGAAGTTTTTGACGCTAACATTCATTACACACAACAACAATGCCAAGATCAGTAAATCACGTTGCTTCTAGAGCAAAAAGAAAGAAAATCCTTTCCTTGACCAAGGGTTATTTCGGATCGAGAAAGAATGTCTGGACCGTCGCCAAGAATACTTGGGAAAAAGGTCTTACCTATGCCTACCGCGACCGTAAGGTCAAAAAGAGAGATTTCCGTGCCCTGTGGATTCAGCGTATCAACGCTGCTGCACGCCAGGAAGGCTTCTCCTACAGCCGTCTGATGGGAGCGCTGCACAAAGCCGGCATCGAAATCAACCGCAAGGTCCTGGCCGACCTGGCCATGAACGAGCCCCAGGCTTTCAAGGCCATCGTCGAAAAGGCTAAGAACGCTTAATTGCTCGACTAAGATATCTTAAAAAGCCGGAGATCGAAAGATTTCCGGCTTTTTTGTATCCATATTCCGATTATTATTCCTATATTTGTTTCGGAAGCCGCGTTGAGCATTTCGGGAAACTCATCAAATTAAACGAAACACCGAGGATAGGCTTGACTTTCCAATGGCGGGCTACATCCCTCAAGGATTGCCCTCCGGGGCACGGTAGATTACAAAGGGGAGTCGGCACTCAAATCTTGTCATACGGAGTTTTCGCGCAACCATCAACGCGGCTTCTTTTTTTAAATCAGATCGTCGGAAAAATAACTTTTGGGCGTCGGACGCAGATTGTAGTTCGATGACATGGTTTCGCCGTAGGCTCCGGCCGAGCGGACGGCTATGTAGTCACCACGGCGTACCCTGTTGAGAGTCACTTCCTTGCCGAAGCAGTCCGAAGACTCGCAAATGGGCCCCACTACATCATACTTTTCAGCATCTTCATCGGAAGAGATATTCTCGATCTTGTGATAGGCCTGGTAGAGAGCCGGCCGAATAAGCTCGGTCATGCCGGCATCCAGAATGGCGAACTTCCTGGCACTGCCCTGCTTGACATACAGCACCTTGGATATCAGGCTCCCGCATTGGGCCACGACCGACCGGCCAGGCTCGACGTGCAGGCTCTGTCCGGGTCTGAGTCGCAACATACGTCGGATAGTCGAGAAATACTCGGCAAAATCGGGTACCGCCGCCTGGTCGGGATGATGGTAGTCCACGCCCAGACCGCCGCCCAGATTGATATGCTCGACCATAAGATTGCGGCGGGCCAGGCGGTCCTGTATTTCATTGACCCTTGAACAGAGACCCGCGAAGTTGTTCATTTCCAGTATCTGGGAGCCGATATGGAAATGCAGTCCGACGAGCCGTATCTGCGGCAGGGACAATGCCCGGTCAATGACGGCATCCACATCGCCCAGGTTGATGCCGAACTTGTTTTCCTTCATACCCGTGGCGATGTAGTGATGCGTGTCGGCCTGTACATCGGGATTGATACGCAATGCCACCGGAGCCGTCACAGATCGGGCAGCCGCCAACTGGGCAATGACCTCCAGTTCGGGCAGGGACTCGACGTTGAAACAGAAGATTCCGGCCTCCAGGGCCAGGTTGATTTCCCAGTCACTCTTGCCCACTCCGGCAAAGACAATCTTGTCTGCCGGCACACCGGCCTTGAGAGCAGCCCTGATCTCGCCGCCGCTCACACAGTCTATGCCCAGTCCGTACATCTGTATCATCGACAGGATGCGAGGATTGGCATTGGCCTTGATGGCATAGTGGACATTGACCCGGTTTTTCTGCGCTTCGTTTTTCAGGGTAGTCAGGGTCTGGCGCAAAACATCCAGATCATAATAATAAAAAGGTGTTTCCAGTCTGGTAAAAGCCTTTAAGGGGAATTTTCCTTGAGTGGGTGTCATATCAGTTGAAAAGATGGTTGCTCAATGACTGCAAGGTCCGTTGCTTGTCTTCGGCCTTGACGAGCAGGGAAATGTTATAATTGCTTCCGCCGTAGGAAATCATCCGGACGGGAATGTCCTTGACCGCATCGATAACCTTGGACTCGAAACCGATGTTGTCCCATTCCAGATCGCCCACGACACAGACGATGACCATGTCCTTATCGACCATGACCGTACCGATTTTCTTGAGTTCGTCCAGAATCTCATCCAGATGGCGGTCATTGTCGATGGTCATGGAAATGCCTACCTCCGAGGTGCAGATCATGTCAATGGGAGTCTGATAGCTTTCGAATATCTCGAAAACCCGGCGCAGGAAACCGTAGGCCAGGAGCATGCGGCCCGACTTGATCTTGATAGCGATAATGTTGTCCTTGGCAGCCACCGCCTTGATCTTATGACGCTCGGTCTGATTGGAAATGAGCGTTCCGGGAGCCTGGGGCGCCATAGTATTGAGCAGCCGGACAGGTATCTTGGCCAGCTTGGCCGGCAGTATGCAGGTCGGATGCAGGATCTTGGCTCCGAAGTATGCCAGCTCGGCAGCCTCGTCAAAACTCAATATTGAGATCGGCGAAGTATGATCCACGACCCGCGGGTCGTTATTGTGCATACCGTCGATATCGGTCCATATCTGAATTTCCTCAGCCTGGACGGCAGCTCCGATAAGAGAGGCCGAATAGTCGCTGCCTCCGCGCGTCAAGTTGTCCACCTCGCCGTAGGCGTTAAGACAGATAAATCCCTGAGTGACATAGATATCCGCATCAGGCTGTTCTTCCAGCAAACGGCAGAGGTTGTCCTTGATATAGAGCGTGTCCGGCTCTGCGTTCTTATTGATCCGCATAAACTCCAGGGCCGGCAGCAGCACGGCCTTGCAGCCGTTTTCGAGCAGATAGTTGTAGAACATCATCGTCGAGAGCAGTTCGCCCTGCGAGACGATGGCCTTTTCCTCGAAAAGGGTGAAGAGTTTGCGCGTCAAAGAGCGGATATAGTCAAAGTGCTGCTTGGCCGACTCCATGGTCCGGGCCTTGTACTCCTTGCTGTCGTAGAGCTCGTCAATCTCACGGAAATATTTCATTTCCAATGCATTGATAAGATCATTGGCACCATCGGTGTTTTTCTTGTAGAGATAGTCCGCTATCTCGAGCAGACTGTTGGTCGTTCCGGACATGGCCGACAAAACGACGATCTTCTTCCGGCCGTCGGAGATAATCTTGAAGACGTTCTTCATTCGCTGGGCAGAACCTACCGATGTTCCGCCGAATTTCAATACTCGCATATTCTCAGTTGGTTTCGTTACAAGTCAATTTTCCATTCTCACATTTCATGACACGCCCCGGGAAGCTCTCCAGAAAGCTCAGGTTGTGGGTGGTCATGATAACCGTGGTACCACTCTGCCGGATATCGTGCAGCAACTGCACGATGGCCTGGCTGGTCTCCACGTCCAGGTTGCCCGTCGGCTCATCTGCCAGGATCACCCGGGGATGATTGAGCAGGGCGCGGGCGATGACCATGCGCTGCTGCTCTCCGCCGGAAAGCTCATGGGGCATTTTATAGCCCTTGTTCTGCATTCCGACCTGAGTAAGCACTTCCTCGATACGCTGGGCTATCTCGGACTTGTCTTTCCAGCCGGTGGCCCGGAGCACAAATTTCAGATTATCTTCGATGGTTCTGTCTGTCAGGAGTTTGAAATCCTGGAAAACAATCCCCAGTTCACGACGCAAAGACAATGCTTTCCGGGGTTTCAAGCCGATGAGATCATAGTCGAAGATGCCGGCCTCGGCCTCGGCCGACAGATCCTTGCGGCGCAAGGGCACCTCGGCGTAGAGAGTCTTAAGCAGGGTGCTCTTGCCCGAACCCACCTTGCCGATGAGATAGACGAACTCCCCCTTCTCCACTTCGAAGGTGACATCTTTCAGAACGATATAGTCGTCCAGGCAGATGTCTACATGTTCATATCGGATGAGTCTGTTGTCTTCCATAGGAGCGTCTGATTATTTGTGTCGTTTTTTCAGTTCTCGACCCAGATCTTCCAGGCGGTAGCCTTTGGACGTGAGCAGCACAATGAGATGATAGACCAGATCGGAAGCTTCGTAGAGGAAGCGTTCATCGTTGCCGTCAACAGCCTCAATGACAGTCTCGACGGCTTCTTCTCCCACCTTCTGGGCCATGCGCTTGACACCGGCCTTGAACAGCGAGGTGGTATAGGAACCCTCGGGCATCTCCTCGTGGCGACGGTCGATAAAATCCTGCAGATAGCGCAGGAACTCGAAATCGCCCAGCCGGTTTTCTTCGTTGAAGCAGGTGTCGGCACCCGTATGGCAGACCGGTCCAAGAGGATTGACCTTGACAAGCAAGGTATCGTGGTCACAATCCTCGGTCATTGAGACTACATTGAGGTAATTGCCGCTGGTTTCTCCCTTAGTCCACAGGCACTTGCGGCTACGGCTATAGAAGGTCACCCTGCCCAGCCGTTCGGTCAGTTCAAAGGCTTCTCTGTTCATGAAGCCGAGCATCAACACCTTACCCGTCTTGTTGTCCTGAATGACGGCCGGTATCAGGCCGCCCATTTTCTCAAAATCCAAATTCATTGTTTATCTGACTATAATTCCTTCTTGTTTCAAATATGCTTTCAGATCGGCAATGCGTATCTCTCCGAAATGGAAGACGCTGGCCGCCAATGCGGCATCGGCGTGGCCCAGAGTGAAGGCATCACGAAAATGCGACATCTCTCCCGCACCGCCCGAAGCGATGACCGGAATGCTGAGCATCCCGGAAAGATGCGCCAGGGCCTGGTTGGCATAGCCCGTTTTTACTCCATCGTGATTCATGCTGGTGAACAGGATCTCGCCGGCTCCCCTCTCCTGCACCTCACGGGCCCATTCGAACAGATTCCGTCCGGTGGAAATACGGCCGCCGTTCGCATAACATATCCAGTGTCCGTTCTCTTCGAGCCTGGCATCAATGGCCGCCACACAGATCTGCGACCCGAAATGGGAGGCTATCTGGCCGATCAGCTCCGGCCGTCGCAGGGCTGCCGAATTGACCGAGACCTTGTCGGCTCCGGCATTGAGCATGCGTTCTATGTCGGACAGCTCGTTGATGCCGCCGCCCACCGTAAAGGGGATGCTCAGACGTTCAGCCACCCGACGCACCAGGTCGGTAAAGGTCTTGCGGCCTTCGTGCGAAGCAGTGATGTCGAGATAAACCAGCTCGTCGGCCCCCTGCCGGCTGTAATACTCACCCAACTCGACGGGATCTCCGGCCGAGCGGAGATTCACGAAGTTGACGCCCTTGACGGTCAGTCCGTCCTTGACATCCAGACAGGGGATGATACGTTTGGCTAACATAGCAGACGGCTTATTTCACTTAGTTTGATACGCCCTTCATAAAGAGCCTTGCCAAAAATCACAGCCGGGAGGCCGGCCTGGGCCAGGGCCTCCAGATCGGAAAGAGAGCTCACTCCTCCGCTGGCAATCAGGAAGAGGTCGGGCAAGGCCTGCAGGATGTCGCGGTACAGAGCCACAGAAGGTCCCTGCAACATCCCGTCGACACTGATGTCCGTGCAGACGGTCATCCTCACCCCCTTCTGCATATAGTCCTTCAGGTATGGCAGCAGTTCCAGGTCGGTCTCCTCCTGCCAGCCGTCCACGGCGATCTTTCCCTCGCGCACGTCACTGCCCAGGATGATGCGGTCGCTGCCGTAGGTCTGCAGCCAGCGGCAGAATACCTCCGGTTCGTGTACGGCAATACTGCCTCCCGTCACCATACTGGCACCGCATTCAAAGGCGATGCGCAGGTCATCGTCCGATTTCAGGCCGCCCCCGAAGTCGATGGTCAGCGATGTTCCCGCCGAGAGCTGTTCGAGCACTTTCCAATTGACGATATGCCGGGCCTTGGCCCCGTCCAGATCGACCACGTGCACACGGCGCAGGCCAGCATCCTCAAAGGCCTTGGCCACCTCGAGCGGATGCTCGTGATAGACCTTCTCCCGAGCGTAGTCGCCTTGGGAAAGGCGTACGCACCTGCCCTGGATGACATCTATGGCTGGAATCAGTTCCATTCCCGGTGATTATTTAAGGTTCTACAAATCCAAAAAATTCTTGAGCAGTCGCCCGCCGTTGTCGCTGCTCTTTTCCGGATGGAACTGGACAGCGTAGAAATTGTCTTTATGCAAAGCGGCACTGTAAGGCTGAAGATAGTCGGTACGGGCGACTGTCTGCTCACAGAGTGCGGCATAATAGCTATGGACATAATAGACATAGCTCCCTTCCATGGCCGCATCGAAGAGAGGGGTGGAAAGGTCTGTGATCGTGTTCCAGCCCATGTGCGGGATCTTGTCCTGAGGGCCGGAGGGTACAAATCGCTTCACCTCTGTATCAAAGATGCCCAGGCAGTCCACGTCGCCCTCCTCGCTATGGCGGCACATCAGCTGCAGGCCGATGCAGATGCCCAGCACCGGCTGCCTGAGTCCGGTGATGAGCCGGTCCAGACGGTGTTCACGCAAATAAGCCATCGTCGTGGAAGCCTCGCCCACACCGGGGAAAATCACCTTGTCGGCCCGGCAGATCATCTCCGGATCGTCCGTCACGACGGGAGATGCTCCCAGACGTCTGAGGGCATGGCAGACAGAGGAAATATTTCCTGCATTGTATTTGATGACTGCAACTTCCATTTGAGACGCAAAGGTAGAGAAAATACCGCTATGTACCAAGCCCTTGAGAAAGGTCGTTGACGGGTTTCAGACCTTTTTCCGCAGCCAGTTTGAGCATGAGCCGGTAAGCGGCACCGTATTCGTTGGGAATCTCCCCCTCCAGAATGGCATCCTTGATGGCGTCCTTGATTTCCCCGATCACCCGGCAGGGGGTCAGTTCAAAGACCTGCATGATGATGTCTCCGGTAATGGGCGGCTGCATGTTGCGGATACGGTCGCGTTCTTCCAGATCTTTCATCTTCTGCCTGACTTCCTGATAGTTGGCCATATATCGATGCACCTTTTCCTGATTTTTGGAAGTGATGTCGGCCTGGCAGAGGATCATCAGGTCCTCGATATCGTCACCGGCGTCAAAAAGCAGACGACGCACGGCCGAATCAGTCACCGTATCCTCAATCAGGGCGATGGGTCGCATGTGCAGCGAGACCATTTTCTGGACATATTTCATTTTCTCGTTCATCGGCAGTTTAAGTCGCCGGAAGATACGGGGTATCATTTTCTCACCCAGAAAATTGTGGTTGTGGAAAGTCCAGCCCAGACGGGGATCCCAGCGTTTGCACTGAGGCTTGGCGATGTCGTGGAAGACAGCAGCCCAGCGCAGATAAAGGTTGTCACTCATGGCAGCCACGTTGTCGAGCACCATGAGCGTATGCTGGAAATTGTCCTTGTGGCCGCGCCCCTCACGGGTCTCTACACCTTTCAGGGCACAGAGTTCGGGCAGAATGAGCGGCAACAGACCGGTCTCGTCCATCAAGGAGAAGCCCGTCGAAGGCCGGGGGGCCATCATCATCTTGTTCATTTCCTCGATGATACGTTCGCCAGATACGATGGATATGCGTTCCCGGTTTTTGTAAATGGCATTGAAGGTGACCGGATGGATGTGGAAATCCAGTACGGTGGCAAAACGGATGGCACGCATCATGCGCAGGGGATCGTCACTGAAAGTGATTTCCGGATCGGCCGGGGTGCGCAGCAGGCGTTTTTCCAAGTCTTTGAGGCCGTCAAAGGGGTCGATCAGTTCTCCGTAGTCGTCCCGGTTCAGACTGATGGCCATGGCATTGACCGTGAAATCACGGCGAATCTGGTCGTCCTCGAGCGTTCCGTTCTCCACGACAGGTTTGCGGGAATCGTGACGGTAGGACTCACGCCGGGCTCCGACAAACTCGATTTCGGTCTGGTGATACTTGATCTGTGCCGTGCCGAAATTGCGGAACACCACCACCTGACACTTGCTCCCCAGCTTGGCAGCCACCTGTCCGGCCAGATCGACACCGCTGCCGACGGTAACCACATCGATATCCTTGGAGGCCCGGCCCAGAAAGATGTCCCGGACATAGCCCCCGACAATACAACACCGGACATTCATTTCCTCAGCCGCCTGGGAGAGGATCTTGAAAATGTCACCTTTCAGATATGCACTCAGATTCACAACTGTCAGCCTTATATTTTTATGGCAAAAGTACGATTTTTCTTATGAACCGTCTTATATTTGCATCATGAAAAAGACAATATCCCTGCTTTTAAGGCGCAGTCTGCCGGCCGTCATTCTCCTGACCGGCCTTGTTTCCTGCCGCCCGGACAGAAGCCATGAACTCATGAACCGGGCTCGCGAAGCCATGGCGCAAAACCGTTTTCAGCTGGCCAAAAGCTACCTGGACACCCTGCAAGACCTCTACCCTTCCGACCTGGTCAAGCTCCAGGCTGTCCGGGGACTCTTCTTCCAGGTCGAATACGCCGAACAGGAACACAGCCTCAGGGGCATCGACAGCCTGTTGGCCCTGCGTCAGGCCGAATCCCTGGCTCCGCTCAAGGATTTCTCCCTGGAAAAAGACTCCGAAACAGACGCTCACGGCCATTATGTCCACATCCGCCAACGCTATGCACAGCGTAGCGGCCAGAACTGGCTACAGAGCACTGTCGCTCTGAACGGCCGGCTCATCATAACAAGCTACTATTGCGGAACCCGCTCCCTGGGGCATAGCCGTCTTCGGGTGTATGCCCCCGACAACAGCTATGCCGAGACAGCCGAAGTGCAGCCCGACGGAGCCCTTAACTACAGTTTCAGCGACAACGGACAGTATTACGAAACCGTCCTGTTCAATGCCAAGGCCGTCGGCGACCTGCCCGACTTTGTCCGTCTTCACAGCGCAGAGAGCCTCAGAGTGACCCTGTTGGGTGATGGACGTCCTCTGGAGTATGCCCTCAGGGCCGAAGACCGGGATATCCTGCTCAAGGCCGCGGAGCTGTCGGTCATCATGACAGACATCAACCGGCTTGAGGATGAAAAAAGACTGGCCCTTGCCAAAATGGAATTCCTGGCCGGCAAAATGAAAAACCCTAACGCGCCAGAGTAAAGCGCAGACTGAAGCCGAAGTCCTGCGTGGTGACCGGATAGGAGGACACCAGCGGAATGCTGGATTCCAGATCGTAATACATTTTCAGATTCAGGTTGCGGCTGATGACATAGTCGGCCGTGAGTTCAACCGTGCAGGTCTTGTTACCCGATGTGGCCTGAGTATAATACTCCTCTATCTTGCGAAGCAGGGCCGTAGAATTCTTCAGAGAGAAATCGGCACTGACAGACAAATCGTTACGAACCTTAGACTCTGCCATAAGTCCCCAAGGATGGAAGTCCGAGATCTTGTAGCTGCCGCCTATCACATACTGGCTGTTGCCGCTCTCGACCAGCTGTCCGCCCGTGACGCTGAGATTGACCGTGCGAGAAGTTCTGACTTCCGATTTGAAAGTAAGCCCGTTATTGAGAGTACCCTTGGCTCCCAGCAGCGGATTGAAGCTCTCGGTCAGTGAAACGGCGGCAATGTCGTACTGCGAGGAAGGCAGCGGATTGCCCGTGGTCACTTCCTGCACGAAACCCCGGCGACTGTCTTCACCTACAAAGGAGCTGTAGGAAGAATAGGAAGTGACATTGTAGGTACAGTTATAGGCATGGTTGAGCGTCAGGCTGCGCAGGTGCTTCTTGATGGCAGGAATCTTTGACAAGCCGTCATAGGATACGCTCCAGTTGGGCAGTATCGACCTGAGCGAGGGGAATATGTCCAGACTGGACTTCTGGGCCGAACGGCCGGTATAGGCAGCCAGAAAGGCCGGTACCAGCACCTCTGCCGAATTTTTGTTGACCGCCCCGATGTTCTCGTCGTAAGGCTGTCCGGCCAAAGACGAGCCTGCAAGGAATCCGGCATCGGGATAGCGCAAGCCGGCATAGGCGGCATTCAGACGAGAAGCAATGATCTCACGGTTGTTGACAAACTGCTCAAAGGCTTTGGAATAATACGATTTCCTGGCATTGAGCGGAGCGAAGGAGGTTTTCAGCGCGATGGACGACATGGAGAAACTGCCCGTCCGGGTCTCCGGCCGGTCGGCTACCATGAACTGCACCTGACGGTTGTCGTTCTCGTTGCGCTGGGCGGCCAGCTTGATATTGAAATCCTTGAAAGGCAGTATGGTCGATTCTATCCTCAGCGTCTTGGTCGTGGCAAAGACTGCCGGACTGACCACCGAATCGGACATGACCAGCCAACCTTTGTCGATGGCCTTGTCCAGGTAGTGGTTGCCGTACAGACCGCTGGCGAAATCCCAGCCCGGAGCGCGACCATAGTCGTCGGTGGCGAAAATCAGCCCGTTTTCCGGCTTGAAGCCCGGCAGGGTCAGGTTGTCTGTCTGCTGGTAGCTGACCGAGACATTGCGCACGGCCATCAGGGCGCGGGCCCCCACCTGGGCGGCCTTGTACCAGTTCTCGTCCTCGAGTTTGGGCCGTGAGCTGACAATGGCTTTTACCTTCATCGAATCACGGGCTGTGATATAGAGCGTATTGTCCTGCTGCTTATATTTCAGCTTGATATCCTTGCCCTTGGCGTCCACAAAACGGACACTCACCCGGCTGGTCTTCAGGTCGAATTTCAACTCGTTCTTCTGACCTGGTACCAGGTCCATCTGCTGTTCCATGCGGGTGGGCTTTTCTCTGGCTGCCGACTGTTTGGCGGTCGTGGGAGCACGGAGCACCGGCCGCCGTGAGCCCGTGGTCCTCGTGGTCGAAGACGAAGACTGGCTGCGGCCCGAGAAACGCTGGTCTGCCGCCTTGAGGAACTTGGACTTGCCGTAAAGCGTCTCCAGATTGAAACTGGGATTAAAGGAGATCGTGCGTACACTGGCGATGGTGTTGCCCATGTCGACATCGGCGATGACGGCGCTGCGGTCCCAGTTGTAGTTGGCCCCATACTGGAAGGAAGCCGTGATGAAGTCCAGCAGCGGAATGCTGCTCAGCGGGAGCTGCCAGTTATAGACCAGCTGCTGCTTGTAGGACATGGGCGTTCCGAAGGTCCTGATGCTGCGCATGACCGTGTCTTTCCAATGCTGGTATTCGGTGGGATAGAGTTCTTTGTTGACCGGCGAATTGAGTGTCTCCTCAATACGGGCTATATTGTCGGTCGAAAAGCTCAGCTTCATGTTCTTGGTCAGGTTCCAGTTGAGGTTGAATGAGGTGTTCCACATGAAGTTCTTGCTGAAAGTCAACGGCAGCTGGGCACTCATGCCGGCCGAGGACGTGAGGTCCCGATTCTGCAGCTCGTAGTAATAGCGTGTCAGGTTGGTATTGAAAGACAGCGAATTGGGCAAGGGAGTCAGAGAAAATTCCTTGATGAGCCGCGTCCAGGGAGAACGGAAAAACCCGGCCTCCGATTTGGCGAAAGGCTCAATGGCCTGCAAGGGGGAGCTGTAGCCATAGCCAAGGCCGGCATTGTAGTTGCGGGTCACTTCATAGGCTGTCGTCGCATCCCGCTCGAAGGTCTCGCTGTAGCTGTAGTTGGCGTTGAAGTTGGCCGGGTCGAAAGGCAGGGGTGTCTTGCTGCGGACATTCAGGCGGACGTTCGACACATTCAGGCTGCGGTAGCGCTTGAGCTGCTGGCTGTAGTTCCTGATGGAATCCTTTTCGGCCTTGGTCCGGGCGGCAGCAAGCACGTCGGAAAGCAGCAGGTCTTCGTTCAGGGGGTCGTACTTGGGCGTATTGAGCTGGCGCGAGATGGAATAATAGACGGGCAGGCTCAACAGTCCTTCCTTGGGCAGCAGTTTGCCCAGGTCAAAGTTCATGGCCAGGTTCATCGAATTGTAGCTGTCCAGCCGGCGCTGCGAGACACGCTGTTCGATGCCGCCGAATCCTGCCGTCTCGTAACGGCCGGCAAAAGTCACCGTTCCCAAATCGGACAGCGCCAGCGAGGCGTTGGTCATGGCAGCCCAGCCGCCTTCATCGTTGAAGCCTTTGAGACGCAGCTCGTTGGCCCATATTTCCACCGACTTGACCGTGGTGCCGTTGTTGCGCACACCGATCATCATGGTCTTGACACTCGACAGGCTGGGATTGCCCCTCACGGTCACCTTGTGGTTCTCATTGTCGGGGTTGTATTCGGAATAAGCCCTGACATAGCTGCTGTGAGAGGCGTTTCGACGCTCCTTGACTGCCGTGAGCAGCGAAAGGGGAATATCCAGGAAGTTCTCCATGGGCCATACCGACAGGTCGCTGTTGATGAAATGCGGCGACAGACGCAGGGGAATCTCATATTCGTAGTAGTTGCTCTGGTAGTCGCTGCCGATACGCAGGAAAACCGACATCTCATAATCCTCGGGAGGATTGGCGTCTCCCAACAAAGCCTCACCGTGGACAAACATCTGCAGACGCTCGTACTGCCGGAAGTCAAGCGAAGTGTTCTTATAGACAGCCCTGGCATCACCGGGCGACAGATGCTGAATCTTCATGGCCAGCGACTGCTCGTTCTCCTCGTAGATGCCCGGCTGGCCGGGATCACTCTCCCGCTCCACTCCCGGAGGCAACATATAGTGGATGGGCTCACGCGAGGAGTTCTCTTCCAGGCCGACAGTATAGACTTCCATGAAGGCCTCGGTGGCCGGCACGCTTTCATACAGCTCCCGGGTGTAGGCCCGCCAGTCTCCCCGCACCAGATCCAGCGTGGCAAAACGCAGTATGACGCTGTCCTGGAAACCGGTCAGGTACATACGCATGAAGCGGATACTGTTGAAGCCGTTAATGGTACCGACTTTCTTTTCATAGTCCCTGACGGGGATCTTGAACTGATACCAGGAGACTCGCTCCACCTGCCCGTTGCGGAGTTTCACCTCGGCATCCCGGCGGTCGCTGATATAGTTGCGTCCGACCACCATGTCGGCAGGCCGGAGCGACACACGGTACTGATAGTAGCGCTCGTTCTCGCTCAAGGTGAAGTCCTCGTTGATATCCTCGATATCAGGGAAGGTCGTCGCTGCCGTTTCATAGCTTTCGTCCGTGTCGGCCCGGGCCTGGGAGTTGCCCTGTGTACCGTTGTAGTATTTATAGCGCGAGAGAATGGGCAGTCTGGCCCGGTCATAGTCGGTTCCGCGGAAATAGTGATAGTTGTCGCCCGAGGGGTCGTTCAGCGGCGAGAAAGGGTCATTGAGCAGGCGTTCCAGAGCCGTGGGAGTCAGCTTGCCACGGACGGCCGTCACATAATCTGCATAGTAATCCTGCTCTTCGTCATCGTTAAGTCCGTCCAGTCCCACATCCTGAATGCGGCGCACGCCTTCGGTGTTGTCGAAGGCATAGACATTGACCTTCTTGCCCGAGACCTTTCCCCAGGCCGTATAGCCGATGACCGAGGTATCACCGTCGGTGGGCAGACCGTTTTCGAAAGATTTCTTACCGTCCTTGAGGATGTCTTCCGAAATCTCACCCAGATTGAAGACCAGATCTCCGCCGACCGTTCCCGTCGAGTCATAGACAAAGGGATCCATCATCCAGAACTCTATATACTCCACATTGTTCGACTCGAAATTGGTCATATTGGATTCGATACGACGCATGATGCCGCCCCAGCGGTCTTGCGGACGGGAAAGCGACCCGTCATCGTTCAGGCCGGCCACGTCGAAGTTGTAGGGTCCTCTCTGCCGGGGATAGTAAGCCAGGTTCATGATCGACAGCAGTCCTGTCTGGTTGTACTGGAGATCTTTGTCGGGATAGATTTCCTTCTGGTTGACTGCCCGCACGAAATGATTCGAGAGCTGCTCCTGGTCGTTGCGGATGTGGTCCGGAGTCTGCGAACGGCTCTGGGTGAAAATAGGATCGACGATATACCAGGCCAGCAGGGCTCTGTTCATGCCATAGCGCAGATTGTTCGACAAGGCGGCTTCGGGGAAACTGCCCGTCGGGTCGTAGGGTGTGCTGGCCAGCGACCAGCGATAGACATCCTTCAGGCTGACGCTTTTTTTGGCCGCCTCAAAATCATCGACATAGACCGTACCGTGTATCTGTCGGCTACTGCCGGGAACAAGCTGGGCAAACTCTGCCCTGACCGACAGCTTGGAGGGCTGTGTGGCATGGATGAGCGGCAGTTTGTCGAGCAACTTGGTCAAGGTCTGCGACTCGGTGTTGAAGGCCGTATGCAGGCCCCAGACCGTGTTGTTGAGCGGCTCGGAGTTCATGTCGACCTTGTTGGTCAGAGGCTTCTCGCTCAGATGCATCAGCGTACCGCCCAACGAGAGCCGGTCGCTGAAGGTGTAGTCCAGCGTCAGGCCCGTGAAGGTCTTGCGCACCATATTGTAGAGTCCCTGATCCTCGCAGGTGGCCTGGATGCTCGTGCCGGAAGCCAGGACTTCCATGTTGGTGACGGTGACCGTTCCCGAGAGATAATCGACCGTATAATCGACATTCTCCGTGAGCAGGCGCCCGCCGGCCGTGACACGCACCGAACCTCGGGCCACATTCATGGCTCCGAGCGATATCTCGGCTCCGTTGGCGGCCCGGTAAGTACCTTCAAGCCGGAATTTGTTCTTTTCGGTGAGCTGCTGGGCCACCGTCAGTGTCGAGTCGTAGAGCTCCTGGAAGACATACTTGTCGGCCAGGGCATCGTCTCCGATCTGCTTTCTCAAGTGAGAACCGAAAGGTTCCAGTACCGGGAAGATAATCCGTCCGTAGGCAGACTGTACGGTATAACCCTCCAGGAAATCGAAGACACCGTCCGGATAGGCTTCCTTGTGGCTGTTCAGGCGGTCGAGAGCAAAGACTCTGAGCAGCAGGGTGTTCTTTATTTTCCCTTCGGTGATATAGTTCATGTAGGTACCCACCGTGTCGTCCCGGTAGGTGATGTTCAGGCGGAACTGATCCTGGGGCAGATTGTAAGTGCCCAGCGAATAGACATTGCGCATCATCAGGGGCCAGGTCGGCGACTGGGGCGAGATGTCGGTGCCCTTGATGAGCTTGACAAAGAGCGACTGGGGCGACTCGATGCCGTCTGTCGAGAACTCACCCACCTGATAGACCTGTCCGTTACGGGTGTACTCGAAGGCGACGGCCAGTATTTCATCGGGATTCAGGGCGGTATTCAGCGTGATATAACCCAGGGCGGCGTTCAGTTTATATTCTCCCTGGCTAAGCAGTCTGGCGCTCTCCAGACGCTCGTAGTCCCGGCCTATCTCTATACCGTAGGCCTGCAGGGGTTCCAAAGCGGCAGTCGATGTGTTGAATTCACGGGCTGCGGCATACTGGCTGTTGAGCTCGCTGTAAAGGCTGTTGGCCGCATTGGCGGGACAGGGAGCCGCGCCTTTGGTCCAATGACTGCTGTAGATCCGGTCGTTCTCGCCCATGTCGGCAAAAGCGATGATATGGCGGGCATTGTCCATGGTAGCCCGTTTGTTGGTTACCCAGACTTCCAGCTTGGTAATGACGATACCCGACGAGACGAAAGGCAGCTTGGACATCCATTCGTCGTAATGGTCACGGAAATAGTGGGACAGGAAAAAATGGCGGTTTTCGTCATAGGCATCGATGTCGATCTCGAAGCTGGCAGTCTGCGCTCCGCCTTCCAGGCTGGCCGAAGTAGTCTGGGTCTTCTGCTGCGAGACCACTGCGGCGATGTTGAGCTTGCCGAACTGCAGCTCGGTGCGGATGCCGAACAGCGAGGTGGCGCCGGTGATGAGGGAATTGTGGACCGGCATGGAGACATTACCCGCCTCCAGCACTTTGATGATGTCATCCTCCTTGCCGGCATAACGCAGCTTGATGGCCTTGGTATCATAGTCGATGGATGCCTCCGTGTCATAGTTCATGTTCACATTGACCTTGTCGCCCACCTTACCGTTGACGCTCATCTGAATGCTCTGGTCGAAATCGAAATAAGTGCGGTTGCGGGCCCGCTCGGAAAGGGCCGGATTGTCCACCACATTGTTCTTCACGCCGAACTTCACCTCGATGGAGCCCTGGGTCTTGAGCTGCACCCCGCCCGGGCCGAAAATCTTCTCGGCGGCACCCAGGTCAAACTGCAGGTCGGTCAGCGAGAACTCCTCCTGCTTGCTGTAGTCCACCTTGTTCTTTTTCTTGAAAAAAGCCGCATTCGACTGCTGCTGCCAATAACGGGCATACTCTTCCGAACTGAGCGTCACCGGCGTGGTGATGCGGGACTCGCCCAGATAAGTGGACAGGACGTAATCGCCGCTCTCAGGGTCGTACTCGATGGTGGTCTTCAGATTGGAGGGCGTCTTAAGGTCGGCCATCACCGGACGGGAGGCCTGCTCGGCCGTCTGGGGCAACTGATCCGGTATTTTATACCTAAGAGGCTTATCGGCAGTGTTTTGCGCACGGTCAGAGACAGCTCTTCCGGAAATCGACACCTCGGTGGGAGCCTCCTGCTGTGAAAAAGCAGGAAAGGCCGTCCCCAGCAAAAGGAACAGCCCCCATATCCACAATATATCTCTCAGCCGATGCAAATGGTAATGATTTTAGACAGTAGTCTCAAAGCAGTTTGAGTGCCGCCTTGATGAGTTGTTCGACAGTCAGTGAGGGATCGTTTTTGAGTACGGTGTTGATGGCTTTGCCGGAAGCGGCCGCCGGGAAGCCAAGCATCTGCAGAGCCGCCAGCGCCTCGCTGCGGACCTCGTTGCCGGCCGTGAGCAGCGACGCGGCTTCGGCCCCTGAAAGCCCTCCCTTGGCCACCTTGTCCTTGAGCTCGACAATGATACGCTGAGCCGTCTTGGTACCGATTCCCTTGATATTCTTGAATATGGCCAGGTTTTCGGCCAGGATGCCCGACTCCAGTTCGGGTACGGTCAGTGACGAGAGAATAACACGGGCCGTGTTGGCACCCACACCCGAGACCGAAATGAGCTTACGGAAGGCTTCCCTTTCTTCGGTGCTGAAGAATCCGAACAGGACGTAGGCATCTTCCCGGATGGCTTCGTGCACATAAAGACGGCAGGCATCCTTGTGCTGGATCTCACTGAAGGTGTTGACACTGATATTCAAAAAATAGCCGACACCGGCCGTTTCCAGAACCACCGAGGTCGGGGTCAGATCGCTGATTTCTCCTTTGACGAATTCTATCATAATAGCATGCTGTTTGTCTCTGCCCGGCATCCTGCAGCCTGAGGACGGCTTTTTCGTGCGCGGGCGATAGATAAAACGGCTCTTGACCTCTATTATTATATAGGATTGAAATTATTTTTACTTGACAAGGGAAACTCTTACATTTGCAGATGTTATTCATGCCGGAAAAATGAAAGGAACAGGCAAGTTGCTTCTGCTGGGACTCTTGTTCGTCGTCTGTCTGCCGTTAAAAGCCGACGAACGTGCGAATGCCCGCGAATTGAGATACAGGCCAGACCATTCGGACTTTATATTCCAAGGGTCTGAACCCCGCCTGTTCAACCGTGCCCTCTATGGTCAAAACCAATCTTTCAGATTGGAAACCAGCGATATACCAATCTTCGCCCTGTACAGTTACGATGGCATGTCGGGCCATATCCGCCTGGCACTCCACCGCGGCGGGGAGACAAAGTGGCTGCACGAGGCCGAAAGCATCGAATGTCGCTACCGGCCCGGCCTGCGCATCTACCGTTTCGCAGACCCGATGCTCGACGGAGGCAGTCTGAGCCTGACGGCCATAGCCCGATACGACTGTCAGGGAGCCATTCTGCGACTGGAAGGCAGCGACCTGCCGGAAGATCTGGAATGGATCTGTCTCTACGGAGGTGCCTACGGCCGCCGTTTCACCCGCAACGCCGACCTGGGAGCCGATCCCCCCGATGTCCTCTATCTGAAGAAAGACTATTGCCATTATAACCGCTACGAGATCGCGGACCACCGTTTCCACCTGTGGTTCGGTGCCCGGGAGGATATCAGCCGCCTGAGCGAAATGGAATTGTCCGATCCCCAGCGGCAGCTCAGGCAGCTTTGCGGCTATTTCCCGGCCGGAAGCACCCTGAGCCTGGGCAGTGCCGACAGCATCGCCCAAGTAAAAGACATGCTGGCTGCCCGGGAGGATCCCGACTATCCCGTCTTGCGGGCAAGAGGCCGGTTTTCAGACAAACAGAGCGTCGATATCGGATTCTCGGCCGGAGCCCCTTCAGAGATGGCCGCCGACTTGGTAAAAGGTTACAGCGATGCCTTGAGCGGTATCGAGGCGGTGCGTTCCCATCTTAGGGTGGAAACCCCCGATCCCTATATCAACGCCATGGCCGGAGCGCTGGTCATGGCCGCCGACGGCATCTGGGAATCGCCCGTATATCTGCACGGAGCTATCGGCTGGAGGGTTCAGCTGGCCGGCTGGCGGGCCGCCTACACGGGTGATGTGCTTGGCTGGCACGACCGTGCCCGGGAGCACTTCCGGGCCTACGCCGCCTCGCAGATGACCACACCGCCGGACAAGCCGGTCATCATGGACACAGCCCTCAACCAGGCCCGCAGTGCCAAGGTACAGGGAACCCCCATGTACAGCGAAGGCTACATTGCCCGCTATCCCAACCGCAATACGACCATGAATCATTACGACATGAATCTGGTCTATATCGATGCCCTGCTCCGCCATCTGCTATGGACCGGACCCGGCGACAACCGGGAAACCGTCCGTGAATTCTGGCCGGTGCTCAAACGGCATCTGGCCTGGGAAAAACGCTGCTTCGATGCCGACGGCGACGGCCTCTACGATGCCTATTGCTGCATCTGGGCCAGCGACGGGCTGCAGTACAGCGGGGGGGGCGTGACCCACTCGTCTGCCTACAACTATCTGGCCAACAGTCTGGCTGCAGGGATTGCTGCCATGATAGGAGAGGATCCCGGACCCTATGAGCAGGAAGCCCGGAAAATCAAGGAAGCCGTCAATCGTCGGCTCTGGCTCAAAGAAGAAGGACATTGGGCTGAATATCAGGATATTCTTGGCAATCAATTAAAGCACCCTCATGCAGGTGTCTGGACCATTTACCATGCCATCGATTCCCGTCTTCACGACCCCTTCCAAGCCTGGCAGGCCCTGCGCTATGTCGATACGCAGATACCGCATATTCCCGTCCTGATCAAAGACCATGCCGCCGGCCCTGAAAACCGAGGGCTGGAGACGATAGCCACTTCCGACTGGATGCCTTACTACTGGTCTGTCAATAACGTAGCCCAGGCCGAAGTGATGCACACTGCCATGGCCTATTTTCAGGGAGGCCGGCCCGAAAAGGGCTTCCGTCTGATGAAAGCCGCCGTCATGGACGGCATGTTCCTGGGGGCCAGTCCGGGCAATGTCGGCCAGGTGAGTTTCTACGACGCTGCCCGCGGAGAGTCCTACCGCGACTTTGCCGACCCGGTGGGTGTCTATTCACGTGCCTTGGTCGAGGGGCTTTTCGGCATAGAGCCCGACGCCTTGTTCGGTTCCATGGTGCTGCACCCGAGATTTCCGGACTCCTGGAATCACGCCAGCATAGAGACACCCGACCTGAAATATTCCTTCAGGCGGACAGAGACTGAAGACGGCTATTTCAGCCAATGGGATATCAAGACATCTTTCCAGCCATATCATGATTTGGGCCATGTGATATACCCGGGCAGAGATTTCCGTTTTCACCTGCCGCTGAGCCGCCCCTTGCGCCGTGTCACCGTCAACGGGAAGGAACTTGACCTGAGCCGTCAGCTCCAGTCCACCGCCTCCAGTCTCTGGCCGGATCCAATAGGGCAGCCCGTGTTCCACACTTTCCTTGCCGGCATGGACAGCTGCCATATAGAAATCGTGGAAGACAAAAACCCGCTGACACGCCTGGAGACTCCCACCGCAATGGCGCCTGGAAAAGGATGTCAGCTGAGTGTTCCGCAAGGGCTTATGATCGAAGATTATTACGATCCACAGGGCCTGTTACAGGACTATAATATCGGTCCTGAAGAGACCTCCTACCGCCTGAGGGAAGACTGTCCGACCGGCCACCATACCTTCTTTATCCGCCTGCGGCAAGGCTTCTGCCGCTGGTGGCAGCCCGTCGATATGGAAATCATCCCCCACGGGCAACTGCAGCCCCGGGCATTCCAAAAGACACCCCTGAAGGCCGGCAGCCGCCAGCGCAGCATCGACCTTTCGGCCTGGTTCAACGACAAGGTTGCCAACACCTTTGCCTTCGGCAAATATATGAGTCCGCGTTCGCCCTACACCACCCTGCAGATTCCCACCCAGGGCTACGGCGACTGGTGCGGCCCCACACAGCTGCCCCGCATCGACGACCGGGGGCTGCGTCGCCTGGCCGGCGAAAACGGCGATCGTTTTGTCCTGCCACAGGGAGTGGCCTTTGCCACACCTTCCGACACTGCCCGCGACAATATTGTCTATGTATCCCAATGGGACAACTTTCCGACCCGCTTGTCCATCCCGCTCAGCGGCAGGGCCTCGCAGGCCTGGCTGCTGATGGCCGGCACGACCAATCACATGCAGAGCCGCATGGCCAACGGCATCGTGCGCATCTGCTACCGGGACGGCAGCTGCGACAGCCTGCCGCTGATCAACCCCGACACCTGGGCTCCCATCGAGCAGGACTACTATACCGACGGCATGGCTTTCCGCATTGACACGCCACGTCCGCTCAGGGTACAACTCTCCACCGGGCTGGTCAGCGACGACCTGGGTTCGGCCCTGCACCTGGGCGGCCCCATGCAACGCATGATACCGGGCGGTGCGGCCACCGTGCTGGACCTGCCGCTCGACAACAAAAAACAACTGTCTGAAATTCAAATAGAGGCTATCACTATCGAAAGCGTCATCGGGCTGATGTCCCTGACGCTGGTCGAGTGAATAAAAAAATTATGGCTTAATTTTTAAGCCATAAAATAAAATATAAACACGATCGATGCGTTAAGAGATAAACAAACTGTCAGAGCATGATCACCAAAGCATTGTTACTCTTCTTTACTGCGTTCATAGTAGCCAGTATCACCATGCCCAGCATTATCAAGATAGCAGTCAAGAGACTGCTCTTCGACGAGCATACCGAAGCCCGCAAGATCCACACCAAGGATATCTCCAATCTGGGCGGCATCGGAATCTTCACTGGCTTTTTCTTCTGCATCCTGCTCTTTCAGATCGTCTGCGACTCCCGGGAACTCGGCTCGCTGGCAGCTGCAGCCGTCCTGCTGTTCTTTGTGGCGCTCAAGGATGACCTGACACCCTCCTCCCCTCTGGTCAGACTCCTGCTGCAGTTTATCATCGCCGGCATTATCGTCTTTGTCGGACAAGTGCATTTCGTCCGCCTGCCGCTCTTTGAGACAGAAGACTGGATTATACAGGCCATTGACATCAGCTTCTCGATTGTCTTCATCGTCGGCATGATCAATGCCATGAACTTTATCGACGGCATCGACGGGCTGGCCGGCAGCATCGGGCTGCTCGCCTCGCTGGCCTTCGGTCTGATCTTCTTCCTGCACAATGAAATGTCCTACTGCTATACAGCCTGGGCACTGTCCGGGGCCATTCTGGGCTTTCTGCTGTACAATTTTCCCCCGGCCAAGATTTTCATGGGCGACATGGGTTCCATGCTCATCGGTGTATTCCTGGCCATTTTCGCCATCAAGACAGCCAATATGGAGATTGATCAGCAAGCAGCACACCTGATACAGTATCCCGGCAATGTGACCTTTGCCCTGCTCATCGTTCCCATCATGGACATGATCACGGTCATCTGCATCCGGCTGGCGCTCAAACAGTCGCCCTTCCAGGCCGACAAACGCCATCTGCACCACGTCATGATAGACCTGGGATTCAGCCACCCGCTCATCTGCCTGACCCTGGTGGGCTTCAACCTGCTGGCTGTCGGCGTCAGCCTGCTCCTGCAGAGATACTCCACCCCGCTGTGGGCCAACCTGGCCATTGTAGTGATGGCCGTCGCTTTTGAATTAACGGTACGATATACTCACCATCAGAAAACCATAAAGAACCTTTCAACCTTATGAAAAAAATCCGTGCAGCCATTGTCGGTTACGGCAATATCGGCCACTATGCCCTGCAGGCCCTGGAAGCAGCGCCTGATTTTGAAATAGCCGGCATCGTCCGGCGTCAGGGAGCCCAGGACAAACCCATCGAACTGACTCCTTACCAAGTCGTCAGCAATATCCGTGAACTCCAACAGGTCGATGTGGCCATCCTGGCCACTCCTACCCGCTCCTGCGAGGAGTATGCCCGTCAGATACTGCCTTTGGGCATCAATACGGTGGATTCTTTCGACATACACACCATGATAGCCGACTACCGCCGGACCTTGTCAGAAATCAACCAAAAGACCGGTACGGTCAGCGTCATCGCCGCCGGTTGGGATCCGGGCAGCGACTCGATAGTCCGCGCCCTGATGCAGAGCCTGGCGCCCAAGGGCCTGAGCTATACCAACTTCGGCCCCGGCATGTCCATGGGACACAGCGTCTGCGTTCGTTCCAAGGCCGGTGTGAAAAATGCCCTGTCAATGACTATTCCGCTGGGCGAAGGCATACACCGCCGCATGGTCTATGTCGAACTGGAGCCGGGATATACGCTCGAACAGGTAACGGCCGACATCAAGGCGGATCCCTACTTCGCCTCTGACGAGACCCATGTCTTCCAGGTCGATTCGGTCGATGAGGTCCGCGACATGGGCCATGGGGTAAACCTGGTGCGCAAGGGTGTCAGCGGCAAGACTCAGAACCAGCGGCTGGAGTTCAACATGAACATCAACAACCCCGCCCTGACCGGTCAGGTGCTGGTCAACGTGGCCCGCGCATCGATGCGCATGCAGAGCGGCTGTTACACCATGATAGAGATTCCCGTCATCGATATGCTGCCCGGCGACAAGGAAGAGAATATCAGACATCTGGTTTAGGTTCCGGGGCAAGTCCAGGTCAGACACAGGCCAAGCCCCGATCAAGTCCGATCGGACCTCCCCGGCCGGAAAAAAGAAGTCTCCGTACTGCTTTCAGCACGGAGACTTTAGCATTTACGCCTAAGACAGGAGGCCAGGGCCCTGAGGCCGGCCGGTCAACGGTCCAGTTCCAGACAGCCCAGGATGAAGGGGCCGGTGGCCTTGCCGTCGTTGTCGCGGATACGTTCGTGAATATAGTACTCGAAACTGCCGTCACGGTAGGGATTGCCCCCCAGCCCGCTCACGGCACAGCACTGGGTGAGCGTAATGGTTCCGTCCTCATTGCGGACGATACGGTGTTCAATCAGGCCATCCAGCACCCGATTGGCCACCTGCTTGTAGGAAGCCGGCAGATAACCCTTGTTGGCCGCCTTGGCATAAAAATACATCATCATGCACGAAACGGACGACTCCAGGTAATTACCCTCGCGATCGCCGGCATCGACCACCTGATACCACAGGCCCGTCTCCTTGTCCTGCCAGCGCAGCATGCCTTCGGCCAGTGTCTTGACGATGGCCAGCACTTCCGGCCGGCGGGGATGGTCCTCGGGAATGAAATCCAGGTCATCGACCAGGGCCATGGCATACCAGCCGATACTGCGGCCCCAGAAATTGGGGGAATGCCCGGTCTCGGGGTCGGCCCAGGCCTGCAGGTGCGAGGCATCCCAGGCATGGTAGAATAAGCCTTTTTCAGGCTGGTAGGTATGGTCGGCCACCAGCGTCAGCTGGTCGATCACTTCGTCGATGCAGGCCGGTTCTCCAAATGTGGCGCCATAGGCGGCCAGGAAGGGCGAAGCCATATAGAGCCCGTCGAGCCACATCTGGTCGGGATAAATTTTCTTGTGCCAGAATCCGCCCTCCGGCGTACGCAACTGGTGACGCAGCTGCTTGTCCATCAGCGTGTCGATGGCCATGCGGAAACGTTCCTGACCGCTGTCGGCATAAAGGTCGAACAGTATCTTGCCCGAATTGATGAAATCCAGGTTATAGTCCGTCGGGCGGTAAAGATGTATCTGTCCTTCGGGACCGATGATCGTATCGCCCCACTGCCATACATAATCGCGGTACTTACTGTCACCCGTAGCCTGCCACATGGCCCAGAAGGCCTTGGCACCCAGGCCCTGGGTGTAACCGAAAAACAGGCGCTTGCCGTGGTCAAAATTCTCCAGCTTCGGGAAACGCCGCATTTCCGAATCGGCCATCCGCTGCGACCATTTCTCTTTCCTGCCGCCGCAGGACAGCATGATAAGGGAGGCCAGCAGTCCCAGTCCGTAAAGAGTTGTTCTTTTCATTTTGTTTTGTTAGGTGGTTATTCAGTCTGACAGCAAATATAATTCCATGAAGACAATCTTACAACAAAAGAGACCATAAAGATGTTCCCGAAAGCGGAATAGAATAATGTCAGTTCTCGGGAACCCGATACCGCAGCAAGTCGCCACAAGCCGATTCTACCTGCTCATATATCTCCCGGCAACGTGACGGGGCAATTTTCCACCTGGCACCAAGAGCTTGGAGGTCCTGAAAGGAGGGGATGCCGGTACCGTTTACCGAGGTGGCGTGCTGGCCATTGTAGCCTTCGGTGCAAAGCGTCAGATCGTAGGCTGGAGCCAGATGCCAGGCATAGAAGCCATCGGCCTGCGGAATGACGACAAAACTGAAATTCTTGCAATGATCATCCTTGTTTTCTGTCAGATAATTGAAAACCATGCGGCGGAACATCTCCTCCACTTCTTTCCTGGATTGAGTCAGGAATGCCGTCAAAGACAGCAAATTGCTATAATCCAGAAAAGGCTGGGAAAGGGAGAGATTCAACAGCGCTCCAGCCGTAGCCGTGTGCAACCTTTCGCCCTTGTCGGAAATATCAAAACGCCTCGAAGCGAAATATTTTCCGTTGATCAGTTTGAAATCAGGCACTTTGATTCCGCAACGCCGGGCCACTTCGTTGTAATGATATTCCTGGAGCCCCATATCCAGCGGATCATTTACATGCCTGAACTTGACTATCCAGTGTCCTTCCTCATCGGAAAAAAGAGCTTTGGGCCGTGAGCCTCCACTGTTACCACTGTTGTAGAGTAGCCAGCGTGCATCTCCGTCCTGATGTTCCTGCAACACCTCCAAGGCCTTATGCTGCAGTTCATCAAAGTCATACGGCTCAGCAACTTGTCCTAAAGACGTCTCCGGAGAATAAGTCAGCGCTCCCATGCCGCTGCGTCCTACCAGGCTCAGCCGATCAAGCGATGAAAGGTCTGCATCATTGATACCCTCACGCATCAGAGCTTTGTGCAGCAGATAGCGGCCATAACCATCTGGCAGGCTGTCCTCGAAAATGCCGAAACTTCCATAAAACGGATCAGGTTGGGCAATAAAAAGCCCCGGCTTCAGCGGCAAATCCAAAGGAGAAATACTAAAACCATCGGCCAACCAGGACTTGGCGTACTGGAAGACGCAAAGTTTGTTGTCAGGTGTCAGGGATAGCTCTCCTACCCTCTGCTGACGATAATTCACCATCAGTTTGTCAATTGTTTTCATTGATATCGGATATCAGTTGCTTCTCTTTTGATAAGATTTCTTTCTGCCGGCATTCTGACGGATTTGTGTCAATTCTTCCATCGTCGAATATTTCGGGTTGGCAAAGGCCTGTCTGAGATCGTCCGAATGACCGGTCACTTTTGCTATAGCGAGTAAATGTTGCAAAGAAATGAGCCCTTTCTGTTCGAAACGGACGATATTGCTCAACGCCACCCCTGACTGCTCAGCCACTTGCCGGCGTGTCAGATTCTTTTCTATCCGTCGCTGTCGGAAATCGTCAGCCATCCTTTTGGCTATATCCTCCTCATTCTCCCATGAATAAGATTCCAAAAGAGATAATACATTATTATTTTTATAGTTATACTCCATAAACAACCATTATTTTATAACTGCAAAGGTATAGAAAACCGAACGCAATCACAAATTTATTTTGTGATGGAAGGCATTTATGACGACAGCCCGTCTATATCTCTGAGTATAGTAGAGCTCATTACCTCCCCCAGATCTTAGCTTGGTACCCTTAAGCAGCACAGCAAGACAATAGCCATCAGCAGGGATGGAATAACTCCGTGTCCGATTTCAGTGGTCATTTAGACTAATCGTGAATTAAATACTTATCTAAGGACTTCACCAATCTATCCAACTCTTTACTCTTGTATTTTTCTATACTCATCATAATAATAGCTCTTTTATTGTTTAAATCAATAATCGGAGAAGGGCGTATAGTTCCAACAAACTGTACTGCAGAATCCCTAACAATCTGAATCGCCTCTGGGCTATACTGAAGAATGTCAAAATATATAGCTTGAGATATGTCCTTATCAGTTATTTGCTCGTCTTTAAACCCTTCCGTGATACAAACACAAAGGAAATATTCCTTAAGTAGACTCCTTTGAACTGTGGTTTTCTGTAATACCAATGATGTGTTTTGCACACGACAACTTGTCAAAGAGATGACGAACAATCCAAAAATAAAAAAGTAGAATCTTTTCATACTATGGTAAGTTTATACCCATACTTCCAACTGCACCAAATAAATGTCCAATACCAGCAGTTGTAATGCCAGATATTGCCCCTATCCCAACATTTTTCCCAAACTTTCCCCAATTCCAATTGTTAAAACCGCCATCGCTAAAGGCAATACCGGCGGTATATCCAACACCGCCTATCACAGCCCCCCAGCACATGGCATCGGTTCGTGGCAGGCTCCAGTCGTCGTTGTCTCGTAGCCGGCCCCAGGCATCGTACGTGCGGTAGTCGGCCACTGTCCGGCTGATACTGCCGTTGCCGTTGATGCGCTCCCTGACCAGGGCGGTGAGCGAGCCCAGATGATCCTGATAGCCGTAGTAGAGAACTTTCGTGCCGATGGTGCTGCTGCCAGAACCTGCACCCGTACCAGAGCCCGCACCCTGCGGCACCGTCTCCACCATCACCGAGCCGCCGGGAAGGTAGTGCCTATAGCTTCCGGCCGCAGAAAGGCTACCAGCAGAGCACAGCAAAAGAAACGCTGTCAGCAGAGCTGGAAGAAACCGAAAACAAGAGTGTGCAGACCATGTGATTAATAACTTGGCATTCATTGAAAAACTAATATCTTTGTCAAAAGAAATTTGCGAATTTATTTCAACTGTATTTTAATAGTGTCTGTAATAACAGGTTTATTTGCACACATAAGAAACTCCGATGGCGACAACGATATTGAAACATTCTTTTTATCGAAAGCCACCTCGGAACTATAATCAAACCTGACAGATACTTTTTCGTGCCCATTAATATGTAGTGTACTTGATATGTCATTAATTTCTTTATCGTTAAAAAAGAAAACAAGATTAGAAATAGATACATAACTCGGGCTCACTTCTAAACGAAGAGCCGAAGGCGTAACACTAAATTCACCATTTATTTCGGCAAATAAATGCTCATGAAATATTGTCGCCCCGGTAATAGTAATACTACCACATTCCCTCGTAATGACATACGACCGATCTGTACCAATAACATATTGTTTAGATATATCACACGAAGCCGCAAAAAAAGCTACTACCGATAATAACAAAATCTTTACTTCTATGTTCATCATATTATAATTATAACATATTACCACCATTGTCTTCCATAGGCTTGATCTTCAAAATAATTATACTCTTTAAGAAAAGAACCTCCCAATAGCAAAGCATTTATACCATGTGCCACATAGTTCTGTTTATTTTAGAAGGGTCACGAATCCATTTCTATTGTAGGTGAATTTAAAAATAATCTTTTCATGTTCCTCCTGTTGATATTCCTCTGGGATAATCACATCCGATTCAAGAAGTTTGGAACGCTGAATAAAAACACCTTTTTCTGATAAATCTGTATAGATATATTTGATATCTCCGTCAAAACAAGTGTATTGACTCATTCTTGTTACTGATACCACTTTATTATCATTCACATTAACTAAAAAAACCTTCAAGACTATATTGTAGTCATCCATTATATCTGATACTAAGATTAAATAGCTACTATAACGTTTTGAAAGGTTTAGGTTTCCTAAATAGAATAATTCTAATTCTTGCTTTCTTTTCGTGATGAAGTCCTCATAATCTTTAGGATAAACGTTTATTTCCAAATCCTTAAATGAGTTCCATCCATTTATCATTTTTATGTTGAGAAGAGTATTAAATGATTCTCCAACGATACTTTCATGTTGACCGTACTGCAGACTTACTTCACTAACGATCAATGTGTCAGTATAAAAAAATGCACTATGTGACAACATTTTCTCGGGTATCCGTATTGTTCCTTGAAAATAATTCTCATAAAAAGGATAACCATCTTCCAACAAATTATATTTTTTGCACTCTGCAAAAAAGAAAATGGGCAAGATTACTAATATGATTCTCTTTAGACTATATCCTACCATGGTTTGATATTTAGAACGAAAAAGTTTAATTTGCCATAATCATACACAGGATTGTAAAAGTGCTTGAATTGCATATATCTCTGAGTATAATAGAGCTCATTAAAACCCCAGATCTTAGCTTGGTACAATTCCCATTTGCTGATAGATGCGTGTTGACTATCAGGGTATAAAAGTCCCATATGATTAAACCCGGCATGTAAATATTCATGACCCATTGTAAAATACAACTGCTCCTTTGACGTAAATGCAGACTTATACAAATACACATCCGACCCTTTCCCCGTGCCTAAATAGACCGTTGTTCCACGAACAGGCTTGTTTTGTGTACTATAGACTATATCTCCCTTCTTTGTATATCCCTTCGGAAGAGAACCTTCATTCGCATACAAATTATTTACTCCCAAGACATTTTCTCCGTAATATTCGTCAGAAAAGGATTGAGCGTATTTATTCGAATAATCCATGCCTTCCCCTATTTCAATTTTACCGGCCAGTGTCTTGGGTATGACTTCATGAAAAGTGGCATTTTTCCCCGTCCAAAAGCTCCCACCATGTTCAGTGGCAAGAAATCCTCCTGAAACTCCACCGATTAATCCAGCCGTAATGGCTCCAACCCCTCCTCCTTTCAGCCCAAATACAAGCCCTTGGCTAAAAGAGCGTCCACTTATCCAAGCATTACCGGACCCACTTATAAAGCCTCCTACTGCCCCTCCCGCAGCTCCTGTCAATGCTCCTCCCCAAAAACCAATTGTACCCACAATTCCTGCAACAGCCTGACCGGCGAACCCTCCTGCTACAGCAGAAAGCGCTCCAATTCCCATTGACAAGAAAAAATCTCCTGGGGTATTGATATTTCCAGTATTCCCTTGTATTGCCACATTTAAAAAGGCTCCTATAATAATTGCTTCAAGAATCCACTCCCCCTCCGGATCGGTATAGATGAGCGGATTGTTCAGGCAGTAGGCGTAGCGGTTGTAGTTGAGCCAGAGCCCGGGAGCCTGCACGTAGGGGTCGGGACTGAAGAACTGTGCCGTCAGGGGGTCATAGACCCGGCCGTTCATGTTGATGATGCCGAAGTCTGTCAGGTGTTCGTGGCCCGTGTAGCCTCGGTCGGTGACGAGTAGAGATCCCGTCCAGGGCTCCGTCCAGTCCGCGGGGGTCATCAGCCGGCCCCAGGCATCGTACGTGCGGTAGTCGGCCACTATCCGGCTGATGCTACCATTACCGTTGAGTCGCTCCCTGACCAGGGCGGTGAGCGAGCCCAGATGATCCTGATAGCCGTAGTAGAGGACTTTCGTGCCGGTGGTGCTGCCAGAACCTACCCCCGCGCCTGTTCCTTGCTGGATGGTCTCCACCATCACCGAGCCGCCGGGAAGGTAGTGATTGTAGTTTCCCAGTGCTGACACGCCAAACGTGCCGCACAGCGAGGCGACAGCTGTCAGCAATGCCGAGAGTAACCGGAGGCGGGAGTGGGCAGACATAGCTGTATGATTTTGGCAAATATAATCGATTTGAAATCAAACGCAAAGGTTTTTATGATATCTTTCGTGTTCGCTTTTTATTATCATAGGATTGTGTCTCCAAAAGCATCTCCAGACGGGACTTTTTGACATTCGCCGTTCTTGCTGTATTTTTGTGACAGAATTCCCGACAAGATGCATCTGAGATTCAAGATTGACTATCAGGCCGGCTGGGGGCAGGAGATCTGCCTGCTGGGACATACCCGGCTCACCGCCTGGACCGAAGAAAACCCGCTGGTTTTCCGTTGTGAGCACTCTTCCGAATGGTCGGCCGAGACCGAACTGTCCGACTTCGACGACAGCATAGCCTATTGCTATGCCCTGCGCCTCGAAGACGGGACCTTCCTCTATGAGGCCCGTGCGCCCCGATTTGTACGTCAAATTCCCCCCGAGAGACATCCCGAAAAGGCTGCCGGCAAAGCCGGACAAAACACCCCTCGTTTTTCGCGGCATATCCAACTGACAACAGCCGACCTCGAAATCGAAGACTACTGGCAGCAGCCCTCGGTCGAAGATGTATTCCTGAGCAGCGGGTTCACCGGCAACCTTTTCGCACGGCCGCGACAGGGATCCAATCCTGAAGCATCACGACAAAGGACAGATTCAGGGCTATTGCGACAAGATGTCTCCCCATCTGAGCCACTGTCGGCCACAGGCCATCCGTCACTTACCGACCAACCATCGCAGCGACAGGAGCCCGGTCAGGATTGCCTTGTACTGGAGATACTCCTGCCCTGCATCGAGTCACACCAGCGCCTGGGCATCCTGGGCAACCACCCCCTGCTGGGCGAGTGGCAGGCCGACCGCATTCTGCCTCTTGACGACAGCCGCTATCCGCTCTGGCAGGCCGTCATTCCCCGGCAGGCGCTGGCCGCGGCCGAGGCCGACCACTCAGTCCCCGGCGGTGAATCATCCGACCGGGCAACTGACATCCGGTACAAATACGTCATCTACGAGCCCGACAGCGGCCGCATCGTCGATCTGGAAGATGGAGAAGACCGACGGCTCAAGGTGCCGGCCGACTGGTTCACGGCAGAGGCCCGCACCGAGCCGGGCACGATGCTGGGAGCCCAGTCCGGTAATGCCGGCCACAGCGGCCTATCCTTGCTGCTACGTCACGACTTTCCCTTCCGTTACAGCCAGCCCCGATGGCGTGGGGCCGGCACAGCCATCCCGGTGTTCTCCCTGCGAAGCCGGCACAGCCTGGGCATCGGAGAGTTTGCCGACCTCCGGCTGATGATCGACTGGGCTGCCCGGACAGGTCAGAGAATAATCCAGACCTTGCCGGTGAACGACACCACGCTCTACCACAACCGCCGCGACTCCTATCCCTACAATGCCGTATCAGTCTTCGCGCTGAATCCCATATTCATCAATATTGAAGACATGGGCAGCCTGCCGGCGGACAAATTGGCGGAATACCGCCGGCAACAGGCCCGGCTCAACGGGCTGGAAATAGCCGACTACGAACAGGTGGCCCGTACTAAGGACGAATGGTTCAGACTGCTCTGGCAACAGGATGGTGCGAAGACCCTGACCACAGAGGAGTATCAGGCTTTTTACAAGCGCAACCGCCACTGGCTCGCCGACTATGCCGTCTTCTGCCGCCTGCGCGACCTGAACGGCACGCCCGATTACCGGCAATGGCCCTATCTGAGCTGCTACGACAGCAAAGAGGCGGCCCGCATGGTCACGCCGGGATCCGAGGAATACGAGCAGACGGCCTACTACTGTTTCCTGCAATACCATGCCGACCGGCAGCTGCGCGCAGCCCACGACTATGCCCGCAGCCGGGGGATCATGCTCAAGGGCGACATCCCTATCGGCATCAGTCCCGACAGCGTGGATGCCTGGGTCCACCCCGAGCTTTTCAACCTGGAGGCTTCGGCCGGCGCACCGCCGGACGATTTTTCCATTTCCGGCCAGAACTGGGGCTTCCCCACCTATCGCTGGGACGAAATGGCCAAGGACGGCTTCCAGTGGTGGCGGCAGCGTTTCCAAAAAATGGCCGACTATTTCGATGCCTATCGTATCGACCATATCCTGGGCTTCTTCCGCATCTGGGAGAACGCACGGGAAGATGTCTGGGGGCTGCGCGGACGCTTCTCTCCCGCCCTGCCCTACAGTCTGGAAGAGTTGCAGCACCTGGGCATCGACCTGAACCTGGAGCGCCTCGTGGAGCCCTATATCTGCTCCGATGCCCTGAAAGAACTCTTCGGAAAGCAGGCCAAGGTAGTGAAAGAGACCTTCCTTGAGGAGCGAAGCCTCGGACTCGCCCGTCAGATTGCGGGCGGGACAGTCCTTCCTGCCGGCCAGCTGCCGCGTTACCGCTTCAAGCCGGCCTTCGACACCCAGCGCAAAGTCAAGGCCTGGCTCTCCCGGCAGCCACAAGCCACCCAGGAAGCCCTGCGCGACGGTCTGTACCTGCTGCTAAGCGACGTGCTCTTTGTCCGTGACCTGCACGACACAGCTTTGCTGCATCCGCGTATCTCGATGGCCCAGTCCTACAGCTACAAGACCCTGTCGCCAGACAGGCAGCAGAAACTGTCGGCCCTGTACGAAGACTTTTTCTACCATCGGCACAACGAGTTCTGGAAAGTATCGGCACTGCAGAAGCTGCCGGTTCTGACCGGAGCCGCCGACATGCTGGTCTGCGGTGAGGATCTGGGCATGGTGCCCGCCTGCGTGCCTGAGGTCATGCAGCAGCTGGGCATCCTCTCACTCGAGATACAGCGTATGCCCAAGAGTTTCGACGAGTTCGGCGACACGGCCAGGATGCCCTGGCTGTCGGTCTGCACAACCGGCACCCACGACATGAACCCTCTGCGGGCCTGGTGGGAAGAGGACCAAGACAAGACGCAGCGATACTACCACCAGATGCTGGGCAAGGAAGGTATTGCCCCGGCACACTGCACGGCCGGTATCGTTGCCGATATCGTCCGCCGGCATCTGCAGTCGCCTGCCATGTGGGTGATCCTGCCCTGGCAGGACTGGGTGGGCACGGAGGCCCGTCTGCAGCGGCCCGACGCCAGCAGCGAGCGTATCAACATCCCCACCGACAACCGCAACTACTGGTGCTACCGTATGCTCATCCACCTGGAAGATCTGTTGCAGGAAGCATCCTTCAACAAACGCCTGCACGACATGATCCGGCAGAGCGGTCGCTGACAATATTATCAAACAAGCGATAAACTATCTTGTAAAGCAGACTGAGTCTTCACTTTTGACAATTATTACTTTTATCTTTACGGCCGAGTCGGGCGACACAAAGTGTGATTCGCCTGGTATTTACGGACATAATAACAACAATTCTTATGGAAGCTCCCTACACCATGACCAGACGATTGATGCTCACAGGCCTGCTCTGCCTGGCCTGCCTCAGTGCAATAGCACAGTCCCGGCCTTCTGTCACCAGAGGGCAACAGCCCGCTCAGCCGACCCGGCAACAGGCGGTAGAACAGGGTCAGTCCGCCCGCCAACAGGCCATGCCGCGCCAAGGCAGTGCCATGACGGCCGAATTTTTCAAGAGTGAGGAAGCCCGGCGCATCGGCGATCAGATGCTGCTCTACCAGCGCGTGACCGGCGGCTGGCCCAAGAACATCAACATGTACCGCGAGCTGAGTCAGGAAGAGCGTGCCCAGGTGCTGGCCGACAAGGATCGCCGCGATGACTCGACCATCGACAACAACGCCACCACCTCGCAGATGAACTATCTGGCCCGTCTGTACCAGGCCACCAAGGACAAACGTTACCGCGACGGCTTCTGCCGCGCTGTCGAATACCTGCTCAGCGGACAGTACGACAACGGCGGCTGGCCACAGTTCTGGCCAGATCCCCATGGCTATCAGGTACATATCACCTACAACGACAACGCCATGGTCAACACCATGAACCTGCTGCGCGACATCGCCGGGCAGAAGGAGCCCTATCAGGGCAAACTCACCGACAAGCGCCTGCGCCGCCGCTCCAAGGAAGCTTTCGACAAGGGTGTCGAGTGCATGCTGGTCACCCAGATGCGCCACAATGGCCAGCTCACCATCTGGTGTCAGCAGCACGACCATATCACCTACGAGCCTGCCTCGGCCCGTGCCTATGAACTGCCCTCCTACTGCCCGCAGGAAAGCGCCGGCATCGTGCGTCTGCTCATGCAGCTGCCCGACCCCGACGAGCGTGTCAAAGCAGCCGTCCATGCCGCCATGGCCTGGTTCGACCGCTACAAGCTGACAGGTGTGCGCATCCAGCGCAGCGGCCGCGGCAACGACCGCGACACCCGTCTGGTGTCCGACCCCAATGCCCGTCCCATCTGGGGACGCTATTACGACCTGGAATTCTGTGAGCCCTATGTCTGCGACCGCGACGGAGTGCCCCGCCGCCGGCTCGACCAGATCGGTCCTGAACGTCGCAACGGCTACTCTTGGTACGGCGACGGTCCGGCCGGCCTCTACGCCCTCTACAACGACTGGGCCGACCGCTACGATCCCGCCCACAAGCTCCAACTCGACCTCAACAGCCCCGGTGCCAACCAGACCGGTCTGATTCAGTTGGAACGCCAGCCTCAAAAGGACATGAGTCAGTTCGACGTCATCGTCCGTCCGGGCGAAAGCATCCAGGCAGCCATAGAAAAGGCTCCGGGGAAACCCCTCAAGCCCTTCAAAATCTTCATCAGCAAGGGGACCTACCAGCAAAAGGTCATCATCGACCGGCCCCATATCGTACTGGTGGGCGAAGACCGTGACAACACGGTCATCACACTGGCCGAGACCGCCCAGACACGTAAAATCACCGAGTACCACGGCAAGAGCGTGGGCAACGGGGTAATCGTGCTGCAGGAAGGCGCCGACGACTGTGTCATCAGCGGCCTGACCGTCTATAACAGCTACGGCACTACAGTCGAGCCGGGCAACACCACCCACCAGATGGCCGTCTTCGGACGGGCCACCCGTACCATCGTCATCAACAGCAACATCTGGGCCGACGGCAACGACGCCCTCTCGCTCTGGGCCCAGGGCGGCAACGGCATGTACTACCACGCCGACCTTTTCCTGCGCTGTCCGGGCGTGGACTTCCTCTGCCCCCGGGGCTGGTGCTATGCCACGCGCTGCCAATTCTACGGCGACAGCCGGGCCATCATCTGGCACGACGGACGGGGCGACAAGGACAAGAAGCTGGTCATCACCAACTCCCGCTTCGATGCCAAGACGCCTACGCCACTGGGACGCTATCACCACGACGCCCAGTTCTATCTGATCAACTGCAAGCTCTCCGACAAGATCCTGGACTCGAACATCAGCTATGCCTACACCGACAAAGTGCTCGATCCCTGCCCTTGGGGACAGCGCACCTACTACTATGGCTGCGTTCGCGACGGCGGGCATAGCGGCTGGCTACGCAACAATCTCGACCAAGCACCCGGCAACCCGCCCTTCCACGCCATCACGGCCCTGTGGACCTTCTCGGGCCGCTGGGATCCCGAACAGCACATCCGCGACCTTTGGCCCGTACTGGCCTATTAAGAAAGACCGGCATAAAAGACATCGATAACATACTGAATAATATGAGAATATCAAAATTAATCCAGGCAATGGCAGCATCGGTGATGCTGCTGGCCGCCACCGCAGTCCATGCACAGGAAGAATACGGATTCCGGAGCATCAACCTCAAAGAAGACTTTACGGAGAACGCTTTCAGCTGGTTTAACAAGGCGGAACTCCTGGCCGCCGGCAACAGCCAGAGACACAATGCCATGACCATCGGATGGGGCGGCATCGGAACCCTCTGGGGGCGTACCGCACTGACTGTCTATGTGGCCGAGAAACGCTACACCAAGCAGTTCATGGACCAGGCTCAGTATTTCACGGTCATGGCTTTTGCCTCCGGCGACAGCAAAATACTGAGGTACATGGGAACCCAGAGCGGGCGCGACGGCGACAAGGCTGCCGCGCTCGGGCTGCACACGGCCTATACGGAAAACGGCACCCCCTACTATACCGAAGCCGTCATGGTCATAGAATGCAAGACGATGTATGCAGCCCCCTTCGATCCCAATTATTTCAAAAGCGAGGTTCCGCAGCGCCAGTACCGCAATGCTACCGCCGGGCTGCACACCATGTACATCGGCGAAGTAGTCAATGCCTGGAGCAGATAGACGGCCGCAACAGGTGGCCTTCGGCCGGTTCCGGCCGAAAAATAATTGATTTTGTTTTGTTCATTCGGGCGAAAGCATTAACTTTGCACCGCTTTTTCAGAAAGCGATAAGGTCAGACTCGCTAGCTCAGTAGGTAGAGCACATCCCTTTTAAGGATGGGGTCTTGGGTTCGAGCCCCAAGCGGGTCACCGATGAAAAGAAGGAAAGACTGATAATCAGAATTTTCCTTCTTTTTTTTGTTTTACACCAAGCCAAGGATTTCCGGTCGATGTTTTACCCCTGACTTCTCCGCCGCCGTAAAACATTATGGCCTATAACCAGATATGCTCGCAAGCAGCTGCCTCAGTCGTAGAGCCTGATCCATTCATAGGCGTTGCCCGTGGAGTCCATGTAGCGCACGAAGTCCTCCAGGCGGATATTGAGCGAAGCCCTGTTGTCGTTGGGATGGAACGAGACATGCGTGTAGTTTTTCAGGCCCTCGTCCAGGAAGACATAGACATGATGCTCCTTGTCGTTGAGCAGCCCGAAAGGGCTCACCGAGCCGGGATGCAGCCCCAGATAGCGCTCCATGCGCTGCTCGGAAGCAAAGCTGAGCTTGCCCTGATGCAGCCGCTGTTCCAGGTCGTGGATAGCCATGCTGTGGTCGCACTGGAAAATGACCAGATAGTGGCGGTTGCCCTTGTGGTTGCGAAAAAACAGGTTCTTGCAGTGCGTGCCGGGCAGGTCGCCCCAGTAGGCCCGGCCCTCCTCGATGGTGGGCGTGGCCGGATGTTCGGTATAAGTATAAGGGATGCCCAGGCGGTCCAGGGTTTCGTAAACAATGCTTTGTCCTATCATCTTGAGATTGGTTTTCCGGGCAGGCAAAAGCCGGCAGGAGCACTATGGCCCGGCGTTTCAGGGGGCGAAGATAATCATTATTACACAAAAGGCTATCCCTACCGACATCAGAATCTCGGTATTTATCATTATATTTGTCCCTTGGACATAAACCAATCATCATAACTATGAAAAAAATCTATTACCTGACCGCCCTGCTTTGGGCCGCCATGACCTTCGTGGCCACAGGAACGGGCCTACAGGCCCAGAACCTCGCCTCGATGAGCTGGGGCGATGTCTGCAGCGGCAAAATGGGCAGTGAATGGTACGGCAGCGGCGAGGCCATGGAAATCGCCAATATCGTGCTCTATGTCCAGAAAGCCAACGGCGGCTGGATGAAGAACGACCAGATCCACCAGCTCACCAACGCCGAGCAGGACGCCCTTTACAACAAACGCAACGAGCATTCCTGTCTGGACAACGGCGCCACGACCATGGAAATGCGTTTCCTGGCCAAAGTCTGGCAGCAGACCCGGGTGGAGGAATATCAGGAAGCCTTCCAACGCGCACTCGACATGATCTTCCAGGCCGAGAAAGGCTGCGGCGGCTGGTCGCAGTACTGGCCCCTGTCGGGCGGCGGCAGCTATCAGGACTACATCACCTTCAACGACGACCTGATCACCAACGTGTTGAAGCTCCTGCGCGACATCGCCGACAACAAGGGCGATTTCAAGGACATCACCACCGAGACGGTCCGTGAACGCTGCCGGCGGAGTTTCCAAAAAACCATTGACATGATTATCCGCTGTCAGGTCGATGACAACGGCACCCCGGCCGCCTGGTGCGCCCAGCACGACACCACCACCCTGCTGCCCGCCGAAGGCCGTCCCCACGAACTGCCCTCCATCAGCGGCTACGAATCGGCCAACCTGCTTTCCTTCCTGATGAGCATCGACAACCCGTCGGAGGAACTGCAGCAGACCATCCATACGGCCGTTGCCTGGCTCGATGCCCACAAGATTCCCGGCAAGGCCATCGAAGACTTCACCAACGCCCAGGGCGAGAAAGACCGCCGTGTCATCGACAAGGCCGGCAGCGCCATCTGGGGCCGTTTCATCCAACTGGGCGGCGAGACGGGAGCTGCCACCTACCAGGCCTTCTTCAACAAACTCCAGCGACGCGGCAAGAGCCGCTCCTACACCACCGGCGGCAAGACATACACCTACAGCGAGTACGAAATCGCCACCACCTCCTACAATCCCGAGATGGCCTACCAGCCCATCTACGCCATCTACGACGACCAGCTGCAGCACCTCTACTACCGCTTCCTCTATCACTTCGAAGACAGCGATCCGGTCGTCGACAGCAAAGGCCTGGAAATCGTCACTTCGCTCAACGCCCTGCGCCGCCGCAGCTACCAGTTCCTGGGCAGCTGGTGCCTGGGCACCATCCAGACCGAATATCCCGCCTGGAAGCAGCGCATCGCCCAGATGGACGAATCGGAAGGCTACATCACCCACGAACTGAACAGCGGCACCTATACCGGCAGCCAACAGAACGACCAGACCTACACCTACAGCTTCGGCAACGGCCTGAGCATCGTCAACAGCAGCAACAAAGGCTACTCCACCGGCCTGTCCTCGATCAAGGCCGTCAAGTATTCCGCCGGCGTGAACTACACCATTCACCTGCCCTCGGGCATGGGAGTCTCGAAGATCAGATTCTACGGCTACGACAACTATGCCGACGGCGACTCCTACATCAGCCAGTGCAACGGCAAGAGCTATGCCTCGAACACCTATGTCTTCCCGGCCAAGGATGCCTCCGGCAACGCCACGCTGGCGGGCCACACGATAGAATTCGACAGTCCCGTGCAAAACAGTATCAGCTTCACGCTGGGCGGCAAGCAGTGCGGTCTGGCCATCACCCTCTTTGTCAAGGATCCGGCCAGCGGCCTGGACAAAGCCCTGCCGGTCAACCCGAGGCCAGGAAACGGCAAGTTCCTTCGTGACGGCCGGCTGATTATCCTCCGCGACGGCCGCGAGTACAATATTTACGGACAGCCGCTGGGTGTAACACATTTATCAGACTAAACAGACAATCATGAGCGACGACAAGAAGGTTATTTTCTCGATGGTGGGCGTCAGCAAACAGTTTCCGCCCCATAAACAAGTGTTGAAGGACATCTACCTCTCATTTTTCTACGGAGCCAAGATCGGCATCATCGGCCTGAACGGCTCGGGCAAATCGACCCTGATGAAGATCATCGCCGGCATCGAGAAGGAATACCAGGGCGAGGTGGTCTTCTCGCCCGGCTATTCGGTGGGCTATCTGGAACAGGAGCCCCGTCTCGACCCCGGCAAGACCGTCAAGGAAATCGTGATGGAAGGCGTGCAGGGCATTGTCGATACGCTCAACGAATACGAAGCCATCAACCAGAAGTTCGGCCTGCCCGAATACTACGAAGACCCCGACAAGATGGAGCAGCTCTTCGCCCGCCAGGCCGAACTGCAAGACCAGATCGACGCCACCGACGCCTGGAACCTCGACACCCGCCTGGAGAAGGCTATGGACGCACTGGGCTGCCCGCCAGACGACCAACCCGTCACCACCCTTTCGGGCGGTGAACGCCGTCGTGTGGCGCTGTGCCGCCTGCTGCTCCAGCAGCCCGACGTGCTGCTCCTGGACGAGCCCACCAACCATCTGGATGCCGAATCGATCGACTGGCTCGAACAGCACCTGCAACAGTATCCCGGCACGGTGATCGCCGTGACGCACGACCGCTACTTTCTGGACCATGTAGCCGGCTGGATCCTGGAGCTGGACCGCGGCGAAGGCATCCCCTGGAAGGGCAACTACAGCTCGTGGCTAGAACAAAAGACCCAGCGCATGGCCCTCGAAGAAAAGCAAGCCAGCAAACGTCGCCGCACCCTGGAGCGCGAACTCGAGTGGATCCACATGGCCCCCAAAGCCCGCCATGCCAAGGGCAAAGCCCGTCTGAACTCCTACGACAAGCTGCTCAACGAAGACCAGAAACAACGCGAAGAAAAACTCGAACTGTTCATCCCCAACGGCCCGCGCCTGGGCAACAAAGTGATCGAGGCCGTCGATGTGTGCAAATCGTACGGCGAGCGCTGCCTCATCAAAAAACTCAACTTCATGCTGCCGCCCAACGGCATCGTAGGCGTCATCGGCCCCAACGGCGCCGGCAAGACCACCCTCTTCAAGCTCATCATGGGCCTGGAGAAGGCCGACAGCGGCCGCTTCGAAGTGGGCGAAACCGTCCGCATCGGCTATGTCGATCAGAGCCACGAGGCCATCAAGCCCGACAAGACGGTCTATGAGATTGTCTCGGGCGGCAACGAGTTTATCCGCGTGGGCGGCCGCGAGATCAACGCCCGAGCCTATCTGTCGCGCTTCAACTTTACCGGAGCCGACCAGGAGAAGAAAGCCGGCGTGCTCTCGGGCGGCGAGCGCAACCGCCTGCACCTGGCCCTCAACCTCAAGTCGGAATCGAACGTGCTGCTCCTCGACGAGCCCACCAACGACATCGACGTGAACACGCTGCGAGCCTTGGAAGAAGGCCTCGAGAACTTTGCCGGCTGTGCAGTGGTCGTGAGCCACGACCGCTGGTTCCTCGACCGCATCTGCACCCACATCCTGGCCTACGAAGGCGACGGACAAGTCTTCTTCTTCGAAGGCGACTACTCCGAATACGAAGAAAACAAGAAAAAACGCCTCGGCGACCAGGCCGCACCCAAACGTGCCCGCTACCGTGCGCTGGAATAACCCATCAACAACCAGAACGATGAAAAAGACGATCATCACGCTCGAAGCCGTCCCGGCCTACAACACCAGCGCGTGAAGCCCAAGATGCTGTTCCCCTACCACTACGGCCGCACCGACCTCAGCGCAGTGCCCGCCCAGCTTCCCGGCATCGACGTTCGCATCAGGCACTACGAATAGGCGTGCACTTTGAAGGAGTCATATACCCTCTTCAAATCTTGGAAAAGTGTAAGAAAAACCCATTTTTCTCATTGGAAAAGTGTAAGAAAATCTGGTTTTTCGCATTGGAAAAGTGTATTTTGTTGGGTTATTTGTGCTTGTATTTAAGAAAATGCTGTATCTTTGGCCCCACAAAAACAAGTTGATATGGTGAAACGCAAAGCAGACGAGCTAATACGAAACTTTTTACTTAACGACAAGCGTGCTCTGTTAGTAACAGGAGCCAGACAAGTCGGCAAGACCTTTTCCATCCGAAAGGTAGGCAAAGAATGTTTTGACAATTTTGTTGAAATCAATTTCGTAGAACACCCAGATACCATCGAGCTGTTCGGCGAACAAAAAGGAGCAAAAGATCTGTTGTTGCGACTGTCAGCCTTCACGAAAAAAACGTTGGTGCCAGGAAAAACGTTGATATTCTTCGATGAAGTGCAGGAGTGCAAAGAGATAGTGACAGCAATCAAGTTCCTTGTAGATGAAGGCAGTTACAAATATGTGATGAGCGGTTCTCTGCATGGTGTTGAGTTGGATGACCTGCGTAGTGTGCCCGTTGGATATATGGATGAGATTGAAATGTATCCCATTGACCTTTTGGAGTTCTTTGAGGCAATCGGCATTGGTGCAGACGTCATTGGCCATTTGCGAACATGTTTTGAGGAGAAGAGACCTGTTGATGAGTTTATTCACAAGAGGATGTTGGAGGCCGTTCGTCTATATCTTATCGTCGGAGGTATGCCTGCAGCAGTTCAAAAGTACCTCGACGCAAACAATCTGCGCAGAGTGTATGAAGAACAACGCGGAATCATTCGCACCTATAAGAGGGACATTACCAAATACGACCTTGATCATAAGTTGCAGATAGAAGAAATCTACGACCTTATACCATCCGAGCTTAACGCAAAAAACAAACGCTTTATTCTCAAAGTGCTAAACGAAAAGGCACGGTTCGGCAAATACGAGGACAGTTTTTTATGGCTGAGGGATGCAGGTGTGGCTATCCTTGCATACAATATTGAGGAACCCCGAGTACCTCTACTTTTGAACAAGCAGCGAAACCTGTTCAAACTCTTTCTCAACGACGTAGGACTGCTTGCTGCCATGTATGGAGGAAACATTCAGGCCAGATTGCTCAGCCATGATCCGAACATCAATTTTGGCTCAGTCTTTGAAAATCTTGTCGCCCAAGAACTTTATGCTCATGGCTTCTCTGAGGCACAGCAACATTCACTATACTATTTCAACAGCAAGAAGCAAGGAGAGTTGGACTTTGTGGTTGAGTATGCTGGCAACATGCTGCCGATAGAAGTCAAATCGGGTAAAGACTATGAGCGACACAATGCACTTTCCAATGTGATGGAGAATGATGAATATGCAGTGCCAATGGCTTATGTGTTCTGTCAAGAGAATGTGCAGACAAAGGGCAGAGTTATTTACTATCCCATCTACATGATATCCTTTTTCGAACAGGTTCAAGCTGAAGATAAAGTTTACAAGTTTGATCTTACAGGGCTCTAAGACACATTATCCAATTGTGGAAATATGGTCCTACGGCCGTGCAATCTCGAAAACAACTGCAACGCTGCAACGCACGCTGTCTGTTACTGATTTGGATTACCAACCATCAAAAAGAGCCATGACAATCGATTTGCTTAGAGGTTTAGTGCTTTCGATCTACCCGGAGCACCAGATACTCCGAGCGGGTGCCGATGCGGATTTTCGGGCCCCAGATGCCCAGGCCGGAGCTGATGTAGTAGCGAGTGTCGCCACGGGTGTGATGGCCCCAGGATTTCTCGAACATGGCATCGGTGATCCAGGAAACAGGCCAGAACTGGCCGCGATGGGTATGTCCGCTGAACTGGAAATCCACTCCGGCCTGCTCGGCTTCCTCCAGATGGAAGGGCTGATGGTCCAGCAAATTACCGCCAGCAGGCCCCAGGCATTGTCATAGAGCAGGGAGCGGGGCAAGACATGACAAGCCGTTGCCAGATCGGCCAGCCCATCGGCGTCAGGCGCCACAGATGCCAGGCTTCGTAGGCCACTCCGCCCGTCATGAGGGCAAAAGAAAGGAGAAATACGGTTTTCATTATGGGAGTATAGTGACCGATATAGCTTATCCTTCTACATTGTGCTGTCTTCTATCATCGGAAGCCAGTTCCTTGCCTTTTTGAGTGGCCATCCTCTCCGGGTCTGGAGTGATGCCGACACGCCACAGGTCGAGGCGATCGGCGTCAAAACAGGCGTCAATGGTCGGATCGCCCGTCTTTAACGCAGTCGTGTGAAGACGGCAGGCCTTCTGCAGCAAATCAAATTGGTCGTCGGTCAGATCCTTCAGAAGTGTTTTTCTGAGACTCCGCATCATCTCGGCCGCCCGAGGGCCATGCTCCCTGTCGTAGCCGTCGTTCTTGCGGCAACTGTCGTGCAGATAGGCAAACAGGCGAATGACCGTCACATCGCACTCAGGCGTAGCCAGTTGGAGTCCGTTGCGTTCCACACGCTCCCAATGGGAGACACCGTGCGTCCTTCCCAACGTCCAGCGGGCCTCAGCCCACTGCTTCACTTGTCCGATATCTGTCATAACGATTTGATTTCCATGATCTTGGTTTTAAGACAGGCTACTTCTCGCGTCTATATATGTCAACACTTGATTTAATGGCTCGAAAGTAATCAGACAACCCAAATCAGCATTGTGGGTTCTTTGTAGATTCATTGTGGGTTCATTGAAGATTCATTGTAGGTTCATTGTGGTAGTTACAAGAGAATAACTGGTACTTCGTCCGCCTGCGTCGTTTTTCTTGAGGACGCCTTTTCCCACCAGATAGCGGATGTCGTTTAGGGCGGTGTCGGTCGAACACTTCCCGATCTTGGCCCACTTGCCGGTGGTAAGGTTGCCAAAGAAGCCGTCGAACTGCATGTTGACGATCTTGCGCTGGCGTTCGTTTACAACCAGGTCGCGGTGATTCTCCCAGAATCTGGCCTTGGCAAGAACAGAGGCAAGCGTCTCTTCCGTGGAGGATAGCGCCCGGTCGAAGCAACCCAGAAACCAGAGGAGCCAGTCAGTGATGTCTCCATCGCTCTTCTGCGTTCTTTCCAGGATGTCGTAGTATTCCTTCTGCAGAATCTTCATTTCATTTGACATGCTGTAGAAACGTTTGGCGGAGTGTTCGCTGCGGGCCAGTAGCATCTCGGTCATGGCACGGGAGATACGGCCGTTGCCATCGTCGAAAGGGTGGATAGAAACGAACCAGATGTGTGCGATGCCGGCTTTGAGGACAGGGTCTGTGAAGTTATCGTCGTTTACCCAATTGATAAGTCGGTGCATCTCCTCGGGAACGAGTTCCGGCTTGGGGGCCTCGTAGTGGACCTTTTCTTGGCCCATTGGTCCGGAGACAACCTGCATTTCCCCACTGCGGTATTTGCCCACCTCTATAGCGTAGAGACCGCTGCGTCCTGTGGGAAACAGGACATTGTGCCAGCCGAAGAGGCGCTCGTCGGAAACAGGCTTGTCGTAGTGCTGCGTAGCGTCCAGGAGCATTTCCACGATGCCGTCTATGTAACGTGACGCGGGAACCAGGCCGGCAGTGTCCATTCCGAGACGGCGGGCAATGGAGGAACGTACTTCCGTAAGGTTGATGACTTCGCCTTCTATCTCGCAGGAACGGACGAGTTCCAAAGACATGTTGGCGAGCATAGCTTCGTCTTGAAAGTCAAAGCCAAGCGACTGCATACGACCCAACATAAGGCCTTGCTTGGCCCTGACGGGACCAAGTTTGTTCATCACGGTCTCTTTGTCATAGCGAAATACCCACCAGTTTTTCCTTTGATGAAGGTACATGTCTTATCTTTTTTTCGATGCAAATCTATTGCCAATTCGGTTAATAAACAAGTTTTTCACCGAAAAATATTCGGCGAATAGACTGGTCATTCAGCCTCAATGCGGCTGTTTTAGCCGGTAAAAACCGAGCATTTTTTGTTTTATTTTCAACATCCGGCTCAATGGGGCATTCTGCCCCAGCCGCCGTGGCTTACCCCTGAGAAGTTTTTCATAGATATTTGCGGCTAATATAATCTATGTTCACTCACCCCGAAAACTTCTCAAACTACTTCTTCGGAAAATAATGTTCGTACGACTGACGGACGATGTTCTGGATGTGAGCCCGGTATTCGGGTGGCGACAGCACCTCCACGTCTTTGCCAAACGAAAGGATGAGCGCATCTAGTTCGTTGTTGGGAATCACTTCGATGCGGACAATCCGATTATCGAGATCTTCCAGGACCTGCGACTGATGCAGCATCTTGGTCTGGACATAGAAAAACCGGGGCGAGTCCTGGGCAAAACGGAGCCTAATGGTCTCTTTGTGACGTTCCTGACAGACCGTCACCCCTACCACATCGTCAAAATACGACTCAAAATCAATGTCCGATGTCAGATAAGTTTCGTGGACCGGCTCCATTTCGTCAATCCTGTCCAACGCAACAGTGGTTACCCTATTGCCATCGTGGTTTGTACCCACAAGAAACCAACGATTGTTGTATTCCTTGAGATAATGAGGCGACAAAATCCACTCATATTCGACATCATTGAAGGTCCGGTAACTCACCTTCTGAGGCATTTGGTTGATAATAGCCTCAAATACACTCTGAATCCAATCTAGTCCGGAGTATGTCTTATTCTCTTCAAAACCGATCACACTCTTTTTAGAACCATGCAGCTCCAGCTTGTCCTCGAGTTTTACGAGCACCTCCGACATCCACCCCAGATCGGGCAATCCCTTGAAACGCTGAAGCATCAGAATGGTTTCCCTCAATTGCGCCAGATTGTCCTGGCTCAAACCACGCTTATAGATGGAAAACTCCAGGTCGGAATACTGATAGTAGCGGCCTCCGCTGCCATCATCTTTTGTATCTATATAGACGCGGCTCATTAGCGCTTGCTCACGCATATACTTGATATCCGACCGAAGTGTACGAACACCCACACTACACGATTCACCGCACTGGTATCGCAATTCTTCATTGCACTTTTCCAGCAAGTCGTTGAAATAATACCTACGATGCTTGTTGCTGAAACAATCGTCCAGCACCTTGTAGCGAATACCCGCGTGTTTGTTGCTTGGCATAATGGACAGTGTTGAGAGGACTGTTACTACGAAAAAAGGTCGTGACTCAACCGGTCGGCGTAGGTCGCATACCATTCGTCATCGATCTTGGTGAAATCCACCAAGACACAAGTAAGATAGTACGAGGCAGCTTCCGTCTCGCTGAGTTCCATGAGTTGAGGCAGGAAGGCCTGGAACAGCTTCCGCTCGGCCTTGGAAACAGGCCGGTAGGCATCGAAGATGCGGCCAGCCAGCACCTTGATGGGATCCTGCTTGGGATGCACGTCGCCAAACAACCCCTGCCGCCAGGCGTGGAAGATATAGGGGAATACACTGATATCGCTGACATATTCGGCGAGTTTGCTCTTGGCTTCGCAGATAATCTGCATACCCTGGTCGTAAGTCATCATCTTGTTCATGGCATAAATGAATTAAAAGTGAAACATGTTTTTCGTTTGACGATGCAAAGATACAAAACCATTGTGCAATCTATTTGCACAGATGCAAAAAAAATGCCCAATCAACTTGATGAGACCAGACTTATCTCCTTGCCAGCATATCGTCCAGATACGCAATCAACATAATCAGAAAAAACATAACAACACAACGATCAGCGGGGATGTTTTCCACTGACGGTGCAAAAGTACGAACCAGGAGTGCAATCTATTTGCACATAGAAGAAAAAATAGGGGGCAATTTGAATGTCAGAAGTAGAAATCGCACTTAATAAGCGCTGAATTCATGTTTTATCTGATTGATACAAAAAGAATTTATGCCATTCAAGAAAGCAGTATACACCTTCAATTTATATAATTCTTTTTCAATATCAGAGTTTCTATTTTCGAGTTGAACCACCTGCTTCAATCCATGAAACAAATTACATCTGACACTATAAATGAACTGTGCGATTTTCTGACATTCATCCTCGTTCGGAATGTCCCTTTTCATAAACCTTCTAAACGCATCCTTAAAGTCTTTGATAGGATAATGATACCTCCCGAATTTATCTTCTACTATTTCTTTAACATTACCCTTTTCATTCTTATCTTCCTTTATAAGTCCAAGAAACACTTGAGTATCGAACTTGTCGTGAGTATCGAACTTGTCGGGCAGATTTTTCTTTATGAACTCACTAAACGTTATTTTAGCTTGTTCCTCGGCACCTTCGAAACAAAAACTAAGTAACTTGTTTATTCTAGTTCTTTCGAATCCTTCAGAATGATATGTCAGTTCATTCTCGCTTTTAGTTTTTCCCCAATCTATCGAATAAATAGAGTTAAAGGTGAAAAAACTATAGATGAAATATGTGGGAATTGAGTCACGCCACTTATCTTCTACGCCCTGTTTAATCTGGTGTGCCGAATGAATAGTGTTATAATTGAGATGGTCTATTGTAAGACAATACTGTTTTATTTCTTTCGCAACCTTCTCATTTCTTTGCCCATTTGGTCGCGAAATTGTAAGACAATACTGTTTTATTTCTTTCGCAACCTGATTCTGATTTGATTCGTCCATATTCTGTTTTTGTGTCGTTATTATATGTTTGTATATTACCTAATTATAGCTCTCAAAAGATGCCGCCTGCATATGACCTTTCAAAAGACTAAGAATCATGTTCTGCCACCAGATTATATGCTTCATTATTTAAAGAATTATCAAGAGCAGCCGAATCAATTTGTTCTATTTCACAAATGCCAATGCCAAAGGCTACAACATAAAGATACATGCTGGTTAGAACATTAATAGCCGTATCACATTCTTGCTCCGTTGCTGTCGGTGCTTTATGGGCATTGTCATTGCGCCAATCTCTAACCATGCCAAGATATTCGCTGAACTTCTTATCAGCTTCACTCTCTGAGAACTTCAAGCGTTTCAAACAAGGAGTCTGATATATACAATCGGCTAACGTAGCTTTCATACCTTCTTGTCCTGGCTTGGTACTTACAATCTCAGAGTGGTTCTTCAGGTAGAACACTTTCTTCAGGAATACCTCAAAGCGACTTACAAGTGTATTGAAATGCTGTTTCTTGTCAACCAATGAAACCTTTGTTGGACTACAATACAGACGGTTGAATGCATTTTGAATGACATCATTGGCACCATCGATGTCATCTGTGGTCTGGGCTGCAATAAGTGCTACCAAATCGTCTGCTATCTGCTCCTTGCCTTTAGGCATCATTTTATATAAGGCAAACTCACGCTCAATGGTTGGCAGAATCTTCTCCTTAAATCTTTCAGGATTGAAGATGAGTGTATCGCCCTCAGTTCGATAGTTCTGATACATCAAATCTGCCATCTGAGTCATGATGCTATTGTACAACTCCTTATTTTGGAACAATCGGTCAAATGCCCCGATGCTATCATCATAGCATTGCTGAGCAGCTTTCTCAAAAATGTCAGGGAAGATACTCTCGGCAAACTGTTTCGGGTCATTGTTTTTGGCCTGCTTGGTTAACTTCTTTTTAGCTGATGCGGTGTTAAGTTTGTCGAAGATAGCTTCTACAATCACACGATCGGCAGGGGAAAAGTTTCCTTTGAACATCAGATTTACTTTATCTATGATATTAGACAGCAAATCTGTTTTCTCATCTGGTTTTCCACCACCCTTCACGTTTTCTCCTTTTATGCCACCTTTGCCCTTTTCAAGTACAATCTGCTGGGTCTTTCCCTCCTCAATGCGTGAGTTTATAAGTTGAATCTGCTTGTTCAGGTCAACTTTCTCATGTGGTGTCTTGGGCAGCAATCGATATAGCAAATCACAGAAAATATATGTCTTGTATAAAGAACGGTCATATGTGCGTTCTACCTGAGCCATGTAAGCGTAGAAACGGACAAAGTTTTTAATGAGTGAACGCACTTTGAAACGTGTCTCTTCATCAAACTGTTCGAATCTGGTTACGATTGGCTTAAAGGCATTGCTCAGTTTGGCCAACCTGCTCTTATCTCCCTTGGTTTCCGACGCTAATTTGTATATAGCTTCTTCTTCCGCAGGATTCCAGAGGTGGTACTGTGCAATATCATTGCGGAAATTATATACGCCATTCACATCTACAGGACGGATAAGCTCTGTAGCTGTATAGAACGGTTCAAAAGACTTTTTGATAGACTCTGGATCGTTTACAAAGTCCAAGACGTATGTGTCTTCTTTGTCTTTATGTGAGCGATTCAATCGGCTTAATGTCTGCACGGCCTTGACATTCTTCAGCTTCTTGTCCACAAACATGGTATGCAAAAGAGGCTCGTCAAAACCTGTCTGATACTTGTCTGCTACAACAAGGATGTTGTACATGTCGCTGGCAAAATAGAGGGGCAGACGTTCTTCACTAATATGTAACTCTCCATCACTATTAAGCTTGGTCTCTGTATATTCTGTCTCGCCGAACTTAACCTTGCCAGAGAATGCAACCATTGGGTGAACATCGGTATAACCCTTATCCTCACAGTACTTCTTGATTTGCATGAAGTAGCGCAAAGCATGGGCACGGCTTGATGTTACAACCATTGCTTTTGCTTGTCCCTGCATAGCATTGAGGGTGATGGCACGGAATTTCTCAACAATAATTTCCGTCTTCTGGTTGATAACATGCTGGTGGTTATCGTGATAAGCTTTCACTGCTTTTGTTGCAGGGGTCTCTTCATATGTCGGGTCGTGTTCAATACGCTTTTGTATTTCGTATGTAACGCTATACGGTGTATATTGCAACAACACATCATTGATGAATCCTTCCTCAATAGCCTGAAGCATTGAATAGATATGGAATGCACGGTATTTATCCTCTTCTGGTGTCTTTCCTTTCTCAACCAAAACACCGAAAGTCTGGAGAGTCTTTGGTTTGGGAGTTGCAGTAAAGGCATAGAACGAGAGATTGTTGTGCTTTCCTTGTGCTAACAAATCCTCCATCATGGCATCGCGCTCTTTCTCCAGTTCTTCCTCAGTCTTCTCTTCCAGCTCAGCCATTTCGCGTAATGCTTCGTCTGTATCTGCTAATGCAGTCTTAACCTTCTCTGCACTCTTGCCACTCTGACTACTGTGAGCTTCATCAACTATGATGGCATAGTGTTTTCCGCTTCGAGAAGTCACTTCCTGATAAATAACAGGGAACCGATGAAGAGTACAAATAACGATACGTGCTGCCTCTTCATTGATTACATCACGTAATTTAGTTGAAGGGTCTTTGTCTGTAATAGTCTCGATCTGACCTTCAATATGGTCAAAACCAAGAATCGTGGTCTGCAACTGTGAGTTAAGTACACGTCGGTCTGTTATGACAAAGACAGCATCGAAGATACTCTTCTGTTCAGCATCATGCAGTGAAGCCAGTCGATAAGTAAGCCAGGCAATAGAGTTTGACTTTCCTGAACCAGCAGAGTGCTGAATCAGGTAGTTCTGACCACTGCCTTTTTCCTCTGTGTCAGCCAAAAGTTTCTCTACGACATCTAACTGATGATAGCGAGGGAAGATAATCTTCACTGATGTTTCCTTCTTCTCCTTAATCTTTCCATGTTTGTCACGAACAAGCTTGATTTTCTCCTCTTCCTGACGAGAGATATAACGCTGCAGGATACTCAGCAGCATATCACGGCGAAGCACACGCTTCCACAGATATGAGGTTGCATAGTCTTCTGGATCTTCACATTCGGGATTTCCTGCACCGCCAACATTACCTGCGCCACCGCTGCCTTGGTTGAATGGCATGAAGTAAGTCTTGTCTTTCTTTAACTCCGTAGCCATGATTGCTTCGTAGAGGTCAACCCCAAAGTAAGCCAGAATACGGGTATTGAAGTGGAAAAGCAACTCTGCAGGGTCACGGTCATTCTTCCATTGGTCACGCGAGTTCTCTATGTTCTGGCCTGTAAGTTGGTTCTTTAGTTCCAGAGCAACAACGGGGATGCCGTTCAAGGAGAGCACCATATCAATAGTGTTCCTATTCTGAGTTGAATAAGCAAACTGACGAGTTTCCTGAAGGATGTTCTGATGGTATTTCCGCATCAATTCCTCATTTAATTCTGATGCCGGACGGAAATAGCACATCTTCAGTTTGATGCCCATATCGTCAATGCCGTTGCGTAATACCCAAATGAGGCCATAACGCACAACATTCTCCTGGAATACTTGATAAAGTCGGTTTTCTGCCTTGTCGCCATACTTGCGAACATACCTGTCCCATTGCTTTTCTTGTGTCGAAGCAAGGAACTTAATGAGCGTGGTCATATCGATGGCACGTTCCTTATCGTAGGTCTTTTGGTCACCTTTTGTATAGCCACCATCTGTCAGAAGCCATTGCTCAATGTCGGCTTCAAACTGCTTTTCCTTCAGATCTTCGTTACTCATATTTCCTTCAAAATTATAATTTTGATAAAAGCGATTCGAACTTTGCTAAATTTTCTTTACCATCCCTGTCGGATGTGTAGATAAAATCGACATTACTCATATTGAATAATATCTGTAGTTGTAATCCCATGTCAAGAAGATTATTCTTTATCGCCTTTTTCGTCTCAACATCTTTTGTGATAAAGATTATTTCTTTGTTAGCGAGAGACGGCGATATGCTACCGTCAGATAAACTGTTGAACATTTTTTTGAAATATATAGAATCTATATACCCCATAGATAGCCCAAAGAAGATTATTAGATTTGAATCCAACAATGCTTTAACTATTCCTTGTGAGTTATAATTGTCATCCATCGACTTTAGAAGAGGTCGATATTCTGGCAATATTCTATCATCATCTTGAATTCCAAAAATTATATTATTTCTTGCTATTGTACCATGAACTGGAATATAATTAAAAGTAGTATCACTGTCTATTCTATTGGCAATGGAATCCAATGGTGTGTAGTTAAAAGAAAACCAATTTAAGAACATATTTGCGTTATGTTGAAAGCGCTTACATCCGTCGATATATGCTTTCAATAGTTGATACGCAAAAGAACTTTCCTGAATCGGTTGTTTTGAACGTTCAGCAATGAAACGGAATAACTGATCTTTAAAACTATAGTAATCTTGTATATCTCGAACATAGAATTCAGTGTCAAGACCGACATCAACCCTGTGAATAGCATAGTCAAAAAATGTGCGCTCAAAATCAAACCAGTTATCTGCAACACATTTTATAACATATTGAAACAAGTCATCATGATTAGACTTGTGCATATTCCACCCTTTATGGACATCATAAAAGTCTCTGTAACTTGTATGCCAGCCCATATCCAAGTCGAATCCGTTGCCTATTACTATAACAGTTTTTCCATTCATTCTATTTCTATTTTTCCTGTTACGGCCTCAAAAATCACACTTTTTTTGTATTCCTTCAAGGTCTCTATTCTCTTCTGTTTCGCAGTTATCAACTCGTCAATCTCATTACATTTTTTATCAAGGAATGAAGCAATTGATGTTTGTTCCTCCAAAGAAGGCAACAAAGTCTTAATTCCAGATAAATAAGAATTATTGATTATCGGGAGCGTAGTAAAGAATGCATTATCTCTAATTCTCTTTCTATCGGCTATCATATAGTAGTAACTATATTTACCGGTACACTTACTTGGTTTCGGAATCAAAGTCGTTATTTGTTGGTTACTGTAACCTTGTACTGTCGCATACCCAATCTTACCAGCACTTGCGCCAATACCAACAAAAATTAGACTTCCCGCAGGGCTAAGTTCAATACCTTCTTTTTCGATAACAGCTTTGCTAAGATGTCTCTCGGAACAATTTAGTTCACAATTCATCTCTGCGACATCAGAAGGAGTAAACCAGTTCACTAATTCACTTGAATCTAACCCTGTTTCAAAATCTTTTGGCGTAGTACCAGTACGTAAGCGAAAGATGTCTTTTATACGACATACTTTCCATCCTTTAGGTACATCCCCAATCCATTCAATTCCAGAAGGAACAAATTCTACATTTTGATTCAATCCTTTAGTGACAGCCTCTGTTATGACAGACTGCTTATAGTCAGTCAACTGTGCTATCATCTGCTCTTGCAATTCAATAAGTCCGTCAATCTCTGCACACTTTTTATCCAAGTAGTCTGCAATACGCTGCTGTTCATCAACAGATGGAATGATAACAGGAAAGGTATAAAATTGCTCAGGATATAAACGTAAACGACTATCAATAACCCCACGTGACATTGTTTTGAATGCCGATGGGTAACCATCAGTACGCAGAAGATAATGAAAGTACTTCTTGCAGCAATCCTTGCGGAACTTGAACACGCAATATGCTGGACTTACTATACCATCATAATCAGATACAGCATAACTACCATTCCATGCAAGCATGATGTTCATTACAAAGTCGCCTTTACGAACTTCTTTGTAATCATCATACGATTCTGCAATATGTGAATCTGCCAAATCGGTTTCACTCTTTGGGCGAATTCCGAAATACTGAGAGACACTAAGCAAAGTCTTTCCTTGGCAGTCTCTTTCATTTCTTTCCGAGAATAGAGCCTTAATTCTTTCTGTTTTCCATTCTTTAGGAATACTGCCAATCCATGTAATGCCACTATCTTTGTATTCTCTTACCATAGTCGTTTCTGATTAGTGTAACAGACTCTCCATTAACTCACTCTCTTTTTGTTCCAAATCTTTCAAAGTCTGGAATATCTCACTGCTTGGTTTAAGCGGAGTATAACGATAGAACTCACAAGTAAATGGAATCTCATAGCCAATGCGTGTCTTTTCCTCGTCCACATGATAATCTGGAGCATAGGGAGCCACATTCCTGGCTAAGTACGAATCTTGGTCTTCCTTCCAAGGAATAATCTCTGTATCGGCAAGGTCTGCGTCCCACACGTAGGTTCGCTTGCTCAGGTTAAATGGGTCTTCATAGACTTCCTCCACTGTTTCATCTTTAGTACCAAGATACTGCCGAATCTTCTTTACCTGAGCCTTCGTCACTTTAAGTCCAGCCTTAAACTTTACCTTTTGGAAGAAGTCACGGTCTATCATACGCTGACCGTTGTAGTACATCCGATATCCATCAATAAACAGCTGCAGGGTCATGCGGTCTGCCTCAGAGAGTTTTACGTCATTACCTGGCATCTGTGGATTTTCATAAACCAAGCGCAAAGGGCGGTCGATGAAAATCTTGCGATACTTAAAGTCATCATTATCCTTCACACGGCTCTCCACCTGCACCTCTTCGCCGTCTGGTGTGGTGCCCTTATATACAAAGTCATTGAAGCCGTGATAGGCTTGCATGATAAGGTCTCTGCAGTAGTCGGAAATTTCTACTCGTTTATTGCCAAGAGGCTTACGACGTTTCTCTGAGCATTGGCTGGCATCAATTAGCTGTACTTTGCCTTGGCGCTCAGCACTCTTATTCTTTGTAACGACCCATACGTAAGTCGCTATGCCAGTGTTGTAGAATAAGTCTGTAGGCAATTGTACAATTGCTTCCAGCCAGTCATGGTCAAGTAAGTAACCACGAATGTTACTTTCACCACTACCTGCATCACCTTTGAATAAAGAAGAACCATTCTGAATGATAGCCATACGACCTTCATCCTTCAATTTAGCGACACCATTCAATAAGAAAAGCATCTGTCCGTCACCAATCGATGGTAATCCTGGCTCAAATCGACCGGCACCGCCCAATTTGAACTCTTCTTCTACCTTCTGGCGAGAAGGCTTCCATTCAATGCCGAATGGAGGATTGGAGATTATATAGTCAAACTTATAACCTGAGAACTGGTCGTCGCCCAAGGTATCACCTTGACGCATGTTATCAGCATTACCTCCTCGAATCAATGTATCTGCTTTGGCAATAGCAAATGTTTGGTTGTTGAGTTCCTGACCATAGCTTGTGATCTCAGCATCAGGGTCAATCTGCTTGAAACGATCGTGAAGACAAGACAGCATCTGACTTGTTCCCATCGTCATATCATAGTCGGTGGCTATGATACCCTCTTCTTCCAGTCTTGCTTCGTCATCGCCAATCAGCAACTCTGCCATAAGATTAATGATGTCACGAGCCGTAAAGTGTGCTCCAGCCTGTTCATCGTAGCTCTCAGAAAACTTACGGACAAGTTCCTCGAATATGTAACCCATATCGACACTTGAAACCTTGTCGGCACCGAGATAGGCTTTTGTTGTACAGAACTCCTTGATTACAAGGTAAAGCAGTCCATTATCAGCCATCTTGTCAATTTCCTTCTGAAACTCCATTCGGTGAATGATGTCAATGACATTTTCCGAGAAATGGTTCAGGTACGACTCGAAGTTGTCCTTAATATTATCAGCATCAGCCAACAGCGTTTCAAAGGTGAAACGGCTCAGGTTATAGAACTTCTGTCCGGCAGCACGTTCCAAGAAACCTCGCTTCATTTCAATCTTCTTCTCGTCCAGTTCCTTATTAGTCTCTAATACCTTTTCACGAGTTGGTGCCAGTGTGTCTTCAAATCGTTTGATGACACACATTGGAAGAATTACATTACCATACTCGTGGGGCTTATACACGCCCACCAATATATCTGCTATAGCCCAAATAAGGTTAGCTTTCTCTTGAACGTTGACCGTAGTCTGCTGTTGTTTTGCGTCTATACTCATATCTGTATTGTATTATCTTATTTGTATATTATCTTGTATCGAGCGAAATACGGATATTTCGCATTTGTTCTCTTATCTGTATTGGGGCTGATTTCTGTCAACTCCATTTTACCAGATTCCCACGAGGTGATTTTAACATAGCACTCTTCACAATGCCATATACCATCTTCGTCTTTTACTGGTACAAACTCACGATTCCGATACTTATTTGCACCATCTTCCTCGTTTCTGGTAGATTCTTCACGCTGAAGCTCATTGCATAGTAGCAAATTCACTTCTTTATCATCATGCTTTGGTATATATTCGGAAAACCAAATGACAGCCTCACATATCTGAAGGGTAAGCCCAAAGATGATGAATCTTGACTGAGCTGTTCTGAAAATCCCTTCTATTTTCTGCAAATCATCTTCTTCTAATTCAACAGTGTGAGAATGGATGTTTCCAAACTCCAGAATTGCTCGAATTATGCTTTCAACATATTCTGGAATAATTCTTTTGCCCTTCTCCCCATATCGTACCCCAGACTTCTCTGCATCTTTACCTGCAAGATATAGAGAACACTGATTAAGGTTCACTCTTCCGTCAGCCATACATTGGTCAGGAACAAGCCCGACCTTATTACAAGCCCTGAACAGATATTCTAATAACTGTCTAAGCTGATTGAAGTGATAAACTGGCTTGAAGTTTGGTTCTTTGGCAGGTAAGTGGAGTGGTATTAGTATATCCATCAATATGGGTTCCACATATTGACGTACACCAATCTTATCCAGACCAGAGAAAACATCCTTATAAATTGCCTTTACCTGCTGGCTGTCACTGTTTTCAATGGCTTTCAGCATATCATCGACCAATTTGACATCATCATTGCCTTTGACATAGTATTCACCGAATGATTCCTTGAAAATTTGATCAGATATTAAGTCTGGCTGTCCTGTTGAAATAAAATAAGGAATCGCTCTTCTTATGGATAGTTCATCAAGTCTTTGCTTTGCCTTACGAAGGCCATCCAAGGAAGCCCTTTCATTATCATTTTCATCAAACATCCTGGCATCTAGTAACACTGCGTCCCAATGGTCGATATCTCGATCAAGTGCATCCATGCCGTCTTTTCTTGTACGAAATGGTTCTAAGTAAAGACCATATAGTTCCTTACATTCACGCTGAAAAGTGGTCATTTTATCCCACTCGTCATCTATCCAAAGTATATTGTACTTGTTATTCGCCATATTGCTTAGAGATAGGTAAAAGAATTCTTACAACTGTTTTTTCTCCATCCATGAAGATATCGTAATCTCCATGATAGTGTTCAAGGATAGACTTGACAACATATCCACCTCGACCAGAACCACCTGTAATACCAGCTTTTTCGCCTAACATACCGTATCGATTTTTGTCCATACCTTTAGGTAATGGTGTTCCATTGTTTGAGAAATCAATCTGGAACATATTCCTTTCTACATTGACGGTTAAGTCAATGCCAATGAAATAATCATCACGTTTATTGTCAGTGAAACCATGAGTACGTGCATTCTCAATTATATTGCGAACCATTCTTTCAAAATCTAAAGGGGCAATATCAACAATGAGTGGAACAATGTCATCATCTTTCTTGATTTTTGCCTTGAACGAAATCATATCATTTAGTAGAGAGAAAGATTTACTCCATGACTTGTGAACAGGTAAACCATATTCCTGAAGAGCATTGTCGTCACAATCGTATTCAATGGTATAGCCAGATACCTCTTCATCATTATTGATTTCCAAATCGTAGAGGAACTTGTCAACATTAAATGCCTCTGGTTTTCCAAACTTGTCTTCTTCGCTGAATATATCTATAAGTTCAGAAAGTTTGTTCAGAGCAATGTGGTATTGATCTAACAAGGATGTCATCTTCTCTGTAAAGTCATCCATGTCTTCTTTCTGTGAAACATAGTGTCTCATAATCCTTTCAACGGAACCCAGTTCGCGCACATACGGACGCATATCGTGTTTGCGAGTACGGATTATGTTGATATATTCAGCTTTCATGCTGTCAATCACCTCCTGAAGGCCCAATTCTTTAGCTTGTCCTAACTTCGCCTCCTTCTTTCTGGCCTGAAATAGTTTTTTCTGCTCCTCTATGGTAGGAGGGAAGTATAAATTCATGCGCAGAATAGAACTCCGGGTGAAATTTGGAATAAATGCACCTGATGACATAAGTTGGGCATCAGATAACTCACAGCAAAGATAGCCGGTATCTATATCTGGATCTGACAGCTTAAATGCAGCAATATTTCTACTTACAAATATCGGGTTCTCCTTTGAAGCTTTACAGAATGTTGGCTTTAATGCCCTCACTGTTGACAACAAAAGAACGGGCTCGCTGCATTTAACCGTATTTCTCAAATCATCTCCAATAGGAAAATCAGATGGAGATTTGATATAGTCATAAGGGGAATCGGAAAGGTCGGAAATCTTCACTAAAGCACCATTGCTATCATCAAAATGACGCTCTAAAACAGGACTATCCACAATAGCCCCTAATTTCTTCTGCACATATCCTTCTGGATGTTGACGCTCGACAGATTCTCTATAAACATTAACATCCCATGACCACTGATTGTCTTCGATTTCTGCTACTGAAACCTTTGAAGATTTGGTAGAATCGTCTAATGCTGACAGCATAGCATTAACATCCAGCATTCGTCTTTTGCCTATTTCAGTAAACATAGAACCAGCGTTAATCATTCGGATTGGCATGTCGACAGCGTGAGCTTTCCTCAATACTATCAATGCCGTTGATATGTTCGTATGAGGCATTATACCAGATGGTAAAGTGATGATTGTATCAACATAACCCTTAGAAGTAAGCTCGTGACGCAAATCCTCTTCACTGTCAGATACAAGTACAGACAATGGTACATATGTGAATAATTCACCATTTTCAGTGGTGGAAGATTCAAAGCGACGCAAAGCTACCGTATCAGAAAACTCAGTACGATTGAATATCGAGCCGACCATGTTCATCTTCATTCTGAACGGTGGAGTAGAGACAATTGCATCGTATTTATTAGAAGGCCAATTTGCGACATCACCATGTTTCAAAGAAATCTGGTCAGCACGTTCTGACAATGCTATTCTAAATAATCCCAGCTCCCACATATCAGGATTAATTTCTATAGCATCAAACTTTGTATAATGAGCTATTTCAGTAGCATAAGAAAGAGTACCTGCAAATGGGTTCAATATGGTACCGCATGATGAACTAATTAGATCGGCTACCAATTTTGTCATCTCTTTGGGCTGTGAGAACTCACCAAAAACTTTGCCCATAGTTGCCATGTATTGTTGTATGGCAAAATCGAACATGTCTAAATAGTCTTCCGAACTTAAATCCCACTTAATCAGATTCTCAGCAAATGAGAAAATACTTATAGGATCACTTACCTCACGTAAGTCTTTTGCATACTTTGAAACAATATCATATGCATTGTCATCTTTAGGCAGTCTTGAGCAAATACCTACGTTATTTATGCCTTTTTCCTCCCATGATGTACTCATATCACCCCCAAAGGCGTCAACATAGGATTTATCCATATATATCAACACTGCTGGGTCGTTACTCAGTATATTAGTTGCCTGACAAAGGTTTTTTGTTTTGGCCAAATACAATAATGAGCCCAACATTTTCAGCGACACATTAGTATTAGGTTGAAACATACTAGTTGCTGAAATGAAATCCACAACCAACCATTGCATATTATTACTCTCTTTCATGGGATTATTCATTCTCTGATAGTCTTTACGAGATACACAATCTTGTTAACGCCGCAAAGTTCTACATCATCTGTGTAATCTTGTTGCACAGAAGAAAACTATATATATTATTGGAACGATTCGGAGGGTTGACCATATATGTTTTTATTCATAGTCCAGAATGCAAAAATACAATTATTTCACAAATAGTAATCGTGAGTTCTAATTTGAACTGCAACAACTGCAACGCAACGCCTCAGGCGGCCAGGTCAGGAGCTGGCGAGCCGCAGCCAAATCCTCGGCAGAGATATATGTCAATAAACGCCTTGACCCGGGCCAGATATTCACGAAGATATGTCACTAGCGTCATTTTCGATGTGGGATCGGCCGCATTGTAGCCTTGAACATCGTGAACATCCAGGCCGAGCCATTCGGCCAGGAAAACGGCCCGCTCGTTGTGAAACTTCTGGGAAATCACCACGAAACTGCGACAGTCATACACCTCTACGGCCCGGGCTACCGACTCCAGCGTGCTGAAGCCCTTCCCGTCGAGAAGGATATCGGCAGGATCGACACCACGTGCCACAAGCGAATCCCTCATACACTCCACCTCATTGACACCGTCAAGACTGTCCTCGTCGCCGCTGATGAGAATGCGCCCAACCACGCCCGCCTTGTAGAGCCGCTCTGCCGCCTCGATACGGGCTGTGAAGAACTGGTTGGTCCTCCCCCCTATCCTTGTCTGAGGCGTTGTCCCCAGCAACAAGCCATATTCGACAGGACGCAGTCGGTCCATATCAGAAAAAACCTTGCCCTTGGCTTGGCTCACAACCAATTGATTGCACACCAGCAAAAGGACCACGCACACACCATCACAGCAGCATCACCACCGACAAAGAATTTCACTAACCTTTGTTTTTGCATGTGTGCCTATTTATTTCGTATAACACTATCACCAGAAGTGTATTAAATGAAGTAAAAAGTACAAACCAGAACATATGTCGTTTTCCCTTATAAAATCTCATAAATTGCAGCACGCCTACAACTATGAATACTACCATGAGGTATATTCCTATTTCAGCCGACTATTATCTTGGATTTTGTCCGAAAACGAGGAATCTTTTTGGGGGGCATTCCAGCGTTCCATCAGAATTGAGAAATATTACAGGATACTCAATTATAGCTTTTTATTCCTATAATTCATCATAGGTGGATATTGAATGGGAATATGAAATGTTATTCCATCTTTTTCCACTCTTACAGATGGGTATCGATGATCATTCAAAGTCCAAATATTTTCATATACAAAAGGAACAACGATATTACCTTTATAATCAATTATACCCCACTTATCACCATGAATGACTCTTGCAAGGCCATGATAGAAATCATCAACCCAATTATACTTTCCAATGGGGACAACCTCATTACCATAAAAATCAATTATACCTATACCCTTCTCCCTTAACTCAACGACAAACACTTTTTCATCATAGCAGATTGTTATTGATCGGTACTGTACATCAAGAACAGGCCTACCATTAATATCCACAACTCCAAACTTTCTATGGATATACAATCGTTCCTTAGGATATACTGCAGGATACTCCTTACATACCAAAATCATGTCATTCTCTTCATAGCAATCATCGCTAATCCAATCATATTCATCCTCCAGAATGACGTGGCCATTCCTGTCCATCAAGCCCCATTTGCCAAATCCGTTTTTATCAAATGGTATACGGAGTCTTTTGTCTTCCAACTTTTTGTAATCCGCATATTTAACCAGGACTTTTGTTTTCATTAAATCTGTCTCGTTCATAAATCAATAAGCGTTTTTGTTTGTATCAGAAAGGCAGGAATGTATTTTTTTCGTGAGTCGACGAATACTTTTTACAACTTTGACGAATGGCTGCTCATCATACCACTTTTGGAATTGATACTCATTCAATACTTTTTCCCCTATAAGCGCTTTCGCGTCCTCTATTTTGGAGTAATTGAGAATCCCCGACTTCGTCAATAAATTTGCTTTCTCTAATTTCTTCTCAGTCTCTGGTATTACATCCTTATCATGCTTTAAACCACGATGACTTTGTCTATTACGTATGTCAATTGCATGAAGATAATCTTGTATTTCATGACCTTTCAAATCGAACTCATTTCTTAATTGAAATACTTTTGTCTTGAGTGGAACATCCGTAATAGTTGCTATGTATGGACTTAACGTAAAATTCTGACTATGAGACAGGAGTGCAGTTTTAAAAGAATACACATCGCACTTATAATGCTTCTCATAGTAATAATTGACCAGCAATTCTATTTGAAGAGTCGCATAGCGACAGAATTCATCAAAATCAATCCTATGATTTCTGGTGCCATATTGATATCGGAGCATTTCCCGAAAGTCACTATTCAACTTATTTCGAATCGATTCGTCATCAATAAATGAGTAATCTGGGAAAGACATATTATCTATGTCGAAATCAAGAGACAGATATTTTTCAATCCTATCTATTTGACTACTACCTATTGACAACTGCGATAGGGATCTCTGAAAATCTTTGTCAGCCATCACCATAGCATTTATCCCGGCAGCAAATTCTTTGTTGTCGGAATTATTATAGAGTTCTTCGACGAACTTGAGCAGTTTCTTTAGTTGGTCTTTATTTTGTCCCATTTGTCGAGAATAGATAAATCCCTGAAGTTCTTGGACACCAATACATCCAGCACCTCATCTATGGTTTTTCCTGTCTTGGAGTCAGCCTCTGATTCGGCCTTTACTTTTTTCTCCTCTGTCCCAATCTCTGATGTGACTGAGACGGATTCTTTCATCGATTCCCCGGCATTAATATTTCTGTCTGACGCCTTACGTACACCGGCCGATTCTTTCAGGTAGCGTTCAATGTGGGATTGGATCTCTTTTTCTTCCGTGAGAGTAATGGGCAGATCTTTTACCACCGGGCGCTTGCGGTACAGCAGCCAAAAGTGGTTTACCACTGACGTTTCCAAGAGGCTGGCCATACAGTAGCCAATATGTAGCTGTTTTTTGAGTTTCTCCAGAGCCTCCAGATTGTTTGATTCAACAATAGGAGCCAGACGTTTCTGCACATACTGGCTCAGGCACACACGGATTTCCCTGCCTTTATACTCCATTAGGCATTTCAACTTACCATCCGTCATAGAGAATGTGAGTTGGACACCACTACCCTTTTCAAACACATCGATGGCAAAAGAATGAAGATATTGAATATCACTACTGGCAGCCGGTTCGCGATGAGCCAAGTTTTCATAGCAGACCTGCAAACGCTGCCAGACAGGGGAATCCTCGCCTTTGACCATCTTTAGATACATCAGTTTTCCCAAGATCACCTTAGACATATCCGGCGAGCGGAAGCGGCGATTATGTTTGGGGACATAATGCTTGAGAAAATTCGAGAATGCGACGTCCTCACCATGCTTTTCCCATATAAATAACAGACTGTCCAAGCTACGGACATATTCACGAGTCACATTGACCCGATCGCTTACCACCAGGCCGGTCACTTCCTGGCGCTGTCCTTTCTTCTGGACTCTCATCTTCTTCTCGTTGATGGTAAGACGCTGATCATTGACAATACGGCGAAGTTCTATCATAAACTCTCCTTCGGGTTGATACACATTGTGGTTGCTACTGAATGTGATATCATCGGCATAACGGGAATAGCGCAAGTGGAAACGTCGAGCCAGTCCGTTTAGTTTCCAATCAAGATTATGACAGACGATATTGGTCAGTACGGGCGAACAAGGAGAGCCCTGCGGTAGCGCCACACGTGTTTCGCCGTCCAATTCCAACTCGGTACAGCAAAGGCCGGCAATTGCATCGGCAATAGTATCATTGAAAGAGAACGGGCGCGTTTTGAGCGTGGCCCATACTCTCGACTTGGAGATACTCGGGAAGAAATCCTTCAGGTCGGTATTGAACACATAGTTCATACCCAAATGACGTTCAGCATTGTCAACCACCGAGCGGGCGGGCACAAAGCCAGTGACATAGTCCGGAGCTTCATAAAAAGCCTGAAGGATACGGTTGGTGCATAACTGCAGCGATTTCAATATCCTGATTGGGGCGGAAATCGCCCTGACACCCCCAGACTTCTTGGGAATAGTAAACTGGCGATAGCTTTGTTTGTTGCGCTTAGGATTGATATAGTATTTGAGCTGCCTCTCAGAAAAAGGATAAGCCTTATCCCCGAATTCATCTTCCTTGATCTCGTTCAGAAGCCGACGAAGATCCTCAAGGGTCTCCATCTGGGAAGCGGCTTTTATGATGGCATCTCTATTCATGTGTTTTCTATGAAAAAGGTCTTTGGCCTGCCGTAGTTCGTTTTCTTTGTTTACACACAGTAATACTCGAAGAGGATTACTACGTTTTTTTTCAATTACAATCCTATTAAAAGTTCCACTTTTAATTCAATTATCTGAACTCGTTCAGATAATTATAATCGCACAGAATGATGGCATCGGCACGATGACAGAGTTATGTGCTGTAACGCAAAACCCTTAGGATTATCCGGTTGCCCGGACTGTCTGTCAAGCATGACAGACTGGAATCAAAAGTTTGCTACGGTAAGTCAAAGACCTTGTTTTTTCTCTGCACGATGCAAAGATATGTGTTTAATGCGAAACCTATATTCGCAAAAATGAAAATAATCTCACAACTTATCAACAAATTTACTATAGTTTTCTGCCGATCCTATCATCCGTCTTGCCATTTCCTCTCTCATTTCGACTGGTTCCACCAGGACGATACTGTCCGAATAAGAAGCGAAGCGTGCATATAGTTCATTGTTTGGCCGACATTCGATCGTGAAGAAGGTCCAATCCTTGAGCGATGGATAACGCTGCTTGAACTCCTCCGACAACGACTCATCCAACTGAATCTGAGACCAGTGAAGATACTTCGTCTGAATGTAGGGTAAAAACTGTGGATGGACCGCGAAATAGATATATTCCAGTTCCTTATCCTTGAGTATGGTCACCCCGATGACTTCATCGAATCTGTCCTTAAGGTCCACAGGGGTCTCGATATAAGGTATATTCTCTTCATACTCAAACTTGGCATCCATTCTGTCCAACGCAAAGGTCGCAATGAAATCCGGACTATACGGATAGATGTCATCCTCTACTGGGGTACAGAGAAGAAACCACCTGTCATTGAACTGCTTCAGCTGATATGGGTATACCGTATACTCCTTTGGCCTACCTCCAAAGACAGTGTATGTAAATCGAATCACCTTCTTTCTGGATATGGCCGTGAACAATCTGCCAAGGAGAGTTTCCGGCATCTGGAGACCTTCGTTCTTGCTGAAGGAAATAATCGGTTGCTGCCTGGAATCTTCCGAGATGTCAAGTTTCTTTTTGAGAAGGTCCAGCCAGGTGAAGTTGTCCAAACCTTCAAACTGTCCGAGACTCCTGAGCACCTCGCGGAGTATCTCCTCCTCGTCAGAGGTTAGTTCTTGATAGAACAACGGCGCAGACTGGTCTTCATAGCGGACTGTTCCCCGCCCCGCTGAATTGCGCACCATTTCCTTCCCAAAATCATCTTCCAGGGCTTTGATGTCCTTCTGGATCATTCTAAGCGTAACTTGGGGACACTCCCTAGAAACCGCTCTGGCAATCTGGGCAGTTGTATAGTCTTTGTTTGGATCGGCCAGCATCCTGTCTATGATACGGTAGCGGGCCATTGCGTCTTTGTTAACAGGCATGATGTTCAGATTTTGCTGCAAAGATATAATCAATAAACGAAATCTTTGTTCGTCTTAAAATAAAATCCAGAAAAAAATGGCACAGGGTCTATGTATATATAAGATGGGCTACCTTAGTCTCTTGGCCCACAAATCACAGTTTTTCTAGAGATATTTCATACAAGCCTTTCATCTACGAATAATTTCGTCATAGTATGAGTTTATAACTTGAAAATCAATTTTCGGCGAACTTCCATTTCGTTATAGTGCCATAATTTTGTCACCGAAATCAAAAACATCAAACAACCATGTCAATACACATCAAATTACACATCTCAAACGATAGAGAAATGATCACCATTGAAAAAATCGCAAAATACATTCAGAGCAAGGGAATGACTTGTCAAGAAATAACCAAGGATTATGTCAAGTTCGAGAAAGAAGGCGGAAAGTATGAGATATTCTCCGATGGGAGACGATTCCAGCTCGGCCTTGTGTATTCAGTTGCCGAAGGAACGCCCATGCAGACACTTCTTTTGGCCAGTAACCAATTCAATTTGGAAGGATGTGGCGTCAAAGCTTCGATGAATATTGACGCTAATAATCCGGACAACAACAAGTTGTTCTTCTCGGTAGATGGATTCTGCCACCGGCCCAAAGACTTCAGGAAAGATTTCGATTTTTCGATGGAAGCACTTAAAGGAGGGGCCGATCTTCTTCGCACTATTTGCGAGAAAATCGCTGCCGATACTACTGCACGACCGGCCAAGAGAAGAATCGGCTTCATTCAGGATTATGAGTAGTCATAACGAAGATATGATTCGCTGAAGTAAGATACATTTGCAAACATAAAACAAAAACGAACTAACAGAACAAGAATACTATGAGTAAGTACACTTTTCTCTCTCTAGAAGATGAATTCCAATTCGGCAAGCACCAAGGCAGTTCTCTCAATATGATAATTGAATTCGACCCAGGCTACCTTGTATGGTGCCTCGAGAATATAAACCGTCTTAGTTTTTCTTTTGATTTGATAGAGGAGATAAAAGATAAATATCCTGATTTTCCGGGAATTGACCTTCTCGATCAACACGGGTATGAACCAATCCATGAAGATGACAACGATGAGTATGACAACTATTATTATGGCGAACACTATGGTGAGTATGCAGGCACATATGTTCAGGATGTGATGGGCTGGAGCGACGAAAGGATTGGTGATGCTCTCGACGGCGAACCAGATGCTTACTGGAATATTGACTAACATATTTTCTCCGACCAGTAAAAGACTGATAACCTAGTATGATTCTCAGAACCATAGTTGACAGAAGCGGTCGGCCGCAGGTGTTTGTGCATGAGAGCGGGGCCGGCAAGGCCGGGCACAAGACTGGCAAGGCCGGGCGCGAGATGAGCCCGGAAGAGGTGCAGATTTTCTGCCGGGATATCGTCATGAACAAGTATCTCGAAGAGGGGGCCGTCGTGCGGAGAATCCACCTGAAGGTGCTCATCGACTCTTGGCCCGACCTCTATCTGGAGGGCGAAAAATGCGACAAGGAAATCTGGGTGGAATACCAGGAGACCCCGGCGTCCTATAGGGCGACAGAATATCGGCCGCTCAGGGTGTTGGAAAACGGCAAGGTGGTCTTTCCCGTGGTCGTCTATGTTTCACTTCGGGAGGCCGGGAATCAGTCGCCGACTCAAACCGGGGAGCAGACCGGCAAGCACCTACCGGGTATGGATGTTCCTTTTTCCAAATCATCCGGACCTTGCCGGCTTCTGCGAGGCGGCAGCTACTATGCTCAGGTCGCTTTCCGATCGTCCCTGTCAATCCAGAAGGACGAGCCGGTCTATTTCGGAATGAGAGATTCCAACCCCGGGATCGAGCAAATCATGGATGCCTGGCTTGAACTCGATTATCTGTCTATCAAGGAAAAACTGGCAGAGTCCGTACAGTTTGCCAAGACGGGGAGTTTCGATGTCGTCACTTCACGGCAGGAGTTCATGCTTCTTCTCTATGACGCATTCATGCAATTGAAACAGGCCGGCAGGGTGCCCGAAGTGGAGGTCTTTCATCACACAAGAGAAGGGAATCCGGTGCTACTCTATCACGGTAAAGACGGCGACTATATTGTCAGATTCGGCATCCGTGGCGGCACGATAAAAGAGCTGCTCCTGCAGCCGGTCGGACTGTTCCTGCAGCCTCACGGAAACAATCCGGACACGATTTTGCCTCCCGAATCACATTTTTAATCACTTTAAACCCCACCACAATGAAAACAAATCAATCTTCTCTCGTCTCCCTATTGATGGTGTTCGCCACACTGATCTGCTTGCCGGCCTGTCTCAGTCAAAACGGATCAAACTGGCAGGACGATCAAACCGGATCTCTGCTGGCCGATGTCAGACAAACGGTCCTGGCACTGGACTCGGCTGTCGTTGGGGAGCACAGACAGACACCAGATTCTATAGAACGGATGGCCAAGTCAAAAGCGGTCGAAATATTCATGGAAATCAGTCAGGACGACCCTGACAATACGGAGCCCGTAAGAGTTGAACAGGCCTATCAGGAGGCCAGCCGCGCCTGGGAGCGGTTCAAGCGTCTGTGTCTGGAGGGCAACTATGAACAGGCATTGGATTTCTATCTGGCTACGGACGAAGACTCGGTAAAAACCCATGCCGGCGACCTGCTGATTCATCTCAACAAATCCAAGCAGCGTTATATCCTGATGACCAGGGTTGTCGCACCGCTGATGCGGACATATCGGGGCGACTCGCTGGCCATTGTCCAACTCATCGAGGACCTGAGTCTGGAAAAACTCTTCGAGGACCTTACTATGGAAATGAACGAAGACTATGTGCCCGAGGTGTATCCTGCCGTGGTCCGGGGCTTGGGCATGGCGATGACCATGAACGGCCAGATCGACGAGGCTTTAGGCTTGGCCAACGACCTGGTCTATGCGGTATTTCGTGAGACCCGTAATGTCCTGGCCGCAAACGTGCGCACTGTGCAATATCGTGTCGAGCTGCTTCAACTGGTCGGTGATGATGAGTCCATCCTCGGCGAATACCAATGGATCCGGTCGTTTCTTCTTGAAAATGAGGAAGTGTACGATGCAGAAGAGCTGAAAATGGCCATCCAACAAATCGACTCCGAAATCGAGCAGCTCCAGTGCAAACTCAAAAACTGACTGCAACAACTGCAACGCTTCGGGTTGCCGGAAGAAAAATAGGGAATGTCCTTCAGCAGCTGAAGCATGACAAGTGCGCCACTATAAAACGCTGTTTTTTGATTCAACGTTTTTCAGGTATGGCTATTTTCCACTCCCGCCGTAGGCCTTAGAGCAGGCCCTTGGTCGAGGGCAGCTCGTAGTGATGGATGTCGCGGCGGACGGCCATCCGCAGCGCGCGTGCCAGGGCCTTGAAGATGGCTTCGGCACGGTGATGGTCGTTGTCGCCTTCGGCTTTGATGTTGAGGTTCATCCGGGCAGCGTCGGAGAGCGACTTGAAGAAATGCCGGAACATCTCCGTGGGTACGTCGCCCACATATTCGCGCCGGAACTCGACATCCCAGACCAGCCAGGCCCGGCCGCCGAAATCGAGCGCCAAAGTGCAGAGTGCATCGTCCATGGGCAGGCAGAAGCCGTAGCGTTCGATGCCGCGTTTGTCGCCCAAAGCACGGCCGACGGCTTCGCCCAGGGCGATGGCCGTGTCTTCGATGGTGTGGTGCTCATCGACCTCCAGGTCGCCACGGGTGACAATCGTGAGTGACATACCCGAATGTCGGCCGATCTGCTCGAGCATGTGGTCGAAGAATTTCAAGCCGGTATCGACATGCGTGCCGGCGGCCTTGTCGGCACTGTCAGGGCCCTGGGCTACCGGCCGGCCGTCCAGGTCGAGTTCGACAAAGACATCGGTTTCGCGGCTTACGCGGTGCACCCTGGCACGACGCTCGCCGGCAAAGAGCCATTCGCAGGCCTGGTCCCAGGAGTCCACCTGGACGGAGCCCTGGGGCAGGCTCAGACCGTGCCGGTCCAGGAGGTTCTTGTCGCTATTGAGCAGGATGGCCCGGCAACTCAGGTTCCTGGCCAGACGCACATCGGTGGCCCGGTCGCCGATCACATAGGAATGCTCCAGGTCGTAGCTGCCGTCCATATAGGCGGTGAGCATGGCTGTGCCGGGCTTGCGTGTGGGAGCGTGGTCTTCTTCGCGGCTCTTGTCGATGTAGATGGCATCGAAAGTGATGCCTTCATTACGCAGGAGCGTGAGCAGCTTGTCTTGCACCGTGTCGAAATGCGACTGGGGATAGGCTTCGGTGCCCAGGGCATCCTGGTTGCTCACCATCACCAGTTCGAAATCCAGATGCTGGCAAATGAAATAGAGGTTGCGCACCACGCCGGGCAGCAGCTCCAGCTGTTCGAGTGTATCTACCTGCAAAGTAGGCTGCGGCTCGACGATGAGCGTTCCGTCACGGTCGACGAACAAAGCTCTCTTGGGGGTTGTCATATGGCTGGTTTTTAAATTATTTCTCCCATTGTTTCAAAGTATCCAGCAGGATATCGTTCTCGCGCGGCGTTCCCACGGTGATGCGCAGGCAGCCTTCGCACAGGCGCACCCCGTGACGGTTGCGCACGATGATGCCCTCCCCGACCAGCCGGTTGTACAAGCCGACCGGATCATCGACTTTGACCAGCAGGAAATTGGCGTCGCTGGGATAGATGTGCCGCACGGTCTTCAAGGCTTGCAGTCCGGCGGCCAGACGGGCGCGCTCTTCGAGCAGGATGGCCACCCAGGCCCGCACCTTCGAAGGGCTTTCAAGCAGGGGCATAAGCTGCCGCTGGGTCAGCATGTTGATATTGTAGGGATACTTGATCTTGTTGTAGATACCGATGATTTCCTCCGAGGCAAAGGCCAGCCCCAGCCGCAGGCCGGCACTGCCCCAGGCCTTGGAGAAGGTCTGGAAGACCAGCAGGTTGGGATAGCGGTCCAATTCCGCCAGCAGCGAAGGCTGCGATGAGAAGTCGATATAGGCCTCATCGACCACGACCAGCCCCTCGAAGCGTTCCAGCAGCTCCCGGATCTCGGCGGAGGGCATGCTGTTGCCCGTGGGATTGTTGGGCGAGCAGATGAAAATCAGTTTGGTATGTCCGTCGCAGGCGGCCAGCAGGGAGGCGGCCTTGAAGCTGTAGTTGTCGTCGAGCAGGACCTTGCGGTACTCTACATCGTTGATGTCGGCCGAGACCTGGTACATGCCGTAGGTGGGCGCGATGGCCACCACATTGTCCTCCCGGGGCTCGCAAAAAGCCCGGAAGGCCAGGTCGATGGACTCGTCGCTGCCGTTGCCCAGGAAGATCTGTCCGGGGCGTACGCCCTTGATCTCGGCGATGCGGCGCTTCAGGTCGCGCTGCAGCGGGTCGGGATAGCGGTTGTAGGGCTCGTTGTAGGGATTCTCGTTGGCGTCGAGAAAGACCCGGGCCTCTCCTTCGAACTCGTTGCGCGCACAGGAATAGGGCGCCAGCGAGGCAATATTCTTTCTTATCAGTTTGCTGATGTCCATAGCATTATTTGCCGTTTTCGGTATTGTCTTTCAATGATGCCAGCCGCAGGGTCACTGCATTCTTGTGGGCGAAGAGCTGCTCGTTGGCGGCCATCACTTCGATGACAGGCCCCAGGTGGCGCAGTCCTTCCTGAGTCAGTTCCTGGAAGGTGGTCTTCTTGAGGAAACTGTCGAGACTCACACCGCTGTAAGCCTTGGCATAGCCCTTGGTAGGCAGCGTGTGGTTGGTGCCGGAGGCATAGTCGCCGGCGCTTTCGGGGGCATAGTTGCCCAGGAAGACCGAGCCGGCATTGCGCACCTGGGCGGCCAGCTCCTGGTAGTCGCGGGTCGAGATAATGAGGTGCTCGGGGGCATACTCGTTGGTGAAATCCATCATGTCCTGACGGTTTTTCAGAACGATGATACGGCTGTTGTCCAGGGATTTGGCGGCTATCTCATGGCGCGGCAGGGCCTCGCATTGGCTCAGGGTCTCGTCCATGACGGCCTGGGCCAGCGCCGTTGAGTCGGTCACCAGCAGCACTTGGCTGTCGGGGCCGTGTTCGGCCTGTGAGAGCAGGTCGGCGGCCACGAAGGGCACCGAAGCGCTGTCGTCGGCCAGCACCTCCACCTCCGACGGACCGGCCGGCATGTCGATGGCTGTGTCTTCCATGCTCACCAGCTGCTTGGCGGCCATTACATACTGGTTGCCCGGGCCGAAAATCTTATATACCCGGGGCACCGATTCCGTGCCGTAGGCCATGGCGCCGACGGCCTGCACCCCGCCGATCTTGAATATCTTCCTGACTCCGCAGTAATTGGCCGTATAGAGCACGGCCGGATGAATCTGCCCGGTTTGGCGATCGACCGGCGAACAGAGGACAATCTCGCGACAGCCGGCCAGACGGGCCGGAACGGCCAGCATCAGAACGGTCGAAAACAGCGGTGCCGTGCCGCCGGGGATATACAGCCCCACCCTGTCGATGGGCAGGGCTTTCTGCCAGCACTTGACTCCGGGCCGGGTCTCGACGGCCGGCAGCGTGGTGCGCTGGGCCTCATGGAAGGTCCGGATGTTGTCGGCGGCCAGGGTGACTGCCTGTTTCAGCGATTCGGGCACCAGCCTGTCGGCGGCGGCTATTTCCTCGGGAGTCACCTGCAGAGCATCGAGAGAGGTTTGGTCGAACTGGAGAGTATAGCGTCGCACCGCCTCGTCGCCGTGCAGGCGTACGTCGTCGAGCACGGCCGACACGGTCGAGAACAGCGCACTCCGGTCGTTGGAGGGCCTCTGCATCAGCGAGGGCCACTCTGCCCTGTCGGGATATCGGTATATCTTCATTGTTGTTTTATTCTGTCTGCAGCGGCCGCGGAAACCGGCCGGCACTTTTGTTCGTAATTCTGTTTGCCGTTTACAGCACCATCTTCTCAATGGGCAGCACCAGGATGCCCTTGGCACCGATGGCCTTGAGCTGGGCGATAATTTCCCAGAAGCGCTTTTCCTCGACCACCGAGTGGACCGACGACCAGCCGCTCTCGGCCAGCGGGGTCACCGTGGGCGACTCCATGCCGGGCAACAGGTCGCACACCTCGCGTATCTTATCGTTTTGGATGTTGAGCATGATGTATTTCTTGCCTTCGGCCTCGCGGATGGCGTTGAAGCGGAACATCAGCTCGTCGAGGATGGCCCGCTTGTCCTGGTCGATGTCGGGGTTGACGATGAGCAGCGCCTCGGACTGCATGACCACCTCGACCTCCTTCAGGCGGTTGGTCACCAGCGTGCTACCAGAGCTGACGATATCGAAGATGCCGTCGGCCAGGCCGATGCCCGGGGCGATCTCAACCGAGCCCGTGATGACATGGATCTCGGCTTTGACATCGTGTTTTTTGAGGAAATTGCGCAGGATATTGGGATAGGAAGTGGCGACTTTCTTGCCCTGGAACCACTCCACTCCTGTGTATTCCTCGTCCTTGGGGATGGCCAGCGACAGACGGCAGCGGCTGAAGCCCAGGCGCTGGGCGATCTCGGCGGCCTCCTCGCGCTCGACATACTCGTTCTCGCCGACTATGCCGGCGTCGGCCACACCCGATGCGACCGACTGGGGGATATCATCGTCCCGAAGAAAAAGGATTTCCAGCGGGAAATTCTTGGCGGGTACCAGCAATATGCGTTTTCCGGCATCGATCTTGACGTTCGCTTCCGTCAGCAGGGCCATCGTGTCTTCGTACAGACGGCCTTTTCCTTGAATGGCAATTCTCAACATAGTTCTATCGTTTTTCAATATCCAATAAAAAAGGGACCTGCTTGTAACGGCAAGTCCCCTTATCTTGTGCATACGACAACAGACCAACCGTTTACTGACGCCTGGAATGGTGATGGCCGTGGTGGTAGTCGTACTTGATCATTGTCTTATGGCTGTGGCTCCTCGGCGAGAGCCGTATTTCGGGGACAAAAGTAAGGCATTTTATTCATTCACAAAAATATTCGCCCTGAAAAATGCAGCAGGCATTCTGAGAAAGCATCATGCCGGCTGTCCGGGAATATCCTCGCAGGGCTGCGCGGCTTCGTAGCGGTCGAGGGCCTGGGCTGTCAGGCGACGGCCCACGGCGGCGATTTCCTCGGCATGGGAATAGCCATAGACCCCGTGATAGGAATCGTAAGGCAGGCTCACCAGCACATCGGGCCGGCAGAGTTCGATGCCCATACGGGCGATAGTATGGTTCATGATGCCGAAACTGCGTTGCAGGATGGAGAAATAGTTGCTGTCGGCATCGATGGGGATATTGCTGCGCCGGCTGTCCGACATGAGCAGTTTCATCTGCTGGCTGGTTTCGCGCTGTTCCTTGAAAAGCATACTGCCACGGGCACTGGCCTGCCGCACTTTGCGCAGGATTTCGCGCCGTTCGCCTGCCAATGTGTCCTTGAGCAGGGTCAGGGCTTCCTCGCGGATGGCTTCCTCGTTGTCCTCATAGGCCTGGCGTGTGTCCAAAAAATCGCCGATCTCCTCGGCATCGATCTGGTTGACGTTGAAGCCCACCAGGATGTCGCCCTCGGTACGGGCCACTCGGTTCAGGGGAAAGGTGTTGGCCATGCCGCCATCGACCAGCGTATGGCCTTTCCACTTGACCGGGCGGAACATCGACGGGATGGAAATGGAAGCGCGGATGGCCTCGAAAAGCGGTCCTTCGCGGAAAATCACTTCCTCGCCCGTGTGCAGGTCGGTGGCCACGGCTGTGAAGGGGATGGGCAGGTCTTCGATATTGACATTGGGCACCCGTTTCTTGATGGCGTTGATGACTTTGTCGCCCTTGACCAGATAGTTGCGGCTCAGCGAAAAATCCATCAGCCGCACCACCTTGACCGGGTCCAGACCGTAGAGCCACTGTTTGAAGGCCTCCAGGCCACCGGCCGCGTAGATGCCGCCCACCAGCGAGCCGGCCGAGGAGCCGGCAATGGATGTGATTTCATAGCCGCGCGACATCAGTTCTTCAATGGCGCCGATATAAGCAAAACCACGTGGTCCGCCGCTGGCCAGGGCTAAAGCAACCTTCTTCTTTTTCATAGTCAATTGTTTACAATTTGCCTGGCCGGTCTCTGACAGGATGCCAGGACAGGCATTCCGAGCAGCCCGGCAAGCGATGCTGTAAAAGTAATAAAATGTCTGCTGCCTGCCATGAATCTTCTTCAAGAAAAAACATTATTTTTGCCGTTCCATTCCCGAAGGTCCGCCGGAGGGTGGTTTTCAAATACAGAGTCTATATGCATTCACCTTTCTTCAAACTGAGCCGCTGGCTGGCCGCCATCGCCGCAGTATCCGTACTGTCGGCCGCTTCATGTACGGATAAAAAGGATCTCTCCGAAAAGGAGGATTCCAGCCAGTTTGTCACCCTGACCGATGCCGTTCCCGATGCCATTCTGGAAATACGTTATTTTGGCACTTACAATTTTGTGGGCAGCCGCATAGACGGCTATCTGGAGCCCACAGCCCTGATTACCCGCAAGGCCGGTGAGGCACTCAAGGCCGTCAGCGACGATGTCATGGCAAAGGGCTACCGCCTGAAAATCTACGATGCCTATCGCCCCCAGGCCGGCGTGGATCATTTCGTGCGCTGGGCCGCCGACGTGCAGGACACGCTCATGAAAGCCTACTTCTATCCCGACCTTGACAAAAGCGTGCTCTTCGAACAGGAGTACATCATGGAATACAGCGGCCATACCCGCGGCTCGACGGTCGATCTGACCCTGTTCGACATGACGACCGAAAAGGAACTCGACATGGGAGGCACCTTCGACTGGTTCGGTCCGGAGAGTCATCCCGATTTCTGCGGCAATCCGCAGACGGGCGAATACACCGGCGACAACAGCAAGAGTCCGCAGGGACGCAGCATCACCCGGGAGCAGTTCCACCACCGGATGATTCTGCGGGAGGCCATGCTGCGGCACGGATTCAAGCCGCTCAGCTCGGAATGGTGGCATTTCACACTCAAGGACGAGCCCTTCCCCGACACCTACTTTACCTTCCCCGTCCGGCAGCTCGGGCAATAAAAACCGACTGATAAAAATTGGGCACAGACTCAGACAAACGCCGTTTTTGGGGATTTGCCGCAGGCATCGTCGCCGGTATATCGTACGGGACAAATCCGCTCTTTGCCAAACCCTTGATGGAAAGCGGTGTGCCCGTCACGGTGATGCTGTTTTTCCGCTACGGCCTGTCAACGCTTGTACTGGCCACATGGATGCTCGCCAAAGGCGAGACCTTCCGGGTAAAAGGGCATGAACTGTGGCTGCTTGGCCTGTTGGGACTCCTGTTCTCGGGCAGCAGCCTGTTCCTTTTCTATTCCTACGAATTCATTCCCTCAGGGCTGGCCACGACGCTGGTCTACCTGTATCCTGTCCTGGTGGCACTGATCATGGTCTTGCTACGTGTTTCACCCAATTGGCAAAGCTGGCTGTCCATCGCGGCCACTTTCGGAGGAATCCTGATGCTGTCCAGTCCTACGGCCGGTGCCGAAATCAAGGTTCCGGGCATCCTGCTGGCCATTCTCTCGGCACTGAGCTATGCCCTCTACCTGGTAATTGTTAACCGCAGCCGCAGCATCAAGAGTGTTTCCGAGCACACACTGACGCTCTACGCCTTACTGGTGGGCACGATACTTTTTGCCACCCTCCGCATTGCCCAGGGAGGAAGCATGACAGCGGGAATCGACAGCCTCTCCGACTGGGGCAACCTGCTCGGACTGGCCTTGGTCCCCACCATGATCTCAATGCTGACACTGGCCATTGCTTCCCGCACGATCGGGCCGGCCGCAACCTCTGTCATGGGGGTTTTCGAACCGCTTACTGCCATTCTGATCGGGGTCTGCATGTTCGGTGAGACACTCAGCCTGAAAATGGCAGTCGGCATATCGGTCTGCATCGCCGCTGTCTTTTTCATGCTGCTCGGAAAGGACAGTCACTAGACTTTTACATAAATAATGATGAAGCAGTTGTTTTGTCTCGGCCTTATGCTGTTCGCCAGCCTTAGCCTGCCGGCCAGGGATCGGGTGTATGGGCCACAGGGCCGGCTATCCGTGAAAGTGACCTTGCCCAAGGGCTTCGATCCCCGGACAGACCACTGTCCGATGGTCATCCTTATGCACGGTATTTTCTCCAGCAAGGATTTCATTCCCATGCCCTCCATTGCCAAAGGGCTGGTCCGGGAGGGAATCGCCTCGGTCCGTTTCGATTTCGACGGGCACGGCCGCAGCCAGGGACGGATGCAGGACATGACCGTCGAAAAGGAAATTGCCGATGCCCTGGCCATTTGGAAATATGTCAGGGCACTGCCCTACGTGACGGACATCGGACTGCTCGGACATTCCCAGGGGGGCGTGATAGCTTCCATGGTCGCCGGCCGGTTGGCGGCCGGAAAGGACGGCCGACCCACCGGAGTATGTGCGCTGCTGGGGGGTGATGAAACTTGGCAGAGAGTACCTGCTCACCACCCAGACGCTTGATATTTTCGGCACGGCCCAGGCCTATACCGGGCCTGTGAGGCTGCTGCACGGCACTCAGGACCATATCGTCCCGATGAAGTGCAGCCGCCAGTACCTGGAAACTTACGGACAACGGGCCGAGCTGATTCAGGTGGAGGGTGAAAACCACCTGATTACCAAAAAGCGTCCGCAAGTGGTGTCACTGACCGTCGAGTTTTTCAAAGAAGTCTTCTCTCTGTAGGCTTTTCCTTTGGCTAGTTATTTACTGCTCAGCTTTTCAGTCTGTTTTCCGTTGACAGCTGTCACCTTGTGAAAACTTATTCGGCGGGTCGCCTGCAGATGCAGGGCCGGTCGGCCGTCCTCGGCGACCGTTTCCAGACGCATGTTGCGCAGGCAGATTTTCTCAGCATGACAGATGGATAGTGCCCAGGCAGGCTGCAAGCCGTGAGCCGAAGGCTCGGGATAGCCCTTTGTCAGGCGTTCGGCCGCAGACTCTCCATCGTCCCCACCCTTAAAGAAGAACGGATTGCTGCCGCGTTGCTGTGCAACGTCGTCCATGGTCAGCCCACCCCGGAAACTTACGCTGATATCGTTCAATGTCACATCTCTGACGGGATGCTCCTCGGTGCCGGCAATGAGAATGGCATAGCGGCTGTCCACCTCGTCGGCAGTCACATGACTGATGACAATACCCCTGACACGGGAGTGCCTGAATCCTTCGGGAGCCCGCATGCGCTCTCCCAGGCGAATGTATATCGGTGAGTTACAGATATCATGCATCTTGAGATGACTCACCCGGATGTGCTCCATCGGAGCGCCGTCGACCGTTTCCAGGGCCAGTCCTCGGCTGTGGACAAATTCGCAGCGGCGCACGGTGATGTGCCGGAAGCCACCGTTGGATTCCGTGCCCAGTTTGATACGTCCTGTCGGGCCGTCTCCGTCGGGAGCTTTGACGGTAGTAATCGTACAACTGCCGTCGAGTAGCGAGCCGACATCGTAACCGCTGACCCGGCAGTCCTCGATCAGCACATGTTCTGTCGGTTTGGGCCGGCCCAGGGCATAGGAGCATTTCAGGACAATGGCATCGTCGTTGACTGTGTTCACCCGGCAATCGCGCACGATCACCCGCTCACAACAGTCGATGTCGAAGCCGTCACGGTTGGTGTCGGCCGTCACTCGCTCTATGAGCAGATCGTCGACCCCGGTGAGCAACAGGGCGAAATGGCCGCAGCTGAGAAAGCTGAGGTCGCGGACAGTCACCCGCCGGCAGTCACGCAGTGCCAGCGCCTTGTTGGCCGTGGTCTGTCCCGATGCGCTCTTGCGCTGTCCGCCACGTGTCAGGACATCACTACCGTCGATAAGGCCTCCGCCTTCCAGCACCACATCCTCCAGGTTCTCTCCCCAAAGCAGCGAATTGTGCCAATGGCTGTGGCCGAAGTCCTGATAGTTCGAGGCATTGGGCTCCGCCTCGTCGTAGCCGGTCGTTTCAGTGACCGGGGCGGCCTTCAGGACAGCCCCCTTTTCTACGCGGAGCGTGGTGCCCGACTGCAGGTGGATCGAGTAACAGAGAAACGTGCCACCTTCGAGCAGCACCACCCCGCCGCCGTCGGAGGCTGCCTGCAGCAGGGCGGCATTGACGGCCGGCGAATCGATCTGCTTCCCGTCGCCCGCAGCCCCGAAGTCTCGGACATTATACACGGCGGCACCGGCCGCCCAGGCATACAGCAGCCCGACCGACATCAGGCCGGCCTTGCGCAGGATTTCACGGATTATCGGACAGTTCATGACAGCTGAGAGTAGTTTCACGGCAAATATAATCATTGATTTCACATAAAACCAGGCAAAAGCATGCAAAATATCCGACATTGTCTTAACTTTGCCACGGAGGGACGGCCAACACGGGAAACGAGGCTTCCACCCTCCCTGGATACGGACAAACAACGTTATGACTATGAGAAGACTTTATTTACTGCTGGCCGGTCTGTCGGTCGCCATCCTGCCTGCCACCGGCCAGCGCAGCACGGTGGATTTGTCAGACCTGGACTGGAGTATCACACTCGACCAGGAGGCCCAGTGGACCGACGACGAGCTCTTTCTGCCGCCCGTCGATCTGCACCGGCTGCCGGTCAATCTGCCCACCGGAGGCTGGCAGCTGCTTGACCAGCCTCAGAAAACCGGTGTTCACCTGCCGGCGACGGTCGAAGGCGAGCTATGGGGCTGGAACGGCCAGAGTTACGGCGTGACGGGCAACTATGTAGGAGTCTCCTGGTTCCGGACTACGGTCCAGGTACCGTCCGACTGGCAGGGACGCCGCATTACGCTGGATTTCCAGTCGGTGCGTTTCCGGGCCGAAATATTTGTCAACCGCCGGCTGGCCGGCTACGACCTGGTCAACAGCACGCCCTTCGAAGTGGACATCACGCCCTTTGTACACCCTGGAGAAGAGAACGAGATTGCCGTCCGTATCACCGATCCCAACGGCAATTTCAACTGGAAGGATTCACAGTGCTACAGCTGGGGCGACTACCTGGTCAACCCTACCCACGGCTTCGGCGGCCTCACCGGCCGGGTCACGCTCAAAGCCACCGACTGGCAGTATATCCGTGATGTCTTTGTCGAGAATACCCCCGATCCGAAAAAAGTCAAAATACATATCGAAGCCGTCACACAGGGCAACAGGACCATTCAACTGGAAGTGCGCGAACGAGGCAGGCAGGCTGTGGTCTGGTCGTCACAGACCACCCTGAGCCAGCCAGAGGCAGGGATAAAGGCCACCGCCAAGCCGGCCCGTGAGGCCTGGGCCTCGGGATTGCCCGGGACAGTGGCCAAGACCGTCGAGCTTTCCCTGCCCCAAGCCCGGCTGTGGAGTCCTGAAACGCCCAACCTCTACGAGCTCACCGTCCGGCTGGAAAGGGACGAAGTCCGTCAGCGCTTCGGGTTCCGCTGGCTGGAGGTGCGGAACGTCAAGGGCGACCGTCAGTTTTACCTGAACGGCCGGCGCATTGTGCTCATGACGGCCATTTCCTGGAGTTTCTGGCCCGACAACGGCATTACCCCGAGCCGGGAGCTGGCCCGCCGCCAGGTGGAGGATGCCAAGGCCCTGGGCATGAACATGCTCAACTTTCACCGTACCATCGGCAACAGCGATGTGCTGGAGGCAGCCGACTCCCTGGGCCTGCTCTACTTCGAGGAACCGGGCGGCAACCAGTACTCGGCCGGCCGTTTCAACGACGGGACGGAATACACCCGCTTCTATTTCGGTTTCCGCAACGAGAAGCTCTTCCGCATGATACGCCGCGACCGCTCGCATCCCTCGCTGGTCATCTACAACCTGCACAACGAGCGAGGTGCCAGTCCGCAGGCCGAAGACCGGCGGCAGATGCAGGCGGCCCACCGGCTGGATCCTTCGCGCATCCTCACCTACAATTCCTGCAACGGCAAGAACCCGGAAAATGAGCCGGACGACCACTTCAAGCTGCATTTGATGCCCAATGACACCACCTTCTACAACATCGGATGGTGGGACAACCATCACGCCGGCGGACCGGGTGTCTATCACGACCAGATATATCAGGGCCTGGACAACTACCTGCGCTTTTCCGACAACAAGCCCGAGATTGTCTATTGGGGCGAGGAAGGAGCCATCGGCACCCCGCCCCGCCTGCAACTGATCCGTGACGAGATTCTGCAAAGCGGCCGCATCACCGGCTGGGAAGCCCAGGATTATCTGGCTTGGTACGATGCCTACGACCGTTTCCTGCGCGAACGCGGTTTTTCCGAGGCCTTCCCCTGCGTGGACAGCCTGACACGCCGGATGGGCAACGTGGCCTACTATTATCAGGGCCGCGTCATGGAGAACATCCGCATCTGCAACACGGTCGATGCCTATGCCGTGAACGGCTGGGAGTCGATGAAGCTGGAGAACCATTCCGGCATCGTGGACAACTACCGCCATCTGAAAGGCGATCCCGAGCTGATTGCCCGCTACAACCGGCCGCTCTACCTGGCCGTCAAGCTCAACCACAAGGTGCTGGCCGTGGGCGACACCACCACGGTCGATGTCTATATCGTCAACGAAAAGAACATCAAAGGCCCGGCCCGGCTGCTGCTCAAGGCCAAAGACGCCCAGGGTCGGGTATTGGCTTCGCATCAGGCCAAAGTCAGGGTGAGCGGCGGGGTCGTTTATGGAGAAGACCTGCTGCTGGGCTGGCGGCTGCCTGTGACAGAAGCCGGCTACATCCGCGTCGAAGCCGTCCTACAGCAAGGCGGCCATACGGTTACGACCGGCAGCGATGACATTTTTGCCGTCAGGATGGATGCTACAGGCATCGAGGGAGGGGGTCTGGTGGCCGACACCTCGGGCATGATCGCCCGCTATCTCAAGCGTATGGGCATCGATTTGCAGCCCTATCACCGGGGCCGTCCGCAGGGCGACTGGATGGTGGTCGGCGCCTTCGAGCCTACACAGTTCGGCAGCGGCTACAGCGACATCCTGGAATGGGTCTATACGGGCCACACGCTGGTCATTGTCGATAATCCCGAACGCTGGGCCGAACTGCTCTGCGACAAGGAAGTGCTCGACTATCGCGGCAGCAAGGTCCTGGGCAAGTCGTGGTACGGCGGCAATTTCTTCTGCCGCCGGCATCCGGTGCTCGAAGGCCTGCCCCAGGACTGCGTCTTCAACTGGGAGTACCAGTGCTTTGCCGCCTACAACCGCCGCCGGATGGGGCTGCGCGAAATGAACGGCCAGGTGATTGTGGGCTGCGTGTCCGATCACCGCAAGGAAGTCTATTCCGCCCTGACGGAGATTCCTGCCGGGCGTGGCCGCATCCTGCTCTGCTCACTCGACATCCCCTCCTGCCTGCAAGGCATCAAGGCCTATGACCAGGCTGTCGATCTGGATGGCATGAACGAGTCGATGAACACTTTCAACACCCAGGAGGGCAACCCGGCCGACGCCGTGGGCCGCCAGCTGCTGCTCAACATGATGAAATATGCCTCCCAGACCAACCAGATAAAATAAGGTGACAATCATGAATACCTTTCAGAACCCTGCCGCCTGGCGCCGAGGCACCTTCGGCGCTTTCCTGCTTGTCCTATGCTGTCTCTTGCCCTGCCGGCATCCACTGCAGGCACAGACCGTAAACGGCAATGAAGTGATCTACCGCTCATCACAGGGAGATTTGCGGCTCCAGCTGTGCAACGAGCGCATGATACGCGTCACCAAGAGCTCCGACAGCCAATTTCCGGCCGACGAGCCCTGGATGGTGGTCAGATACGACTTCGACCCGGTGGATTTTCAAGTCGAAGGCCGCAGGCTGAGCACCCGGTCCATGACCGTCCGCATCGAATCCGACCCCTGGCGGCTGACGGTAAGCAACGCCGAAGGCAAGATTGTCTATCAGGAAACCGGCTGTGATGCCGGGGCACAACCCAGGAACGAATGTGTGATGCAGGCCGACGAGCATGTCTTCGGCTTCGGCGAGCGCATGGACGCCCTTGACCAGCGGGGACGGAAAATCCACCTGAACGTGGAGCTGGGCCGCGGCAGCAAGCCGGCCGTGGGCGGCAAGGACATCCTCCGGGCCGGCTATTGCCCAGTGCCCTGGTTTATCAGCAACAAAGGCTATGCCGTCTTTTTCCACAATGCCGCCAAGACCGACTGGGACATGGGCTGGAGCCGTCCCGACCGCTACAGTTTCCAGGCCAGTGCCGGCAGTCTCGACTATTATATCATCTTGGGCCCCGACATCGAGACCCTGCTGCAGAACTACCAGCTGCTGACGGGCGTGAGCCCCCTCATGCCCCGGGCTGCCTACGGCCTGCATCTGGGCTCCTACAGCGGCGGCACCTGGAAACACGAGGAGATGACCAGCGACCGCTATCCCGTGCAGCTGGTCGAGCGCATGCGTTCGGAAGGTATCCCCTTCGACCTGTTGTGGCTGGATTCCACCTGGCGCTTTTTCAACTCGACTTTCGGCAACGGCGGTTGCAGTTTCGAATTCCGCCCCACCTTCAAGGATCCGCAGGGCATGATAGACGCCATCTACGACCAGCATGTGGCCCTGTTCGGACTGCATATCCGTTCCATCATGGACAACGGCTTGGGCATCAACCTCTACGATCAGGCTCGCGAAGCCGGCATCACCGTGCCGGGAGCCCGCAACACGGGCATTGTCAACTTCTTTGACCAGAAGGCCGTCGACTGGTGGTGGGACAAGGCCGCCATGCGGCTGGCCTCCATGGGTGTGAAATTCTTCAAGACCGACGTAGGCAGCGCCCTGAGCTTTCCCGAAGGCTACCGGCCCGAAGGCGATTTCAGTGCCGACGAGCTGCACAACCTCTTCCCCATTGCCTACGCCAAGGCGCCCTACGAGAAGTTTGCCAAGCTCAACAAGATGCGCGGTTTCGACCACACCCGCGAAGGCTATGCCGGCATACAGCGCTATCCCTTCATCTGGGCCGGCGACTGGGGCACCGAATGGCAGTGGTTCGAGCCGGTCATCCTGGCCGGCCTGAACATGGGTCTGTCGGGCGTGGGCAACTGGTCGCACTGCATGGGCGGCTTTGAGCAGTATTCCGAATACGACACCGACCTCTACCTGCGTTGGTGCCAGATGGGCATGTTCAGTCCCGTGGCCCTGCTCTTCGGCATGGACCATCCGCGCTATCACGAGCCCTGGACCTACGGTCCCGAAGCCCAGCGCATCTTTGTCAAGTATGACTCGCTGCGCTATACGCTCATCCCCTATATCTATAGCAATGCCTGGCAGATGTACCGCACGAGCCGGCCGTTGATGACACCCCTGCTCTACGACTATTTCGACGACGAGCTCACCTACCGCATCACCGACCAGTATCTGTTCGGCCCATCCATGATGGTCTGCCCCGTCACCGACAAGGGCGCCCTGAGCCGTCCGGTCTATTTTCCCGGCGGCCGCTGGGTCGATTTCTGGACAGGCGAGCGCATCGAAGGCCGCCAGTACAAGTCGTTCCTCACTCCGCCCGACCTGATGCCCATCTTCATCCGCGAGGGAGCCATCATTCCCAAGCAGACGGAACGCCAGTACATGGCCGAAAAGCCGGTCGATGTGATTACCCTGGCGGTATTTCCCTCCGGGCAATCCAGCTATGACCTCTACGAGGACGACGGCATCAGCGACGACTATCAGAAAGGCATCTACAGCCTGACCCACATCGAAAGCCGGCTTTCCGACGACGGCACCTGGATGCTGACGGTCAGGAAGCCGGAAGGCGCTTTCAAGCCCGAAAGACATCGCTACAATCTGGAAGTATGGTGGGACAGCGTTCCTTCCACGGTCCTTCAGAACAACAAGGTCCTACCCCGGATTCCAGCCCCGGCAGCCACAGAGACAGTATCGGCAGAGGTGGACAATTCCACAACGCCGACAAAGGTAAAACGGGGAGCCAAGGATAGCGAAGGACAGGAAGGATGGTATTACGACGAGGTTCTTCGCAAAGTGATGATTTACAGCCGCCTGAACAACAGCAAAGACATAGTATTTAAAATCAACTGATTATGAGGAAATCATTGCTCACTCTCTGCTGCCTGTCAGTGAGTCTGGTGCTGTGGAGCCAGAACTCCCAGGGCTTGCGTTTCCGCCAGCCGCTGTCCTATCATCAGTACCTGATGCGCGAACTGCACCGGCAGACCGAGGACCGCAATCAGGCCCTGGAAGAGGCCGCCCGCTCAAAAGCCGGCATGCAACAGTATATCCGTGATGCCAGACAACGCTTCGAAAGTATTATCGGCGAACTGCCGGCCCGCGGAGATCTCCAGGCCCGGGTGACCGGTCGCTATGAAGGGCCGGGCTTTGTGATGGAAAAGATAGTCTTCCAGAGTGCCCCCGGGCGCTATGTCACCGCACATCTGTTCCTGCCGGCCGAGATCAAGGGCCAAGTGCCCGCCTGCATCGAGATGTGCGGTCACGGCCTGACGGGCAAGGGCAACGGCTCGGGCATGGCCGTCCGCATGGCCGTCAACGGCATCGCGGTGATGGTAGTCGATCCCCTTTCGCAGGGCGAACGTCTGCAGCTGATTGATAAACAAGGACAGGCGCTCACCCGCGGTGTCACCACCGAGCATACCTTGGTCAATCCGGCCTTCGTCCTGTTGGGCAGCAGCCTGGCCGCCCAGGAATATTTCGACAACAGCCGGTCCATCGACTACCTCTTGACCCGTCCGGAGATCGATGCCAAGAAGATCGGCGCCTACGGTTTTTCGGGCGGCGGCACCCAGGCGGCCTACCTCATGGCGCTGGACGACCGTGTCCAATGCACTTGTGTGGGATTGTTCTTCTCCTCGCGCGAACGCACGCTGGAACTGATCGGTCCTTCGGACGGCTGCCAGCAGATCCCCTACGAAAGCACCGTGGGCATCGAAATCGCCGACATGGCCATCATGGCCGCCCCCAAACCCTTCATCGTCCTGGACGGTGAATACGACTTTGTCGATCATTGGGGCGCCCTGCAGAGTTTCAAGGACGTGGAGAAGTGCTACCAGGTGCTGGGCCATCCCGAGCGCATCCGCCAGTACTATGCCCAGGACGGGCACGCTGCCCCGGCCGATGTGCAGAACGAACTGTATGCCTGGTTCGGCCGCTGGCTCAAGGGCAGCGACCAAGCCTTCCGTCCTGAGCCTGTATGGCGTGGTGAAAACATGCTCTGCACCAAGAGCGGTCAGGTCAATCTGGAATATCCCGATGCACAGAGCACTATGGACATGACTCTGGCCGAAATGGAGAGCTATGCTCCGCGCCGGGCGGCCTTTGTCCGGCAGGATCCGGCTTCCGTCAAAAAGACTCTCTGTCATTATCTGGCCATCGACGAGCAACTGCCCGACATTGAAGCCATCCCCACCGGACGCAGCCAGGGACGAGGCTACACCGACTACCGCTTCCAGCTGAACCGACCCGGTGAGATGCCCCTGCCCTGCGTGGTGCGCATTCCCGAGAATGCCGGCCCGCAGTCGAAAATCCAGGTACAGCTTTGTGATCAAGGCAAGGCCTGGTACCTGGAAGAGACTGACCGTTACGATTTCGTCAGCGATGGCACCATCATCGTCGCCGCCGATTTCCGGGGCCTGGGCGAAACGGCCGATCCCTATCATTTGAACCTGCTCAAATACTGGAACAAGGACTATCGGATCTCGGCCTCTTCCCTGCACATCGGGCGTCCACTGCTCGGCCAGCGCGTCATCGACATGCTCAGCCTGCTCGATTTCTGCAGCAATCACGAGCTGCTTCAGGGCCGACGAATCGAAGTGACCGCCGACGGTGTCTATGGTCCGGTGGTCTGCCATGCCGCCGTGCTGGACGAGCGCATCGTCCGCGCCACGCTCAGCCGCACACTGCGCAGCTGGCGTTCCTATCTGGAGAATCCCATGCAGCACGACATGCTGGCCAATGTGCTCTTTGGAGCCTTGAAAGACTACGACCTGCCCGATCTGGTCCGTCTGAGCCGGGGCCGTATCACTTACGGAGATTAACCACTTAAAATAGAATATTTATGTTGAAACATCTGATGATGATTGGCCTGGCCGCAGCTATGACGACGGCAGCCATGGCGCAGAAAGCGCCGGTAGAACTGGAAGTATGGCCCGAAGGAGCTCCTCACGACAGCGGACTGACGGGTGTGGAAACTCAATTGGAAAACGGACGCATCGGCAATGTGACCCATCCCATGCTCTACATCTATCCGGCCGAAAAGCCCAACGGCATCGCCGTGATCGCCTGCCCGGGAGGCGGCTATGTCCGCCTGGCCATGAACCACGAAGGGCATGACATGGCACCCTGGCTCAACAGCCAGGGCATTACGCTGGCCGTCCTGAAATACCGTATGCCCAACGGCCACATGGAAGTGCCCGCCGAAGACATCCAGCAGGCCATCCTGCTGATGCGCCGCTATGCCCCGCAATGGGGAGGCGATCCGGGCAAGGTGGGCGTGATGGGAGCCTCGGCCGGCGGACATCTGGCCGCTTATGCTGCTACGCACTTCACTTCCAGCGGACTGACCCACGACCGCCGGTCACGGACCATGTCGGACCGGCCCGATTTCCAGATATTGTTCTATCCGCTCATGAGGCTCTCCGGCCGGGCCGTCGCCCAGAATCCGACCCAGGAGCAGATCGACCGCTATGACAACATCAAGAATGTCAGCGACCAGACCCCGCCGGCTTTCCTGCTCTGCTCGGCCGACGACCGCACCGTGCCCTGCAGCAACAGCATCGAGTATTTTCAGGCTTTACGCGCCCACAACGTGCCCGCCGCCCTGCACATCTATCCCACGGGCGGTCACGGCTGGGGCTTCCTGGACAGCTTCCCCTACAAGGCTGCCTGGACGGCCGAGCTGGAAGTCTGGTTCAGGCAACTCTTTGAATAAGCTGCACGAAACTTTTCGGCCGGACAAAACGAAACAGGGTGACTGACATGTCAGTCACCCTGTTTATTATCAGGAAAGCGGAAGTGGTTTATTTGTTGAACAGGTCCTTGATACCGGCCAGGGAACCCAACAGGTTGGAGGCCTCGTAAGGCAGATAGACCGTCTTGTTCTGCTGTCCGCCGGCCACATCTTTCAACGCCTCGACATACTTGACTGCCAGCAGGTAGTTGACAGGATCGGCTCCCTTGTCGGCCACGGCATCCGAGATCTGACGGATGGCACGGGCTTCGGCTTCGGCCTGCAGCACTTTGGCCCTGGCTTCACCCTCGGCCCGGAGGATATTGGCCTGCTTTTCGGCTTCCGCGGCATTGATTTCGGCCTGCTTCTCACCCTCCGAATTCAGGATCTGGGCCTGCTTTTCTCCTTCGGCCTTCAGGATCTCGGCACGACGGTTACGTTCGGCCTGCATCTGAAGTTCCATGGTACGGCGGATGCTTTCGGGCGGCGTGATGTCCTGCAGCTCTACACGGTTCACCTTGACGCCCCATTTGTTGGTGGCATCGTCCAGCACGGTGCGCAGCTTGGAGTTGATGGTGTCGCGCGAGGTCAGGGTCTCGTCGAGTTCCATTTCGCCCACCACGTTACGCAGCGTGGTCTGAGTGAGTTTCTCGATGGCCATCGGCAGGTTCTGGATCTCATAGACTGCTTTGACAGGATCGACAATCTGGAAATAAAGCAGGGCGTTGATTTCGGTCATCACATTGTCTTTGGTGATCACACTCTGTTTGTCGAAATCATAGACTTGTTCACGCATGTCGATGTGGATACTGCGTGTCATGGAACCGTTTTGCCGGCGCACAATGGTGTCCTTGGCTTTCTCGACCACCGGCAGGATGACATTGATGCCGGCCGTCATGGTCCGGTTGAACTTACCCAGCCGTTCGACGATCATGGTCTCCGACTGCGACACAATCTTGATGCCGCTCAGTACATAAATCACCACCAGGGTAATCAGTACGACTAATACTACTGTACTCATAGTTTATTGGTTATTAAAAAGTTATTGTGATTTCATACGATGACAGACTGACGGCAGGGCTTATTCGACCGTCAGGATCAGACTGTCGCGACCGACGATGGTCACCTCGCTACCCTTCTCCAGAACTTTGCCGTCGGCTGTCACGGCCTTCCAGTCGTCGCCGTCCACGGCCACGCGCCCCGTATGGGCAGCTGCATCGACGGTCTCGGAGACGACGGCCTTGCGGCCGATGAGGGCATCGGCATTGGTCTTGACATCTTTCGATCGTTTGTCCAGCAGCCGAAGTACAAAAGGCCTGACAAAAATGAAAGCGAGCATCGAAACGATGGCGAAAATGCCCAGCTGCCAGGTAAATGACAGATTAAGATACGATGCGACAGCGGCACCCAAGGCGCCGATGGCAAAACAGATGACGCCGAAACCGGCAGTCGCAATCTCGAGAATGACCAGCACAATGGCAGCAATCAGCCAATAATAGTATACTTCCATAGCTATATTGATATAATGCCACAAATATAGCAAAAAAAAGAAATATACTGCCCACCGCTGCAAATTCGGACAAAAAAACGTAGCTTTGTACCTGCTATCCGCAGTCAGCGGCTTGTCAGGACAGAAGTATGAATCCTCTGCTTACGGAAATGCTGCTCCACGCCGACCCTTCACAGGTGGCAGGTCTGTCCCGGTTTTTCAAGACCGGACCGGGACAGTACGGCCAGGGGGACCGTTTTCTCGGCATCAAGGTGCCGGTGACCAGGAAAGTCGTCGGAAACGTCTGGTCTCTCGTCGGATTTGAGGACATTGAGGAATGCCTGGAAAACGAGTATCACGAGATCCGCCTGGCCGCCCTGCTGACGCTGATCCAGCTATTCAACCATTCCAAGAAGGACATGGCCCGGCAACAGGCCTGCATCGACTGCTACCTGGCACATACCGACAGGATCGACAACTGGGACCTGGTGGACCTGTCCTGCTATCCGCTGCTGGGAGTCTGGCTGCTGGACAAGGACAGATCCTTGCTATACGGGCTCGCCGCAAACGGCAGGACACTGTGGGAGCAGCGGATTGCCATCGTGACGACCATGGCTTTTATCCGCCACGGACAGACCCAGGACACCTTCGCTATCGCAGACCTTCTGCTCCATCATCCGCACGATCTCATCCACAAGGCCGTGGGCTGGCTTCTCAGAGAAGCGGGCAAACGGGACAAAGAGGCTTTGGTCGCCTATCTGGCACCTCGTTATAAATCCATGCCCCGCACTATGCTTCGCTACGCCATCGAAAAGTTTTCACCCGAAGAACGAAAATCCTACCTATGTTCTATAATCTGACCATCTCCATGCCGATGCTGGCCATGTTGTTTTGGCTGGTATTCTTCCTTTTACAGTGTCTGATACCGCGCGAGGACAGCCGAAGGGAGCATCGGAAAACGCTTATCTCCCAGCACAGGATCCTGGCCGTCTTCTACGGCTTCGCCTTTGTATTATATACCGGTCATTGGTTTTATTTTTCAGGGATGGAGGACCGCTATATCCGGACAGCCTATTTCATAGCCAACCTGAGTGTCTATCCCCTGTTCTGGTTCTATCTGCGCCGTCTGGCAGGCAGGCCGGTCAAATCGGAGGTCTGGCTGCTACTGCCCGCCCTGTTGCTGCCGCCATGCGGACTGATCGCCAGCCTCACCGGATGGCAGCGGACGGAAGCTACGACCTATCTGCTCATCCGCATCTGCTTTGCCCTGCAAGTCATCTATGTCATTGTCCGCGGCCAGCATCTTATCCACCACTTCCGCCAGGAACTCGACAACTACTATTCCGATGAGCGCAGTCGCCAGTTGCGTCCGTTGAGCGCACTGCTGTGGTTGTTCGCCATAACGGCCGTCGTCTCCTCTCTGCTCAATCTTGTCGGAAGAGAGCAGGTCCGCAGCAGCAATCCGACAGTCATCGTCTGTGCCCTTGCCATGACCTTTCTGCTGTGGATCCTTGGCTTCATAGCCTCACGGCTCGACCTGGACAATGCGGAAGAGACACAGGAAGCACAAGAAGCACGGGAACCCCGGAATATACAGTGTAGTCCGGGACTGCCCGATACGCTGTCCCGACGATTCAGCCGGCTGATGGAGGAAAAACGCCCTTATACAGATCCCAACCTGACCCTGCAGGACCTGGCCACCATGCTGGGGACCAACCGCACTTACCTGTCGCAGCTACTCCATCACGAATTTCAGACCAATTTTTCCGCCTATATCAACAGCCAGCGCCTTGTACTGGCCAAGGAGATTCTTTCCTCCCCCCGTTACACCAGCGGCAAGGAGGCCATACAGGAAGCCATCCTGCACTCCGGTTTTTCCAGCGAGAGTAATTTTTACCGCCTTTTCAAGCAAGAATCGGGCCTGTCGCCGCTGGCCTGGCGGCAGGCAAACCTAAAGACTGAAAATCAACAGCATTAGCTTGTGCACAACTCGGTTCATCGGGCCCGCTCAAGCGTTTTTTGAATATCTGGGAACGTTTTTTGAAGAAATAGGAACCAGAATTGCGGATTATCTCAGACCTTTGCAGGGATTCACCGGGAGTGGATCATACATGATATAATCATAAACCTAACTTCAATTTCCATTGCAATGAAAAAAATCATCTACGCTATGCTGGCAGTTTCCATGCTGGCTTTCGGTTTTGCCGCCTGCAGCGACGACAACAATGAGGGAGGCACTGCTTCCGACGGTTCCAAGGTAAAAGAATCTGAAGCCCTCGGCGACTGGCGGGTTGACAGTGTCCAGATTACCGGCCTTCCTGCCGATGTCGAAATCGAAGGTCGTTTCGCAGGAATGATTGTTTCCCTGACCAAAAACAAGGAAGTTATTTTCTATGGTTCCGATACCATCGGTACCTGGAGTATCAGCGACGGTAAACTGATCGTCAGAGGTACCGAAGAATTCGAGAACGAGACGACCAAGGAATGGGAAGAAAGAGATGTAACCACAGAGTACACGATTGTCAGCTTCAGCAAGAACGCTGCCGTCATCTCCATTAAAGGCGCGGAATATGAAGTTTATGATCAGGACCAGAGAAAGTACGTGTCCTATACCGTCGACGAAACCATCTACTTCTCCCGTCTGCCGGAGCCCACAGGCAAGGATGTAGCCAAGACCGTCGCCAATTTGGCCGGTACCTGGAAACTGGAATATTACAAAGGATATCATCAACGCACCGAAGAGGGCAGAACTGAATCATTCCAGCATCTGTCCAGTGAAGGCGGCAACCAGATTCTCACCTTGAACGAAGACCAGACATTCACCTACAGCCATGATTACTCATGGAGCGACGAGATTAACGTCGATAAAGGGGTATGGGCGATCAATGGCAACAAGTTTCTTCTGTACTCAGGAGAGAATGTCAGTGTCGAGGATTTGCAGAATCTGCCCGAGGACTACTGGGAAATGGCTCAGACCATCACCACGCTCACCACTGATTTCATGGTGCTGAACAGGCATTTCGAACAGGGCGGCGACGGTGGTTATGGCTTTGTCGAGGAAGATAACGAGTACTATTCTCGAGTCAAATGATCAAATCCCTGGTTTGACACTTTCCTTAATTTGAAATTATACATGTCGGAAAGAGGCTTCTGTGAAGGAGTCTCTTTCTTTTTATATACAGCTTGCAAATACCACCCGGTTACTAGGACCTATTTCCAAATTATTCACTATCTTTGCACCCATCGGATACATAACGTATATACAACCAATATACACACTAATACTGTATGGGAAAGAAAGAAGTGAAATTCAGTCTCGTTTACAGAGACATGTGGCAGTCCTCAGGCAAATATGTCCCCCGCAAGGACCAGTTGGCAAAAATAGCTCCCGTCATCGTCGATATGGGCTGTTTCGCCCGCGTCGAAACCAACGGCGGTGCGTCGGAGCAGGTCAACCTGCTTTACGGCGAGAACCCCAACACGGCTGTCCGTACCTTTACCAAAACCTTCAATCAGGCCGGCATTAAGACACACATGCTAGACCGCGGACTGAACGCCCTGCGCATGAACCCGGTTCCTGCCGATGTGCGCGAGCTCATGTACAAGGTCAAGAAAGCCCAGGGCGTCGATATCACCCGCATCTTCTGCGGACTGAACGACCCGCGCAACATCATTCCCTCGATCAAATGGGCCAAGAAGGCCGGCATGACGGCCCAGGCCACCATGTGCATCACCTACTCCAAGGTGCACACGGCCGAATATTACATCAATCTGGCCGAACAGCTCATCGAGGGCGGCGCACAGGAAATCTGCCTCAAGGACATGGCCGGAATCGGCCGTCCCGCCATGCTGGGCACCATCGTCAAAGCCATCAAGGAAAAGCATCCCGATATCATTATCCAATACCACGGGCATACCGGCCCGGGCTTCTCGGTAGCCAGCATGCTCGAAGTGGCCAAGGCCGGCGGCGATGTGCTGGACGTAGCCATGGAGCCGCTGTCCTGGGGTATGGTACACCCCGATGTCATCACCATCCAGGCCATGCTCAAGGATGCCGGCTTTTTGGTGCCCGACATCAACATGAAGGCCTACATGGAGGCCCGTCGCCTGACCCAGAGCTTTATCGACGATTTCCTGGGCTACTGGATCGACCCGCGCAACTCGAAAATGACATCCCTGCTGGTGGGTTGCGGCTTGCCCGGCGGCATGATGGGATCGCTGATGGCCGATCTGAAGGGTGTTCACGCCGCCATCAACAGCAACCGTCAGAAACGCGGGCTGGAGCCTCTGAGCGAAGACGAACTGCTGGTTGAGCTCTTCGAGGAAGTACAGCGTATCTGGCCCATGCTGGGCACCCCCTGCCTTGTCACACCTTTCAGCCAGTATGTCAAGAATGCCGCCCTGATGAACCTCTTCTCCAAGAGCATGGACGAGAAGCCCTTCACCCGGATGGATCCGGCCATGTGGGGCATGATTCTGGGCAAGTCGGGCAAACTGCCCGGCACGCTGGCTCCGGAGATTGTCGAGCTGGCCAAGGAAAAAGGCTTTGAATTCTATACAGGCGACCCGCAGGCCCTCTATCCCGACGAACTGCCCCGCTTCATCAAGGAGATGGAAGAAAACGGCTGGGACCGCGGTCAGGACGACGAAGAGCTCTTCGAGTTCGCCATGCACGAGAAACAGTATCGTGAATACAAGTCGGGAGCCGCCAAAGCCCAGTTCAACAAGGACCTGCTCGAGCGTATGGAAAAGGCTCAGGCCGGCGGACAGAGCGTCAAGTTTTTCTCGGCTGCCGACAAGCGGGCCATCCTGCATCCCCAGGCCGAGCCCGTTGAGGCTCCCTGCTCGGGACGCATCATCTGGGAACTCGACTACAACGAGACTTCGGCTGCTCCCGTACAGGGCAAGGCCTATGATCAGGATGAATGGCTGTGCGCCATCGAGAATGCCCACGGCCTGACCCACCTGACCAGCTTTATGAAGGGTCGCATCGTCGGCATCGAGAAGCAGCAGGGCGACAAGGTGGTCAAGGGCGATGTTATTGCCTGGATGGAAAAGTAATTCTCATTTGCACACGATATGAAACGCTTGCTAATACCGCTGACCTGCCTGCTGGCTGTCCTCTGCTTCCAGCCGCGGGCAAATGCCGTCGAACCTTCCACCTCGCGCGGGACCTTCGTCGGCGGTACCCACCTGACACTATGGCCAGGTATAGGACTTGACATGACCGGCGACTACGTACTGGTCGACGACTGTTGGATCGGCCATTTTGCAGTCGGTGCCTACCTGGGTGCCAACTACAACAAGATCGAGTACAACAACTACGAGAACATGCAGGAGAGCCATCTTTCCATCCTGCCCCGTGTCACCTACGGCATTAATTTCACTGACCTGTTCGAGGCTCATACCGGGCTGTTCCTGGGTCCGACTTTCCGCGACTATTCCTATGTGGTTCGCACCTCGGACAATCTCGGCCCTGCCACGACAGGCATCAGCAACCACGAAAACGACACCCAGGCCTCGTTCGGCATCCTGCTGGGCGGGCGTTACTGGTTTTTGGACAACCTGGCCCTGGCAGGTGAATTCTTGTACGATGTCACTTACGGCATCACTGCCGGTGTGGGCATCGCCTTCGAGTTCTGATGCCAGTGTCTGATTGAATCCTGTGAAGGGTACCGCCCTACCGGGCACTGTTTTTTCTGTGCCCGCAGAACAGTACCCGAAACCCAGTCATGAGGATGAAGGCATGACAAAACCCCGAGAGCTGTTCATTCAACTCTCGGGGTTCGTGTTTCCTCCCTTTATTCAGGAGTATTATATTTCCAGACGAGACTCCGGCTTATCCGCCGAAATCGTCGTACATGATCATTTCCTTGGCCACACCCAGGTTGTCGAGCATGTTGATGACAGCCTTCGACATCGGGCCGGGGCCGCACATGTAGTACTCGATTTCCTCGGGTTCCTCGTGATCCTTGAGGTAGGTCTCCCAGATGACCTGATGGACAAAGCCCGGGGTGTATTTCACACCGGCTGCGTCGGCTGCGGGATCGGGACGGTCCAGCGCCAGATGGAAGGAGAAGTTGGGGAACTCCTTTTCCAGGGCCAGGAAATCCTGCAGATAGAAGACCTCGTTCAGGGCACGGGCACCGTAAAAATACGACATCTTGCGATTGGTCGTGTGCAGCGTGTGCGTCAGGTGCATGATCTGGGCACGCAGGGGAGCCATGCCGGCGCCGCCGCCCACCCACATCATCTCGCGGGTCGAGTTGTAGATCGGATGGAATTCTCCGTAAGGGCCGCTCATGGTCACCTTGTCGCCTGGCTTGAGCGAGAAGATATACGAAGAAGCGATACCGGGCATCACGTTCTGGAAGCCAGGTCCCTGCTCTTTCGGCTTGAAAGGCGGTGTGGCGATACGGACGGTGAGCATGATGCGGTCGCCTTCGGCCGGATAGTTGGCCATCGAATAGGCACGAACTGTGGGCACGGTGTTGGTGCACTTCAGGCCGAACAGGCCGAATTTCTCCCAGGCGGGCAGATACTCCTCGCCAATAAGCGACTTGTCGATGTCCTTGTCGTAGTCCATCGAATAGGCCGGAATCTTGATCTGGGCGTAGGAACCCGGTTCGAAGTTCATGTGCTCGCCCTTGGGCAGCTCGACGATGAATTCCTTGATAAAAGTAGCCACGTTCTTGTTGCTCAGGACGGTGCATTCCCACTCCTTGACACCCAGCACGGATTCGGGCACTTTGACCTTGATGTCGCTGCGCACCTTTACCTGGCAGCCCAGGTGCCAGTTGTTCTGCTGCTGTTGACGGGAGAAGAAACCCTTTTCGGTAGGCAGCATCTCGCCGGCGCCTTCCAGCACCTGGCATTTGCACATACCGCAACTGCCCTTGCCGCCGCAGGCCGAAGGCAGGAAGATGCCGTTGTTGCTCAGTGAGGAGAGCAGGCTGCCGCCCATGGGCGTCTCGATTTCCTGTTCTCCGCCGTTGATGGAGATCTTCACGTTGCCGGCCGGGGTGAGCTTGCTCTTGACAAAAAGCAGCAGGGCCACCAGGATCAGCGTGACAGACAGAAAGAGGACAATACTCAGTATAACCACCGTTGTCATTGCAATTTCCATATAAATCATAATCGTATCTCCTCCTTAAAACTTAATACCCATGAATCCCATGAAGGCCATGCCCATCAGGCCGGTCAGGATAAAGGCGATACCCAGGCCCTTGAGCGGAGCCGGAATCTTGTTATACTTCAGATGTTCGCGTACGGCAGCCAGGGCCACGATGGCCAGCATCCAGCCCAGACCGGAGCCCAGCCCGTAGACCGTTGCCTGACCGACATTGGCGAAGTTGCGCTGCTGCATGAAGAGCGAGGCACCCAGGATGGCGCAGTTCACGGCTATCAACGGCAAAAAGATACCCAGCTGGGCATACAGGGCCGGGGCATAGCGTTCGACGACCATCTCGACGATCTGCACCATCGAAGCGATGATGGCAATGAAGAGGATGAAGCTCAGGAAGCTCAGATCGACCGAGGCGAAGCTCTCGTTGAGCCATGTCAGCGCTCCTTCCCTCAGCACGTAGGTATCGAGCAGGTAGTTGACCGGAACAGTGATGAGCAGCACAAAGGTGACGGCGATACCCAGACCCGTAGAAGTCTTGACCGTCTTGGACACTGCCAGATAAGAACACATACCCAGGAAGTATGCGAATATCATGTTGTCGACAAAGATCGACTTGATAAACAGATTGAATGTTTCCATAGTGCTTGTTGTTTATTTTTCCTGCAGGTCCTTGTTAATACTGCGGTGTACCCAGATGATGCAGCCGACCACAATCAGGGCCATCGGCGGCATGATCATCAGGCCGTTGTTCATATAGCCGGCATCGTAGAAGCTCTGCGGGATGATGTGGAAGCCCAGCAGGGCGCCGCTGCCCAGCAGTTCACGGAAGAAGGCCACGATGACCAGGATGGCCGTATAGCCCAGACCGTTGCCGATACCGTCCAGGAAGGAGTCGAACGGGCCGTTGCCCAGGGCGAAAGCCTCCAGACGGCCCATCAGGATGCAGTTGGTGATAATCAGGCCGATATAGACCGACAACTGGCCCCAGACCTCGTAGGCATAGGCCTTCAGTATCTGTTCGACGATGATCACGAGCGCGGCCACGACCACCAGCTGTACGATGATACGGATACGCGAAGGAATCGTGTTGCGCAACAGGGAAATAATCACATTGGAGAAGGCCACGACCACCGTCACGGAAACACCCATGACCAGGGCTGGTTTCAACTGTGCTGTGACAGCCAGGGCTGAGCAGATACCCAGTACCAGGACGATGACGGGGTTGTTCTTGCTGAGCGGGCCAAACAAAATATCTTTTCTTTCTGGGCTCATAGTTTATTCCTCCACATTAGCTTGTTCGTTTTCATTGTTTTCTGTTGCCTGTTCCACGGCAGGAGCGGCCTGCAGGCCTTTCAGGAAAGCCTCATAGGCGCTCAGGCAGTCGAAAAGCATGGTTTCCACGCCGCGGCTGGTGACCGTACCGCCCGAAATGGCGTCAACGGCATCCTGATTATCGGCTTTGTGGCCGGCCTTCAGAACGGCCAGTGAACGGAACTGCTGTTGCTGGAAGACATGCTTGCCGGAGAACTGCTCCTGGAACTTGGCCGTGGTGATTTCGGCACCCAGACCCGGAGTCTCGCCTTCGTGCGAGAAGGTGGCGGCATAGACCGTGTTGCCGTCGCTTTCCAGAGAGATATAACCCCAGATCGGGCCCCACAGACCGGCTCCGTAAAGCGGAATGATATACTTCTTCTGTCCGTCGATCAGCGCCTCATAGACCGGCAGCCGGCGCTCGGCGGCAGGTTTGAGGACTTCCTTGGACATATCCAGGGCAAAGGCCTCGGCAGCATCCTGACTGACCGTCTTTCCCTGAGCATCGATCAGATAGGAGCTGACAATGGTCTCACCGTAACGGGCCTCAGCCTCGGACAGGGGCGAATTGATCTTGACAGACTTCAGAATCTGCGACATCTTGTCGATTTCGACATTTTTCTTCTGCTTGTCCTTGAGACTTCCGTTGACGAAAGCCAGGGCGGCGGCCACGATGATGACCATGACCGAAGCATAGATAAAGGTGTAAACGTTGCTGTTCTTGTTCATGGTCCTTATTTTTTAATGGCCACTTGAGCCCGTTTCATACGTTTCTTGATATTCTGCTGCACCACGCAGTAGTCGATGAGCTTGGCGAAAATGTTCATCAGCAGGATGGCCAGCATCATGCCTTCGGGATAGGCCGGATTGACCACACGGTAGAGGATGGCCAGCATACCGACCAGCAGACCGTAGATCCATTTGCCTGTCTCCGTGCGGGCAGCCGTCACAGGGTCGGTGGCCATGAAGAAGGCACCGAAGGCAAAGCCTCCCAGGCACCAGTGTTCCCAGAAGGGCATGGCCATGTAGGGATTAACGGCAAAGGCATTCAGGATCAGAGCCATGATGGCACCGCCGCCAAAGACCGATACGACAATCTTCCAGCTGGCCACGCCTGTGAAGAGCAGGAACAGACCACCCAGCAGGATGGCCAGGGTCGAAGTCTCCCCCATCGATCCCGGAATCAGTCCCAGGAACATGTCCCACAGGGAAAGCGGATCGCCGACGGCATTGGTCAGCGTCATGCTGTCGCTGCCTACCGAAGCGGCAGCCTGTCCCAGCGGTGTAGCGCCTGTAAAGCTGTCGACCGTTGCCTGAGCCTTACCGAATCCGAAATAGTCGCGCAGGGCAATCCAGACACTGTCGCCCGACATCTTGGAGGGATAGGAGAAAAACAGGAAGATACGGGCACCCAGGGCTACGTTAAGCACATTGTAGCCCGTGCCGCCGAAGATTTCCTTGACAAAGACAACCGAGAAGGCTGTTGCCAGCGCCACCATCCACAGCGGAGTGTTGACGGGCATGATAAGCGGGATGAGCATTCCGCTGACCAGAAAACCTTCGTGGATTTCCTCGCCCTTGACCTGGGCAACGGCAAACTCGATGGTCAGGCCCACCACATAGGAGACGATGACGCAGGGAAGTACGGCCAGCATACCCCAGAAAAAGGTCTGGAAGAAACCGACAGACTGTCCGGTGACCAGGTAATGCTGATAGCCGGTATTGTACATACCCATCAGCAGGGCCGGAACGAGGGCCAGGACGACCCAGAACATGACGCGCTTGGAATCCACGCTGTCATGGATATGCGTTCCCGACTTGGAAGTCGTGTTGGGAACATAGAGGAAGGTCTCGAAGCCGTCGAAGACCGACCTGAGCATCGACAGACGGCCGCCCTCGGAAAAAGTCGGCTTGAGTTTGTCGAGCAAGTTACGTAATGATTTCAAAGTCTAATGGTTTTATTGTTAATACTAATCTTCACCGTTTTCGGCCTTCAGCAGGTCGAGAGCCTCCCGAACCACCTTCTGGACCTCGATTTTGGAGGTGCAGACATATTCGCAGAGGGCGAAATCCTCGGGAGCCACTTCATAGATACCCAGCGCTTCCATGTCTTCCAGATCCTTGACGATGCAGGCGCGGACCAGACGCTCGGGCAGGATGTCCATGGGGAATACCTTGTCGTATTCGCCGGACATGATCAGGGCTCTTTCGCCGCCCAGCACACGGGTGTCGGCATCATACTGACGCTTGGGCATCAGTTTGTCGAGCAGGAAGGAAAAGTAGGTGCGGCTGGCACTGAACATGTTCAGTCGGGGCATCACCCAGCCGATGAACTCATGTACGTCGCTGCCCTCATGCAAAACGGTAACCTGCGAGTTGTAGAATCCCAGGAAGCCGTCCTTTTCAACACGTTCACCCGACAGCGGATTGCCGTTGATGCAGCGAAGGGGGATTTCCTTGTGGACATTGCCTTCGACCAGGGCGGAAAGAGCCATACCCGGCTTGCAGAGATAATAGGCGGGCTGGCAGACTGCCGGGCCGGTCAGCGCCACCAGACGGGTCAGATCGACGATACCCTGGCTGAAAAGGCGGCCGAAGAACACCAGGTCGAGCGCATTGACCGTCCACACCACTTCGCCTTTGTTGACGGGATCGACATGATTGATGGCCACACCGACGTTGCCGGCCGGATGCGGGCCCTTGAGGCGGACAAATTCAACATGCTGAGCCTTCTCCAGCTCGGGAGCGGCCTGCCCGGCGGGGAGGCAGACATAGACCGGTCCTTCGGTCAGACGGGTCAGGGCATCCAGACCGGTCTGAACCTCGCTGCCATGGCCTTTCAGCACGTAGGCATAGTCGGGAGCCAGCGGCGCCGTGTCGAAACCCTGTACGAAGATGGATTTGGGCCGGGCATCCGGATTGGCCATCAAATCGTAAGGACGTCTTTTGATGAAGGGCCACAGGCCGGCTGTCGTCAGGGCTTCCTTGACTTCGGTTCCGGTCATTTCCAGCGGATTCCTTTTGGGGAAGGTCAGATAATCGGTCTTGGTGTCGGCTTCCACGATGACGTGGAGCAGTTTGCGCTTCTCGCCCCGGACTATCGATTTGACCACGCCGCTGACGGGCGAGACGAAATTGATCTCGGGGAATTTCTTGTCGATGACCAGAGGCGTGCCTGCCTTGACTGGATCGCCTTCCTTGACCACCACCTTGGGCAGCAGGCCGTGGAAATCGATCGGCGAGACGGCGTACAGAGGAGTGTACGAAGCCGTGGCCGTTTCCTTGGCAGCAAGACCTTGAAGGTTGATATTCAAGCCTTTCTTGATGTTGATTTGTTTTGTCATAATGTATGATTGATACAATGATTTTCCTTCGGAAAACAGTCCTTGAAAACAGGCGCGAAATTAAGCATTATTCTGAAGAAATCATGCATCAATACGGAAATTTTTCTCTAATCGTTTTCCGTTTGCTCAATTACCAATAATACACTATCTTAGCGGCATTGAGAATTACATCTGCCATCTAAACCTATCGACTATGAAAAAGATTTCTGTTATTTGCCTGATATTCTCTCTGTTGGTCACCCTGCCAGTCCTGCCGCAAGGCAAGCATCGCCAGGGGCCTGTCATGGTCCGTACCGGACTGAAGGCCGGAGCCAACATCACGGCTTTCGAAGGAGGCCGGGAGTTTATCGACCGCATACAAAACGCACTCAACTACCAGGCAGGACTGGTTGTTCAGCTCAACCTGAACAACTTTATTTCCTTCCAGCCCGAGCTGCTGTTCATCACCAAGGGTGCAGAACTCTCCAACGACGGCAGCAGCGCAGTCGTCAACCTGTACAATTCCACCATCGGATCCTCCAATCCCATTCCCAACAAGATTACCCTGCAGACCGCCTACATTGAGATTCCCCTCAACCTGCAGCTGGGCATCCGACTGGGCCAGACGGGAAGGGTTTTCATTCTGGGCGGGCCCTACCTGTCCTATCTGGTCTCGGACAAGAGTACCGACTGTTCTGAGTTTTACAAGGCCTACAAGGACATCGTGGACGAATACGGAAAAACAGGCTACAAAGGCGTCCTGCACCAGTTTGACTACGGGGTGGGCATCGGCGCCGGCATCGAGAGCGGCTCGCTGCAGCTGACGGCCAAATACGATTTCGGATATTCGGAATTCAAGGAGCGGGTAAGCCGCCTGACCGACCGTGACATCAATATCTTCAGCGGCCTGAAAAACCGCAACATGAGCCTGAGCCTGGCCTGGTTCTTCTAAGCGGGAAGCGCTCAGGAACGCAGCACTTGCTTTACTCCCTTGACGGTCTGGATTTTCTTGATGAGACTGTCCAACTGTCGTGAATTGGGCACCATGACCGTGAGCCAGCCACAGAACAAGCCGTCGTCGGAATCGATGCGGATACTGCGCATGCTTACATCATTTTCTTTGGAAATCAAGGAGGTAATGTTGGTGACAATGCCGATATCATCCTTGCCGATGACCTGCAGCGTGGCCTCGTACTGGGAGTCCTTCGACTGACCGGCCCAGCGGGCACGGACCATACGATAGCCATAACGCTGGCGCATCTGCGGCGCATTCGGACAGTCGGTACGGTGCACCTTGATACCCCCCGTCACCGAGACAAAGCCGAACACCTCGTCGCCGTAAATGGGGTGGCAACACTTGGCCAGCTTGAATTCCAGTCCTTTGAGATTCTGGTCGATGACCAGTACGTCTTCCCGGGAGCCGGAGAGTTGTTCTTCAGAGGGCTCAAAAGCGAAATTACTGGCCGACAGGGCCGTATTGTCCGTCACAGAGAGTCCCTTGTCCTGGGCCAGCATTTCCAGATAAGCCTCGATGACCTGATTGGTGTCCAGCCGTCCCTCCCCTATCTCGGCAAAGAAATCGGTGACGCTTTTGCGGCGGAAGCGCTTGACCAGACGCATGAGGTAGGCCTCGTCCAGCTCCAGCTTGCGGTTCTTGAGCCTTCGTACCAGATTGTCGCGGCCGAATTCGGCCAGCTTCTGCATGTTCTCCTTGAGCGTCTGCCTGATCTTGTTGCGCGCCTTGGTGGTGACCACATAGTTGAGCCAGTCTTGCCGGGGAGTCTGGTTGGCAGCGGTCTGAACCTCGATCGTGTCGCCGCTTTTGAGTCTGTAGCGGATGGGGACGTTGCGGCCGTTGACCCGGGCTCCGACACTGCGGTTGCCCAGGGCCGTATGGATACCGTAGGCGAAATCGAGCACCGTAGCCCCCTGGGGCAGCTTGTAGAGTTCTCCTTTAGGCGAGAAAACATATATTTCATCGTCGTAGAGGTTCATCTTGAAGTCGTCTGTCCTCTGAGGATCGTGGTTTTCGATGACCTCGCGGATATGCGTCAGCATCTCGTCCAGTCCTTTTTCGCTCTTGATGCCCTTGTAGCGCCAATGAGCCGCCAGACCTTTTTCGGCGATTTCGTTCATCCTGACCGTCCGGATCTGCACCTCCACCCACTTGTCCTCCGGCCCCAGCACCGTGGTGTGGAGCGACTCGTAGCCGTTCGACTTAGGTATGGACAGCCAGTCACGCGTGCGGGCGGGGTTAGACTGGTACATGTCGGTGATGATCGAAAAGGCATGCCAGCAAAGCGACTTTTCCCGCTGCGGCGGGGCATCGATGATGATGCGTATGGCGAATATGTCGTAGATATCCTCGAAAGATATCTGCTTGTTTTTGATCTTGTTCCAGATGGAGTGCACCGACTTGGTGCGTCCCTTGATTTCGAAAGGTACATCTATGGCTGATGCCAGCGCATCTCGCACCGGCTGGATAAAGCGGCTGATGTAGGCTTCGCGCGCCGCCTTGCTTTCGGCCAGTTTCCGGGTGATTTCCGCGAAAACAGCCGGCTGGGTGTATTTGAGTGTCAGATCCTCCAGCTCGGTCTTCATGGCATAAAGCCCCATACGATGGGCCAGAGGGGCATACAGCAGCCCGGCGCTGTGGGCGATTTCAGCCTGCTGCTCTTCGGAATAGTCTCCCAGGCGGCGCATCCGGTTCACGCAGTCGGCAATGAGGATGACAATGGCCCTCCCGTCCTGGGCAAAGGACAGCAGCAGATGCTTGAAATGCTCGTTTTCAAGAGCTTTGTCGTGCCCCGAAAGTTCGCCTGCCCGGGTCAGGCCGCGCAGGATGTTGGCCGTGGCTGCGCCGAAAACACGCTCGGCCTCGTCCAGGGACAACCCCCTGAGCAGGTCGTCGTTGAACAGGATGGCGCTGATGACCGACGAACGGCGCATACCGGCTTCCCTGGCCAGAATCAGGGCCGTCGAAAGGCTGTGTTCTAGGGGATGGATCTTCTGCTCGGAACGCACCACCCGCTCCGACTGCAGGGCCTCGGCCCATATTCTTTTCAGTGCCCTGATGTGTTCGGGCAGGATATAGCCCCTTGTCAGGCGTGACAATTCACGGTATAAGGTCAGTATCCGGCGCCGTTCGCGCAAACTTGTCTCCATCTTTGTCCGATTACCGGACAAAGATAGTGTAAGTCGGGTTCAATCGCAAAATTTATTTGCCATCAGGAAGACATTGCAGGCACAAAACAAAAATGGCTGCCGTCGGGGCGGAGAAACGAAAATAATCCCTATATTTGCTCAAATTCTAAAGCCACATTTATGAAAACCGATTTCATCCGTCTCCTGTCCCTGCTGACACTTGGTCTCAGCCTGGGTCAGAGCCTCCCGGCCCAGTCACTCAAAGGAATCGATGAAGTGGGAGCAGCAGCCATGCCCGCCGATATCGAAGCAATCACTGCTCCCTTCGACATGCCTCAGCTGCAGCGCAACACCTTCCCCGACTACCAGGTAAGGGTCAGACTCGGCAAAGCCGACAGGGCCAGGCTCGTCACCGGAAAAATCCAGGCAGCCGTCGATCAGGTCAGTTCCCGGGGCGGCGGCACGGTGGTTATTCCACAAGGAGAATGGACAACCGGACGCATCATCCTCAAAAGCAATGTCAATCTGCATATTCCGCAAGGAGTCACCCTGAACTTCAGCGGTGAAGTCAAAGACTATATGCCCCCGGTCTTCACCCGCAGCGCCGGCATCGAAGGCATGTCGGCCGGTGCCCTGATCTACGCTTTTGAACAGGACAATATCGCCGTGACAGGCGGCGGCCTGCTGGTCGGCCCGCCCATGGACGCTCCTTTGCGCAGCGCCTGGGTCAATTACGGCAACTTCGACCAGGATTTCCCCTATGATACTCCACCGACTGAACGTTTCTTCGACGGGCAGAGCGGCAACGGAAAGATTTTCGCACCGACGTTCATCGGCCCGGTCAGCTGCACCAACGTACTCATCGAGGGAGTGTCGCTGCTGCGCTCTCCCTTCTGGAACATCGTGCCCACCTACTGCGAGAATGTTATCATCCGCGGGGTCAACGTCGAGTCGGAAACCCCCTGGCATGTCGCCTGCGGCGACGGTATGGACATAGAATCCAGCCGTAACATCCTGATCGAATACTGCACGGTCAATACGGGCGACGACGGTTTCACCATCAAGTCGGGACGCGGACAGGACGGGCTGCGCGTGGGCCGTCCCACGGAGAACCTTGTCATCCGCTACTGTCTGGCACGCAAGTGCCACGGCGGAGTGACCTGCGGCAGCGAGACGGCCGGTATGATACGCGACGTCTATGTACATGACTGCGTGTTTGACGGCTCCAGTGTCGGCATCCGCTTCAAGACCCGGCGTCCCCGTGGTGGCGGTGGAGAACATCTTTACTACGAACGCATCACCATGCTCAACGTGGGCACCGGCATCTCCTTTGACATGCTGGGCTCGGCCGTCTATGTGGGCAACGCCTCGCAGCGGGTGCCCATGCCACACGATCAGTTCACTCCCGTATACCGCAACATCGACATCCGCGACCTGGATATCCGCAATGCCGGTTATTTCCTCAAAATCAACGGCATTCCCGAATCGCCAGCGCAGAATGTCAGCATACAGAGGGTCAAAGCCCAAAGCCGCAGGCTCATGCTCCTGCACGATGTCAACCAGCTCAGCCTCCAGGACTGCCGGCTGACCAGCGACGACCAAGTCATCGACATTCTTGACGGGCGCAACCTGACATTCCAGAATATCCGATTCATCACTCCGGACAACAGGGTGTTCTATCAGCCGGCAGGTACGCTGACAGAGAACCTGCGTTTCCGGGACTGTCTGCCCCTTCCCGAAAAGCAGGGCGAATAGTCAGGCGGAGAATCCGGGTGTTTTGGCTGTTGGAATGAACTTAAGTATATTTGCAGCATCAATCAAAGACAATATGAGACATATTTCCATCACCGGCGATCTGGGTAGCGGCAAGAGCTCGGTAGCCAGAATCATCTGCGGAAAGCAACCCTACGAATACTTTTCCACCGGCGCGCTCCAGCGCAAGCTGGCCGCCGAAAAAGGCATGAACACCTTGGACATGAACAAGATGTCTGAAGCGAGCATCGATGTAGACAAGTATATTGACGACTTTCTGCGCAACATCGAAGCCGACAAGAGCGGCGACAAGACCTACATCCTGGATTCCCGGCTGGCCTGGCACTTTGTGCCCAGTTCCCTGAAGGTCTTCCTGACCGTCCGGCCGGAGATTGCCGCCGAGCGCGTCATGAACGACCACAAGCGCACGGGCGAACCCACGACGGCCAGCCTGCAGGAAACCATCGACAGCCTGCGCGAACGCCAGGAATCGGAATCCCGCAGGTATCGGAAATTCTACGACATCGACTACCGTGACCTGTCCAACTACGACCTGGTGATCGACACATCCTGTCTTACACCCGAGCAGGTGGCCGAACGCATCCTTAAAGCGGCCGACCTGTTCACGGAAGCCGATTTCCGGCAGATCCGGGCCAAAGGCATGACCACGGCCCAGGTGCTCGACCAGCTGGAATGTTTTGAAAAGGGCTTCCCCTGGCTCGACATCACGGCCTCGGCCAGTACTGCCGACGGCAGTATCCTGACCTTCTCCGCTCAGCAGGAAGACAGGCTGCTGCAAGGCTGGGACGCCTATCTGCAGCATTCAGGGCGGAAAGTCGTCAAGTTCGTGCCGGCCTCCGGTGCCGCCAGCCGTATGTTCAAAGACCTGTTTGCCTGGATAGACAGCAACCATGACATGCCGGAAAGCGATTTTGAGAAGAAGTTTGCCGACAACTGCCTGCAATTTGCCTTTGCTCCCGAACTGGACAACGCCTGCCGGCGCAACCAAGGCAAGAGCCTGCGCCAGCTGGCCGACGAGGGAGCCTACCGGACGATTGTCCGCAATCTGCTGCTGAGCGAAGGGCTCAACTACGGAGCCCTGCCCAAGGGCCTGCTCCGCTTCCATCGCTACGAGGACGGCAACCGCAAGGCTATCACCGAGCACATGGTCGAGGGGGCGCTCTATACCCGCGACAAGGATAACCGCGTATTCCTGCACTTTACCGTCTCGCCTGAGCACCGGGCGCTCTTCGAGCAGGAGACGGAAGCCGTCCGCCCCGACATCGAAAAGAAATACGGCGTGCAGCTGCACATCGGTTTTTCCGAGCAGAAAGCCTCGACCGACACCATCGCTGCCGACGAGCAGAACCGGCCCTTCCGCGACGGAGGCAAGCTGCTGTTCCGCCCGGGCGGACACGGCGCCCTGATCGAGAACCTAAACGACCTGGATGCCGACATCGTATTTGTCAAGAATATCGACAATGTAGTGCCCGACCGCATCAAGCCGGACACGGTCCACTATAAGAAAGTGCTGGCCGGACTGCTCGTCTCCCTGCAAGAGCAGGCTTTCGACTACCTCAGACTGCTCGACAGCGGCCGATATACCCACGAACAGGTCATTGAGATTGTCCAGTTCCTGCAGCAGAAGCTCTGCACCCGCCATCCGGAGACCAAACTCATGGAAGATGCCGAGCTGGTGCTCTATCTCAAAGCCAAGCTCAACCGGCCCATGCGTGTCTGCGGCATGGTGCGCAACCTGGGCGAACCCGGCGGCGGCCCCTTCCTGGTACGGCAGGCCGACGGCAGCATCTCGCTGCAGATACTCGAAAGCTCGCAGATCGACAAGAACGACCCGGCCAAGGCCGCCATGTTCAAGAACGGCACGCATTTCAACCCGGTCGATCTGGTCTGCAGCCTGAAGAATTACCGTGGCGAGAAGTTCCACCTGCCCGACTATGTCGATCATAACACAGGCTTCATTTCTTCCAAGTCCAAGAACGGGCGCGAGCTCAAGGCCCTCGAGCTGCCCGGCCTGTGGAACGGCGCCATGTCCGATTGGAACACCGTTTTTGTCGAAGTGCCCGTCATCACCTTCAACCCTGTCAAGACTGTCAACGACCTGCTGCGCGAACAGCATCAATAATCCCGTTTTTATGTACGATCTGCAAGAATTTATCAAGAATGCGCTGGCCGAGGATATCGGCGACGGCGACCATACGACCCTGAGCTGCATCCCGGAGGATGCCGAGGGAAAATCTGTCCTGATTATCAAGGAGGCCGGTATCGTGGCCGGCGTCCGGGTGGCCCTGGAAGTGTTCCGCTGCTTCGATCCCGGCCTGAAGACCACCGTCTTCATTCCCGACGGCAGCAGCGTCAAGCCCGGCGACATCGTCTTCGAGACGGTCGGCAAGGTGCGTTCCCTGCTGCAGACCGAGCGTCTGATGCTCAACATCATGCAGCATATGAGCGGCATTGCCACCACCACCCATAAATATGTAGAGCGGCTGGAAGGGCTCCACACACGGGTCATCGACACGCGCAAAACCACCCCGGGCATGCGGCTGCTCGACAAGGAAGCCGTTGTCCTGGGCGGTGGCAGCAACCACCGCGTCGGTCTCTACGACATGATCCTGCTCAAGGACAACCACATCGACTTTGCCGGCGGTATCCCGCAGGCCATCACCCGTGCCCGCCAGTATCTGAAAGACAAGGGCAAGGAAGGCATGAAAATCGAAATCGAAGTGCGCGACCTGGACGAACTGGAACAGGTACTGCAGTGCGGAGGAGTGGACCGTATCATGCTCGACAATTTCGACACGGACCTCACCCGGGAAGCCGTCCGCCGCATCGACGGCCGCTACGAGACCGAATCATCGGGCGGCATTACGCTCGACACGCTGCGCTCCTATGCCCAGTGCGGCGTGGACTTTATCTCCGTGGGAGCCCTCACCCACTCGGTCAAGGGGCTGGACATGTCTTTCAAGGCCCGTATCTGACATGTACGACTACAGGCTCATTCGTTCTTACCGGCGTAGCCTGTCGGTCAGCATCCAGAACGACGGAACACTGTTGGTACGCAGTCCCTACGGCCTGAGTCGCGACCGTATTGAGCTTTTTCTTGCCAGTAAGCGGAAATGGATAGACAATGCACTGAAAACAAGGCAGGAAATAAATGCGAACGCAGAGCATCAATATTTAAAAATAGGTCATTCGGCAAAGCTGGAGGGCGAGGACTACCCTCTGAAGACAGCCGCTGTCAAGCGGATCGAATTCGACGGAGAGCATCTGCTGCTGCCTCTTCATTTTGAGGCTGACAGCCGGCAGATGGAGGCCGCAGAACTGTCCCGAAAGATACGGGAAGAACTGTCCGTTTTCTATCGCACACGTGCCCGACACCTGCTGCCCGGTCTGGCCGACGAAATCGCCGCCGCCCACCGCCTCCGCTACAACGGACTGAGCATCACCTCGGCCCGCACCCGCTGGGGATCCTGCAATTCGCGCAATCATCTGAACTTTTCCTGGCGGCTGATGATGGCCGACAGCCAGTGCATCCGCTACGTAGTCTGCCATGAGTTGGCCCATACCCTGCACCACAATCACAGCGCTGCCTTCTGGCAGACCCTCGCCGGACTCTGTCCCGAATGCCAGCAGGCACGCATGAGGCTCCGCACGCTGGCAAGAGAGCTGCAATACACCGGCTGGTGACACACAACTGATTTCTCTACTAACCAAGCGCTCCAATGAGACTAAGTGAGATCCTCAAAAACAACCGTTGGTATCTGATACCGTATCTGACGATATTTATTCTCTGTGTCGGCCTGCTGCTGAGTTACGACCGTGCCACCCTGCACCTGTCCGTCAACCGGTACCATACAGCCTTCTGGGACAGCTATTTCAGGCTGGTCACCCAACTGGGTAGCGGTGTGGTCATCATACCGCTCTGCCTGCTCACCCTCTGCCGCTCATACCGTTCTTTTTTTGTGTGTGTCGGTTCGGCCGTCGGTGCCTCGCTTGTCACCCAGATAGGCAAACGGCTCATCTGGACAGACAGTCCTCGCCCCAGCGTCTTCTTCCGCGATCTGGGCTACGATCTGCACATCGTGGACAACGTGCATCTGCATTCGACCCACAGCTTCCCGTCGGGACATGCCACAGGAGCCTTCGCCATCTTTACGGCGCTGGCCCTGCTAAGCAAAAAGCCCTTCTGGAAGGTATTCTGGCTGGTATTGGCGCTGACGGGCAGTTTTTCGAGAATCTACCTCTCGCAGCATTTCCTCGTTGACATCACGGTAGGCTCCCTGATCGGCACCACTGGTGCCGTACTGGTCTATTGGTGGATAAGTCAGTATAGCCAGGCCTGGATAGACCGTTCTCCGCTGCAGCAACTCCGGCAAAAAGACCGTCCGAACAGAGCCTGAATCACTACGGACTAAGCCTTCGGACCATGTCATGCCCCCTAGGCCCCGGGGAAATTCCCATCTGCCGACAGTAAAAAGGGAAAAGCAATCATCCGGACGGTCAGTCGTTTTCCAGAATCGAGCCGATATAGTCGAGCAGTTCTTCCCTCCCGCGCTTCTTGGCCGAAGAGGTGAGAAAGAAAGGCGGCAGCTCTTCCCAGTTTTCCAGCATTTTCTCCTGAAAAACAGTCAGATTCTTTTTCAGTTCCGCCTGAGAAACCTTATCACTCTTGGTGAAGACCAGAGCAAAAGGTATTCCCTCTTCGCCCAGAAAGTCGATGAAATCCAAATCGATCTGCTGCGGTTTAAGCCGGCTGTCGATCAGCACAAACAGACAATAGAGCGATTCGCGCTGCTGTACATAGCGCGTGATCATCTGATAAAGCTTGTCTCTCTGGGCAACGGACACCTGGGCATAGCCATAACCGGGCAGATCTACGATATACCACTGCTCGTTTATCAGGAAATGATTGATAAGCAAAGTCTTGCCAGGCTTGGACGAGGTCTTGGCCAGTCCGGACCGGCCGGTCAGCATATTGATGAGCGAAGACTTGCCCACGTTCGAGCGGCCGATAAAGGCAAATTCGGGCCGTCCGTCGGCCGGACAGCGGGAGACATCGGTATGACTGTTGACAAAACTGGCTGATTTGATTTCCATAGTGTCTGTATTTGAGGTGATATCCCGGCTACCGGAAGCTATTTCCAGCCATCGGGGCTGTCATGCCGATGGCGACCGCACAGAAAGAGTGCGGCAAATGTCAGCAGTCCGTTGAGCATGAGCAGTTCGTAGCCGAAGGTATAATGCAGATAACGCGTGCTCAGGTACTGTATCAGCGCACAAAGCAACGGTGAGGCCAGGGCGATGTAGGGAGTGGCACTGTCCAGCACCGGCCGGCGGGTGGTCAGGCCGAAGGCGAAGAGTCCCAGCAGGGGGCCGTAGGTGTAGCCCGTAATGGTATAGAGCGCATCGATCAGGCTGCCGCTGTTCACCCATCTGAAAACCATGATAATGAGCAGGACGGCCAGCGAGATGACAACATGCATGCGTCGGCGTAGACGGCTGTCGTCGGGCCGGTCGAGAATATCCACACATAATGATGTGGTAAGTGCCGTCAAGGCCGAATCGGCACTTGAGAAGGCGGCGGCAATAATGCCCAGCATGAAAAATATCGTCACGGCCGGCCCCAGATAGCCCTGGGTGGCAAAGACCGGCAGAATCTCGTCGGAAGCCTCCGGCAGCGCATAACCGTGTCTTGCGGCGAAAATGAGCAACAGCACTCCCAGGCTCAAAAACAGGAAATTGACCGGAATAAAGGCAAATCCGTAGGTGTAGATATTCCTTTTGGCATCCTTCAGATTGCTGATGCTCAGGTTTTTCTGCATCATATCCTGATCCAGGCCCGTCATGACCAGCGCAATGAAGATGCCGCTGAAAAACTGTTTGACAAAATGCTGCTTGCTGTGCCAGTCCTGAAACTCGAACAGGTGGAAATGCCCATCGGCGACCAGGGCCTGCCAGCACTCTCTCGGGCCCATGCCCAGCGAACGGGCCACCTGCACGATGATAAGCACCAAGGCAGTCAGCAGACAGACAGTCTGCAACATGTCGGTCCAGACGATGGTCTTGATGCCGCTGCGGGCCGTGTAGAGCCAGATCATGACAATGATGCAGCTCACCGTAAGCCAGAACGGCACCTGCCAGCGGTCGAAGAAAAAAGTCTGCAGGATGATGGCCACCACGTAAAGCCTGGCAGCCGCTCCGATGGTCTTGGACAGGAGGAAGAACGAAGCGCCCGTCTTGTAGGACCGGCGGCCCAGGCGGTCGCGCAGGTAGGCGTAGATGCTGGGCGATTTCAGACGGAAATAGGTGGGCAGCAGGATTTCGGCAATCAGCACATAGCCCACGAAAAAGCCCAGGACGGTCTGCATATAGAGCATGTCGCTGCCGCGCACCATGCCGGGCACCGAGACAAAGGTCACCCCCGAAAGTGAGGCTCCCACCATGCCGACGGCCACCACCACCCAGGGCGAGCGCCGGCTGCCCATGAAAAAGACATCGTTGCTTTTCCGACGGTTGGGCTGCAGGGCGGAAATCAGCATCAGTATGCCGAAGTAGGCCAGCAGCAGGCCGCCCACGAGATAAACACTCATCGTTTTTCCATAAATCCGATGCGAAGATACAAAGAATTGCACTATATTTGCTTTCCCAATCGCAATTCTATGGAGAATTCCTACCCTTCCGCCCTGCTGGAAGATGCCGTGCAGGCATTTGCCAAACTGCCCGGCATCGGCAAGAAGACCGCCCTGCGCCTGGTGCTGCACCTGTTGCGTCAGGACAGTGCCCAGGTCGAAGAGTTGGGCTCATCGCTTATCCGACTCAAAAAAGAAATCAAATACTGCGAGTGCTGCCACAACATTTCCGACACCGGACGCTGCCAGATATGCAGTGACCCGCGCCGCGACCAGGAGACCGTCTGCGTGGTGGAGAACATCAAGGAAGTGATGGCCGTCGAAGGCACCCGCCAGTACAACGGCCTGTACCACGTGCTGGGCGGTCTGATCTCCCCCATGGAAGGTGTCGGTCCCTCCGACCTGGAAATCGACTCTCTGGTCAAGCGCGTGGCAGAAGGCGGCATCAAAGAAGTGATCCTGGCCCTGGCGGCCACGAGCGAGGGCGACGCCACCTCTTTCTATATTTTCCGCCGGCTGTCGGCCTACCCTGTCAGAATCTCGGTCATTGCGCGGGGCATCGCTGTAGGCGACGAACTGGAATATGCCGATGAAGTGACCCTGGGCCGCTCCATCATGAACCGGACGCCCTTCCAGTCATAACGGCCAGCCGCCCTGCAGTCATCAGTCAATTCCAAACACCATTTCAACATCAGATTATATGGAAACAAAAATCAACGAAGCCCACAAAAAATACAGCCTGTGGTTTTACCTCTCGGCCGGTATCATTGCAATAATTGCCGTTTTGCGCTATAAACAGGTCATTCCCCGGACAGGCGGCATTCCCCTGGGGGCCGACCTGCGCACACAGAGCATCGCCCTGGCCGTCATGCTGTGCTGCATCCCGGCCGTGCTGGCCTGGTTCTACGCCCGCTCACGCAAGATACGCAACATGGACTACCCCGAAGAGCGCATAGACAGTTACTTCAAGGCGCAGATGATCCGTCTGGCCGCTTTCGATGTCCTGGCCCTGATTATCCTGGCTGTCTCTGTTTTCACCACCATGCCCAATGCCCGGATGGCTTTCCTCATGGTGGTCGCCTTTTTCTTCTTCATCCTGCCCAACCGGGTTCAGACACTGCGCGAAACGGGCCTGAATGCCGACGGCAGCATCTATGATCCTCAGGCCGAGGCCGAAGCTGCCCGCCAGGAGGCGGAAGCCCGCAAAGTGGGCAATTTCACGGTGATGGACGAAGACGATGACTTTATTCCGCGCAACACCTATGCCGCCGCTGTAGACCAGAGTGCAGACGAGAACGCCCAAGAAGATGACGATGATGATTTTATCCCCAAGAATTCATGACCGGACTGTTTGAAAACGACCGCATCCGGCTCCGGGCGCTCGAGCCCGAAGACCTGGATTTTCTCTACCGAGTCGAAAATGACACGACGCTCTGGGCCGAAGGAGTGAACACCGCTCCCCTCTCGCGCTTTACCCTTAAGCAATACATCGAACTCTCGACCGAGCAGACTGTCTTCGAACTCAAGGAGCTGCGGCTCATTGTCGAACGTAAAACCGACCGGACACCTGTGGGCATCGCCGACCTGTTCGATGTGGACATCATCCACCGACGGGCCGGAGTGGGACTGGTCATTGACCGCGGACACCAGCGACAAGGCTACGGGCTGGAAACGCTTCAGCTGCTCTCGGACTATGCCTTCAACTTCCTGCAGCTGCACAGTCTCTATGCCCACATCGCCGTCAAGAACACAGCCAGCATCCGCCTGTTTGAAAAAGCCGGATTCCAGCAGAGCGGTCTTTTGAAATCCTGGCTCCACCAAGCCGGCCGCTATCAGGATGTCGCCGTCTGTCAGAAACTACAGCCGATGTTTTAGCCGATATTGCAATCTTGTGCGACTGCGAAAACATGCCTGTGGGAACTGAGAGGACTCTGATTAGACTCCATCATTCTCCTGAAAAGAACTCTTTTGCCAAGTCAATGGCATCTAAACGGAGGTTTGCATCTTCCTCCTTCAATGCGGCATACACGCCATCGGCCAGCCAGAGTGTCATCAGTTCTTTCTCGTCAACTTTATACAGCTCTGCCAACTTTGGAACCTGGTCACGCCTTACACGTCTTGCTCCCAACTCCATCTTGCTATACATCGGCATGTCCGTCCCCAGCAATTCAGCCAACTGCCGTTGTCTCAACCCATGTTCCAGTCTCATGGCCTTTATCTTCGGGCCAAACATACCATAAATTCTTTTATCCTTCATATTTTCCCAATTATCTTATTTGTTCGCTACTTGTCCCGAGCTTGTCCTGAACTTGTCCTGTGGTTTTATTGTTTTAAAAAAGGGATTAGTCTTCCTGCTCATAGTAATACGAGTAGTCGATACCCTTCATGAAGATTTCGCGGTCGTCTATCTTATTCGTCAATGCAGGTTTCAGCAACTCGCGAATCTTAGTGCTGTCCATTTGACTTGCATTCATCGCATCAAGGTATTCCCGCTTGTCAATCTGGCTCCAATCCACGCACAGGCCTAAGCGTTTCTTGAATATCAAGTCGAGCCAAATGCGCGTTGAACGGCCATTACCTTCCATAAAAGGATGGGCAGCATTCATCTCCACATACTTATCCACGATCTCATCGTATGTGTTTTCTGGCATCGACTCTACAGTTTTCAAGAAACTATGAAGATGTTCTGCCAAGCAAAACAAGGTGTTACCCTTCGCAATGGTCTTGGTACGGATTTTCCCAGCAAAGTCATATAGTCCACCGAAGATATAGGCATGAATCTGTTGCAGAGCCTTGACAGTTCCCACGTCTTTATCTGCTACTAGGTTACTTTCGTTAAACGTATAAGCTTTCTTTTTGCTGCGCCCGTCAATTGTGTTGTCACTATAAGTGAACCAGTCGAGGAAGGCCGTAGCCTGGTTGTTGGGTATAACCTTAGCAAGTTTCTCTACATCGACCTGGCTGACGACATCCGTTTTGTACTTCTTTCCATCCGCAGCTGTAAGCTTCAGTTGGGTAGTGGCACTAACCAACTCATTCTCTTCCTTCCGCAGTTTAGCCTTCAGATACTTCCAGTAGTTGCGGTTCTTTTCGTGGTCATCTTGCTGATTGATAGCCCCCACAATATCCAGAACCGAGAACCACCACTGGTTGTTGGCTTCGTCCCATACGGCAAGAACCTTATGGTCTTTGTAGAATCGTATTGATATCTTGCTCATATCTCGTATTCTTTTATTTCTATAACGTATTTATTCTTCTTTGTCACCATTTCTCACCCTTTTCTACTACATCATCTT
>JAFUDT010000002.1 GCA_017464285.1 Bacteroidales bacterium | reverse complement strand
CTTCATATTAATCCCAACACTTATCCTCATTAGTAGGGTTGTATCCGTCAACATGTTTACAATCCTCACAACTTCGAAAACGCTGCTGGATGGGATGCCAAAAGGAAGATGAAAGATCATACCTGTCATAACAAGTCCTTTCATAAGACGTTTCGTTCCCCGTCAAAGCTTCCACGTTGGCCGCAGCCAGGGGGGAGACCGAACGATTCTTCTTGATTTGCCCCAGACAAATCATGCTCAGCACACTAAGGGTGCAAACAACGGCGCAAGCCGTCAATACTTTCTTCCTCATAGTTGTGATGTTGTTTAAAAATTCGGGGGCAAAGTAGCGCCGAACATCGGTACATGCAAATTTTTACAGCACAATAATTAGTACAAAACAAGGGAAAAATTAGTACAGAACATTCCCTTTCTCGTTTTTCTTCAGAGAAGACAGGGTCACTCCAGCTGCTTCTGCAAGACGCTGTTGAGTGATTGTCCCAAAATCGACGACATACTTTACCCCAACCCTAGAGGTCTTTTTATCGATGGAGTGTACATAAAAAAGACGATTTGGGGTTTCGTAAGCATTAGGGGCATGTTAAGAGATATACAGTTGCTGCAAGGCCGGCAACAGCTCTGAGGTCGAACGCAGATTCATCCGTCCGGCCAGACGTTGCCGACTGGTATAGACAGACTCGTATTTCAGGTTCTTGATCCAGGCTATCTGCCGTTTGTCAAGTCCAAGCAAGAGCAGTCCGCAAAGCTGAAGATCATTCTGCCCCAGCTGTGGATAAGACATCGACAACCGGCTCATGAACCCATCCAGGCGATTGTCGAGGAACTTCCGAAAAGACTGGGGGCTCTCCATGTGCAGCAGTTTTCGACAACTGTCGGCATATCTCCGTCCGTTGTCGCGAACCAGGTCAGCTTCCTGCCAAGCGGCTGCCACTTTGGCCAGTTGAGCCTGCAGCTCCTCCAGATGCTCCTTCCTTACAGCCTGTGATTCCCCTGCCGACGATTCCTGCCGGGGCTGCTCTTTTTCAGCTTCCGGAGGAGGAGTCCCAGGTCGCTCCTGCATCCTGCGATTACGCCAGAACAGCAAAATGAATATCACTACAGCCAATACCAAGAGGGCCGACAAACTGAATGCGACAATGAGAAACCACCTCCTGTAAGGATTGCTTTTATCGGGTGCTTGGGGTGACCAGTTAATTCTAAGATTATGTATGCAAGGTGCTCCGCCCGGCTGATAGCTGACGAAAATATAGCGGTGCCCGTCGGTATCCAGCAGACAGTCGTCAGCCGTCTTGGGACGGTAAAGGAAACTGCTCTCGGTAAGCTTGTCCATGAAGAAACAGTATTTTTCCCCCTCATAGACAAAGTCCACATAGAGTGTTTCATCGGAGTCATAGCAGACAACCCGACTTACCTGATTGTTGTAGACATGGGCCTGATTATTTCCAAAAACCACTCGATACCAGGGAGCAAGCATATCTTTGGAGGACCCTCCTCGGGCGATCAGAAAACCCCTCACTGACGGATCGTAGGTGAGTTCGCGTCTCGGAGCCCAGACCCTGTCGCCGTATGTCCCCGCTATTAACGCCAAGTCCTCCGTGGTAACATTTTTATTTGACGGACAAGTAGAAAGAAGTTCATTGAGCACACGCAGTGTTCTTTGTTTCATATATTCCCCGCCGGGTGTCAGGTAATACAGCTCACCGCTTTCATCGAGCACCAACAAGCTCAAAGTCGGTTTATCCACATCAAAATCATAGGGGCGCAATAGGGGATAGGGCTTGTTCCGGCCAATGCAGTTCAGATACTCACCCTTGTCATTGAATATGAACAAGGTCCGGCTTTCGTCCATCACATAATAGTAATCCTTGAACAGACGCACCTTGACTATCCTGCCCATTTTCAAAGAAGAAGGCGGAGACAGCCTGCGATGAATCATGCCGCGGACGGGAAGTTCGGAATAAGCTCTGGACACAGCACCCTTCTGAGGGTCAATGATGACCGTACGTGTATATGAAGGCAATGCCGTACCCCGAAGGCTGCCAAGCAAGCACAATAAGACAAGACAATTAAAGAATCTGTTTTTCACGCCTTCTTTCTAATGTTCCGTTCTTTTCTTCACAAAATTAGCCAAATTGTATTACCATCGCAACACAAGAAAAACGTTTTTTTGGTTTATACGACATCTGATACAGATAACACAAGCTGATTCACAGTTAATTATATTGATTTGTGTACTAATTTATTTCATTCCCGTACTAATTTTTCCAAAGTATTTTTTTGTCTGTCAAAACTCTCTACGATACCTTTGCCGCGCTCACTTTTCCAACGAAATATGAAAAAGATATTTATTTATGCTCTCTCCACAGCCCTGCTGACCGGCTGTCACACCGGCAACCGTTCCCCGCAGGCCACCCCGCTGCTGGACCTGGGGCAGGCGGTACCGCTCAGCGCAGAAGTCTGTTGGGAATACATGGCCACTCCTTTCGAATCCTTAGCCTTAGATGGAGAGCAGCTGCTGGCTTTTCAGGGTCATCAGGCCAACCATCACATTATCTGGTTGCTGGATGCCAACAATGGTGATAGGATCGATGCTTTCCTTGACTCCGGGCACGGATCAGCTGCCGCTATAGGACTCTGTCATAGCTAAACTTATTGTCATTATGTCTTTCAGGAACAGATTGGGGTTTTATTTTTCTGCAGCTGTCGTTATAGCGACAGTCGCATCGGCCGCCGTCGGGCTGTACTTTACTGTCAGGTCCTCGACCCAAGAAAAGCGACAGCCGCTGGAATCGTCGGGTGCTTACCGCGAGCATGAATATATCGATCTGGGGCTCTCGGTGCTCTGGTCCACACGCAATATGGGAGCGGAACGTATCGAAGACTACGGCGATTACTATGCCTGGGGGGAGATTCGGACCAAGCAGGACTACAGCTGGCAGAACTACCGCTGGAGCCATGACCGCTACGATTGGCAGAACAAATACGTCACCGACAGCCGCTACGGTCAGGTGGACAGTCTCATCGTGCTGGAAACTGCAGACGATGTAGCACACCGGGAATGGGGCGGTCGATGGCGGCTGCCGACACAAGCGGAAATCGACGAGCTGATACAGCACTGTTCCTGGACTTGGATGTCGATCAACGACCACTTCGGATACAAGGTAACCAGTGACATCAACGGAGCTGCGATGTTTCTGCCGGCAGCCGGTTATTGCAACGATTCCGTACTGTACGATCTGGGAGAATTCGGCAATTATTGGACAAGCTCACTATATGAGCGACATTCTTTTTACGCCTGGCAACTGCTTTTCAGCCCTGTACGTTCCCTCTGGTTCAACGGCTACCGCTTTTGCGGCATGAGTATCCGCCCTGTCTATCAGCGGCAATAATACATCGCCAGGCCTCAGCGGTAAAATATGCAAAAAGGATGGGTAATTTGTGCGAAAAAAAATAACAAGGGATTTTTTCTCCATTTATTCTTCTAACTTTGTCTGCGAACTACCAGATCATTATCTATGCTTAGAAAAATCAGAATCACGCTGGCATGTGTCTGCTTTGTCCTGCTGACACTGCTGTTCCTGGATTTCACCGGGACATTGCACCACTATTTGGGCTGGATGGCCAAAATCCAGTTTCTGCCTGCCGTACTGGCCCTGAACATCGGTGTCATCCTCCTGCTCGTCGTCCTGACACTGCTCTTCGGCCGCACCTACTGTTCGGTCATCTGTCCGCTGGGCGTCATGCAGGACGTGTTTGCCAGGATAGGCAAGAAACAGAAGAAAAACCGCTATACCTGGTCGCCGGCCAAGACCATACTGCGCTGGACGGTCTGGGGTATTTTTGTACTGGCTGTCATTTTAGGTATCGGATCGGTGGTAGCCCTGCTCGATCCTTATGCCGCTTACGGCCGCATTGCCCAGAACCTGCTCTCACCTCTCTGGCGCTGGGGCAACAACCTGATGGCCCTGATAGCCGAGCGGGCAGGCAGCTATGCTTTCTATTCGACCGATGTCTATCTCAAGAACCTGCCCACGTTCATTATCGCCGCACTTACACTGACAGTGCTGGCCGTGCTGGCATGGCGCAATGGCCGCACCTACTGCAACACCGTCTGTCCGGTGGGTACGACTTTAGGCTTCTTGTCGCGCTTCTCATGGATGCGACCTGTCATCGACAAGGAGAAGTGCATCAGCTGCAAGCTGTGTGAGAAGAACTGCAAAGCTTCCTGTATCCATATCGACGAGCAGTCCATTGACTACAGCCGCTGTGTTGTCTGCATGGACTGTATCGACAAATGTCCCAAACAGGCCATTTCCTACGCTCCCCACAGGCGGAGTAAGGCAGCACCGGCCGCTGTTCAGGAAGTCACAGCTGCTACTGCGACAGAAGACTCAGCTACTGCCAAGTCAGGCAAAGAAGGCATGGACCGCCGTGAGTTCCTGACTCTGACTGCCGCCCTGACCGGGGCTGCCGCCCTTGAAGCCCAGACCAAGACCGTCGACGGCGGACTGGCTGCTATACAGGACAAAAAGGCTCCCAAACGGCAGACTCCGATTGTTCCTCCGGGAGCTTTCGGCATACGTCACCTGAGCAAGCACTGCACAGGCTGTCAGCTCTGTGTCTCGGCCTGCCCCAACCATGTGCTTCGTCCCTCGACCGACCTGCAGCATCTCATGCAGCCCGTTTCCTCTTATGAAAAGGGCTATTGCCGTCCGGAATGCACCCGATGTTCGGAAGTCTGTCCCACCGGAGCCATCCGCCCCATCAGCCGGGCCGAAAAATCTTCCGTCCAGATCGGTCATGCCGTCTGGGTCAAGGAGAACTGCATCCCGCTGGCCAACGGCGACACTTGCGGCCACTGCGCCACGGTCTGCCCTGTAGGCGCCATTACCATGGTGCGTCATGAAAGCGGCGTCATGGTACCGGCTGTCAACGATTTCCACTGCATCGGCTGCGGTGCCTGCGAGAACCTCTGCCCCGCCCGGCCCTTCCCGGCCATCTACGTGGAAGGACATGAAATGCATAAAACCCTTTAATCAGCTGTCTATGGAAACAACTCATCATAATGATTCCCAGAACGGCCAGGGCATGAGCCGCCGTTCGTTCTTCAAGCGTATGGCTGCCGGCTCTGTGGCTGTTGCCTCGGCAGCTGCTGTCAATCGCGTACAGGGAGCCCCGCTGCCCCAGATTGCCAAAATGGCAGATGGCCAGTTACAAGGGCAGATGACCTATCGTACCACTCCGACCACCGGCGACAAAGTTTCGCTACTCGGATACGGCTGCATGCGCTGGCCGACCCTGAGGGGCGACCGCAATGGAGAATACGACCAGGAAACCATCAATCAGCTGGTCGATTATGCCATTGAGCACGGGGTCAATTATTTCGACTCATCGCCTGTCTATTGCCGCGGACTGTCTGAAAAAATCACCGGCATCGCCCTGAGCCGGCATCCCCGCAACAAATATTTCATCGCCACCAAGCTGTCGAATGCCTCCCGCGCCTACTGGAGCCGTGAAGCCTCCATGAAGATGTATCATGACTCTTTCGTGAACTTCCAAACCGACTATATCGATTACTATCTCCTGCACAGTGTAGGCGGCGGCAGCGGCATTCGTGAGTTTGAACAGCGTTATGTCGATAACGGCATGCTGGATTTCCTGCTGGAAGAACGCAAGGCTGGTCGCATCCGCAACCTGGGATTCTCATTCCACGGTCAGGTAGAGGTGTTTGACCATCTGCTCTCCCTGCAGGACAAATATCACTGGGATTTCGTGCAGATCCAGCTCAACTACCAGGACTGGCGCCATGCCCAGGAAACCAGCCGACGCAACATCAATGCGGAGTATCTCTACAACGAGCTGCACAAGCGCAATATTCCGGCTGTCATCATGGAGCCGCTGCTGGGAGGCCGACTGAGCCGTGTACCTGATTTTGTAGCCGGCAAATTCAAGCAGCGCGAACCGGAAATGTCAGTCGCATCCTGGGCTTTCCGCTTTGCCGGCAGTCCGGAAGGGGTGCTGACGGTACTGAGCGGCATGACCTACATGGAGCATCTGCAGGACAACATCAAGACATATAGCCCGCTGCAGCCGCTCAGCCAGGAAGAACGGGATTTTCTGGAGAGTCAGGTGCTGCTGATGCTGCGCTATCCGACCATTCCCTGCAACGAATGCGACTACTGTATGCCCTGCCCCTACGGATTGGATATTCCGGCAATCTTTCACCACTATAACCAGTGTCTGAACGAAGACCGCATCCCGGCCTCCTCACAGGACAAGAACTATCGCAAAGCACGTCGTGAATTCCTGATCGGCTACGACCGTTCGGTTCCTGCCCTGCGGCAGGCCGACCACTGCATCGGCTGCCGGCACTGTGTCAGCCACTGTCCGCAGAATATCAATATCCCGGCCCAGATGCAGCGCATCAACAAGTTTGTGGAAGACCTCAAGCAGGGTCGCGAATTCTAAGAAGTTTTTGCGGACGAAAATTTCGACCGCACATGTTTATCCCAGATAACAAAAGCCCCGGAAACCATTTGACTTCCGGGGCTTTTGTTATTATTGGGGAGGTCGGATTACATCATGCCGCCCATACCGCCCATGCCGGGGTTCATGGCAGGTGCGGGATTCTCTTCTTTCTTCTCGGCAATCACGCATTCGGTGGTCAGGAACATACCGGCAATCGAAGCGGCATTCTCCAGAGCTACCCGGGTTACCTTGGCCGGATCGATGACGCCGGTCTTGAAGAAGTTTTCATAGACATCGGTGCGGGCATTGTAGCCATAGTCGCCCTTGCCTTCCTTAACCTTCTGAACAACGACTGCGCCTTCCTTGCCGGCGTTGAAGACAATCTGACGCAGGGGTTCCTCAATGGCACGACGCACGATCTTGATACCCAGGGTCTCTTCTTCATTATCGCCCTTCAGGTCCTTGATGGCATCCAAGGCACGGATGTAGGCGACACCGCCGCCGGGGACGATACCTTCTTCGATGGCGGCACGAGTGGCGCTCAGGGCATCATCGACGCGGTCTTTCTTTTCCTTCATTTCAACCTCAGAGGGAGCACCGACGTAGAGTACTGCTACACCGCCGGACAGCTTGGCCAGACGTTCCTGCAGTTTCTCACGGTCGTAGTCGGAAGTGGTGACGGCAATCTGCGACTTGATCTGAGCCACACGGTCGGCGATGGCCTCTTTCTTGCCCAGGCCATTGACGATGGTTGTATTGTCCTTGTTGACCGTGATCTTCTCGGCACGACCCAGCATATCGAGTGTGGCCGATTCGAGCTGAATGCCCTGCTCCTCGGTGATAACCGTACCACCGGTCAGGATGGCGATGTCCTGCAGCATTTCCTTACGACGGTCGCCGAAGCCCGGCGCCTTGACGGCACAAATCTTCAGGCCGCCGCGCAGACGGTTCACCACCAGAGTGGTCAGCGCCTCACCGTCGATATCCTCGGCAATGATCAGCAAAGGACGGCCGCTCTGGGCGGCAGCTTCCAGGATAGGAAGCATTTCCTTGAGGTTGGAGATTTTCTTGTCGTGAATCAGGATGTAGGGATTCTCCATCTCTGCTTCCATCTTTTCGGTGTTGGTGACAAAATAGGGAGACAGATAGCCACGGTCGAACTGCATACCTTCGACTACGTCGATATAGGTATCGGTACCCTTGGCTTCTTCAATGGTGATGACGCCTTCCTTTTTGACCTTCTTCATGGCCTCGGCAATCAGATGGCCGATTTCAGAATCGTTGTTGGCAGAGATCTTGGCCACCTGCTCGATTTTCTCGAAGTCGTCACCGACTTCCTGAGACTGAGCCTTGATGCTGGCTACTACGCCGGCCACAGCCTTGTCGATACCGCGCTTCAGTTCCATAGGGTTGGCACCGGCGGTCACGTTCTTCAGGCCCTCGCCGACAATGGCCTGAGCCAGAACGGTAGCGGTGGTCGTACCGTCACCGGCATCGTCTCCGGTCTTGGAGGCGACCTCCTTGACGAGTTTGGCACCCATGTCCTCGTACTTGTCTTCCAATTCGATTTCCTTGGCTACGGTCACACCGTCCTTGGTAATCTGCGGAGCTCCGAACTTCTTTTCGATAATCACATTGCGGCCTTTCGGTCCGAGGGTCACTTTCACTGCATTGGCCAGCTGATCGACACCGCTCTTGAGCATGTCGCGGGCTTCGATATTGAACTTGATTTCTTTTGCCATAGTTGTATGTGTTTTAATAATTTACAAATAAGTATCCGGAATTAGCCCAAGATGGCCAGCACATCCGACTGACGCATGATCAGGTATTTCTCGCCGTCGAGTTCCACCTCCGTGCCGGCATACTTGCCGAAAAGTACTTCGTCACCGACGCTCAGCTGCATGGCCTCGTCCTTGGTGCCAGGACCGGCTGCCACTACTTCGCCCTTCAGCGGTTTTTCCTTGGCTGAATCGGGAATGATGATACCACCTGCGGTTTTCTGCTCTGCTGCGACCGGTTTTACCAGTACGCGATCTGATAATGGTTTCAGTGTCATAATAGTCGTTTTTTATAGATTAATTGATTCATCGTTTCTGAGAACGTCCCTTGCAATATCCAAAATCGTGCCAAAGGCACTTCGGCCGGCAATGGCAGCGTTCTCTGACAAATATTCCGCCTTGCCAGGCAGGGTTCTGTGCCTGCATCTGACAAAAAGTCACAGGCTGTTCCTTTCGGGACTGCCGCTCAGAACTCGTGGGAATCGCGCTGATATTCGCCCAGCACCGACAGATTCGATACCAGGTTCAACACCTTGGCAATGGCCCGGTCAAAATTGCTGCGGTCGTTCCATTCCAGATCGACATAGAAGGCATACTGGAAAGGGCTGCCCAGAATCGGCAAGGACTGAATCTTGGTCAGGTTGATGTCGTGCTGCTTGAAGGCGGCCAGCACATCGACCAGCGAGCCGGGCTGATGGGTCAGTTCAAAGCAAATCGAAGCCTTGTTGTCGGACGGATTCTCCACGGCCGAACGGCTCAGTATCAGAAAACGGGTGAAATTCTGCTTATGAGTCTGGATATTGGGGGCGATGATCTCCAGTCCGTACAGTTTGGCCGCATAGTCACTGGCGATGGCTGCTGCATGATCCAGGTGTTCCTCCGCGATTTTCCGGGCACTGGATGCCGTATCCGACCAGTTGATCAGCTTCATGTAGGGATAGCCGTCCAGAAAGTCCTTGCTCTGCTGAATGGCAATCGGATGGGAATAGACTTCCGTAATGTCCTCGATCCTGGTACCGGGGAGTACCATCAGATTCTGGGTGATATGCAGGCAGATCTCTCCAATGACCTTCAGCTTGGATTTTCTCAGGAGCAGATAATTTTCCAGAATACTCCCGGCGATGGTGTTTTCTATGGCCACGATGCCATAATCGGCCCGATGCTGTTCCACTGCCGTAAACAGATCCTTGAACTGATCACAGTTGATGGTCTGTATGTCCTGACCGAAATAGGTTCTGGCCGCAATTTCATGAAAGGCGCCGGTAACACCCTGGATGGCAACGCTGAGTTCTTTGTTCTTGGTAGTCATATATTGTGTTTTCATCTGAATATCTATATTTCCACGGTCTGCATCCTCGCAAGACAGGCCTTGAGTTCAGGCAGAGCCAGGGGCAGCTGCCAGTCGTCGAGCAGATCGCGAATCATAGCCAGTGCCGGCGGAATACTCTCCCTGAAGCCGGGCTTATGTTCCACCACTCCCCTGAATCCGAAGGCTCCCAGAGCCTGCAGCAGACGGCACAGGGCATAGCCCTGATAATGCTTCTCGAAAGCCTGCCTGTCTATCGGTATTCTCTCCGAAAGGCAGCAGATATACTCTTCTCTCAGCTCGTCACGTATCTGTCTGGGCAAACGTGTCTTGGCATCAAACAGCAGAGAAGCCGGGTCATACTGCAAGGCACCGCGCCGGCCGCCCTGAAAATCGATAAAACAGGGGGTACCGTCGCGCAGCATGATATTGGCCGACTGAAAATCCCGGTAGAGGAAATAATCGCAGGAGGCTTCCAGCAGCCAGGCCGAAAAAGCCCGGAAATCGTCTTCCAGTGCCTGCTCGTCGAAAGGGACCCGAAGCAGACGCAGGAAAAAATACTTGAAATAGTTCAGGTCCCAGTGGATGGCATCCCGATGGAAGGCCGAACAGGGCGTGCACTTCGAATAGTCGATGCAGTCCTTGCCGGCGACCTGTAACTCTGCCAGTGATGCCAGGACCCGGCGATAGATGTCTTTGAGCGAATCGGGGAAGATCTGCGCTGCGGCGGCAGAGTTCCCGGCTTTGTCTGCCAAGGGCAGCCAGTCGCGGGCGACCACATCGTACAGGGAGACACGGCCCAGATCCTCCTGTAAGTAAATGTCCGCACTTTCGTCCACAGCGAAGATTTCGGGGACAGGCAGCCCCTGTTGACGGAAACTGCGTGCAAAGGACACGAAGGCGGCATTCTCCTTTTTGTCGGCATTCCAGGCGCCGATGACCGTGAGCGGCACAGGATCCGGTGCAGGGCTTCCCTCAGCCTTACCGGTCTCCACAGCCCAGGGAGAACTCAGACGACAGTAGCGGCGGTAAGAGCCGCACGCGGGGATTTCCTCCACAGCTGCCGGCGGACAGCCGAAGCGGGACTGGTACAGGGCGGTCAGTGATTCTTCGGGACGCATGGTGCCATTCATTTCTCGAGCCGACTTGAGTGCGGTCGCAGGACTGCACCCAAAGGCGTTGCAAAAGTATAAAAAATGCTTTATCTTTGTACTTTTCCATATGAGAAATATTCATTCCACACCCATGAAGAAGTTACACCTAAGCTGTTTTCTGACGCTCGTCTTCTGCCTGCTGTCCACTCTACGGGCACAGCAACGCGATACTGTCCGATTTTGGAATCTGGCCAGCTACAGCCAGACCACCTTGGCCAACCTGGCTGCCGATGCCGACCACTGGACCATGAACTCCAAAGGCGGGCGTTACCAGAATGTCGTGGCCACCGACGGTCTGGAGCTGTATGCCAATGGCCGGATTATTCCGGAGACCCAGGGCATCTTTGTCGGTGCCGGAGTACCGGCCGGCAGCCTGCTGTTGTGCTATGACCGCGGCAGCAGCGGCAACGGCTTGCAAAATCAAGGCAGCGTGCCCACCACGCTCAAGGGTTTGAAGGCCGGGCAGAAAATCGAAATCACCCTCCGTTCCTCTTCCTCCGGTGCCAACGGCATCTCCGATGTCGGCAACCTCGAAGGGGAATTCGGAGTCAGCAGCTATACCCCAGCCTCCTTCAAGAGCTACACGCTGAGCGTTGTCAGCGACGGAGATGTCTGGTTCAAGAACAGCGGCGGAATCATCATTCGCAGCATCCTTGTCTATGAAGAAGCTGAAGATATCCGCCCGCAGGCGGTCATGCCAGTCATACACACCGAAAAAAAGACAGCCCGCATAGCCGGCATCGACAAGGATATCCTCCGTGTCAGCCTGAGCACTGAAACCCCCGGTGCCACCATCCTCTATTCGCTGGTCGATCACGGTCGTGTAGAAGACTACGCCCGAGTCTATGAGGGGCCCTTCGATCTGGACCGCAGCTGCCGGTTCAGAGCTGTGGCCCTCAAGGATGGCATGCGTACTTCCGACGAAGCCGAGATGCAGATAAAAGTGCCGCTTATACTGCCTGCCGCAGGCAGGCCCTGGGTGCTGGATCCCGAGCCGCTGAACCGTGGGGCCATAGCTGTCAAGGCAGCTTCCACCAACTACTACCTGATCAGTTGGCGCTGGCTGGCCGACGACCCGGCCGACATCAGCTTCAATGTCTATCGCGACCAGACCAAGATCAACAGCAGTCCCATTACCGACAAGACCAACATCAGCGATGCCGCCGGCACAGGCGACCAAGTCTATACCATAGAGGCGCTGTCAGGCGGACAGGTCATCGAGCGCAGCACCGCCTTGATGCTCGACAAGGGCTATCTGGAGATACCTTTGCGTCGTCCCTCGGACAGTACCACTCAGAGCGGCAACTACTATTATGTACCCGGCGACTGCATGGTGGCCGACCTGGACGGCGACCGGGAGTACGACATTGTCATGAAATGGGATCCCGTCAATGAAGACGGCATCAACGATAATGTCGGAGCCGGCCAGAAAGACAATTCCATCGGCGGCTATACCGGGCCTGTCATCATCGATGCCTACAAAATGGACGGAAGCTTCCTCTGGCGCATCAATCTTGGCAAGAATATCCGGGCCGGTGCCCACTACACCCAGCTGATGGTCTATGACCTGGACGGCGACGGTAAGGCCGAAGTAGCCTGCAAGACAGCTCCAGGCACCGTTGACGGGCAGGGGAGACACGTCCTGCTGGGGGAGGACGACCCGACAGCCGACTATCGTGCCAGCTATGGCGGCAAGGACGGCATTATCATCAAAGGGCCCGAATACCTGACCGTCTTCGACGGACAGACCGGAGCCGCCCGGGCTACCGTACCCTACCGACCCTCCCGTGACACCATTTCCGACTGGGGCGACAGCTATGGCAACCGCTGCGAGCGCTATCTGGCCGGCGTGGCCTACCTTGACGGCCAGCATCCAAGTCTGGTCATGTGTCGCGGTTATTACACCGCAGCCTTCCTGTGGGCTGTCGATTTCGACGGGAAAGACCTGAAGACCAGGTGGCTGCACAGTTCCACCAGAGCGGGCTACGGAGCCTACGGAGAGGGGGCTCACAGTCTCTGCATCGCCGATGTGGACGGCGACGGCTGTGACGAAATCATTTACGGTTCATGCACCGTCGACAATGACGGCAGCCTGCTCTACCGCACCGGTTTTGGGCACGGGGATGCCCTGCATGTAGGTGATTTCGGTCCGGACAGACCAGGACTCGAAGTGATGATGGTCCACGAGGAAAAGACCGCCCAATACGGTATCGAAATGCGCGAAGCGCTGTCGGGCAAGGTTATTTCCGGAGTCTTCGCCGGTTCTGATGTCGGACGCGGCCTCTGCGCCGACATCGACGGCAATCACCGGGGCTGCGAGTATTGGGGCTATGGCAATAACGTTTACAATGTCAAAGGCGAAGTCATCACCACCAAGCGGCCCAGCACCAACTTCCGGACCTACTGGGATGCCGACCTGCTCGAAGAGTGTACCGAAAGGGGGGTCATCACCAAATATCAGAGCAGCAGTGACTCTCACAGGACTCTGGTCGATTTTGTCTCCACCTACAAGGCCGGCACCAATATGATCAAAGCCACCCCCTGCCTCCAGGCGGATATTTTCGGGGACTGGCGCGAAGAACAGATTTACTATGACAGCAGCACCAAAAGCAAGCTGATGATTTTCAGCACCAATTTGCCCACCAACTACCGGGTGCCCACCCTGATGCACGACCATCACTACCGCATGTCCACCGTCACCCAGACAGCCGCCTACAACCAGCCTCCTCACCTGAGCTACTATCTGCCGGACTACATCCAGTATCTGACAGATAACCCTAAAATCCCCGTTGACGGACAGTTGGGCCAGGCCCTTGAGAGGCATTGGTTCGATCTGTATGGCCGCCGGCTGTCCGAAGAGCCCCGGCAGGGAATCTTTATCGAAGAACAGGTATATCCCGACGGCCGTCGCCTAAGGTTCAAACGTCTTGCCCGATAGCCACTGCATGAGACAAATCGAGCCTATTGCCCATATTCACACCGATTTCCCCGGCAAATTCGGTGTCCCGCGCCAAAGCGGACTGGTGGCCGGCCTGCAGGGGAGAATCGTGTTTTGTCCGCCCTTCCGTGACCCGGATGCCTTGCGCGGACTGGAAGATTTCAGCCATCTGTGGCTCATTTGGGGGTTTTCGGCCAACCGTCCCAACGGGCCGGCCCATGCCCGGAACAACGCTGCCGGGACGGCCTCAGATGAAGTGCCCGCCTACACCTGGCAGCCCACTGTCCGCCCGCCCCGCATGGGCGGAAACAAAGCCTTCGGTGTTTTTGCCACCCGCTCGCCCTTCCGGCCCAACGGCCTGGGACTGTCCTCGGTCGAAATCGGGCACATCGAACTAAAAACACCCCAAGGACCGATTATTCATGTACTGGGAGCCGACCTGACCGACGGTACGCCCATCTACGACATCAAGCCCTATCTGGCCTACACCGACGCTCACCCTCAGGCCCGGGGCGGCTTTACCGACACTACAGCCCGCCGGCTGCTGCCGGTTTCAGATCCAGACAACCGACTTGAAATCCTTCCGGCTGACAAACGGCTACAGGCCCTGGAGCTCATTGCCCAAGACCCGCGTCCATCCTATCAGCGGGATGCCGGCAGAGTCTATGGCCTGCCTTTTGCCGGCCACGACATCAAATTTCAGGTAAACGTCGACAGAGCAACCATTACGGATGTCATGCCGCTCTCCGGCTATCACTCGAAGGTGTAAGCCTCCGGCAGAAAGGGAGCCTGTCGGTCTTTTTCCGACAGTGTGTACGACAAAGGCAAGAAGGGCCAGAAAATGCCCAGTGTGGGATCGGCATAGTTGACCGCTCCTTCCGACTGTGGAGCATAGAGGTTGTCCACCTTGTACGAGAAGACGGCATAGGGCGTCTTGACCAGGAAACCATGTGCAAAGCCGCGAGGTATGTACAGCTGGCGACGGTTTTCCTCGCTCAGTTCCACGACGACATGCTGTCCGAAAGTCGGAGAACTGCGGCGAAGATCGACAGCCACATCCCAGACAGCGCCGGAAAGGACTTTGACGAGCTTGGCCTGGGAGAACTCTCCTTTCTGGAAATGAAGTCCCCGCAGGACCCCCATCATCGATTTGGACTGATTTTCCTGAACAATATTGAAAGACCTTCCCGTGTGCTGCTCGAAATCGTCCTGGCGGAAAGTTTCCATGAAATAGCCTCTTTCGTCCTCATAGACGACAGGTTCGAGCACCCATACGCCCGGGATGCCTTGTTCTGTGTAATTCATTTCAGCGGTTTTGATACATTCTCTCGTAATAATTCTGGTAATCACCCGATGTCACATCCTTGACCCAGTCCTGGTGATCGAGATACCAGTAGATGGTTTTGACAATACCTTGCTCAAAGCGGGTTTCCGGATACCAGCCCAGTTCACGGCTGATCTTGGAGGGATCGATGGCATAGCGCATGTCATGTCCCAGACGGTCGGCCACATAGGTAATCAGGTCATAGTTGATGTTCTCCACCTCGGTCTTGAGCACGGAGCGGTACTTGGGCTCCGTCTCCATGATATGGCGGATGGTGTCGATGGTGAGTTTGACTATCTCGATGTTCTGCTTTTCGTTGTGTCCGCCCACGTTATAGACTTCACCGGGACGCCCCTGACGGATGACCATTTCAATGGCTTTGCAATGATCCTCGACATAGAGCCAGTCGCGCACGTTCTCGCCCTTGCCATAGACAGGGAGCTTCTTGCCTTCCAGGATATTCTTGATAATGAGCGGGATCAGTTTCTCCGGAAAATGATAAGGCCCATAGTTGTTCGAACAGCGGGTGATGGTAGCCGGCATCTTGAATGTCTCGACATAGGCCTTGACAAACAGATCGGCCGAAGTTTTGGCAGCGCTGTAGGGGCTGCGGGGATCCAAGGGCGTGGTTTCGGTGAAATAGCCTTCCTTGCCCAGACTGCCATAGACCTCGTCGGTCGAGACCTGATGGAAACGGACACCCGACTTCCAGACAGGATAGCCCTTTTCGTCTTTGCCTGTCACCCAGGCCCGGCGGGCTGCGTCGAGCAGGTTTTGCGTACCAAGGATGTTGGTCTGCAGGAACAGCTGCGGATTCTCGATGCTGCGGTCCACATGGCTTTCGGCCGCGAAATTCACCACCACGGAGATGGGATACTCGGCAAACAGTCTGGCAGCAAGTTCTGCATCGCAGATATCACCTTTTATAAAAACACAGCGCTTTCCGTCAACATCGCCGGCGATGGTGCCGTAGTTGCCGGCATAGGTCAGGGCATCCAGGATGACAATATTGACATCCTGATAATGGGACAGCAGATATTTGACGTAGTTCGATCCGATGAAACCGGCAGCTCCGGTCACTAAATAGGTTTTCATAGCAGAGGGGATAATTTATTTGACAAGTGAAAGGATGTATTGCCCGTAGGCCGTCTTGGACAATGCCTGTCCGAGGCTTTCCAGCTGACGGTCGTCGATCCAGCCCTTGCGCCAGGCGATCTCCTCGATGCAAGACACATAGAAGCCCTGACGGTTCTGGATGGTGGCCACAAAATTGGAGGCTTCAAGCAGGCTGTCGCTGTTACCCGTATCGAGCCAGGCAAAACCGCGCCCGAAGAGCGACACCTGCAAACTGCCTTCCTCGAGATACAGTTTGTTGAGGTCGGTGATTTCGTATTCGCCGCGGGCCGAAGGCTGCAGGCCGGCGGCCTTCTCTGTCACCGTAGCATCGTAGAAATACAGCCCGGGCACGGCATAGTTGGACTTGGGGCGGGCGGGTTTTTCTTCCAGCGACAACACTTTGCCGTCCTTGTCGAATTCCACCACCCCATAGGCGCGGGGATCCTTGACATAGTAGCCGAAGATGCAGGCCCCTTTTTCTATTTCCACAGCCTTTTTCAGCATGGATGAGAAGCCTTGGCCATAGAACAGGTTGTCGCCCAGAATCAGGCAGCCGGGCCCGCCATTCAGGAAGTCGGCACCCAGCACAAAGGCCTGCGCCAGTCCGTTGGGCTTTTCCTGCACTATGTATTCGAAATGCATTCCCAGTTCTTCGCCACTGCCCAACAGTTCACGAAACATCGGCAAATCGCGGGGGGTGGAGATGATCAGCACCTCTCGGATGCCCGCCAGCATCAGGGTGGACAGAGGATAATAGATCATCGGCTTGTCGTAGACTGGCATGATCTGCTTGGAAATGGCCTTCGACAAGGGAAACAGGCGTGTGGCGCTACCACCGGCCAAAATGATACCTTTGGTCATAGTTTTCAATTAATGCATCAAAATGCAAATGTAAGTATTTTTTCCAATGTATGAAAAAACTGCCCGCATTATAAAGATTGAAAAAATCAGTATCTTTGCCACCGCAATACGGCTTAGGGAATCGGGTGAAAATCCCGGACAGTCCCGCTGCTGTGATTCCTCGTCATGACCCTCGCGGTTATCTGCCACTGGCCTCCAACAGGCCGGGAAGGCTCCGCGCAGAAAGGGGGAGGATAAGTCAGAAGACCTGCCGGACGTTGCATCCAGTAAAAACGACCGCGTGGAGACGGTCCGATGGAGACTTTTTTTTGTTTAACTATTTAATACAGAAGAATTATGAAGAAGATTCTTTATCTTGCTGTGACATTGTGTGTTGGCTTTGCCATGGCTGCATGTGACAATGATGACGACAAAACCGCTACCCTGGATTTCGAAGGTCAGCAATGGACCGCTTTGATCGACACCGCCCAGTATGGCGGCGACCTGCTCTACGGCAGTGGCAAGGACACTTACGCCTGGAGCGATGCCCAGACCGGCATCAGCGGCGGCCTGACCCGTGCCTATGGCGGTGAATACGGCTATTCCGAAGGCGGTGTGGCCATTTCCAACTACATTGATGCCGACATTGAAAACCACGCATCCTACAATTACCAACTGTCCATTCCGCAGTCGAACGGCAGCAAAAACTTTGCCGTAGTCTATTGCGACGCCACTATCACGCTGGCCACACCCCGTGTCGTCCGTTCGATGGATGTCAGCCCGACGACCTACCAGCTCGGTTCGACCAAGTTCGGTGACGGCTATGCCGCCTCTCTGGCCGAAAGCGGCAACCTGACCATCACGATCACTGCCGACAATGAAAAGACGCTGGAAATCGACCTGGCCCGCGACGGCAAGATCATGGAAAACTGGAAAACTATCGACCTGAGCAGCCTGGGAGAAGTCAAGAGTTTGACCTTCACCATGGACGGTAGCGACCGATCCAGCTACGGCGTCAAGCACCCCAAGTACTTTGCCTTCGACAATGTTGTGGTCGAGCTCTAATATCAATAAATATCTCCGGTTCATGCTGCCGGCAGCCTTGTTGCTGTCGGCAGCATGTTCCAATGCCGACCCCGGCATCGAAGAAGAGTTTTTTTCCAATACCGGGCAGGGCGTCTTCATCCTGTGTGAAGGCAACTTCAATGCCGGCAACAGCACCCTTTCCTATTACAATCCGGATTCCCGGACCGTTGAAAACGGCGTTTTCGCCCGTGCCAACGACCGCAAACTGGGTGACACAGGCCAATCCATCGCCATCCATGACGGCACCGCCTATATCACCGTGGAAAACAGCGGCATCATCTGGGCCGTCGATACGGCCACTTTCCGGGTCAAAGGCCAATTGACATCGGGCGAGACCGACCACATGATCAACCCGCGCTACATCCATTTTCTCAGCAGCGACAAGGCCTACGTCACCGATCTCTACTCTCCTTACATCACCATTTTCAACCCAAGTACCATGACCTGCACGGGCAGCATTTCCACCAGGCAGGAAGCCTCCTTCGGCTATTGTTCGACCGAGAAACTGGTTGCCTGGGGACACTACGTTTTCACCAACTGCTGGAGCTATTCCAACAAGATCCTGGTCATCGACACCCGCTCCGACCAGATGGTCCACGAAATCGAGCTCGACAGCTGGCAGCCCAAAGACATGACCATCGACGCCCGGGGCAAGCTCTGGGTCATCACCGACGGCGGCTATTCCATGGGCGACGATTCCTTCGGAGACAATATTCCCCATCTATACAGCATCGACGCAAAGAGTTTCGCCATCGAGCAGGACTTTGCCCTTGATACCGACGAGGGCAACGTGCAACTGGCCATGAACCCTTCGCGCGATACACTCTATCTGATCAACAACGACATCTACCGCATGGCAGTCACCGATCCGCATCCGCCCGTGCGGCCGTTCATCCAAGCCCAGCTGGGACAGAACGGGCGCAGGCATTTTCTCTATGCCATTGGCATACATCCCCGCAACGGAGAGATCTATGTAGCTGATGCTGTCGATTACAACCAGTCGGGCGTAGTGTTCCGCTACAGCCGGGACGGAGGCCTGATCGACAAGTTTCGGGTGGGTATCACGCCCAACGGCTTTGCCTTCAAATAAGCCCATGAAACAATTTGCTTTCCTTCCCAGCCTCCTGCTGCTCTTTCTCCTGCTTTTTTCCTGCCGCGAAGAGGAAGAAAAAAACCTGCCGCGCATCAGCTGGAGCGAGGCTTCGGCCCGCTACCGCGTCCACGAGGGGGAAAAAATCACGCTCATTCCCATCGTGGAATACACTGACGAGACTTCCGTCTATCTGTGGTCGATGGACGGCCATGTGCTCAGCACTGCCACCTGGTTCAACTATACGGGAGGAGAGACGGGCGAATACTTTGTGAAACTCACAGTCAGCAACCGTTACGGTCAGACCGAAGACGAAGTAAAAATCACCGTCTTGGCCAGCGAGACCCAAGTACTGCCCGAACTGCCCCCGTCCAGCGGCTGGAAATTTCCCTGGACAACCATCAATATCGCCCAGGGGCGCAGCATCAAGGTGAAGGCCTATATGACAGAAGGAGAAGATGAAGTGTCACAGGTGTATGTCGGGACTTCCCAAGGCCGTCACACCGTCAGCCTGACCACCCGGCTGCAAGGCAGGGAGGTGTCGCAGGATTTCATCATCAACGTATGTCCTCCTCCGGGAAGCTACCGGCGCGGAGCGGAGGGGCAGGCCCTGGTGGACCACATCTATGAATACATGCCCGCGCCCGGCCATCAGGTCAACGGCTACATCATCGTGGGAGACGCCTTCCCCGATGGCTGCACCCACCAACAGGCCTGCGACACGGTGCTGGCCCACTTCTCGCGCCGCTGGTCGGTGAGCCTGGGCGCCGAGGGAGGCTATCTTATCGCCGGCTTCGACCACAGTGTCCCTGCCTCGGCCGAGGGCTACGACCTCTGCATCAAAGGCAATCCCTTCAGCTACCAGTCTGAACCGGGCATCATCTGGGTAAGCCAAGACGACAACGGTGACGGACTGCCCAACGACCAGTGGTTTGAACTGGCCGGTTCGGAATACGGCACAGGCAACGAAACCCTGGAGTATGCCATCACCTACTACCGGCCCCGTCAGGCCGGTTCGGCCATCGGCTGGCGCGACTGTATGGGCCAGACCGGCTATGTGCCCTACATGGGCTACTGGAACCCGCACGACAGCTACTGGCAGCCCTGGGTGGAGGGAACCGCCATCGACGACAGCCTGCACACCATTGAAAGAACCTGGTTCGGTTCGCGGCTGCGCGACCGCAGTACCTACCTTAACGGCATGTCGGATATGCCCGCCTACGACTGGGGCTATGTGGACAACCTGGGCGACTTTTTCGAAGACCGGGCCGGCAAGATGGGCTATTACCGGATCAGCCAGGCGCGCAGCTGGGACGGACAGCCTGCCAATCTGCAATACATCGACTTTATCAAGATCCAGACAGCCCAGACGGGCAGCACACCCAACCTGGGCGAGATCAGCACTGAGGTTTATTATATCAGCGACTACCATCTCGAACCCGAAACAGACTGACCGACCGATGAATCGTACGTTGCTACTGCTACTGTTGTGGGCAGAGCTGCTGCCCTGCTCCCTGTCCGGCCTCCACCGGGACATCTGCCATGCACAGACCTCAGAGCAATGGTCACTGAATCTCGACGAAGTCGGCATTCTGGGCCAGCGTCGTCTCAAGGATGCCGGCGTGCAGCAAACCAGCATCGACACAGCCATCCTACATCAGAACGTTTCCCTGTCGATGTCCGACATCCTGACACGGCATTCCACGCTTTTCATCAAGAGCTATGGCCGGGCCACGGAATCGACCGCCGAGTTTCGCGGCACTTCTCCGGCGCATACCCAGGTGCTATGGAACGGCATGAAAATCAATTCACCGATGCTGGGCACAGTAGATTTCAGCACCATACCCTCCTATTTCGTCGATCAGGCCACCCTGCTGCACGGAGCCTCTTCCTTGTCGCTTACGGGAGGCGGACTGGGCGGAGCCGTCGATCTTGGCACCCTGCCCGTCCAGACTCAGGGCACGACGCTGCAATATATCCAAGGCATCGGCTCGTTCGACACCTACGACCAGTTCCTGCGCCTGAGCTACAGCAGCGAGCGCTGGAGCAGCAGCACCCGCCTTGTCTATGCTTGCAGCGACAACGATTTCATTTACACCAACTACGATAAGAAGGTGGATGTGCGCGACGAGGAAGGCCATATCGTCCGTTCCTACCATCCGCGGGAGCGCAACCGCAGCGGTTATTTCGATGATTTCCATCTATTGCAGGAGTTATACTGCAATGCCCTCGACAAAGGCCGCTTCTCGCTGGCTGCCTGGTATAGCCACAGCCTACGCGGACTGCCCTTCCTGAGTGTTGATTACAAGGACAACAGCAGTTTCAGCAACGAACAGGAACAGGATGTGGTTCGTGCCGTAGCCAGCTGGGACAAGTCCGGCACAGCCTGGAATATCGGCCTTCGCAGCGGTTACGTGCGTCAGCAGACCGCCTACGACTACTCCACCACTTACGAATCGGTCAGCACCGACATCACCCATGCCATGAGCCGCAGCCAGCAGGGCTTCCTGCAGGCCGACGCCGACTGGATGCCCGACCGCCGCCTGTTGCTCACCATGGATGCCGAGCTCTATTACAACCACGTCTATAGCGTGGACAAAAGTCCCTTCCATATTGGCGAGAACTATCGCCTGGGCCGGCCCGAATACCACCTGAGCCTGTCGGCCAGATGGCGTCCCCGCCAACGGCTCAGCCTCTCGGCCGTGCTGCGCGAGGAATGCTACCGCGACGATCTGGTACCGCCCATCCCGGCCCTATTTGCCGAATACATCCTGGTGTCCCGGCAACACGAGGGCACGGTACCCTCCGCCCAGACACTGGTCGTCAAAGCCTCCGCAGCCCGCAACTACCGCTATCCTTCGATGGACGACCTCTATTTCAAGCCCGGCGGCAATCCCAACCTGCGTCCCGAAAAAGGCCTCACAGCCGACGGCGGACTGGAACTCAGCCTGCGACGCAGGACCTTCACGCTCAACGTCAATCTGTCGGCTTTCGATTCGCACATCACCGACTGGATCCTGTGGACACCCAATGCCAAAGGCTACTGGCAGCCGTCCAACCTGAAACGGGTTCACAGCTACGGTACGGAAATGACAGCAACGGCCGGATTCAACTTCCATCGGGACTGGCATCTTGACCTGACAGGCAACTATGCCTACACTCCCAGCCTGAACAAAAGCAAAGAGGTGGATGACGACGATGCCTCCTACGGCAAGCAGCTGGTCTATGTGCCGCGCCACTCGGCCAATCTGAGCGGCAAACTGTCATGGCGACGCTGGACATTTTCCTATCAATGGATGCATTACAGCGAACGCTTCACAACCACCAGCAACGAGACGGCCTACATCACCGGCCGGCTCAAGCCTTTCTACATGAGTAACCTGTCGTTGGAAAAGAGTTGGCAATGGAGACAGGTGCACACTTCACTCAAAGGCGTCGTCAACAATGTTCTCGACACGGAATATGTCACCGTCCTGTCCCGTCCCATGGCAGGTCGCAACTTTGAGATATTTTTGGAAATCAAACCGCAATGGCCCCTCAAATCCGCTTCGAAATGACCAAGAATCTCTTTGTCAGCCTGTGTACCGTCCTGTTGTTGCTGTCGTGCAACGGCAGCGGGCCCAACCACAAAAAGATACAGGGTGAACCCATCCCCCTGCGCTATGCCCGCAACCTGAGCATGATCCGCCACGACGGGGCCACCGAAGTCTTTATCCGCAATCCCTGGGACACCACCCAGGTGCTGCATCACTACACCCTCTACACCCATCCCGACAGCTGCCGCCGCCTCAAGCATCCGGGTACCCTGGTGCGGATCCCCCTGCAGCGGGCCGGCGTATTCACCGCCGTCCATTGCGGGCTGATCAAGGAACTTGGGCAGGAAGCTGCCATCCGCGGCATCTGCGAGATTGAATACATCCATATTCCTTCCATACGGAAAGCTGTCAAGGAGGGGCGTGTGGCCAATTTCGGCAATGCCATGGAACCCAGCATCGAAGGCATCATGGATGTACAGCCCGATGCATTGCTCGTTTCGCCCTTTGAGAATTCCGGCGGCTACGGCCGCATCGAACGCCTGGGTATTCCCATCGTGGAGTGTGCCGACTACATGGAATTTAGTCCGCTGGCCAGGGCCGAATGGATGCGTTTCTACGGCCGCCTATTCGGTCAGGGGGAGCGGGCCGACAGTTTGTTCCACAGTGTTGAGCAACGCTATCTGGCCATGAAAGCGGCAACCGACACTGTGTCACGGCGTCCGACACTGGTCGCCGAAAAGCCCTATTCGGGCGTCTGGTACGTACCGGGCGGCACCAGTTCGATGGGCATCCTTTATCACGATGCAGGCGCCGACTATGTGTTTGCCAACCGGCCCAAAAACGGTTCGCTGGCCCTGTCTGTGGAGAGTGTCTATGAAGTGGCTCAACAGGCCGACATCTGGCTCATCAAATACAACCAGTCCCAGCCGCTCACCCTGGCCCAGATCAAAACCGACTATCCCTCGTTTGCCCACTTCCGTTCCTTCCAGTCGGGACAGGTTTACGGATGCAATCAGGACAATTCGCTCTTCTACGAGGAAACGCCCTATCATCCTGACCGGCTCTTGGCCGATCTCATCAGAATTATTCACCCGCAGTTGGGAATTGCCGGAGAAAAGCAGTACTTTCAGCCCCTGAAATGAGAAATACCTTAGTCATATCCGCTCTGGCAGTGCTTACCCTGTTGCTCTTCGCTGTCTCGCTCTACTCCGGCAGCGTCAGCATCCCCATGTCGGCCATTACCGACATCCTGCTGGGCAAAGGCTCGCCCGCACATCCTTCGTGGCAGTTCATCATCATTGAGAACCGTATCCCGCAGTCTGTCACCGCCCTGCTGTGCGGCGCCGCGCTGTCGGTGAGCGGTCTGCTGCTGCAGACGGCCTTCCGCAATCCGCTGGCCGGTCCTTCGGTACTGGGCATCGACAGCGGCGCCCATCTTGGCGTGGCCTTGGTGGTGCTGGTAGCCGGAGGGGTGGTCTCGACCAGTTCGCTCACCATCGGCGGTTTTGCTCTGGTCATTCTCTCTGCGCTTTCCGGAGCCATGGTGGTCATGGCATTATTGCTGTTCCTGTCCAGGCTGCTGCAAAACAATGTCATGCTGCTTATCGCCGGCATGATGGTGGGCTATATCGCCTCCAGCCTGATTTCACTGCTCAACTTCCGGGCCACGGCCGAAGGCGTCCATGCCATGGCGCTCTGGGGCATGGGCTCTTTCAGTAGCGTCTCCCTCGACCGGATGCCCTATGCGGTGGTCATCATCTGCCTGGGCCTGCTGCTGGCTTTCCTGCTGATGAAACCGCTCAATGCCCTGCTGCTGGGTGACAATTATGCCCGCAACCTGGGCATCAGCTTGCGGCGGACACGCACGCTGCTGCTACTCACCACCGGCCTGCTCACGGCAGCCTCCACCGCATTCTGCGGTCCCATCGGTTTCATCGGACTGGCCGTGCCGCATATCGCCCGGCTGTTGCTGGGCAGCGCCAACCACCGCACCTTGCTGCCCGCCACGCTGCTCACCGGAGCCTCACTGGCGCTCCTGTGCAACATCATCAGCACCCTGCCCGGCGAATCGGGCATCATCCCCATCAATGTCATCACCCCCGTCATCGGTGCCCCGATTGTGCTCTGGGTCATCTTGCGGATAGAAAAATAACAAGGCCATGAACTGTCAGCTTGAAGAACTTGTCATCGGTTATCCCAGCCATTCGGTCGCCGGACCGCTGTCGGCCACTTTGCACCAGGGTGAACTATGCTGCCTGCTGGGTGCCAACGGCATCGGCAAGAGCACGTTGCTCCGGACACTGGCAGCCTTCCAACCCGCCTTGGCAGGCGAAATCAGACTTGACGGGCAGCTGCTCAAGGACATCTCACCGCGTCATCTGAGCACCCTGGTGGGCATCGTCCTGACCGACCGCGTGCGCACAGCCGGCGTCACCGTGCGCGACTTGGTGGCCATGGGTCGCAGTCCCTACACCAATTTTTGGGGCAAACTCACTGAGGCCGATCACGAGCAGGTGGACCAGGCTATAGACCAGGTGGGCATCCGTCCGCTCACGGAGCGGCAAATCGCCACCCTCAGCGACGGTGAACGGCAAAAAGTGATGATTGCCAAAGCCCTGGCACAAGGCACGCCAATGATTCTGCTCGACGAGCCCACCGCCTTCCTGGATTTTCCCAGCAAAGTGGATATCATGCTATTGCTTCAGGGTCTTGCCCACAAAATGGGCAAGACCCTGCTGCTCTCGACCCACGACCTGGATCTGGCTCTCCAGACAGCCGACCGCCTGTGGCTGATGGGCCGAGACCTGCCCTTGGCCGTCGGCACCCCCCGGGAACTGGCCGTTGCCCTCCCCGGCTATTTTCCCAGCACTCACCTCTGCTTCGACGCCGAACATCTCCGATTCAACCTGCTCTGATCTCTTGTCTTGTTTTCCCGAAAGACGCTCAGATCTCTCTTCCAAGTGCTGAGAGACCATCTTATTCTGCCGAAATGTCAGAAAAACTGACACGCTTCACACTGCCAAACACCTCTTTCCCTTTTGGCACAACATTTGTTTGAAAAACGGCGTTCCCTTCGCGGAACAACAGACAACAACGAAACAACAAACAACAAAAATCATACAACTATGGGAAAGATTATAGGAATTGACCTGGGTACTACCAATTCGTGCGTGGCCGTTCTTGAAGGGAACGACCCGGTAGTCATCGCCAACAGCGAAGGAAAACGCACCACCCCCTCCATCGTGGCCTTTATCGACGGAGGCGAACGTAAAGTAGGTGATCCTGCCAAACGTCAGGCCATCACCAATCCGAAAAAGACCATTTCCTCCATCAAGCGTCTGATGGGTGAAAAATATGACCACGTGACGGGCGATATCAACCGTATGGCCTACTCCGTGGTCCGTGGTGACAACAACACTCCGCGCGTCGATATCGACGGCCGACTCTACACGCCGCAGGAAATTTCGGCCATGATTCTTCAGAAGATGAAGAAGACCGCCGAAGACTATCTGGGACAGGAAGTCAGCGAAGCTGTCATCACCGTGCCCGCCTACTTCAGCGACTCACAGCGTCAGGCCACCAAGGAAGCCGGTGAAATCGCCGGGCTGAAGGTACGCCGTATCGTCAACGAGCCTACGGCTGCCGCTCTGGCCTATGGACTGGACAAGAAGAACAAGGATATGAAGATTGCCGTCTTCGACCTGGGTGGCGGTACGTTCGATATCTCTATCCTGGAATTGGGTGACGGTGTCTTCGAAGTCAAGTCTACCAACGGTGACACTCATCTGGGCGGTGACGACTTCGATCAGGCCATTATTGACTGGCTGGCCGAAGAATTCAATAAGGAGGAAGGCATCGACTTGCGCAAGGATCCGATGGCCCTGCAGCGTCTGAAAGAAGCTGCCGAGAAGGCTAAAATCGAGCTTTCGAGTTCCAATTCTACCGAAATCAATCTGCCGTATATCATGCCTGTGAACGGCGTGCCCAAACACTTGGTCAAGACCCTGACCCGCGCCCAGTTCGAAAAACTGGCCGACCGTTACATCCAGGCTTGTGTCGAGCCCTGCCGCAAGGCTCTGTCCGACGCCGGTTTGAAGGCCTCCGACATTGACGAGGTTATCCTCGTGGGCGGTTCGACTCGTATTCCGGCCATTCAGGCTCTGGTAGAGAAGTTCTTCGGCAAGACCCCGTCCAAGGGCGTCAACCCCGACGAAGTGGTCGCTGTCGGTGCCGCTATCCAAGGTGCCGTGCTGACGGGCGAAGTCAAGGATGTCCTGCTGCTGGATGTCACCCCGCTGTCACTGGGTATCGAGACCCTGGGCGGTGTCATGACCAAACTGATCGAAGCCAACACCACCATCCCGACCAAGAAATCGGAGATCTTCTCGACGGCTGTCGACAACCAGCCTTCGGTCGAAATCCACGTCCTGCAGGGTGAGCGTTCCATGGCCAAGGACAACAAGACCATCGGCCGCTTCCACTTGGACGGCATTCCTGCTGCCCGCCGCGGCGTTCCTCAGATCGAGGTCACCTTCGACCTCGATGCCAACGGCATTCTGAATGTGTCAGCCAAGGATAAGGCTACCGGCAAGGAACAGAGCATCCGTATCGAGGCTTCGAGCGGCCTGACCGACGCCGAGATCCAGCGTATGAAGGACGAGGCTGCCGCCAATGCCGAAGCCGACAAAAAAGAGAAAGAGCGCATCGACAAGCTCAACCAGGCCGACAGCGTCATTTTCCAGACTGAGAAACAGCTCGAAGAACTGGGTGACAAACTGCCAGCCGACAAGAAGGCTGAAATCCAGGGAGCATTGGACAAGCTCAAAGAAGCTCACAAGAACCAGGATCTGGCAGGCATTGATGCTGCCCAAGCCGAACTGAACCGCATCTTCCAGGCCGCCTCTCAGGATATGTATAACCAAAGCAACGCCCAGGGAGGTCCGCAGCCGGGTGCCGACTACGGTCAGACCGGCCAGCAAGGCGGCAACCAGGGCGGCAAGGATGACAACGTAACCGATGTGGATTTCGAGGAGGTGAAGTAAACCTCCGGAATACAACCAATTTGAACGGGTGCCGACTCCCATCTCGGCACCCGTTTTTTTATTCTGCCGCCACTACCTCGATTTCGACCAGGGCATTCTTGGGCAAGGTCTTCACTGCCACGGCAGAGCGAGCCGGATAGGGTTCGGAGAAAAAAGAAGCATAGACCGCATTCATGGCGGCGAAATCGTTCATATCAGCCAGAAAAACTGTCGTTTTCACTACATGAGACAAGTCCAGGCCGGCGGCCGTCAATATGGCCTGCACATTGAGCAGCGACTGACGGGTCTGCGCCTGAATGCCGCCCTGGGGGAAGGAACCGGTGGCCGGATCGATAGGCAACTGGCCGGATGTGTAGACAAAACCGCCTGCCTGGACGGCCTGACTGTAGGGGCCGATGGCCCCGGGAGCCTGAGAGGTACTGACTGCTTTCATATATTGATGATGATATGGTCGATTATAAATGTCGTTTCAGAAATTCGAGGTAGTAGTCCCAGTCCTGAGGCAGGACACCGTGTTTGCCGTCGTGCATCACATAGCCCAGGGTGGTGTAATAGGGCTGCTCGACACCGGGGAATTCATCGCTCTGGGGCACATCCTTGCCCAGCAGACGATAGACGGACTTGGCTTCGACCAGCGACAGCCACTCGCCCTTGGGGTCGGACCAATTGTCGGTGACACCGGTCTGCAGCAGTAAGGGGCGGGGGGCTATCAGAGCCACGAGCATGTGGGCATCGACAGGCATCTGGTACACTTTGTCGGCCCAATAGGCATATTGTGGGCAGAACTGATAGGGAAAACGCGATTCGGCCGTCAGATGGGCTACGGTTTCACCCCAGTTGCGGCGACTCATGGCAGCACCGCCTTCGCCAGAACAACTCGGAATCACTACAGCGATGCGCGGCTCGACGGCTCCGGTCCAGAGGGTGGTCTTGCCCAGGCGTGAACAGCCTGTCAGGGCAATCCGACTGGCATCGATATCGGGATCCTTTTCAAAATAGTCCATCACATAGCTCACACCGAAAGCCCATGCACTGATGCTGCCCCAGTCGTCGGAGGCCCGTGGAGCCCCCTTTTTATGATAGAGGCCGCGGATTCCGAGTTCGTTGTTGTCCTGGAAATCCGGTGTGATGTCCGTATAACAGAGTGTCGCAAAACCGAAGCCGGCTTCCAGGAACTTCTGGATGGTAGCACTCATACCGAATCCGCCAGCCCGGTTGTTCTGATTGGCCCGATGCTCGGCCTGGGCGGCCTGAGCCTGACGCACCTGCGCAGCCCGGGCCATCCGTGAAGTGTCCGCGCCCTGTTCCGTCGGACGGCTACCCATTCCCGTCGGCATAGCAGGAATATCCAGCAGTTTGCCGGTTTCACGGTCCCAACGGTGACCGGGTTTCAGTCCGGGTTCCATGACTGAGAAACTGTTCTGGAAAAAACTCAGATTGAGCAGCAAGGGGCTGGCCGCCTGGGCGTTTTTAGGCAGATAGACAAGCACCTCCACACGCGGTCCCTCATTGTCGTCGGAAAAGTACAGGGTCACTTGCTTGCGGATGGCCGCTCCACCAAGTCCTTCGTCCACTTGCAGGTCGTAGCGCAGTTTGGGTTTGGCAACCGGCCAGCGGCCGTATTCATTGTCTTCGAACAGGCGCAGGATTTCTGCCCGGCGCCGCTGCCACTGCCGTGCATTTTTTACACGTTTTCCGTTGTTGAAGACCAGAAGATCAGGCAGCCCGTCTCTATAGTCACCGACGTTGTTTTCGTCGTAGTTGACAGGAATGCTTGCCGCCGGATCGGCACTCTGGGCGCTGAGACAGCCCAGGCCTGACAGTAGGCAGCAAAGCAGCATAAAACCGATCTTTTTCATTGCTTTGGAATAATATGGATAATTACTCAAATCAGTGTCCCTTAAGGCAGCGGTCAGCGTCCTTGGACTGTCAGCTGATGCAGATCGTCCAGGATGGTCTCCGCATGGACGGCCACCTGATCGTCATAGGCCTTCATGACCACCGTTCCGGGATCGCAAAGATAAATGCGCGGCACCACCGAGGTGGCAAACAGCTCATAAATCTGTCGGTCGCTCTGGGCGGAGTATGGTACAGTCAATTGATGCTGCTGCCAGTAGGCCGACAGGGAATCGTCTGTCTCTGCTCTTGAGATCAGGACAAAACGGACTTCGGGAAAAGACTCGTAGGCCTGCTGGATATAGGGCAGGGTCTGCTGGCAATCGCTGCAGGTGGTGTGGAAGAACATCACCAGGGAAAAACTTCCCTTCAGAGAGTCGTTCGAGATAATTTGTCCGTCGTTCATCGTCACACTGAAAGCGGGTAGTTTGTCGCCCACCCGGACATAGCTGGAGGTTTTCTCCGAAATGCAGGTGCCGAAGGCAAGCAGTGCAAGACTGCAGGAGAGAAGAGGCAGGAGTCTGCTGAAAACGCTTTTCATCGTCGGATTACTATGGTGTTGACATGCTGTTTTTACGCAGGCCAAGGTACAAAGAAATGTCCGAAAATAATCCAAAAACATGCCGAACAAATAAAAAAAATGCGCTGGGGTATTTCAGATTCAAAACTTCTTGCTAACTTTGCACCCGTTAACAAGAAATTGTTGGCAGCATGGCGGTTTCGTCTAGTGGCCTAGGACGTGGCTCTCTCACGGCTAAAACCCGGGTTCGATTCCCGGATCCGCTACTCAAAGAGGCAAGATCAATTGAATCAAAAGATTCTGCCTCTTTTTCATTAATAGACTGGCTGTTCGGCCTGAGCCCTGGAAAATGACAACCGTACTTCCCTGCCCGCTGCCGACTAATTGCATTCCACGATGAAGGATTTCTTCAGACTGCTGTTCCGGCTGGTGCCGCCCTATAAAAGAGATGTTTTCCTGAACATTCTCAACAACCTTCTGTCCACTGTGTTCAGCCTGTTTTCCTTTGCGCTGATCATTCCTATTCTGGAAATCCTGTTCCAGATCAATACCGGCACCTACCCCTATCACGAAAACGTATGGAGCCTCCCCTTCAATGAGATAGGCAGTGCCCTGAAAGACAATTTCTACTGCTACCTGCTACACCTTATCGACACGCGCGGCGGCGGATTCACCCTGCTGATGCTGGGCCTGTTCATGGTCGGTATGACCCTGCTCAAAACCGGCTTCATGTACCTGGCCTCGATCAACATGATACGCATCCGCACTTCGGTGCTTCGGGACCTGCGCAACATGATCTTCGGAAAAATTCTCGAACTGCCGCTGGGATTCTTCTCAGAAGAGCGTAAAGGAGATATCATCGCCCGTATGTCGGGCGACGTGACCGAGGTGGAGACTTCCATCATGAGTTCTCTGGACATGCTCTTCAAGAACCTCATCATGATTGTCATTTATTTTGTCACCATGATTGTCCTTAGCTGGGAGCTGACCGTCTTTGTCCTGGTGTTGCTACCCATAGCCGGCTTCCTGATGGGACGGGTGAGCAAGCAGCTCAAAAGACCTTCGCGCGAGGGACAGAACAAATGGGGGCAGATCCTCTCCCAGATTGAGGAAACGCTCTCGGGACTGCGCATCATCAAATCATTCAATGCAGAAGACCGGACCTACCGGCATTTTGAAGAAGAGAACAACACGCTGCGCCGCATCACGGCCCGCATTTTCCGCCGTCAGCAACTGGCCCACCCGATGAGCGAACTCCTCGGCACAGCCATCATCGCCATCGTGCTGTGGTTCGGCGGCACGCTCATCCTCTCGCACAACACCGCCCTCTCGGCCCAGGTGTTCATCTATTATCTGGTCATCTTCTACAGTATCATCAACCCGGCCAAATCCTTTTCCCAGGCTTGGTACAGCATCGAAAAGGGACTGGCCTCCATGGAGCGTATCGACAAGATCCTGCTGGCCGACAATCCCATCAGGGATCCGCAGCAGCCGGCAGCGCTGAACGAGTTCAAATCGTGCATCGAGTACCATCACGTCAACTTCCGCTACCAGAACGAGCCTGTGCTGAAGGACATCTGCCTGACACTGCCTAAGGGCAGCACCCTGGCCCTGGTAGGTCAGTCGGGATCGGGCAAATCCACCCTGGCCGACCTGCTGCCCCGTTTCTACGATGTCGAGGCTGGCAGCATCACTCTTGACGGCACCGACATACGGTCTTTCCGTAAAAAGGACCTGCGGGCTCTTATCGGCAATGTCAGCCAGGAGGCTATTCTGTTCAACGATACCTTTTTCAACAATATCGCTTTCGGAGTGAAAGATGCCACCATGGAACAAGTGGTCGAGGCAGCCAAGATTGCCAATGCCCATGAGTTTATCATGGCCAGTGAAAACGGCTATCAGACCAACATAGGCGACCGCGGCGGCAAGCTCTCCGGCGGACAGCGCCAGCGCATCAGCATCGCGCGGGCTGTTCTGAAGAACCCGCCCATCCTGATCCTGGACGAAGCCACCTCGGCTCTCGACACCGAATCCGAACGGCTGGTACAGGATGCGCTGGAGAATCTGATGAAAAACCGTACCACCATCGTCATTGCTCACCGGCTCTCGACCATCCGCAATGCCGACCAGATCTGTGTCTTGCAGGACGGCCGCATCGTGGAGTGTGGGACCCACCAAGAGCTGCTGGCCCTGGGCGGCACCTTCCGCAAGCTCTACGACCTGCAGCTGTCATAACATAACACTTTGTCCAGCAACATCACGGAAGACATTTATCTGGCCGGAGGCTGTTTCCGGGGAACTGAGCATTATATCAAGCAGATAGACGGAGTGACCGATACCGAGGTAGAGTTCGCCAACGGGCAGACCCACAAGAACCCGCAGGGCTACTGTCATCTGCCTGCCGAGTTGTTCGAAATGGCGCGCAAGGCACGGAGACAGACTATCTTCTCCCCCAGTATTTTTCGGCAAAGGCTGCGAATGCCGGCCAGTCCTGACGGTCGTTGTGGCCTCCGCTATGCAGGCGGAATCCGATATTCCCCTCGATATAGGCCTTGTCTGGCAAGGGCAGACGGTCCTGCATGATCAGTCCGGGGCACCCATAAAGTTGCCAGACGGGCGAGGCGTCGCGGCAGGTAGTGTACATACCCGTCGGATTGGCCCAGGCATCCGTGGTGCCGGCATTGACAAAGACAGGCCGGGGAGCCGCCAATGCCATCAGCAGATGGGCATCGACCCGGAGCAGTTCACGCCGACGCGGCATGTAGGTCGGCTGACTGCCGTCCGTACCGTCATGCAGGGGCCCTACCCATTTGAAAATGTTGCCGGCTGCCCAATGATAGGAGCCTTCGGAGGCTATCACCTCCAGGTTCTCACCCCAGTTAGTGCGGATGGGGGCTGCGCCCAGCACTCCCGAACAGCTTACGTAGGCCGTTGAAAGACGCGGTTCGTAGGCCATGGCGACCAGAGCCGTCTTGCCGTAGCGGGAATGCCCTGTCACCGCTATTTTGGCAATATCCACCGAGGAGTCCTTGGCCAGACGGTCCATAATACGGCTGATGCCCCAGCTCCAGGCAGCCATCGCCCCCCAGTCTTCTGGTTGCCGCCAATGGCCCTTGTTGAGCAGACCTATCAGATAGTCGGTGAGGTATTGCCCCTGATCGGGCTGCAGTTTGGCACAGTCGAAAACCAGATATCCCCAGCCTCTTGAGAAACATTCCTGCAGGCAGACATCATCAGGGAAGCGGTCCACTCCCCGTCCCAACTGAATCACCGCCGGGGTGGCCCAGTCGGCCGTCGGCTGGTAAAGAACAGCTTGTATCTCAGGCTGATGCCTTATTTCCGGATAGAAGGAGCAATCGACCTTGCCCGTCATCTGCTTCTTGACATAGCGCACTGTGCGCCCGTCGGCCAGCAGGTAGTCTTCCGGCTGGGAGGTCTCCGACTGCCAGCTCACTTTCAGGCCGGCGGCAGTCTTGGGCACTACACCCCACATATCATGCTGTACATGCTGCCAGATTTCGGGCCGCCGGTATTTTTCCCAATCCCGGCGACCGTTCACGTAACGGCCGTCCTCACAGCGCAGCGGATCAAGTGGAGAGTAACCTCCCAAGGCCTCCTCCTTTTCCGTAAAATTGGTCCATTCGCCCCACTGGGAACGTTTCACCTGATAGCCTGCCGGCGATTGTGGTGTATAGCCTTCCGTATCGGTCCAGAATTTCATGGAAGGATGCGTCGGGGTAATCTGCTGCGGCCGGTTGGGGTCGTCCACGTGAGGACAGAGCTCAGGCGGCAGGGCCCCCAGTTGCTCCTGCATCTGCTGCATATCCATCACGGATGTCACCTCCTCGGGCGGAAAAGCCGGAAACTTTGACACCGATTCCGTTCGGGCGGCAGGTACGGCCCCGGGGGTTCCCGCTTGCCCGGAAGAAATATTCGTTCGTCCGGCTGTTTTTATTGTGTCCGTTCCTGTGCCGGGGCGGCAGCCTGTCAATCCCAGTATCAGGCCCGTCGTCAGGACGGGCAAAAGCATTTTTTGCATTTTCATAGAAACTGTCTTTAATTTGTCCTGGTCTGGGTATTTCCTGTATAATACGGGAATCTGACGACCGGAAAACAGGGCGAAGATAACACATGTCAAGGAAAAATCTTATTTTTGCCCACTATCTGTTGAATAATTAACATTGAAGAGCCATGATCATCGATTTCAGCCAAATGCCGACCGAAATGGTGGAAAATGCCATGGGCGGCGAAAAATATCTGCTGCGTAACATTTTCATAGACGATAAAGTAAAAATCCTGCGCGGGCAGCTGGCTCCCGGAGCTTCCATCGGGCTGCATACACACGAAATCAACTGCGAAATAATGTATTTCATTGACGGCCAGGGAAAGATTTTCCACGAAAACCGGTATCAGACCGTCAAGGCCGGGCAGTGCCACTACTGTCCCAAGGGAGAGGCACACAGCCTGATAAACGACAGCCCGCAGGCGCTCACTTTCTTTGCCGTGGTGCCCTTACTGCCGTAACAAGAGTCCAAGTGGGCAGCGTCTCGCACTCATTTCAAAACAGGCTCAGCTGATCATCTTCGTCCAAGAGACGAAAACTCGTCCGATGCCAGGGGGAGGGGCCATGGGAGCGGATTGCCTCCCGGTGCGCAGCCGTGGGATAGCCTTTGTTCTCGTCCCAGTGATAGACAGGAAATTCCCTGTGCAGGTTCATCATACAGTCATCGCGACAGGTCTTGGCCAGGACAGAAGCAGCTGCTATGGATAAATACTTGCCGTCTCCTTTGACTACCGTTGTTGCCTGGATGTCGGGATAATCATCCGGCAAACCGCTCACAGCGGCCGTCACGGGCTGTGACTTGTCATCCTGAAGCAGAAACAGCGGCAAGTGACGGGCCATACGGAAGCGGTTGCCGTCGATGAGCAAGTGATCAGGCCTGATTTTCAGCTGGGCCACGGCACGGTGCATGGCCAGCAGGGAGGCATTCAGAATGTTGATCCGGTCTATCTCGGCTGCCGTAACCACCCCGACAGCCCATGACAGGGCTGCCTGTTGAATGAGCGGACGCAGGGCGTATCGCTGTTTTTCCGAGAGTTGCTTGGAGTCGTTGAGTTCTTCGCAACGGAAATCCGGCGGCAAAATGACAGCTGCCGCATAGACCGGCCCGGCCAGACAGCCCCGGCCGGCTTCGTCACATCCGGCTTCCAGTCTCCCTGCCTGGTAATAGGGTAGCAACATCTGTCTATTCTGAAAAAATGATTGCTGTCAGAGTCTGTCCAACGGCCTTGAGCGTACGGGAATCGATCTGGTCCATATCGTCACGACGGGTATGCCATTGGGCAAAAAAACCACCGCGCTGTTCATCGAAATCGATGATGTCGATACAGGGGATACCGGCCAGGCGGTTCACATAGAGATGATCGTCGGTGACTGCACCGCCGCGGGCATTGACAAACCATGCCCCATAGCCCAGAGCCTCGGCGCAGTTCCAGACCCGGCTCACTACAGACTGGGCGTAATGGTCCGAAAAATATTCGCGCATAAAGCAGGCGTTTCCGGCCCCCACCATGTCCAGCAGAATACCCCACTGGGCCCGATAGCCCGTCTGGTGCGGATGACGCGCCCAATACTGGGAGCCCAGGCACCAGGAATCTTCTCTGTCGGCAGCCCAGGAAGGAGCCCCATAGTCCTCTACATCGAAAAAGATAATGTCTACGCCGACTGCAGGCAGGCGACTGCTGTCGGTCAGGCAGGCGCCGATCTGACGGGCTATTTCCAGCAGAACGCCCACACCGCTGGCTCCGTCGTTGGCCCCCATGACAGGCTCCTGCCGATGCTCAGGCAAGGGTTCCTGGTCGCTCCAGGGACGGCAGTCCCAATGGGCAGCCAGCAATATCCTCCGGGTAAGCTCAGGCCGGTAGGCTCCTATGATGTTGCGCATTTCGAGCGTTTTACCGTCGAAAGCCCTGACAGTGGCCTCCTGCTCGATTACCTTGGCACCGTACTGCTCCAGCCTGGCTGCCAGAAAGTCGCCGCAGGAGCGATGGGCTGCCGTTCCAGGCACCCGTGGACCGAAATCCACCTGCCGCTGGACAAAGGCATAGGCACTGTCCTCATTAAATTCAGGTATTGGCTTTTCTTTCGCAGGCATTAGAACAGATTTCCTGCCTCCGCCACAGGAAGTGCTGAGGCACAGGAGCAGCAGGACAGCCAGTAGAGGCAGTTGCCGACAGGGGGGTATGATCGGAGTTTTCATCGTCTGGGGATTGATATTGTGTCTGATTAATGCAAACCGGCAGCATAGTCCTGAGCCTGCCCGAGCACACGCAGGAAATTACCACCGGCAATTTTCCGGACTTCTTCATCGGTATAGCCTTCCCTGAGCAATGCCCGCATCAGGTTCATCAGCTCGCCCGAATGCTGGCAGCCCACGATGCCTCCGCCTCCGTCGAAATCGCTGCCGATACCGACATAGTCAACTCCAACCAGATGACGGACATAGTTGATATGAGCCACCGCATCCTCGATAGTGGCTTCGTGGTCTTTGGCCAGGAAGCCGTGGTAGAGGCAAATTCCCATCACCCCGCCCCGGCTGGCCAGCAGGCGAATCTGTTCGTCTTTCAGGTTGCGCCGGTGTGGGCACAGCGACCATACTGAGGAATGAGAAGCGATAATCGGAACGGCAGACTCTTCGATGGTATCATAGAATGTCTTTTCCGAAGCATGGGAGACATCGGCCAGAATACCGCAGCGGTTCATCCGACGCACGACCTGACGGCCAAAATCCGACAACCCGTCATGTTCCGGCCGGTCGGCCTGGGAAGCGGAATCACAGACATCATTGTGTCCGTTGTGGCAAAGGGTAATATAGACCACGCCCAGCCGGGCAAACTCATCGACCAGTGTCAGGTCCCTGCCCAGGGCATATCCGTTTTCAATGCCCAGCATGACAATACGCTTGCCCTGCTGCTTGAGGGCCAGCACCTCATCGGGGCGGCGGGCTACACTTGCCATCGCAGCACAGGCGGCCGTACGGTCCAGGGTCTCCCTCAACAGACGGAAGGCTTTGTCAGTCGCCGCCTTAAGTCCCTGTTCATCACGCGAGAGTTGTTTGAGATAGGCAGCCATGACCACCGCGTCCCAGCTGCCGCGTTCCATAGCCTGCAGGCTGACCCTGGCCGGAACCCGTTCCAAAGCTTCCTCCCCTCGGGCATCAAAATCGATTTTTCCGCGTTCTATCTGCCCGCCGGCATATATATCATAATCGCCTTCAAAGAACATCGGAGCATCGCAATGGGCATCCAGGCTGACAACCGAAGACAACAGCCGGCGGGTTCTCCGGTAGAGCGCCGCCTCGTCCCTGAGCCAGGAAAACAACCGCCGCATAACCGGTTGTGAAACCGTCAGGCACTCAGGATGCCACTGTACACCCAGAAATGGTTTGAACTCAGCCGACTCCACCGCCTCGATGATACCGTCAGTGGCTCGGGCCGACACCCGAAGGAGATCGGGCACCTGCCTGACTGCCTGATGATGGAAGGAATTGACTGACAGACGATCCTCTGGGAATAGTCTTGACAAGAGGGTTCCCGGTTCGACAGAGACTTCGTGCACCGTCACATCGCGGTCTTCACTCTGGCTGTGCTGCAGGAATGATTTCTCATATTCTGTCGGAATATCCTGATAAATACGTCCGCCCAAGGCAAGCGTCATGAGCTGTTCTCCACGACAGATACCCAATATGGGCATCTGAAGCTCCATAGCTCTTCGCATGAGGGGAAGTTCGAAGCGATCGCGGACAGGGTTGGTACTGCCCACTTGGGGCGAAAGCGGTTCACCCGTCACTTCGGCTGTAAAATCGCCCCCGCCCGTGAATACCAGACCGTCAATGCGCGACAACAGGGCCTCCATGTCCGCCTCGCCCTCCAGAGGCGGCAGGATCAGCGGACAGGCGCCACTCTGCTCCACTGCACGGACATAGGCCATCGACAGGAGCGTCTGACCATCTTCACTGCGGAAGTTTCCGCTCAGGCCAATGACAGGCCGACAGGATTCTGTAGATGTTTTCATCTTGACAATATCGTTTTCTTGTCGGCCTCCAACTGCGCTTTCAGGGCCTCCACCGAAGGAAAGGCCCTTTCGGACCGGATATAGGCCTGTAGGGAGACCTGAAGCCGTTCGCCGTATATATTCTGTTCGAAATCAAAGATATGCACCTCAATGCTACGTTCGCTGCCATTGTGCATGGTTGGACGCGTGCCGATATTGAGCATGCCGCGGTAGTGACTGCCCCGATACAGGATGCGGGCGGCATAGACACCGTTGGCCGGCACCAGCTGATCAGGCTCGGAAAGTCGCAGGTTGGCTGTCGGAAAACCCAGGCCGTGTCCTTTGCCAAAGCCCCGAACAACTATTCCGCTCATAAACCACTCATAGCCCAGTGCCTGGTTGGCCTGCTCGACCTTGCCCTCCGTAAGCAATTGACGGATATGGGAAGAGCTCACCGACAGGGCGGCATCTTCCCGGGGTTTTTCAGGAGCCTGCAACACTTCGATGCCCAACTGCTCACCATAGTGCCGATAATCGTCGAAGCCTTCACGGCCGCCCTGGCCGAAATGGTGGTCGTAGCCTGTCAGCAAACAGCAGACATGGTATTTTTCCTTCAATACCTGCCGCATGAAATCCTCTGCGCTGAGCCTTGAGAGCGCCCGGTCGAAACTGAGCAGTTCGACACGGTCTACACCAGTATGACGCAACAGCTGCTGCTTGTCCTCACAGGCTGTAAGCAGCGGTGGACAATCGCCGTTCTTCAGCACGCGGCGAGGATGGGGCCAGAAATTGAGCACCAGTGAAGGACATTGCCGTTGTCTGGCCAACTCGCGTAAGTGGTCCGTCAGGAAACGGTGACCGCTGTGAACACCATCGAAAAAACCCATCGTGGCCACACAGCTTTGGAAGGGTCTTGGGGCGAAGGCCGGGTCACAGGCCAAGGCTGCCTCCTCGGGGAACAGAGAGAGACCGAAATCCTCAAAAGGACGCGGACAGGCCGTCTGCCAACCCAATGAAGCCGCTGTTCGGCAATTGGAAGGGCTGTCGTCCACCAACAAAGTTTCTTCGGGCTGCAGACCGGCATCACGGGCGACATATTCAAAAATTTCAGAGCCGGGTTTGGACAGACCGATCTGGTAAGAAAAGTACATTTTCTCGAAACACTCTTCGGCCGGATAGCCGGCGCGGGCAAACTGCTGCAGACAGCGGGTATGTATCGGGTTGGTGTTGCTTAGCAAAAAGACCCGGTAACGACGGCTCAAGGCGTACACCAGCCGGATTTTCCGATAAGGGACATCCTCCAGAAAGGCGGCCCAGGCAGCATCGATGGCGGCATCGTCTGCCTGCAGCGAGAAAAGCTCACGTAGCTGACGGCGGAACTCGGGCAGGTCTATGTCGCCGTTTTCAAAGGCTCCGAACGGGCCCTGGTGTCCGTAAGGTGTCAGATAATCGGCCGGACGCGGCACTCCCAGCGCCTGCAGGGCATCCATGCATGCCTGTGGGTTCAGGTTGACCAGTACGCCGCCGAAATCGAATACTATGTTCTTTATATCCGCCACCTGAGGGATTTTCTTTTCAAAGCGTAAAAGTACAAAAACCACTCGATGTGGCAAGCAAAAAAATGGGAGCTGTTGCTTAATCCACAAAAATAGCGTAATTTTGCCGTCGAATTCACGAAGATTCTTCGCGAAGGGCCTATAGCTCAGTTGGTTAGTAGCACCTGACTCATAATCAGGGGGTCACAGGTTCAAGCCCTGTTGGGCCCACTTAAAAACAGGCACTTGCAATCATGCAAGTGCCTGTTTTTTTTTACTTCGGAGGTCACAGAGTAAAGAGTCCCTCACAACTAAAGCCTGCGATACTTGAAATTCGATATCGTGGCTGAACCCTTGCCCGACACGAAAATGCCCGGCAGCACACTCTGAAACTCGTAAAGCGTGTTGTGGTGATAGCCGGAAATGTCCATTCCCCAGCTTTCGCGCTCCCAATGCACCCCGTCGAAACTGAATTCACCCGTCACGATCTGATTCTCATTGCGCAGACGCAGCCACAAATGACGGCCCATGCTGGCACCCGTCCGGCTGCTCGCAGCCTTGCGGAAACGGTAGCGATGGCTGGAGTCGAAGCCCGTACCCATGTAGAAGCCGGCATTATAAAAAAGCACCAGACCGGCAGTCACCTTGTCGCCGCTGAGTTCTATCTCCGCTTCAATCTCATAGGAGTGATCGCCGGCGACAAAGAGCAGCGGCGAAGAATTGCCAGGACTGTCGCCCTTGGCTTTCATCACCAGATTTCCCTTCTTTACTTTCGAACGTCGGCTCTCGTAAGACTTATAGTGCTTCCACTCATAGCCGATGCGGAACTCTCCCAACCTGTCCTTGGGGTCACCCATCGAGGACGGACGCAAGGGGGTATTGATATAGCCGTCCAGACGCGTGTCAGGCGAAGTGCGGAGCCATTCATCCGAAGTAATCATCACCGGTTCGAGCAAGGTCTGCCGCCCAAGGGTCAGATAGCCGTTCTCATAGGCATGATAGACGATATACCAGCGGCCGTCCTTGGTGTCGATGAGCGAGCCGTGGCCCTTGCTCCACCAGCGGTCTGCGGCATCATAGGTATGCACCATCGGGTTGTAGGGAGAATTCTCCCAAGGTCCGTCCAGCGATTTGGAGCGGGCCACTACCACCATGTGGCTGGTCGGTGGTCCGGCCGTGCCGCCCTCGGCGTTCAGATAATAGTAATAATCGCCGATACGTCGGATCTTCGGGCCTTCCAGACAAAGTCCCTCGGTTTTCCATTCCTTGGGGAAAATCCAGCCCAGATACACCAGTTCCATGGTTTCAGGCACCACAGCCAGTCCGTCTTCGGTAAGACGGACACGGCGTCCGCCGCTCAGGAACAGCCAGCGGACACCGTCTTCACCCACCACGTGACAGGGGTCGATGTTGCCGATTTTCAGATCGACCGGAGCGCTCCAGGGGCCTGAGGGGGAGACAGCCCAGGTGACATAATTGGTCTTGCCTTTGTCCGTGGCAACGGTAAAATAGATATAGTACTTACCGTCGTAATACGAGATGTCCGGTGCCCAGACAGAGCCCAGGTACTTTTGCAGAGCCGGGCCCAGCGGCTCCCAGTTGATCAGGTCGGTGGAATGGTACACGATCAGTCCGGGCTGGTAGTCGAAACTCGAGTGGGTCATGTAATAATCATCGCCGACACGGACAATGGTGGGATCGGGATAGTCACCCCGGAAAACCGGGTTCATATAGACAGCCCGTACCTGACGGCGCTGTTCGGGCTGAGAAGCCTCCCCACTCTGCTGGGCTGCGAGCTGCACAGGCCACAGGGCAAGCAGAGTGCAGGCCAGCATTAATAATCTTCTTGACTTGAACATGGCTCTGGTATTTTAGGATCAGTCATTCATGGAAAGCAGGAACTCTTCGTTGGAATCGGTCTTTTCGAGACGGTCCTTGAGAAACTCCATGGCCTCGATAGGATTCATGTCTGAGAGGTAACGGCGCAGCACCCACATGCGGTTGAGCGTCTGCTGGTTGAGCAGCAGATCGTCACGGCGCGTACTGGAAGCCAGCAGATCCACCGCCGGGAAGATACGCTTGTTGGAGAGCGTACGGTTGAGCTGCAGTTCCATGTTGCCCGTACCCTTGAATTCCTCGAAGATAACATCGTCCATCTTGGATCCGGTCTCGGTCAGGGCCGTAGCGATGATGGTCAGGCTGCCGCCGTTCTCTATATTACGGGCAGCACCGAAGAAACGCTTGGGCTTGTGCAGGGCATTGGCATCCACACCGCCCGACAGGACCTTGCCCGAAGCCGGAGCCACCGTATTGTAGGCGCGGGCCAGGCGGGTAATGGAGTCGAGCAGGATGACCACATCGTGGCCACATTCGACCATGCGCTTGGCCTTCTCCAGAACGATACCGGCTATCTTGACGTGGTGGTCGGCAGGCTCGTCAAAGGTGGAAGCCACCACTTCGGCATTCACGCTGCGTGCCATGTCGGTCACTTCTTCGGGGCGCTCGTCAATAAGCAGGATAATCATATAGACCTCAGGGTGATTGGCGGCTATGGCATTAGCTATATCCTTCAGCAGCACCGTCTTACCAGTTTTTGGCTGTGCCACGATCAGACCACGCTGACCCTTGCCGATAGGCGAGAACAGGTCCACCACCCTGACCGAAGTATTGGCAAACTCCTTCTTGCCGCAGAGATTGAATTTCTCATCGGGGAAAAGAGGCGTCAGATGATCGAACGACATACGGTCACGCACAAAGGAGGGATCGCGGCCGTTGATTTTTTCCACCCTGACCAGGGGGAAGTACTTCTCCCCTTCCTTGGGAGGACGAATCGGTCCCATGACCATGTCGCCCGTGCGCAGACCGAAAAGCTTGATCTGCGACTGGGAGACGTAAATGTCGTCGGGAGAGGAGATATAATTATACTCCGAAGAACGCAGAAAACCGTAATTCTCGGGCATGATTTCCAGACAGCCGCTTCCCATCAGGATACCCTCGAAGTCGAAATGCTCCTCTTCAACCTGGGGCTGAGGTTGCGACTGCTGCTGTTGCTGCATGCGGGCCTGTCGCATCTGGGCCTTGTAGTTGGGATTGTACATCGGGTTGTTGGGGTTGTTCACATTGGCGTTGAAATTAGGCGTGCCAGGCTGATGACGCTGGCGTCGGTCCTGAGTCTTCGGGGCCAGTCCGGCCATGCGGCGGGCTTCCGACAAGGCTTCCTCTGCCAGGCCGGCAGTGTTGTCCGCCGGTGCAGGAGCGCTTGTCCTGGGTGCCGGCTCAACGGCTTGCGGCTCTTCCGCCGGGGTGTTCGGTACAGGAGCCTCTGTCATGGGCCGGCTCTCAGCGACAGAGTCTTCGGTCTGAGTTGCTGTCTCGGAGACAAGCGTTTCAGTCTTGCGACCCTTTTCGATACGGGGACGACGGCCGCGACGGCGAGGCTGTTCCTGCGAGGGTTCGGCCGGAGTATCAGAAGCCGGGGTTTCCTGGACAGGCTGTACCTCGGCAGCGGTGGACGTCAGGGGAGCATTCTCCTGGAGAGTCTCCTCTTTTTTCTTGTTTTTCGAGCCGGGCTTGCGTCCTCGTCTGGCAGCGGGCTTGGCTGCTTCGGCAGACTGGGATGCCGCCTGGGGTTGATCCTCCTCCAGAAGGACGGGCGGCAGCACATCGGGGTGGACTTGAGCAGTATTTTCGGTAACCTTGGCAGGACGCCGGCCGCGACGCCGGGGCTCAGAGGCGGATTCCCGCGGCTGCACGGCACTTCGGTTGGCAGCCTGAAGGGCCTGTTCATCAAGGATAGAATAAATCAGATTGTCTTTGGAGGTTGAATCTGCTTTCTTGATATTCATAGACTTGGCTATCTCAACCAGCTCTTGCAGACTCTTCTCTTTGAGTTGCACAATATTGAAGTTGGGCATAAATAAAATAAAAAGGATTTTTCGATAAAAGCCGGCGGACAGACTTGCCCGCTCAGGAGTATTTCGCCGCAAATGTAGAGAATAATTCTTATCTGACAAAATTCGCATCCTTTTTTTCTAAATATGTCATTATGTCATTTTAAATCATTTATTTAATGACATTTTGTCATATATAAAAGAACGGCACCGTATTTGTTCCTGTACAGGGCGTCCGGTCGAAAGACCCGGAGAGCCTCCGCAGAGAGCTCGATCCGGAATCCCGAGAACGGCAGAAGAGAAAACAGAATGTATAACCAATAAAAACTTACAGCTATGACTACGATGATCAGTAAAAACCCGGTATGGTTCCCGAGATTCATGTGGAACGATTTGTTTGACAACACTTGGATGGACAGTGAAAAGAGCACATCCACGCCTGCTGTCAATGTCAGGGAAAACGAAGACGGCTATCTGGTGGAACTGGCCACTCCCGGCATGACCAAGAACGACCTGAACATCAAGATCGATGAAAACGACGTCCTTACCGTCTCCATGGAACACAAGGAAGAAAAGAAGGAACAGGACAAGAAGGGTCGTTATCTGCGCCGCGAATTCAGCTACTCGCAGTTTGCCAAGAGCCTGGCACTGCCCGAAGACGCCGATCGCAAAGCCATCTCAGCCAAAATAGAGAACGGTGTTCTGGAGATTTCCATTCCCAAGAAAGAAGAAGCCAAGGAAGCCCACGCTGTCAAGACCATCGAAATCCAGTAAACAGCAGCCGTTTTCCTGAAACAGGCATCAAGACAAAGCGGGAGAGTCCCAAGGCCCTCCCGCTTGTCTATTTTCAAAGAGTCACGCAAAGCTAATCGGCCGACAAGTCGTCCTTTTCACTCTGACTGTATTTGGCCATCAGCCGCCCCAGCTTGTTATAGACCTGCCTGATTTCGGTATCATCCAGACGATATTCCACGCAGGTATCCATGCCAGCCATGGCCAGATGCAGCTTGCGCCAGAGATGACGCACGGCCAGGCGCATCATGCGGGCATGGTCGAAAGCCAGCACCGACAGACGGTCAACCTCGGCCCACAGGACATCGGCAGCATCGTCCCCGGCCTGAGGCTCCAGTTCCTGAAGCCGGACCAGAGAAAGATAGGAGACAGTCACCACTCTTTCGCGCGGATCACGGTTGACTGTCGAAAATACATGGAACTGCTCCAGAGGCAGACCACTCACTCCAGTTTCTTCCTCCAACTCGCGGGCTGCACACTGGATGGCACTCTCCTCTATGTCCATAAAACCACCCGGGAAGGCCCGGAACCCCCTGAAAGGGTCATTGCCCCGCTTGACGAGCAGTACTTTCAGCGAGCGGCCGTCCCAGCCGAAGACCACACAGTCGGCCGTGACAGCCGGATGCGGATAGGTATAGCTATATTTTTCGGATTCCATGCAAGCACAAAGAAAAACGCCTTGGATGACAACATCCAAGGCGCAAATAGATTATTGTCCAGTTATCTTTTGATCGTCTTTTTATAAGACTCAAACGAATTGATGCTCTGCTTGCAGACTTCAATGCTGCTCTTGGCCTTGCCGACATTGGCGATGGTTTTGTCGTCCACGCCTTCATACTTCAGCACCTTCTCGTACATGGGGATAGCCTGCTTGTAGAGATCGGCGGCCTTGCCCATATTGGCCAGATAGGTATTGACATCGGCACCGGCAGCCTTCTGCGACCATTCCTGGGCGCTCTTCATCACGTCGGTCGCCTCTTTGAGTTCCTGAATCTGCCACATCTGCAGCATCCTGGAATAATACTTGTTCTCCGCCTGCGGAATAGTCTCAAAGGCCCTCTCCAGATATACGGTCATGCTGTCCATGGTGCCGGCCTGACGGTAGATCTGAGCAATGGCATAGGTCGAGGCGTCCTTATTGCAATTGATGGCTATACACTTATGGTAGAGCTCCATAGCCTCATCGTCCTTGTCGAGCTGCTTGGCCGTATTGGCGAAATTGTAGAGGAAACGGCAATCGGTGGGCGTGTCGGGGCGTCCAAGCGCCTGGAACTTCTGAAAATATTCATAGGCCTTGGCATAGTTTTTCTCACGCAGAAAAGCATTGCCGGCATAGTAGAAACTCATTTCATAGAGATTCTGAGTATAAATGTCGTCCTCAATGCCTTCCTCTCCGGACTTCAGATAAACTTCATAATGGTTGATGGCCGATACATAGTCCTTGTTATTGTAAGCCTCGTTACCTGCATTCTTCGCTTTCAGGGCATCAGACAAAACCGGGGCATCCTGGGCCATGATAGTTCCTGCCAAAGCAGCAAACATCAGTAAAACAGTAAGTTTCTTCATCTCTAAAAGATTTAACGGATTTATGATTGTTAGCGGGAACAAAGGTATAAATTTATTCCGTACTTTTGCAAATCAAAAAAAAGGACGAGGGATGACCTACCCGCAGAATTTCAAGGAAAAAATCGGCTTCGACCAGATCCGCAGCCTGCTCAAAGGATACTGCCTGAGCAGCCTGGGCGAGGAGCTGGCCGACAAGTTGACTTTCAGCAGCCGCTTCGACGAGGTAAGCCGTGAACTCGATCTGGGGGCGGAATTTGTCAGGATACTCCAGACAGAGGAACATTTCCCCGACCTGCAGCTCTTCGACCTGCGTTCGGCCCTCAGCCGGATCCGGGTGGAAGGCACCTGGCTCGACACCCAGGAGCTGTTCGACCTGAAACGTTCTCTGGAAAGTCTGCAGCGCGTGGTACACTTCTTTGTCAAAGAAGAGGAGGAAGACCGAACTGGTCCTTACCCACGGTTGCGTGAAGCTGCCGCACAGACTGTCGTCTTTCCGGAAATTGTCAGCCGCATCGACCAGATACTCGACAAATTCGGGAATGTTCAGGATCATGCCTCCGCTCCCCTGGCTGCTATCCGTAAGCAGCTGTCCATCACCACGGCGGGCATTTCACGCCGTCTGCATATCCTGCTTCGTCAGGCTCAGGATGAGGGCTACGTCGAGAAGGGACTGAGCCCCAGCATGAGAGACGGCCGCCTGGTCATACCCGTGTCGCCGGCCTTCAAACGCAAAATCAGAGGCATAGTCCACGAAGAATCCGCCTCGGGCAAAACCGTCTATGTAGAACCGGAAGAACTGGTCGAGGCCAACAACCGCATACGCGAGCTCGAAGCCGAAGAAAAACGGGAAATCATCCGTATCCTGACAGCCTGCACCGATGCCATCCGGCCCCTGGTACCCGACATGGCCGCAGCCCATGCCTTTCTGGGACTGATCGACCTGAGTCAGGCCAAAGCCCGGCTGGCCCTGAGCATGAATGCCATCCGTCCCATTCTGGAAGACAAGGTCGCCCTGAAATGGGACCGTGCTGTCCATCCCCTGCTCAGCCTGACGCTCAAAAAGCAGCAGAAGCAGGTCGTTCCGCTTGATATCAGCCTGAGTGGACAACAACGCATCATCCTGATTTCCGGGCCCAATGCCGGCGGCAAATCGGTCTGTCTGAAAACAGTCGGCCTGCTGCAATACATGCTTCAATGCGGACTGATGGTACCTCTGGCCGAGAGCTCCGTCACCGGGCTTTTCGATCATATCTTCATCGACATCGGGGACGAACAGTCCATCGAAAACGACTTGAGCACCTACAGTTCACACCTGCTCAACATCAAATATTTCGTCAAGAACAGCCAGTCGCGCACCCTGCTGCTCATCGACGAACTGGGCAGCGGCACAGAACCGCGTATCGGAGGCGCCATTGCCCAGGCCTCGCTCGAAGCGCTGAACAGACGCAAAGTCTATGGCGTGATCACCACTCATTACGACAACCTGAAGCATTTTGCCGAGGACCAGGAAGGCATCGTCAACGGAGCCATGCTTTACGACCGCCATCGCATGCAGCCGCTCTTCCAGCTTGAAATCGGCCGGCCGGGCAGCTCCTTTGCCATTGAGATAGCCCGCAAGACCGGCTTGCCCGAGGAAATCATCCGGCAAGCTTCCGACCTGGCCGGCAACGACTACATCGACATGGATAAGCATCTGCAGGACATCGCACGGGATAAGCGCTACTGGGAAACCAAGCGCGACCGTATCAGGCAGATGGAAAAAGACCTCGGCCGGCTCACCGAACAGTACGAAGCCGACCTGGCCCAGGTCCGCCAGCAGCGCAAAGATATTCTTTCCCAAGCCAAAAACGAGGCCCAGGAAATGCTCAGCCAGGCCAATGCCCAGATAGAAAACACCATTCGGGGCATCAAGGAATCCCAGGCCGAGAAAGCAAAGACTCAGCTCCTTCGCCGCCAGCTCAGCGATTTCAAGGAGCAGATGCTCGACCAGGCCCGACAGCGCGACGAAGCCCGGCTGGAAGCCAAAGCCATCCGCGACAAAGGCCGCTACCGCCTGCCCAAGAGCCAGGAGGAAGTCATCCTGCGCAAGATCCGGCGGCAAAAAGAGGCCGAGAACAGACAGTCCCGGAAGAACAGAGATGGAGCCGTCACACTTCAGGTCGGCGACAAAGTCCACATCAAGGGACAACAAGCACTGGGCATCATCTCTGAAATCAAAGGAGACAAGGCCCTCGTCATCTTCGGCAGTCTCAAGACCCGTGTCAGCCTCGACCAGATAGAGAAAGGCAAAGCCGCTGCCGAGCCCACCGCCAGCCAAGAGCCTTCCTGGCAGGGACTGGGACTGAGGACCCGCGAGGAAGTCCACCGTATCAGCGCGCATTTCCGCCCCGAGATCGACATGCGCGGTCTGAGAGCCGACGAAGCGCTCCAGACACTCAAATACTATCTGGACGATGCCGTTGTGGTCGGAGCGCCCAAGGTACGCATCCTGCACGGAACCGGCACCGGGGCCTTGCGTCAGCTGGTCCGGGAGTATGTCGCCACCCTGCCCGAAGTGCTCAACTACCACGATGAACACGTCCAGATGGGCGGCAGCGGTATCACCGTCGTAGAATTCAGATAGCCATGCCTTATCAACTGACAGACTGGTTGCCTACCACCAAGAAGGAGATGGAGCTGCACGGCTGGGACCAGGCCGATGTCATTCTCTTTTCGGGAGATGCCTATGTCGATCACCCTTCGTTCGGAGCCGCCGTGGTCGGCAGGACCCTACAGCAGCATGGACTCCGGGTGGCGATCGTTCCCCAGCCTGACTGGCGGGGCGATTTCCGCGATTTCACCAAGCTGGGCAGGCCCCGTTTTTTCTTTGCCATATCGGCCGGCTGCATGGACTCCATGGTCAACCGCTATACCGCCAACAAGAGGCTGCGCTCGGACGATGCCTATACACCTGACGGCCGGCCTGGGGCAAGACCCGACTACACCACCGTCACCTATGCCGGCATACTGCGCCGGCTCTACCCCGATGTTCCCCTTGTCATCGGCGGGATAGAAGCATCCATGCGGCGGCTCACCCACTACGACTACTGGTCAGACCGCCTGATGCCCAGCATTCTCATTGACAGTCGGGCAGACCTGCTCATGTACGGAATGGGCGAAATCAATCTCCAGCGCATGGCCAGTCACCTGCTGGCAGGGGGCAGTTTCGAGGAAATGAAGACCTGGCCGCAGATGGCCTATGTACGGCCTGCCACAGCCGCTCCGCAGGAAGATGCGGACAAGCATGTCATCCGGCTCCACAGCCACGAGACCTGCCTGAAAAGCAAGCGCTGTCAAGCCGAGAATTTCCGTCACATAGACCAGGAGTCCAACAAAATGGAGGCTGCCACGCTGATTCAGGCAGTCGGCCGGGAAGAAGTCGTGGTCAATCCTCCCTATCCGACCATGAGCAGCGAAGAACTCGACGCCTCCTTCGATCTGCCCTACACCCGGCTTCCCCACCCAAAATACAAAGGCAAGACGATTCCCGCCTTCGAGATGATCAAACACTCGGTCACTCTCCACCGCGGCTGTTTCGGGGGCTGTTCCTTCTGCGCCATTTCGGCCCATCAGGGCAAGTTCATCGTCTCCCGCAGCCGGGAATCCATCCTGCGCGAAGTCAGGAAGATCATCGAAAGCGAAGACTTCAAAGGCTACCTCAGCGACCTGGGCGGCCCCTCGGCCAATATGTACGCCATGCACAGCCGCCGGCCAGAGGCCTGCCGCAAATGCCGACGCCCCTCCTGCCTGCACCCGGACATCTGTCCCAATCTGAACGTCGATCACCACCCGCTGCTTGAGATATATCACGCGGTGGATGCCCTGCCCGGCATCAAAAAAAGCTTTATCGGCAGCGGCCTGCGCTACGATCTGCTGCTCCACTCCAGCGAAAAGGCGCTGAGCAGCACCCAGCGGCAGGACCCTGAGCTGCTGCACCAGGCCAGGGAAAACGACCGCTATGCCGCCCAGTACGTCCGCGAACTGGTCGAGAAACATGTTTCCGGACGCCTGAAAGTAGCCCCGGAGCATACCGAAGACAGCGTGCTCGAATGCATGCGCAAACCCTCCTTCGACCTGTTTATCCGCTTCAAGAAGATATTCGACCGCATAGAGCAGGATAGGATGAAATACGATCCCAAGGCCAAGGGGCCCCAGGAGCTGATACCCTACTTCATCAGTTCCCATCCAGCCTGTCACGAAATCGACATGGCCGCTCTGGCCTGTAAAACCAGGCAGTTGAACTTCAAACTCGAGCAGGTGCAGGATTTCACTCCCACCCCCATGACATTGGCCACTGAAATGTACTACACAGGCTACGATCCCTACACCATGAAACCGGTCTTCACAGCCAAGACCCAGGAAGAAAAACGCAGCCAGCGCAAATACTTCTTCTGGTACAAGCCGGAGTACCGGCAGGAAATCATCCGTAGCCTGCGACACCTGGGACGCGAAGACCTGCTCAGAAAACTCTTCTGATAATCCGCTGCTTATAAGATTTTTTTACAAAATTCATTCAAAGACTTTTTTTTTCCAACACATATCAATACATTTGCCACGTTTTTGCCTCTATGCTCTGCTAAAGCGATTTCGCGGGCACTTGACAGTTGAGTTGACAACAAATGATGAAGAAAGGCATTTTACTGATTCTGTTAGTATTTTTCACCTTGACTTTTCCTTCCTGTCTCCATAAAGAAGGGAAGGAGCAGCTCACGGGAATCTGGCTGCTTCAAGAGTCTGAAAATGAACCTGTCAGCCCGCGACATGCAATGGTCCTGGAATTTCTTCCGGACGGGAAGCTGACAGTTGCCCGAATCAGCGAAAACGGACCCGGCTACTCAAGCAAATGGATCGAATACAGCCAGACAGGAAGTTGGCGGCTGTTCGGCCGTCGCCTGACACTCAAAGGCCGGTTCGACTACATCAACCAGCTCACGGCAAAAGCCACGCTCGACCAACTTGACGCTGACTCCATGTCCTATACCCTGCGCGGCCACAAGACCTCGCAGCTGGATCAGATGTCGTGGCGCAAGCCCTTTCAGCGCAAATTCGTCAAGGCAGCGCGCAGCGACAGTCTTTTCTACGGCAGCTGGGACATGGTCTCCCTGACCGGGCATCAGATTGACTACCGCTTTACCTTCAACGAAGACCATACCTACTACTTTTTCCAGAACCTGGACGGAAGCTGGCAGAACATCAAAGACTACCAGGGAAGCTGGTATGCCTACGGCAACCTGATCTGCATCAACCATCATTTCGACCTCTTCGATATCGAGAGATTCTACGAACCCACTGTCCAATGCTTTTATTTCAGCAGACAGGAAGATGATGGGGACGAAATCATTCGCCTGTACCCAGATGACAGCGACTGGATGGGAGAATTCAAGTTCAAGCGCAGCAAAGGGTCAAATACCAAGGACGAATGAACCACGTGCTCCGTTTTCTTAAAGACTGGGCCCTGCCCGTCTCCATGGCGGTGGGGATCGCAGCCTATTTCCTTTTTGAAGCCCTTCCCCTGACACCTCGCATACACACACTGGCTCGCCAAGGTGTGGGCATTGTCCAACCCGCCCTGATATTCTGCATGCTCTTCCTATCCTTCTGCAAGGTTGACCCCGCCAAAATCCGCCTGCGTCGCTGGCATCTGTGGCTTGCGCTCATACAGTCCGGCAGTTTCATCCTCATGGCCCTGTTCATCCGCTACAGCCATTGCAGCCAGAACATGCAGATTCTTATCGAAAGTGCCATGATCTGCCTTATCTGTCCTACGGCCACCGCAGCCGTAGTGGTCACTGACAAACTGGGCGGCAATATGGCGGCCATCGTCACCTACACCATGATAGCCAATATCATGACCGCGCTGGTAGCCTCGCTCTTCATTCCCATGATCAGTCCCGAGGTGGAAATCAGTTTCATCAAAGCCTTCAGTGCCATCATTGTCAAGGTTTTCTCCCTGCTGGTCATGCCTCTGATACTGGCCGTCGCCGTCCGCTATCTGCTGCCCGGTCTGCATCGGCTGGTGCTCAAGACCAAAGACCTGGCTTTCTATTTATGGACTGTCGGACTGGCCCTGGCGCTGACGGTCACTACCCGCTCCATTGTCCACAGCACCGTACCTGTCGTATTCATCATCGGCATCGGTATCATCTCGCTGCTCTGCTGTATCTTCCAGTTCCGCACAGGCTGGGCTGTCGGCCGACGTTACAACGACCAGATAACTGCAGGGCAGGCGCTGGGCCAGAAGAATACCATTTTCATCATCTGGATGGCCTACACCTTCATGAATCCGATCACTGCCGTGGCTGGCGGACTGTACAGCATCTGGCACAATCTGATCAATTCGTGGCAGCTATATAAAAAGAGAAATGTATAAGATTCTGTACTTCCACGGTTTCGGTTCTTCCGGAGCGACCGGTACTGCCGAAAACCTCCGGCTGATGATGCCGGAGACCCTGGTTACAGCTCCTGATATTCCTGTCGATCCAGTGGAGGCTCTGCCATTTTTACAGAATCTCTGCCGACAGGAACAGCCCGACCTGATCATCGGTACATCCATGGGAGCCATGTATGCCCAGCAGATGTTCGGCTACAGGAAAATCTGCGTCAACCCCTCGTTCAATATGTCCACCATGTCGAAAGTGCTGAAAACAGGCGTACACCAGTTTCAGAACCGACGGCGGGACAACCAGAAGGAGTTCCGCATCACCCGCGAAATCATCCAGCATTTCAACCAGATGGAACGGCAGCAGTTCAAGGGTATCACCGATTTCGACCGGGAAAACACCTATGGGCTGTTCGGCATTCACGACACCACGGTCAACTGCTACGATCTGTTCCGCAAATACTATGTGCATGCCATCCGCTTCGACGGCGAGCACCGGCTCAACAGTAAGGTGCTGCACACGACGGTGGTGCCTCTGGCCCGGGATATTCTTGCCGGTCGTTAGTCCTGTGTCGCAGCCCCTCCTTCCGGGGATTCCGTCCTTTCAGGACGGCTTCCCTATCCGCCCGGAGGGCTCCTGTGCAAGGCAGCAGCACGTCGTAATGGTCTTGCTGTAGATAGTAATTCAAAAATTCCACACGAAATAATTGAAAAAGGGCCATAGAAGGAAGGGGTTAGTTTTACGGTAAGCAAATCTTAAAACAATGATTTCTATGGACATCAAACAACAAATTCTTCACTACTACAGAATAGATGAGTTGAGCCTTCGGGAGGTCTCCCGGAGAACCAGAGCTGACCGGAAAACAGTCACGCGTCCGATCAATGCCTACAAGACTGCCGTCGAAGAGAATCCTGAGACAGGGATAGAGGAGTTCCTGTCAGCGCCCGAAGTATTATGCCCGAGCGAACAGCTCCCGCGCTGTCAAGGACTGCCTGGAAGATGTAATATCTGAAGCGGACACGCGCGGATGGGAGTTCCGGCAGCTCCCTTGCAAACTTTCCACAAGGAAGTGGAGCAACGATATGAGAATCGCAAATGCCTAAGAATAAGGAAGGCGACCTTTCCTCAAATGAAGTATCTCCAGGAACTCGTCAGAGAAGATCTTCCGGCTGATGACCGAAACCTTCTCCCAGAGTTCGAAACTCTTAACTTTATCCGAGTAGGGCGTAATGACGATATGTATGGTATGGCAACCCAGGAACAGGCAAGGCCCATATTGCCATTGGGTTGGGAATAAAAGCCTGTATGGAGAGCCTCAGTGTGTACTTCACTACTGTACCTCACCTGCTCCCACAAATATGCGAGGCCCAAACGGACAAAACGCTTCAGCTACTTGAATGGCGCCTCCGTAATGACGACCTCATCATTTGCGACGAGATGGACTATGTAGGCTTCGTCAAAGAGGGGGCAGAGCCGTTCTTCAATATGATCTCCACGCGTACAGGCACACGAGCCACTATAATAACAACCCTTCCGTTCACACGTTGGGAGGTTATCAAGGACAAACTACTGTGCTCCGAACTGGTCGACCGTCTTTGCCACAAAGCCCATATGGTCAACATGACCAGCCAGTCCTATCGCATCCTGGAAATAAAAAAATACAAAATAGAAATGGAATGACACGAAATTGAAATAAAAAAAGTACTTTTGCCATGTCGTTTTTTTGTGTACAACAGACATATAGAAAGCGGTTTGATTGTCAAAATCAATGGAGCTCACGCTTTCTGAGATAGTGAATTAATGCATGCGTGAGCTCATATGCAAAACTAATAGGTATGAAACGTATTACGCTATTGTTATGTTGCCTGTTTTCGCTACAGGCTTATGCCCAGACTCCCTCTAAAAATGTTCGCGCGGCTAATTGCATCATGATAATGAATGCCGTAGATAATCTGGATGTACCGCTTTATTTGGATTCGCCGGTCAATTCAAGTAGAACATATTCTTGGTATCATACAACAATCTCTTTTGGAGTTAAAGCAAAAGCTTCGGATACTCCTTATCGTTCAATAGATTGCCAGTATAGTCAAGGTCATTTAACCAGCTTTAAGAATGGTGATGATACCTATTCGATTAAGTGGGATGGTAATTATATTGTGAAGATTACTGCATACGACAGAAATGGAAGTATAATAAGCAGGATTCATCCTCGCTACTGTGGAAACGGTGCATATGGTACAGATGGACGGATTGATTTTGGAATACGTGATATCCTGTTATCAAGAGAACCCAAGCGGTTCCCGAATGAATTCCATGATTTCCCCATAAAACATAATTGGGGCAGTATTGATATAACTTGTTTCTTTCAGAAAATTAATCGAAACAGTTCAAAGAAAGAAGCCAGAGGATATTTTTATGATATTCAGGAGTTTTGGGATGGCGGTCTTTTGATAGATTATGATTCTTTCTTCATTGAAACAAAAGGATTAGGTAGTAAGAGTTATTTGGATTATAAAACCTGGGTGTCATTCCATAGCGAGAAAGATGGTCGTTGCTATAAGAATAACAACAAATCTTTACATTTTGATTCTGCATATATAGAAGAGGTCAGTATAAATTATTAGTTTAGAATAGATGAAGACTCTTAAATTTATTTTTGCTTTATCTTTTATTTTTTGTGGGCTCATAAATATAAATGCCCAAGTAACCTCTAATCAGAATGTTAACAACAACAATAACACCATTATTATTCAGAATCAACCTGTTATAGAAAAAAATATCTACATTGAACGATATCGAACGGTGTATGTTGATCGACCTCAGCCAAAGCGAGTTGCTAGGAAGTTGTCTGCCCCAATATGTCTTCTTGGTTATTTGTGGGTTTATCCGGAGGATTTAGGCACGTATATGTCAGGCCCTACTTCAATAATTGCCCAAATTAATGCTCAAGGTCAATATGGAAGAAACGATTGGAGGGTACCATCACCAGACGAGCTCAGACTTATGGAGAATTATGCTGATAAATGTGGGTTAGGCGACGATATTTATTTGGCAACAGATCATCGAAACGGAGTATTAAGGTTGGTCAGTACCGGAAAGACAATCGCACAACAACAGCAGGAGGCCAAAGAGGCAGAAAGACAAAGGCAAATTGAGGAACAACGGCAAAGGGAATTAAGAGAACAACGGCTAAGAGCCCAACAATTAGAAGAACAACGACAGAGAGAATTGAGAGAACAGCGACAAAGAGAAGAAGCGGCGGCGGCGGCACGTGCGCATTCTCAAGAAGTTGCTAACCAAAATTCTTTAATCTCATCAGGATCTGCCATATTAGTTGATGGAACGGTTTGGGACACAAAGAATAAAGGCGCAAGTTATTCAAGCGACAAGGGTGTATTATACCCTGTTGGCCAAAATACATCCTCAGGAAAATGGAGGCTTCCTACAGAGAATGAGTTTTATGCGGTTTTAAGGCAAGGACAGAACGATGGCTCATTTCTGCGAATGAATAATGGATTGGTTATACCTATTGGGACATATGCCGTTCAGCTAAAAACAGGATCTATCGGTTATATCAATTTGCAAAATGGTTTTACAGGAACTGGCAATGCTTCTGCGTTTATTAGATATGTCCAAAATCGGCTATACTAATTTTGCCGCGCTCGACAGCTATGACAGTCCGATAGACAGCGGCACTTATGTAACATTTCTCTTCCTGTCGCCCTCAAGATCCGGCATCAGTATCGGCGGGACAACCATATTGCCAGAGATAGAGGCAGACAACCGCTACAGGCACTCCGAATTCATCCTTGTTGACGGCAGCCTCGGAGTACTGGACCTCTATAATGGCTATACTGATGTCATCTGTGCCTAGGACAGTAAACGGGACAAGTCCAGAACCCGCCGATCTTCATCTTTGAGAAACCGAGTAACGGTGTACATTCAGGCCATGAAAATCGAAATCCTGAACCGGGAAGTAAACTATTAAAAAGGCTCCCCACCTCCGATTTGGCCGGACGCAGGGAGCCTTATTTGATAATACCAGTTCGACTATCTCTGCATCGGTACGGCAACAATATCTTCGCCGAGTACCGACGAGACCTTCGCCAATGTTCTCAATGTGAAGTTGTGGCCGCCTGACAGCCACACAGACACCTCAGACTCGCTTTTGCCAATCTTCTTGGCAAACTCCTTTTGCGTCATGCCAGCCGACTTCATCAAATCGTATATTCTATCCGCCACGGCATAGGATAACGCGACTTCTCGCCTCACATCGTCCGGGATGTCAAGCAATGCACGCTGATAAAGATTAGTTGGTTTCATAGCTCAAAAGTTGTACCTTCAATTCCTTCTATAATTCCTGATTCGATAATGATATTGCCTTTTTTTACTTCGGTCTTAATAATCCTGTCAAGATTCTGTAAACTGATCACATAACCCGACAGCTCAGCACTCTCATTATATGTCCGCGTCGTTTTGCGACCGCCGTTGCCGGCGATGAGGACACTGTCGGACAATCTAAGGCAATATAGTCTCAGTTTGCCAGATTCGATTGGCAGGGCACATACCCCGTCGTTCATTTTTCCCTCAGGCCGGAAATAACGTTCCAAAAAGCCGGCACCTTGCATCATGCGGTCAATGGCTGCCAGTATAACATTAAGGTCACGGACCGCATCGGCCTCACTCTTGAAGCGTTCCACAAACTTCTCAAATTCAGACAGCGCTTCCCCCTCGAATACGAGGGAAAACAGACCGTTACGTTCTGTCTGCGAAAGACTTTTAAGACTAACTTCTGCCATAATTGTCTATTTTTTCGTAGCAAATATAAGACACAATTCTGTTATAAACTAATTAATATATAATATTTAACGATTTCCCTCCGGTTATTCCAGGGCTATTCATTTGATAATGTCCGCTCCCTTCAACTCCTTCCGTGCCTGTCCGGCCGTATTCGAGACGTATATTGCCGTCATGGCCACCGAGCTGTGATCGGCCTGCTGCTGAACAAAGGAAATCGGCACACCGCTATTCAGCATGTTCGTCACCCCGGTATCCTTCAGACTGTAGAACTTCAGCTCCATGGGCCAGCCCAGCGGCTTGCGCACCCTTTGCTCCCAGAACCTGGCCACGTTGCGCCCATCCACCGGTCCCGGGCCCGAATTGAACGACGGATGCTCCGAGAACACATACCAGTCAGGGTGCGACAGATCCAGGCACTCCAGGAACGGCAACATCGCATCCGGTATCGTCCGGAACGAAGTGTTGTCATTCTTAGCGATATCCGCCGACACACGTATCGTCTGCCGCTGCAGATCGATATCACGGCAACGCAGCAGACATATCTCCTTGCCCCTCATCAGGCAGCAGTAGCACATAAGGCACAGAGCCAAATACCTGGGATTCTCTTGCTTCAGATGCTCAATAAGCCGGTGCAGTTCCTCATCGCTCAGCATCCGCCGGTTCTTCTTCAGCCTCTTCTTCGGCTTCTTGCGTATCCCCTCGAATGGATTCCGCGGCAGGTACTGCTGTTCTACCATCCAGTTGAACAGGGCCACGAAAAACGTCAGATAATTATTGTAGGATCTGAGCGACAGCTTGTCATTCATCTCGATATCCATCATCACCTCCCTTGCCGCCTGGGAGGTGAACGATGCTATCGACATATCGCCCTTCATGCCGTGCCTCCCGCACCATTCCATCAGGAACTTGCTCATCGAGCGGTATGCCCTCATGCTTCCTTCCTCCAGCTCTCGGGTCTTCACCTTCAGGAAATGGTCCATCACCTCACCAATCGGATGATACGCTTTCGGGGCCGCCCGCTCGGTCAACGGGTTCCAGCCCAGGGCCAGCCTGGCATCGATATCGGCCATTATCTTCCTGGCCACCTTCTTTCTCATCAGCGGATCGATCCGCTTGAGTTTCATTCTTACCCGTTGCAGTTTGCCAGTAGCGGGATTTGTCACATAATAATAGATGTACCAGTCCCTGCCGGACGACATTTTACACGGTACGTAATCGAGGAAAATTGTTGGTTTGAAAAAATGCATTTTTTTTTCTTTGCACAACGCCTGAAGGACATCGTACAAAGAAGAAAAATCCTGTCTCGTTCTTGTCCCGATTTTTGCCGGAAAATCACTCAAATTGCTGATTTTCCGGCTTTTATCGGGTTTTAGCGGAAAGTGAGGGATTCGAACCCCCGGACCAGTTACCCGGTCACCGCATTTCGAGTGCGGCCCGATCGACCACTCCGGCAACTTTCCTTAGGTCGCAATGTCATCGGACGCGGTCGGCTTGGACAAGCCTGCAACACATTTCCGAATCGGGTGCAAAAGTAAGGCTTTTTTCTGCACGGCCCAACCCTGCGCCATTATTTTTTTCGATTCGTTGCAAACAGCACAACCAGACGCATAGACTAAGCCTTGCCACAACTCAGTCCATGATCACTTTCACACTGTGCATCCGACCGGCCGTATCGGTTACTTTCATGATATAGGTCTCCCGCGGCTGCAAGCGGCCGGCCTTCTTGCCGTCAAGCGTGAAAAACTCCCGACTGACAATCTCCATATGGGTAAGGTCCGCCACCGGCTGGTCAATGGCCGTGGGCAGCTGCCTGGCAACAGCCACCGACAGACGCTGGCTGAAGGTCGATCCATCGCTGTCGGTCACCGTGACGGTCACGGGCGCCATGCCGCTGACACTGCCGGCCCTGACCTTGACCTGAGCTCCGGAAACTTCCGCCTCGAAGAGAGGGCTGTCGTAAGCAATCGTAAAGACCGGTGACTTCTGGAAGCCGCGGAACCAGGGCGTCACATCGACGGTGGTGTCCTGGCCGAAGGTCAGCACGACATAGGGATGTGCCATAAACTCCAGATAGTCCTCAAGCAGCGTATAGCCGTCCCGGTCGGGATCTTCGTTGTTGTCCGCCAGATCCGGATCACTGCCGGTCATCTTTTCCCACCAGTCGGGCATACCGTCCTGGTCGCTGTCCCAGCCGGCCGGGCGACTCTCTTCCGGAAAAGCCTCAAAACCTCCGGCATCATTCTCATGGTCAATCTGGCCTTTGATCCCCGACCGGCTGCCTGTGTAGGTATAACTGCGGCTCAGGGCCTCATTGATGATACGCAGATGCTGCTCGTCACGGCATGGCATGGTGACACCCGCATCGGACAAGACTATCTTATAGGCATCCTGTGGAGAATGGATGGTCGCATAGGAAGGAAAGAAGGGTTCATCGACAAAATACTCCCAGTCCACCGTCTGACTGGAAGAAATCGACACGCCATACATCGAACTGGCATCGACCGACGGTGCCGACCCGTCTCTCGAATCCAGGACATTATTCTTCAGATAAGCACTTTGCGAACCCTGGCCCGTGCCCTCCAGCTGAAGAGTAAAGATGCGGGAGGTTCCATTGGCCGGACCCTGCTTGTAGTAATTGCCCACAAAATTGATCTCATGGGCACCGCCGTCTGTCGTCCTGCCCTTCCAGTTATAGACTACATTGTTGAAGATGTCCAGCCGGCCGGCATAATAGCCCGCGCCGTCCAGACCACCGCCCATGCTCCAGTTACGTCCGTTGCAGTTGGCCAGCAAGTTGTGCGAGAAAGTGCCGATGTTACCGCCGATCGTTGCCGCGAACCCATGATTCGAACCCTCACCGTAGTTCTGGTGGTCGGCAATCCCCAAAGCCTCGGCAATCATCGAATACTGCAAAGTCATGTTCTTGGCACCCCGGCTGGAAAATGTCTCGTCGGTACCCCAAGCGGCAGTAGTATGATCTATGATTGTCTGATCGCTGCCGCAGCCCATCGCATTGCCCGTTTGGCCATAGCCTCTGCGGGCACGCAGGAAACGGCAGATACTCTCGTTAGAAAGGCCCATGTTCGAAGCCTTCAGGCAGATGCCTTTGCCCGGAGCCGTCTGGGCGGCAATCGTCACATAAGGCTTCGCAAAGAATGAACCGAAATCCATCTCGATGATACCCGACACATCGAAGACGATGGTTCGCGGACCTTCCAGATCGACCAGCCCATAGAGGAAGGATCCGGGATTATGGTCATGTTTCAGATTGGTCACATGGTAAACAATACCACCCCGGCCTCCCAGCGCATAACGGCCATAGCCCTCGGCTCCCGGAAAGGCCAACTGACGGGGACGGAAACACCAGACATCACCCGGAGTCACCACACCGTCGGCGCCTTCCTCATCGACACGCCAGTAGTAAGTGTCCAGACTGTAAAGCTCCGACACCGCCAAAGTCGTGTCGGCAGCCGCCTTCGATGCCTTGAAAATCCCGGCCGTCGTCGTGTCGGCAGTTCCCACGGAGGCGGCATCGGTGCCGAAATAGACATAATGCTTCCTGACCGAGGCATTGGCCGGTGACCAACTCAGCAAGCAGTTGCCGTCATCGGCAAGGGCATGCATATCCAAATCGGCCGGATAAGGCTTCTTGGCCTTGTCCGAATTAGAGGTGGTGTTCAGTTCGAAGCCGTTCATGACCGGACTGCCGGAAATATCCGTCTGCGTTGTGGGTTCCGTGTCCCAATCATCCTCATCATTGGTATAGAAACGGAAAAAGACTTCGTCTTCCGGCCCTTCGACCGTGAAAAAGAACATAGCCGAGCTCACGTCTCCTACCGAAGTTTTCCGCCAACTGCGGACAATAATCTCCTTTTCCACCTCATTCACAAAAACATGAATGGGCATACCGAGATATTTTTCCGGGTCGCTCCAGTCGTTGTGAAAAGTCTGCAGGCTATGTTCTCCGGCAGGCAGGCCGCGCACACTCAGCGTAAACTCTCCGGTAGCCCTTTCAGGCGAGGACATGATGCCGTCCATCGTCAGCCTCGAATTGTCGGTCTTGGCCTGAATCAGGGCCTTGTTCCAGCTACCCCGAAAGCCCTGGGAACTCAGTTTGAAAGTCACGCCGTCCACCGTGATGCTGTCAGCGGCAACGCTGCCGTTACCGATCGACCAGGAAGTATAGCCCGGCTCGAGCACCTCGGCATCCTGACGGCCGGCCATATTCAGGTCCACTTTGACCACCGGTCTTTCTTGGGCTGTCAACGCCACAAATGCTCCCGACAAAGCCAGACAGAGCGAGAAAATGATTTGTTTCATATAAAAAAACGGTTATATACCATGCAACAAACTGCGACAAATTTAGCAAAAAAAATCATACGGCAATAAAACCAGATTACGCCGGAACCTCCGAAGAAACAGGTTTCGTCTGCAGTCAATGACGGGCTCTGTAGTCTGAAGGCGTACAGCCCTTCTCTCTCTTGAAAACCCGGGTGAAATACTGTGGAGAGGAAAAACCGCACTGCCAGGCGATTTCCGAAAAGGAAGCCTTGCCATCATCAATCAGTTGACAGGCGAGCCGGATACGTCTGCGGTTGACAAAATCCACAGGAGCCATTCCCGTCAGAGATTTCAACTTACGATAGAAAACCGAACGGCTCATATAGAAGCCCGAAGCGAGAGAGTCAATGCTGAATTCGGGATTCTGAAGATTCTCATCGACGCAGCCTATCAGGTCTTGCAGAAACCGGCTGTCATATTCCGACAGGACACCTTGGGATGACCGCCGGCCGGTTTGGTCGTCATAAGCGGGTAGAGCGCCTTTTTCCGAAAAGAGCTCGTACAGTCTCCGACGACGATCAAACACAGACTGTATCTTGGCTCTCAAATAGTCGGCACTGAAAGGCTTGGTCAGATAATCATCCGCCCCATACTCCAGACCTTCAATCTGAGACTGAACCGAAGTTCTCGCTGACAGGAACAACAGTGGAATATGGCTCATGCGGTGATCGGAACGAATCGCTTTCAGATATTCAAGACCGTCCATTTCAGGCATCATAATGTCGCTCAGTACCAGATCCGGCCCTTGCTGCTCAGTGACAGTCAGGCCTGTACGTCCGTTATCCGCTTCCAGTATCTGGTAATCGTCTTCCAGAAGACCTGCCAGGAATCTGCGCAGTTCTTCATTGTCTTCTATAATCAGTATCACCGGACGATCAGAGACAGCCTGGCTGGCGGCTGTTCTGTCTCCTGTGTTTTCTGTTCTTTCGGACGGCCGTTCCTTATCCTCTATGAGCGTCATCATGCCATCTTCACGGAAAACCTCAAGTCTGCCGGGTAAGCTGACACAGAACGTGCTACCCTGTCCCAGTCTGCTTCTCACTTTTACCTGACCATGAAGTCTCTCGGTCTGTTCCTTGACCAGGACCAGTCCCAAACCTGTCGAAACACTCGGGTCGGCCTCATCCAAGGTCTCAAAAGGCCGGAAAATCCGCTTCAAGTCCGTTTCACTGATGCCACGTCCCTCATCCATGACCTCCAGGCAGAGAGTTTCGGCCTCCATGCCGACAGTCAGGGTGACTCTTTTACCCGGAGGCGTGTATTTGAAGGCATTGGAAAGCAGATTGGTCAGAATCTGTTCCAGCTTTTCGGTGTCTGTAAACATGATACAGGACGAAAGCGGACAGATCAGTCGGTAATCGATCTGCCGACTGACGGATGTTGGGCGGAATTCGTCAAAGACACGTGTAATAAGCGGCAGCACATCTGTTTTTTCAAGCCGCAGTTTCATCTGGCCGGCCTGAATCTTGCGTGTCTCAAGAATCTGGTTGACCAGCTGCTGCATTTTACGGGCATTCTGCTGGACAATCTGCAGATTGGTTCTGGCCTTGTCGCTTAGTTTTTCCCTGGCAAGCACTTCTTCGACCGGAGCCTCAATCAGCGTCAGCGGAGTACGCAGTTCATGAGAAGCCTCCGTAAAGAGACGCATTTTGGATTCATTGATCTGTTTTTCAGTCTCCATACGCCGTCGCAGATCCATCATACGGTTGATATAGCCGAGGACCAGCCAAATAAGCGCGGCTACAGCCAATACCAACAGCATATAAAACCATAAGGTCTCCGTAAAACGGGGCAGCACCTGCAGCGTCAGGCCGGTCACATTGTCCGTCCACTGTCCGTCGGCATTGGTCGAACGGACCTCAAGCAGTCTGCGTCCGGGCGGCACATTCACCAGCTGGGCATAACGCAGGTCGCCCAGTTCTATCCATTGGTCGGCTATGCCACGCAGACGCCAGGCATATTCTATCCGGCATCCCGGCTTGAAGTCCAGCGCAGAAAAAAGAATCTGGCAGGTTCGTTCTCCCCGGCCGAGACGCAGTATCTTGTCCTGACAGACAGGTCTGACGACCGTCGTGTCTCTGCGGAACACCCTGACCTGGGTAAAAGCTATACTGGGACGATACGAGTCTGGAATAAAGTTGTCGGGGTGCACCAGCATCAGCGACGAGGCTGTTGCCACGGCAATGAGCCCCGAACGCAGACATTTTGGGCGGGCTTCGGTCATTCGCAAGCCTTCGGTTTCGGAGAGCAACCTTCCGGAAGGGTCGAAAAAGCTGAGTTTATTCCCCGATACAGCCCATAGCCCATGATTGTTGTCTTCTGTCATAGCCAAAGCCAAATCCGATGACAAAAATGCATGGAAACGCGGAAATCCGTCTACCCGGCTCAGCAGATCCTGTTCATCGGCATAGATCATTCCGCTGCTCTCAGAGGCCAGCCAGACTCGTCCGTCTTCCGACTGGAAAACATTGTAGATATTGTCATCGGCAGGATTTGCGTTTTCCGTCTTGGAGGAATAGTGAAAAAAAACGATATCCTCCGGCTGTCGGAAGACGTCACTGAAGGCCAGCAGACCATTGTTTGTCCCTGCCAGCAGCACACCGTCACGGGTCTGAGCCAGACAGCGCACTTCACGACATTGACCGGGATAGCCGCTCAGGCCGTTTTCATAGCTTAGAAAACGTAACCGATCCGTTCCATGCCGTTCCTCGGCCAGCACCACTCCGCCGCCGAAACAGGCCAGCCAGTGCCGGCCGTGTGCATCCTCCAGGATATCATAGATGGCGTCGGAAGGCAAAGGCCCGTCCATATCATCCGATCCGGTATAGTGCCGCACCGAAAAGCTGTTGTCTTCCTTGGGCGTCAGCAAATATAGTCCCCGGTGCTTGCTACCTATCCACAGGCGGTGCCGGCTGTCTTCGTGAATACAATACACATCGGCATCCAACAGGCGGTCCCGGTCGTCGCCGATGCTTCCGTCCTCGTGAAGATAGCCCAGAAACTGTTGCGTACTGTCGTACAGACAAACCAGTCCGCGATTGTTTTCGGCGTCCGTCTTCCAGCCCACCCATAAACGCTGCAGATGGTCTTCTTCCACCGCTCTGGCCTGAGCCGGCCGGGGCGGTGCAATAAAATCGGTTTTCCGCCGTCCGAAACAATACTCCTCAAGTGTGTCGTTGCCATAGAACCACAGGTTGTGCTGTCTGTCGGCAAAGAAGATGTTCGACCTTACCTGCAACGGTACCCGGATTCCCTCGGAATAGACATAAGCTTGTTCCAGACGTTTGTTTTCCGGTTCAAAATAACAGAATTCCCCGTCTCGGGGTTTTATCCACACTGTGCCATAGTCATCTTCGACAAATAGGCGAAAACGGGAATACGAGTTGATCCCGTCTATCTTGGGATACTCCATATTCCTGTGTCGCCCGTCCGAGAGCCGGTAGAGTACCACATCGCCGTTACTGCGCAATATCCAAAAGCGTCCCTGACTGTCGGAATAGCACTCAGGTCCGAATCCGATGAAAAAGTTGTCGTGGCGTACTTTATTTTGAGGGCCAATCAGCGAAAGACCTCTCAGTCGGACAACAGCCAGGCGGTCGTCAGGCAACACATAAAGCCCTGTCATCTGGTTCAGGGGCGTATCAGAGCTGTAAGTGGAAAAACGATGAGTCTGGTAATCATACCAGGCAAGATAGCCGTCTTCTCTGGCAATATACAGCCGTTCAGAAGTCTCAGCCACAAAGTCAGCCGGTTCGAATTCCAACACCCGGCCCTGCGCAAGGCACAACGTATGCTGGTTGCCAAGCAGCCATTCATTGCCGTACCGATCCAGAAAGACGGTGTTCAACTGCTCGCCAATCCGGTCTGTCTGATAACGTACGACAGCCGAAGGCCTGGATATCTGGGACTCATCGATGCGCCACAGAGACGATCGGCACTGCATCCAGGTAATGCCGTTGGCAAGAGGATATATTTTCAGCACATTCTGTCCGAAATCCTCCGCATAAAAAGGGATATCTTCAAAACAGAGCGTCTTGGTATTGAACAGGGAGAGACGCCGGTCGTAAGTGATACACCACAGATGATAACGGCTTCCGGGAAATACCTCCGAAAAATAGGACGAGACAGCATGGTCCTTGCCGTCCGCATCGTTCCTGAAACTCCTGAAGCCGTAGCCGTCATATCGTTCCAAACCGTTGCGCGTGGCCAGCCAGACAAAACCGTCCCGATCCTGAACTATCTGGTTGACGACATGCTGCGTATATCCGTCCTCAGATGAAAACAGCCGTGTACTGACCAGGCTTTGCGTGAAAGCCGGCCAGACACAGGCTGCTGACCATATAAGAATGCTGAGCTTTTTAAGAAAAGAAGCCACCATTGTATTTCGCATCTGTCATGCGAAGGTAATACAATTATCCTAATCCTTGATGACTTTTACCGTATGAACATGTCCCGCGGTATCGGTCACTTTCATAATATAGGTCTCATGAGACTGCAGGCGGGCCGCTTTCTTTCCGTCAAGCGTGTAGAATTCACGGGAGACGACTTCCATGTCGGTAAAATCAGCGGCAGGCTGGTTGACGGCCGTAGGCAGTTTAGCGGATACCGCCACAGACAGGCGCTGGCTGAAGGTGGAACCTTCGCTGTCAACCACCGTGACCGTCACAGGAGCCATGCCGCAGACACTGCCGGCCCTGACCTTGACCTGTGCTCCGGAGATTTCCGCCTCGAACAGAGGGCTGTCAAATCCGATCGTATAGACCGGAGATTTCTGGAATCCGCGGAACCAGGGAGCCACATCGACCGTAGTCTCCTCTCCTGGCTGAAGCACCACATAAGGATGAGCCATAAAATCCAGATAATCTTCGAGCAAGGTGTAGCCGTCACGGTCGGGATCTTCATTGTTGTCAGCCAGGGAAGGATTGCTGCCTGTCATCCGCTCCCACCAGTCGGGCATTCCGTCCTGGTCGGTATCCCAGTCGGCCGGGCGGACTTCCTCTGGGAAGGCCTCGAAACCGCCGCAGTCGTCCTCATGGTCGATTTCGCCCTTGATACCCGAACGGCTGCCCACATAGGTATAAGTACGTCCCAAGGTCTCGCCTACCACACGGACGTGCTGGTCATCGCGGCAGGGCATGGTGACACCGGCATCGGAAAGCACTATCTTGTAGGCGTCCTGCGGTGAATGGACCGTAGCATAGCTCGGGAAGAACGGCTCATTGACAAAATATTCCCAATCTACTGTCTGACTTGATGAAATCTGGACACTATAGATGGAACTACCGTCAATGGTAAGGGCTGCATTATCGCTTGTGTCAAGTACATTATTTTTCAAGTAAGCACTCTGGGAGCCCTTGCCCGTGCCTTCCAGCTGCAGTGTGAAAATACAGCGGTTGTCGCAGGCCGGTCCCACTTTGTAATAGTTGCCGACAAAGTTGATCTCGTGGGCACCGCCGTCGGTCGTGCGTCCGTGCCAGTTATAGACCACATTATTGAAGATATCCAGCCGGCCGGCATAATATCCGGCACCGTCCAGGCCTCCGCCCATACTCCAGTTGCGGCCGTTGCAATTGACCAGCAGATTGTGCGAGAATGTGCCGATATCTCCGCCGATAGTGGCGGCAAAACCATGATTCTTGCCTTCACCGTAATTCTTGTGGTCGGCAATGCCCAGTGCCTCGGCAATCATGCTGTACTGGAAGGAGATATTCTTGGCCCCGCGGCTCGAATAAGTCTCGTCCGTGCCCCAGGCCGCCGTCGTATGGTCAATAATGGTATGGTCGCTGCCCGAACCCATAGCATTGCCCGTGTTGCCGTAACCGCGACGGGCGCGCAGAAAGCGGCAGATACTTTCGCCCGTGATGCCCAGATTGGAAGCCTTCAGACAAATACCTTTGCCAGGTGCCGTCTGTGCGGCAATCGTCACGTAAGGCTTTGCAAACTGCGAGGAGAAATCCATTTCAATAATACCGCTGACATCGAACACTATCGTTCTCGGGCCCTCCATATCAACCAGTCCGTAAAGGAACGAACCGGGATTATGGTCATTTTTCAGGTTGGTCACATGGTAGACTACGCCACCACGACCACCCAAGGCAAATCGTCCGTAACCCTCGGCCCCGGGAAATGCCAGATGGCGGGGACGGAAACTCCAGACATCGCCAGGCGTCACCGTGCCGTCGGCATCTTCCTCATCAACGCGCCAATAATAAGTATCCATGCTGTAAAGATCCGACACGGCAAAAGTCGTGTCGGTCGCCTCAAGCGCTCCCTTGAAGACATCAACGGATGCAGTGGTAGCCGCTGTCACAGCCGAAAGATCGGTTCCGAAATACAGATAATGCTTCCTGACCGATCCGGAAGCAGGAGACCAGCTGAGGGTCAACGAATCGCTGTCGGCGTCTGCATGCACATTGCCATCGGCCGGATAGGGTTTCTTGGATTTGGCCGAGGCATTGGTCGTGTTCAGTTCAAATCCGTTCAGCACCGGGCTGCCCGACAAAGCCGTCTGGCCATTTGCATTATTGTCGAAATCATCATCAATGTCCGTATAGAAACGGAACACTACTTCGTCCGACCCGGAAGAGACCGAAAAGGCAATCAAGGCCGAAGCAGCGTCACCGACTGCCGTCTTCTGCCAAGAGCGATGGACCAGCGCTTTTTCATCTCCATTGAGTTGAATATGGATGGGCAAACCGCAATACTTGGCCGGATCCGACCAGTCGTTGTGAAAAGTCTGCAAGGTATGTGTCCCGGCCGGAAGTCCCGTCAGCGTCAGGGTGTACTCACCCGGATTCTTGTCGTTTTCCATAACCACACCGTCCTGCGTAAAGCGTGAATTGTCCGTCTTGGCCTGTACCAGCGCCTTGCTCCAACTGGCCCGGATACCATCCGCAGAATTCAATGTAAAAGTTACATTTTCAAAAGTCTTGCTCGAAGAGGTCGTTGCCTTTCCTACCGGCCAGGCGCTGTAGGTCGGTTCCAGCACTTCTTCCATGTTGCTGCGGCTGGCTTCGTTGAAATCGACCTTGACAACAGGTCTGTCTTGTGCCGCCGACCATAAAGACGCCAGCAGCATCACACACGAAACAAATAGGGATCTTTTCATTGCTTTTAGTAATAAATGGTCCGACAAATAATATAATTTGAAATCGCTATTTCAGCAGGATTTTCCGATTCCTGGAAAAATACAGTCCGGGCTTGTCGGCAGACTTGACTTCCCGACCAAAAATATCATAGAGTTTTTCAGCTCCGGCAGGGTCGGCAGAAACAGTCGGAACAGGCGTCGGAGCATCCGTGCTGGCAACAGCCAAATAAACCAAGGCCTCGCTGCCGTCGGCATCTATACCCTTCAAGGTGATGAATTCCACCCCTTTCCAACCATCCGAAGGAGCCTTGATGAGCACTTCCTGGTCGGAAATCTGCAAAACGGCATGTCCGTTTTCCACAACCGAGAAACTGACCGGAGCCGTATAGTTACGTACCAGATCCGAGAGATCGGCCGTTACCGGAGAGTGTTCAGACACCTGATAATGAGGACGGGCCATCCATTCCAGATAGTCTTCCAGCATCGTGTAACCGTCTCCGTCAGGATCGGCATTCGAATCCGTGAAATCACCGACAGTACCTTTAGGATCGGTGCCATAGAGTTGTTCCCACCAGTTCGGCAATCCATCGCGGTCCGTATCGAAGGCATCCAGATCGACCACTTCCGTCCCATAGTCTTCATAGCCCCCACAGTCGATTTCCGTATCGATAACACCTTTGTAGCCAGTGACACTGCCCGTGTAGGTATAGGAACCCTGCTGGATTTCGCGGACCACTCGCCGGTCGTGATCGTCAAAGACCGGCATGGTGCAGCCCACATCGCTCAATACACTCTTGTAGGCATCCTGGGCCGATTCGATACGGGCAAAGGAAGGGAAGAAGGGCTGATCGACCCAGACCTCCCAATCGACCGTCATGTCGTTGACCAGCTGCCAAGAGCCGCCATACTGTCCGCTGGCTCCGTGAGGCTGTGTTCCGTCGAAACGAAGGCTGCCGTCCTTGTAGGCCAGGGCATTGCCGTTGTAGTAATAGCTTTCGCTGCCTTTGTTGCCACCGCGCTGATTGACGTCGCAGACAATGATACGGTCGCTCACACTGGACTGCGGACCCATCTTATAGTAGTTATTGACAAAATTGGCCTCGTGGGCTTCACCGTTGCCACCATAACTACTCCAGTTGTACACTACGTTGTTGAAGATATCCAGCCGTCCAGCGTAGTAACCGTTGCCATCCATACCGCCATCCATACGGGGATTACGTCCACGGGCATGAGCCATCACATTGTGGTGGAAAGAGCCGATGTCACCGCAGAAAACAGCCGAGAAGCCATGTTCCGAGCCATCACCGTACTTGTCATGATTGGCCACATTCAACGGTTCGGCAATCATCGTGTGCTGCAACGTGACATTCTTGGCCTCGCGACAACTGAATCCTTCATCGATGCTCCAACTTATTGAACAATGATCGACGATGCTGTGGTCGCGTCCGCGCAGTCCCATGCCGTCGTAGGTCGTTCCGCTGCCCACCCGGTTACGGATGAAACGCGTGATACTCTCATCGCCGAAGCCCATGGCTCCGTTCCTGAAGCAGATACCCTTGCCCGGAGCCGTCTGTCCGGCGATGGTCACATATTTGTCACTGACCGTGAGACGTCCGCTCAAGTCGATGATACCCGATACGGCAAACACAATGGTACGCGGTCCCTTCTCTTTTTCAACGGCATAGCGGAAACTGCCAGGACCCGACGAGTTCAGATTGGTCACATAGACCACCCGCCCGCCGCGGCCGCCTGTGGCAAATCTTCCATAGCCTTCGGCCGTTCTGAATGCCGGATGACGCGGACGGAAACTCCAGACGAAGCCAGGTGTGACCACACCGTCTTTCTCCTCATCCACCCGCCAATAGTAAGTCTTCAGATTGGACAGCCCTTCCGCTAGCCAAGTCGTATCGGCATATTCCTTGGCTGCCACAAATTCAGCCGATGAAGAAACGGCGCCTGCCACGGCCGTAGAGTCTGTTCCAAAATAGAAGTAATGCCTGCTCACTGCACTGTCTGCCGGCGACCATTTCAGAAGGAAAGATCCATCTTCGGCATCGATATGCATGTCTCCGTCCGAGGGCGAAGGACGGCGCGACTGTGCCGCAGCGCTGATCGTATTGAGCTCGAATCCGTTCAAAAGCGGCGTCACGTCATAGCTCGTTTTGTCCAGATCGTCCGGATCGTCGTCATCGATGGATGTCCTGAACTTAATGATCACCTCATCGCTGTCCGACAGCACCTGGAAACTGAACATAGCGATGGCGGCCTCGGCCAAAGATGTCTTCCTGAATGTTCTATGGATCAAGGCCTTTTCCTCATCCCCAACCAAAACATGAATGGGCCAGCCGGTATAACTGGCCGGATCCTGCCAGCTGTTGTGGTAGGTCTGGATCGTATGTGTGCCCGCCGGCAGGCCTTTGATACTGAGTTCCAGCACACCGTCCAGCGTCTTGGGATCGAAGTTCACTCCGTCTCCCGTCAACCTGGAGTTTTCCACGGCCTCCTGCACAAAGGCCTTGTTCCAGCCAGCACGCATGTTCTGTTCCGATGTGACTGTGAATGTCACTCCCTCCACGGTCAGTGTAGCCTGATGCGTATCCTTGGGGAATGCCCAAGCCGTGAATCCCGGTTCAAGCACTTCGTTGTCCTTACGGCTCGGTTCGTTGAAATCTATCTTGAATACCGGCAACTCCTGCGCCGACACTCCCAAGCACGATAGCAGCAGTCCGGCTGCCAGGGCCATCAGTTTCTTCATCTTTTTCATCAGGATGCTTGTTTATAGATCACATATTTATTGTATTGTATTGTCTTACCTCACCAGCAACTTGCTTGAGGCTTCCCGGCCGTCACTGTCGGTGGTTTTCAGGATATATACCCCACCCGAGCG
>JAFUDT010000001.1 GCA_017464285.1 Bacteroidales bacterium | reverse complement strand
AACTTCATTGAAGGTGCCAAGACAGCCTACTTGAACATCAACGTCAACAACAACTTCTTCTACTACGACAGCATTCCTGCCACATGGTCAATTCCTCTGCAGGTTAACCCCGGTGGTACCTACAAGGCTTACAACCTGAAGTTGGAAGGCAACGTCTATAACAACTGGGACGGTGTTCTCGTTGACATGAAGGACATCTACACGGTTGATACCGATCCCGCCATCGTTATGGAAGACCTGACCTACACGCTCGGTCAGAAGGTATTCACCAACAGCCCGCTCTACACCGCCGGTGTCGAGGGTGCCTATGTCGGTACTTCCGATATGTACTATCCGTTCAAGGCTGCTGGTGATGCTGAAGATCTGATCATCACCGTTTACAACGACCAGGAACTGTTTGACGCCATGGCTGCCAACTACGCTGGTATCAAGAACGTTACCATCGAACTGGCTGCCGATACCTTCGATCTGGGCGACCGCAAGGGCCGTGCCATGCCGAAGTTTGGTGGCAACCTGACCTTCAAGGCCGCTGATAAGGTTGCTCCTCACGTCGCTGGTAGCTTCCGCGCCAATGGTGGCATGAAGGTCAACAACTATGTCTTCGACGGTATCAACTTCATCGCTGGCAAGTACAACGGTACTGACAACTCGCCGATCTACATCCACAAGGGTCAGAGAGACTCCATCATGGGTGTTCTGGAGGTCAAGAACTGTACCTTCACCGAGATGCCGGCTTGCGTGATCCGTGTCAACGCCAACAACAGTGAAAACTACGTTCATGCCGTCAACTTCCACAACAACGTGGTCGATGGTATCAACCACCACTTCTTCCAGTTTGCCGGTGGCAAGGACTTCGGTATGACGAGCTTCACCTTCACGGAGAACATCGTCAAGAACTACAAGGCCAAGAGCGCCCAGTTCTTCAACACTCCGATTCCTGTCAATCCTTCCGCTCTGAGCGACTCCATCTACACCATGACTGTAGAACACAACACCTTCTACAAGATCGGTGGCGAAGCTTCCGCTCTGCGTCACTTCATCGAGTGCAACAAGGACAACAACTACAAGAAGGTAACGATGAACTTCAACAACAACATCTTCTGGGAGAACTACAGCCTGGACGGCATGCTCAACTGCGACCTGGCTCTGTTCAACGCCAAGGAAGGTCAGGAAGTTGAAGTCAATGTACTGAACAACCTGCTCTATCCCGAAACCGTAATGACAAACCTGTTTGATCCCGAATATGTAGAAGGTACCGTTGCCAACTTCCCGGTTGTTTCCGGAAACATCACTCCGAACTTCAAGCACATCTACCTGGCCGACCTGGCAGCCGACACGCTGAACTTCTGGGCTAGCGAAGAACTGCTGAAGATCTTCGACAACACCGCCGCCTTCACGGCCGGTACCGACGGAACCTATCTGGGTGCCAAGGTTTGCTACACCAAGGGTGTTGAAATCCCCGAAGGTGCCAAGTACTTCTGGGAATCTCCCGAAGGTTTGGTTATCGAGATGGGTGGTCTGGCTGCTGTAGCTGCCGAACCTGCTCGCGCCAACTATCCGAATGCCGGTTACTACTCGCTCTGCCTGAATGGCAAGAGCAGCGACTGGGCTAAGTATGTCAGCATCGCTCTGGACGAAGAAATCGCTGCCGGTGATACCATCATCGTAACGGGTTATCGCAACAAGAACGACAATGGCAAGAAGGCCAGCGCTCTGTTCAGAACCGGTGAGTTCACCTGGAACGACGGAACCGATGGTCTGGCTTACACCAACATCATGGCTGACGAGAACAACGCCGACTACGACAGTGACGGCAATGTTCCCAGCACTGTCAAGGTGGTTGTACCGGAAGGTGCCAGCGGCAAGGTCCTCGATATCACTCGTAAGGACTCCGGTACCAACCTGTTCATCACTCAGCTGGTTATCATGCCGTACATTGCTCCTGTCACTCCTCCGGATGGCATCATCAACGGCACGATCCTGAACAAGGTTTACACCAACAACGGAACGCTGTTCATAAACATGAACGAGGCCTCCAATGTCAAGGTTTACGATGTTCTGGGCAAGACTGTCAAGAACTTCAACGCCAAGGCTGGTCTGAATACTGTAGAAGGCCTGAACGCCGGTCAGATCTATATTATCCGCACTGAAAGCGAAATCGTCAAGGTAATCCTGTAACCTGAACCTGATCCTTTCACTCAGGTCTGGATCAACTTCCGGACCTGAGTCCTGACAAGACCTCCCGATTGTTTGATCGGGAGGTCTTTTTAATTATCTTGACTTTAGTCGTCAAGACTCTTCTCGTTTTCCTCAACTTTCAGGGAGATGCGTCCTGCCGCATCGCGTTTCAGCTCGCTGACCACATCGGTATATATCTGTGTGGTGGCGAGGTTGCTGTGGGTAAGCAGTTTGCTGACGGTGTAGATGTCCGTGCCGTTTGCCAGCTGCAGGGTGGCAAAGGTATGCCGGAAGCAGTGGAACGAGATATGCTTGGTGATACCCGCATTCTCTACCCAATCCTTCAGATTGTTGCCGACAACGCTTGGAGTCAATTTTCGGAACACCTGACCCTCGCTACGTTCTCCGCAAAGGGCAAGTGCCTCCTCGCTGATGGGAAGGATGGCATCAGTCTTGGTCTTCTTGGTAGTGATGTTAAGCACCCACCCGCCGTCAGTCGATTTCCTGATGTCCTCCCACTGGAGCTGAATGCAGTCGGACAGACGCAAACCTGTCAGGCATGAGAACAGCCCGGCACGACGCAGCACGTCACTTTTACAACGGGCCTTCGACAGACGTACCAGCTCATCCTGGGTCAGGTACTCGCGTTTCTTGCCGTGCCCCTTGGCCTTGACAAGTTTCTGGGCGATGTTCTCCCTGATGTGCCCGTCCTCGAAAGCCGTGCGGAGGGCGGCTTTCAGTTTCGTAAAGTGGTTGTTGGCGGTGGTGCTCATCATCGGCTTACCGTTGTGATTACACTTTTCGGAGAGCAGGTAGTCGAGAAACTTTTGGCAATATGCCACGGAAAGGTCGCAGAAACGGCACTCACCTTTGGTATATTCGAAAAAGTGTGTGAAGGCCTGTCTCCAGCTCGCCTTGTTCGTGGACTCGTTCATGCGCCTCCTGAAGTAGTCAAGGAAACTCTCCTTACCCTTGGAGCGGTCGAGAAAGCCGAACTCCTCGTTGATGATGGACTCAGTGCGGCGGCACTTGAGAAGTTCCGCCTTCTGGAGGATGCTGCGGTTGTACTCCTGTTGAAACTTTTCCGTCGGGTTGGTGTAGATGTAGAAGCCCAGATACTCGCGGCGGGACAGCTTGCCAGTCTTCGGGTTGCGGATGGGCGGGTAGAAATCGAGGTAGAGTGATGTCTGCCCGTTCTTGATGGGTCGCCTCCGCACGGTGACCTTAGTGCATAGATTTGTCATATTAATCAGGTTTAAACGGTTTCTACTGCCAGTTGTCCATAGTCGCCCTCGTGGGCTGTAGAGACTTCAGGTAGCTGCAAAGGTAAGCCCTTTGTTTAGGTCAGGCCTAAATACTGTCCATCAATGCATATAGTTTAACCCGTATTAGTGTTTTAAGGACGAAATTTGCACAGAAAATCTTACTATAATGCGGGATTAATTGACAGGGAAAACAAAAAACGCCCCGGGCCTAAGGCCCGGAGCGTTTGTTGTATGGAATCCGTGTAGGGGCGGATTAATTCTTCTTGCGATTGCCGTAGCGGCTCATGAACTTGTCGACACGACCGGCGGTATCGACCAGCTTGGATTTACCCGTGTAGAAGGGGTGGGAGGTGGAAGAGATTTCCAGCTTTACCAGGGGCAGGGTCTGACCTTCGTATTCGATGGTTTCCTTGGTGGCGATGGTAGAGCGGGATACGAACATGTCACCATTCGACATGTCTTTGAAAACTACCGGACGATACTGGGCGGGATGCAAATCTTTTTTCATAATGCGTATATTCCTTTTCTAATGTTTTAATTCTAAGTACAAACTGGTAATTCGTAATGGCCTGCAAAAGTAGAGATTTTTCGGCAAATACAAAAAAATAGCCTCCATTTTTATGTCTGTATGTATAAAAGCAGTAATTTTGTACACGCTAATAACACAAATAACTATGGTAAACTACAAAGATTTAGGCCTGGTGAACACCAGAGAAATGTTCAAGAAGGCCATTGCCGGAAAGTATGCCATTGCTGCTTTCAATTTCAATAACATGGAACAGCTGCAGGCTATCATCCAGGCAGCTGTCGAGACCAAGTCTCCGGTCATCCTCCAGGTGTCCAACGGTGCCCGTAACTATGCCAATCAGACCCTGTTGCGCTATATGTCACAGGGCGCTGTCGAATATGCCAAGGAACTGGGCCTGGCCCATCCGCAGATTGTCATCCATCTGGACCACGGCGATTCTTTTGAACTCTGCAAGTCCTGCATCGACAACGGTTTCTCTTCTGTCATGATTGACGGATCGAAATATTCTTTCGAAGAGAATATCGCCCTGACCAAGAAGGTCGTCGAATATGCCCATCAGTTTGATGTCACCGTCGAAGGCGAGCTGGGCGTGCTGGCCGGTGTCGAGGACGAGGTCTCTTCTGAAAAGAGCCACTACACCCGTCCCGAAGATGTCATCGAATTCGTTACCCGCACTGGTGTCGATTCATTGGCTATCTCGATTGGTACGTCCCATGGAGCCAACAAGTTCACTCCTGCCCAGTGCACCCGTGACGAAAACGGCATCCTGATTCCGCCGCCACTTCGTTTCGATATTCTCGAGGAGATTGAAAAGAAAATCCCAGGCTTCCCCATCGTACTGCACGGTTCGTCTTCCGTCCCCCAGGATCTGGTCGCTATCGTCAACAAGTACGGCGGTGCCATGAAGGATTCCATCGGTATTCCTGAAGAACAGCTCCGCAAAGCTGCCAAGCTGGCTGTCTGCAAGATCAACATCGACTCCGATGCCCGTATCGCCATGACCGCCGCTGTCCGGGAAGTGCTGGCCACCAAGCCTGCCGAGTTCGACCCGCGCAAATACCTGGGCCCGGCCCGCGACCTGATGAAGAAGCTCTATGTCCACAAGATTGTCGATGTCGTCGGCTCGGCCAACCAGATTGACTAAGACTCCTTTGATATAAAGACGAAAGCCCGTTGCTGTTTGCAGCGGGCTTTTTGTTATCTTCTCAGGATGGCTCCCGTGACAGGATCCAGTTCGACCTTGATATCGCCGGCTGCCTCCAAAAACATCAGGTCTCCCAGCTGGGCAAAGCAGCACCGGCCATTGAGGAAAGTCTGCCCGGCATCGATGATGCTGAAGGAGGTCTGGACTGGCTGATAGTAGTAAAGGCCGACGGGGACGGCTTCCATCCTGGCCGGAGTTTTCTTGGTGGGTCTTTCCACCATGATGCTGTCCCGAACCTGGGTGAGGGGAGCATCATGGCGGGGAGCGAAAACCAGATAGACCGGCCGACCGCTCAGGTCGTCCTTGTCAACGACACCTTTTTGCGAAGAGAAGCGGAAAGCAACCTGACGACTGATGCCGTTCTCGGGTATGATGTCAAAATGAGCCACCTGGCTGTTTTCTCGGCGGCTGCCCGTGAACAGTTCGGTATAAGCTGTTTCAGTCTGGTCCAGCTGTTCGAGCATCAGGGCCAGCCCGGCACCGTCGGAGGGTATGTGTTCCACTTCGCCCTGAATAAGTGCCAGTCGGGTTTCACGCAGATTGAAAATCTGTTTGGCGGCCAGCTCAGCCATGCGCAAGGTGGAACTGGCCAGCTGCATCTCCTGAGTCATCGGTGCCACGAGGCGGGACGCATTCTGTTCTCCCTGGTCTGCTGTCACAAGGCAGTCGGTGGCCTCCTTCACGGCTGGCAGCGGTGCGGCCGGATCCATATTCACCGTCCGGAGGATACCTTCCGATGTGACGGTCACTTTCAGGCTGCGCTGTGACGATACGGTCTTCCCTTTGTCGGCAGAGGCAGGCCGCATATCCTGTATATAAAAACACCGCTCCGGATCGGGCTGGGTAAAGGGGGTTACCTGCACGGAGACTATCTCGTGCCGGACATTGTCCTGGCTGACGACTTCTTTAATGCCCAGGCAATGCTGGGCATAGCGGGCATAGGGACCCGGTGTCTCGGTGATGACGCGGGTGGTGACCGTGAGGTGCAAACCTGTCTGCGGCAGATAATACACTACGCCGCCTCTGGGCAGTTCGCCTGTGAGCGGGGCGGTGACTATCTGGGCTGTCAGCGACAAGGGCAAAACTGCTGCAAGAAAGGAAATCAGTTTTTTCATTGTATATCTGTTTTTTTTAGTGATTCAAAAGCTCGGCCCAGGTACAGCGGCAAGTCGCCTGCCTTCAGACTTTCGACCGACTGCTGTTGCAAGGCCAGGTCTCCGCTCAGGCCATGCAGCCAGACTCCCAGCCGGGTGGCCTCGTCGGGCTGATAGCCTTGTGAGAGCAGAGACAGGATGATTCCGCTCAGCACGTCGCCGCTGCCGCCGGTGGCCATGCCCGGGTTGCCGGTGGCGTTGAAACTGACTGTCCCGTCGGGGCGGACGATGGCTGTATAGGCCCCTTTCAGCACAATAAAGACCCGGTGGTCGACGGCCATTTGCCGGGCCCGTTCCAGCCGCTCGTAGCCCGATGAGGCCCGATAGCCGGCCAGCCGGTCCAGTTCGCCGGGGTGGGGAGTCAGGACGGTCTCTTCGGGCAGAATATCCCAAAGGCCGGGATTGCCGGCCAGAAGATTCAATGCATCGGCGTCCAGTAGCAGACGCATGGGAAGCCGTCCTTCCAGGCTCTCGGCTCTGCAAAGGCGGTGGATGGTTTCCAACAGCGCTTGCAATCCTTGCCGCTGGGCGCTTCCCGTTCCCAGGGCAGGTCCGACGGCAATAGCCTGATATTTTCTCATGGGCAGACCTGAGATGGAACTGAAATAGCGTTCATTGCCTTCGTCTCTCCTGACCATGGCTTCGGGCAGGGCGGTCTGTACAGCCTGCCAGGCCGTGGAAGGAACACAGCAGTCGAGCAGTCCGATGCCGGCGCGCAGGGCCCCCATGCCGGCCAGAATGGCCCCGCCACACATTTCGTGGCAGCCGGCAATGAGCAGACCGTGACCGAAACAGCCTTTGTGGTCGAAAGTGCCTCGTGCTCTGAGCAGAGGCTGTATGTCAGCTCTCTCATTCATGTAATAGGGGGTGGAACGCCGGGTCTCGGCCTGGGGGGGTACCTGGAGCGGTGCCAGGCTCCATCGTCCGATGTAAGGTGCATTCTCCGGCAGCAGGAATGACAGCCGGGGATAACGGATGCCCAATACCCAGTCGGCCCGTACGATATGGTCGGGACTATTCCGGCGATTGTCTTCCCCGAACAGGCCTGAAGGCAGATCGATGGAAACCACTTCGGCTCTCTGGCTGTTGATCCACCTGACGGCCTGGGCAAAACAGCCTTCCAGAGGCCGGTTGAGTCCGGAACCGAAAAGACCGTCGATGATCAGGTCGGGAAGGGGACTGACCCTGTCGGCCTGCCAATGCGGTGTATCGTTGAAAACAAGCGCATCCGGGGCAACGGCCTGCAACCGCTCGGCATTGAGCCGACAGTCGGCCGAAAGTGTCTTGCCGCCGCTCAGCAGCAGACAGCGACAGTCATGACCGGCCTCAAGGAGCAGCCGGGTCATGACCAGGGCATCGCCTCCGTTGTTGCCCGGACCGGCCAGCAGCCATATGTGCTGCGGCTGGTACGGTCGCGCGGAGAGCCCTTCGAGCAGCATGGCGGTCATGCTCCCGGCGGCTTCTTCCATCAAGCCGGCCGAAGTGATTCCGCGCAGCCGGATTGTTTCACTGTCCAGAAAACGGACATCCTCGACAGGATATACTTTCATGCCTGAAAAGCCTTTTGGCAAAGGTAGGACATATATTTTATTTTTCGTACCTTCGCCCCTGTTTTTCAATCAGACGAAAATGATACAGGTACTCGACAAAAAGTTTGTTCCGCTTGTCAATGAAGCGGAGATCCAGCGTGAAATCAAACGTGTGGCTACGGAAATCAAGCGTGATCTGGGCGACAAGAACCCCCTGTTCATAGGCGTGTTGAACGGAGTGTTCATGTTTGCAGCCGATCTGATGAAGGAAATCGATTTCCCCTGTGAGATAACCTTCGTCAAATGTTCTTCCTATGCCGGTCTGATCAGCACCGGAGGAGTCAAGACGCTGATCGGCATCGACCGCGACTTGAGCGACCGTCATGTGGTCATATTGGAAGATATCGTCGATACCGGGCTGACAATGAAAAACATGATATCGATTCTGGAACAGGCTCACCCGGCCTCAGTCAGGATTGCCACCTGCACTTTCAAACCGGACTCGCTGCAATGCGAACTCCATCTGGATTATGTGGGACTGAACGTGCCCAGCAAGTTTCTGGTAGGTTACGGGCTGGACTACAACGGACACGGACGCAACTACCGTGATATCTACGTCCTGGCCGAATAGCCGGGCGCAGGAGAGTGGATGATTGAACCTTAATATAAGAATGAGATGCTGAATGTCGTTATTTTTGGCGGTCCCGGCTCCGGCAAGGGGACCCAGAGTGCTGTGATTACAGAAAAATACAATTTGAAACACCTTTCCACCGGCGATCTGCTGCGGGCCGAAATGGCTGCCGGTACCGAACTGGGCAAAATTGCCAGGTCCTATACCGATGCCGGCAATCTGGTACCAGACGAAATGATTGTCCGTATCCTGGCCAAGGCACTGGACGGGATCGGAGAGGCCCGAGGGGTTATTTTCGACGGTTTTCCCCGCAATGTGGCACAGGCTGCCGTACTGGACGAGATGCTCGACCGTCGGGGTGAGAAGGTCACTGTATTGCTCGACCTGGTGGTGCCCGACGAGACGCTGGTAGAACGTATGCTGTTCCGCAGCCAGATTTCCGGGCGTGCCGACGACAACCCCGAGACCATCAAAAACCGTGTCAAAGTCTATCACCAGGCCACCTCTCCAGTGGTGGACTACTACAGGAAAAAAGGTGTCTGTGTCGAAATCGACGGCACCGGCAGCATCGAACAGACTTCGGCCCTGGTGGCTAAGGCGCTGGACAAGCTCGTTTAATTCCCGGGACCATTCCCCCGGAGAATCCTACATTGCAGCTATGGCAGAGAGCAATTTCGTGGACTATGTCAAGATACACTGCCGCTCGGGCAAAGGCGGGGCAGGATCGACGCATTTCCACCGGGAAAAGTATGTAGCCAAAGGCGGCCCGGACGGCGGAGACGGCGGCCGTGGCGGCCATGTCATCCTGCGTGGCAACCGCAATTACTGGACTCTGCTGCATTTGCGTTACGAGCGCCATGTTTTTGCCGGTGCCGGCGGATCTGGCAGCGGCAATCGTTCTTCGGGGGCTGCCGGCCAGGACAAATATATTGAAGTACCGGTCGGTACGGTGGCCTATGACGCCAATACCGGAGATTTCCTATGTGATATCAATGAAGACGGACAGGAGGTGATTCTGCTCAAAGGCGGCCGTGGCGGCCTGGGCAACTGGAACTTTCGCACGGCTGTCCGGCAGACTCCCCGCTTTTCACAGCCTGGCGAGCCGATGGAGGAACGTGACATCATTCTTGAGCTCAAGTTGCTGGCCGATGTAGGGCTGGTCGGCTTTCCCAATGCCGGCAAATCGACCCTGCTTTCGGTCTTGTCAGCCGCCAAACCCGAAATCGCCGACTATCCCTTCACCACGCTGGTTCCCAACCTGGGCATCGTTCCCTGGCGCGAGGGTAAATCCTTCGTTATGGCCGACATTCCCGGTATCATTGAAGGAGCCGCCGAAGGCAAGGGTCTGGGGCTGCGCTTCCTACGCCATATCGAGCGCAATTCGCTGTTGCTGTTCATGGTGCCGGCCGATGCCGAAGACATTGCAGCCGCCTATCGTGTCCTCCTGCACGAGCTGGAACAGTACAATCCCGAACTGCTTGATAAACAGCGGGTGCTGGCTGTAAGCAAGTCCGACATGCTCGACCAGGAACTGATTGATTCCATTCATCCTACCTTGCCTGCTATTCCGACTGTCTTTATCTCCTCCCTTACCCGGCAAGGACTGGAAGAACTCAAGGACATACTGTGGCTGCAGCTGCAGCAGCCCTCGGCCGGTATGGTGGAAATCTCCCACAAGCCCCTGGACCTGTCGTCCGTGTACGATGATTCAGACTCTTCCGGTGAGGAGGATACTATCGTCGACGACAGAGGAGGTCTATATGGGTAGTTAGTGTTTAGCCAATCCTGACAAAACCTTTTTATTCGCTGAGGCTGTGTCTGTCATAGCCCGGATTCAGTTTGTCTGCTATGTGTTATGTTAAATATTGGTTTTTTGAAAGAAAATATTCGGAGAATGATTTGTAAATAAAAAATTAATACTATCTTTGCGTCGTGACAAAAGCTGCAGTGAACTTTGTCTCATCTCAGCATGAATCACCTTAAATCTTTTACCATGAAAACACCTTTTGTCAGAAGTCTGCAAGTAGGCCTGCCCGGCCTGCTTGCTTTTTGGATGCTTCCGGCCGGCCTTCTGGCCGACCAGAGTATCGGCCTTCCCAATGCGGGGCTGGAGCTGTGGCAAGACGGTCGCCCACTCTACTGGACCGGATCTACGGGTAATATCTCCCCTGAAAGCCTAAGCCCTTCGGCCGATGCCCACTCGGGCCGGTGGGCCTGCCGTCTGGTCCGTACCCAGAAACAGCATGTACGCTGGTCGTCCTGCCCCTTGTCGCTGCCGTCCGGACCTTATCGGCTCGACTATTTTGTCAAAGGGCACGGCTGTCTGCGCAACAGTTACTACAGCGGCACAGCATACGCCCCTTATACTCCTTACGATACGCTGGCTACTGACTCGTGGCAACAGAAGTCTTTCGGTTTTGAACTGAAAAAAGACCTGGACTCTCTGCAGCTGATATTCTCTATTTGTCAGACCGATGAAAACGGACTGCTCATCGATGACGTGATTCTGTGTCGCGAATGGCCCGATTCGTTCAGTTCGTTGGAACCAGAGAGTCTTCAGGTTCAGATCTTGTCCGGCGGTTTCAGGCTTACAGTGGCTACGCCGGCCCGTGTACTGGTCTATGATCTGTCGGGACATTGCTGCATTAGCGAGCGCGTGGAAGGACTTGGCAGCTTCTCCCTGCCCCGCGGCTTTTATCTGTTGTGTCTTCCTGATATAGGCTGTACCATCAAGTTGGTGATCCCCTAAAAAAGGATACAAAAGGGGCATGAACCCAGTTCATGCCCCTTTTTGTGGAGACGGAGGGAATCGAACCCTCGTCCAAACGGAAAACCAATAAGTTTTCTACATGCTTATCTTCGCTTAGTTTTTCGACGCCGAGCAAAACCGAAGCTATCCACACGACGCTTATCCCTTTGAATTTCGGGCAAGGCTCAGGGCCTTCCTTGTCCTATTTCCGATATTCCTGCACCACCTGATCCGGCCGCTTCGGAACCACAGCACCGGGGTGATGTCTTGTCCCCGCCACTTTGACAGGGATTAAGCGCTAATCTACTGATCTTCGATTACGCAGCAAGAGCGTAGTTGTTTTCGCCAGTTATGGTCTTGACGCTAAGATTAAAGTGTGTTGCGTCCGTACACTGCATGCTTGCTTACCTGCTTTGACCGCTGTCAAAACCAGTCGTCCCCGACAATGTTATTTGGCGTAGCTCACCGCACGGGTCTCACGGATGACAGTAATCTTCACCTGACCGGGATAGGTCATTTCGTCCTGAATCCGCTTGGCGATTTCGGCCGACAGCTGTTCGGTGTCCTTGTCGTCAACTTTTTCCGCGCCGACGATGACTCGCAGTTCCCGACCGGCTTGGATGGCATAGGTCTTCACCACACCGGGATAGGACATAGCCAGCTGTTCCAGATCGTTCAGACGCTTGACATAGGCTTCGGCAATCTCGCGGCGAGCTCCCGGACGGGCACCGGAGATGGCGTCGCAGACCTGTACGATAGGAGCCAGCAGTGTCTGCATCTCCACTTCGTCGTGGTGGGCGCCGATGGCATTGCAGATATCGGGTTTCTCCTTATATTTTTCGGCCAGCTTCATGCCCAGCAGTGCGTGCGGCAGCTCAGGCTCGTCTTCGGGTACTTTGCCGATGTCGTGCAGCAGACCGGCCCGGCGTGCTTTCTTAGGGTTGAGCCCCAGCTCGGAGGCCATGACGGCACACAGATTGGCTGTTTCGCGGGCATGCTGCAGCAGGTTCTGACCGTAGGAGGAACGATATTTCATGCGACCTACCATACGTACCAGTTCGGGGTGCAAACCATGGATACCCAGGTCGATCGTGGTGCGCTTGCCGGTCTCAATGATTTCTTCTTCGACCTGCTTGCTCACCTTGGCCACCACTTCCTCGATGCGGGCCGGGTGGATACGCCCGTCGGAGACCAGCTGGTGCAGGGCCAGGCGGGCAATTTCACGACGAACCGGATCGAACGCCGACAGCACGATGGCCTCGGGGGTGTCATCAACGATGATTTCTACACCGGTGGCTGCTTCCAAGGCACGGATGTTGCGTCCTTCCCGGCCGATGATGCGGCCCTTGATTTCGTCAGAGTCGATATGGAACACCGTCACGGCGTTTTCGATGGCTGTTTCTGTGGCTACGCGCTGGATAGACTGTACTACGATGCGCTTGGCTTCTTTGTTGGCAGTCATCTTGGCTTCGTCCATGATCTCGTTGACATAAGCGGCGGCAGCGGTCTGTGCTTCTTCCTTGAGCGACTCGACCAGCCGGTTCTTGGCCTCTTCGGCCGACAGGCCCGACAGGGCTTCCAGTCGTTCTACCTCCAGACGATGTTGTTTCTCCAGGTCCTGCTTTTTCTTTTCGATGACTTCCATCTGGGCATCCAGGTTCTCCCGGATGATATCCAGATCGCCTTTTTTGCGCAACAGTTCCTCGTTGCGCTGGTTGAGCTGCATTTCGCGTTGCTTGATGCGTGCTTCGGCTCCCTGCAGTTTGGCATTGCGCTGCGATATCTGCTTGTCCAGATCGTTCTTCAGATTGTAGAACTTATCCTTGACTTCCTGCATCTTGGCTTTCTTGACAGATTCGGCTTCCAGCTCGGCCTGTTTCAGCTTGAACTGATAGCGTGCATTCAGGACATAGCGAAAAAACAGCCAGCCCAGCAACACACCGACCAGCAGGGCTGCCACAGGAATAATGATTGATAGTAATCCGTTCATTTTGTTATTAGTTGTATATATATAAACAAAACGCACTACCTCCCTTCCTCCGGAAAGGGCAGTAGTGCGGTAAATTTCTTTTGGCTGCAGACTTGGAGTCTTCTTCGGGTCGAAAAAGCAACCTTGTGGTTAGTTCTTCAGATAGCGTTTCAACTCCTCGTCCAGTTGTCCCACCACCGTGAGACAACGACTGTCGTCGGTATTGGCTTCCACTTCAAGATTCTTCTTGGCCAGATGCAGGGCAGTCATGGCCAGCAGCCTTTTTGTGTCCAGTTCGGCTGCTCCTTCACCGTGATATTTCTCCCTGTAGGCATTCATCAGCCGGCTTATCTGCCTGGCTGCCTGCCGGTAGAGAGCTTCTTGTTGCTGATCGTTTCTTTTGAGCTCAACAAAAAAATCCTCATCGGCTATGTATAGGTGAATCTTAAAAGTATCGTCTTCCATTTTTACTCGTTGACAAGTGCAATGCAAGCGTTTATTTCCCGCACCATTCTCGATATCCTCTGCCTGGCTGCCCGAAGGTCTCCGCCTTCGCCGGCGAGGCTTTTGGCCAGCCGGAGTTTATCGTAACTGTCGGTGAGTTCCCGTAGCTCTTCACGTAGCTGACGGCCGGTCTCCTGCTGGTCGGCCAGCGACTGCCTGAGAGCTTCGTTCTCTTTTTTCAGTGACTCGCACAGTAGCAGCAGTTGTCGGACCCTGGTCTCGAAGTCTTTCAGCTGGCTGTCCTGGTCTGCGGTCATAGCATTTTCACCAAATAGTCTTTGCGGAATCGGCCAAAAGCCTACCCCCGCATTTTGTTGCAAATGTAGTGATACTTTCTCCAGTATCAAATAAAAAACGGACTATTTTTTTTGATAAAAAGAAGCCCGGTCTTTCGACCGGGCTTCTCTATCGAGGACTGAACCCGAAGGCTCAGTTTTTAAGCTTAGGCTTAGAGAGCAATCTTGACTACTTCGCTTTCGGTGCGGATAATGTAGATCTGACCGGCGTTCAGCCCTTCTACAGTATTCAGACCAGCCTTGGCGTTGAAGTTCTTGACAGTCTTACCCAGAACATCGTAAACCTTGACATTGGAGGCTTCGTTCATGTTCATGAAGAGCGTTCCGTTGTTGGTGTAAACCTTGTTCAGGATCTTACCGTTGACGATGCCGTTGCCGGGATCGACGGGAACTTCGACCTTACCCAGGATGACCAGCTGCGTGATGAACAGGTTGGTACCTGTCTGAGCGCGGGTCATGTCAAGCGTCTTACCGCTGGCACCTTCCGGAACCACCACCGTGATGGTGTTCGGGGTCTCGCCGTCGTTGTCGAAGTCAACACCGCCTTCGTTGTTGATGTTGGTATACTTCAGACCGTCGGTACCGTCGTCGAATTCCTTATCTCCGATTCTGAAGTAAGCGGCAGCCTTCTTTTCGGCGGCATTCTTGTTACGGAAGCCGGTGATGGCGATGGTGTCGCCGGCAGCGATTTCTTCGTCAAGAGTGATGGTGACAATCTGGTTGTCAGCGTTCCAGTTCTTCTTACCGTTCAGGCTGATGGTGTAGTAACCGGCCTGTGCATAGTTGACGCGTCCGGCAGCAGCTTCGTTAGCCACAGCCTGGCCACCCATCTCGATGACAGTTCCTTCGGCAGAAGCCCAGAAGTACTTGGCACCTTCGGGGATGGTGATTCCCTTCGTGTAGTTGGCCTTGGCACCCAGATAGGTTCCGTCGACACCAGCCGTGTAAGCGGCGGTGTTGTCGAAGATCTTCAGCAGTTCTTCGCTGGCCCAGAAGTCCTCGGCGGCGATGCCCAGGTCGGCCAGATAGAGATGCTTGAAGTTCGGGGTGATGTTACCACTGGTTACCGGGAAGTTAGCAATTGTACCATCAACATAGTCAGGATCGAACATGTTGGTCATGACTGTTTCCGGATAGAGCAAGTTGTTGAGGAAGTTGACCTCGACTTCCTGGCCTTCCTGGGCGTTGAACAGAGCCAGGTCGCAGTTGAGCACGCCGTCCAGGCTGTAGTTCTCCCAGAAGATGTTGTTGTTGAAGTTCATTGTCACCTTCTTGAAGTTGTTGTCCTTGTTGCACTCGAGGAAGTGACGCAGAGCGCTGGCCTGACCACCGATCTTGTAGAAAATATTGTGTTCTACAGTCATGGTGTAGGTCGAATCGCTTCCGGCAGGAGGATTGGTGGGCAGCGGAGTGTTGAAGAACTGGGCACTGGTTGACATGTAGTTCTTGACAACGTTCTCGGTAAAGCTGAAGCTCGTTACACCGAAGTCCTTGCCACCGGCAAACTGGAAGAAGTGGTGGTTGATACCGTCGAAGGTATTGTTGTGGATATCGACTGCATGAACATTGTTTTCAGTGTTGTTGGCATTGATACGAATGATGCAGGCTGGCATATCCAGGAAGGTACAATTCTTGACTTCCAGCGTTCCGGAAACATTGTCCTTCGAACCCTTGTTGATGAAGATCGGGCTGGAATCGGTGTTGGCACCGGAAGTGGCGCGAACAAAGGTCAGACCGTCGAATACATAGTTGTTGACATTCATGCCACCGTTGGAGCGGAAGCTGCCGCCAACCTTCGGCGAGAAGCCTTTAGCAGCCTTGATGGTCAGGTTGCCGCCAAACTTCGGCATCGGACGACCGACTCTTTCACCCAGACCGAAGCTGTCAGCAGCCAGTTCGATGGTGATATTGGCGTAGCCGGCGTAGTTGGCAGCCAGAGCGCCGATGAGTTCTTCGCTGTCGTAAACCGTCAGGGTCAGGTTCTCTATGTCACCTTCGGCCTTGAACGGATAGTACATGTCAGGAGTACCGACGTATGTACCTTCAACACCGGCAGTGTAGAGCGGGCTGTTGGTGAAGAACTTGTCGCCGTAGGCATACTGGATGTCTTCCATGACGATAGCGGGATCGGTGTCAACCGTGTAGATGTCCTTCATGTCAACGAGAACACCGTCCCAGTTGTTATAGACGTTGCCTTCCAGCTTCAGGTTGTAAGCCTTGTAGGTACCACCGGGGTTAACCTGCAGAGGAATTGACCATGTGGCAGGAATGCTGTCGTAGTAGAAGAAGTTGTTGTTGACGTTGATGTTCAAGTAGGCTGTCTTGGCACCTTCAATGAAGTT
>JAFUDT010000009.1 GCA_017464285.1 Bacteroidales bacterium | reverse complement strand
TCTATTGACGGTCGGACTTCATAAGCCCGCTCTCTATCTTGTACTACTTGTCTGTATCATCCTTTCATAGATCGCTTCTCGATCGCTCCCGGAGAACCGCCCTCGCAGGCTCCTTTCCGAAAGCGGGTGCAAAAGTACGGCAGCTTTTTCTTTCTACCAAATTTTTACACCACTTTTTTTCGAAAAAAAATCAGCGAAAAGCATCAAGAGATTGACTATCAACCCTGTTTCGCCAAAACTTTTTTTCTCTGGACGGCGAATTATTTGCTATTGGTATTGCTTTGCAGTATTTTTGCCTGCTCATAGAGATTGAGATAAAAACAAATCATACCAACCACTCCAAAAACAAACAACGATGAAACCATTTCTCAAAACTTCACTGGCAGCCGCAGTCGGCGTCGTCATCGCCATGGTCTTCTGCTGCCTCTTGTCGGTCATTATGCTGTCAGGGCTGATGAGTTCCATGAGCAAACCCGCCAAGGTCGAAAGCGGAAGTATTCTCAAAATCAATCTGGAAGGATCACTGGCCGAATACGGACAAGAGAATCCCTTCGGCGATTTAGGCGGTTTTTTCTCCGCCGGTTCCGGCCAGGGTCTTGACGAAATGATCAAGGCTATCAAAAAGGCCAAGAAGGATGACAATGTCATAGGTATATATATAAATATAGGTTCCATGTCGGCCGGCATCAGCAGTTATGAGGAAATCCGCCGTGCACTGGAATGTTTCAAGCAGAGCGGGAAATTTGTCTATGCCTACATCGACCAGGCGTGCGGACAAGGAGCCTACTATGCCGGTTGCGTGGCCGACTCGGTTTTCATGAACCCCTACGGAAGCCTCACCTTGATGGGACTGGCCGCCAATCCGATGTTCTACACGGATGTTCTCAAGAAAATCGGTGTCAAACCCCAAGTATTCAAGGTAGGCACCTACAAATCGGCTGTCGAGCCCTATATCAACACCCAAATGAGTGATGCCAGTCGCGAGCAGACCGTTTCCTACATGAGCGGCATCTGGAACAAAATGCTTGAAGGCATTTCCTCCAGCCGCAGCCTGAGCATTGACCGGCTCAACGGCCTGGCCGACGAATTCATTCCCCTCAAGGACGGCAGTTACGTGCAGGAGTCGGGGCTGGTGGACGGATTGATCTACAAGACTTGCATGCGTGAAAAGCTGGCTGCACGGGCCGATTGCAAGGTCAAAGATCTGAAAATCGTCTCTGTCAAGGAGATAAACAAAATTCCGGTCAAGGCCAAGAAATTCAGCGCCGACAAGATTGCCGTGCTCTACGCCGCCGGTGAAATCTTCGATGAGGGCAGTTCCTTCTCGCAGGGAGAACAGATTGTTTCCGACCCGCTCATCGAGGAAATCAGGAAGATCCAGGAAGATGACCACATCAAGGGGGTTGTACTGCGTGTCAACTCTCCTGGCGGCAGTGCCTATGCCTCGGAGCAGATATGCCAGGCCATCAAGGAACTCAAGGCTGTCAAACCGGTGGTAGTTTCCATGGGCGACTATGCTGCCTCCGGCGGCTACTACATCTCTTCCAATGCCGACTCCATCTTTGCCGCTCCGACAACCCTGACCGGTTCCATTGGCATTTTCGGCCTGAGCTTCAACATGGAAGAACTGGCCAAAAAGGTCGGACTGCATTTCGACCTGGTCAAGACCAACCAGTACGGAGACTTCGGCAGTGCCTACCGAGAAATGACCGCCGGTGAGAAAGCCTTGATGCAGGGGCATATAGAGAAAGGCTACGACCTGTTCGTGGGCCGTTGTGCCGAAGGCCGTCACATGGACCCCCAGGAGATACGCAAAATTGCCGAAGGGCGTGTCTGGACAGGCGAACAGGCTCTGTCCATCGGGCTGGTTGACAAACTGGGCTATCTCGATGACGCTATCGCCTGCGCAGCAGGCATGGCAGGGCTGGAAGAATACCGTACCGTGGCCTTCCCCGAAAAGAAAGATGCCATGACCCAGTTCATGGAGAGTTTCTCGATGGGAGCCAGGCTGAAGATCGTCAACAGCTCGATAGAAAACCGCGTAAAGGCCGAAATCAAGGATCTTCAGCGCCGTAGCGGAGTGCTGGCCCGTATGCCTTACTCCATCACCGTCGAATAAGCATGGGCAAAGGCATTCTATTGCCGTTCTCCTGGTTGTACGGCGCCCTGGTAAAATGGCGCAATTATTTGTACGACAAAGGAATAAAGAAGTCCGCTCGCTTTGACATCCCCATTATTTGCATCGGGAACATCACGGTGGGCGGAACCGGCAAAACGCCTATGAGTGAATATCTCATCCGGCTGCTCAGTGCTTCTTTTCAGACTTCGTTGCTCAGTCGCGGATACAGACGCCGAAGCCGAGGCTTTGTCATGGCCACAGAAAGCAGTTCTGCCTGCGATATAGGGGATGAGCCTTTGCAGATACACCGGAAGTTCCCCGACATCACAGTGGCTGTCCAGGAAAAAAGGGCTGAAGGCATCCGACACCTACGGCAAGTCAAACCCGACACGGAAGTCATTCTGCTCGATGATGCCTTCCAGCACCGGGCTGTCAAACCAAGCCTGTCTTTGTTGGTCATCGACTACGGCCGACCCGTATTTGACGACTGCCTGTTGCCGGCAGGCCGACTCAGGGAGCCCGTTCAAGGGATGAAAAGAGCCGATATTATCGTTGTCTCCAAATGTCCCGAAAACCTGAGCGAAGGGGACAGGCAAGCGTTTGTCTCCCGCCTGCGCCCCGAAAAAGGACAAGGGGTGTTTTTTTCACACATCCGCTATACCGCTGTTCTGCCGGCTTACCCAGATAAATGCCGGTTTGCCGGAGGGCAGCCCTCGACTCTGAAAGAAAGCGGGATTCCTCTGCTGGCCTTTTGCGGCATAGGATCTCCGCAATCCTTCAGTGACTATATCCGGCAGCTGGACGAGCGGGCAGAAGTGATCACCTTCCCCGATCATCACCGCTATACTGACAAAGATATACAACATCTGGTCTCCGCCAGTCGGAAGGTCAGGGAAAACAACGGTCTGGTCATCACTACAGAAAAAGACTTTTGCCGGCTGCCGGAACTGCCTCTTGCCGAAGAACTGGCTTCCTGCCTGTGCTATCTGAGCATGGAAGTGAAGTTCTCCGGAGAACAGGAAACGTTGTTCAACCAAATGATTACAAAACATGTACGAACATTCTCTACAAGCTGCAGAATGGATTAAACGACACTGCCCCAAGAGACCGGAGATTGCCGTGGTGCTTGGTTCCGGACTGGGGGCGCTGGTCAATGACATGACTGAAATTCAAGTCATTCCCTATCGTGAAATACCGCATTTCCCCGTATCCACAGTCGAAGGACACAACGGGAATCTGGTCTTCGGACGACTGGGAGACAAGGAAGTCATGGTCATGCAGGGCCGCTTTCACTATTACGAGGGTTACAGCATGAAAGAGCTGGCCGTTCCCATCCGCACCATGAAGCTGCTAGGTATTAAAACCCTGTTGCTGTCCAATGCCGCCGGCGGCCTGAATCCCGACTACCGAATCGGCGACATCATGGTTCTTCAGGACCATATCAACCTTTTTCCTGAGAATCCGCTGCGCGGCAAGAATGACGACCGCATCGGACCGAGATTTCCCGACATGACCGAAGTCTATTCCAAGAGGCTGCGTAATCTGGCCGACCAAGTGGCTGAAGAATATCACATCAAATTGCAACGGGGCGTGTTTGTCGGCTGGCAAGGACCGTCCTTCGAAACACCGGCAGAATATCGCATGTTGCGCAGTCTGGGCGCAGATGCCGTATCCATGTCCACCGTGCCGGAAGCTATCATCGCCCGGCATGCCGGCCTGGAAGTGTTCGGCATATCGGTCATAACCAATGTGGCCCAAGCAGGTGAAGAAAACTCCCATAAAGAGGTACAGGACGCAGCCGGCATGGCACAACCCCGCATGACTCTACTGTTCAAAGAACTTATATCAAAACTATAGACATGACCGAAGACGTTCACCCTCATCGCACTGAGATAAGCCAATACGGAGAGTTCGGACTGATTGACCTGCTGACAGAGAAAATCATCCTTAGAAACCCGTCCTCAAAAATCGGCATAGGAGACGATGCCGCCGTCATCAACTACGGAGACAACGACACGCTCGTTACCACCGACCTGTTGCTCGAAGGCATCCATTTTGATTTGAGCTATGTACCGCTCAAGCACTTGGGATACAAAGCTGCCGTAGTCAATATTTCCGACATCTGCGCCATGAACGGCCGACCTCGACAACTGGTCGTTTCCATCGGTCTGAGCAAGCGGTTTTCGGTCGAAGATGTCGCCGAGATTTACCAGGGGCTGCAGGCGGCCTGCGACTACTATGGTGTCGATCTGGTTGGAGGCGACACCTCTTCCTCATTGACCGGCCTGGTCTTGAGTCTGACCTGCCTGGGCGAAGTGGAAAAGGGTAAAGCCGTACTGCGTAGCGGAGCCAAGGAGCACGACCTTATCTGCGTCTCGGGCAACCTGGGGGCCGCCTACATGGGTCTTCAGCTGCTGGAAAGGGAAAAACGCGTGTTTCAGGGCGAGAAAGACTTCAATCCCGATTTCGAAGGCAAGGAATACCTACTCGAACGTCAGCTTCGGCCTGAAGCTCGCAAGGATATTGTCGAGAAGCTGGCCGAAATGGGCATCGTTCCTACAGCCATGATGGACATCTCCGACGGATTGTCGTCCGATATCCTGCACATCTGCAAGCAATCCGGCTGCGGTTGCCGCATTTTCGAGGAAAAACTGCCCATCGACTATCAGACGGCTGCCCTGTGCGAAGAAATGAACATGAACCTTACGACGGCCGCTCTTAACGGAGGAGAAGACTACGAACTTCTCTTTACTGTTCCCCTGAGCGAGCACGAACGGATTGATGCATGGAAAGATGTCCGCATCATAGGTTACATTTGCCGCCAGGAGGAGGGATCCCGTCTGATAAGCCGGGACGGTAACGAATTCGACATTATCGCCCAGGGCTGGAAGCATTTGGAAGATTAGCGCTTTTTCCCTAACTTTGAACCCACTGATTATAACGAAATACTTCAAACTCAAACAACATGGAACTCAAACTCAAGAAAAACGCCAAGTACGCCATGCTGGTTCCCACCAGTATGGGGCTGCGCATCACTCCCGATGCCGGGCAGCCTGTCCATTCGAGCGACACCTTCAAGCTTCAGGCCACCAGTGCCGAGACCAATGTGGCCAGCGTCGCCTCCATTCTGGGCATGCCTGTCAAGGTGCTGACCACCTTTGTCAAAGGCAGCCCGTTTGCCCACTTTATCAAGGCCAACCTCAGAAGCCGCGGCATGGATTTCGAGGGTCCCGAGGTGGCTCAGGGCGGTCCCTGGGGCTATCGTCACCAGATCAACATTGCCGACAGCGGCTATGGCTCACGCGGTCCCCGGGTGTGGAACGACCGTGCCGGTGAAGTAGGCCGTACGCTGAATGTCAAGGACTTCGATCTGGACCGCATTTTCGGTCAGGAAGGAGTCCAGATTGTTCATCTCTCAGGCCTGATCGGAGCCCTGTCGCCCGAAACCAGCCGTTTCTGCCTGGAAATCGCCCGCGCTGCCAAAAAATACGGTTCACTCATCTCCTTCGACTTGAACTACCGTGCTTCCTTCTGGGTAGGCCGCGAGAAAGAGCTGCACGACATCTTCAGCGAAATTGCCGGTCTGTCTGACATCCTCATCGGTAATGAGGAGGACTTCCAGCTCTGCCTTGACATCGAAGGTCCGGAAGCCGGCGGCAAGGATATTGCAGCCAAGATCGAAAGTTTCAAGGAAATGATCAAACGCGTCAAAGCCGCCTATCCCAATGCTTCTGTATTTGCCACCACCCTGCGCCAGGTCAACAACACCAACAGCCACAACTGGGGTGCCATCATGCTGGCCGGTGACGAATGGTTTGTGGAAATGCCCCGGGAGATCCATGTTCTGGACCGCATCGGTGGCGGCGACGGCTATGTAGGCGGTATGCTCTACGCCATCCTGAAGGGCTGGGAACCCGAAAAATGGATTCAGTTCGGCTGGGCAAGCGGTGCCTTGGCTACGACCTTCCTGACTGACTACGGCCAGCCTGCCGATGAAGACCAGATATGGAGTATCTATGCCGGCAATGCCCGTGTCAAGAGATAATCCTGATCCTCAAAAACTGTAGCAGCCCGACCATTCCGGATCGGGCTGCTTTGTTTAATCGGCCCGCCCCATCACCAGCTTGCCATGCCGGATGCCCTTGATGGCGGTCAGACGATCGGACAGGGCTGTCAGCCGGTAGGCTTCGCCTGTAATAGTTGCCGTATGCAGGCAAAAATCCCGGTTCAGGTAGAACTGAGAAGAAGACAGTATCAAATCGCTGTACTGCTGCTGTATGCTGTCTATCTGGGAGGCAATGTCCTTGCGGGAGCGATCGTACATAATGATTACCGTCCCGGCGACTATATGGTTGCATTGCCATTTCTGTTCGGCAATATTCTTCTCTATCAGGAAGCGCAATGCCTGAGAACGGTTGCTGAATCCACTCGTCGAGACATATTCATCCAATGCGGTCAGAATGTCTTCGTCCAAAGAGACACCAAATCTTTTAAGAGCCATTTGTCTTTATTTAATCTATAATATTTGACTGCTTCAAATCCATGCCTTATCTTTGCAGCGTACAAAAGTAACACCCTTTTCTTAAATCGTGACACGAATCTTATGAAAAAAATGCTCTCCTTATTGATACTGGGTGGTGCCATGCTCAGTATCAGTGCGCAGACCGACAGCGTCATTTCTCTGAAAGATCAAGTAGTGACCGGAGCCAGACAAATCACGGACATACGTCATCTGCCGATGACCGTCAGCGTGGTGAACCGTGATGTGCTGACAGAAAATGTACAACCCTCCATTCTGCCTACACTGATGCAGGAAATCCCCGGCCTGACAGTCACAAGCCGCGGGATGATGGGTTACGGAGTAAGCGGAAATGCCGCCGGCGGCATCAACATGCGCGGACTGAGCGGCGGTTCGGGGCAGATGATGGTACTCATCGACGGCCACCCGCAATACCAAGGTATCTACGGACACCCCATCGCCGACAGCTACCAGACGGGCATAGCCGAAAGGGTCGAAGTCCTGCGAGGTCCTGCCTCAGTCCTCTACGGCAGCAATGCCATGGGCGGGGTTGTCAATATCGTCACCCGACGCATGGACCAGGACGGCTCGCGCACACATCTCACGGCCGGCGCCGGCAGTTATGGCACGGTGCAGGGGGAGATTAGCCACCAGCAAAGGCAGGGACGGTTTTCCGGCACGGCTTCCGCCTTGTATAACCGCAGTGACAATCACCGTCCCCGCATGGGTTTCGAGCAATACGGCGGCTATCTGAAAGGGGGTTATGAACTCAGTGAGCACTGGAAGCTCTCTGCCGACGCAAATCTGAACCATTTCAACGCATCCCACCCCGGAACTGTCAGCAGCCCGCTATACGACGCCGACCAGTGGATTACCCGAGGGTTTGCCTCCATGGCCCTTGACAATCACTATGGCGGCAGCAGCGGATCTCTGAGTCTGTACACCAATTTCGGACAGCACAAAATAGATGACGGCACTGCCGATCCGACTGCTCCCACCGTGCGCTATTTCCGCTCAAGGGATTATCTGGCCGGCGTATCCCTCTATCAAAGCATGCAGCTGCTTGAGGGCAACCGTCTGACAGCCGGTGTTGACTATCAGCATATCTACGGACATGCCTATTACACTTCCAAAGCCACCGGCGAGGAACTGCCGACCACGAACAAACAGAGCGGCGAGTCCCATCGCAACGACCTGGCGGCGTATATCGACATTCGCCAGGATCTGTTCAGCTGGATGACACTTGATGCCGGTATCCGTGTCGATCATCACTCGGTGACAGGCACAGAATGGATTCCCCAGGCGGGACTGGTTTTCCGCCTGATTGAAGACGGCACACTCAAAGCCATGGCCGGCAAAGGATTCCGTAATCCGACCATGAGGGAAATGTATCTTTATCCGCCTTCTAACGAAGAACTGGAGCCAGAACGGACCATGAACTATGAACTGTCTTGGAAACAGTACCTGCTCAACGACCGACTGAGCTACGGCATCAATCTGTACTATATCAAGGGGGATAATCTGATTGTGACCAATACGACACTCAGGAAGAATGTCAACACTGGAGAAATCGAGAACTACGGGGTCGAAGCCGAGGCCTCCTGGCAGGTAAACCGACGGATCAGCCTCCGCACCAACCATGCCTATCTGCATATGGAGGCTCCAGTCCTTTCGGCACCGGAATATGTCGGTTTTGCAGGAGTTCGCTACGAGCTGGATCCTTTCAGTATGCAACTGGGGCTACAGTATGTCGATAATCTTTATACGGCTGTCGGTGCCAGCCCCCGGAAAGAGAGTTTCTGCCTGTTGAATGCCACCTTGGGCTACCAGGTGACACGGAATCTGAAATGCTGGGTCAGAGGAGAGAATCTGCTGGACCAAGAATATGAAATCATAGTCGGCGACCCCATGCCGGGAGCCTCGTTTATGGCAGGAGTCATCATCAGCCTCTAACCTCAAGTCAAGCACTTTGCCATAAACAACTGCACCCCGATGCCAAGAGTACCGGGGTGCAGTGTTTAATACATTGAATCAATAACCTTTTACTATACGCAAAGGTAGGGTCTCCCTATGCTGTATACAATCACCATTTAATGTGATTTCGTCTCTTTATATACTGCCACTTATGGCTAGCGCCCGATAAAACGGGCGAGATTATTAGACACCTGACATTCGATCCTTTCAACAGGAAGGGATAAGACGTCTGCCGCCTGCTGATAGACGGCAGACAAGTCTTGCGCCCGCCCAGGGCCTTCTGAATCTGTTTCAAGAAGCAGATACTGTGGAGGGCAGGCCTGCATTGCCGCCGTGTTGAAACGGGGCCCGAAAGACAGATAGAAGTCCAGGGAGGTCCATTGCAGGGCCTGCTGCGGTTTACCACGAAAACCATGCACCATCCAGGCAGGGATCCGCGGATATTTACGGCGATAGGCCAGCACTTCGGCCATAGCATGGACGCAGTGAAGCAGCACCGGTTTTTGTAGATTGTCGGCCACAGAGAGCTGGAAGTCGAACCACGACTCCTGATCTGAGAAGGGGACCGTCGAAGGCCGATGCAATCCTATTTCGCCTATTACCGAAATCTCGGGCAACGATAAAAGCTGTTCAAGCCCGTCCTTCCCAGGTCGAAGATCGGACTGGACATCCATCGGATGCAGGCCACAGGAATACAACAGACGACCCTGCTTAAAAGACTGCTGTTCAGCGAGCCTGGAGGCCAGCCGGCGTACTGCCTCTGCAGAAGGCAAGGACAGGCAATCCAGGTGCAGGGCGGAAATACACAGGAGTCCTGCAAAATGCTCCCGGTCTGCTATATAGTGGGTATGGGCATCTGTCTTCATGGTACCGGATCGTAGCCATGACCACCCCAGGGATGGCAACGGGCTATTCTTTTCAAAGCCAGCCAGCCTCCCTTGAATGGCCCGTATTTCTTGATCGCCTGGATGGCGTACTGTGAACAAGTGGGAGTGAAGCGGCATGATGCGGGTGTCAGCGGAGAGACACAGGCCCGGTAGAAATAGACTGGCAGCAACAATAGCCAAGCTATGGACCTTTCGATATATTTCCAGATTGTTTTCATGCCTGAATGCTTGTTTCAGCCGCCACATCCGTCTGAACCTTGGAAAGCAGTCTACTCATCCTGGCATAGACCGTAGCATAGTCGGCAAGTCCTTCCTGCTGCCAGACCACGGCCAGCTGCAGCTGACAGTTCATTTCGCAAATTTGGTTTATGAGTCCGTGTTTCTGCAGACGATAGGATTCCCGCATCAGGCGTTTGGCACGGTTGCGTTGAAAAGCCCGGTGCAGCTTCTTCTTGGGAGCGGAAAAGAGCACCTTGACCGGGGGGCCCTCTGTGACAGGAAGACAGCGCCAGCATCCGCGCAAAGGATAGGCCATGACAGTCTTTCCCTCACGGAACAAGGCATCAATGCGCAATTCGCCGCACAAACGCTCCTCTTTCCGAAAAGTATTTTTCGGCGTTTCTGCAACCACAGTTACGTCTGATCTATTTCTTCTTGTTTGATTCTTTCAAATACGCCTCAATGGCCGCCGTAATGGAAGGCGACTGAGGAGTGGGGGCTTCGATGTCAAGCCTCAGACCGGCTTCCCTCACTGCCTGGGCGGTTGATTTGCCCAAGGTGGCGATACAGATTTCACCCTGCTGAAAATCCGGGAAATTCTTCATCAGGGAAGCAATGCCGTTGGGACTGAAGAAAACCAGCATGTCATAGTTGAATTCCTCTTCAGGGGTGAAGTCGTTGCTGATGGTACGGTACATGACCGACTTAGTGTAGGAAATGCTCTTCTCCTCCAACATGGAACAAAGGTCGTCGTTGTTTACATCGGAAACCGACACCAGATATTTCTCGGAGGGATGTTTCACAATCAAAGCAAGCAGACCGTCAAGTTTTCCACTGGCAGGATAGAAGATCTTTCGTTTGCGGTACTGAATATACTTTTGCAGGTATAAAGCCACCGTTTCGTTGATACAGAAGTATTTCATATCCTCGGGGACATCGACACGGGTCTCCTCGCAAAGACGGAAGAAATGGTTGATTGCCGTGCGGGCCGTAAAAACTACAGCCGTATGGTCAAGGATGGATATACGCTGATGACGAAACTCCTTGGCAGTGATACCCTCAACCTTTATGAAAGGACGGAAGTTAATCTTGACTCCGTACTTTTTCTCCAAATCATAGTATGGAGATTTCTCTGATGCGGGTTTGGGCTGCGATACGAGAATGCGCTTGATCTTCACGTCCTATTGTATTATATATTAGTACTTTACATAAGCAGCAAAACTCCCTTGCACAAAAGGCAAATCGGAAGTATTTCCGCGCTGCAAAAGTACAAAAAAAAATGAAAGGGTGACACCCTTTGGAGAGAAAAAAAGTGCAGGAGTGTCAGCAACTTCAGAAGGGCCGATACCAGCCACAAGGAAATAGACGCGACCATCAGCGTTCTGAGTGGGAAAAGCAGAATTTCATTGAACAACAACAGGAAGGCCAGGAACAGCGACACAAAACAAAAGGGGATCATAAACATGCTGTGCAGAGTCCTCCGACCCAGATCTGGCATATGTAACCAGGCAAACAGACGGGTTGCCACAAGACGGAAAGCCACATACCCCAACGTCAGCAAGGAAGCCTGGTATATCTGATTCCATTCAATGTCGTAGAGTTTGGGACGCGGGCTTTGCTGGAGAAAGAGAGAGATGACCAACACCCAGATCAGACAGGATACAAGGAAAAAGAGCGTCTCGAAATTGTTCAACCGCACATCGGCCTCATCAGAACTGTTCAGACGACTGCCGGGCAGGAGCACCTGCCGCAAGAGTCCCTTCAACTGTTCACGGCTGGCATACAAATAGGCCAAAAAGGCCAGACAAAGAAGTATCAGTCCATAGGTTTTAACCCCGTCGGCCAAGTCGTGGGAACGCGGATTGCCTTGGAAAGGCTGTGACGGAAGCGTGCAGCCATAAACTGACGATGTATCCCCAGATGCAAGCGATACGGCCGGAAGGGAATCTTCGCCCGGATGCCAGGCGTTTTGAGCGTACATCTGAGGATACATCGTGATAGTATCGGCCGGCCTTAGTCTTTGAACTTGGCCGACAGGAATTCGCGGTTCAGACGGGCGATATTGGAGATGGAGACATTTTTAGGACACTCGGCCTCGCAGGCACCTGTATTGGTGCAGTTGCCGAATCCCAACTCGTCCATCTTGGCGACCATTGCCTTGGCACGAGCCATAGCCTCGACCTTGCCCTGAGGCAGCAAAGCCAACTGACTCACCTTGGCGGAGACAAACAACATCGCCGAACCGTTCTTGCAGGCAGCCACACATGCCCCGCAACCGATGCAGGAGGCTGCATCCATAGCCAGGTCGGCTATGGGCTTGGCAATAGGAGTGGCATTCGCATCAGGAGCGCCTCCGGTGTTGACCGAGACATAACCACCAGCCTGGATGATCTTGTCGAAAGCCGAGCGGTCCACCATCAGGTCCCGGATAACCGGGAAGCCATGCGAACGCCAAGGCTCGATGGTGATGACGTCTCCGTCCTTAAACTTGCGCATGTGCAACTGACAGGTGGTGATGTCCTCATCGGGGCCATGGGGATGTCCGTTAATATACAGGGAACACATACCGCAAATACCCTCACGGCAGTCATGGTCAAAAACCACCGGCTCCTTTCTGTCCGCAATCAGCTGTTCGTTGAGCTGATCCATCATCTCCAGAAAAGAACTGTCTGTCGAGACATTGTTCAACTGATAAGTCTCGAATTTGCCAAGGGCTTTGGGACCTCTCTGACGCCAAACTTTCAATGTAATATTGATACTTTTTTCCATGACCTTATTTGTAATTGCGTTGTTGTACTTTGGTAAACTCGTAGTTCAGCTCTTCTTTGATGAGCTGCGGTTCCTGATCCTCACCCATGTATTTCCAACAGCCTACATAAGAGAATTTGTCGTCCTGACGCAGTGCCTCACCTTCCGGAGTCTGGTACTCCTCACGGAAATGGCCGCCGCATGACTCTTCACGATGCAGGGCATCCGTAGCCATCAACTGGCCTATCTCGATGAAATCGGCCAGGCGGAGTGCCTTTTCCAGTTCCGTATTCTGGTCCTTGGCCTCTCCAGGGATAAAGACATCGCTCCAAAAGACCTGCTTGATGCGTTTGAGTTCGACCAAGGCTTTCTTCAGACCTTCCTCGTTGCGGCCCATACCTACAAAGTCCCACATGATCAGGCCAAGTTCTTTATGAATGGAATCGACAGAACGGTGTCCCTGAATGGACATCAGTTTTTCGATACGTTCATTGATGGCTTTTTCGGCTTCTAGGAACTCAGGCAGTTCGGTAGAGAAGCGAGGAGTGCGGATTTCGTCGGCCAGATAGTTCTGAATGGTATAGGGCAGGACAAAATACCCATCTGCCAGACCCTGCATCAGGGCAGAAGCCCCCAAACGGTTGGCTCCATGATCCGAGAAGTTGGCCTCACCGATACAGAACAGACCGGGAATGGAAGTCTGAAGTTCATAATCGACCCAGATACCACCCATAGTATAGTGGATGGCCGGGAATATCATCATCGGTTCCTCGTAAGGATTGGAATCCGTGATCTTTTCGTACATCTGGAACAGGTTTCCGTAACGGGCCTCGACCACATCCTTGCCCAGGCGGTTGATGGCTTCGCTGAAATCCAGGAAAACGGCCAGTCCCGTATTGTTCACGCCATAGCCGGCATCGCAACGCTCTTTGGCGGCACGGGAAGCCACATCACGGGGTACAAGGTTTCCGAAAGCCGGATAACGGCGTTCAAGATAGTAGTCGCGATCCTCTTCGGGAATGTCGCGTCCCTTGAGTTTGCCGGCCTGAAGAGCCTTGGCATCTTCCAGTTTCTTGGGTACCCAGATACGTCCGTCATTACGCAACGATTCCGACATCAGGGTCAGCTTCGACTGATTGGTGCCGTGAACAGGAATGCAGGTCGGGTGAATCTGCGCATAGCAGGGATTGGCAAAATAAGCTCCTTTTTTATATACCTGCCAGGCGGCCGAACCATTGGAACCCATGGCGTTCGTAGAAAGGAAGAAGGTGTTGCCGTATCCGCCGGTACCGATTACCACTGCATGGGCAGCATAACGTTCTATCTTGCCGGTGACCAGATTCCTGACGATAATTCCACGAGCCTTGCCGTCAATAATGACCAGGTCTAGCATTTCACGGCGGGTGAAAAGTTTGACACTGCCTTTCTTTACCTGACGGCTAAGAGCCGAGTAGGCACCCAGCAAAAGTTGCTGTCCGGTCTGTCCCTTGGCATAGAAAGTGCGGGAAACCTGGGCTCCGCCGAATGAACGGTTGGCCAGGGTCCCGCCGTATTCACGGGCAAAGGGGACGCCCTGAGCCACGCACTGGTCGATGATATTGTTCGAGACTTCTGCCAGACGGTAGACATTGGCTTCGCGAGCACGGTAGTCACCACCCTTGATTGTATCGTAATAGAGACGATAGACGGAATCGCCGTCGTTCTGATAGTTCTTTGCAGCATTGATACCGCCCTGGGCTGCAATGGAATGGGCCCGACGAGGGGAATCCTGAATGCAGAAGTTCAACACATTGAACCCGAGTTCTCCCAGGGAGGCGGCAGCAGAGGCTCCAGCCAGACCGGTTCCGACCACAATGATATCGAGACGACGTTTATTTGAAGGATTAACCAGCTTCTGATGGGCCTTGTAGTTGGTCCACTTTTCGCTCAAAGCCCCCTCGGGTATCTTTGAGTCAATCTTGATATTCTTTGTAGTTGCCATAAGTTTAGGATATTAAATTGACAATCAGATAATAGATGGGAATTGCCACGAACAGCAGGCAGATTATTGTCGCGTAAATTTCGGAAATGCATTTGATACGGGGCAACCATACATTGTTGCTCATCCCCAAGGTCTGCATCGAGCTCCAGATGCCATGGGTCAGATGAAACCACAAGGCGGTAATCCAGATGATGTAGAGGACACAGTAAACCGGGCTCTGGAACAAATGCTGCACCACGACGGAACCGGCTACATGGATTTCCTCACCGTTGATTTTACCTATCAGTTCTACCAGCTGCATCTTGCTCCAGAACTGATACAGATGCATGCACAGGAAACCGAGGATGATCACTCCAAGGACAAACATGTTCTGAGAAGCCCAATCCACACCGTTGGGACGAGCCGTCACCTGATAGGCATCCTTACCCCGGGCCCGCCTGTTCTGGATGGTCAACATCAGAGCGAAACCGATATGGATCACAACCAGCAATGCCAGCCCTATGGTTCCAATCAAGGCATACCAGTTGGCCCCCAGGAAGTGGCAGATACTGTCATATATCTCCGGCGAAATAATCACGAAGATATTCATGATACTGTGAAAGGTCAGGAACAACACGAGAGCAGCGCCGGTGATACTCATGACAAACTTTCTTCCGATGGAAGAATTGAGAAAAAATACGCCCATAGTCTTACGTTATTTAATTCAGTGTATGAGCGGCAAAAGTAATCCTTTTTTACGGACCGCACAAGGGCATTAGAGAAATAATTCCGTAATATGCACTATCTTTGTCCGATGATTCAGGGCCCCACCATAGGCCCGCTTTAAGGACAAGGCTTATGACAAAGAGATTTTTCCCAAGGATTGAAGAGATTGTCGGGCAACTTTCGGATGACAAATCATTGAAGATCATATGTTATGATCAATGCCATACCGAAGCTGTTCCTGCCTCTTCCGACCTGGAAGAGACCATCGCTCTGTGCCGTTCGCTGCTGTTCCCAGGATTCTTCGGTCCAACGCTGGACAGGCAGGATGGTCTGGCCGAATATATCAGGCGGGGAACAGAAAGACTCTTCTCGCTGCTGTGCCGACAAATCACGGCCAGCCTGAGGTTTCAGGCAGAAGGTTGTCCTCAGGGCGAAAAAGGCCGGCAGCAGCAAGCCGGTGAGATAGCCGGAGAATTCATATCGGCACTGCCCGGGCTGCGGACCGGCATGGAACAAGATGTAATAGCCACCTACAACGGAGATCCAGCTGCCGAAAGCCTGGCCGAGGTCATTGCCTGCTACCCCGGCATCCGGGCTGTAAGCAGCTATCGCATCGCTCACGCCCTCTACGATCTGCATGTACCTGTGCTTCCACGGATGATTACGGAGATGGCCCATTCGGAAACAGGCATAGACATCCACCCGGCTGCCCGCATCGGCACTTCCTTTGCCATTGACCACGGGACGGGGGTCGTCATCGGCGCTACGACGGTCATCGGGAATCGCGTCAAGCTCTATCAGGGGGTTACCCTGGGAGCCAAAAGTTTTCCGCTGGACGAAAACGGGCACCCGATTAAAGGCATCCCGCGCCATCCTATTCTGGAGGATGATGTCATCATTTATGCCAATTCCACCATTTTAGGACGGGTCACCATAGGACAAGGAGCCGTCATCGGAGGCAATGTCTGGGTAACGGAAGATGTTCCGGCAGGGGCCCGCGTCCTGCAGTCGAAAAAGAAATTCCTATAAGCAAGCAATACTATGCAAGCCGAAAGCTTTGAAATGATTGCCAAGACTTTGCAAGGTCTGGAAGAAGTTCTGGCAAAAGAAATTGTAGAACTGGGCGGAGACGATGTGGAAATCGGCCGGCGCTCGGTCTTTTTCCGGGGAGACAGGCGACTGATGTACAAAGCCAATCTTCATCTTCGCACCGCTCTGCGGATACTCAAACCTGTAGCCGCCTTTGACGCGAACAATGCCGATGAAATCTATCACCGGCTACGTCAGTTCGACTGGGAAAGCTATTTTTCCTTGGACCAGACTTTCACAGTCGACACGGTTGTGTACTCCGAACACTTCAACCACTCGCAGTTCCTCACCTACCGGGTCAAGGATGCCATCGCTGACAGTTTCAGCGAAAAATACGGCAAAAGGCCTTCGGTACGGCTTACCCAGCCGGACATTTACATCCATCTTCATGTCTCGCACAAACACTGCACCCTGTGCATGGACAGTTCCGGCGAGTCGCTCCACAAGCGCGGCTACCGCGACGAACAGACTGAAGCCCCGCTCAACGAGGTGCTGGCGGCGGGGATGCTGCTGCTGGCCGGCTGGCAGGGGCAGACCAATTTTATAGATCCCATGTGCGGCAGCGGCACCCTGCCTATAGAGGCGGCCCTCATTGCCCTGAACATCCCGCCGGGTATCTACCGCCAAGGCTTTGCCTTTCAAAAGTGGAAGGACTACGACCAGAATCTCTTCGACGAACTCTATGATGAGGACAACCAGCATGAATTCAGTCACAAGATCTATGGTTCAGACATCTCCAGACAGGCCATCTCCATTGCCGAAAAAAACGTTCGCAGTGCCGGACTGACCAAATTCATTCATCTGAAAGTCAAGCCTATCCAGGATATTGTCACCACCGTCGGCCACGAGGGGCTGCTGGTGACCAATCCTCCTTACGGGGAACGGCTCCGGCCGGAGAATCTCTTTCAGCTCTACGAAGACCTTGGGGAACGGCTCAAGCACGTATTCACCGGCTATACAGCCTGGATACTGAGTCAGCGACGCGAATGCTTCGATCACATTGGTTTGCGTCACTCTGCCAGAATACCGCTGATGAATGGAAACCTGGAATGCGAGTTCCGGAAATACGAAATATTCAGCGGCAAAATGGAAGGTCACAAATCCCGACACCGCAACAATTAGCCAATGGAAAAGAAGAACCAGTTCTACGTTGTCTGGGCCGGTCGGCAACCGGGAATCTATTCCTCCTGGGATAGTTGCCGCTTGCAAGTCGAACAGTTCGAGAATGCCCGCTATATGGGCTTCCCCACACAAGAGGAAGCCCGCAAAGCCTTTGATGCAGGCTGGCAGCAAGCCTATGCGGCACGACAACGGAACCGGCAGCCGGCAACGGCAGCAAAGTCCGACCTATCCCGCCCCCAAGGGATGTTTATCGCCGTCGATGCCGCATGCAGCGGAAATCCCGGTCTGATGGAGTATCGCGGAGTCTATATGCCTGAAGGACGTGTGATTTTTCACAGCGGACCTTGGGCGGACGGAACCAACAACATCGGAGAATTCCTGGCTATCGTCCATGCATTGGCCCTTCAAGTCGGGAAAGGGACACAGCTGCCAGTCTACTCGGACAGCGCCAATGCCCTGCTGTGGATCAAAAAAAAGAAATGCGGCACCAAATTGGTCCGGACCGGGCGCAATGAAGCGCTTTTCGACATGATTGCCCGGGCCGAACGCTGGCTTGCAGGCCATAATTACAGTTCCATCCCCCTGTTCAAGTGGGAGACCTCCCGTTGGGGGGAAATCCCCGCCGATTTCGGAAGGAAATAGCTCAACTACCCCGCTCAGTGCCTCCGGTTGCGCGGCAGGTAGTCCAATATCTGCTGCTTGAGGAAATGCTTGTCTATGTGGGTATATATCTCGGTGGTCTGGATGCTTTCATGACCAAGCATCTGCTGGATGACCCTGAGGTTGGCGCCGCCTTCGAGCAGATGGGTGGCAAAGCTGTGACGAAAGGTATGCGGACTGATGTTTTTCTGAATGCCGGCTTCCTCGCTCAGCTGCTTGATGAGCTTGAAAACCATGGAACGGGTCAAGGCCGTTCCCCGTCGGTTCAGGAAAACAAAGTCTTCCTGTCCACGCTTGATATTCAACTTATTACGGTCGTACAACCACAGCTTTATCTCATGGACGGCAGAAGAGGCGATGGGCACCAGACGCTGCTTGCTGCCCTTGCCCTCGACCAAGATATATTCATCGTCGAAATAACAGCGCGAAAGTTTGAGGCTTACCAGTTCCGAGACCCGCAGTCCACAACTGTACAGAGTTTCCAGCATGGCCCGGTTGCGCTGCCCTTCAGGACTGCTCCGGTCGATACACCCGATAATCGCGTCTATCTCCCCGACAGAGAGAACTTCGGGCAAATGGCGCCCCAGCCTGGGCGTTTCGATGAGTGTCATGGGACTGGCAGGCAGATAACCGTCGACTACCAGAAAACCGTAAAAGGATTTCAGGCCGGAAATAATCCGGGCCTGGGAACGTGCACTGATACCGACATCCCGCAAGTCACAGAGGAAGCCTTCTATATCATGATAATCCAAATCGGCCAGAGACTTGTCACCGGCATAGTCGGCCAGTTTGTGCAAATCTGCCAGATAGGCCGTCACGGTATTGTCTGACAGCGACTTCTCCAGGCGAAGATAGTTGGTGTATTTTTGCAGCCACTGTTTGCTCTCAGCCATTTTTGTTATACCTTTGTCTGTAATTTAGAGGCAAAAATAGGAATTTTCATGAAAATCGCCATTATCAACGGCCCCAATCTGAATCTGCTGGGCAAAAGAGAGCCCGGCATCTATGGAGACACCTCCTTCGACGACTTTTTCACCTTACTGAAAGAAGAGTATCCTGCTGTCGAACTGGAGTACTTCCAGTCCAATCACGAGGGAGCGCTCATCGACAAAATACAGGAAGCTGGCTTTGACTGCGACGGCATTCTGCTCAATGCCGGCGGCTACACTCATACTTCCATTGCCCTGAGAGATGCCATTCAGGCAGTCACGGCCCCTGTCGTCGAAATACATATTTCCGACATCTACCGTCGGGAGCCCTTCCGGCACGTGTCCATGATCAAGGATGCCTGTGTCAGAAGTTTTGTCGGTCTGGGGCTGGACTCCTACCGTCGGGGGCTCGATGCCCTTATCCGTCACGACTATTGACTTTCCCAGCCCATGGACGAAGATCTTGAAGCGTATCTATGCCGGCACTGCGATCCGGAACCCGAGCTGCTGCAGGCGCTCCGACGGGAGACTTACGTCAATTTTCTCAATCCCCGGATGGTTTCCGGCCATCTTCAGGGACGCCTGCTGGTGATGCTCTGTCGTATGATACGTCCCCGCAAGGTATTGGAACTGGGGACTTTCACCGGCTATGCCACTCTGTGTCTGGCCGAAGGGACCCCGCCGCAAACCGAAATCCACTCCATTGAGCACAACGATGAATTGGAAGACCATCTGGAAAAATGGTTTGCTCGCTCTCCCTACGGGAGAAAAATACAGATGCACTTCGGCGAGGCAGAGCAACTGATACCTCAACTGAAAGGGCCCTTTGACCTGGTCTTCCTCGATCTGGACAAGCGACACTACAGGCTATGCTACGAACTGGTTCTGGAGAAAATGCCCGCTGGCAGCTTCCTGCTGGCCGACAATACGCTGTGGAACGGGAAGATGCTGCAGGAGATTGCCGGCTCCGACTGCCAGGCGCTTGCAGTTTCCGATTTTAACGACTATCTTGCAGCCGATACCCGGGTTGAAAAGCTTATTTTGCCAATTCGGGACGGCCTGACCATCATCAGAAAAAAATAATGTAATTATGGAAACCACCAGACAGAACAAAATAAGCCGCCTGCTGCAAAAAGAACTCAGTGAAGTATTCCTGTCAGAGACCAAGAAAATGCCGGGAGTCATGGTCAGTGTCAGCGTTGTCCGGGTCAGTTCCGACCTGAGTGTCGCCCGTGCCTATTTAAGCATCTTCCCTACAGACAAGGCTGAAGAAATACTCAAAAACATCCAGAACAACGCTAAGGCCATTCGATTCGAAATGGCCCGCAGGGTTCGCTTCCAACTCCGGAAAATGCCTGAACTGAGTTTCTTTATCGACGACTCTCTGGACTATGCCGAGCATATCGACGAACTCTTGAAACGATGAATCTTTCCCTACATATTGCCGGTCGATATCTGCTGTCGAAAAAATCGCACAATGCCATCAACCTGATTTCACTGGTATCGATACTAGGTGTAGCCGCAGCCACGCTGGCCATGGTCTGCACGCTTTCTGCCTTCAACGGATTCCAGGGACTGATTGGAAGTCTTTACGGCAATTTCGACCCGGACATAAAAATCAGCGCAGCACAAGGCAAGAGTTTCCATACCGACAGCGAATCTTTCGACCGCATCAGGCAGCTGTCCGGCGTGGCCGTGTTCTGCGAGACTATCGAAGAGAACGTTCTGGTACGCTACAAAGACAGCCAGACCAGTGCCGTTCTCAAGGGAGTCGGTCCGTCTTTCGACAGCCTGACTGGCATTCAGAGCTGCCTGCGGGCAGGCAGTTTCAAACTGACCGAAGACGACATCGATTTTGCCACCCTGGGGGCCGGTCTGGCCGCCACCCTGGGAACCGGCTACTCGTTTATCGATCCCGTGACGGTATATGCTCCCCGGCGCCAAGGCTCGGTCAATCTGCTCAACCCGGCCACATCGTTCAAGGTCTTTCCCATATTGCCGACCGGTGCTTTTGCCATCGGACAGCCTGAATACGATGACCGGCGCATGCTTGTTCCGCTGGATTTCGCCCGAAGACTGCTCGACTACGACAGCACGGAAGTCAGTACTGCAGAAATCAGGGTAATCCGCAAGGCCGAACTGAAGAACGTCAAAAAACAGATCCGCGGCATATTGGGAGAGAACTACCGTGTAGAAGACCTGCATGAACAAAAGGCCGAGTTCTACCGTATTAATAGAATGGAAAAATGGATTACTTTCTTGATGTTGTGCTTTATTCTGATCATTGCACTTTTCAATGTCGTCGGCTCGCTGTCCATGCTCATTCTGGAGAAAAAAGAAGATGCGGGCATCCTGACCCGGCTGGGAGCCGACAATAGACTGATCCGACAAATCTTCCTATACGAGGGCTGGCTCATCGCCCTGAGCGGAGCCTTACTGGGCATCGCTCTGGGAGCCGGCCTCTGCTTTCTGCAGCAGCACTACGGCTGGCTCAAGCTGGGAGACGGCAATTTTATTGTCTCGGCCTACCCTGTCTCGGTCAAGGCCGGCGACCTGCTGCTTGTTCTCCTTACTGTACTGACTGTCAGCCTGCCATCTGTCTGGTGGCCCGTCCACTATATTTTTTCAGGAAATGAACGGACGGAGGCTTAGCATATTGACTGCTCTGTGCCTGCTGCCGGTCTGTCTGCAGGCACAGCTTAGTTCTGCAGGACAGCCGCTGTCCTCCAAGGTACAGGGTGTCGTCACCCGCTGTATCGACCCTTATGGCATCGACCTGCCCTGGTTTGACGTAGATTCCGTCCTACACGAAGATTCCCTCTATGCCAACCCTCACGGGCCGCTACGCTTTGCGCACAAGATTCCGGTCAATATTAATCCTGACAATTCAGGAGAAACTTTATATCTGGCCGACGGCACCAAAGTGTGGCGGGTGAAAATATGTTCCCGGGGGGCTTTTTCCCTGAACGTGATCTTCGACCGCTTCCGACTGCCGGCCGGAGCCAAGGTTTTTCTGTACACCCCCGACCGTACGCAAGTGCTGGGAGCCTTTACGTCCGACAACTGCCCCGAAGGAGAAGACTTCCCCACCAGCCCGGTTGAGGGAGACGAAATGATGATAGAATATCAGGAACCCCCCGGAGCAGAGTTCCCGGGAGAACTCCAGATCTACGAGGTCAACCACGATTATCGGGGACTGCGCAGCGGCACGCGTTTCAAGTATCTGAACATGCCATGCCTGCCTCATGTCTCTTGCGACAACACCCTGCAGACAGCCTCCAAGAGTATCTGTCTGCTCATTGTCAATGGGGATACCTACTGCACCGGTGTACTGCTCAACAACACCCAGCAGGACGGGCGTCCCTATCTGCTCACCGCCTCCCATTGCCTGAACAACAATCCCAATTTGGCTAAACGCACACTGGTTTTCATGAACTATGAAAATCCCAGATGCATGGAGCAGATTCGGGGCTCCGAAGAGTTTGCGCTGGCAGGGTGCACCACCCGGGCCCTCTCCGAAGAGATTGATTTTGCCCTGCTGGAGGTGGATCAAAAACTTCCGCCCGACTACCGTCCTTGGCTGGCAGGCTGGAAGCTGACGCCGGATTCCGTAGCCGATGCACCTTTCCGCTGCATACATCACCCTTATGGAGAAGGTAAACGCTATGCCTTGGAAAAAGACAGCATCGAAAAAGGCGACTGGATAGGACAGGACGGCATCAAGCCTGGCAACCACTGGCTTGTCAGACATTGGGAAGAAGGGCATACTTGGATCGGATCCTCCGGAGCTCCTCTTTTCAACAGCCGTTTTCAGGTCATCGGGACTCTCACCGGCGGTGACTCCGGCGGCAGTACGGGATGTGCCGAATATACGGGCGGCGATTATTTTTCCCGGCTTGATCAGGCTTGGGATTTTTATCCTGACCCTTATAGACAGCTCAAATACTGGCTTGATCCGATTAACAGCCGACAAACCGAAATAGAAGGCTATGATCCATGGAGCAGCAGCAACACGGCAAGACTCGTCCATATAGGTGAGGAGGACTCCATTGAGAGTTTCAAGATGGCAGATTACGGCTACCTGCTGGGGCACAACAAGGACTATATGTCGTATTTTGCCGAAAGATTCCGTACCGACAGCAACATGCTGCTGCACGGCGTCTATCTGATGCCCGTCCTGGGCAACGGCAGCCAGACGGTGCTCGTACAGATACTGGACGGCGACCATCCTGAGAATATTCTGGCCGAGAAGATCTTGAGAATCTCCTCAACCGAGTACAGGAACCGTCGCTTCAATCAAGTGGAGAAAGGCGTTTTTTCAGGCAAGGAGAATTATCTTCGGCTGGATACGGCCCTAGCCGTAGGCAATCACTGGATGGTTGCCTGCCGTCTCTTTTATCCTGAACAGGGGACGGCGGCCCAGACAGACACTTTTGCCTTGTACGGCTCAGCCACAGCACGCAACCATGCCTGGTTTTATGACGAAGAATGGCTGCCTTTCACCCGTTTATCCGCCTATCCCACGGCCATGTCAATCTGGATGGAACCCGTCGTCTCCATCAGCCGGAACAGTGTCGCACCGACACTGCGGCCGATAACGAAAATCAGGACTGCCTACTCGACCGATACACGGTTGTTCTATTTCCAGCTGCCGACCGACTGGCACCGCACCGTCAACATTGAAATTCTCGACATCAACGGAAAATGTGTCTACCGACAAACCAACTATGCGACACAATCTCCCTTCAGTGTTCCTTCCTATCTGCAAAGGGGGTTGTATCTCATACGGATACGTGACGCCTACCACAGTTATTCACAGAAGGTTTATTTCTGACCTGGGAGCCACCGGCACAGGGAAACAATACAAAAAAAGTTAATTGGTCATCGATTCTCACAATATTATGTATTTTCGCATCAGATAGAGGAATAATCATTTTTAAAACAAAAGCTATGAACAAATCTGTCAAGTTATCTCTTATGATGGCCATTGCCCTGTTGCTGACCAGTTGTGGCCCCAAACTGGCATTGGTTCGTGAACATTTCACCGTTACTCCGGAAGTACTTGAAAGTGTCGGCGGTCAGGTGGATGCCTCCATTGACGGTGTCATTCCCGAAAAGATGTTCCCGGCAAAAGCCGTTGTCACCATCACCCCTGTGCTCAAATATGAAGGTGGTGAAGTCGAAGGCTCCCCTCTCAGCCTGCAGGGAGAAAAAGTCAAAGGCAACAGTCAGGTTATTCCGACCAAGGCCGGCGGCTCTTTCAAAATGAAATCATCTTTTGACTATATTCCTGCCATGCAGCGCTCTGAGCTGTATGCCCGCATTGCCGTGGTCAAAGGCAAAAAAACCGTCGTCCATCCGGAGATCAAACTGGCTGACGGCGTCATCGCCACTGAGGCCCTGGCCAATGCCAAGACTGCCACTCCTGCCAACAGCCAGGACAAATTCCAGCGCATTATTCAGGAAGAGACCCAGGCCAATATCATGTTCCTTATTCAGCAGTCCAACATTCGCAGCAGTGAACTCAAAAGTGAAGAGGTGAAGGCTCTGGCCAATGCCATTGCTGCTGCTGCCAAAGCTGAAAACAAAGAAGTCTCCGGCGTAAAGATCTCCTCCTATGCTTCTCCTGACGGTGCTGTCGCACTGAATGAAAAGCTGGCAGCCCAGCGTGAGAAGAACACTACCGGCTATATCAACCGCGAACTGAAAAAAGCCAAAGCCACCGCAAGTGTCGATGCTGATTTCACCGCCGAAGACTGGGCCGGATTCCAGGAGTTGCTGATGAACTCCAACATCCAGGACAAAGACCTGATTCTGAGAGTTCTCTCCATGTACTCCGATCCCGAACGCAGAGAAACTGAAATCAAAAACCTTGCCTCTGCCTACAAAGCTCTGGCAGACGAGATACTGCCACAGCTGCGCCGGTCCAAAATGACGCTCACCGTTGATGTAATCGGAAGATCCGATGAAGAGATTATCTCAACCCTTTTCAATGATCCCGCCCGGCTGAGCATTGATGAACTGCTTTATGCAGCCACCCTGTTCAATCCGACTGAGAGAAAAGAAGCTGTCTATCGCAAAGCTGTCGAACTCTATCCCGATGACTACCGTGCCTATAACAACCTGGGCAATCTGGCCTATGCCGCCGGCAAAATCGACGAAGCCAAGGCCTGGTATGAAAAAGCCTATGCCAAAGAACAGGCCGCCGAAGTCTGTGTCAACATGGCCCTTTGTGCCATGGCTGAAAATGCAGACAAGGCTGTCATCGAAAAATATCTCAGCCAGGCTGCCGGTGCTGAAGGATACGAGCAGGCCATGGGACTGTACAATATCCGGAAAGGACAGTACGCCGAAGCTGCCAAAGCCTACGGAGAGACAGCCAGCAATAACGCAGCCTTGGCCCAGATTCTGGCCAAGAATTACACCAAAGCCAAAACCCTCCTCGACCAAGTGGATCCCAAAGATGCAGAGACCTACTACCTGATGGCACTTGTCGGAGCCAAGACCAACAACAAGGAAGATGTGGTTGCCGGGCTCAAGCAGGCCGTCACGATAGATCCCAGTCTCAAGGAGAAAGTCCTGAAAGATGTCGAATTTGCCAAATATGCCACCGACCAGGCCATCCTTTCGATTGTCAAATAACCGAAGCGACAGATAAGAAAAGCCCGAATGAATAACGTTCGGGCTTTTTTCTGACGCTCCAAGTCCACTTATATCTGTACTGTTGCAGAACTATGTCAGAACTATCGGCAACAACCACGCTCAAACCTATCAGCAGTGATCGTGGTTCCGCTTTTTACCAGTTGCAGACGGAGGGCCTGCAAAATGAATACTACATCATCAGCAGCGAAGGAACACGTCGGCTGATGTCCTCTCCCGAAGTCGTCGGATACGAGTCTTATCTGGCTATGCAAATCTCCACCACCGCAGCCTTGCGCAGTCTGTTCCGCAGGCAAAAGCAGGAAAAGGTGGACATACTGACCATCCTCCGCGGCGGCTTGAACTACCCATTGGAAGAATGCTGCTACAAGGCCGGACTCAAGGTCCCCAACATGAACTTCATCTCCTGTGAGAGGACTATCAAAGACGGCATTATCACCGGGCTGGACATCAAATATGAAAAGCTGCATATCGCCAAAGGAGTAACCATGATGATCGGCGACATCATCGCCACAGGTGATACCCTGCGCATGTGCCTGCATGAAATCGTCGATTTCTTCTATCAGCACGGAGGATCCATAAAACGAATCATTTTCTTTACTATCGGCGGCACCAAAGCCATTGAGGTAATGGAGGATCTGGCCGGGCACCTGCGCGAAAGATTTCCCGAATTCGAATGCTTCCAATGCGTCTTTTACGAAGGAATCTTCACCATATATCAGGACAAAGGTGTCACGGGAGTCAATATCCCCGAGATAGATTTCGGCTGGAAAGACGGTGTTGTTTCACCCGAATTCAGGGAATACGTCCTCAAATACAGCGACAATGCCCTATTTGAAAAATGCATCATCTACGACGGAGGTGCCCGACGCTATGAGATTCCCCTCCACTACGAGGAGGTGACCGGCTACTGGCAGGACCTGCTGGCTGTCTCCGAAAAGGCCGATTTTGAGGCTTTCATCGCTGAAAAAATCGGTTATCAGACCCCCGTTTCCTATGAAGACTGGCAGAGGCTGACCTATTTCAAGGGGCTGGGTGACCTGCACGCCCTCTATGAGCTGGAACAGGAGTTTGTAGCCCGTGCCTCCCGACGTAAATTGAAAGACATCTGTGAGCAGCGTCTCCAAGAAGTCAAAGCGACACTCGGAAAATACATTATTTAATATTTTAACGACTTATGAACAAGACAAAAAACTACGATGCGGACTACACGAACGGCAAGGTCGTATCACAAGGCCGTAAGAGCAACCTGAGCATGTTTATGATCATGCTGGGCTTCACCTTTTTCTCAGCCAGCATGTGGGCAGGACAGAATCTGGCCAATGGTCTGGACTTCTGGGGGTTCTGCGCAGCGTTACTGCTGGGCGGAGTCATTCTGGGGGCCTATACCGGGGCCCTGGGATTCATCGGCGCCGAGAGTGGATTGACGCTGGATATGCTGGCACACCGCAGTTTCGGAAAGAAAGGCAGCTGGCTGCCCAGTGCCATGATCAGCTTCACTCAAATCGGCTGGTTCGGTGTCGGGCTGGCCATGTTTGCCATCCCTATTGCCAAGGAAATCATGGGACTGGAGGTGTCTCCTGACCACATGCCATGGCAAGGCTATCTCCTGGTTGTCGTGGCCGGTATCCTGATGACCTCGACTGCCTATTTTGGAATCAAGAGCCTGACTCTGATCAGCTACATCGCCGTCCCGCTGGTTGCCATCCTCGGCACTGTGGCCATGGTCATGGCCGTACAGCGCGGAGACACCGGATTGATAGAACAGTTCTCTCGCGGAGCCAAGGAAATGTCGGTCATCGCCGGTGCCGGACTGGTCATCGGCAGTTTCGTGTCGGGAGGTACTGCTACGCCGAACTTCACCCGTTTTGCCAAGAACGGCAAGGTGGGCATGTGGGTTACCGTCATTGCTTTCTTTCTGGGCAACAGCCTGATGTTCTTCTTCGGTGCCGTTTCAAGCATCTACGTAGGCGGCAACGACATCTTCGAAGTGATGCTCAACCTCAATCTGTTTTATATCGCCATACTTGTTCTTGGGCTGAACATCTGGACCACCAACGACAATGCCCTTTATTCCGGAGGACTGGGACTGTCCAACATCTTCGGCTGGAGCAAAAAGACCATGGTGTTGATTTCCGGTATCCTGGGAACGGTTACAGCTGTCTGGCTCTACTGGAATTTCTGCGGCTGGCTCAACATTCTCAATTGCACTTTGCCTCCTGTTGGAATCATTTTGATTCTCAGCTATTTCATGAACAGAAAAGCTTACCTCAGGGATGAAATGAAAATAGTCCAGGTCAATTGGTGGGCCGTGGCTGGTGTCATATTGGGTGCAGTCGTGGCCAATCTGCTCAGATGGGGTATTCCCTCCATCAACGGCATGGTCACTGCTGCCATCTGCTTTGTCATCGGTGAGAAATTACGCAGATAATTGCTGTACACACCCATAGCAACAGGGCGGCTCTTTGTCTTGAGCTGCCCTGTTTTCGTTACTCCGGCCGGACTATCACGCCGTCCTTCATTTCGATGGTACGATCGGTAAGGAGTGCCAATTCGCGGTCATGGGTGACAATGACAAAGGTCTGACCCAGTTGCTCGCGTAAATCAAAAAAAAGCTGGTGCAAAGAAGCTTTATTGGCCGAGTCAAGGCTACCGGACGGCTCATCGGCAAAGACCACCTTGGGACGGTTGACCAGGGAACGTGCTACAGCCACCCGCTGGCGCTCTCCGCCGGACAATTCACCGGGCTTGTGATGACAACGGTCACCAAGATGCATGTAGTCGAGCATCTCGCGGGCACGCAACTCAGCCTCTTTTCTGCTACACCCGGCAATCATTGCCGGCAAGCAGACATTCTCCAGTGCCGTAAACTCAGGCAGCAGTTGATGGAACTGAAAGACGAAGCCGATATGGAGATTGCGAAAAACGGACCGGGCCTTCTCTCCCAATCGTGACACATCCTGCCCGTCGATGATTACCTGGCCGCTGTCGGCCCGGTCCAGGGTGCCCAGTATCTGCAGCAAAGTCGTCTTGCCTGCACCGCTCGGCCCGACAACCGAGACGATTTCTCCCTTATCGACACTGACACTGATTCCACGTAACACGTGTAAATCACCAAAACTCTTGTGGATGTCCCTTGCTTCGATCATCATTTATCTCTTTTTGTTGATTTCAATTCAATAGGGCCGGAGTAAGAGGTCATATTCTGAGTATATAGCCTTTGTTCGGGGAATACGAATGCCACCGTGCGGTCCTGGAAGATGGAGGCTATCATCGACGGTATATTCTCCAGTGAGGCATCATAGGAGACACCGTCCTGACGGGACAGGACAAACATCAGCAGGCTGTCGGCCGAGAGATTGTCCACCAGCATGGGTATATTCTGCCAATTGTGCCAATCATTATACTCAACGGACAAATCGGGGAATTGCCCGGTCTTCAGCTGCCTGACATGTTGAATGGTGGCAGGATGCCCATAGAGGACAAGCGGACAGCCCAGATTGCGGCACAGCAGTGAGCAACGCCTGATAAGCGAACCGAAACCGTGCTCATATTCGGATCTCTCTGGCAGAAACAAGACCACCGAACGCCAGGAAGCGGGACGCGACTTATAACGGAAAATATACAAATTGGTGTGTACCTGCCCGATGAGTCGGTTCAAGCGGCTGCTGAAAGGAGTATCGGCAGTAGTGGCAAAATGACTCATGTACAATATGACATCCGAAATGGCATATTCACGAACCGCCTGTTTGATACCGGCCGTCACATCTGAATCGAAACGCATAATCTGATGGAAGTCCGTTTCCATCGAAGCTGCGTACTGTGCGCTCATGTTGAGCAGGTTGCTGCATTGTTTGCGATCGGCTCCCGTATCGTCCTCCACCACACTGAGAGCATAGAGCTCATCCTGTGGATTGCGGCTGAAGGCGGCTATCTGTACCAAGTTTTCAATCATCTTCGGATTTGAGACAGGGATAAGGATATGCGCAGCATCCTGGCGGGCCACCTCTTTCTCATCCTTTTCGAGCATCATCCGGCGTGCCGCTCTCTCGGTCACCACCGGGCTTACCAGACAGCAGACCAAAATCATGACGACACTGCCGTTCAGGACGGATTCTCCAAGCAGGCGCACGGGGGTGCCGTCATCCTGATAGCCGACAATAATATGATAACCGACGGCCACTACTGCCAGCGTGACAGCCGCCCGACCGGCGGTCAGGCCGAAGAGCAATGTCCCCTCACTGTCGCGCATTTTGAACAGCCATTGCGAAAACTTGGCTGCCATCCATTTACCGGCCAATACCACGGTTGTCATCACCACGGCCACAAAAATGCCGTCCCAGCTTTGAACAAAAGAGCGCAGATTGATCATCATGCCTACGCTGATGAGGAAATAGGGGAAAAACAAGGCATTGCCCACGAAACTGATCCGGTTCATCAGACTGGATAGTTTCGGAATCTGGGCATTGAGAGCCAGACCGACGAAGAAAGCTCCCAGAATTCCCTGGAAGCCGGCAATTTCCGTAAGCAGGGCCCCCAAAAAGGCCATGGCCAGCACCATGACAAAACGCAGCACTCCGTCGGTGTAATGGTTCAGAAACCATCGGCACAACCGAGGAAGCACATAAAAAATGATGCCCAGAGCTGCCGCAAGTTCAAGGACCATCCCCAGCCAACGGTCTTTCGATTCGTTGTCCTGGAAATGACAGTCCACCCCGGCCAGCAAAAACATAGCCAGCGTAACGGCCACGACCGTACCGCCCACAGCGATATTCACAGCCGAGCGGTTGGACAGGCCGTAACGGCTGATAATAGGAAAGGAAACCAGGGTATGCGAAGCAAACACACTCATCAGCAGTACGGCCGACATCAGACTGAAGTGCAGCAGCCACAGAGAAGAAGCCAAGCCGAGCAGTGCCGGCAGAGAAAAGGTGACAAGGCCGAATACCAGGCTGCGCCCCAGGTTCTTACGTAAGTCCCTTATATCTATTTCCAAACCAGCCAGAAACATGATATAGTAGAGGCCGACCTTGCCAAATACATCGATGCTGCGGTCGAAGGGCAAAACATTCAGCGCATAGGGACCCAACAACAGACCGGCCAGTATCATGCCGACAATGTGAGGAATATGCAGGCGTCGCATCAGCATCGGCGCCAGCAGGATAATCAGCAGAACCGTCAGAAAAACGGCTATCGGATTGTCGATAGGAAAGGTTATGCCGAGTAATGAATCCATGCCCCTGATTTGTGAAGACAAAAGTAATGCAAAGGCACTAAAACGGCAAATTTTCAGGGTAGTACAGCCACGACAAAATACTGCCGGAAAACCTCCCCTTCTACTGTGTGGCATTGGGCCTGCACCAAATAACGGCCGAACGGGACAGGCTGACCCTCATTGTCCAGCCCCGACCACTTGAGCACTCCCCGGCTGCCCAGCAGCAGGTTGTCCGCCAAGGTGAAACAGGGTCTTGAAGATTCATATAATATCACCACATTGGCCACGCAGCCATCTCGGAAATAGTAATAAAGTAACCATTGACTGTCAGTATTGAGACGTTTCGGATAAATGATTTCAGAGCTGGCAAAAAACCTGTTCTCGGGGTATTCTGACGAAAACAGCCACGGAGCATACTGCGAGTTTTGACGACCAGGGGTGCCGAAACCGGCATCCGCTGCAGCAGACGTCCAGCAGGTAGCTTTGGCCGAAGGGAGCCCGGGATGCATTTTTTCCAGAGCGATTCCTTCCCGGACCGACACCAAAGGATGATGCAGATACTTTGTATATGGAAATTCATCAATCCGTACCCCCTGCCGGTCAGTCAGGACAACACAGCCGGACTCGTTCGGGAAAGAGGGGAAAGATTTGATCTGCAAACGGAGACTGTCAGCGGGGAAACCGTAGTCGGCAGCCACCCTGGCCGTATCGGAAGACAGCAGACAGTAGCCTCCGGGGCTCAGCAGGCAGGACTCCTGACTCAGTACTTTACCCGCGGACAGGACTCCTGCCGCACTGCGGTTGCAGAGATATATCCCGGAAAGATCGACTGCATGGTCAGATACATTGACGATTTCCACATAGTCGACACCGTCTTTCAGGGGGTCGAAAAGGAGTTCATTGATGCTCAGGAGTGTCGGATATGCATTTTCATCATTCCACGACAGGTCTTCAGAATTAAGCGTATATGATTGATCCCCACCAATTTCCTCCTTTTTCCAAGGCTGGCACGAAATGCATAAACAACCAACTATGCAGAACACTTCCATTATTTTTCTCATGATATCCCTTTTTTTTCTATTTTTGCGGCATCTTTCCAAGCGGCAAATATAGCTTGGAGAATTGTTATATAGAAAACAAAATATTAATATTATCTTAACATGAAAATCGCCATTGTCGGCGTCAGCGGCGCCGTAGGTCAGGAATTCCTGAAGGTCTTATCAGAAAGACACTTCCCCATTGATGACATGATATTGTTCGGTTCGTCGCGCAGCGCCGGCCGTGTCTATTCCTTCTGTGGCAAAGAATACACTGTCAAGGAATTGAGGCACAACGATGACTTCAAAGGAATCGACATTGCCTTTGTCTCTGCAGGCGCCGGCACTTCCAGGGAGTACGCAGAAACCATTACCAAATTCGGTACTGTCATGATCGACAATTCCAGTGCTTTCCGCATGGACAATGACGTTCCTCTGGTGGTGCCTGAAGTGAATCCCGGGGATGCCCTCACCAGACCCAGAGGGATCATCGCCAATCCCAACTGTACCACTATTCAGATGGTCGTCGCTCTGAATGCCATTGAAAAGATCAGCCATATCCGACGGGTTCATGTGTCCACCTACCAGGCCGCCAGCGGAGCAGGCGCCACCGCCATGAAGGAACTTACCGAACAGTACGCCCAGATTGTACGCGGCGAACAGCCTGTCGTTGAGAAGTTCTTCTACCAGCTGGCTTACAACCTGATACCACAAGTGGATGTCTTCACCGAAAACGGTTACACCAAGGAAGAGATGAAGATGTACAACGAAACCCGGAAGATCATGCATTCCGATATCCAAGTCAGTGCCACTTGCGTACGTGTACCCGTACTGCGGGCACACAGCGAAAGCATCTGGATAGAGACCGAGCAGCCCGTTTCCGTAGAGCAGGCACGAAAGGCCTTTCAAGAAGGCGATGGTCTGGTCCTGCAGGACAACCCGGCCGAAAAAAGCTATCCCATGCCGCTGTTCCTCTCGGGTAAAGATCCTGTCTACGTGGGACGCATTCGAAAAGATTTGAGCAATCCCAACGGATTGGCATTCTGGCTGGTGGGCGACCAGATCAAGAAAGGAGCCGCCCTGAATGCCGTTCAGATAGCCGAATATCTCGTCAGACAGGCCTGACAAGACCGATACCGATGGACAAAGACGCCCGGCCATATACGATAGCCGGGCGTCTTTGTCTTATTTTAAGTGGTAATCCGTCGGTTAGTCGGTGGCCGACTTAAGCTCCATTTTGAAAACCAAAGTCGAATAGGCCGGAATTGTCGGGGTTGAATAAATGTAATCGACTGTTCCGTAGCCCAGGTAATAAGGGATGAACACTTTCCAGACAGAGCCCACCGGCATGCGCTGGACAATATGGGTGAATCCTTCGATGGTGCTGCTGCCCAGCGTAAAGGAAATGTCACCGTCGTCGAACTGGGTCCCGTCGTAGAGCCAGCCGGTATAGGCTACCAGAACAGACTGACCGACCAGCGGAAGGGGTCCTTTGCCACGACTGATTTCCCGATAATAGATACCCGTTGCAGGGGCAGGCTGATAGCTGGCACCCTGTTCACCGGCCAGCAGTTCGTCATTAATTTCCAATGGGAAAACATTGGCAGAATCCTTCAGGCTGGCCATGAAGTCTTCATTACCCTCCCGCCAGCGACGCGATTCACGGTCTTCCAGACAGGAAGATAACAGCAGGACAGCAAGGCTGGAAAGGAGCAGGATGACTGTTTTTCTATTCATCTTTGAATTTTTGAAGCAAAGGTAGTGTTTTATTTGTATTTTTGCACAATCAGCGTCCATTGAGAACAATCACATACATAGAAAATGAACGGAATCATTAGAAAACTGACGATAGGCAGCATGTTTGTTCTGTTACTGTCTTTTTCAGCTCTGGCACAGGGGCTCCGACTACGCTACGACAAACCGGCCGTATTCTGGGAAGAGGCGCTTCCCATTGGCAACGGTCGCATTGCGGGCATGGTTTACGGGCAACCCGCCGATGAAGAAATCCAGCTCAACGAAGAAACCGTCTCGGCCGGAGCTCCTTACGAGAACTATAATCCGGAAGGCAAAGAGGCTCTGGACGAAATCCGCCGATTGATTTTCTCCGGGCAATACGCCGAGGCCCAGATAATGGCCGGGGAAAAAATTCTTTCGAAAAATGGTTTTGGCAAGCCCTACCAGACTGTCGGGAGTCTCAGACTGCACTTTGACGGTCACGAACGCTATGAGCACTTCCAACGGAGCCTGGATCTGGACCGCGCCATAGCTACCACCACCTACACAGTCGACGGGGTTAACTACAGACGCGAAGCCTTCGCGTCTTTTTCCGACCAGCTTATCATTGTCCGTCTGACCGCTTCCCGACCCGGCTGCCTTAGTTTTTCGGCCCGGCTGACCTGTCCACAGGAGGTGCAACGCGATATTCCGGACAAAGGGCACCTCTCAATGTGGGGTATGACCAAGGGCAGCGGCAAAGGAGATTCTGACGGACAGGAAGCGCGATTGCGCTTCAGGGCCGACTTGCAACTCAAGACCAAGGGTGGCAGTACCGTGACCACAGACACTTCGCTAGTGGTTAAAGGAGCAACGGAGGCCATCTTCTACATAGCCATGGCCACCAACTTTGTCAATTATAAGGATATTTCGGCCGACCCCGTCTCACGCAATCAGACCAGTCTGAAAAACAGCAGCAAGGCCTACGCAAAGGCTCTGGAACAGCACACAGCCGCCTACCGCCAACTGTTCGGACGTGTGGAATTACATCTTGGGCGCACTGCCCAGGCCGACAAACCCACCGATATCCGAATCAGGGAATTTGCCGACAACTTCGATCCACAACTGGTAGAGCTGTACTTCCAATTCGGCCGCTATCTACTCATAAGCTGTTCCATGCCAGGATGTCAGCCGGCCAATCTGCAAGGCAAATGGAATGCCAGCCTCAATCCGGCCTGGTCATGCCGCTACACGGTCAATATCAATACCGAGATGAACTACTGGCCAGCCGAAATATGCAATCTGAGCGAGACACATGAGCCGCTCATACAAATGGTCAGGGAACTTTCACAGGCCGGACAGGCAACGGCCCGGGAAATGTACCGCAGCCGGGGCTGGTGTCTGCATCATAATACTGACCTGTGGCGCATGACCGGGGCTGTCGACCGGGCCTACTGCGGCCCCTGGCCCACGAGCAACGCCTGGCTGTGTCAGCATCTGTACGACCGCTATCTGTTCAGCGGCGATAAAGAATATCTGGCTGAAGTCTATCCGTTGATGAAAAGCGCAGCTGAATTTTTCACCGATTTTCTGGTCGAAGACCCCAATACGGGCTATATGGTGGTCTGCCCCTCCAATTCGCCTGAAAATGCGCCACGTCATCTGAAAGGGCAGGCTAATCTGTTTGCCGGCATCACCATGGACAACCAGCTGGTATTTGATCTGTTTTCCAACACCATCACCGCTGCCGGCATTCTGGGACGTGATCCCCTGTTCTGCGACACCCTGACAAACTTGCGCAAACGCCTGCCGCCTATGCAGGTAGGTCAATACGGCCAGCTGCAGGAATGGTTCGAAGACTGGGATAACCCCAATGACCACCATCGGCATGTGTCTCATCTCTGGGGACTCTATCCTGGCCGTCAGATTACCCCTTACGAAACGCCGCTGCTGTTTGAGGCTGCCCGCAACTCGCTGATACAACGGGGAGATCCTTCGACGGGCTGGTCTATGGGCTGGAAGGTGTGTCTATGGGCCCGCATGCTAGATGGTGACCATGCCTACAAACTGATCCAGAACCAGCTGACACTGGTATCACCCGAGGAACAGAAAGGACAGGGCGGCGGCACTTATCCCAACCTGTTCGATGCACATCCTCCCTTCCAGATTGACGGGAACTTCGGCTGTACAGCCGGCATTGCCGAAATGATGGTCCAGAGCCATGACGGAGCCGTACATTTGCTGCCGGCCATTCCGCAGGTCTGGGCCAACGGACAGGTTAAGGGGCTCCGCGCTCGCGGCGGTTTTGAAATCGTCCAGCTGGAATGGAAAGAAGGCAGAATTTCCTCTGCCGTAATCAAATCAACCGTCGGAGGCAATCTCCGACTCAGAGGCTACGATCCACTGCAGCTGACCAGGTCTTGGAAAAAAGTCAACAACAGGGAGGTCGAGACCCGGGCTGAAATGCGGCCTGCCCAAGGCGACAATCCCAACCCTCTGTTTGCCCTGCAGGAAATCACACGTCCCATGGTCAGCCCCAAGGCTCCACTCAAGGGTAATGATTTGCAAGAAGTCCGGATGTATGATATCGAGACTCAGCCAGACTGCTACTACCGTTTTGAAATAAAATACTAACATCTTTGCTATGGTTACCGTCAAAATCGTCAACAAGTCAAAACACCAGCTGCCCCAGTATGCCACGACACTGTCGGCAGGCATGGACCTCCGGGCCAATCTGGATAATCCGGTCACACTCAAGCCGATGCAACGCACGCTGATTCCTACTGGCCTGTTTATAGAATTGCCGGCCGGTTTTGAGGCCCAGATCAGGCCCCGCAGCGGACTGGCCATCAAGAAAGGCATCACTGTACTGAACACTCCGGGCACGATTGATGCCGACTATCGTGGCGAAATAGGAGTCATCCTTATCAACCTCTCAGAGGAAGATTTTATCATTGAAGACGGAGAGAGGATTTGTCAAATGGTAATTGCCCGCCACGAACAGGCCACCTGGGAGCAAGTGGAAATACTGGGCCAGACAGAGCGCGGAGCCGGCGGCTTCGGCCACACCGGGAAAAAATGATTTGCCTCTAAACAGTCTCCCATGCTCCGTCGTCCAAATATCCTGCCGCTTGTCCTCCTGCTTCTGTGCCCTTTGACCCTTGCCGCACGGAAACCGTCGGCACAGCAGCCGGCCTCTGTACCGGCCGTTCAGCCGTTGCCGCTCCAGTCCAGTGCTATAGCCTACAGTCGCTATTACCAGGAAGCTGTTCAAGCCAAAGCGCTGGGGCAGTATGCCGAGGCCTTCGAACTGTTCAGATTCTGTCTGAACCTGGATTCTACCCAGGCTGCCGCCTACGCAGAACTGGCCGACTTCTACCTGGGCATGCAGCAGACAGCCCAGGCTCTGTCATATTACGAAAAAGCCTGTGGACTGGATAAGGACAACGAATGGTATGTACTGCAACTGGCTGCCGCCTGTCGAGAAGACAGAAGGATTTACAAAGCCATCTCCCTGCTCAAGGAAACCGCCAAAAAACATCCGGAAAAATACGAGCTCTACTATCATATTTCCGAGATGTACATCCAGCTTAAAGACTACAAATCGGCATTGAAAGCCTTGGAGCAGTTCGAAACTTTCACTGGTCCGAAAGAAGAATTGAGTTTACAGAAATACCGGCTCTACCTGTCCATGAACCAGCCAAAAAAAGCGCTGAAAGAGATGGAACGGCTCAGTCGCAGCCAGGCAGACAACAGCCATTTCCGGCTCCTGCTGGCCCATGCCTATATGGAAAACAAACAATCCGATGCCGCCTACAAAATCTTGACGGAAGTCAAGACCAGGGAACCAGACAACGGTGAAGCCCTTATCTTTCTGTCCGACTATTATGAACAGACCCATCAGCCTCAGGCCATGATGCAGGAAATGATGTCAATCGTCAGCCGGCCTGCCGTCTCGTTCGAACACAAGATGTACACCATGGCCTATCTGCTTAACCACCGGAGCGACGACTCCACGTTGATACAGCAAAGCTTCGACAGTATTTTGGAGCAATATCCGGAGGAATATGCCATACATGAGCAATACGTTCGCTGGCTACTGCGGCACGGGGAAAAGGGCAAGGCCCGGGAAGAACTGCGCAATGTATTGGATATGAATCCCAATCAGCTCGAAGTTTGGCGGGACTACCTGAGTCTATATTTCGAGACCAACGATTATCAGAAGATACGGGCCATTTGCCACGAGGCTCGGAAATACTTCCCCGAGGAGGCTTCCTTCTGGTATTATGAAGCCATGACCTATGCCATAGAACAGCAGTATGAACTGGCTATAACCACTTATCAGACCTGCCTGCAGAAAACAGATGCTGCCAACAAGGCTCTGGTTTCCCAGATACTGGGCTACATGGGCGACATCTTCCACCAGCAGGGAATGGAGCAACAAGCCTTCGACTATTACAAGCGTTCCCTGGAAGAAAACCCATCTAATGTATTGACTCTCAACAATTACGCCTACTACCTAAGTCAAAAGGAAGAAGACCTGGAACGGGCCGAAATCATGTCTCGTCAGTCGCTGCGGGCCGACCCCAACAACAGCACCTATCTGGACACCTATGCATGGATTCTCTTCAAACAGGGCAAATACGATATGGCCCGCATCTACATCGAAAGAGCCTTTATTTCCAACACGGACGGTAATGCAGAAATCAACGAGCACTACGGAGACATTCTCTGGTTCTGCGGACAAGAAGACGCTGCCCGGCTGGAATGGCAAAAAGCGCTGCACCTGTCGGAGGAACCATCAGAGAAACTCATACAAAAGAACCACACAGGAACCTATGTCAAATAACAAACATTTCATGAGAAAAGCAGGGTGGCTGTGTCTTGCCGCTCTGCTGGCAGTCTCCCTGTTTTCCTCCTGCTCATCAAGCCGGAAGACATCCCTGAATACCTCCCGGGAAGCCAGGCACCTTGAGCAGATTATCCATACCAGTCCGTTCAGGACGCTGGAATCCAAGGTGACACTCAACATCAATGGCCAGAGTGTGGCCGGACAGCTCCGAATGGCCAAAGACAGCTGTTTTTGGCTCTCCATTCAACCCTTCCTGGGCATAGAAGCCTTCAGAGTATTTGTCACCCCCGGCCAACAGCTGGTAGTCATAGACCGACTCAACAAACAGTATGCCATACAGGATCTGAACCAGACCACGATACCCGAGACTGCCAGTCTGCTGGGCATACTGACCCATACGCTGAGCAATTCGGTCTTCCTGCCCGGAACCGGACTCAGAAGTGCCCGGGATTATCAACTGAGTACTGGCGAAGACCAGACTTACCGCTTATCGGTCCCCTTCCGCCAGAACATGTTACAATATTACTTTGACCGCGAACTCAATTACGTGGCGGCAGATATCTATAATCAACGCACCGACGCCTCCGTTCATGTCGTTTATTCCGGCTTCCAGGGAACTCCCGTCGGTCGCTTTCCCTACCATATTCGAGCAACGGTACTTCTGGAGGGAAGATCATTCTCTTTGGGATGTGACTTTCAACGCCCTTCTTTCGATACGGAGCCTCGCTTTGACACATCGCTGCCGTCCAATTACCAGCCCTTTGATATCACCTCACTGTTAAAAACCCTGTTATGAAACGATTGCTACTTGGTCTGCTCTGTCTTCTGACTTGCCTATACACCCTGGAGGCAGAGGATATGTCCGAAATCCGCCGACAGCGGCAAGAACTGCTCGAACAGATCAAGAAAACCGACCAAGCACTGAGTGCCAACGAAAAATCGGTCAAAAACCAGCTTTACCGCTACAATCTGCTAAACGATCAAATCAAGGAAAGCGAGAAATACCTGGCAACTCTCAACCGGGAATACAACCGCACCAAAAGCAATATTGACAAACTCAATCAAGAGTCCCGGCAGCTGAAACAGGAACTGGAGAAAAAAAAGGAGCAGTATGCCAGTATGAGCCGCCACTTGTATGTCCGGATGAAAGACAATGACAAGCTGATGTTTATCTTCTCGGCCGACAATCTTCAACAAAGTCTGCGCCGGGTACGCTATTTGAATGAATTTGCCCGCTATGAACGCAAACAGGCCGAAGAAATCAAGACACGCCAGGAAGAGCTGGACAAAGTCCTGAACCAACTGGAAGAGACCCGAAAAGAGCAGGCTGCGCTGGTCGCCGAGCAGCAAAAAGAACGTGATCAGCTTCGCCAAGAGCGCAACAAACAAAATGCCATCGTCAAAGATCTGCAGAAAAAGGGCAAGAGTCTTCAGGCAGAATTGAAAAAACAAAAGCAACAGGCCGAGGCTTTGAACCGGAAAATCGAAGAAAGTATCACCGAAGACAACCGAAAATCGACTGCTCCCACCGGTGAGAAAGGGACCAAGTCTACCTATGCGATGAATGTTGACGAAAAGAAGCTGGCCGCCGATTTCGGCAAAAACAAAGGCCAGCTGCCCTTCCCCGTGAGCGAACCGGGCACCATTGTCGTCCACTTTGGAGAGCAGAAACACCGAGACATGAAATATGTCCAGACCAACAGCAACTGCATCGAAATACAGACTACTGCAGGGGCCTCTGCCCGTGCTATCTTCAACGGTACCGTGTCGAGAGTTTTCTCCGTGCCGGGCAGTAATTTTTCAGTCATTGTCCGTCACGGAAACTATCTGTCGGTATACTCCAACATTGCCAATGTCAGCGTCAAAGCCGGACAAAAGGTCAAAACAAGTCAGAAAATCGGAGAGATTTTTGTGGACAAAGACCAAAAGGATCTGACCATCATGCAGTTTCAAATTTGGAAGGATCTGCAGAAGCTCGATCCGGAAGCTTGGATTAAACGCAACTGAAAAAAACGGAGACCGCAGCCCAAAGGGGTTGCGGCCTCCAGCTTCACTTAGGTCAAATTTGATTAATAAGTCACCTTGGGCTCAAGTCCTTTGGCCAGTTCAATCATTTTCTCCAATTCTTTGACAGAAGGAGTACGGCCACAGATGTGACGGGCCTCGTTTACTTCTGCCAGTTTCGGCTGCAGTTTTTCAGCTACGCGATGACGGAATTCCTTGACGGTATCCACACCGGCAACTTCAAGCAATTCGGCGAACTGAGGGCCTACCCCCTTGATACGGAACAGATCGGCATGATTGGTCCAACGCAGGATCAGCTTATCACTGATACCCGTAGCTTCAGCCAGTTCCTTACGTCCTTTGGGAGCAGCGCAACGATCCAGCAGTTCACTGACTTTTTTTACACCGGCAGCCGTCAATTTCTCAGCATAGGAATTACCAACGCCTTCAATGTCAACAATTTTGTAATCCATAATTGTACAATTAAATAATAAATAAATAAAGGGTTGAGAGTTATTTGATCAAATTTCCGAGAATGTCACGACTCAATTCCCTGGTCAAAGTACGTGTGGCCGCACTGGTGGCATTTTTCACCACTTTGCCCGTTGTTGAAGTCTTCGATTTGGTCTGCTTTCCCTGTACTTTGTTGCTGACCCAGGTACCAAGCACCGTCGCCAAAGTCGATGTGGTAGCTGTCATCACTGCCTTGGCCACCTTACTGCCGATACCGGCCCGTTTCTTTTCAGATTTACCCTTCTTTTCTCTTTCTACAGGTTCTTCAACAGCAGCCGACTGTTGTTCAGCCTCTGCCAACAAGACTTCGAAAGCACTCTGACGGTCAACGGGAGTATCGTATTTACCATATACGCGGCTTTGCTTGATAATGTCGAGCCTCTGTCCCTCGGTGACGGCTCCGATCTGCGAGAGCGGGAACAGAATCCTGGCCCGTTCGACAATACCGGGAGCTCCTTTTTCATCGAGGAAACTGACTAAGGCTTCCCCCGTTTCCAGATTCATGATAGCTTCATCTGTCTTGAAAGCAGGATTGGGCCGGAAGGTATCAGCAGCCGTTTTCACGGCCTTCTGGTCTTTGGGAGTATAGGCGCGAAGTGCATGCTGGACACGGTTGCCCAGTTGGCCGAGAATGTTTTCAGGGATATCCGTCGGACTTTGGGTGATGAAATAAATGCCGACACCCTTGGAGCGGATCAGGCGGATGACCTGCTCGATTTTTTCGAGCAAAGCCTTGGAGGTTCCGTCAAAAAGCATGTGGGCCTCATCGAAGAAAAAGACCAATTTGGGCAGCGGCAGATCGCCCACTTCAGGCAACGTGCTGTAGAGTTCGCTCAGCAACCACAGCAGGAAGGTCGAATAGAGCTTCGGCTGCAACATCAGCTTGTCGGCAGCCAGCACACTCATTACGCCTTTTCCGTCTTCGGTCTGCATCAGATCGAAAATATCAAAGGATGGTTCGCCGAAAAACATATCGGCCCCCTGATTCTCCAACTGCAGCAACGAACGCTGGATGGCTCCTACCGTAGCAGGACTGATGTTGCCATATTTGGTCGTATATTCCTTGGCATGTTTGGACACATAGTCCAGCATAGAACGCAAATCTTTCAAATCGAGGATCAGCAGCCCCATTTCATCGGCAATGCGAAAGACTATGTTCAACACACCGTCCTGGGTGTCGTTCAAGTCCAGCAGGCGGGAAAGCAACTGTGGCCCCATCTGGGAGATGGTGGCTCTCATAGGATGTCCCTGTTCTCCGAAAACATCGTAAAAACGAACCGGACAGCCCTGAAAAGCGGGATTGTCCAAGCCAAACTCCGGCAACCTTTTTTCGATGAAAGCACTCATTTTACCCGCTTGAGAGATGCCGGAAAGATCACCCTTCATGTCGGCCATGAAACAAGGCACGCCGGCCTGGCAAAAAGATTCGGCCATCACCTGCAGGGTGACGGTTTTACCTGTTCCTGTAGCCCCGGCAATCAGTCCGTGCCGGTTGGCCATTTTCCCGGTAATAGACAAAGCTCCTGCCTCGCAGTGAGCAATGTAAAGTCCTTTTTCGCTGTTATACATTAGTCTATGAGAAATAACACTATCTAAAATCTTCCTGATCAAAGGCGCAGGCCGTCCAACAAGGCCTCATAGAGACGCAGACCGCCTGATATCTCGTCCAGGCAGACATACTCATCGGCAGTATGGGAACGCAGGGAATCTCCGGGTCCTATCTTCAAAGAAGGACAAGACATCCGGGCCTGATCGGACAGGGTCGGAGATCCGTACAGTTCCAGTCCCAGTTCACGGCACCTGCTCACTACAGGATGCTCCAGATCAATGCCCGAAGAGGACAAACGGTAGGAACGGGCCTTCACATCGCAGTCCACCTGGGTTTTGATGTATTCGCAAAGCTCTTCGTTACGATATTGTTCATTCACTCGGATATCAACGGTAAAGGAACAGGTATCGGGAATGATGTTGTGACGGGAACCGGCCTGTATCACAGTCACTGTCATCTTGACCGGTCCGAGCAGTTCCGAAACTCGAGGCAACGAGGCCGTCCGGAACCATTCTATGTCTTTCATGGCTTTGTAGATGGCATTAACTCCGGTTGTGTGGGCAGCATGACCTGCTTGTCCATGGGCCACGCAGTCGAGGACCATCAGGCCTTTCTCGGCCACGGCGGCCCGCATGCCTGTCGGTTCGCCGACGATGGCAAGGGAGATGGGAGGGAGTTCCTGCATCAAAGTCTCGATACCGCCTGTCCCCGTTACCTCCTCCTCACACGACAGTCCAAGAATCAAGTTATAATACTGAGGCTTTTGGGAAAGGATGAGAAAAGTCTGTAACAGGCAGCATACCGAGGCACCGGCATCGTTACTACCCAGACCGTAGAGCCGACCGTCCTCGACAAGGGGCTCAAAAGGTTGCCTGGTCCAGCTGCTGGCCGGTACCACGGTATCGATATGGGAATTCAGCAATACAGTAGGTCGTGAAGCATCGAAACCCGGAGCCTGGCACCAGAGATTGTTGCCGCAGCGGTTTACCTGCTGCCCGCGCTCGCAGAGATACTGTTCCAGGAAGTCAGCACAGGCCTTCTCTTCCCTACTCAGCGAAGGGATCCGAATCAACTGCTGCAACAAGGCTAAGGTCTCGTCTAAAGTCTTCATCTCAGTCATTTGGGACAAAGATAACACAAGATGCGTCCCCTCGCAAATTATTTTTTGGAATCCCCCCGGCTTATACTATCTTTGTCTCCGACAAAGCCTGAATAAGGCCTTTACGACAGTTTTCACATAATGAGTAATATCCATTTAGCACGGCTGGCCCAGGAAAAAGCCGGCCAGTCAGCTCACCAGACAGCCTTGCGATACAGGGACTACAAAGTCTCCCAATGGAAAAGCATTGACTGGCAGAAATTGGACCGCATCAGTTCGCTGGTGGCCGCCGCCCTGCTGGAGCAGGGGATAGTTCCGGAGGACCGCATCGGCATTTTCTCCCAGAACAAACCCGAATGCATTTATTGCGAAACCGCCGGTTACGCACTTCGGGCCGTGGCTGTTCCCTTATATGCCACCTCGACGACCGCCCAAATAGAGTTTATCATCAAAGATGCCGCCATCAAAATAATGTTTGTCGGCGAACAATATCAATACGACCGCGCCTTCGAAGCCCTGCAGGGAGACTGTGGACTGAAACAGATTGTCATCTTCGACCCGGAAGTACGACTGCATCGCAACGACCGGCAATCGGTCTATTTCAACCGCTTTCTGAATATCGGCCGGTTGTCGGGCCGGCATCAGGAGGTCCAGACCCTGCGGCAAAGCTGCAAAGACGAAGATTTGGCCAATATTCTGTACACTTCCGGTACGACAGGCAATCCCAAGGGTGTAATGCTCCGTCATAGTAACTTTCGGGCCATCTTCGAGGCCATGGACAAGAAATTGGAAGGTATCACAGGCAAAAACCAGTCGTCGATGAGTTTTCTGCCTATGACTCATATTCTGGAAAAAGCCTGGGCCTACTATTGTCTGGAAAATGACATACGGGTTGACATTAACCTCAAGCCTGCCGACATCCAGATGACTATCAAAGAGGTCCGTCCCAGCATGATGTGCAGCGTCCCCCGTTTCTGGGAAAAAGTCTATGCCGGCATTCAGGATGCCCTAAGCCAGTACAGTCCCTTCATGCAGAAGGTCATGCGCCGCGCGCTGAAAATCGGAAGGGCCTACAACATCGACTTCCAGCGCCACAACAAACGCGCGCCTCTGTTGCTTTTCCTTCAGTATCAGCTTATCAGCCTGACGGTGTTCAACAAGATCAAAAAGACCGTCGGCATTGAGAACGGAGTCCTTTTCCCTACAGCCGGAGCCAAATTATCCGATGAAGTCTGCCTTTTCATGCGTTCGATCGGCATCCCCATCTGCTATGGTTACGGACTGACTGAATCGACCGCCACGGTGGCCTGCTTCGACCGGTTCTCTTGGCGGCCAGGCTCCGTAGGTACACTTATTGAAGGATTGCAGGCTCGCATCGATGAAAACGGTGAGATTCTGCTCAAAGGACCAACCATCACCTGCGGCTACTACCACCAGCCGCAAGCCAACAAGGAAGCGTTCACCGAAGATGGCTTTTTCCACACGGGCGATGCAGGCTATTTTGACACAGAAGGGCATCTGTTCCTGACCGACCGCCTCAAAGACCTTTTCAAGACATCCAACGGTAAATACATCGTTCCTCAGAATATTGAATCGGCCCTGAGCAACGACCGGTATATCGACCAGGCGGTTGTCATCGGCGATCAGCGCAAGTTTGTCAGCGCCCTGATCATTCCCGATTACCAGGAAATCCCAAATCTGCTCGACAAACTGGGTATCAATGATCTATCAGCTGATGACATGGCCACCTGCCTGGCTGATCCACGCATCTGTCATTTTTTCGAAGACCGCATCCGTCATATTCAGAAAGACATGGCCGGATTTGAACAGATCCGACGTTTTGTGCTGCTGCCTGAGAATTTTTCCATGGAAAAGGGAGAACTGACCAACACTCTGAAAACGAAAAGAAAAGTTATTTACGAACACTATATCGACCAAATCAACCAAATGTACGAACTATGATTACGACCGAACAGATTAAAGAAGTTCAGGAGCGCGAGCACGCGCTGAGGAGGTATCTTTGACATCGATGGCAAAACTGCCCGGCTGAGCGAGGAAGAAGCCAAGACTCAAGAGGCCGGATTCTGGGACGACCAGAAGGCTGCCGAAAGCCAGATGCGGAAGATCAAGGAGCTGAAAAACTGGATTGAAGCCTACAAGGGAGTAGAAACAGCCTGCGAAGAACTGCAGCTGGCCTACGACTTTTACAAAGAAGAAGCCCTGTCGGAAGCAGAGATAGACCAAACCTATGCCAATACCATCGCCCTGGTCGAAGCTCTGGAGATGAAAAACATGCTCCGCAACGAAGAAGACAAACTGGGTGCCGTACTCAAAGTGAATGCCGGTGCAGGTGGTACCGAAAGTCAGGACTGGGCTGAAATGCTTTTCCGCATGTACCAGCACTACTGTGAAAAGCAGGGCTACAAAATACAGATCACCAACTGGCAGGACGGCGATGATGCCGGCATCAAGACTGCCACCATGACCATCGAAGGCGATTATGCTTTCGGCTATCTGAAAAGCGAGAACGGCGTGCACCGACTGGTCCGTGTTTCTCCTTTCAATGCCCAGGGCAAGCGCATGACCTCGTTCAGTTCTGTCTTTGTCGTACCATTGGTGGACGACACCATCGAAATCGAAATTAAAGAATCGGACATTACCTGGGATACCTTCCGCTCTTCCGGTGCCGGCGGACAGAATGTCAACAAAGTAGAGACCGGAGTCCGTCTGCACCACCTCCCTACAGGCATCGTCATCGAAAATACCGAAAGCCGTTCCCAGCTGGGGAATAAGGAGAATGCCCTGCGGCTGCTTAAATCCCAGCTCTATGAAATGGAGTTGGAAAAACGACGGGCTGAACAAGCCAAGATTGAAGCCGGGAAAAAGAAAATCGAATGGGGTTCCCAGATACGCAGCTATGTCTTCGACGACCGACGGGTCAAAGATCATCGCACCAACTACCAGACTTCCAATGTTCAGGCTGTCATGGACGGTGAACTGGATGGTTTTATCAAAGCCTATCTGATGGAATTCGGCGGCGAGTAGCCCTGAAGAAAAGTCTCGTCAGGAATAGCGCTCACAGCTGAGCAGGACACGGCGGCCGTCTAAAAGGGTTGTGGCAAAAAGGAACTGACCGCTGTCCTCCTTGAGTCTGTATTTCTTTCTGATTTCATCGGCATTGTCAGGAAAGTTACGGACACAGACGCTGTAGCTGCCGCCAGCCAGCCTGTGGCGGGTCTCCTTGCCGGCAGGATTGAGCAGCTCCCTCAGCCTGAAGATTCGTCCGGGGAAGTCTGTCTGCAGGTTGTCCGAAGTATAAAGATGACTATTGGGATGGAGTTTGGCCAACCCGTACTGCCTGGCGACAAGCAGATGACCTCCCGACTTCATCAAGGCGACATTGGGTTCATAGAGCCAGACCTTCGGACGAGGTGTCATCTCAGGACTAAACAACCCCATTTCATCGAAGAAAAAATCAAACTGCTGTACTGGCTTATGAGTCCTGCAGTTGATATTCCGGCAAATGGGCCGCAAGCGGTCAGCTGCCCGGCAGTCAAGCAGAAACAGCAATTCGCGACACTCATTGTCAACAGCCACCACCTGCACCTCGACCGTTTCCGGCAATTGCCTGAGTGTTCGGGTTATATCCAGCATAGGTGCCAGCTTGAGCAAGACAAGACAGGACTTTTCTCTCAAAAGAGGTAACAGTTGCAGCACGTCAGGCTCACAGTCGGACAAAAAGGATACTTTTCTTCCTTTTTCATCACGGCGCGACGGATCCAGAAAAACAAAATCCAAAGCTCCGGCTTTTTGCAGATAGTCTGCTGCAGACTGATGGATAATCCGGATATTCTTACGTCCCAACAGGGTGAGATTGGCCTCGGCCAGACGACATAGTTCTTCCTGCCGCTCTACGTAGTCATAATCGGAGAACAGAGGCGATATTGACCAGGCGTCCACTCCAAGTCCACCTGTCAGGTCGGCACCGTGCAGGTTCCCCTGAGAGAGGGCAGCTGCGGGAAGGTACTCCGAAACCAAACGAGACTTGTGGTGCGCAGTCAGTTCTGAAGAACACTGCTCCAAAGGGAGAGAAGAGGGAAACTCCAGCCCTTTTTGAGCATACCATGACGGCAATTTGCGCCTAATTGCCTGATAACCTGATATTTGACGCAACACCCAGGGGAAGTCCACCCCGGGGAAACGATTCGCCTTCAAGGCCAATGCCACAACATCCTCCGTCAGATGAGCCTCGACTAATGCCCGTTCCTTGCTGTAGTGTCCCATAATCCGCGTGTCCACTGCCAAAAGTACGACAAAACTTTTGCTAAGCGATACGACTTGTCGTATTTTTGCACCAAAAATAAAGACCCATGGAGCAGCCCGCCGAACTCAAACAACTCGATTTTCAAGACACGTCTTTCGCCAACCTGATGGTCAAGCGAATTTACAACATTCTTCTGATCGTCAGCAAATACGACTCCTTTGTTTTGGAAGAAGACGGTCGGGTGGACGAACAGATTTTCAACGAGTATGTCTCGCTTAACCTGCGTTATCCTCCTCGTTTTACCCAAGTACCCAACGAAGAGGCCGCTCTCCAGCAGCTTGAAAAGAACAATTTCGAACTGATTATTTACATGCCCGGAGACAAGAGCATGGAGTCCTTTGAAATTGCCAAGCGCATCAAACATGAATATCCCCGCATCCCCATTGTGCTGCTCACCCCCTTCTCGCGGGAAGTGTCGCAATACCTGCTCAAGGCTGACACCTCTGCCATCGACTACGTCTTCAGCTGGCTGGGCAACACCGACCTGCTGCTGGCTATCATCAAACTCATGGAAGACAAGATGAACGTAAGCGAGGACGTCAAGTCGGTGGGTGTACAAGTCATCATGCTGGTCGAAGACTCCATCCGCTTCTATTCTTCCATCCTGCCCGATCTGTATAAATTCGTTCTTGAACAGTCCAGGAATTTTGCCACTGAGGCACTGAACGCCCATCAACGTACTCTTCGGATGAGAGGCCGACCCAAAATTCTGCTGGCCCGCAGCTATGAAGAAGCGGTTTCCTACTACCAGACATACAAGGACAACATGCTGGGGGTCATTTCCGATGTCAGCTTCAAGCGGGAAGGGTCCAAGGACGCCACTGCCGGCTTCAGACTTTGCGAATATCTGCGCAGCTTCGATCCGGTGCTGCCCATCATTATCGATTCTTCCGAGGCCGACAACCGCATTCATGCCGAAGGGCTGGAAATGCGCTTCATCCAGAAAGGATCCAAGACCTTTCCCCAGGAACTGCGTCAACACATGAACGAGCTGTTTGGTTTCGGCGACTTTGTATTCAAGGATCCCCACACCGGACAAGAAGTGGCCCGCATCCACAATCTGCAGGAATTACAAAAGGCTATTTTCGATATTCCGGATGATTCATTGCGCTATCATTTCGAGCGTAACCATGCCTCCCGCTGGCTGTTTTCACGTGCCATGTTCCCCATTGGACGCTTCATCAAAAAAATCCCCATTCAGGACTATGAAGACACATTGCCTGTCAGGCAGATGCTTTTCGATGCCATCGTCAGCTATCGTAAGGTCAAGAATCAGGGTGTCATAGCGGAATTTCAGAAAGGACGTTTCGACAAGTATTCCAATTTCGCACGCATCGGTGACGGCTCGTTGGGAGGCAAGGCCCGCGGACTGGCCTACATGAACGTGATGATCAAACGACACCCGGAACTGAACGATTTGGAGGACACCCAGATACTGATTCCCAAGACACTGGTCTTGTGTACTGATGTCTTTGATGAGTTTATGGAGGAGAACAACCTCTACGAGACTGCCCTGCAGGACCTGCCCGATGAAGAGATTCTGAAGGCCTTCACCCAAGCCCTATTGCCAGAACGCTTGTTTGAGAATCTGACCGCTTTTGTCAATGTGGTGAAGAAACCCATTGCCGTGCGCTCCTCAAGCCTACTGGAAGACGCTCACTATCAGCCTTTTGCCGGAATTTATTCCACTTATATGATTCCTTACGTCGAAGACCAGGAACAAATGCTCAACCTGCTGCGGACCGCCATCAAAGAAGTCTATGCCTCGGTGTTCTTCGCTCAGAGCAAAGCCTATATGACAGCCACCTCCAACGTCATTGATCAGGAAAAGATGGCTGTTGTTATCGAAGAAGTCTGCGGCACAGCCTACGGATCACGTTTTTATCCGACTTTCTCGGGGGTGGCACGTTCCCTCAACTACTATCCCATCGGCCAGGAAGAGACATCCGACGGCATCGCCAACGTCGCCCTCGGGCTTGGCAAATACATCGTTGACGGAGGAGTGACTCTGCGCTTCTCGCCAAAACACCCCCGGCATATCCTGCAGATGAGCTCGATGGAATATGCTCTGCGCGAGACCCAGACATCATTCCTGGCGCTGGACCTGGACAACAAAAAGGCTGAAATATCGGTTGACGATGGCTTTAATCTACTGAAGATTCCCGTTCGTGACGCTGAAAAAGACGGAACACTGGATTATCTGGCCTCCACTTTTGATCCTGTCGATCAAATTATACGGGACGGCCTCTGGGAAGGAGGTCGGAAGATAATTTCATTTGCCCATATTCTTGAAAATAACGCCTTCCCACTGGCCGACATCCTGGACAAAATTCTCAAATTAGGAGAAGAGGAGATGGGACGCCCCGTTGAAATAGAGTTCGCCGTCAATCTCAACAGTAAAGACATCGAGAAAAAACATGCATTCTATCTGCTCCAGATCAGACCCATTGTCGACAGCAAGGAAACGCTCAACGAAGATCTGAACATCATTTCCAAAGAGCAGCTGATTATCCGTACGAACTATGCACTGGGGCAAGGGGTGGCCACTGAACTGAATGATATCGTATATGTCAAGCCCGAACAATTCAGTGCCTCCAACAATCAACTCACAGCCTACGCTGTTGACAAAATCAACCGGCAACTGACCGAGGAAGGACGCAATTATGTCCTGATCGGACCTGGCCGCTGGGGTTCGAGCGACCCTTGGCTGGGCATTCCCGTCCGCTGGCCCAACATAGCCTCGGCCCGGTTAATTGTCGAGACCGGTCTAAGCAAATATCAGATTGATCCAAGCCAGGGGACCCATTTCTTCCAAAATCTGACGTCCTTCGGTGTTCACTATTACACCATTCCCTATCATCAAGACGACTTGAATTTCCTGGACCTGGCATTTTTGGACAGTCAGACTCCCCTGTATGAGGATCAGTTTCTGAGGCACTACCGCTTCGATTCTCCCCTCACTGTCAAGACTGACGGACGGAAAGGCATAGGCATTCTCGAAAAAGGGACAAAAGATACTGAATCAGGAGCAGGGCAGCCGTAAAGGATTATGACAAAGGCCCCTTGGAGAACTTCTCCAGTACCCGTGCACTGTAAGTCTTGGAAATGGGGATGTTGGGGACCTGGTCACTGTCGAAGTCCATACACAGTCCTTCATCAGCCTTGCGAAGCACTTTGACTTTGTCAAAATTGACCATGTAGGAGCGATGACAGCGGAGCAGAAGGCGGTCTCCAAAAAGCTCGTCAATGTTTTTCAACGAGTTGCGCAACATAAAATGCTGCATCTTGCCTTTATTCAGATAATGAATCTTGACGTAGTTGTCGGCCGATTCTATGTAATAGAGACTGTTTTTTTCGACAGACAAACGTAAATCTCCCTTTTCATCGTAGAAACTTACCATTTCGTTTGCCGGCCACGCCATAGACGGATATCCTTCCTGCGATCTCATCTGCTCGATGGTTCTGGCCTTGTCCTGGAGGGCAAAGACCAGCCAAAGGATAGAATAGGGTAATAACAATACCAAGGACGTCTTCTTGACGTCCTCTCCCCAGACACCCGGCAGACGTTCCCAAGCCAAGGCCGGGCTATTGTCTTCCAGAACGAACACCTGAAACAGCGCATAGACCAATGCCATCAGGGCAATTTCGGTCATTACCACTCCCGCAAAGACTATAAGGCTGATTTCGTGGCGACGGCTGTAATAATACATGATTACGCGGCTGATGGCTATCACACTCATCCCGACCAGAATGACCAGGCTGGAAAAAAGCACATAGACATAACGGCCGCCAGAGGAATAGCTGCTCGCCCAGGCTCCTGAGTTGAAGGGCTGGTAAATATTGAGAAAAAGCAGGGCAAAAGCTGCCGTATACAGCACCAGACGAACGACATTCCTCTTCTCGTTCATATAGTGTGGCAGATATAATACCTGTGCAGGTCGGTTTGATCTCTTGTCAGCCTTCATTTCCTCAGGTTTACCCAGTTACAAAGATAATTCTTTTTTCCGTTATCCCAGCCTAATTGACTGTCATCGGTATAAATAGCGACGGATATTGTGCTTCGGGGTTTTTTCGAATTCCCCCGATACCAGCTCAATTTTCTGAATCTGGCTGTAGTAAGGCAGAGCTTTGTTCAGTTTTTCACGATGCTGTTCCATGAGTTCATCCAAGGGGACTTCGCTGTTTTCATAGTCTGGATAGACCAAGGCTATGAGTCTGCCCTGGCGCTGCAATACTATGGATTCGATGACCATAGGCAATGCATTGAGTTTTTCTTCGATTTCCTCAGGGTAGATGTTCTGACCCGAAGGGCCCAGTATCATATTCTTGCAACAGCCCACAATGAAGAGGTTCCCCTTTTTGTCGACAATCCCCATGTCACCGGTACGCATCCAGCCATCCGGGGTCATCACTACCTTTGTGGCGGAGGGATTCTTGTAATAGCCCTTCATCACATTGTCTCCACGCACCAGGATTTCTCCGGGCACGCGCCGGGGAGAAGGAGATTCAGTCTTGATTTCCATACGGTCGACGACACGGCCGCAAGAGTACATTCTGAAGCTATGCCAGTCCTGGTAGGTAATCAGCGGACCGCATTCCGTCATTCCATATCCCACTGTATAAGGGAAGCGGAGAAAATGAAGTCCACCCTCGGTTTTTTCGGGCAGGGCGGCACCTCCGACTATCAGGTATTCAAGACGCCCTCCGAATGCCTGCAATAGCTGACGGCGGTATTTCTTCCGGACAAAAGATCCCAAACCAGGAATCCATCGGGAGATTCTGGTCCCCAAACGGTTGATCTTCCCTGCAACTGTGTATTTATATATCTTTTCGACAATCAGCGGAACAGAGGTGACCATATAGGGTTTGACATCGGCAAAAATCTTCAGCAAGCGGGGAACTGAAGGAGTGCGGCTGATAAAATGGACATGTGCTCCGCTTACCAACGGGTAGAGAAACTCAAAGCTTAGTCCGAACATATGGGCGAGCGGAAGAAGCGACAAGACAGTACAGCCTCCAGGCAAGGGAATCCGGTCTCTCCCGAACTGAATATTCGAACTGATATTGCCGCATGTCAGCATCACCCCCTTGGGATCACTGGTGGTACCTGCCGTGTAATTAATCAGGCAAAGTTCGTCTAAATTGTCCGTGGAATAACTGACTTCAAGGGGTCTGAAATCTCCTTGGCAACGCTTTTCATAGAGGCTGTCCCAACCATCGTATGATTCTTGCACAGCAGCCTCGGCAGCCGCCAGCAAACTGAAATCTTTCATAGACAGGACCGCCTTCACGCCTTCCGGTATAGAAGATTTCATTCCTTCCCACACCTTGGGACTGACAATCAGCAACTTTGCATCAGAATGCCGGATCAAAGCCCGGACACTTTCAGGATGGAAATCCGGCAATATCGAGACCACCACCCCTTGGTAAGCCACTACCGACAGAAAACTCAGTGCCCAGTTGACACAGTTGCTACCGCAGACGGCAATCTTGTCACCCTTGCCCAGCCCCAGGGCCTCGTAAAGGACTCCCAACCTTAGCATTTCTGCTGTCAGTTCCCTGAAGGTCAGACTGAGCGTACCGTCGTAGTCGCTCACTGCCGGCATGTTTCCATACCGCCGGACAGTCGTTTCAAACCCAGATAAAAAATGTGTGATCATCTTCTCCTATCCCCTCTAAGTGGTCACGACAAAAGTACGTTATTCCGGAAATACAGTAAAATATTCCGCCGGATAAGGAATAAATATTGTACGGCTGAAGGGACTCGAACCCCCACACCTTTCGGTATCAGATCCTAAATCTGACGTGTCTGCCAATTCCACCACAACCGCAAAAGACAGGAGGTAACCCCATGTCGCTGCAAAGATAGCACAAATCGAGATGATTACAAACTCCTCTGCCCGTCATTCCTGTTCCTCTTCGCTGAAGAGACTGCCCTGACCGGTGATTTCATCGATTATCTCTACGTCGGATTTGTCGCGCTGTTCTTCTTCGGAAGAAATGGTATCTTCCTCGTCCGATTCTGATTCCGACCCTTCCGGGAAACGCAGGGGTTCCAGTTCGGTGACGGAGGCCACCTGCCAGGTGGTCACTCGCTTGCCGCGTGCCTTGAAACTCTTCAGGCCGATAAAACTTTCCGCGTCTATTTCCAGTTTCTCACGGTAGGCATCACTGCCGCCGAACTCAATTTCCAGACGGGGATAGAAGGTGTCGGTCAGGCAGACCAGCCGCGATTCGGGATTCTCTATGAAACTCTGTTTACGCGATAGTACTTCCAGAGAGAACCGCTTGATATAAAGATAATTCTGCTGATCGGCATCGAACAGGACAGCCGTCCATACCTTGTGTTCGTCAAACTTCTCGATGACCCGGATATTCTGCTCGAAATGATTGCTTAAATCGATGTCTGTGGTATAAAATTCTCCTGTATCGGAAATGACCAGAATCCGGTCATTACCCCGAAACTCGCCCAGATAGTCACCGCGATGATCATAATTGAGTCTCAATACATCACGGTCGAACCAGACATCACGACCACCCAGCGTGGAAGCTCCCTTTTGCTTGAAGGTGATACGATGAACTTCATTTTTGGTCAGCAGATTTCCCATCGACTGACGTCCCTTGATGGCAAGTGTGCCGAAATCCTTGTCAAACTGCACCTTCTTCAAACGCGGAGAGGGTTTGAGCAGCACTTTGATAACTTCGCCCTCAGCATTGGGATTGGCCGTGAAATAAAGGATCCTGGAAAGAGGTTTGCCCTGGGTCAGATCGTATTCCTTGTCGCGGGTAACTCCCGTCACGGCAAAACGTTTGATATAGGCAAAGCCGTTTTTTCCGTCCCGGTAGACCGCATGATAGATGGTTCGCTTGTCATTCTTTTTAAAGACATTCAGGTACAGCACATCCCTGCCGACGAAAATCTTTTCGCTGACCTTGATTACCTTGTACTTGCCGTTTTTGTAAAAAAGGATGATGTCGTCCATGTTGGAACAAGGGCAGACATATTCATCCTTTTTGAGGGAGGTGCCGATAAATCCCTCCTCACGGTTGATGTACAATTTCTCGGTCGCCTCGGCCACCTTAGCCGCCTCGATGGTATCGAAGACCCTGATTTCGGTGCGACGTGGATAGGCTTCCCCGTATTTCTTCTTCAGAGACTCGTACCAGTCGATCGTATATTGTATAAGATGAGCCAGATGATGGTCTATCTTGGCTATCTGTGCCTTCATAGCGGCAATACTTTCATTGGCCTTGTCGGAGTTGAATTTGAGGATACGGGCCATTTTGATTTCCATGAGCTTGAGAATATCATCGCGTGTCACTTCGCGGATGAAATCCTTCTTGAATGGTTCCAGCCGCTTGTCCACATGTGCCACCGCCTGGTCCATATTGCGGCTGTCCTCAAACTGTTTATCCTTGTAAATGCGTTCTTCAATGAAGATTTTCTCCAAGGAAGCAAACATCAGGCTCTCCTGTAACTCTCCTTTCTGGATATTCAGCTCGCGTCGGAAAAGTTCTTTGGTATTCTCTACCGAATACTGCAGCACTTCGCTGATACTCATGAAACAGGGCTTGTTGTCCTTGATGACACAACAGTTGGGAGAAATACTCACTTCACACTCCGTGAACGCGTACAACGCATCGATCGTCTTGTCCGAAGAGACACCCGGTGCCAGATGTACCAGAATTTCAGCATTGGCAGCCGTATTGTCGTCGACCCGGCGAATCTTGATCTTGTTCTTCTCATTCGCCTTCAGGATCGAGTCGATAATGCTGCCTGTGGTTTTGCTGTATGGAATTTCAGTAATTGCCAGTGTTTTGTTGTCGAGTTTATTGATTTTGGCACGAATTTTCACCACCCCGCCGCGCTTACCGTCATTGTAGCGGCTCACGTCGAGATACCCGCCTGTCTGGAAATCAGGATAGAGCTGGAAGGGTTCGTTCTTGAGATAAGCGACTGCAGCCTCCAGAATTTCATTGAAATTATGTGGCAATATCTCTGAAGACAGCGTTACGGCTATACCCTTCACTCCCTGAGCCAGAAGGAGGGGAAACTTTACAGGCAAGGCCACGGGTTCCTGATTTCGTCCGTCATAGGAGGCCTGCCACTCCGTAATCTTGTTGTTGAACAGAGTCTCAAGGGCAAATTTTGACAAACGGGCCTCAATGTATCTGGGAGCAGCCGCACTGTCGCCCGTTAGGATATTTCCCCAGTTCCCCTGACAGTCGATCAGCAGCTCCTTCTGTCCCAACTGCACCAACGCATCTCCAATGGAAGCATCGCCGTGAGGATGAAACTGCATGGTATGGCCCACAATATTGGCCACTTTGTTGTAACGGCCGTCATCCAGTCTCTTCATCGAGTAGAGAATACGTCGCTGTACCGGTTTGAGACCGTCGGTGATATGCGGGACGGAGCGGTCCAGAATAACAGAAGAGGCATAATCGATGAACCAGTTGCGGTACATTCCTGTCAGATGGTAAGTTGAGGTCAGATCCAAAGAGCCGAAGCCGGACCCGCCAGCTGTCAGGTCTGCCTCACCCTGGCTGTATTCTTCCTCTTCACTTTCCGGAGTCACTCCGTTTACTTCCTGCTCGTCTTCACTCCTGTTTTTATCTTGGTCCATCATCGGAGAATCGGTTTAAGATGATTTTTCGAGCCGTAAAGATACGATAAATAAATAAATGTGCTAATTTTGCGGTCTCAAAAAAAGCGGAATATGGCACAACAAGAAGATGTTTTCAAGAAATTAGTCTCTCACTGCAAAGAGTACGGATTTGTTTTCCCTTCGAGTGAAATATATGACGGTTTGGCAGCTGTCTATGACTATGGACAGATGGGGGTCGAGCTGAAAAACAACCTGAAGAAATACTGGTGGGACTCCATGACGCTGATGCACGAGAACATTGTAGGTATCGACTCGGCTATCTTCATGCATCCGACTATCTGGAAAGCCTCCGGACATGTGGACGCCTTCAATGACCCGCTCATCGATAACCGCGATTCAAAAAAACGCTATCGCGCCGATGTCCTTATTGAAGAACAGCTGGCCAAGATAGAGGACAAAATCGATAAAGAGGTCGAAAAGGCTGCCAAACGCTTTGGCGAATCATTCGATGAGGCCAAGTTCCGCGCCACCAACCAGCGCGTATTGGAGCATCAGAAGAAATGGAACCAGCTACATCAGCGTTACAGCGATGCCATGAATGCCATGGATCTTGATGCCCTCAAACAAATCATTCTGGATGAAGGCATTGTCTGCCCTATCAGCGGCACTCGCAACTGGACAGACGTCCGTCAGTTCAACCTGATGTTCTCCACAGAAATGGGGTCCACTGCCGATGGTGCCATGAAAATATACCTCCGCCCCGAAACAGCCCAGGGAATTTTCGTCAACTATCTGAACGTACAAAAGACCGGACGCATGAAGATTCCCTTCGGGATAGCTCAGATTGGCAAAGCCTTCCGCAACGAAATTGTGGCCCGCCAATTCATTTTCCGTATGCGCGAATTCGAGCAGATGGAAATGCAGTTCTTCGTCAAGCCGGGCACTGAACTTGAATGGTTTGAAAAATGGAAACAGACCCGTCTGAAATGGCATAAGGCCTTGGGACTGGGCGACCACAAATACCGCTTCCACGACCACGAAAAACTGGCCCATTATGCCAACGCAGCCACTGACATCGAATTCCTGATGCCGTTCGGTTTCAAAGAAGTGGAAGGTATTCATTCCCGCACCAATTTCGACCTGAGCAATCACGAGAAATACTCGGGCAAGAGTATCAAGTATTTTGACCCGGAGACCAACGAGTCTTACACTCCATACGTCATCGAAACCTCTATCGGCGTGGACAGGACCTTCCTCAGTATCTTGGCCGGCTGCTACGAAGAAGAGACTCTGTCCAACGGAGAAACACGCGTTGTCTTGCATCTGCCGGCAACTTTGGCCCCCGTCAAGCTGGCCGTCATGCCACTGGTCAAGAAAGACGGTCTGCCCGAAAAAGCACGAGAGATCATGGATGACCTGAAGTTCCACTTCAAATGTCAGTATGATGAAAAAGACTCCATCGGCAAACGCTATCGCCGCCAGGATGCCATCGGTACTCCCTTCTGTGCTACCGTTGACCACGATACGCTCAACGACGGCCGTGTCACTCTACGCAACCGCGACACCATGCAGCAGGAACGTATCCCCATCGACCGACTGAAGGATATCATCGCCAAAGAAGTCTCCATGACCGAACTTCTGAAAAAACAGCTTTAATCCCTCAGGGTCCGCTCAAAGAGAAAACGTGCTGCCCGCAAAAGCTGACAGCACGTTTTTTATTTTATTTATCGGGCAGACCGTTCTGACAACGGTCTGAAAGCTATAGCAAATACTGCGATGAAATGGAGCGATTGTCGTAAACTCGCTGGATAGTATCGGCAAACATTTCAGCAATACTGAGAATCTTCACTTTGGAACAGTCCTTGTTGAAAGGGATACTGTCGGTGAAAATCATCTCAGTCAGCGCAGATTCTTCTACCCGCCGGCAGGCATCACCCGACATGACACAGTGAGAAGCGATGCCTCTGACCGAATTAGCGCCGTTTTCGAGCATCAGATTGGCGGCCTTGGTCAATGTGCCGGCCGTATCGACCATGTCATCGACCAACAGTACATTTTTACCCTCCACTTCACCGATAAGACGCATCTCTCCGACCTCATTGGGCTTATTGCGCGACTTATAACAAAGAACCAGGGGCACTCCCAGATATTTAGCATAGGAGTTGGCTCGTTTCGAGCCTCCGACATCCGGAGTAGCTATACACAAATCTTTAATTTTCAAAGATTTGATATACGGCAGAAAAATAGTAGACGCATACAGGTGATCAACGGGGACATCAAAGAAACCCTGAATCTGATCAGCATGGAGATCCATCGTTATCAAACGGTCAATTCCTGCCACCGACAGCAGGTCGGCAATGAGTTTGGCTCCGATGGAAACACGGGGTTTGTCCTTGCGGTCCTGACGTGCCCAACCGAAATAAGGGATGACCGCGATAATCTTTCCGGCCGACGCACGCTTGGCGGCGTCAATCATCAGCAGAAGTTCCATCAGATTGTCGGAATTCGGGAAAGTGGACTGTACCAAAAAAACATATTTTCCTCGTATCGATTCCTCATAAGAAACAGAGAACTCACCGTCGGCAAAATGCTGGATATTCATTTTTCCCAAGGGACACTCCAATGCCGCGCAAATCTTTTCGGCAAGGTACTGGGAATTAGTGCCCGAAAAGACTTTGATAGGACCTTCTAACATATCAGGATTTCTTTTTTGTTTTGCACACAAAGGTAGGATTTTTTTTCTGTATGCAAGAGTATATATCCTGATTATTTTTCCAGCTCAAATTTCCAGATGCAGCCCCTGTTTCCGGCCACATGCAGCGAGACAAAGCCGTCGGGTTCCAGCGGTAGCGTACGAGTCTCATCTGTGAGCAGTTCCCGGGCTGTTCGAGAGGGAGACTCCTCCAGTCGGAGATACTCGAAAGCATGTGCCGGGATGTTGACATGCAGCAACCGGGGCTGCTCGTCGAAATTCACCACAATCAGCAGCAGCGCATGCTCCGAACGTCGCAGAAAGGCATACTGCCGGGCCAAATCGAAATAAGGCTGGTTACCGTTGACATACATCAAGTCGAAAAACAGCCCCTGTGAGAGCGCCGGCTCGGACTGACAAAGCTGCAAGAGTTTGCGGTAGAAGGCCTGCAATTCCCGGGCCTGTGACGAAAGACCGGCCCCATCAAACTTGCCATGATTGTTCCACCCGGCCAGCGAGTCAAGCCGCCAATAGTCGAATATTGTGCTTCGTCCGTCCTCCCCGCTGAAGCCTTCGGCATACATACCCGTCTCTCCAAGTTCCTGGCCGGCATAAAGCATGAAAGGATTGTTTCGCAGGCAGACCGAGACTATCAAGGCAGGAATGGCTTTCCAAGGGTCGCCGGCAAAAAAGGGAGAGGCTATGCGCTGCTCATCATGGTTTTCCAGAAAATTCAGCATCCGGTCCTGCAGATCGCCCAGACGCTGCCAGCAACTGGTGATGGCAAAGGCCGGGGCATAGCCGCGGGTCACGGATTTGAGCGTATCGTAAAGCCCCACCTTGTCGTAGAGATAGTCGAAACCAGCCTCCATGTAAGTGCGGTACAAGCCCGGATTGTAAACTTCCCCGATGAAAAGGAGCGATTTGTGCTTTTGGCGGACTTTGGCAATGACCCAGCGCCAGAAAGCCGGGGGCACCATCTCGGCCATGTCGCAACGGAAGCCGTCCACCCCGAAACCGGCCCAGTAGTCCAATATGTGCAACATTTTCTCCCAGGTGTCAGGCACCGGGCTGAAATGCTCGGTACGACCGCCCTGATAGTCCAGCCCGTAGTTGAGTTTGACTGTCTCATACCAGTCGCTCACCGAAGGACTGGCCGTAAAGCAGTCGTTGCCGGTGACTTTGGCCGGATACTCCTCGTAGGGGGCCGCAGCCGTCCCTTGCCGGTCGAACTGGGGGCGGAAGGCCTCGCCGGGAAGATAATAGAAATTGTTACGGGGAGAAAACGCGACGTTGACATCGTCGTCCTGGCCGAAATCGGGCACCCGGGCCACATCGGAATGGTAGCGGCGGGCCAGATGGTTGGGCACGAAGTCAATGATCACCTTCATGCCGGCCCGATGCGTACGGCCAACCAGCAACTTGAACTCCTTGAGCCGGTCGGGCACTGAGACGGCCAGATCGGGATCGACGTCGTAATAGTCCTTGACAGCATAGGGAGAGCCGGCCCGACCCTTGACCACGGCCGGATGGTCGGCAGCGATGCCGAAAGCCGTATAGTCGGTCTGGGTGGCATGCTCCAGCACCCCCGTGTGCCAGATGTGTGTCACGCCCATCTGACGGATGGCCGACAAGGCACGGGTGGAAAAGTCCTTAAACTTTCCCACCCCGTTCTCCTCTATCGTTCCGCCAGGGAGGTTGCGACCCTCACAATTGCCGAAATACCGGGGAAATACCTGATATATGACTATCTTGGACATCCGTCCCTTAGCAACTGGCCTTGATCTTGGCAATCAGGCCGGTCAACACGGTGCCGGGACCCAGTTCGACAAACTCCTCGGCGCCGGCGGCCATCATATTCTTGACGGTCTGCGTCCAACGGACGGGCGAGGTGAGCTGGGCCACCAGATTGGCCTTGATTTTGGCCGGATCGGTATAGGGCTGGGCATCGACATTCTGGAAGACAGGACAAACCGGCTTGGAAATGACGGTGGCCTCGATTGCGGCAGCCAGTTCGACACGGGCCGGTTCCATGAGCGGAGAATGGAAAGCACCGCCCACGCTCAGAGGCAGCACCCGCTTGGCACCGGCAGCCTTCATCTTTTCTCCGGCGGCCTCGATACCGGCCTTCGTTCCGGAAATGACTATCTGCCCGGGGCAGTTATAATTGGCAGCCACCACGATTTCATCGCTGATGGAAGCACAAATTTCTTCCACCACTTCGTCCTTGAGCCCCAACACGGCAGCCATGGTCGAAGGATTCAACTCGCAGGCCTTCTGCATGGCCATGGCGCGCTTGGAGACCAAGGTGAGGCCATCCTCGAAAGTGAGGGCGCCGGCTGCGGTCAGCGCGGAGAATTCACCCAGCGAATGACCGGCAGTCATATCGGGCATAAACTCCTTGCCCAAGGTCTTGGCCGAAATTACTGAATGGAGGAAGACAGCCGGCTGGGTCACCTTCGTCTGTCGAAGGTCTTCGGCGGTGCCGGCAAACATCAGGTCGGTAATACTGAATCCCAGTATCTGGTTGGCTTTTTCAAAAAGCGCCTTGGCTTCGGCTGAGCTGTCGTAAAGATCTTTGCCCATTCCCGTAAACTGGGCTCCCTGTCCGGGAAAAACATAAGCTTTCATGATTAATTGTTTTAAATACGACGCAAAGTTACTCTTTTTTCGCTACTTTTACGGCATCAATCCGACAATCTAACATTTACAGCCCTATGAAACGTTGTCTGCTTCTTGCCATGAGTGCCCTGCTTGCGACGGCTGCCACAGCCCAGTTGCCCTATTCGCGTCAGATGGTCGAATCGCTGAGCCTGCAGGACTTCACCAACAACCGCAACCACTCCACCCTGGCCACGGCCGACTTCAGCTATGTGCCCGGGTTGGTGGCCAAAAGCGTACTGGCCACCTACCGTCTCTATCCCGACCAGGACGGCTACTGGCAACAGGTCAAGGCCTATGCCGACCGCCAGCTCACCGGCGATGCCGATCGACCCGTCCGCATCGGCGACAACGACATCGATGCCATCAACGCCGGCAAGATCTTTTTCGATCTCTACAGTGTCAGCCTGGAAAAAGGCGATATCGCCTCGGCGGCCAAGTACAAGGAAGCAGCCACCTACATGTACCGCAAACTGAAAACCCAGCATACCCGCATCCAGGCACCGCTACCCGGGGCCGGCGGATTCATCCACAAAGGGAAATACCCCGACCAGATGTGGCTCGACGGCCTCTACATGGGAGCCGCCTTCCTGGCCGGTTGGGAGGCCACCTTCGGCGAGAGCGGCGACAATGCCGGCTGGGCAGACATAGCCCTGCAGTTCAAGACCATCCACCGCTACACCTGGGACAAGAAAAAACAGCTCAACTACCATGCCTGGTCGGCCAACCCGACCGATCCCAACTCCTTCTGGGCCAACCAGAAAGGCCCCCATCTGGGCTGTTCCAAGGAATTTTGGGCCCGTGGCTGCGGCTGGTACTTCGCCGCCCTGGCCGATGTGCTGGAGGTGATGCCCCAAGATCATCCCGACTACAAAGCACTGGTCAAGATTTTCCGCCAGGTAGCCCAGGGGCTGGCCCGCCGGCAGAGCGAGAGCGGCAGCTGGTATCAGCTGTTGCAATATGACGAAAACATGACCGGCGACGGCATCGGCGACCTGTCGGGCGGCCGCCGCTATAACATCGGCACAGCCCCCAACTACCTGGAATCGTCGGCTTCGGGCATGTTCACCTATGCCTATCTGAAAGGTCTCCGGCTGGGCCTGCTCGATGAAAAGACCTATCTTCCCGTGGCCACCAAGGCCTGGCAGGGCCTGTTGGACAATTTCATCCGCCCCAACCCCGACGGCAGCATCAGCATCATCCAGTCGTGTGCTTCGGCAGGCTTGGGACCGGCCAGGAACCCGGGTCGGACCGGCACGGCCAATTACTATCTCTGCGGCGGTGACACGGGTATCACCCAGAACGAAGGCAAAGCCATCGGCTCCTTCACCATGGCCGCCTGCGAATACGAACGCCTGATGATGCGCCGGAAATAAGCCCGTACACGCTATAACGACAAAGGCCAATATGCCACAAACCAGCATATTGGCCTTTCTTTATCGTGAACCGGTTGGGATTCGAACCCAAGACCTACAGCTTAGAAGGCTGTTGCTCTATCCAGCTGAGCTACCGGTCCCCTTCTGGGGGACAAAGGTAGTGTAAACCGAGCCCAATCGCAAATTATTTTTGCGATTGCAGGGCTTTACGGTCTGCGACCGTCCAAAGCTTGCTTTGGTAAGGGCGCGGGACGTAAAGACCGTAATGCAAACTGTCAAAGTTTGCGTTGGCGAGGTGTGACCTGCCTCCTGCGCTGCGAAGCGGCGCGAAAGGTAGTGTAAACCGAGGTGCGACCTATCTCCTGCGCTGCGAAGCGGCGCGAAAGGTAGTGTAAACAGCTATTGTTTCAACACCACCGGCTGCCCATCGGGGGTGAGGCCTTCGGCCGAGATGACCAGATGGCGGGCAGTGGAGTTGTTGTAAAACTCTATGTGGGCACGACCCTGGCTGTCGGTGCGGACATCCGGGTTCCAGTAGAGCGTGCGACGATAGTCCTTGGGCGGTTCCTTGAGATCCATCCGGCTATAGTCGGGACTGTAAAACTCGGCCGGCTTGGAATAACCCTGGAAATGCAGATGGCGGCCTCGGTAAACAGGATTTTGTCTTGTCTCGTCTTGAAAATACTCGTTATGGACCGTGTAATGGCTCGAATAGGTGTCCCTCAGTTCGCTGATGTCCACAATCCGCCTGTCGGTCTTGTCGTTGTAGATGGAAATCTGGCGGAGTCGTTCAAAATAAGGCAGTCTGATGTAGGAAATACTGTCCGGAACCCGAAACAGATTGACATTCATCTCCGCAGCAGAAGAGAACTTCATATATCGCTGCAAGTAATAACTTTGGTCTTCGCCACGTATGCCCGGATAGCGGTTCAAAGTGATGGCCCGGGTTTCAGCATCCAGCGTCTCCTCGTCTGGGATGATTCCTGATTCTGTTTTTGGATGGTCATTCCAACTTTGTTCCATCATCAAACTGGGATCGTAATCCGTTCCAAGATTATCTTCGAAAATCGGTCCGTATTTTTCCGGAATCATGTTGTAGTTGTCGATGATATCTCCCTTCCCTCTTATTCCATGTCGCATGACGGCATTCTTGTCGAGGTTGTATTTGGTCAACAGACCGTAGAACATCCCCAAATCAAGCTGAAGATTCATTTCATCGAAGGCATCAAGCCGGATGGCCGGCTGGCTCAGGTCGATGGTTCTCAATGGCACCTTCCCTTCAACAGCCACATCCTTCAATTCCAAGCTGTAGGCCTCGTCTCCAACTCCCTTTTCTGCCACAGTCATACCCATGTCTTCGGCCAGGGTCTGGTCGCGTTGATATTCCTTGGGATGCGTCTCAAAATATGAGAGCAGCCGGACATGGGGCTGCCAGGTTTCCTTGACGGGCAGGTAGTCATCCAACAGATGTCCGTTGTATTCGGTAATGGAATAGAATTCAGAGGTCCTTTTCTCTATTGTTGATTCGGCAACCTGTCGAAGATAGCGGGTCAAGAAATTGTCTTTTTTATTATAGTCGGCCTGAGCACTGTCTTTTGTGATCCCGAGGCGAATGTAGAGATGTCCTCTCCCATCGAAATCCGGGACATCAAAGGAGAACTCCCCTTTGGCATTCAACCGGGATTGTCCCTCCATAATCAAGGAATCCACAGTCAAGAACGCTTCCACCGTCCCGTTGCGCAACCTGCTGCGCCGCATGGCGCGTGATCCGGTCAAGGGGAATACCTGCCCCGACACAGTGAGTCCCTGCTGGGGCCGGAACCGATAGACAAAGCTCCCCTGCCCGGTCATCTCCTCGAAATCGTAGCGCCGCCAGCCCTGGGTGAGCATGAGCAGCTCAAGTTCATGCTCATTCTTTAAGCCATTCTTGAAATAGCCGGTGGGAGCATCAATGCAACCATACAGGTCGGAAGACAACAGCAAGTGACTGAGGATGTTTTCTTCGGTTGAGGTCTCTTCCCGCGTTTCATAATCGTTCACAGCCAAGGAAAAAGGAGTGTTGGCCAGTGCCTGAAAACTGTCATCTTTGAGTGAACGCTTCGTCATGTATATATTCAGCGCCACCCGTTGATGAGCCTTATAGGCAGTTCTTTTGATGCCCGTTATCGTAAAATAGGCCGTGCGCCTTTCGGGATGGGCGACGAAGGCCATGCGCTCGGCATGGATCTGCCCGTTTGCATCGAAAAGGGTGATCTGCTGCACCCCCTCGGGCAGCAAGTCCGTGTCGATGTCGATGCGGGCAGCCAGGGTGCCGTCACTCTGGCGTACCGTCCGGAGTTCCTCGAAGACGTAGGGCTGTCCGCGGCAGACGACCGTGAGCCCCAGGCTGCCGGAGGGCAGGGAGTCACTGCCCACCACGTTCACACGTAGCACCTTGCCCGGGGTGTTGCCCTGGGTCTTGTCGTCCTCCCGCACGTTCATGACGTATCCCTTGGAGAGCGGCTCGGGCAGGTCGTATTTGTATTCCTTACCCTCCCACATGATGACCGCGCGGCGGCGCTGTCCCCTTTCGGGCGTATAGTAGAAATCGCCCCTTCCCCGGGCATTGCTTCTGAGTGCCTGCTGGGTGCGACCCCGACGGCCTTCAATCTCACCCTTTACCTGGAGGGGCTTGCCTTCGGCGTCGCAAACCTCGAAAGCCACGCGGCTCTCCAAGCCTTCGACAAGGTGCCCGCCCTCGGGATAGAACTTGAGCACAGGCTTGGGATCCCTCTCCCACCAGTCGGACAGGGTGCCCGTCAGGCGGGGCCGGGTGCGGATGGTCTTCTCGTTCCAGTTGCCGGGGGTGAGGGGTTTCTGATAGACGGGGAAGACACGCGAGAAGGCCGTGCCGCTCTCCTGGTAGAAGCGCCGGCAGAACTCCTCGTTGAAGAAGAAGGCGGCCGCCTCCTTCTCGTAGTCCCACTGGATGTTGCCGAAGTTGAGCATGTAGAGGGTGTAGGCCCTCACCTCGTAGTAGCCAGAGGCGTATTCGTCCTTGAGGGGAAACTGCCCGTGGCAGCGACCGTCCGTCCCGATCTTGAGCACCTTGGTGTCCATGACGGTGCCCTCGCGGGTGATGAGCTGGACGTGCAGCACTCGGCTCAGGGGCGTGGGCCGGTGGTCGGGCGCCGTGACCACGTAGGCGGCAAACCACAGGGTGTCGCCTATGTAATAGGCCGTGTTGTCGAAATGGAGATAGACCTTCTCCTGGGGCAGGATGCGGTTGAAGGTCTCGATGTTCTGCACATACTGCGACAAGCGCTCCGAAGCGGATTCAGGAGATACGGAGGTATCGTTTAGAGCCCCTTCTATCCGTAAAGTGGTTAGAAGGAATACGGAAATACAGAGAAGATATTTGACAGATCGATGCAATTCTTGAAGGTCCTGCATAATACTCTCAATTGGATTCTATCTGATAGTCGTTGAAGCAACTGAAGGAGATAATGCCTATCCCTCCAGATCCTTGGTACTGAATGTACATTGTGTTATGTGGTGAAAAATCATATTCGGCCAAAAACGCATGATGTAATCCATAAAACGTTTTGTTTGAACATGGTTCGTCTGAAAGATACAAACAATAGCTAGAGTAATCCTCTAAATAAGTATTTGTTGCTAGAAATTCAGCCGTCAAAGTGACAGAATTAGGAAGCATACTCCCTCCGTCTGTCCAGTAAACAGTAATATCAATATCGTAGTTTATTGACCCAGGATACGGATGCCCTGGAATCAAAAATCTTACTGAAAAAACTTTTTGTCCAGAACAATTAAACGAGCCACTTACGGGTGGTGTTGCCTCTATGCGCTTCTTTACTCTAAGGGGAGAATAATAATCCAAGGATGTTATTCTTCTTTTAGCCATGGGAATAGAGTCTCGGGAAGAGACCATCTCCACATGATCTACGATTGCTTGACGTAAATCCACAATCGACGGCAGTTTTTTCTGCCAGCGTTCTTCATTGAAGCCGATGAGCACTCCGTACTGCTCGGCGATCTCTTTCACCTGCGTCTGCAACATCTCTTTTTCTGTCGGCTCATCAGACTGTCTGGCCGACATCATTTCGTCAGTGTCATTTGAGCAAGCTGCTACTATTAGCAAAGCTGGCAACATTATTGTTCTGAGGACGTTTTTCATCACTAAATTGTTTTATTTGTTCGACATAATCATCCATATAAATGTATTAGCGCTCATCTTGAAATCTTACTGTTTCAGCACCACCGGCAGGCCGTTGGGGGTGAGGCCCTCGGCGTCGAGGGAGATGAACCAGCAAACTTGAAAGAAAGTCCTAATACATTCCTCCTCCCAATGCATAAAGAAGTATGATAGCCCCATGTATTAATATGAAATAGAGAGCAATACTTGTAAGGAGGAATGAGACTGTCTTGTGCCTTTTTATTTTTTTAAAAGGATAGAGATAATGACAAACAGCTGCTCCTATAAAGAAAGCATCTGGCGCAGAATCCTTTACAATAGCTGAGTCAATACAATTCTTCGAAATAACCATCAATACAGAGAATAGTGCCAAATACCACAGAGTAAAAGAAACATATTCATGTTTTTCTCCCACAATTGTTTCGGGTAAAAACTGATACATGGCCGCAATCATACAAATGGCGGCGAAGTCCCACGCGAAAAAAAATGCAATTTCCATATACTTAGTATTTTATTTCGTTCCAACAATGACCTCTCTTCATCGCCATATAACAATCACTTCCTGGGAAGTTTGACAGTTTACCATTTATGCAGTCGGTATGATATCCGTTATAGTCCATACATACAATGGAGTCAAATTCACACCTGCCTTCATTGATATTAAAAGCAATGCTACAATTCATGTTATTGTGATTCTGGTAGCAAGAAACTTTGTCTTCTTCGCATGAAGATGGTTCACTTGAAGATTTAATAATGGTTCTTCCTGATGGACAACAGGGACTTCCGTATGAGTATAGTCTTTCTCCAGTATCAAAGAAAAACATGTTGTCTACAACTCGAATAGCGTTCAAATTGTTTTTCAATTTAATTTGTCCGTTTTTGATTTTGTTTGTTCCAGTTCCTCTGACGACATCAGACATAAGACGTCCTACAATCTTAATTCTCAAATTATTACTTTTAGAAAAGGGCATTTCAATGTATCCATTCTCATCTGCGAAAAAGTTTTTACCATTAACACTGGCAATTGCCGTATGCATCGGGAAATAAACACGTAGAAAGCTACCATCCGGAGAATAATATAAGTTTGATTCTTTTCTGTAATCGTCTTCGTATAGACAATACTTGACCATAAACTCTTCTTGCTCAGCTGGAGGAATTGGAATCGTTTTGTATCCTACCAGGAAGATTCCATTATAAGTAGAATCAGACCTCTCTTTAAAGGATTCTTCATATCGTGAGATACTCTCAACAATAAAATCATCCAGTAAGTAAGAATATCTATTGTATTCACAGGAAGAGGTTGAAATCAACAAAATAAACAAGGTCACAACAAAAATGGGGGTTCTCATAAATAATTCACTATGATTAAGCGAAATAACAATCGCGTCAAAGTTACATATTATACATGAAAAAATGTGCCTCTTTTGCAACTATATCCATACATATATTTAGCTCTTCAACACGGTGTTTGCCACGCGCTATCCCTCCGACACGGAAATTCCCGAAGGAAAACTATACTGGCAGACCTATCGCTACCGGGACAAAATAAGAGACATGAAGGAGATTGTGATACGCTCCGAACCGGAGATGCTGGAGGCCTTTTATTTACCACAGGGAAAGGCTCAGGTTTCTCAAATCGACCGGGATCTGATATACAAACCCAGACATGAAGGACTGGGCATCAAACTCACCCGGAAACCTTCCCGCTTCAAGGTGGAGAACTTTGCCAAATACGATGAAAAGGCCCGGGAGGAAGAAGAAAAAGAAGCTGATGAATTGGATAATATACCCGATGTCAGAGATCGGGGAGGGATTGTCCATAACGACCGTCGGCCAGACTGCATAGCCGTGTTCATTCCCAAAGAAAAGGATGAGCCGGGCATGGTGGTGCCCACGGTCATGGGACAGCGGCGAACCTTGGTCAAAGGGTTTTCCTACAGCAAAGATTTTGTCTCGCCAGATTATCGTGGCAGGCTCCCCGAGCAACTGCCAGCCGACCACCGTCGCACGCTCTATTGGAATCCCGACCTGACAACCGATGAAAACGGCAGTGTCAGCGTCGAATTTTTCAATAGCAGCGACGGCAGGTTCATCACCCTTGATGCCGAAGGCCTCACCCCCGACGGACAGCCCGTGGTGCTGAAGCAATAAAAAACCCTGATTGCTACAGGCCGAACTCTTCGTGGGGACCGGGAATAACCACATCGAGAAATCCCTTCTTGACAAGGCGGTCGCGGAAGGCGATTTGAGCCTGTTCCTCGCCGTGTACGACAAAGACCCTTTTCACTTCATGGGCATCTTGGCAAGACAGATACTGGCAAAGATCGTTGTAATCGGCATGGGCCGACATCGACTCGATAGACTCTATCTCAGCCTTGACTTCGTATTCCTGGCCGAAAATGCTCACTTTTTCGGGACGCTGCTTGAGACGGGCTCCAAGAGAGTTCTTTTCACAATAACCGACCATCAGGATGGTGGTCTTGGGATTGCTGATGTTGTTGGCGATGTGATGCTTGACCCGACCAGCCTCGGCCATACCCGAGGCTGAGATGATGACACAGGCTTCGTGACTGGTGTTCAATGCCTGAGATTCACGCTTGTCTTCGATATAGTGCAACCCTTTGAAATCGAAAGGATCGTCGTCGATACGCATGATGCGTTGTACCAAGCGGTTGAAACACTCGGGATGCTTTTTCACTACCTCAGTGGCCGAGGTCGAAAGCGGACTGTCCACATAGTATTTGACCAGAGGCAAGCGATAGTCGAGTTCCATCTCGTTGAGCGCGTAGAGCAGTTCCTGGGTTCGGCCCACACTGAAGGCCGGGATGATGAGTTTACCCTTTTTATCGTAACAAGTATGCAGGATCAGTTCGCGGAGTTTTTCCGAACTGTCGAAATGGCGGTCATGCAGGCGGTCGCCGTAGGTGGACTCGATAATAATGTAGTCGGCTTGCGGGAACGGCACGGGCGACTTGAGGATGTAATCGTTATAACGGCCCACATCGCCACTGAAAGCGATAGTGGTTTTTTTACCGTTTTCCTTGATTTCCAACCATGTGGTGACTGCCCCCAGAATATGTCCGTTTTCAAAGATACGCAGGGTGATGTCTTCGTCGATGACGTAAGGATCCTCGTAAGGAACCGTGACAAACTTGTCCATGGCGGCCAGAACATGGTCCAGGGTGTATAGCGGCTCGATAGGCTGTTTGCCTTCGAGGAAACGTTTCTTGTTGATGAACTTCACATCGTTGGCCTGGATGTAGGCAGAATCCTTGAGCAGGATTTCTGTCAGGTCGCGGGTGGCGGAACTTGTGTAGATTTTTCCGTTGAAACCTTCTTTGACCAGCCGCGGAATCAGTCCGCTGTGATCGACATGGGCATGCGACAGGATCATGTAATCGACCTCGGAAGGATTGAAGCCGAAATGGCTGTTCATGTTGGTCGTCTCGGGGCCAAGTCCCTGGAACATGCCGCAGTCAAGCAGAATCTTCTTGCCGTTGGCAAGGGAGATAAGATGTTTCGAGCCTGTCACCGTCTGGGTGGCTCCATGGAAGGAAATCTTCATATCTTAGACTTTGAAAGGATGAGCATCAAAACTTTACATACGGTCTGGAACATCGATGCCCAACAAATACATGCCGTTTTTCACCACCTTGCCCACCTGCTTGGAAAGATACAATCTGAATACCTTCAAGTCCTCATTTTCCTCGCGAAGGATGGAAAAATCGTGATAGAACTGATTGTATTCCTTCACCAGATTATAGACGTAGTTGGCAATCAAGGCAGGGCTGTAGGTCTCGCCGGCTTCCTTGACCGTGTCGGCAAAATCGTTGAGCAACATTATCAGGTTCTGCTCCTTGTCCGAAAGCAACTGGCTGACGGCAGGCAAGCGGTCGAAGTAGATACCTGCCTGGGAAGCTTTCCGCAAAACCGACTGGATACGTGCGTGGGCATACTGGATGAAGGGGCCGGTATTGCCGTTGAAATCGATGGATTCCTTGGGGTTGAAGGTCATGGTTTTGCGCGGATCGACTTTCAGGATAAAGTATTTGAGCGCTCCGAGACCCACCATGCGTACAACGGCTTCGGCCTCCTCTGGCGTGCAATCGTCGAGTTTGCCCAGTTCCTGGGAGGTCTCACGCGAGGTTTTGACCATTTCATCGATTAAATCATCAGCATCTACCACTGTCCCTTCACGCGATTTCATCTTGCCTTCGGGCAATTCGACCATGCCATACGAGAAATGGACCAGGTCCTTGCCCCAGGCGAAGCCCAGTCGGTCAAGCAGAATGGACAAGACCTTGAAATGATAGTTCTGCTCGTTACCGACCACATAAATCATTTTATCAATAGGATACTCCTGAAAACGCAGGTTGGCCGTCCCAATGTCCTGAGTCATATATACCGAGGTGCCGTCACTTCGGAGTAACACTTTCTGATCCAACCCGTTGTCAGTAAGATCGGCCCAGACAGAACCGTCATCCTTACGGAAAAACAGCCCCTTATCCAGACCCTCAAGGACTTTGTCCTTTCCCAGCAGATAGGTGTCGGATTCGTAATAGATTTTATCGAAACTGACCCCCAATGCACGGTAGGTCTCGTCGAAGCCGGCATAGACCCACTCGTTCATCATCTTCCACAAATCGCGGACTTCTTTGTCGCCAGCCTCCCATGCCCGCAACATGGCGTGGGCCTCGGCCATCAGCGGAGAAGCGGCTTCGGCTTTGGCTCTGGCTTCTTCCTTCCCTTTTTCATCCAAAAAATCGTAATCGGCCGGAAGCAGACTCTTGATTTCGGATTTGTAGTGCTTGTCGAAAGCAACATAACAGTCCCCCACCAGATGGTCCCCCTTCTTGCCCGAAGTCTCGGGGGTTGCCCCGTCGAACCACTTTTTCCAGGCCAGCATGGATTTGCAGATGTGAATGCCACGGTCGTTGACAATATTGGTTTTGACCACCTTATTGCCGTTAGCCTCCAAAATGCGGCTCAGACTGAAACCAAGCAGGTTGTTTCGCACATGTCCCAGATGGAGAGGTTTATTAGTATTGGGGGAAGAATACTCTACCATGACCAAGGGGGAGCGTTCGTCGGATTTTTTCATCCCGTAGTGCCCGTCTGTGCCGATGGCCTCCAGACGCTCCAGCCAATAAACCGGAGAAATACTCATATTCAGGAATCCTTGAACGACATTGTAACGGCTGATCTCCGGAGTATGAGCCAACATCCACTGACCTATTTCTTCCGCCACGTCGGCAGGTTTTTTTCGCGCTGCCCTGACAAAAGGAAAAACCACCAGGGTCAAGTCGCCTTCAAACTCTTTTTTTGTCTTCTGTATTTGCAGGCTTGAAGATTCTGTTTCAAATTGATACAGTTCTTTCAAACAGCACTGCAACCGCTCGCAGAGGAGGTCAATAATGTTCATAGTACGATTATTAGCACAAAATCCATATAGTGAGACAAAAGTAATGAAACCGCCTGCAACCGCAAAATTTTTTAGCGACAGATTAGGGGAGACCTACGGTGTCTGCTCTCTGCAGAGATAAAAAAAAGAGAACCGAAAGGCTCTCTTTTTTTAAAACAAGTCGGCGATTCTTATTTAACTTTCTTAGCCAGATCAGCACCAACTTTGAACTTGGCGACCTTCTTAGCAGGAATCTTGATGGCTTTCTTGGTAGCGGGGTTGATACCGGTACGTGCAGCTTTCTTGGCAACGGAGAAAGTTCCGAAACCAACCAGTGTCAGCTTGTCACCCTTAACCAAAGTTTCCTCTACAGTGCATACAAATGCGTCCAATGCTTTTTTTGCATCTACTTTGCTCAGGCCTGCTTTTTCGGCGATAGCGGCAATCAGTTCATTTTTGTTCATAATACAGATAATAAAAGTTGATAAACAAGGATTTATTTCATTTTGGGACAAAGAAAACATATAGATTTGATTTTTGCAAACAAAAGTGCGGAAAAAATTTTTGAATGCCCTTTTTTATCTGTTTTTGCCCCTGATCAACAAGAAAGGGGTGCGCTTTCCGTTTTTGCATTTACCAGCCGCTTGTATTACCTTTGTCCCTAATATAATCATATTATGACTTCCTTTCGAAACTCATTCCTGTCAACTATACCGCTGGTGACGAAAAACCTGGTCATCATCAATTTGATCTGTTGGCTGGCCTCCGTTCTTTACCCTGCCATACAGGATGTTCTGGGGCTTCATTTCTTTATGAGCGACAAATTCAAGCTGCACCAGCTTGTCACTTATATGTTCCTGCATGACCGCAGCAGCTTCGGACATGTTTTCTTTAACATGTTTGCGGTGGTTATGTTTGGCCGCGTACTGGAACAGGCCTGGGGTCCCAAACGCTTTTTGCTGTTCTACCTGATCACCGGACTGGGAGCCGGACTGGTACAGCAACTCACCTGGTATATCGATTTGCGTCCATTCCTGCAGGATGTCAGCAATTACCTGCTAACCGGCGAAGTCGGTTCTCTGGGGAAATACTGGCAACTCAAAGAGGGGGTGACCTATCCGGCTCAGGAAGTACTTCGCGCCAAGGAGGCCCTGCTGGACAGCCTGCTCACCATCGGCGCTTCCGGAGCTGTTTTCGGCATCCTGCTGGGATTTGGGATGCTGTTCCCCAATGCGCCCATATATATTCTGTTCATTCCTGTGCCGGTCAAGGCTAAATGGATGGTTATCGGTTACGGTGTAATTGAGCTCTTCGCCGGCGTTTCTAACTTCTCGGGCGACAACGTGGCACATTTCGCCCATCTGGGAGGTATGCTCTTCGGCTACTTCCTCATTGTTTATTGGAAAAAGAAAGGACTGGGAAATGACATCTTTTTGGGATAATCTGAAATGGCGCTATCAGCGGGGAACAATTGTCGTCAGACTGATATACATCAATGCGGCAGTATTTTTGTTTCAGGCCCTGTGGGTGACTTTTTGCCGGCTGCTCGGAGTAAATGCCGGGCTTTGGCTGCTCTGGCTGGAAATGCCGGCCGAGGGAGCAGCCTTCCTATCCCGTCCCTGGAGTCTCTTCTCCTATATGTTTATGCACAGCAGCCTGATGCATTTGTTTTTCAACATGCTCTGGCTATATATTTTCGGACAGATTTTTCTGCAGAAATCAAACGAACGCCATCTCCTGACCGTCTATCTCGGCGGAGGGGTGCTAGGGGGCCTGTTCTACCTGGCAGGTTATCTCCTGATTCCCTACTTCCGCCCTTACGCCTCTTCGGCTCTGCTGTCGGGTGCCTCGGCTGCCATCCTGTCTGTCACGCTGGCAGCCGCCCTTCATCGGCCCGAAGAGGAACTTAGTCTGGTCTTTCTGGGCCGTTTGAAAATGAAATGGCTGGCAGTCATCATGATTGTCGTTGACATACTCAGCCTGACAGGCAGCAACGGAGGCGGCAGCCTGGCGCATCTAGGAGGGGCGGTATTCGGTATACTGGCCGGACTGTGGCTGAGAAGGTCCCCACGAAAAAAGCAGAAATATCACCGCTCGACTTCCGAGAGGACCGTTGATATAGACCAGGCCTTCCGTGACAGCCGCCGTGAGCAGGAAGAGCGACTGGATGCCATTCTGGATAAAATCAAGGTCTCCGGCTATGACAGCCTGACCGCCGAAGAAAAGAAAGTTTTATTTGACTCGGGGAAATGAGCAGAAAAAACAACGACAGACGGCCGCATAGAGGAGATCGGGGCTTTTTCAGGGAACTCAGGAAGTTCATTATGGTCTTCCTGAACCTGTTGACAGTTCTGCTGCTTCTGCTGTCAGCCAAACTCTCGTGCATGAGTCCTGAACTGTGGATACTTTCCTCCTATCCCAACTATCTGTTCCTTGTTCTGGTTCTTGTCAATCTCTGCTTTTTCGTTTACTGGATATTCCGCAGAAACCTCTGGCTGCTCCTGTCTCTGTGTTTTTTCATCCTGACGTGGCCGGAGTTTCGATCCTGGCTGCCGCTGCAGGCCCCCTGGTCCAAGGAAAACAGCGACACGGAAGTATTGCTGAACAAAGGTATAAAACTGCTTACCTACAATACTATGCAGTTCTCCGGCTATCAACCCCATTCTTCTCGAAACAGCAACAAAGTCATAGAGTATATCAGGCATGTCGGAGCAGACATTGTCTGTCTGCAGGAGGCAGGCTATATGAAGTCTGACAGATACCTTACCCGCGAAGCTGTACTCAAGGCTCTCTCTTCTTATCCCTATCAGGCAGAACTGCCTGGCGAGAAACAGATGAACCTCTGGGTTTTTTCCAAGTATCCTATCGTCAGGGTTGAACGCATCCTTTACGAAAGCCGTTCCAATGCCTCCTTTTTCTGCGATGTCAAAATCGAAGACAAAATGATTCGATTAATCAACAATCATCTGGAATCCAACAGACTGACTCAACAGGACAAAAATCTTTACAAGGAGATTATCGACAGTCCGGACAAAGAGAGTGTCAGCCATGTCGCCCGCGAGTTGGGACGCAAACTCACCCCGGCGGCCGTCATACGTGCCCGTCAGGCAGAAGCCGTGTCCCGGGCCGTCCAGGAATCCCCCTATCCCGTCATCGTGTGCGGAGACTTCAATGACATACCCAATTCATATACCTACCGACGAATGGGGAGAGGCCTGACAGACGCCTGGAAACAGCATGCCAGCGGACTTGGAGTCACTTTCCATGAGAAATTCTACCGATTCAGGATCGACTACATCATGCATTCCCCCTCTCTGAGGTCTTTCGGCACGCACATTGACCGGGTCGATTACTCTGATCACTATCCCTTGTGGACGTATTTCCTGCTGCCATGAACCGTTATGCCGACATCATCCTGCCCCTGGCCTTCGGCTCGTCGCTAACCTATCTTGTCCCCCAGACAATGGCAGAACACATAAAAGTCGGCTGTCGTGTCCGGGTCCCTCTGGGACCACATCGCCACTATACGGGTATTGTCTCCCGCCTACATGAGGAGGCTCCCCGGGACTATCAATGCAAACCTGTCGATGAATTGGTCGATGTTCGGCCCTTACTGCTGAAAACACAACTGGATTTCTGGCAATGGATGGCCGACTACTATGGCTGTACCCTGGGAGAAGTGATGAAAGCAGGGTTGCCCGCAGGACTGAAACGAACGGAAAACTACCGTCCAAAACGTTGTCGCTATGTCCGATTAGGAAGATCCCTGGCCGGAGTTGACACTTGCCCTGACCCGGTTCGCCAGAGTCTTTCCCGGGCCGGCAGACAACAGAAGGCCCTGGATTACATGATCACCCAGACAGTTCTCGGACATGGAGCCTGGACCTTGCCTGATTTCATGGCTGCAGCCGGCTGTTCGCGCACTGTACTCGACGGTCTTACCGATCGTGGACTGTTGGAAATTTTTGAGCAGGAAGTCAGCCGGCTTGACAAAGAAGGCAAGTCAGAACCTTGTCAGATTCAGGAGCTAAGTCAGGCACAGCAGCAGGCAATGGACACAATAGTCTGTTGCTGGCAGTCAAAGCAGGTATGTCTATTGCACGGTGTCACTTCAAGTGGTAAGACAGAGATTTATCTCCATCTGATCAAGGACTGCCTGACTCGTGGACAGCAAGTGCTGCTTCTGTTGCCGGAAATTGCGCTGACCACACAGATTACCAGCCGCTTGAAAAAAGTATTTGCAGACGATATGGTGGTGTATCACTCCAAGTTTTCTGAAAGCCAGAGAGCTGAAATATGGAACCGCCTGCTCGAAAAAGACGGCTACCGACTTGTCGTCGGAGTCAGATCCTCGGTATTTCTGCCCTTTCGTCAGTTGGGTCTGGTCATCGTCGATGAAGAACATGAGCTTTCCTACAAGCAACAGGAGCCTGCCCCACGCTATCATGCCCGCAATGCCGCCCTGATGCTGGCCAGGCTGCACGGCGCCAAAACCTTGCTCGGTTCGGCCACTCCATCGATTGAGAGTTACAACCGGGCTGTGGAAGGAAAATACGGACTGGTCGAACTGCCCATCCGCTATCAGAACCTGCCCCTCCCTGAAATACTGGTCGAGGACATCAGGGAATTACGACGCCGAAAGATCATGCAAGGATCCTTTTCTCCTGTTTTGATCGATAAAATGACAGAGGCTCTCTCGGCCGGAGATCAGGTGATGCTCTTCCTGAATCGCAGAGGTTACGCTCCCCTGCTGTCCTGTCGCAACTGCGGCAGTTCTCCACGCTGCCCTCATTGCGATGTCAGCCTTCACTACCATAAGAAGACCGGCCGTCTGCAATGTCATTATTGCGGCTGGTCGCAAGCCGTGCCTACGACCTGTCCTTCCTGCGGAAGCCGGGAATTATCCGATCGGGGCATCGGCACTGAGAAAATCGAAGAAGAGCTGCATGAACTCTTCCCCTCCGTCAAACTCGGACGCATGGATACCGACTCAATGAAAAGCAGAGAAGACTATGAGCAGGCTATCACCGATTTTGAAGAACACCGTACAGACATTCTGATCGGTACACAGATGCTGACCAAGGGGCTGGATTTTGACCGTGTCCGGGTGGTGGGCATTCTCGATGCCGATTCGATGATGAATTTCCCCGACTTCCGAGCTCATGAGAGAGCTTTCCAGCTGATGACGCAGGTCAGTGGGCGCGCAGGGCGCAAAGACCGTAGGGGAACCGTCATCCTGCAGACACGAGAGGCGAACCATCCTCTTATCAGAGCTGTCGTCAATCACAACTACCGGCAGCTGTATGTCGAGGAGATGCAACAACGCCATCTCTTTTCGTATCCGCCCTACAGCCACCTGATAGATGTCTGGTTCAAACACCGGGATGCCTTGGTGGTCAAAAATGCCGCACAGTGTTATGCCTCCTGGGTTGCTCCTCATCTGCCGGAAATGGTATTCGGGCCCTTTTCACCGGCCATTTCCCGGGTCAAAGGAATGTGTCTGCAGAAACTCAGCCTAAAAATCGTTCCTCCTCTTTCGCTATCCAAGATTAAGGAGTACCTTTGCAGTGCCCGTGAGACATTACTTAAAAGTCCTGATTATCGTTCAGTTCTGATTTTTCTCGATGTAGATCCTGTATAGCATGAAGCGTTTTTTCTTCCTTTTGCTGATTTGCCCCTCACTGCTGGCAGCCCAGGAAATCGTTTATAAAGCGGAGTTTCTGTCGTATTTTGACAACCGCGAATACAACGCCGACATACAGCAGTCCCAGACATTGACGGGGGTACGTATTTCTCCTGAAATCGGATTGAACTGGCAGGAAGACCAAGCGGAAAGCCATCGGCTGATGGTAGGCCTTCACTTTCTCCAGCCGATGGGAGCACCTCTCGAGGAAAGTTCTCTGCTTCCGACAGCCTATTACCAATACACTCGCTCAGACAAAGGTCTGCGCATGAGTCTTGGGGCTGTTCCGTTCAGCTGTCTGCAGGCAGACCTGCCTGCCGTGCTGATGTACGACTCCCTGACATATGTGTACCCGAATATCCAGGGCGGATTATTCCAGTATCGCGGAGAGCATGGTTTCGCCGATTTCCTGTGCGATTGGCGCGGACGACAGACAGAGCAGCGGCACGAAGCATTCCGCCTGCTGCTGACCGGCCGTTACTATCATGGATGCTTTTTTGTCGGCAGCACCATGCAACTCAACCATCTGGCCAGCAAAAAAACCATAAAAGAAGGTGTCAGCGACGACCTTGTCCTGTTCCCTTATGCCGGCATAAGGCTGCCGCTGCTGGATTCCTGCAGCCTGCAGGCCGGATATATCATCGAATATGAGAAAAACCGTCGCTATGATGAGCGTCCGGCTTTCCCACAGGGCTTTCATGTCTCTTTGTGTGCCCGGTGGAAATGTCTGGGGATGAACAACACATTTTATGCCGGCGACAATCTTTTTCCGCTCTATGCCCTGAAAGGCAACTTGCTCAATCAAGGCGATCCCTTTTATCAGTCATCCCTGTATAACCGGACGGACGTTTTTGTCTATCTGATCCGTAACAACATTGTCAACTGTTTGTTCTCCTGGAACTTTCACTATACCAAGACCTCCGGTATGGATCATCAGCAACAACTGATTGTGAGAATCAATACTGACGGATTCAAGGGGTCGAGAAAACTCAACAATCTGTTTGACAAATAAGACAGCAAGGCACTGTATCGTATCGAAATGAGTTATCTGTTGATTATCGTAGGATTTGTCGTTCTAACCCTGGGAGCCGACTGGCTGGTGGACGGGGCCTCGACCATCGCCCGCAGGCTGAAAGTTTCCGATTTGATGATCGGACTGACCGTTGTCGCTTTCGGGACTTCCATGCCGGAACTGGTGGTCAATCTGGTGGCGGCCGTTGAAGGCAATAATGAAATTGCCCTGACCAATATCCTGGGTAGCAATTCCATTAACATCTTCATCATTCTGGGTCTCTCGGCCCTTGTCTGTCCGCTGACCTCCCAGCAGTCATTAAGGCGTTTTGAACTGCCGCTCAGTGTGTTGGCCGGAGTTTTCGTCCTGCTTCTCGGCACAGACTTCTTTACGGGCAACACTCCGACCGGCCTCCGACGTCCAGACGGTCTACTGCTACTGGCCGTGTTTCTGTTGTTTATGTTCCAGACAATTCGGACAGGTATCAAAACAGGGAACCAAGAGGAGAACGGCCCTGACAAGACAGAGAAAAATATCTGGCTGGCCCTGTTGCTGGTCATCGTAGGTCTGGCCGGATTGGTGGCCGGAGGGGAACTGATTGTCAAAAACGCCGTTAAGATAGCCCGGGCCTGGGGGGTGAGTGATGCTGTCATCGGTGTGACAGTGGTAGCACTCGGCACCTCGCTGCCCGAGCTGGCCACTTCTGTCATGGCCGCCTTTAGAAAAAACGTCGATCTGGCCATCGGCAATGTGGTCGGGTCGAACATTTTCAATGTTTTCTTTGTTTTGGGAGTCAGCTCAGTCATCCGGCCGCTGGACGCCTATCCCAACCTTTTGACCGACTCAGTGATGGCTTTTCTGGGCAGTTTTCTGGTCTTTCTTTGCGTACAGGGACGGAAACATCGGGTGGAGCGCTGGCAAGGAGTACTCCTGCTGTCGCTCTACGGTATTTACCTATGGCTGCTCATCCGCGGCATTGCGCAGTGACAGCCTCCACTTCTTCGACTGTTTTGGGCTTGATTTTATGACCCAGTCTGCGGGGACCTTCCGATGAAATGGTGTAGTTTTCCTCATTACGGATACCTCCGAAGTCACGCCATTTCTCCACTTCCTTCCAATTGATGAAATCATCGTTGATATGCCGCTGTTTCCACAGATCCATCAGTTCAGGGATGAAATACAACCCCGGCTCGACGGTAAACACATGTCCCTGACGCAGTTTTTTGGCAAAACGCAGCGACTTGAGACCGAACTGTGTACTTTTGTTCTCTCCCTGCTCGTAGCCGACATAGACTTCCCCGAGATTTTCCATATCGTGCACGTCCAAACCCATCTGATGTCCCAGTCCGTGCGGAAGGAACAAGGCATGTGCCCCGGCTGCCACAATGTCGTCAGTGTTACCCTTGAGCAGGCCCAGGGCTTTCATGTTGTCGGCGATCTTACGGCAGACTGCAAAATGGACATCCCGGTAAGTGACTCCCTCTGCCAGATGTTCGATGGCTGTATAGTGTGATTGTAGAGAGATTTCGTACATCATTTTCTGCCGGTCGGAAAAACGCGGGCCGACCGGAAAGGTGCTTGACAGGTCGCCGCAATAGTGTGTCGGCGTCTCAGCGCCGGCATCCAGCAGGAACAGGTCTCCATCTTTCAACAGGTGGCCATGATAATGGTTGTGCAATGTCTGCCCGTTTTTCGTGGCGATAATCGGGAAGGAGATATCGCCACCGGCCGCCAAAGCGATTTGGTAAACACTGGCTGCGACTTCTGCTTCACAAATACCCGGGCGGGCGGTCTGCATGGCCGCTATGTGCATATCGACCGAAATATCCACCCCCTTTTCGATTTCAGCGATTTCTTCGGCCGACTTGATTTCTCTCTGAGCGATAATCGCCATGGTCAGCGGCATGGACACCCGATTCTCCAAATCAGAGGGATGACAGTCTAACCATCCGGCCAGTTTAAGTCTGACACTTGCCTGATAAGGAAGTACAAAATGGATCTGCCGGTGGTGCTGGAGTGCCTGGGCAAGATAAGAGGCAATCCTTCCGGCAGGGCGGACATCTTCAACCCCTACCCGGGCCGCTCTTTCTTCCATGGTAGGCTGCGGTCCCATCCAGACAATATCGTCAATGGTATAATTGTCGCCGAAGAGAATCTCCCTGTTTTCATCGATATCTATCAAAGCAGTAATACCTGGGAAATCTATCCCGAAATAATAAAGGAAACTGCTGTCCTGACGAAAATGATAACAATTGTCAGGATAGTTCATCGGACTGTCTTCATTTCCGGGGAACAGAACAATACCGCTGCCGAGACGGCTGGCCAGCGTACGGCGTCTTTGCTGATAAATGGTAGAGGCGAACATGATATGTATGGATTATTGATGACGACGTAAAGATATAAAAAAAAGGCGACCTTGCCACCGCGAAGGAGCAAGATCGCTGCTTGTTTCTTCAGATAAATAACCTATTTATCCAAGGTGAATTGCTTCAGACGGGCAAGCATCGGCGCAAGTGCCGCACTCAGTGCACATTCCCGGATCGATCTTGTAGATGTCACCTTCGGAAATAGCGCCAACGGGGCATTCGTCAATACAAGTTCCGCATGCAACGCAATCATCGCTAATAACGTAAGCCATAGTTGTCAAAAATTTATGGAGGATGTCCTCCGAGGTTATTAATTCACGGCAAAAATAGCAGTTTTTTCGCAGACCAGCATACCTGCGGCAATAATTCTCGAAAAAAAACGTTTATCCTGAGACTGACTCGTGCATGAAACAGCTATCCATCACATATCCGACAGTTGTCCTGCTGCTTTTTGTCCTGCTGCCCGCCTCGGCCCAGCACCGCAAGCCGCAATATTTGCAATACGAAGACCTGCGCCCTTATCATTTCGGCTTCTTCATCGGGCTGCACTCGCAGGATTTCCAGATAGAGCACTCAGGATTGGTCGATGAAAACGGGGCAACTTGGTATGGCAGTGTTCCCTCCTATTCACCAGGCTTCAGCGTGGGTGTGCTGGGAGACTATCGCCTACGTGACAACCTGAGTGTGAGACTGAGTCCAAGCATACACTTTGGGTCCAAAACCATGGCACTGGTATCAGACCAGCCAGACTGCGTAATTGTCATGGCCAACATCCGATCCAACTACATCATGTTACCGCTTAACCTGCGTTATCGGGGAGCCCGTACCGACAACTACCGGCCCTATCTGCTATGCGGACTGAGCTTGGGAATCGATGCCGGAAGGCGCAAAAAAAAAGAAATCCAGCTCAAGGAACTGAATACCTATTGGGAGCTGGGAGTCGGCTGCGACATCTACACTCCCTACTTCCGTTTTGTACCGGAGCTAAAGATTTGTCTGGGGCTGGACGATATATTTGAACACAACCGTAACGAAGAAAGCGATGCGGCATTCCTCCACTACACCAATGCCTTTCAGAAAATCACCTCCCGGCTGCTTGTATTGAGCTTTCAGTTCGAATAAAGAGTTTTCATCTGCAGTGTCAGACCTGCTACCAGTGCAGCCGTCTCGGTGCGGAGGCGCATCTCGCCGAGTGTGACAGGCAGGTATCCCAAAGATCTGGCCAAATTGACTTCCTCCAGGCTAAAATCTCCTTCAGGTCCTATCAATACCAAGGCATCGTGTCCCGCCCGACAGCAATCGTTCAACAGACTGCGTGGACCGGCCTCCGCCTCAGGATAACAATGGCAAATAAAACGGTCAAAAGTCCGAAACTGATCCAAGAAATGGCTGTAGGCCGTCAATTCACCCAACACAGGCAGCGTAGCACGCTGCGACTGCTTCATGGCCGAAACGGCTATTTTGAGCAGACGATCAGTCTTCAGCACCCGACGTTCCGAATAATGGCATGAAAGAAAAAAAATCCCGTCGATACCTATTTCCGTCAATTTTTCGACAAGCCATTCCATCCGGTCCAGATTTTTGGTAGGAGCCACAGCTACATACAGACGGTTGGGTCGGTTGATGCGGGACTCGGACTCAAGGATTTCAACGCCGCAGTGCCGAGGATTTGCCTCCACAATGACAGCCTTGTAAAAAAAACCACGTCCATCGGTCAAACAAATCTTGTCTCCCGACTGCTGCCGCAGCACCTTGACACAATGGGCGGATTCCTCTTCCGGCAGAAAGGGATTTTCCAAAATATCAGGTGCGTAGAAAAGATGCATAAGAGGTTTTCTGTCAGGCCGCAAAGATAAAACAAAATCTTTATCCTGAGAGAGAGAAAAAAAAAAGAGGAAGCGTTGTTGACGCTTCCTCTCTTAAAAAAGCTTATCTCCCGACAAACTCTCTTCATTAACCTTAAATCTAATACCATGAAAAACACGGAACAAATATATGCCCTTTTTTGATTGTCTCCAAATTACCATTTTGAAAAAATGGCGCAATTAGCACGTTTTACCACAAATTTAACGGATTATAAGTGTATTGCGGTTGTATCTTTATTCACTTTGGAAGATTTTCCACAATGGTTCTTCTGCTGGGAAAGGAGCTGTCACTTCGATCAGCTCTTTGCTGACAGGATGGATAAAAGAGATTCTCCGGGCATGGAGAGAAATACTGCCACCCGGATTAGAACGAGGAAAACCGTATTTCAAATCTCCTCTGATGGGGCAGCCCATAGACGCTAGCTGACAGCGAATCTGGTGATGACGTCCGGTTTTGAGATCTATCTCCAACAGGCCATAACGGTCACTACGGCCCACCAGGCGGTAATGCAGGACCGCTTTCTTGGCCCCTGGGCGCTCACGGTCACAGACATACGACTTGTTCTGTTTTTCATTACGGACAAGATACTGCTCGAGTGTTCCTTCAGGCTCTCTGGGAATATTTCTGACTATGGCCAGATAGGTCTTATGCACTTCGCCCTGACGAAACATCTCATTGAGCCGGATCAAGGCCTTACTGGTACGGGCGAAGACAACCACCCCTGACACAGGCCGGTCCAGGCGATGCACTACCCCCAAAAACACGTTGCCTGGCTTACGATATTTCTCCTTGATCCAGCGCTTGAGTTCTTCTTCGAGCGAGGGGTCGCCGGTCTGGTCGGACTGCACAATCTCGGAGCCCGATTTGTTGATAATAATCAGATGGTTGTCTTCGTACAATACCCTCATATCAACAGAAAAAAAAAGACCGTATCAAAGATACAGTCTGACAAACCTTCCGTTTAGTCGCAGCTATACCCTAGGCAAGCTTATTGACTGCCACGGTCAAGCCTGATTTCAGGTTAGCGGCCTTGTTCTTATGGATAATACCTTTCTTGGCCAGGCGATCCAGCATCGAACAAACCTTGGGCAGCATAACTTCAGCCTCAGCCTTGTCCGTAGTGGCACGGAGCTTGCGGACAGCGTTGCGAGCCGTCTTGGCATAATAACGATTGTTCAGACGTCTGGTCTGGGTCTGACGAATTCTCTTCAATGATGATTTGTGGTTAGCCATTTCAAAACTGCTTTTAAAGTTAGTAGCCCATAGCAGAATCGAACTGCTCTTTCAAGAATGAAAATCTTGCGTCCTAACCGATAGACGAATGGGCCTTACCTCGCAAATCCGGACCTCCTTTTGCGGCCATTTTTGCGGCTGCAAAGATAGACTAAAAATCTATCCTGCAAAAGTTTTTTGTTTTTTTTTTGGGCATGGCAGACGTTTTTGCGCTGAAAATCACCTATCAAGGTGTAGAATTGCCTGATATCTAGCCTTGTCGGAAAGAATTCTGACAGCCTCCGCCACACATTCGTCGTCTATGACAGAAGCTTCCAGCTCACCTTTTTGATAATAGTAGCGCAATACAATTTCCTGCCTGAGCAGCCTTTCTATCTCCGGTCGGAACAAATCCAGATCATGGTTCAGATCTTTGCTGATCTTTCTTTCCAAAGCTTCGTATTCTTCTTTTGCAGAAGCCATAAATCCCTCGTATTCAAGCAGCTTTTTCAGATTCTTCATTTCCTGCCGGCTGCGCAGGTTGTAATCGACCCCTCGCTGTGACACGAAGGCCTTGAAAGACTTGTAGTCTTCTTCCGTTAAGGAGAAGTCACGAGGCGGAGCGATGCTCGTGTGCTGACGGGAATAAAGGTTGGCATAATCCGCTATGTGGTTATCAAGCATCAGCTGCATCGACAGATTGGAAAGTTCCGGGACTTGTACCTCCACATCGGGTTTAATGCCGCCTCCATCACGTACCTCACGGCCATGACGCGTCACGAACACGGTCGTCAGACTGTCGGGTATACGTCCCACACTGCCATCTTCATTGCGATTGGTGTAATCGATGGCCTGAATGCAGCGGCCGCTTGGAATATAATACTTGGCCGTGGTGACTTTGAGCATACCGTTGTAGGCCACTTCACGAGTTGTCTGAACCAAACCCTTGCCATAGGTCCGCGAACCTACTATCACCGCACGATCCAGATCCTGTAAGGCTCCGGCCACAATTTCCGAAGAGGAGGCAGATCCGTTGTTGGTGAGAACCACCAGAGGCATCTCGACGTCCAGTGGAGCCCTCATGGTACGGTAAATCCTGTCCCAGGTGGGCACGCGGCCACGTGTCGAGACAATTATCTCACCTTTATTGACAAACAGATTGCAAATCGAAACAGCTTCGGTAAGCAGTCCGCCGCCGTTTCCACGCAAGTCGAGAATCAGCCTGGTGGCTCCCTGGGCCTTGAGCTGCTCTGTGGCCCGGCGCACTTCCTGAAAGGCCTTATCGGTAAAACTATACAAGTAAATATAACCTGTTTCAGGAGCGACCATCCCCGCATACTGCACCTGATCCATCACAATAAGCTCGCGCTTGACCTTTATTTTCAGCAGTTTTTTCTGTCCTTCCCTGCGCAGGAGCAAAACCACTTCTGTATTAGGCTGCCCGCGCAACTTGGAACTGGCATAAGAAACTTCACGCCCTTCCATCTTCTCGCCGTCTATCTCCACGATTTCATCTCCAAATCGTACACCGGCCTTCTGGGCTGGCATGTGCTCATAGGGCTCCGTGACAAAAATGCTGTTGCCACGGCGGGAAATCATGGCTCCGATGCCGGCATATTCACCCGTAGTGATGTATTTGAAGTCCGTCAGCTCTTCTTCGGGGATGTATTCCGTATAAGGGTCATATCCTGACAGCAATCCCTCGACGGCATTGTCGAAGGCGACATCCACATCGGTCGAATCCACATAGAATTCGCTGAGCTCCCTGAAAACAGACGAGAAAATCTGATAGTTGCGACTCATCTTGAAATCTCTGTTATCCGGAGCCACGGCAGAGGTCAACACCAGAGTGAAAGATATGATTATCAATATTGAAGTTAGCCTTTTTGCTCTCTTGTCCATGCCAAATAATTTAGTCAAAAAAAAATTTCGTGTTTTTTTCAGGCAAATATATTGCATTATTCGAAATATCACTGTACTTTTGCTCCGCTTTTCGAAAGAATTAGCATATCTTCTTCAGTAGCTCAGTCGGTTAGAGCACCTGACTGTTAATCAGGGGGTCGTAGGTTCAAGTCCTACCTGAAGAGCCCGGAGCAGTTGCAGTTGTCCTGCAACTGCTTTTTTTGTTGCGCTTCTTTGCGGGTTTTTTTGGCAAAGACAGAGAAGAGAGATATTTTTGCAGAAAATAAACCACCGCTCTTCTATTCTTCAAAAGCGCTATGAAAAAGATGTTGTCAGCTCTCGGATGTTTGCTTTACCTTGTTGCCGCCATGGCTCAGGAAGCCGAACCGCGAAACAGTGCCGCACGATTATACCGGCTGTCGGTGGAGCAATTTCAAGAAGAAGAATTTGCCATCTGCTACCGCAGCCTGGAGACTCTGTTTGCCGATTATTCATCTTCCGCACTGCAACAGGCACTGAGTGAAGACCAGCAGGAACATGCCAGCTATATGCTTGCTGCTTCGGCCTTTCGGCTTAATCGGATGGATGCCAGTTCCCGATTGAAGAAGTTTTTGCTGGACTACCCCCTGTCGGTATATGCCCCCAATGCCTTTTTTTACTTAGGTACCTGCGCCATGAATGCAGGACAGTATCAGGATGCACTGGAAGCCTTTTCCATGTGCCACCGTTCGAGCCTGTCAAAAAAAGACTATGAAGACTATCGCTTCCGGCTGGCCGTGACCAGGCTGCAGCTGGGGCAGGAAAAAGAGGCCAGGCCCCTGCTTGAAGAACTGCTCAATCAGGGGGGGCGCTATATCGGGACGGCCACATACTATCTGGCTTATACAGACTACAGGGAAGGACGTTTTCAGGAGGCTCTGGCAGGATTTCGGAAAGTGGAGGACATCGATGCCTACCGGCAGACCGTCCCCTTCTTCATCATGCAATTGCTCTTCCAGCAGGAGGACTATTCCCAGGTCCTGACCATGGCGGAACAGAAGCTGCAGGATAACCCAAGCGAATCGGAACGCACCGAACTCTACCGGCTTTCAGGAGCTTCCTATTTTGAACTGGGCAACCACGACGCCTCCCGGGACTGCTACAGCCAGTATCTCGGCCTGCGGCCTGAACTTTTGCGTACAGACGCCTACCGTATCGGCATGAACTTTTTTCTTGAAAAAGACTACACCAAGGCCGCCGATTATCTCTCGCAAGCAGTCGAAGGGCAGGACGCCCTGGCACAGAATGCCGCCTACCATCTGGGAGTCTGCTATCTCCAGCAGCAGAAGACGGACATGGCTCGCATGTGTTTCGAAAGAGCCTCTCTCTATGATTTTGACCGCAAGGCTAAAGAAGATGCATTATACAACTATGCCCTGCTCTGCTATGAAACCTCGTTCTCTCCCTTTGACGAACAGATCAAAGCCTTCGAGCGCATTTTATCCGACTTCCCTGACAGCCGCTATTCAGACCAGATCTACAGTCACCTCGCCGATGCGTTCCTCAGTTCGGGAAACGAGCAGGCTGCCATCGATTTCATCGAAAAAATCGATCATCCGAGCCGCAACATGTTGGAGACAAAAAGCAAGTTGCTGTTTATGCAAGGCATGGCCTTGTTCAACGATGCCCGCTATACGGAAGCCTGCGAAAAGTTTTCCTCTTCCATCAGTATCGGCAACCAGGTGGGCCTTTCCGTGGCCGAAGCCACTTACTGGCGTGGAGAAGCCTATTATCAGACAAACAGGCTGACAGCTGCAGCGCGAGACTTCCGGTCGTTTCTCAGGTCGGCTGGAGCCCAAAACATGAAAGCCTGGCCAGCTGCCCATTACAATCTTGCCTATTGTTATTTCAACACCAATAATTTCAACGATGCACTATACTGGTTCGGGAAATATGCCGACATGAGCAATATCAAAAAAAGCCCTTCCTATGCAGATGCTCTGAATCGTATTGGTGACTGCTACTACTACGGACGCAACTATCAGCGGGCGGCAGACTATTATCAGGCATCCGACCGGGAATCTGTCCCGGGTAACGACTATGCCGTCTATCAGCAGGCTTTTTCTCTGGGCCTGCTCAAAAAGAACCCTGAAAAGGCTGCTTTGCTGACTCAGTTCGAAAAAAGATTCCCCCAATCGGAATACCTGCCGCAGGCCTTGTTCGAACAAGGTCGAGCCTATATTGCCACCAAGCAGACAGCCGAGGCTATCGCCGCATTTGAAAGACTCATCCAGAAAAGCCCCGACAGCGACCTGGCACGTCAGGCCGGCATACAGACCGGCTTGCTCTACTACCAGCAGGGCAATGCTGAACGAGCCATTGCTTCCTATAAAAAGGTGATCAGCGACTATCCCGGCAGCAGTGAGGCCCAAACGGCCGTCAACGACCTCAAAGCCATCTATGTCGCCTCCAACCGTGTATCGGACTATGTACAATATGTGGAGACTTTGGGAGAGCGGTTCAAGGTGAAAGCCGGAGAACAGGACTCCCTGTCCTATGAAGCCGCAGAGCGTCTGCTGATCAATCGTCGCAAAGAAGAGGCTCTGACCGCATTTCAGGCTTACCTGAGAATGTATCCACAGGGATACTTCAGTGCCGAAGCTAATTATTATTGCGGTCATCTGCTCAGTGAACAGCAACGCATGGACGAGGCTCTCCCCTACTATCGGGCTGTCATCACGCACAAGGGACACGCCTTTGTTCCCGAGGCCCTGTCCAGACTGTCAGAATACACCTATTCCAAACAACAATATGACGAAGCCCTCGTCTATTACCGGCAATTGGAAACGGTTTCCTCAGACAGAGTCGTGCGTCTGAATGCCCGGACGGGTATCATGCGCTGTCTGGCCGCCAAAGAGGAAAGCCGGGAACTTCTGGAGGCCGCTTCACTCCTGATACAGGAAAGCAACTTGTCACCCGAACTGCTACGTGAGGCACGCTATCACAAAGCCATGTCGCTCTTGCGGCTGAACCGGGAAGAAGAAGCTGTCGCAGACATGGAGATTCTTGCCAAAGAATCTAAAACCGCCTATGGCGCAGAAATGCGCTATCGGCTGGCTCAATACTATTTCGACCGGAACATGACCGACAGAGCCGACGAAATTTCCCAGCAGTTCCTGCAGGAGGGAACTTCTCATAAATATTGGATGGCACGCTGTTTCGTCCTGCTGGCCGACATCAATATGCAGCGCGGCGATGACTTTCAGGCCAGACAGTACCTGCTCAGTCTGAAAGAGAACTACACCATCCAGGACGATATTCAGGAAAGAATATCCGAACGATTGAACAAAATTTCCGAACGCAGCCATATAGAATAGTCACGAAAATGAAAAAAGTATCTTTATCCCTTCTTTGCGCCCTGTGCTGCGGCGTTTTATCCGCACAGACCACCGATTCCCTGATCAGACGGGCCATACTGCTGGAAAAAGAATATATCCCGACCATTGAAAACGCAGGAAAAATCTATCAGTCGCCGGGACAGGAGAGCATCAAGACCAACAAGGAAAAAGTTGTTTTTGCATTAAGCGGCAATCCGCTTGATGTAGACAAAGAGCTCGTGGCTCTTAAGGCGGCCGAGGCAAAGACAAGTTTTCCTGACCAGCAGAAACACGGCTATCTGAGGCTGGGCGGAGGCAATCATCTGGCCTTTTTGGGAGACGGTCAGTGGAATATCCTCCGGAAGAGCCGTCAGACACTGGATCTGAATCTCTGGCATCGGTCACAGGATGTTCCATCAGAAGAGGCAGGCTGGAACAGCGACAACCGACTACAGCTCAACTACAAGCTACATCTGGGGTATTCTCAGCTGGAGGCCGGTCTGTCGGAACGCTTCCGCAGTTGGCACTATTATGCCGATGCTCCTGCTCCAGGTTTCGGACAGATCCCCGATCAGCAGTGGTCATCGGACACCCGTGCCTGGATCTCGATGAGTTCCAAGCCCTGGGACAAGACAGTGGATTACGCTGTCAGCCTTGAAGAGCATCTCTTCCGTCTCGGCAAGGCTACGATGCCGGGGCTGCCGCAAGGACCCCTGGAATCGGAGAGCAATGCCAGAGGCCGGATTGCCTGGCATTTTCAGGAAGACTGGACTGCCGTCATGGAAGCCCAGGCCCGTTTTTTGAGTTACGCCGACACCCCCTATGACCTGGACAACAGGCTTTGGTTTGAAATACATCCTGAAATCGAATACCAATGGGGTTACTGGCAAATGAGTCTGGGAGCCAGACTTTCTAACGGCCATCAGTTGAAAGCCGCGTTGACAGCCTCAGCCAGAAGGGATCTGGGAGAAAAGGCTGCTGCCAGAATCTTTCTGGACGGAGGGGAAAGATGCTATTCCTATCGTGAAGGCTTGCTTATGAATCCCTTCCTGTCGCCCGATCTCCAGATCGATCCGGACTACACTCCCTTGCTGATGCATGCCGATCTGTGGTGGAGGCCGCTGGAGAACTGTATGTTCAGTCCCGAAATCGGATTCCGGACCACCAACAACCTGCCCCTGTTCTACAACGTGACACCGGCCATCGGGACCTCTGGTCTAAAGCAGGCGTCCAAACTTTTCAATATCGCATCGGTCGATGCCAGTGAGTTCTATGCTGCCCTGCGGGCCGATGTCGCACTCTATCAAGTCTGCCACCTGAACGCAGACATCCGCTATCACCACTATCACGCCTACCGTACGCAGGAGACTGATGTCCTGTCCGACATCTTTGCCCAGGCCGGCAGCCACCTTTGGTACAAGCCCAACTGGGAAGCCAACCTGGGAATAGAACTGAAAACCGGCGAACATCTTACCCTCCAGGCCGAATACCACTGGGACGGCGGCCGGTATGCCTACACAGAATCGGAGGATTTCCAGCCTCTGGACGACCTGCACCTGTTGTCGGCTACCTGCTCGTATAAAATCACTCCACAGCTGGGGACCTTTCTCTCGGTATGGAATCTGCTTAATCGCCGCACGGAGATTTGGAATCTTTATGCCAGCTACGGCATCACCGGGGTAGCAGGGATCTCCTTTTCTTTTTAAGCGACTGTATGATAGGGAGCCATGTTTGTCAAAACCAGGGCCATAGTATTACATAAAATCAAATACAGCGACAATGATGCCATTATCAGTCTCTATAGCCGTGAATTCGGGAGAATCTCCTATCTTGTCTCCCATAAGAACAAAAAGGGAAAGCTGAGCCAGTCGCTGTTGCAGCCGCTCAGTCTGATTGAATACGAAGGAGAGCATAAAGGAAGCCGGGAACTGCAGCGGCTGCGCGAGGCACACTGCTACCATCCTTTCACGGATTTGCCCCTGAATCCGCTCAAAAATGCAGTTTCGCTGTTTTTATCGGAGGTTTTGTACCGGGTACTGATGGAAGAGGAGCGTAACCTGCCGCTCTACAACTATCTGGAACAGGCTATCATGATGCTGGACCTCAGCGATAAAGGGACAGCCAATTTTCACCTCGCCTTTCTGATACACCTGACACGGTTTCTGGGCTTCTTCCCCAATATGGAAGAAAACCGGCCGCACTGGTATTTCGACCTGGCAGCCGGCAGTTTCTGCCCCACCCGGCCGGCACACAACGCATGGCTTGCACCGGAAGATGCCGAACGCCTTGCCCTGTTACTGAGGATGAACTTTGACAATCTGCATCTTTTCCGCCTTGAGCGCCGTCAACGGACCGAATTGTTGCGTCAGATTCTGAATTACTACCGTATTCATCTGACAGACTTCCCGGAAATCAAATCTCTGACCATCCTGGAAGAAATGTTCGACGTTTAAGACCCCTCCCCGGCAGAGAGTTGCCCAATTCAACAGAAAAGCTTACTTTTGCCGCACAAAACGGCAATTGTCATCCACCATTCCTGACGGTCCTGTAGTTCAATGGATAGAATCGCGGTTTCCTAAACCGTTGATCCGGGTTCGATTCCCGGCGGGACTACTTCACAGAAATGACAATAAGCTATTTATCTGCTTGTTGTCATTTTACTTTTGAAATAATTCCCGAGATATTCCCGAGATAGGTGTTTTATTAATTGAAAACCCGTCCTAATCTCACGACCTGGAACGGGTTTACTACAATTGATTCGTTGTGTGTTTTGCAACAGCACTAAGATAGTATTTTTCTCATTAAAAATGAATGCAGACAGCATTCGCAGTCGGCCGGACGGCTAGCCCACAGGCCTTGGCCGTCCTATTATTCTGAGACAGGACGGACTGAGAACCCGAAGTAACGGTTGTCGACGCCCCAGCTGGCATAGCCGGAATAGAAGACAACGTTCCACGCGTAGCCCGGGTAGTCCGTAAGGAGGGAAGAAGACCAGTAGTAGCCGCGGGATCCCGCATCGCTGAGACTGGTGACGCTCCGGCCACCAGCGGCGGGAAGAAAGATGCTCTTATCCTTATAACCCTCGACATTGCTGGTTACTATTCTTCCTGCGACTCCTGTACCATTGTAATTGCTAGTCCATGTCCAAGAGCATTTTTCCAGAAGTTCCCTCCACTCAGCATCGGTAGGCATACGCCAACTGCCGCCGAGTATCACATGAGCCACATCATCTTCGGAATCAAGAGTGGTTTTATTGTCGACTGTTCCATAGGAACTGTAGATGTTATATTTGGTAAGTGAGGTGGATGATCCGTTACACCATTTGTAACTCGACCAATCATATGGCACATTCAACTTGCTACTGGTTTCTCCCCAAGCAAAGTAATCACCATATACTTCAGGAGAATTGACTAATCCCGATTCGCTAAGGTTACAGGTCGACCAGTATACACTCAGGCCTAAATCCACAGCGCCGTCAGGACAAGAATTACTCCTTACTAATACCTGACAACTCGAGCTGACGCCGCTGCCGTCATTGGCTGTGGCCTTGATAATGGCTGTGCCCCGGGCTACAGCTGTCACTTTGCCTTTCTCATCTACAGTGGCTACCGAATTATCAGATGAAGTCCAAGTGTATGTCTTGTCATAGGCATTATCTGGCAAAACAGATGTCACAGAGAGAGTATCTTCTTCACCAACCACAAGAAAAAGCGATGTGTTGCTTATTGCAATGCTTGTAACCAGTTGCTTCACAGTGATAGCACAGGTATCCGTTTTTTCCTGATCCACGGTCTTTACAGTTATGATGGCTCTACCGTTACCCTGGGCGATGACACGTCCATAACTATCAACAGTGGCTACATTTTCGTTATTAGAAGACCATTCAATACTCTTATTAGTTGCATCTGATGGGAGAATGGTAGCCCTGAGGTTCAGGGAATTTCCGATAGCATTGAAAGTATAATCGTTCCTATCCAGCGAAACGCTTTCAACCGGAATCACTCCAGTTGTGAAGGACTTGACTTCGCCATGATACAACATCATTTGATTGATCATGTAGGCGCGATAATGGTAGGTAGAGGCGTGCATGAGGTTTTCCAGCTGATAGCTGAACTCATGGTTTTCGTTGTAATATTTGGGTTGTACTTTCGAGGTGGATTCGGTGGTGAAAACGGGCTCCATCGATATCTCGAATCCAAACTCGAAGTCCAGTGCCACCGGGTCAGGGGCATTGATTAAACCGCAAAGCAGGGCCTTGGATTCAGTGACATCCTTGGCATCCAGGGTCTTCACTCCCGTGCCAACGAGTTCCTCTTTATCTCCTTTGCAACTAGAAAAAAACAGCAGTATGGACGAAGCCACAAACAAAAAACGTAGTAATGTTTTCATCGCTCAATTATTCGGTCGTTTCGTCAATTAATCAATAGCCTAAATGCCATCAAAATGACAGACCTTTCAGTCAAGCAACAAATTTATATGGTTTTCTTGAAAAATGAAATAATAATGTGACTATTTGCATACTACGGAAAACTACTAGTTATAATCACTAAGCCGAAATGCAAGGAAGGAGAGCAGCGTACAAGCAAGAATCCACTTTTGGGGGGAGCCTCAACCATATCATGCAGCTCAACAAAGAACCATATTGCATCTTAATCATGCAGAGAATTAACAGATAGGTTTTCATCCTTAGTTTCTCCGCTATCTTTGCTCGCAGTAGTAACCCTTAAACGTTCAACAATATGGCAAAAGACATCAAAACAGGTGGCCGACAAAAAGGCACACCAAACAGATCGACGGCATTTTTCCGTCAGCATCTTGAAAATGTGCTATCTAAATACATCGAAGATGGTGTCATGTACAAAGATCTGATGGCCATCAACGACTCAAAAGACCGTATGGCTGCAGCTTCACGACTACCGGTAAAAGTTTTTCCATAGCCCAACAAAAAATATCGCCGCTGTTTCAAAGGTAGAAATATTTTTTCAACTGGGGCTACTGCTGGCGGCGGTAGTAGAGGGTGGAGCAGTTTTCCGGTCGGAAAACCTCCGCCGCCGTCTGACGGATGGATGCCGCCGTCACCCGCAGGGTCAAATCACAATCCTCAAGATAGTTTTCAGCGCAACTCACCGTCTCATACCAGCAGAGTTGCGTGGCCACATGCTGGCAGTTGGTGTTGCGGAACAAGTAGGCCGACTCATATTTGTTCTTGACCTTCTGCAATTCCTCTGCCGACACCTCCTCGGCAACAAAGCGCTCCAATTCCTCATTGAGCCCCTGCTCGGCTTCCTCGAGCGAAACACCGGCCACCGGCTTGCCGGTAAATTGGATGCTGCCGGCCGAAACTTCCGCCTCACCACCCACATAGATGTCCAGTCCGCTGAACAGCAGGCGCTCCTTGACCAGACGTTGGAACAGCCTGGCCGAGCGGCCGCCGGCCAGCAGGTCGGTCATCAGGTCGCACTCGCGGTAGCCCGGTTCCGTCACCGAAGGAGCATGCCAGCATTTGTACAAGGCATCCAAAGGCACCGGGCGGACAACATCCAGACTTTTGGCATCCATCTGTCTGGGCACTGGGGGCAAGTGGCGCGCCTTGACGGCCCGGGCCGGAATGTCGCCGAACCATTTTTCGACCAAGGCGACACACTCCTCAAAGCCCACATGGCCGCAAATGGCCAGCACGGCATTGTCAGGAGCATAGAAACGCTGATAAAAGTCCCGGACATCCTTCAGGGAGAACTGTTCGATATGTGAAAGCTGCTTCCCGATAGTCGGCCACGAATAAGGATGGTTGCCGTAAACCATCGGACGCATGAGCATGGCCACATCGCCATAGGGCTGGTTCAGAGTGCTTTGCTTGAATTCCTCCAGCACCACCTGCTTCTGCACATCCAGACTCTCCTGATTGATATTCAGGGCAAACATGCGGTCGCTCTCCACATAGAGCGCTGTTTCCAGGTGGTTGGCCGGCAGGGTGAGATAATAATTGGTCACATCGGGCATGGTCCAGGCGTTGTTTTCGCCCGAGGCGTTCTGGACCACGCCGTCGTAGTCGGGCACATGGGCCGAACCGCCGAACATCAGATGCTCGAACAGGTGGGCAAAGCCGGTATGGTCGGGATGCTCGTCCTTCGAACCGACATTGTACATGAGATTGACGGTCACCATCCGGGTGCTGGCATCGTAGTAATGCAGCAGCCTGAGCCCGTTGGCAAGCACGTGGCGGCCTATCTTCATGCTAGTCTTTAACAAGGCTCATCTTCATCTTGATGTCCTGCTCGGGACGGTCGCCCGGCTGGGTCTTGACGGCCTGGATCTTCTCAACGACCTCCAGTCCTTCGACCACCTCGCCGAAGACAGTGTATTCGTTGTCGAGGAAAGGTGTGCCTCCCACGGTGGTGTACGATTTGAGCTGCTCTGCGGTGAAGGGCTGCACCGGATGCTCGGCAAAATACTTGTCGGTCTGGTAGGCCAGTTCCTGCTGCAAACGCTGCAGGCCCAACTGGTCCTGGGCCTGGTACATAGCCCGGATCTTGTCCTGCTGCTGCATGGCCAGACTCTGAAAATAGGCATTCTTCATCTGTTCAACCTTTTGGCCTTCCATCTGCTTCATTTGAGCCGATGTGTAGATCTGGCCCCAGACGATATAAAACTGCGAACCCGAAGAGGCTTTTGTCGGGTTGACCTGGTCTGCCTGTCGTGCTGCCGACAAAGCGCCGCGTTTGTGGAAATATTTCGGATAGACAAATTCAGCAGGGACGGTATAGCCGGGACCGCCGGCTCCCAGCTGCTGCGCGGGAGCAGCATTCCTCGAATCAGGATCACCGCCCTGTATCATGAAGTCCTTGATTACCCGATGGAAAATCAGATCGTTGTAAAAACCGCTCTCCACCAGTTTGATGAAATTGTCGCGATGCTGCGGGGTTTCGTCATAGAGACGAATCACGATGTCGCCCATCGTGGTCTGGATTAAAACCTTGGTTTCTGCCTGCATGGTAAATAATAAAAAGAATGTCAGCCATGTGACGGTTATTGTTTTTTTCATTGTTGTCGCTGTTTTTTGTAGTCATTGTGGTAGATAAGGCTACAAAGGTAAAATATTCTCAGTATATTTGCGTCATGGAAATCAGCTTTTCGCTTAGCTCTGTTTTTATTTAGACCATAGACATAGATATGAAACCTACATTGTTTGTTCTGGCTGCCGGTATGGGCAGCCGTTACGGCGGTCTCAAACAGCTTGACGGACTGGGGCCCAACGGAGAAACCATCATGGACTATTCCATTTTCGATGCGGCCCGCGCCGGTTTCGGCAAAGTCGTTTTTGTGATCCGTCACCAGTTCGAAGAAGACTTCCGTACCAAAATCGCCAGCAAATACCAAGGCATCCTGCCCGTTGAAATCGTCTTCCAGGAGACCTCCTATCTGCCGGCCGGCTATACCTGTCCCGCCGGGCGCACCAAGCCCTGGGGCACCAACCACGCCGTTCTGATGGGCAAGGATGTCATCCACGAACCTTTTGCCGTGATCAATGCCGATGACTTCTACGGCAAGGACAGCTTTGCCGTGCTGGCCGACTTCCTCCGTCGCATGGAAGGACAGCAAAACAAATACTGCATGGTCGGCTACCGGGTCGGCAATACTCTGTCGGAAAGCGGATCTGTAGCCCGCGGCCTGTGCCAGACTGACGAGAACAACTTGCTCACCAATGTCGTGGAGCGGACCTACATCATCCGTGATACCGACGGAAAAGTCAAATACAAGGATGACGAAGATAATTTGGTCTCTGTCGATGAGAATGCCCCCGTTTCGATGAACATGTGGGGTTTTACTCCTGACTATTTCGACTATTCCGAGGAGAATTTCAAAATCTTTCTCGATGCCAATCTCCAGCAGCCTAAGGCTGAGTTCTATATTCCCTGGGTTGTCAATAACCTGATTTCCTCGGGCAAAGTAACTTGTGAGGTGCTTGACACGACCTCCAAATGGTTTGGGGTAACCTATGCTGCCGACCGTCAGTACGTGGTTGACAAAATAGCCGAACAAATTCACGACGGCATCTATCCGTCTAAACTCTGGTAATTCAGCAACACTATGGATTATTCTGCCATTTGCAAACAGTTCGTCAGTCGCTACGGAGACGACTATTCTCTGTATGCTTCCCCCGGAAGAGTGAATCTGATTGGTGAACACACCGATTACAACGGTGGTTTTGTCCTGCCGGGTGCTATCGACAAAGTCATCGTGGCGGCCATCCGTCCCAACGGAACAGACATCGTTCACGTCTATTCCTACGACATGAAGGAAACCGAGGAATTCGCCCTCGATGAAAAGCCCATCCAAAGCTGGGCCATGTATATTTATGGAGTGATCAGCGAACTGGTCAAGGCGGGCAAAGAAATTCACGGGTTTGACTGTGTCTTCGGCGGCGACATTCCCATCGGGTCAGGGCTTTCCACCTCCGCCGCCCTGGAATCGACCTTCGTCTTTGCCCTGAACGACCTCTATCAGCTGGGGCTGAGCAAAATGGAGATGGCCAGAATCGGACAGGCCGCCGAGCACAATTCTGTAGGAGTGCGCTGTGGCATCATGGACCAATTTGCCTCCGTCTTTGGGGAGGAAGGTCATGTCTTACGTCTTGACTGCCGCTCTCTGGAATACGAATCCTTGCCTTTCCATCCTGAGCATTGCCGTGTCGTTTTGCTTGACACGCAGGTCAAGCACAATCTGGCAGCTTCGGAATACAATATCAGGCGGGCTGAATGTGAAGAGGGCGTAGCCACTATCCAGAAAAAGTATCCCAAGGTGACGCTTTTGAGAGATGTCAGTCCGGAAATGCTCGGAGAATTCAAGAAAAAACTCAAAGAAAGCACCTTCCGTCGCTGCATGTATGTAATTAAAGAGAACCTCCGGGTGCTGGAAGCGCAGGAAGCCCTCAAGAGAAGCGATTACAGGAAATTCGGGGAATTGATGTTTGCCTCCCATGAAGGGCTGAGCAAAGAATACAACGTAAGCTGTGATGAATCCGATTTCCTGGTAGAGGTGGCCCGTAAATGCGGAGTTTTGGGAGCCCGTATGATGGGCGGAGGCTTTGGAGGCTGCACTATCAACCTGCTGGAGGAATCTGTTTATGACGGCTTTATCCAGAATGCCATTTCAAACTATAAGGAGAAATTCCACAAATCCCCGAAAATTTACGAGGTAAAAATCGGCGGCGGTTCACATAAAATCAAATAATCATCATGTACCTACTCGGCTACGACATCGGAAGTTCTTCGGTCAAGGCATCCCTCATTGACGCACAGTCGGGAGTTTGCCTTTCGACATCGTTCTTTCCCCGACAAGAAATGCCCATTACCGCCCTGCAGACAGGCTGGGCGGAACAGGATCCCAATACCTGGTGGGAGAATCTCAAAGCCTCCACACAAGCCATTCTGGCAGAGTCACGCATTGATGCCACAGATATTGCCGGCATCGGTATTTCCTACCAGATGCACGGGCTGGTGTTGACCGACAAGCATGCCCGCCTGTTGCGTCCAGCCATTATCTGGTGCGATTCCAGAGCCGTTCCTTATGGAGAAAAGGCTTTTCGCGAAATCGGGGAAGAGAAATGCCTGTCACATCTGCTCAACTCACCAGGCAATTTCACCGCATCAAAACTGGCTTGGGTCAAGGAACACGAGCCTGAAATTTTCGATAAAATCGACAAGTTCATGCTTCCCGGCGATTATATCGCCCTGCGTCTGACCGGAGAATGCACGACAACTGCCTCGGGACTGTCCGAAGGGATCCTATGGGATTTCACCGCTCATCGGCCCGCTCAATTCCTGATGGACTACTTTGGCTTTTCCGCAGACTGGATTCCTGAAATACTGCCCAGTTTTGCCCCTCAGGGACAGCTCTCCCGCCAAGCCGCCGAAGAACTGGGATTGAAAGCCGGTACTCCCGTATGCTACCGGGGAGGAGACCAGCCTAACAATGCCCTGTCACTCAACGTGCTAAACCCGGGAGAAGTAGCCGCCACGGCCGGTACTTCCGGAGTAGTCTACGGTGTGAACGGGCATATCAATTACGACCCCAAATCCAGGGTGAACAGCTTTGCCCATGTCAATCATACAAAGTCTCAGACCCGCATAGGAGTCTTGCTGTGCATCAACGGCACCGGCATCACCAATGCCTGGATGAAACGCAACTCCTCTTCCTGTGCTCTTTCCTATGCCCAGCTCAACGAAGTGGCAGCCCAGGCTCCCATCGGTTGCGACGGTCTTTCCATCCTGCCCTTCGGCAATGGAAGTGAGCGCATGTTCGAAAACAAGGCCGGAGCATGCAGCATTCATGGCCTGCAGTTCAATCGACATGGGCAGCCGCACCTGCTGCGGGCTGTCCAGGAAGGCGTGGTCTTTGCTTTTGCCTACGGAATGGAAATCATGAACTCTATAGGCATAGAGACCAAACTCATTAGAGCAGGCAAAGCCAACATGTTCCTCAATCCTGTCTTCCGCGATACGCTGGCCGGCCTGACGGGGGCCTGCATTGAACTCTACAACACCGACGGTTCCATCGGTGCAGCCCGCGGTGCCGGGTTGGGAGCAGGCATTTACAAGGATGCACACGAGGCTTTTGCCTCTCTACAGAAAGTCGAAGAAATCTTTCCCGTTGAAAAAGATTCCGCAGCCTATCGAGAGGCCTATCTCCGCTGGAAAAGTTATCTGTAAGTATCATACAAAAAAATCAAACAACTATGGCAAAAGAATTCTTCCCCGAAGTCGGGAAAATTAAATTTGAAGGAGTAAACTCCAGGAACCCGCTGGCTTATCGCTACTATGATGCCGAAAAGGAAATCATGGGCAAGAAAATGAAAGACTGGCTGAAATTCGCCATGGCCTGGTGGCACACCCTCTGTGCAGAAGGTTCTGACCAGTTTGGCGGAGGCACCAAGACTTTCCCCTGGAATGCAGAAAAAGACCCCGTCAAGGCTGCCAAGGCAAAAGTCGATGCCGGTTTTGAAATCATGCAGAAATTGGGAATTGAGTATTATTGCTTCCATGATGTGGATCTGGTGGCCGAAGCCGCTGATATCGACACTTACGAGAAGAATCTCAAGGAAGTTGTCGCCTATCTCAAACAGAAACAGGCAGAAACAGGCATCAAGCTGTTATGGGGCACGGCCAATATCTTTGGTCATAAACGCTACATGAACGGAGCTGCGACCAATCCTGATTTTAATGTCGTGGCCCGTGCCGCCGTACAGATTAAGAACGCCATCGATGCCACCATCGAACTGGGCGGTTCCAACTATGTTTTCTGGGGCGGCAGAGAAGGCTATATGAGCCTGCTCAATACCGATCAGAAACGTGAAAAAGAGCATCTGGCCATGATGTTGACCAAGGCCCGTGACTATGCCCGTGCCAAGGGGTTCAAAGGGACCTTCCTGGTCGAACCCAAACCCATGGAGCCGACCAAGCACCAGTATGATGTCGATACTGAAACCGTCATCGGTTTCCTCAGGGCTCACGGTCTGGATAAAGATTTCAAGGTCAACATTGAAGTCAACCATGCTACACTGGCAGGCCACACTTTTGAGCACGAACTGGCTGTCGCCGTCGACAATGGTATGCTGGGCAGCATTGATGCTAACCGCGGTGACTACCAGAACGGCTGGGACACCGACCAGTTCCCCATCGACAATTTTGAACTGATTCAGGCCATGATGCAGATTATCCGCAATGGCGGCCTGGGCAACGGCGGTTCGAACTTCGATGCCAAAACCCGCCGCAACAGCACCGATCTGGAAGATATATTCATTGCACACATCGCAGGCATGGATGCCATGGCCCGTGCACTGGAAGCAGCTGCCAGACTGCTGCAGGAATCTCCTTACTGCTCCATGCTCAAAGAGCGTTACGCTTCTTTTGACAGTGGCAAGGGAAAAGATTTTGAAGAAGGGAAAATGAGTCTGGAAGACTTGGTGACCTACGCAAAAAAAGCCGGCGAACCTCGCCAAATCAGCGGCAAACAAGAACTCTACGAAGCTATTGTCAACATGTATTGCTGACTGATCCCTTCCTTGTAAAAGAGCCCGGATAAACTCCGGGCTTTTTTATTCTATATTTCTCTTGTATGAATTTATTATTAACTTTGCAGCCGGAAAAACATCTGTTGCAAACCTTTTATCTAATCTCAAATGCTAGTCAAAGTTTCTTCTGCCGCCTTACAGGGGATTAAGGGAATCCCCGTATCCATAGAAATACATGTTTCCAGAGGTATCCGGTTTTCTCTTGTCGGTCTGCCCGACAATGCCGTCAGGGAGAGCCATGAACGTATCCGCTCCGCTCTCCAGATGAACGGTATGGACATCCCGCGCAAACAGGTCGTCATCAATATGGCTCCGGCCGATTTGCGTAAAGAAGGCAGCGGTTACGACCTACCCCTGAGCGTGGGACTGATGGCGGCGGGCGGACATATCGACCTCACACAGCTGGAAAACTCCCTTTTCATCGGAGAATTATCGCTTGACGGCAGCCTGCTCCCGGTCAGGGGGATATTACCCGTCGCCCTGATGGCCAGGGAACATGGCTTTCAACATCTCTATGTTCCCCTCCAGAATGCCGAAGAAGCAGCTGTGGTGGACAGACTGAATGTCTACGGAATTTCTACGCTTAAAGAACTATGCCTGCATCTTTCCGGAAAAACAACTTGCCAGCCATGGTCGCGTGACAGTCGGCCGGCAGGTAGGTCAGAAATGGCGGCGGAACATGATTTTACCTTTGTCAAGGGACAGGAAACTGTAAAACGGGCCATCGAGATAGCCTGCAGCGGCGGACACAACTTGATGATGATAGGTCCACCAGGGGCCGGCAAGACCATGCTGGCCAAATGTATCCCCGGCATTTTGCCGCCCATGTCCCTGAGCGAGGCGCTGGAAACCTCCGTCATTCATTCCATTGCCTCCATGGCAGGCACACCAAACGGGCTGATTTATGAACGCCCCTTCAGGGCTCCCCATCACAGCATCAGCCATGTGGCACTGGTCGGCGGAGGCAGCAATCCGAAACCGGGAGAAATCTCCCTGGCCCACAATGGTGTACTGTTTCTTGACGAGCTTCCCGAATTCAGCCGTTATGTTCTGGAAGTCCTGCGACAGCCGCTTGAAGACCGGCACATCACCATAAGTCGGGCCAAATACTCCGTGGACTATCCTTGCAATTTCATGTTCGTCGCCTCGATGAATCCCTGCCCCTGCGGCTACTACGGCGATTCCGGACATCTCTGCACTTGTTCGCCGACACAGATTCAGCACTATATGAATCGTATCTCCGGGCCTTTACTCGACCGCATCGACATTCACTGTGAAATTGAGGCTGTCCGTTTCGACAAACTGACAGGGCAGAAGCCCGGCGAGTCCTCTGCCGACATCAGAGAACGGGTGAAACAGGCCAGGAAACGACAGGAAGACCGCTTCCGCGGCAAATTCGGGATACATTGCAACGCACAGATGACGCAAGGCCTGCTTGAAATTTTCGCCCAGCCTGACCGACAGGGTATGGCAATACTACGACAGGCCATGGACCGTCTCAAACTCAGTGCCAGGGCCTACAGCCGTATCCTTAAGGTCGCCCGGACTATCGCCGATCTGGAAGGGTCGGAGAGTATTCTTCCCGCCCATATTGCCGAATCTGTCGGGTATCGCAGTCTAGACCGAGGGGACTGGGGGGAAAGGAAAAAATAATTCGAGAGAAGTCTTTATTCTCAGAACTGTTTGGCAGTATCATTAGAACCGCTTATCTTCGTCATGGTTTTCAATCGCGACAAACTATCATAAAAAAAGATATGATGAAACTTTTCAAATACTTGTTGATTATGGCAGGAATCAGTATGTTCGGCCTGGCATCAGGCTGCAAGGACCCCCAGGAGAACTCAAGTCTTTCTTTCGATGAAATCGTTGCCAGCCGCCGTAGTATCCGGCAGTATGATCCCGATAAGAAAATCTCAGAATCTGAAATACGTACACTGCTCCAGACAACCATTGAAGCCCCCTCCTGGGCCAATAACCAGCCCGTCAGGTACTATGCTGCCATAACACCCGAAAAAGTGGCGGCCGTCCGTGAACTCCTGGGAGACAACAACAAGCGGAACACTGCCAATGCCCCGGTTCTGATTGTTTCCACCTATAAAAAAGGCGGCTCAGGGTTTTTCCGCGGAACAGCCGCCAATGAGATTGGAGACGGCTGGGGCGCTTACGACAACGGTCTGAGCAATGCCTACCTGATTCTGAAAGCCCGGGAAATGGGATTTGACACGCTGATTATGGGGATTCGCGATGCAGAGGCTCTGCGCCGGCTGCTCGGCATTCCTCAAGAGGAGGAAGTCATGGCCGTCATCAGCGTCGGATACCGTGTTCAAAGTCCCAACCGCCCGACCCGCAAAAGCCTTGATGAAATTGCCAAGTTCTTTTAACCCGAAACATGAAACAGTTTCTCCTGATTACCACCATTCTGGTGTTCTGCGCCTTCTGCACAGAGACGGCCACAGCATCCCTCTATGTCGCCACAGACGGCCATGACGACAATCCAGGCACCAAAGAGGCCCCCCTGGCCTCCGTTCATAAGGGAGTGGAGCTTCTGCAGCCGGGAGACACACTCTGGATCAAGGGAGGACGCTATATCATCTCAGAGAGAATCAAGATTCCGGAAAAAAACACTTCTGCCCAAAACAGATGCTATATGTGGGCCGTTCCGGGCGATACAGTCATTATTGACGGCTCCGGCATGCACCACACATCACAGAACGACTTCAAGATGGGACGCTGTATCTATGTCAACCATCTGGCCAATTACTGGCATTTCAAGGGACTTACTCTGTGCCATGCCGAAGATAACGGCATGAAGATAGAAGGGTCATATAATATCGTTGAAAACTGCGTTTTCTATGGCAACAACGATACGGGTCTGCAAATCGGCATGTACAAGGATTTCTCCATTGAAGAAACCAAGGAACTGCCCGCCGGAACGCCCAAGTTCAACCCGGACTATCAGTTTTGCCGTGGCAATATCGTCATCAACTGCGACTCCTACAACAACTATGACGCCCGTTCCTATAACGGTACAGACGATGGCGGAGATGCTGACGGCTTTGCCTGTAAACTGTTTCCGGGGCCTGGAACCGAGTTTCACAACTGCCGCTCCTGGACAAACAGCGATGACGGCTGGGATCTGTATATGGTCTATCATCCCGTGCTGATTGATAACTGCTGGACCTACCATAATGGCTATACCCCTGATGGAAGGGAGGCAGGCAACGGTAACGGATTCAAATTGGGAGGAGGAGGCAGCAGCGGTGGAGCTGCTTTCGATCAGTCGGTCGGTGCACATGTTGTCAAGAACTGTGTTTCTTTCGGTAATTCAGGCAAGGGCTTTGACCAGAACAACGCCTACGAAGGCATGTATCTGTTCAACTGCGTAGCCTGGGACAACGCCTACAACTACCGGTTCCCGACCATATTTAAGTATGGCGGTATGTATATCCGTAACTGCATCGGATTTAATCCGACAACTCTCAACCACGAATTTCTTTCCGAAAACAAGGAAGGTTCTGTGGTGCCTGATACAGACTACAACAGCTGGACCACACTGGACGGCTGCAATCCGTACAAGGAAGGCCAGAAAGTAGGCAGCGATAAACCCAAGACCCGGGATTATTCATCAGCTTTCGTCAGTCTGAAGGCTGAAGACTTCATGACGCCCCGCCTGTCGGACGGAAGCTTGCCCGACAACGGATTTGCAAGGCTTACAGACAACTCGGTCATGATTGATATAGGCGACCCCATTGTCAACTTTGAACCGGAACGCTTCATGACCGAAGAACAAGCTGCAGCCGCCGGTCTTGAGCTGGAGACGCTCGACAACATCACCATTCCCTTCAACGATGACAGACCCGACTTCGGTGCCTTTGAAAGCGACGGTATTCCCTCTACTCCCGATGTCCCGATAACGGTCAAGGCTACCTTGGACTGCCTCAGTGGCAATGCCTCCCAGGAAGTGGTCAGCAGCACAGAAATACTTCCCATCACCTTCCGGTTGGGAGGATCGGCCAAGCAGTTCGAGGTCTGTAATCTTCCAGAAGGCCTCAGTTACCGACTGGCCGACGACAGCACATTGACCATCCTTGGTACACCCACCGCCTCAGGCACCTACAGTGTCGTTGCACTGGGAGGGAACAAGGACATCGTCAAATATGGAGTCATCACAGTGGTCGCCCCTTCGCACATCCTGACAGGCGACTGGTACCATTTCCAGGACCAGCCAGACCTTCTGCCCGAAGATTTGAGAAATGTCGTCTCAATGATACAGGGGACCTCCAGCGATAAACTGTCCTACATCAACCCGAACTATATGGAAAGTGACAGTACCATTCCCCCCGGCTGCACCAAAGGAGCGGCAGTCCTGGCCCGGAACAGCGGCGGCATACAATGGGTTTTGCCCACCGGCGTCATGAAACTGATTGTCAACCTGCATTTTACCGGTGGCCGTTATATTACTGTCAAATGGCAAAGGGCTGACGGTATCAGCGGCAGTTTCAAGACCGAGAAACTCTCCAAGGGGACCTACTGCAACTGGGATGTCCTTTCTCAGGCCGGAATTGCAGCAGGAGCCCTGCCTGTCACAATTCAACTGCTCAATACCAACTCAGGGGGAGAAATCAGGATGTACGATATGTTCATCCGTGTACCAGACGAAGCAACGGCCCTTGCACGACCAACCGTCTCTTCTCGTCCAAACGGTATATATGACATCCTCGGACGCAAAATCAATGCCCGTCTTGAAGACCTGCCCGTCGGCATTTATCTGATTGACGGCAAAAAAGTTATCGTCAAATAAAAAACGAGCTATGCCAAGAACTGAAAAAGAACTCGAAGGAATCAGCCTGCTGGGCAGCCGGCAGACAAAATACAGTGACAACTATTGCCCGGAAGTGCTGGAAACCTTTGAAAACAAACATCCCGACAACGAGTATCTGGTGACACTGGACTGTCCGGAATTCACTTCTCTGTGCCCCAAGACAGGGCAACCCGATTTCGGACATATCATTATCAGCTATATTCCACGTCAGCGGATGGTTGAGAGCAAAAGTCTGAAACTCTACCTGTTCAGTTTTCGCAACCACGGAGATTTTCATGAAGACTGTGTGAATATCATCATGAAAGACCTCGTTGAGCTGATGGATCCAAAGTATATCGAAGTAAGCGGGCTGTTCAACCCACGCGGAGGTATCCGCATTCTGCCCTTTGCCAACTACGGAGACCAAGATCACCAGGCCTTGGTTCAGGAGCGCCTGACGGCCAACCTGAACAGCGGCAGTCGATAAAAGAAAACCCGCTATGAAAGTTTTCATAGCGGGTTCAGTTCTGATTCAATTGTCGCCTCCTACAGCCCAAGTGCTACGAGCAGGCCTTGCAGATTATGTTCGTGGGATTGCTCGTCGGCCATATAATACTGGTGTTTTGCCCTCAGGTAATACGGTTCCCGCAGCTGGAGCATGCGGACGATTTTTTCTTCCATTTGCTCCGGACTGAGTCCGGCCAGCAGGGGGCGTTTTCCTTGTGACTTGGGTGAAAGCAGCCGCCGCAACAGTTCCGGCACTGCCACCTTCAGATAGAGCGTTTCACCGCTTCGATTCATATATTCCATGTTGTCGGCATAACAGGGGGTTCCTCCTCCTGTTGAAATCACCGCCCGCTTGAATTCGGCCACCTCATGCAGGCATTCCCGTTCAATAAGACGAAATCCCTCCTCTCCCCGGGATTCGAAGAGAGAAGGGATTTTCTGTGCATATTTTTCCTCGATGAAAACGTCCAGATCGACAAACGACCATCCAAGAGCCTCCGCCAGCATCCTGCCCAGGCGAGATTTGCCGGCTCCCATATAGCCGATGAGGAAGATCCGTTCCATGAAGGCTTACCAGCGCGTATTGCGCATATCTCCCGAAGCGGCAAACTCCTGATGCATTTTGAAACAGGCAGAAAGGGTATGAGGCGTGTTGCCTCCCTTTGACAGCTTCAGATAGTCCCACAACAGCTGCTTGTAGTCGGGATGTACACAATTTTCGATAATGGTCTGAGCTTTCTGGATGGGAGATTTGCCTCGCAAATCGGCTACACCCTGTTCGGTCACAAGAATCTTGACGGAATGCTCGCTGTGATCGAGATGGGAAACCATCGGAACAATAGCTGATATCTTGCCGCCCTTAGCCTCCGAGGGGCAGGTGTAGATCGACAGGAAAGCATTGCGCGTAAAGTCGCCGCTGCCGCCGATACCGTTCATCATCTTGGTGCCCAGCACGTGAGTACTGTTGATATTACCGAACAGGTCGGCTTCCAAGGCCGTGTTGATGGTAATCAGGCCCAAACGACGGGCGACCTCCGGGTTGTTGGAGATTTCCTGAGGACGCAGGACAAGTTTGTCCTTGAAGAAGCTCCAATCGTCATAGATGGTATGAAGCACCTCAGGAGAGGTGGTAAGTGAACAGCCGCTGGCAAATTTGACATGACCTTCGTGCATCAGTCCGATGACAGAATCCTGAATCACTTCGGTGTACATTTCAAAAGCAGGGATGTCAGGATTCTCTCCCAGAGCTCCCAGCAGCGCATTGGCAATATTGCCTACGCCAGACTGGATGGGCAGGAAGCTGGCTGGCAGGCGGCCCGCCTTTATTTCTTCGGCCAGGAAATGAGCCACCCGGTTGCCGATGGTACGAGTCGTCTCATCCGGTTCGGTGAAGGGCTTTACCTGATCGTCCATACAATTCTCGACCACGCCTATAATCTTGGCAGGGTCCACCTTCAATACCGGCGTACCAATGCGGTCGCTGGGCTTATAGACCGGTATTTCACGGCGATATGGGGGATCTGCCGGCTCGTAAAGGTCGTGCAGTCCACGGATAAACTTCGGGTGTTTGGCATTCAGTTCCACTATAATCCTGTCTGCCAGACGGGAAATCGTCGGGGCAATGCCCACCCCCGTAGTCAGAATAATCTCTCCGTCCTCTGTCACATCAGAAGCCTCGATGATTGCGATATCCACTTTTCCCCAGAATCCGTAACGGATCTCCTGGGGCAGGTGGGACAGATGTAAATCGATATAAGGAGCGGAGCCGTCATTGATCCGGTCGCGCAAATCCTTGTTGGACTGGTAGGGGGTACGGAACTTGACAGCATTGGCCCTGGCCAGCACTCCATCCAGACTGTCGCCGGTGGAAGCTCCAGTGAAAATACCGATTTTGAATTCACGGCCGGCCTGGTGTTCAGCCTCAGCCTTGGCCGCAATGGCACCGGCCACCACTTTGGGCGCACCGGCAGGAGTAAACCCGCTGAATCCGACATTGTCTCCATTCTTGACAATCGATGCAGCTTGCTCTGCAGAGATAAACTTCAAAGACATAGTATATGAATGATAATAACTTTCACTGACCGGTCCGAACCGATTCAAGTGCAAAGGTATATATTTTTCCGTTGCCCATATCAAAAGGAAACACTACTTTTGAGCAAAAATTAGAGCGATGAAGGACCATATCGCAGGGATCACGACAGAGGACCACAAAAAATTTTTTCTCGAAACCTATGGCTGCCAGATGAACGTGGCAGACAGTGAAGTTGTGACCTCCATCTTGAAAACGGCCGGCTACGAACCCTGCCAAAGCCAGGAAGACGCCAATCTGATTCTGCTCAACACCTGTTCGGTCAGAGACAATGCAGAGCAAAAAATATTCGGCCGGTTGCAGGCGCTGCAGGCTCTCAAGAAAAAAAAGCATGTTTTCATCGGCATTCTTGGATGCATGGCCGAACGGCTCAAAGAGGAACTGACAGAGCGTTACGGCGTGGATCTGGTGGCCGGACCAGATGCCTATATGGACCTGCCCAGCCTGCTGGGGGCTGTTGAAAAAGGAGAGAAAGCGGTCAATGTGGTCCTCTCCACCACTGAAACTTATCCCAATGTACTGCCCTCGCGCATCGGCATGGGTCGTATTTCCGGCTATATTTCCATCATGAGAGGCTGCAACAACTTCTGCAGTTACTGCATTGTGCCCTACACCCGCGGACGGGAACGTAGCCGTGACACGGAAAGCATCCTCCGCGAACTGGCAGATCTGAGAGAACGAGGCTTCAAAGAAGCCATTCTGTTGGGACAAAATGTCAATTCCTACGATTTTAACGGTATAAAATTCCCCAAGCTGGTAGCTTTGGTTGCACAGGCGGCTCCCGACATGTGGATACGTTTTACCACCTCTCACCCCAAAGACATGAGCGACGAACTGCTCGAGAGCATGGCTGCCCATCCCAATATCTGCCGGCATATTCACCTGCCCGTTCAGTCAGGCAGTTCCAGAATCCTCAAGCTCATGAACCGTCATTACGACCGGGAATGGTACTTAGGCCGGATTGACGCCATCCGCCGTATCCTGCCCGGCTGCGGCATATCGACGGATATCTTTTGCGGCTTCCACTCCGAAACCGAAGAAGATCACCGGCAAAGCCTCTCCCTGATGGAGGAAGTAGGCTTTGACTCCGCCTTTATGTTCAAATATTCCGAACGGCCAGGCACCTATGCGGCCAAGCACCTGGCAGACGATGTCCCCGAAGAGGTGAAACTGCGGCGCCTGTCAGAGATCATCGACCTGCAAAACCGACTGTCTGCAACAAGCAACCTGCGGGAAACAGGGAAAACATACACCGTCCTGGTCGAAGGTTTCTCCAAACGTTCACACGAACAGATGTGCGGCCGAACCGAGAAAAACAAAACGGTGGTCTTCCCCAAAGGGGACTGCCATATCGGAGATTTTGTGAAAGTGCGCATCCTGAACAGCTCATCGGCGACACTTTTGGGCGAATTAGCAGAATAAATCCGGCATAAAAGTACATAACGACCGAAATAATATGTACTTTTGTCCCATCTTAGGGATAATTCGGCTCAAGGCAGTCCATCATGAACAAAAAACTGAGAAAAACCAGAGGGAGAGTCTTCGGCTCCCGACTGACGGCAACAGTCAGCATCAGCCTGGTGCTGCTGCTTTTTGCCATTATGACAACCCTGGGATTTTTTGCCCGGGAACTGTCACAGACAGCCAAGGAAAATATTTGTGTCACTGTTCTGCTTGAAGACGACATTACTCCGACCGAACTGACCGCTTTCCAAAAAATGGTCAGCCAGGCCGAATGGACAAAAAAATACCAATACATCGACAAGGAAAGCGCCCTGAAGGAACTTACCGAGGAACTGGGCGAAAGTCCCGAGAAGTTTCTGGGATTCAATCCCCTGCCTGCCACCATCGAAATACAGATGAACTCTGAATTCACCCAGATGGAGCAGATACGAAAGATTGTCAGCACTCTGTCTGCTCCGTCCTATGTCCAGGAAGTCGTCTATCGGGAAGACCTGATTCAGCTGGTCAACAAGAACATACTGTCCATCGGAAAACTGTTGCTGACCGTTGCCGTAGTACTGACGCTCATCTCCTTTATGCTGATCCGTAACACCGTGCGTCTGATGATCTATTCCAAACGCTTTCTCATCCACACGATGTGCCTGGTGGGAGCTCGTCGCAGTTTCATCCGACGGCCTTTTGTCAGGCAGAATGTCCTTTGCGGCATCATCAGCGCCCTGCTGGCCCTGGGACTGTATTACCTGACGCTTTCCGCCATGGACAGCGTTTTTCCCGGCATCAGCCGGATGGTTACTGCCCAGATGTACTGGGCCATCCTGGCGCTGCTTCTGGGGCTGGGGATCCTCATCAGCGCCGTGGCCACCGTTTTTTCGGTGAACCGCTTTCTGAAAATGAGCAACGACGAACTCTACTATGTATAAACAACAGATACTGTCAATACAATGAACGACAAGCATTTTGCCCTTAGTAAAAAGAATTTTGTCTGGCTCGGGACCGGCATCGTACTGATCCTTCTGGGCTTTATCCTGATGTTGGGTGCCCCTTCGACCAAAGACGCCTATAATCCTGACATTTTCAGTTTCCGGCGTATCGTTTTGGCTCCGTCCATTTCCTTTATCGGATTCGTGCTGATCATGATCGGCATCCTGGTCAATCCTGCCCGAAAAAAAACTCCAGAATCTGAAGACTGATTGCCATGAATGTTTGGGAAGCCTTTATCCTCGGCCTGGTTCAGGGCCTGACAGAATATCTGCCCGTGAGCAGCAGCGGACACCTCGAGATAGGCAACTACCTGCTCGGCACTTCCGGTGAGGAAAATCTGATGTTTACCGTCACCGTCCATGCAGCAACGGTTTTGAGTACTATCTGCATCTTGTGGAAGGATCTTTGGGCGCTACTCAAGGGTTTTTTTCAGTTCAAATGGAACGACGAAACGCAGTATGTCCTCAAAATATTCGTTTCGATGATACCCGTTCTTATTGTCGGGATGTTTTTCAAAGATCAGGTCAGACAGTTTTTCGGCAACGGGCTGCTACTTGTCGGTTGTATGCTGTTGCTCACAGCTTTGCTGTTGACCTTTTCCCATCTTGCCAAGCCCCGCCAAAAAGAACACATCTCCTGGAGAGACGCCTTTATCATCGGCGTGGCACAAGCCTGTGCCGTCATGCCGGGGCTGTCCCGCTCGGGTTCGACCATTGCCACTGGACTGATGCTCGGGAATAAGAAAGAAACCATTGCCCAATTCTCCTTTATCATGGTCATTATCCCCATTCTGGGAGAAATGCTGCTGGATATCATTGGCGGAGATTTCAGTGCTGCCGCCGGAAATGGTTTGCCCCTGAGTTCCCTTCTCGTCGGTTTTGTCACCGCCTTTGTATCGGGCTGCATCGCCTGCCGCTGGATGCTCAGCCTGGTCAGAAAAGGCAAACTCATCTGGTTTGCCGTCTATTGTGCCCTTGTCGGCATTTTGGCCATTGTTCTACCCCTATTCCTTCACTGACATGGATTTTCAGGCAGGAGAAATTCTTTGTTTCAACAAGCCTTTGGGCTGGACATCGTTCAAGTTGGTCAATGATGTCCGCTTTTCCCTGTGTCGGGGACTGAAAATGAAGAGCCTTAAAGTCGGCCATGCCGGCACACTGGATCCACTGGCCACCGGTGTGATGATTGTCTGTACCGGACGGGCCACCAAGCGTATCGAAGAGTTCCAGTACCAGACCAAGGAGTACGTGGCCTCCATGGAACTGGGAGCCACCACACCCTCTTTCGACATGGAAAAACCCATAGACAAAACCTTTGACTACAGCCACATAACAGAGACCCTGGTTCGTGAAACGCTGACAGAATTTGTCGGTACCATCGAGCAGGTACCGCCTTCCTTTTCCGCTTGCAAAATACAAGGCAAAAGAGCCTACGAATATGCCCGGGAGGGTGAAGCGGTCAATCTCAAGCCCAAGACTCTGGTCATCGATGAAATCGAACTGACCGACTACCAGGCAGCCGACGGAGAGCAACGGCCGCACATCACCATCCGGGTAGTGTGCAGTAAAGGCACCTATATCCGGGCCCTGGCCCGTGACATTGGCCAGGCCTTGCACTGCGGAGCTTATCTCACTGCTCTCCAGCGAACCAGGGTCGGAGACTTCCGCCTTTCAGACTGTCTCGATATCGTCTCCTTCCGACAGGAGTATCTTGGCCGCCTGAACCATCATCCTGACAACAATCAAAGAATAATAGACTAAACTATGAAGTTATCCAACTTTAAATTCAATCTGCCCGAAGAGCTGATTGCCAAAAAGCCGCCGATGTATCGTGACGAAGCAAGGCTAATGGTGTTGAACCGGAAAACAGGGAGTATCGAGCATCGTGTTTTCAAAGAGATTCTCGAGTATTTCGAAGAAGGAGACGTCTTTGTTTTCAATGACACGAAGGTTTTTCCAGCCAGACTTTTCGGAAATAAGGAAAAAACCGGTGCCCAGATTGAAGTTTTTCTGCTCCGGGAACTGAACGAAGAGTTCCGGCTTTGGGACGTGCTGGTCGATCCGGCCCGAAAAATCCGCATCGGCAACAAACTCTATTTCGGCGAAGACGACTCCATGGTAGCAGAAGTCATTGACAATACTACCTCTCGCGGCCGCACCCTGCGTTTCCTTTACGACGGGGATCATGAATCATTCAAAAAAGCCTTGTTTGCCTTGGGAGAAACGCCGATTCCAAGATATCTGAACCGGGAGGTTGATGGGGATGATGCCACTGACTTCCAAACTATTTTTGCCCGTAACGAAGGGGCCGTCGTCGCTCCGTCGGCCAATCTTCACTTCAGTCGTGAACTGATGAAAAGAATGGAAATCAAAGGGGTTGATGCCGCCTTCCTGACCCTTCATATTGGGCTGGGCGGATTCCGTGAAATCGATGTCGAAGATCTCACCAAACACAAAATGGACTCTGAACAGATGATTATCAACGAAGAGACCGCCGCCATGGTGAACAAGGCCAAAGACCGGGAGAAAAAAGTCTGCTCGGTAGGGACATCGGTCATGCGGGCAATAGAGACAGCCGTTGGCACCAACAGCCATATCAAGGCCTTCGACGGCTGGACCAACCGTTTTATCTTCCCGCCCTACGACTTCAGTGTGGCCGATGCCATGGTTACCAATTTCCACATGCCCTATTCAACCCTGCTCATGACCACCGCTGCTTTTGGCGGATATGAGGCCGTCGTGGAAGCCTATCAGACTGCCCTCAAGGAGAAATACCAGTTTGGATGCTACGGTGACGCCCTGCTCATCATCTAAGGGACTATGGCCTTGCTCTACCTGAGTCTGGGGTCCAATCTCGGGCCACGGAAAGAAACGATGGAAAGGGCTATTTCCGAAATAGAAGAACGAATCGGGCAGCTCGTTGCCCGATCTGCTTTTCTGGAGACACGCCCTTGGGGATTTTCCTCACAGCATGATTTTCTGAATGCCTGTATTACCGTCAGGACGAACTGCAGTCCCCAAAAGTGCCTCCAAATCACCCAACAGATTGAACGGGAACTGGGACGACTCCAAAAATCCGACGGCCAGTACCACGACCGGGCTATCGACATAGACCTGCTGTTTTACGATGAGCTGATCTGCCAGGGGAAAAATCTGCTGTTGCCCCACCCTCTGCTGCACAAGAGACAATTTGTGTTGGAACCTCTTTGTCAGATAGCGCCCGACCTGGAACATCCTGTCCTGAAAAAAAAGGTCGTAGAATTACTGGCGGACCTTACGGAAGACCTCAAAGGGCAGATCCCTCTTGAGGACAACCAGCAGAAAGACTCCCAACAGCAAGGTCCGAATAATCAAGCGGAGAACCAGCGATGAAAACGGCAGATTTGTTCCAATAACAAAAACTACCATTGTCAGTATCGTATAGAAAAGGGCCGACTTCATATCATATTTCATCGGGTAGTATTTCTGACCCAGCGCCCAGCTGACTAACATCATCAGGAAATAGCTCACAAAGGAGGTCCATGCTGCCGCCATATAGCCGTAACGCGGAACGAAGAGCAAATTGCCGGCAACGGTCAGTAAACAGCCGAAAATGGTGATATATGCCCCCCATTGGGTTTTATCGGTCAACTTGTACCACAGCGACAGATTAAAGAAGACTCCCTGGAACAGATAACAGGCCAGCACTACAGGCACTACGGCAAGGCCATCGTGATACCTGCTGGATATCAGATATTTAATGATATCGATATAAAAAACTACCACAAGAAATATCAACCAAGCGAAAATGATGTAATACTTCATCGCCTCTACATAGGCCTGACGATTGTCGGCTGTGCGGTTTTTGGCAAAAACAAAGGGCTCGTAGGCATACCGGAAGGCCTGGGTAAACATCATCATGATAATGGCAATCTTGCAGCAGGCTCCATAGATACCCAACTGCGACTGCGCCTGATTCGGATCGTCAAACAGATGCTTGAAAATAATCTTGTCAAAATCCTGGTTCATGATACCGGCAATGCCCAGCACCAGCAAGGGAAGCGAATAACGCAACATCTGTCGGAGCAACTGTCGGTTGAAATTCAGTTTGACATGAATGAAATCCGGCAAGAGGGCCAACAGGGTGATACCCGTTGAGAGAGCGTTGGCAACGAAGACATATCCTACTTCGTAACCGGGCCGGTAGAACCAGCTGATCCACTCCGGATAAAGAGCATGTATCTTGGGACAAATCCAGATAAAAAACAGGTTGAAGAAAATGTTGATGAAAATTGACAGCAGCTTGAGCGAGGCAAATCGAAGCGGCCTGTTTTTATAGCGAAGATAGGCAAAAGGTATCGATGAAAAGGCATCGACCGCCACAATACATATCATCATCCCAATGAATTCAGGATGGCTGGTATAGCCGATACCGCGGGAAATCTGCGGCAGCAATAGCAGCCCCAGTAAAATAAAGAGGAACGACGTCGAAGCCAGACTGCACAATGTGGTAGAATACACCTGATCGGGGTCTTTGTCCTCCCGATTGACAAAACGGAAGAATCCGGTTTCCATGCCATAGGTGAGGATCACGATAACCACGGCGGTCCAACTGTACAGCTCGGTGACAATACCATATTCGGCCGATTCTTTCAGGGCATAGGTATAAAAGGGCACCAGACACCAGTTAAGAAACTTGCCGATAATGCTGCTCAGCCCGTAAATGGCAGTGTCTTTGGCCAAACTTTTCAGTCCAGGCATATATCAAAAATAAAAGGTTAGAACAATGATCCTTCTTTACCGAAACGGCTGCGGCCCAAATGTGTCCAGGCTAAATCGGTCACCTCGCGGCCGCGGGGAGTCCGCTTGAGGAATCCCTCCTGTATGAGAAAGGGCTCATAGACTTCCTCCAGGGTGCCGGGATCCTCGCTCAGAGCAGTTGCGATCGTTGTCAGTCCGACCGGCCCCCCGTGGAACTTGTCGATAATTGTCAACAGTATTTTGTTGTCGATTTCATCAAGTCCATAAGTGTCGATGTTAAGTGCCGACAATGCGTATTTGGCAATTTCAAGCGTGATGCGGCCGCTCCCCTTGACCTGGGCAAAGTCGCGCACCCGGCGCAGCAAAGCATTGGCCACTCGGGGCGTTCCCCGGCTCCGACGGGCAATTTCTTCGGCGGCACTTTCTTCGCAAGGGATGCTGAGCAACCGGGCCGAACGGACAATAATACCCTTGAGAATCTCTGCCGGATAATACTCCAGATGACAATTGATGCCAAAACGGGCTCGCAACGGGGCTGTCAGCAGTCCGCTTCGGGTGGTGGCCCCGATCATCGTAAAAGGATTCAGGTCAAGCTGGATAGAGCGGGCACTCGGTCCTTTGTCTATCATGATATCGATGCGGTAATCCTCCATGGCCGAGTAAAGATACTCCTCCACTATTGGGCTTAAACGATGGATTTCATCGATGAAAAGGACATCGTTTGGTTCCAATGAAGTAAGCAGGCCCGCCAAATCACCCGGTTTATCGAGCACCGGCCCTGACGTCACCTTGAAACCGACTCCCAGCTCATTGGCTATAATATTGGACAATGTGGTTTTCCCCAGTCCCGGAGGGCCATGCAGAAGCACATGATCCATCGGCTCCTGCCTCATCTTGGCCGCCGATACAAAGACTCTGAGATTCTCGACAATATTCTGCTGACCCCGGAAATCCGAAAAGGACAGTGGTCGCAATGCCTTCTCAAAATCCTGCTCCTTTTCTGCGAACGACTGACTGCGTATATCGAACTTTTCTTCCATACTGAAACACTATCGGGAAGCGAAGATACGTCAAACTCTCCCCAAATGCAAGAAAACCGGCAGTGTTATCTTTCATGCCGTCTTTCAACAAGAACGGGCCGGACCAGGCAGTCCGACCCATTCTATCATTTGTCGCGAAATCCAAGCGGATTACTTCATGCTGATTCTGTCAATGTTATTGCCCAGATTACGATAGTTCAGGTATTCCGTAGGATCTGTGCCGTTGAGGAATTCTTCGATGTTGGTGTAACCGTCCTTGTCAAGATCCTGAGCGGCATCGCCGGCATCCTTCGGATTCAGGCCGTACTTCTTTTCCCATTCATCAGGCATTCCGTCGTTGTCGGTATCCTTCAGGACCTCGGATTTCTTGTAGGTCAGTTCGGGATAGCCGCCGACCTCTGAGATGTCACTGATAATACCCGTTTCTGTCACAGGCTTGCCAGAACGGACCATCTCGACGACACGGGCATCGACAGCATCACGGCGGGGCAGGGTGGCACCGACACCGGCCAAGACTGCTTTGTAGGCCTCAAGAGCCGTATGGTGCGGGGCAACAGGCCAGCCTTCAAAGGGGGTATTGACACGGGCCCATTTTTCATTACCGCGCATTCCTTTCCAGTTGTCAAGAGTCACTTCGTCGGAACCCTCCATAATGTTTCCGGCCACATACCATTTACCTGGACGGTTGGCAGGATTCTTTTCCTTGGCATACCAGTCACCGGCTGCCCAGGCGCTACCAGGGGAATACATGTGGCGCTCCTCGATACGGGCAAACACGGTCTTCATATTCTCGTTGGTGGCAGGACCCGGTTTGTAATAGTTGTTGATGACATTGACCAGAGAGGTCTCGTCGCCGCCGTCCATGGTACGATGACGCCAGTTGAAAACTACGTTGTTGCGGTAATCGAAAGCACCGGACATGCCGATTGACGGATTACGGGCAGTATTGCAGGCAAACAGGTTGTGATGCTGTGTGGAAGGCGAGCCGCCCCAAGTACCGCCGAAGGCATGGTTACGGGCGTTCAAAGCCTCACTGGAGATTGTCCACTGGATGGTGACAAACCTGGCAGGGTCCTTGATCTGGGTCTTGCCGTCTGCCGAGGGGCGCATATGGCGATACAGCGAAATGTTTTCGTCCATGCCCCAGGAAGCCGAACAGTGGTCGATAATGATGTGGTGGTCGGGGTTACCGCCGATGTTGTCGTCACCCTGTCCGCCGACTGGCACACCACGACGAACACGGATATGACGGACAATAACCTCATAGGTATTGATGTTCAGTGTTCCGGCTAAGCAAATACCGTCACCGGGAGCCGACTGGCCGGCAATCGTTACATAAGGATGGTTGATGTTGATGTCCTTGTCAATTTTGATAGTACCGGCCACGCGGAATACCACAATGCGCGGTCCTTCGGCTTCAAGAGCCTCACGCAGGCTGCCGGGGCCTTTGTCTTCCAGGTTGGTCACCACATAGACCTTACCTCCGCGGCCGCCCTGAGTGAACATACCGGCTCCCCAAGCTCCAGGAAAGGCAGGGATAACAACTTCAGGCAGACGGGTGGGATGAGGGGGTATCATGCCCGGTTCAGGCTCTACGCCGGAGAATTTCGTCACCTGTGCATTGACCGTCAATGCACAGGCAGCAGCCATGACAAAAGTCAGGCCACGAAGAGTGTAATGTTTTGCTTTCATAAAAAAATGATTAGTGATAGTCATCTCAAAATCTAACTTTAGAATCGTTTTCTCCAAAAAGGTTTACTTTGGCTGTTGCTTTGTACGAAACAGATCGGCAAATAACTATATAATTATCGGTTCTGTCAAGCCTGATTGGGATTCTTTAATACAAAGATGCCAAAGCCTGTGTTAAACTAACCAAATTGACCTCTTTGAACTATTTTTTCGGCTTGACAGCCGACCAAATAGGCTGCGCCTCACTACACCTCCTTGCACTATTTTTTCGGCTTGACAGCCGACCAAATAGGCTGCGCCTCACCAAAAGCAAACTGAAACAGTTTGCTTTTGGTTTCGGCTTGCACTATTTTTGCAAAAAAAAATGAGATGGCACTGAATTATATTTGGGTCGGCTTTTTTGTTGTGGCTTTTGTCGTTGCCCTGGTGCAATTCTTCCTGCTGGGCGATGCCGGAGTATTTGAACGCATTATCAACAGCAGTTTCGACATGGCCAAGTTCTCCGTAATGGAGATCTGCCTGCCCCTGGTGGGCATCATGACTCTTTGGATGGGATTCATGAAAATCGGTGAAAGAGCCGGTGCGGTGCGCTTTTTAGCACGGATTGTCGGACCGTTTTTCGAAAAACTCTTCCCGGAAGTTCCAAAAAATCACGCTGTCAACGGCGAACTGGTGATGAACTTTTCGGCCAATATGCTGGGGCTGGACAATGCTGCCACCCCCATGGGGCTAAAGGCCATGCAGAGTCTGCAGGAACTTAACCCCCAAAAAGAGACAGCCTCCAATGCCCAGATTATGTTTCTGGCACTGAACACCTCAAGCATTACCATTATTCCACTGTCGGTCATTGCCCAGCGGGCCATTCTGGGTGCTGCCAACCCGACAGATGTGTTTATCCCCATCATTATTGCCACCTTTGTCTCCACCCTGACGGCCATACTCTATGTCGGCCTGCGCCAGAAACTCCAGCTTTGGAACAAAACTGTCATCGGCTGGCTGGGAGGCATATCCCTGGTTATTGCCGCTCTGGTCTTCTGGTTCAGTGCCATGGATAAAGAAAGCATGGGACACATCTCAGGGATTCTGAGCAATGGGCTGCTGCTGGCTGTCATTGTCGCCTTTATGGCTGGCGGCCTGTACAAGAAAATCAATGTTTACGATGCCTTTATCGATGGTGCCAAGGGTGGCTTCGAAACCTCCGTCAAAATTATACCCTACTTAGTAGGAATGCTCGTTGGAATCGGTGTTTTCAGAGCCTCTGGAGCCATGGATCTGCTGATGGACGGAATCACATGGTGTTTTCAGGCCTGCCACCTGGACACAAAATTTGTCGAGGCTCTGCCTACTGCCTTCATGAAACCATTGAGCGGCAGCGGTGCGAGAGCTATGATGGTTGAGACCATGCGTAGCCTTGGCCCCGACTCGTTTGCCGGCCGGCTATCCTGCATGTTCCAAGGAGCCACCGACACCACTTTCTACATCATCGCCCTGTATTTTGGTTCCGTGGGTATCAAACATACCCGCTACGCCGTGACAGCCGGTCTGCTGGCCGACTTGGCCGGCATCTTAGCCGCCATATTCGTCGCCTATCTGTTCTTTGCCTGATGATACGCTACTACAACGAAGATATTGACATGCCCCTTTTGGACACCGGAAAGATAGCCAGATGGCTACCCCGCGTGGCAGCATTGCACGACAAAACGCTGGGTGACATTAACTATATATTCTGTTCTGACCGGAAGATTCTGGAAGTCAACAGACAATACCTGGGGCACGACTACTATACGGACATCATCACTTTCGACGAAACGAAAGAACCTTGCATAGCGGGAGATCTGTTCATCAGTCTGGAAACCGTTGCTTCGAATGCAGAGATGATGCAAACGGAGTTTGACGAAGAACTGCACCGCGTTCTGGTTCATGGAGTGCTTCATCTCTGCGGCCTGAAAGACAAACAGGAGGACCAGGCCGCCAGAATGAGGCAAGAAGAGCGGAAAGCCCTGGATTTATTGGAAACTATCTCATCTGACAACCGAAAATAAAAGCCATGAAGTTTTGTTACGATGTCATCGTGGTAGGGGCCGGACATGCCGGCTGTGAAGCAGCAGCGGCTGCAGCTAATATGGGATCTCAGACCCTGCTCATCACCATGGACATGAACAAAATAGCTCAGATGAGTTGTAATCCGGCCATTGGCGGAATAGCGAAAGGACAGATTGTCAGAGAAATAGATGCGCTTGGCGGCTATACAGGCATTGTTACTGACCAAACGGCCATACAATTCCGGATGCTGAACCGATCCAAAGGACCGGCCATGTGGAGTCCTCGCTCACAAAGCGACCGCCAGAAATTTATCCTGGCCTGGAGAAAAGTATTGGAAAATATTGATAATCTGTATCTTTGGCAGGACACAGTCAAAGAACTGATCATTGAACACGGACAGGTGACCGGGCTTATCACGACCATGAATGTCCATTTCCGAGCCAAGTGTGTCGTACTGACCAACGGTACTTTCCTGAATGGCCTGATTCATATCGGGCGCACCCAGATTTCCGGCGGACGATTGGCCGAACCGGCATCAATGGGTTTGAGCGACCAGCTGAAAAACCTGGGATTTACCACCGGCCGGATGAAAACAGGGACCCCTGTCCGCATAGATGCACGCAGCGTGTATTTTGATGAAATGGAAGAACAGCCCGGCGACAACGATTTCCACAAGTTTTCCTTCCTCGACTTCCAACCCAGACCGCTCAAACAGCTCAGCTGCTGGATATGCTACACTAATCCGCAAGTACACGATGTACTACGGGCCGATCTGGGAGAGTCGCCTCTATACAACGGACAGATCAAGAGCATCGGTCCTCGTTATTGCCCCAGTATCGAAACAAAAATCGTCAATTTTGCAGACAAAGACAGGCACCAGCTGTTTCTTGAACCGGAAGGCGAAGACAGCCAGGAGTACTATCTGAATGGCTTTTCCTCTTCCCTCCCGCTGCAGACTCAGCTGGCTGCCCTGCAGAAAATTCCCTGCCTGAGAGATGTTCAGATTTACCGCCCGGGCTATGCCATTGAATACGATTATTTCGATCCTACACAGTTAAAAGCTTCTCTGGAGACCAAACTTGTCAAAGGGCTGTTTTTTGCCGGGCAAATCAATGGAACAACCGGCTATGAAGAGGCTGCCGGACAGGGGATTATTGCCGGCATCAACGCCCACCAGCTTTGTCATGGACTTCATGAATTCGTGCTTTCAAGAGATGAATCCTACATTGGTGTGCTCATTGACGACCTGATCAACAAGGGGGTGGACGAGCCCTACCGAATGTTCACATCACGGGCCGAATACCGCATCCTGCTCCGTCAGGATGATGCAGACGCCCGCCTGACAGAAAAATCATATCAGATAGGACTCGCACGACGGGAGCGTTATGATCTGTGGAAAGAAAAAGAAAAAGAGATAGACGAACTTATCTCTTTCTGCCAAGACTATCCTGTCAAAGCCCGCTACATTAATTCCGCGCTGGAGCAGCTGCAAACAACCCCGCTGGAGCAAGGAACCAGGCTCAGCTCTCTCATACTCCGCCCTCAGCTGGGCTTTGAACAGCTAAAAGAACATATCCCAGCCCTGAAAACCAGGATGGAAAGGATTCCCAATCGGCAGGAAGAAATCATCGAAGCAGCTGAAATTCGTATCAAGTATCAAGGCTATATAGAAAGAGAGCGCCTGCAGGCCGACAAAATAAAACGTCTGGACAGTATCCGCATCAACGGCAGATTTGACTATTCCCAGATCACATCTCTCTCGTTCGAAGCCCGACAAAAACTAAACAGAATACAACCCGACACTCTGGGACAAGCCAGCCGCATTCCGGGGGTCTCGCCCAGCGACATCAGCGTTCTGCTGGTTTTACTGGGTCGTTAATTTCATATGTTCCCCGTGGAACATTCACGGGGACAGAGCAGCAGGGAAGAAGAATTGTTCCACGTGAAACAAACAAAAATGATGACCGTAGACAAACATATTAAAGAAATATTGGACAGGATTCCTGAAAAACCAGGCGTATATCAATATTTCAACGAGGAAGGCGTCATCATCTATGTCGGTAAAGCCAAGAACCTGAAAAGAAGAGTTCACTCTTACTTCAATAAAAAACACGAAGATTCTCCCAAAACAAGGATTTTGGTAAGGAAAATCCGGGATATACGATATACCGTGGTCGAGAGCGAAACAGACGCTCTTCTTCTTGAGAACAACCTGATCAAGCAATATAAACCACGATACAACATTCTCCTCAAAGATGATAAAACCTATCCGAGCATCTGTATAAAAAAGGAATCTTTCCCAAGAGTGTTCATGACAAGAAAGACCGTTCGGGACGGTTCCGAGTATTTCGGGCCGTACAGTTCTGTGCCCATGGTATATACGCTGCTTGACCTGATCAAAAAAATATATCCGCTTAGACGTTGCAGCCTGGCGATGGATGAAAACATGATCAAGGAGAAAAAATACAATGTCTGTCTGTACTACCACCTGCACCAGTGTCAAGGCCCATGTATCGGGGAACAGAGTAAAGAAGCTTACGAAAAAGACATTGCTCAAATAAGAGAAATTCTAAAGGGCAACCTGAAAAGCATCGAATCAGAACTAAGAGAAAAAATAAGGGCATACGCTGACAAACTGGAATTCGAAAAGGCCCAGGAATACAAAGTGAAATTGGAACTTATTGAAGGTTTCCGCAGTAAATCTTATGTTGTCAACAGCCATCTGGACAGAATAGATGTCTATTCTTATGATGAAAACGATCACGCCGCATATATCAACTATCTTAATATTCGGCAAGGGTGCATTATCCAAGCCTATACTTTTGAATATCGGAAACACATTGAAGAAGAAAAAGAAGATATACTGGCCTCCGGAATTTTTGAGATGAGAAAACGCTTTCACAGTGTAAACAAAAGTATCATCGTACCCTTTCCACCCAATATGCAAATAGACGGCATTGATTTTATCGTTCCCAAAAGGGGAGATGCAAAGAAAATACTGGATCTGTCCGAAAGAAACGTACGACAATATAAACTGGACATACTCAAACAACAGGAAAAACTTAATCCAGACCAGCGTGCCAGCAGAATCTTGCAGCAACTGAAAACAGACTTGCACATGAAAGAGCTGCCCATGCATATCGAGTGTTTCGACAACTCAAATATACAGGGTACTCACCCCGTTGCCTCCTGCGTAGTTTTCAAAAAAGCACGCCCATCAAAAAAAGACTACCGACATTTCAGCATTAAAACAGTTATAGGAGCCAATGACTTCGCCTCTATGGAAGAAATCCTGCACAGAAGATATAGCAGGCTGCTGAAAGAAGACCAGGAGCTGCCCCAGTTGGTCATTGTCGACGGAGGTAAAGGGCAACTGTCATCGGCGGTTAAGACAATGAGGAATTTGACTGATAATGAGGATTTTAAAGACTATAATACAGAGGAAAGAAAAGCCTTTCAGGAGAAAATTGACAAGATACAGCTTATCGGTATCGCTAAAAAGCTGGAAGAAATCTACTTTCCAGGTGACTCCATCCCACTGTATCTGAACAAGGATTCGGAAAGTTTGAAACTAATACAGCAACTGAGGGACGAGGCACATCGATTCGGCATTACTTTTCATCGGAAACTTAGAAGCAAATCACAGATACACTCCCTATTGGATGACATCAAGAACATCGGCCCGGTAACCAAAAAGAAACTGCTTTCAACCTTCAAAAGTACTCAGAAAATAAAAGAGGCAAGCCTGGAAGAAATAATACAAGTAGCCGGTAAAAGTCGTGCAAACATAATATATAAGTTCTTTCACACAGAAAACGAATCATGAGACTGCTGATACAAAGAGTCCTTTCGGCCAGCGTTACGATAGGCGGCGTACAACACACTAAAATAGGAAAAGGATTGCTTATTCTGGCCGGAGTAGAGGAAGGCGACACAGAGGAAGACGTGGAATATCTGGCAGGGAAGGTAGTAAAGATGCGAATATTCAGCGATGAAAACGGACTGATGAACCTTTCTGTCGGTGATATAGACGGAGATATACTCGTTGTCAGCCAATTCACCTTGATGGCACAGACTGCCAAAGGAAACAGACCGTCGTTTATCCGGGCCGCCAGACCAGAGACTGGGGAAAAAATCTATGAAAAACTGTGCGACAGAATTGGTGATATTTTCGGAAAGCGCTGCAAGAAGGGAATCTTCGGAGCAGACATGCTCGTCTCGATCGAAAACAACGGGCCTGTGACCATCTGGGTCGATTCAAAACAAAAAACATACTGACTATGACAATAAAAGAAGCACAAATAAAAGTAGATGAATGGATTAAATCCTATGGTGTCCGTTACTTCAACGAACTGACCAATATGGCGATTCTCACAGAAGAAGTGGGAGAAGTGGCAAGAATCATTGCCCGGCGCTATGGGGAACAATCCTTCAAAAACAAAGAAGCTGAAGCCGATTTAGGCGACGAACTGGCGGATGTATTATGGGTCCTGATCTGCCTGGCCAATCAAACAGGAACAGATTTGAGCGAGGCATTTGAAAAAAACTGGAAGAAAAAAACCACCCGGGACAGAGAAAGACACTTGAACAACCCCAAGCTCACCTAAGCTCAGCGTTGGCGATTCATGGCATAATCAAGACACATCGCCAGAGAAGACCGGAATTCCGATTCGGGAAAACTTTCGAGCAAAGAAAGTGCTTTGGTTTTGATTTCCGACATTTTATCGTTGGCATAAGTCACACCTCCGGAGGCAAATGTCAAACGGGAGATTTCCTGCAACTGCTGTGTGGAGAGGTTACTGAAATCTCGCAATAATTCCTTCAACGGAAGAGAATAATCTTTCGAATTCAAGGCATAAATCAAAGGTAAAGTCAGCTTTCCTTCCCTTAAATCGGCACCCGCAGGTTTCCCGATTTGCCCAGACTCAAGAAAATCAAAAACATCATCCCGCATTTGGAAGATATAGCCTAGACACATACCAAACTGCCTTAAAACAGAGGCCGTGTTCTCGTCTGCTCCTGCTGTTACAGCCCCCGCATAGGCCGAATAGGCAAAAAGGCTGGCCGTTTTTTTTTGGATTATTTCAAAATATGTCTGCTCATTAGTTGTCAGGCTGCCTGCATGACTAAGCTGGAGCAACTCGCCGTCAGCCAAGGACTGCCCGGTCTGTGCCAGGCCTTGCATCAAAGCTGGGCTGAACGTGGAAGCCACCAGCCCGATAACCTTAGAAAGAAAATAATCTCCCGATAAAATGGCCGTTTTGTTGTTCCACACCGCATTCACAGTCGGGCGAGAACGACGCTGATCGGAAACATCCACCACATCATCATGCAAGAGGCTGGCAGTATGCAGCAACTCCAGGGCGACAGCCATGGTGACCGAAGACTGACGGACACCTCCGGCAATCGCAGCCGACAGAAGTAGAAAAACCGGACGGAACTGCTTACCCTGAGACTCGGAAAGATAAGCCGACACGGAAGACAATATCTCATTATCGGAAGAAAAAGAAGATACCATCAACTGACGGTACTTGAGAAAATCAGCCTCTACAGGCTTTCTGATGCGGTCTATCATAGCTTTCCTTGGGGCTACAAAGATAATGCAAATCGGAAAAAAGCGGGGGAAAAAAGAGAATACATACCAAAATTACGTATTTTTGAAGGGCCAATCATAGAATTGATATGAGAAAAAGATTATTCCTGCTGGATGCCTATGCATTGATTTACCGCTCTTACTATGCCTTCATCAAAAATCCGAGAATCAACTCGAAAGGGGAGAATACCTCAGCTGTTTTCGGTTTTTTGAATACCTTGGAGGATGTGCTGAAAAAGGAAAATCCAAGCCACCTGGCTGTTGCCTTCGACCCTAGCGGAAAAACCTTCCGTCACGAAGCCTACGAAGCCTACAAGGCACAAAGGGAGGAAACGCCTGAGACCATCCGCTGGTCGATCCCATTTATCAAAGAATTACTGAGGGCCTATCATATTCCCATTTTAGAAGTCCCTGGATTCGAAGCTGACGATGTAATTGGAACACTATCGAAAAAGGCCGTTGAAAAGGGCTTTGATGTCTATATGATGACGCCCGACAAAGACTATGGACAACTGGTATGCGAACATGCTTTCATCTATAAACCGCGCTATGGCTCATCCGATTTCGACATCCTTGGTCCGGCAGAGGTATGCGAAAAATACGGTATCAAGGAAAGCTCACAGATAATAGACCTGCTCAGCCTGATGGGAGATGCTTCCGACAATATTCCAGGATGCCCTGGAATAGGCAAGGTATGGGCTCAAAAGCTGATTGCACAGTTCGGTCATGTGGACAATCTTCTGGAACACACCGACGAATTGAAAGGATCTGTCAAGGAAAAAATCGAACAGAATAAAGACTTGATCCGTTTCTCGCATTTTCTGGCTACCATCCGTACTGATGTTCCCGTTGAATTCGAAGAAACAGATTTGTTGGTTACTGCCCGGGATGAGGAAAAAGTGAAGGCAATTTTTCAGCGGCTGGAGTTCAGATCATGGATAGGACGCAAAAGCGCAACAGCAACGTATGAAAATCCTTCGACGGCGCAAGCAGCCACGATCATAACGCCGACACATGGTAAAATTGTTTTTAAAAATGACAGTAACCCGAATTTGTCTGCCCAGAAAGATAATCAGCAGCAACTATCACTTTGGGACTCCGTTCAAGAAGTCGAGGACAAGTCAGTGCCAACAGCAGCCCAAGCGGCAGTCGTACAGAGCGAGAACCTTGTTTCAGACAGCCTTTTCACTGGAATAATCGAATCCGACTCCCCGAGTGTTTTTGCGCAGCCAAATCTCAAAGACTTAAAATCGACTGAACACAATTATTATATCATTGATAATGAAGAAAAAAAACACGTTTTTCTATCGAAACTCCGTGTACAGGAAAAATGCAGTTTTAAGACGCAGTGCAGCACAACCGATGCCATGACGGCAGATCTTGTCGGAATATCCTTTACCTTTCATGCGCACGAATCTTGGTATATCCCTTGTCCTGCCAGTCGGGAAAACTGTATAAAGATGCTGGAGGATCTGCGTCCTTTCTTCGAAGATGAACTGACAGAAAAAGTCGGACATAATCTCAAGTTTGATATCATGGTGCTGTACCGATATGGCATCAGGCTGCAGGGACTCGTGTTTGATACAATGATAGCACACTATCTGCTTCAGACGGAAGTGAAACACAGCATTGAAGAACTGGCAGCCAACTATCTCCACTATCGGTCTGGTTCCGCCCAAGAGACAACCCTTCTGGTCGCCGAACAGAGCGATGTCGTCTGGCAGTTGAAACCACTACTTGAAGAACAAATTGAAAAGGAACAACTGCAATACCTTTTCTATCAGGTAGAATTGCCTCTGGTTTATGTATTGGCCGACATGGAACTGACAGGTGTCAGTATCGACACCGAAGCCCTGAAGGCTTACTCTACCCAGCTTCGGGAAGAACTAAAAAAAATAGAAGAAGATATCTACCTCCTGGCAGGAGAACGTTTCAATATCAATTCCAGCAGACAGGCCGGTCAAATCCTGTTTGAAAAACTGCAAGTGACCGACAAGGTGAAGAAAACAAAAGGAACCAAGCAATACTCTACATCGGAAGAATTTCTCACCAGTATCAAAAATAATCATCCTATCATAGGTAAACTACTGGAATATAGAGGTATAAACAAATTACTCAGTACTTATGTCGATGCATTTCCCCAACTGATTAATCCTCAGACCGGCAAAATACACACCTCTTTCAATCAGACGGTTACCGCTACCGGTCGCCTAAGTTCGAGTAATCCGAATTTGCAGAACATCCCCATTCGCGACCAAATGGGCAAAGAAATGAGAAAAGTTTTCTCTGCCGACAAGGGCGAAGTATTCCTCTCGGCCGACTACTCTCAGATAGAATTGAGAATAATGGCTCACCTGAGTCAAGATCCAAATATGATAGAAGCTTTCACCGAGGACCATGACATTCATCAGGCAACAGCGGCAAAAATCTATAAAGTAAAACTTGATGAAGTTACATCAGATATGCGACGAAAGGCAAAAACGGCCAATTTCGGCATCATCTACGGTATTTCCAACTTCGGACTGGCTACCCGGATGAATGTACCCAGAGCAGAAGCAAAATCACTGATTGAAGGCTACTTCCAAACCTATCCAAAGGTGAAGGAATATATGGACAATGCCATTAAAAAGACCCAGGAAACAAAATACACAGAAACAATTTTCCACCGTAAACGATATTTGCCAGACATTGTTTCCCATAACGCCGTAGTAAGAGGTTATGCCGAACGTAACGCCATCAATGCACCTATCCAGGGCACTGCAGCCGACATCATTAAGATAGCCATGGTCAATATTTATCGTGATTTGAACAAACAAGGACTGAAAACCAAAATGATACTTCAAGTCCACGATGAACTGAACTTTATCGTTCCAGAACAGGAAATCGAACAAGTCAAGAGAATTGTCACTGACAATATGGAGAATGCTGTTCATTTATCCATTCCTTTGAAAGCCGATGTCGGCGTGGGCAGTAATTGGTTAGAAGCTCATTAAATTTTATATAATAGTATGATTATGAGATTATTGTTTTCCTTATTATTTGGTCTGACCATACTTTCGTGTGTGGCGGAGAATCTCGTGGAGTACCCTCTTTGGCCTGAAGGAACACCTGAAAGCAACGGTATTGCCGATAATGAAACTACAGATAAAAACGGTAGTTACCGCAATGTCACGACAGCCTCAATATTCGTTTCCCTGGCCAGTCCGGAAAAAAACACCGGCGTCACTCTTGTACTGTGCCCCGGCGGCGGTTATCAGCATGAGGCCTTCAGGCATGAAGGAGCGGATTTCACCCAGTGGCTCAATGAGAACGGTATCAATGCAGTCGTACTTAAATACAGACTGCCAAATGCTCATCATGATATTCCGCTCAAAGATGCCCAAAGAGCCATCAGGTTTTTAAGATCCAAGGCCGATGAATGGCATATTAATCCTTTAAAAATAGGCATTTCAGGTTTTTCTGCCGGAGGTCATCTGGCCAGTACGGCTGCCACTCATTTTGATTCTGGTTTAGCCGACGACCCAGATGCAGTCAATCATTTCAGCTGCCGTCCTGATTACTGTATTCTTTTCTACCCAGTCATTTCCATGAAACCGGAAATCACCCACAAGGGATCCAGGCAAAACCTGCTGGGGGATGATGTTACGGAAGAACTTGCCTGTTTTTACTCCAACGAATTGCAAGTATCTCAGGACACCCCGCCAACATTATTGTTTCTAAGTCATGACGACAGGACCGTGGTTCCTCAAAACAGTATTGAATTCTACTCAGCCCTTAAAGAAAAAAATGTTCCCGCCTCCTTGCATATCTTTCCAGAAGGAGGTCACGGATGGGGTTTCAGAACGAGTTTCCGATATCATGAAACTTTCAAGTCTCTGATACTCGACTGGCTGCATCAGCAGAAGCTGATCGAGTAGCTTTCCTGGAAAAAACACAACCACAATAATTCTGACGGTAGAGACCGAACTGGGAAGACAAAACTATAGAACGCTTATAGCCTTCCTTTTTCTTGAAATCGGACGGCAGATAGGCCGTATGGTATTTCATTCCCATGGCCTGCCCAATATCATTCAGACGTACAGCATCTTTAAGCGGACTCAAAGTCAGAGTAGTGGCAAAGTAATCGAAATGAAATTCTGAAGCCAAACGGGCAGTCTCTTCGAGCCGCAGAGCATAGCAGACATGACAGCGCTTCCCACGTTCAGGCTCGTCCTCCAGACCTTTTACAGCTGCATAAAAAATGGAAGAATCATAGACTGATTCCCTTATTATTACAGGATGCTCGAAGGGATATTCCTTGATAAAACGCTGCAGCTCGGAGGCTCTTTTCCTATATTCACTCTCCGGACTGATATTTGGATTATAAAACAGGACAGTTATTTCAAAGAAGGAAGACAAATACTCCAATACATAGCTGCTGCACGGAGCACAACAGACATGCAGCAACAGGGAAGGTACCCGTCCTTCTGAACGAAGTTCGGCAAGGAGTCTGTCCATTTCCAACTGATAATTGACCTTGTTCATCACAGGGTGCAAAAATAATATTTTTATTACCTTTACAGCCGGATCGCAGTTGTTTTTCAGATTGTCGACACAAACACACTATTATGATATTTCTTCTTATATATAATATAACCTGAATGAAGATAATAGGATGTCAGTAATGTTGATAAGTATATATAATAACCTGATTAATAAGTATTTATTTGTATAATATATATGTTGATAAAATGAGATTCCGCGTCAGTATCCGAAAAGCAAATAAAAGGTTTTATTTTTGGCGGAGATAGATATTTGATTAATGGACAATTTTTTTTTCCGAACAAAAAGAATTATGGCATCCGGACCTAAAAACAACTGACATTTTATTGACAGAGAATATAACTAAAGAGGCAGTGGCAAAAGATATATCAGACACCCCGTTGATCAAACAGTATTTTGAAGTAAAGGCAAAATACCCGGAGACAGTTCTGTTGTTCCGGGTAGGAGACTTTTATGAAACATACGGACAGGATGCCGTCGTTGCGGTAGAAATCCTCAATATTGCCATGACGGCCAAATCCAACGGACCGGCTGGAAAGATAGAAATGGCAGGTTTTCCACATCATGCACTAGATACCTATCTGCCCAAATTGGTAAGGGCCGGGAAGCGTGTGGCTATCTGTGACCAGTTGGAGGATCCGAAAAAAGCCAAGAAACTGGTCAAAAGGGGAGTGACAGAACTTGTAACACCAGGAGTGTCTACCAATGATGCTGTACTCAGCATCGGCGAAAATAATTTTCTTGCCGGAATCCATATAGAAAAAAACCGGGCGGGAATAGCGTTTCTGGACATCTCCACAGGGGAATTCCTGACAGCTGAGGGAAGTTTTGAATACATAGACAAACTTCTGGGATCTTTTATGCCAAAGGAAGTCTTGTACGAACGAAGTAAGAGAGCTGTTTTTACCGATAGATTTCATTACACCGGCTCCCGTTTCGAAATGGAAGACTGGGTATATACCGAGGATTCTGCTGTTAACCGTCTGACAAAACAGTTTCAGACTAAAAACATGAAGGGTTTCGGTCTGCAGCAGATGACATTGGCCGTCATAGCCAGCGGATCGGTCCTGTATTATATGGATATGACCGAGCATACGCAGTTGGGGCATATCCAGACACTGAGCCGTATCGAGGAAGACAAGTACGTGCGACTGGACCGCTATACCATCAACAGCCTTGAGCTTTGCCACACAATCAATGAAGGCGGAAAAAGCCTGCTCGACATCATCGACCATACCCAAACCGCCATGGGCTCCCGTCTGCTTCGTCGTTGGGTACTGTTTCCTTTGAAGGATGCTGCAGCCATTGTTTCCAGACAGAATGTGGTGGAATACTTTTATAAGAATGCCGATTTCAGGACTTTTCTGAACCAGCGTATTGCCATGGTGGGAGACCTGGAGCGTATCGTCTCCAAGATTTCCGTCGGTCGGGCCTCGCCTCGCGATGTTGTCTATCTGAAGAACTCCATGAAGGCTGTGGGTGAAATCGTTTCCTATCTCCGGCAAGCGGACAGCGCGTTTGACGGAGAAGAAGCAGCAGCAGACCTGCTGTCACTGACGGCACAACTTGATGCCTGCAGCGATATTACTCAAAGAATAGAAAGAGAACTGGTTGACAATCCGCCTATTGCCGTGAACCGGGGAGAGGTTTTTCGTCGTGGGGTCAACGCTGAATTGGACGAATTGCGCGATTTGTCCGCATCGAGCAGGGACTATCTTCGCCGGATGCAGGAAAGCGAGACAGAAAGGACAGGTATCAACAGCCTGAAAATAAGTTACAACAATGTATTCGGGTACTATATTGAGGTGCGAAATACCTACAAAGACAGGGTACCGGAAAACTGGATACGCAAGCAGACCCTGGTGAATGCCGAACGTTATATCACGCCTGAGCTCAAGGAATATGAAGAAAAAATATTCGGAGCCGAAGAACGTATTTCCGATTTGGAAAGCGGGCTGTTTGCGTCCTTAATGGAGGATTTGGTTTGCTACATTTCCGTGATACAGAGGAATGCTGTGGTGGTGGCCCAACTCGACTGTCTGCTTTCTTTCGCAGAGGTCTCGGAAAAGAATCTTTATTTCCGTCCTGAAATCCTGACGACAGACCAGATTGACATCAAGTCAGGCCGTCATCCGGTCATCGAACAGCAACTGCCGGACGGGGAAAAATATATCGCTAATGATATTCATCTTGACAGTTCTTCTGAACAGATATTGATGATTACCGGACCGAATATGTCGGGTAAGTCGGCCCTGATCCGTCAGACGGCCCTGATAGTCATCATGGCTCAGATAGGATGCTTTGTGCCTGCAGAGGCTGCAAAAATCGGCTTGGTGGACAAGATTTTCACCCGGGTGGGAGCTTCGGACAATATTTCACTGGGCGAATCCACTTTCATGGTAGAAATGACCGAAGCAGCCGACATCCTGAACAACTTGTCCGACCGCAGCCTGGTGCTGTTTGACGAACTTGGACGGGGTACCAGTACCTATGACGGCATCTCCATTGCCTGGGCCATTGTCGAATATATCCACGAACATCCGAAATACCGGGCAAAAACCCTGTTTGCCACCCATTACCATGAACTGAACGAAATGGAAAAGTCTTTTTCCAGGATTCGCAATTACCATGTCTCGGTCAAGGAGGCAGACAATAAGGTGTTGTTTTTGCGTAAATTGGTCAAAGGAGGGAGCGAGCACAGTTTTGGTATTCATGTCGCCAAGATGGCAGGGATGCCCCAGAGTATTGTCAACAGGGCAAATGATATACTCCGGCAGTTTGAGAGTCAGGGAGCAGAGCAGGATGCCCGAAGCCTGGCCGTCAAACCAGTCAACGGACTGGCCAGTCAACGTGAAGGTTATCAGTTGAGCTTTTTCCAGCTGGACGATCCTGTGCTGTCTCAGATCAGGGATGAAATCAAAAACCTGGATGTCAATAACCTGACACCCTTGGAGGCACTCAACAAACTGAGTGACATCAAGCGGATTATCAAGGGGAAATAGTTTTCGCCTCAGACATTGAAACGGAAGTGCATGATGTCACCGTCCTGCACGACGTAGTCTTTGCCTTCCACGTTCATTTTGCCGGCTTCTTTGACCGCCTGCTCCGAGCCGTAGTGCAGGTAGTCTTCATATTTAATGACTTCTGCACGGATAAATCCTTTTTCGAAATCGGAATGAATGACACCGGCACAAACCGGAGCCTTGCTGCCGCTACGGTAAGTCCATGCCCGGACTTCCAAAGGTCCGGCGGTCAGGAAGGTGCTCAGGTGAAGCAATTTAAAAGCTGACTTGATGATACGGTTCACCCCGGATTCGGCCAGTCCCAGTTCGGAAAGGAACATCTCGCGCTCTTCGGTGGTTTCGAATTCTGCAATTTCTGATTCTATTCTGGCAGCAACCACCATTATTTCGGCATTTTCTTCCTTAACAGCCTGTCGTACAGCCTCCACATAGGCATTACCCTTGGCCGCGGAGGCTTCATCTACGTTACAGACATACATGACCGGTTTGTTGGTGAGCAAGAACAGATCATGAGCCACTTTTTCCTCTTCCTTGTTCTCCAGAGTGACTGAGCGTGCCGATTTACCCTGCTCCAAGGCGGCCTTGTACTTGAGCAGCACTTCGTAGGCTATCCTGGCCTGTTTGTCGCTGCCCACCTGGGCCTGCTTCTGGACCTTGCCAATACGGCTTTCAACCGTCTCCAGGTCTTTCAGCTGCAGCTCAGAATCGATTATTTCCTTGTCCCGGACAGGATTCACCTGACCGTCGACATGCGTGACATTGTCATCGTCAAAACACCTGAGGACATGGATGATGGCATCACACTCGCGGATGTTGCCCAGAAACTTGTTGCCTAATCCTTCTCCCTGGCTGGCCCCTTTGACCAGTCCGGCGATGTCTACGATTTCGACCGTGGCCGGCACGATGCGGGAGGGATTCACCAGCTTGGCCAATTCATTGAGCCTTTCATCGGGGACATTGATTACGCCGACATTGGGCTCGATGGTGCAAAAAGGGAAATTGGCAGCCTGAGCCTTGGTGCTGGAAAGACAGTTGAACAGAGTGGATTTCCCCACATTGGGCAGTCCTATGATACCGCATTGAAGAGACATAGTGCTATATGTTAGTTCGTTTTGTTCCGGTTTAGTTTTTCTTGACGACGGGCCAGTTTGCGACGCTGGCGGATGGCCCGACGGGTCTGTTTGCGTTGCTCCTTGAGGCGAAGACGTTCGGCCTTCCTGAGATGTTTTTGCTCTTTTCTAAGAGCCTTGGTCTGGGCTTTTTCCTCACGGTAGGCTTGTTTGGAGGCTTTCCGTTCCATGCGGCTCATCTGTTTCCAGGTTGCTTTTCGTTCCAGACGGACTTGTTTCTCCTGCTGTTTTGCTTTGCTTTTTTCAACTTTGCGAGCCTGTTTGGCTTTCCGGCGACGTTCTTTGGCCAGACGTTTGATTTCCTTGAGCCGCTCACGTTCATCACGATTTTTCTTGCGGTTGGAAATAACGTTGGAGAGAGTTTTCGGGCTGAGGTTCTTTAGCGACTTGAAAGAAATGTGTGAGAGATCCTGACTGAAGACTTTGCCTTTGACGGCAGTTTCTTCACTCTTATTGTAAATCTCGTGAATCAGCTCGGCGTATTTTTTGTAAAGTACTGCGCGCTTAAGTTTCAATGTGGGGGAGAGGAGTCCGTTGAACATGGTCCATTCGTCCACGACCAGCCTGAAACGCTTGATTTGCTCGTGGGGAGCCAGTGTCTTGTTGAAATCCTCGATGATTTTTGAGAAATGTCTATGGACGGCCGTATGCTCGATCAGGGCCTCGTTGTCGCGATAGCGGAGTCGGTTTTTCTGAGCCCAGGTGTGCAGTTCCTGAAAGTTGGGTACAAGCAGGGCCGAGGCAAATTTTTCGTTTTCTCCGATAACCATCGCCTGCTCGATGTAGATGGACTCTTTGAGTTTGTTTTCTATCATCTGGGGCGCAACATATTTACCGGCCGAAAGTTTGAATATCTCCTTTTTCCGGTCGGTGATTTTCAGGTAGGTGCCATCGACAAAGGTGCCGATGTCACCTGTATGCAGCCAGCCGTCTGCATCGATGACCCGGGCTGTGTATTGAGGATCCTTGTAATAGCCCATCATGACATGGGGTCCGCGGGTCAGAATTTCTCCATCTTCCGAGAACTTGACTTCCACACCGGCCAGGATTTCGCCGACCGTTCCGATTTTCACACGGTTGCCGGCCGGGTTGTTGACAGCAATGACCGGGGAGGTTTCCGACATGCCGTAACCTTCGTAAATAGGCATGCCTGCTGCCGAAAACAGACGGACAAACCTCTCTTGGATGGCGGAGCCTCCGCTGACGATGACCAGCCGATGGCCGCCCAGATTATCGCGCCATTTGGAATAGACCGTTTCATCATAGAAGCGGAGCCACAGCCGATACCACCAGTTTTGCTTTTCCCAGTCGAATTTATAGCCGTGTCGGATGGCCCGGTTGTATATCGTACGGGAAATTAGCGGCAGATCTCGTCCGGCGGCGAACAATTTGTCGGCGATGGTCTCTATGACCCGAGGCACTGTGCAGAAACCGTCGGCCTGGATTTCCTTGAGGTTGGCGGCTATGGTGCCCAAGTTTTCGGCGTAATAGATGCCGATGCCCAGGTATTGGTAGTGGTAGTTCAGGCTGCGTTCGTAGATATGGCAGAGCGGCAGGAAACTCAAGGCTTTGTGCCGGTGGTCGTTAATCTGAACCTTGGCATGGGCGATGAAGTTGGATATCAGGTTGTGATGCGAGAGCATGACTCCTTTGGGGTCTCCGGTTGTGCCGGAGGTGTAGATAATGGAGAACAGGTCGGAGGGGAGGATGCTCTTTTTGACTTTTTCGATGATTTCCTCATCCTGGTCCTTGTGGGCGATTCCCAGATCCAGAATATCCGAAACTCTTTTCTGTCCCGGCACTTCGTCAAAGGTATAAAGATCGGGAGCAGGGGTCATTCTATCCAGGGCCGGCTGTATCTTACGCAGCTGAGAGGCATTGGAGATGACCATCATGCGGGGTTCGCAATGATGGAAGATATAGTAATAGCTGTCGGGAGCCAAGGTGGGATAGACAGGGATGTGGACGGCGCCGAGAATACCGATGGCCATGTCAAGAAAATTCCATTCCGGACGGTTGTTGGAAATGGTGACGATGCGGTCCCCCTTTCGAACCCCCATTTCGTACAGACCATAGGCCAGCAGGTGAGAATATTTGTAATACTCTTCAGTGCTGTATTTTTCCCAGACGCCATTGCGTTTTCCGGCCAGGGCATCTTCTCTTGGAAACTGTTCAACCATCCAGTCGAGCAGGTCAAAGATTCTCTGAATTCTCATAGTGGTCTTTGTGTTTCTCGTGTCTGCTGCAAAGATAGTGCAAGGCGAATCCAAAAGCAAATTCATTTGCTTTTGACTGGCTTTCAGCCTTGTGGCAATCCAAAGTTTGCTTTGGTGAGCCGCAGTCTGTCTTCTGTGTCGCGGAGCGGCGCGAAAGATAGAGCAAGGCGAGACATCTTCTGCGCAGCGGAGTGAAAGAACAGAAGACATCAAATGTATGTATCTTTGCGGACTAATTCCTCAGAAATGCTTTTGGCTGTCATAATTTGCCTGCTGACCTGCGTGTCAATGTTTGCCAGTGTCCTTTTCAGGTCAACGCTAAGGCTGGCCCGCCATCAGATGGACACCTACTGGATGATTGCCCTGGGTGGCGTTCTGCTGTTGAGCGTCTTTTCCAAAGTTCCCTGGTCAGCGCTGCTGGAGGCAGTGACTGCCGATAATGCCGTCAACCCGCTGAAAATACTGATACTGTTTATTTCAATGACCCTATTGTCCATTTATCTGGACGAGTTCGGCTTTTTCCGCTATCTGGCCAATATAGCCTTGCTGCGGGCCAGGACCAGCCAGCGCAAGCTGTTTGTCTACCTTTATGTGACCGTTGCCGTCCTGACGGTTTTTACTTCCAACGACATCATCATTCTGTCGTTCACTCCCTTCATCTGCTCTTTTGCCCGTAATGCCCGAATCAGCCCGCTTCCGTATCTGAGTGCCGAGTTTGTCGCGGCCAATACCTGGTCGATGGCCCTGGTGATAGGCAATCCGACCAATATCTATTTGGCAACGGCCCGTGGAGTGGATTTTATGAGTTATCTAAGGGTGATGTGGGGACCGACATTGGCGGCCGGAATATCGGCGATGCTGCTCTTGTGGTTCCTGTATCGCCGTCAGCTAACGGCTCCTGTCACGGGGCAGGCAGAGAAAATTGTCATCACCGACCGTTTACGCCTGACACTGGGACTTATTCATTTAGGGGTCTGTACGGTCTGTTTGGTCTTATCTTCCTACATCGGGCTGGAAATGTGGCTGATTTCCGGGATTTCAGCCATAAGCCTGCTACTGTGCGCCACTTTGATCTCAGCTGTCCGGCACGAAAGGCCGGTAGGGGTGATCGCCTGTCTGAACCGGGCTCCATGGGCGCTGATTCCTTTTATGTTGTCGATGTTTGTCATGACACTTGTGCTGACGGAGAACGGACTGACCGAAAAAATTGCTTCTTTGGCAGGACAGGGCGGAACAGTGATGAAATATGGCCTGCTGTCGTTTTTTTCGTCCAATCTGCTGAACAATATCCCTATGAGTGTGCTCTTCCAGGCGGTCATAGATCATTTGCCGGCTTCTGAGTCGTTGCCGGCAGTCTATGCTACGGTCATCGGTTCCAATCTGGGAGCTCTGTTGACGCCGACAGGAGCCTTGGCCGGTATCATGTGGCGCTCCATTCTGACGGCCCACGGCTGTCATTTCCGTTTCGCGGACTTTCTCAAGATGGGAACCCTGATCGGTCTGCCCGCCTTGCTGGCGGCTCTGGGCGGCCTTACACTGACGGTTTAAATCATATAATCAATACATCGATGAATATCAGGATTATCAACATCGGAGACGAATTGCTCATCGGACAGGTGATCAACAGCAATGCCGCTGTGATGAGCGAAATGTTGCTCAAAAACGGTTTTTTTGTGGACCGGACTGTTGTAACGGGCGACAAGGCGGCAGATATTTACCAGGAAATAGAATCGGCCTTGCGACAGGTAGATGCCGTGATTGTGACCGGCGGTCTGGGCCCGACGAAAGATGATATCACCAAAAAGGTCATCTGTGACTATTTTCATACCACCCTACGTCTTGACCAGCCTACCTACGATTTCGTGTCCCGGCTGCTGGCCAGTCGCGGTATGGCCATGACAGAGACCAACAAGACCCAGGCGATGGTCCCGCAGGGAGCCGATATCCTGCCCAATCCTTTGGGAACAGCCCCGGGTCTTTGGCTCGAAGAGCAGGGCAAGGTCCTGATTTCCCTGCCGGGCGTCCCGTATGAAATGAAAGGCTTGATGCAGGAAGAGGTCATACCCCGTCTGCAGAGGCGTTTCATGCCTGGCGAACATTATCTGTGCCGGGTTGTGCAGACCATCGGCATAGGGGAGAGTTTCCTCTCCGATCTGCTGGAGCCCTGGGAACTTTCCTTGCCTCCACATATTTCCCTGGCCTATTTGCCCGACGGAGGAATCATCCGTCTGCGCCTGACCGGTTCAGGCCCTGATGAAGCTCGTCTTGCCCGGGAAGTGGACGCTGAGGTGGAAAGACTCTGCGCCTTGGCCGGAGACTATGTTTTTGCCAGAAAAGACCAGACCATGACAGAAGTGGTAGCCGACTTGCTGAAAGAACGTCAGCAGACACTTGCCACGGCCGAAAGTTGCACAGGGGGATTCATTGCGCATCAGATAACCTCCATGCCCGGCTGTTCGGCCTATTACAAAGGATCGGTGGTCTCCTACGCCAATGAGGCCAAACAGCAGATATTGCATGTGTCGGCCGACGACCTGGCATCGATGGGAGCTGTCAGCCATGAGGTAGTGGAGCAAATGGCTCAGCATGCCAGGGAACTGTTCCAGACCGACTATGCGGTAGCCACCTCCGGGATTGCCGGTCCTGACGGCGGCAGCCCTGAAAAACCGGTCGGGACGGTCTGGATGGCTGTGGCTTCTGCCCGGGGGGTCAGCAGCCGGCTCTGTCATTTCGGCCCGGCCGGCGGACGGATGCGGGTTGTTGGCCGGGCCACGAACACGGTGATGGAGATGCTCCGGCGCGAGATTATTGCACACTGACCTTCAAGGACGTATGAATCTCCGTCGAGGAGGTGCCCACGCGCAGGAGGTACTCACCGGCCTCCAGGTGCCAGTCTTGTCTTGTCTCGTCGTAATAGGCAAAGCAGTCAACAGGGACCGTTATTTCCACGGTGCGGCTTTCACCCGGATCCAGCCATATTTTGCTGAAGGCCTTCAGTTCCTTGGCCGGGCGGGGGACAGAGGCCTTGGGCTGACTGACGTAGAGTTGGATGACCTGGGCGCCGCGACACTTTCCGGTGTTGCTCACAGGAACGGAGACCGTCAGTTGTTCGCCTGCCTGACATGTCTTTTTGTCGAGACGGGCTTTCCCTAACGAAAAACTTGTATAGGACAGGCCGTGACCGAAGGGCCAGGCAGCCGGAATCTTGCGTGTGTCATGCCAGCGATAGCCGACCAGGATATCTTCCATATACACTTGCCGTTTGCCGTCACCGGGATAGGAAAGACTCCCGAACGACATGGCGGCGTTGTCGCCCAGCTTTTCGGGGAAGGAAAAGGGAAGTTTGCCGGAAGGACAGACATCACCGGAAAGGACATCCACCAGAGCGTTCCCGGCTTCGCTGCCCCCATACCATCCCTGTACTATGGCGGGTACCTGAGCCGCCCAACTGCTCTCAACCGCATTGCCGCTCAGCAGTACGACGACAATGCGAGGGTTGACCAGAGCCAGGTCGCGGATGAGTTCCGGTTGTCCGAACGGGAGCTCATAAGACTTGCGGTCGGCGGCTTCGCAGTCTTGCCGATGGTTCTTGTTCAGACCTCCGACAAAGATTACCAATTCAGCATCACGGGCTGCCTGGACGGCCTGCTCGTGCAGCCTGGCCGGATCGTGGGTAGGCACTCCTTCTTGAGAATACATCGCCTTGCCCGAGTCGTAGCCTTGTGCATAGACAATCTCGGCATCGGGATAGCGCAGCCCTAAAGCCTGTAGCGGAGTGACACTGCGCCATGGCTTGAGTTCGCTGCTGCCGCCACCCTGCATCAGGTTGCGGGTGGCATTCTCCCCGATGACGGCGATTTTCCGCAAACCGGGAGAGAGAGGCAAGAGCTTTTTGTCATTCTTGAGCAGCACGATCCCTGCAGCGGCTATCTCACGGGCCGTGCGGGCATGGGCTTCGGTGGCGAAGGATCCCAGCGGACGCCGGGGAGCCAGCGTGGTGCGTAACATGAGCCGCAGGATGCGGCGGACTTTGTCGTTCAGCAATTCAATGGGATAGCTGCCGTCTTTGATCCCTTTCAGAAAAGGGTCGGCCAGATAGTAGTCGTTATAGCCGAAGGCCGACTCGCTGGTCAGGCCGTTGGTATAGGTTCCCATTTCAATATCCAGCCCGTTGAAGACGGCCTGTCGGGTGTCGTGGGCACCGCCCCAGTCTGTGATCAGCACGCCGTCCCAGCCCCAGCGTCCTTTTAGAATCTGATTGATAAGCAGATCATTGTGGCAGCAATGTTCGCCGTTGTATTGGTTGTAGGCTCCCATGAAGGACCAGGCGCCTGCCTGCGCCGCCGCTTTGAAGGCTGGCAGGTATATTTCGTGCAGCGCCCGCTGGCTGACTTCGACCATAATGTGACCGCGGTCTGTCTCCTGATTGTTCAGAGCATAGTGCTTGACACAGGCCGCCACACCGTTTTCCTGTACCCCCTGGACATAGGGAGCGACCATGGCCGCCGCCAGACAGGGATCTTCGCCCAGGTATTCGAAATTCCGGCCGTTCAGAGGAGTGCGGTAAATGTTCACTCCGGGTCCAAGCAGTACGTCCTTTTTGCGGTAGCGGGCTTCTTGGCCGATGGCGCGCCCGTATTCCAGCGCCAGCGAAGGATCAAAACTGGCAGCCAGGCAGGTCAGTGCCGGAAAAGCCGTGCAGGAATCGCTGGTCCAGCCGGCATAGCCCCAGTTGTTCCAGTTGATTTCCGCTCTCACGCCGTGGGGTCCGTCGCTGTACCAGAGTTCGGGAATTCCCAGCCGGGGTACGCCCGGAGAGGAGAACTTCCCCTGGGCATGGCAGAGGGCTGCCTTCTCCTCCAAAGTAAGTTGCTGGAGGATTCCCTCGATGCGTTCTTCGATAGCCTTGTCCGGATCAAGCCAGTCCGTCGGACTGTCCAGCGTTTCTCCGGCAGAGGTCTGAAAGCTCATGGCGAAAAATAGGCCCAGAAAGATAAGAGGTGATTTTTTCATAAAGCGGGAGTTGTCCGATACGCTACGAAGATAGGGTAAAAATACAGATTACAAAAGTTTTTCCCGAAGAAGAAAACAGCGGGGAGACAGAAATGTTAAATCAAAGCGGGCAAAAGAAGTCATAAAGAATCTTGACAGCCGAGCCCCGAGCCGTATCCCTGAGGGAAAAAACCAGAAATAGAAAAGAAATGAGAGTCTACAAAAAATAGTTTTGGAAAACTTTTTATCATCCGGGAAAAATTAGATTCCTGATAAATAGTATGTTAGAAATATTTTTGGAAAACTTTAGATTTGGGGATGAAAAAATTATTTCCAAAAAGATTGGTTTTTGAAGAAGACTATCCATATATTTGCAACCGTGTTTTCCATAACACGTGCAGGTAGAGGAATTGTTAAAAAGTAATCCAATAATAAGCTAAAAATGAGTTCCGCAGAAATTTACATCGTCAAGCGTGATGGAAAGGAAGTGCCGTTTTCCATCGACAAAATCAAGAATGCCATTGCCAAGGCATTCCTTTCGGTCAACTGTTTTGCCACTCAGGAGATCATGACCTCCATCCTCAGTCACCTGAACATCTACAACGGTATCACTGTCGAAGAGGTGCAGAACCAGGTGGAAATTGCCCTGATGCAGGAGCGTTACTATTCCGTGGCCAAGTCTTTCATGCTCTATCGCAAGCGTCACAGCGACGACCGGGAAACGCGCGACAAGCTGGAGTTTCTGATGAACTACTGCAATGCCTCGAATGCGGCCACCGGCAGTAAATATGATGCCAATGCCAATGTGGACAAAAAGAACATTGCCACGCTCATCGGCGAACTGCCCAAGTCCAACTTCATCCGCCTGAACCGTCGTCTGCTCACCGACCGTCTCAAGGAAATGTACGGCAAGGAACTTTCCGACCGCTATATTGAACTGCTCAAGAACCATTTTCTCTACAAGAACGACGAGACCAACCTGGCCAACTACTGCGCCAGCATTACCATGTATCCCTGGCTGATCGGCGGAACCAAGGCCATAGGCGGCAATTCCACCCCGCCCACCAATTTGAAGTCTTTCTGCGGAGGCTTCATCAATATGGTATTCATTGTCTCCAGTATGCTGAGCGGTGCCTGTGCCACGCCCGAGTTCCTGATGTACATGAACTATTTCATCGGTCTGGAATATGGCGAGGACTATTATCTGAATGCCGACAAGGTGGTGGATATGTCCAATCGTCACCGTACGATAGACAAAGTCATCTGCGACCATTTCGAACAGATTGTCTATTCGATCAACCAGCCGACCGGCGCCCGCAACTTCCAGGCAGTTTTCTGGAATATCTCCTACTACGACAAGTATTACTTCCAGAGTATTTTCAGCGACTTTGTCTTCCCGAACGGAAGCAAGCCCCACTGGGAATCCCTGTCCTGGCTGCAGAAACGGTTTATGAAATGGTTCAACCAGGAACGCACCAAGGCCGTGCTGACCTTCCCGGTCGAGACCATGGCTCTGCTGTCCAAGGACGGTGATGTGCTCGACAAGGAATACGGTGACTTCACGGCCGAAATGTATGCCGAAGGACATTCCTTCTTCACCTATATGAGTGACAATGCCGACTCGCTGGCTTCCTGCTGCCGTCTGCGCAACGAGATCCAGGACAACGGCTTCAGCTACACCCTGGGTGCCGGCGGTGTTTCGACCGGATCTAAGAGTGTGCTGACCATCAACCTGAACCGCTGCATCCAGCATGCCGTCAAGTCTGGTATGCCGTATCAGACTTTCCTGCGGGAGGTTATCGACTTGGCACACAAGGTACAGCTCGGCTACAACGAGAATCTGAAGGCCCTGCAGGCCAAGGGTATGCTGCCGCTGTTCGACTCGGGCTTCATCAATATCAGCCGCCAGTACCTGACCATCGGAGTCAACGGCCTGGTCGAAGCCGCCCAGTTCCTGGGTATCGAAATCAACGACAATCCCAAGTATGTGCAGTTTGTCCAGGAGGTGCTGGGACTGGTCGAGGAGTACAACAAGAAATACCGCACGAAGGATATCCTGTTCAACTGCGAAATGATTCCGGCCGAAAATGTTGGTGTCAAGCACGCTAAATGGGACAAGGAAGACCACTACTATGTGCCCCGTGACTGCTACAACAGCTATTTCTACATTGTCGAGGACACTTCGCTCAATGTCTTGGACAAGTTCCGCCTGCACGGCCGCAAGTATATCGAGCACCTGACCGGCGGTTCGGCCTTGCACATGAATCTCGAGGAGCATCTGAGCAAGGAGCAGTATCGCCAGCTGTTGCGTGTAGCTGCCGTCGAAGGCTGCAACTATTTCACCTTCAACATTCCCAACACAGTCTGCAACCAGTGCGGTCACATCGACAAGCGCTATCTGCACGAATGCCCCCATTGCGGCAGCAAGGATCTCGACTATCTGACCCGCATCATCGGTTACATGAAGCGTATCAGCAACTTCTCGCAAGCTCGTCAGGAGGAGGCCAAGCGTCGTTATTATGCCGGAGGACCGGCTGTCAATATCCCGACCGGAGCCATGGCCAGCGGAGTATAGCATGAAGTACGCCGATTTCGATATTGTTTTTCAGGAAGTGCCAGGCGAAGTGAGCCTGGCACTCAATATTTCACACTGTCCCAACAACTGTCCGGGCTGTCATAGCGCCTACCTTATGGAAGATGTGGGCTATGAACTCAACGAGCAGTCGTTGGAGCTGTTGCTGGATCGGTATGGCCGCGGTATCACCTGTGTCTGTTTCATGGGGGGCGACCGTACGCCCTTTGAGGTGGCCCGCCTGGCTGAATATCTTCATTCCGGCCGGGAAACACCGCTCAAAACGGCATGGTACTCGGGTCGGAGCCAGTTGCCGGAGGGCTTTCCCCTGCAGTGGTTCAACTATGTCAAGCTGGGTCCGTATATCGAGGCACAGGGACCTTTGAACAAACCTTCCACCAATCAGCATCTCTACCGCGTAGAGCCGAACCTGACACTGACGGATATCACCAGTGTTTTTTGGAGGAAAAATAACTTGTAACAGACCAGAAAAGAGTTTCACGCCTCAGCAAATAGTTAAATAGTGCAAATCTCTTTGTTGGCTTTTGATTTCTTTTTTACTTTGTGGTGCAAAGTTCTTTTGAGAGGCTTGCTATTTTCTTTTATGTTCGTTATTATAAACTCTTTAATTGGAACAATTATGAAACAAAGATTTATTAAATTGGTTTTGGCACCTTTGTTGTTGGGAGTCTATTCTTGCTCATCAGGTTTTTATGACGAGGTTTTTTCCCCTAGTGATTCACAAAAAGTTTTTGAGGGACGCTATGTGGATACTCATTATCTGAAGACAAAGACCTCTACCTCTGAGGGAGAGGCAATATACTTAATAGGGTATACTTCAGTTAAGTACTTTGGTGAAGAGGCAGACTCAGTTATAAAACTATGGGACGAATACAGGAATGAAATAGAGAAAGCAGGATGTTATTACATCGAAGGTGCGACAGCCAGGATTTATCTGCCTCTTAAGAACGCCATTGTTTATATTAATGGGAAAAAATACGTAGGAGATAATGAGGGGAAAGTTTTTTTAGATGAGGGTAAAACCGTTGAAAGTATAAAATTGGCAGGAAGAGCAAAGACAGAAAAAAGTGTCTATACAAAGTTCAGGTCTAAAATAAAACCTTCATCATCTATTCGCGAGCGCAATGCTTATTTTTTTAATTTAGGATATCGTAGAATGTCGTGTTGCCACTCTGAGAGGACATCAGGCAAGAGAAGTTTATCAGAGTCAAGTAGTGGTGACATTTCATGTGTTGAAAATCACTTGCCATATCGTAATTGTACAGAGGCTTTCCCTCAATATGCACAAGGACGTTGTGAAACACGCTATGATCGATGTATGGACTATAATGGATGGGGGACGGATTGTTCCGGAAGTCGTTTGTATTTTCTCAATAGCGATTGTGGGGTGGCTGTTTATAATGGAGAATGTTGGAATGAAATTGGCATGAGGGGGGAATGAAAAATGATGCCGGGCTATTTTATCCCATTTGATTGGGTTATTGTTTTATTGTTGACCATTATGTACTATGTCTCTCCTCAGAAATGGACAGGAAAGAAATATGAATATTTGAAGTTTCTTCTTGTATGCATAAGTAGCTACACGCTTCTATTGTTTTTATTAAAGATAGTCGGTGTAATAGACAAAGGAGCGACAAAGATGTGTTTTTTCTTGTTTCTTCCACCTTTTGTTTTCCTTACTCATCTTTTTTTCCCATTTAGGGAAATCAAACGAAAGAAAGTGGTCACTTTTTTCTCATTGTGTATTTCTATTTTGGTGACAGGAGCTTGTCTAATTACCTGTATTATGGTTTGGACAAGCAATATGTGATTCCGATAAATGTATATTGTAATGAATGAACACGAAATTACAGAGACACTGAGCGACATCAAAAAAATGATGGAACGCTCACAAAAGGTGCTCTATATTGACGGGGCATCTGGTATTATTGCCGCAATATGGGCCATTTTAGGGGCAATAGCCGGCAGTCTGGTCCTTTATGGTTCCATGAAACCGCTATACGGTGTAACCAATATTCCTATGACCGAAATCACTCCCCGGGTATTCACCATTGTCTCTATGATACTCGTCTGCGTATTTGCAGGGGCTTTTCTGTCTGTTTATGGGATGTCCCGACGAAGAGCTGCCAGAAAAGGGATGCTTTTCAGTCTCGATACAGGAGTTAGACGATTGCTCAGGCTTTTTTTTATAACAATGCTTACAGGAGGTCTGCTCTGTCTTACACCCATTCTGAACGGACATTGGGACTTGGTTCCAGGGTACATGCTGGAGTTTTACGGCTTGGCATTAGTCATTGTTTCCCCTGTGATTTTTGAGAGGTCAATTATAAAATACCTTGGGTTTGCTCAAATGGCAGTGGGCTTGGCAGCGATTTGTCTTCCTTTGTACGGGCTGATGTTCTGGACTGTCGGATTCGGTTTGTGCCACCTGGTGTGGGGTGTATGGTTTCGCTTTTGTTTTGATTCCAAAAAGTGATGACAGGAATTGATAGATTGAACAAAGCTTTCGAGAGCAGAGTTCGCTTGGGAATAATGTCGGTGCTTACAGCAGGAGACGAGGCAGACTTTAACACACTGAAGTCGATGCTTGGTGTGACTGACGGGAATTTGGCGAGTCATCTTAAATCATTGGAAGACATGGGATTTGTAGTGTCACATAAGAAGTTTGTTGGCCGTAAGCCCAATACCTCCTATGCTGTCACCCAAGCAGGACGAAAGGCTTTTGCCACACACATCGAAGCGCTTGGTGCCCTGCTCGGTTTCTAAGGAGATCATACCATTCAAAGCTTAATAATATGGAAATTGAATTCATCGACATTGTTGGAGTTCTGATTGTTTCTGTTGTGACATTGCTTGTGTGTCGTTTAATTCATTACAATGAACGACGCGTCAATTTCACTGCCACTTTTTTGACACTGTTCTCAGCTATGTGGCTTTTTCTTTGTTGCTTCATTCTAAAAGAAGATGGTAGTTTATTGAAAGATGTTTCTGTTTGTTTATTTGCCCCCCTGTACGTCTTAGGGTATTGGATATTCTGTCGTCCTCAGTCCAAAATAGAAAAAATTTTTATGGGGTTTGTTTGCATGGTAGGTCTGGTTCCTTTGATAACACGACTATTTACCATCTTGGCGTTCGCTCTTTTTGGCAGTAGCATGTAATACTGCTCGTTCACCCAAGACCAATTTACCGGCATTTTGGCCGAGAGGAATCGACAATCCTCAACAACAATATAATAGAGGCTGATTAACAATATATTACGATTAATCAACAGTTGATTAATGATGATACAAACTCTTGATGTTTCATACAGGTAGTACTAATTTTGAACCGACGAAAAGCAGATAACCAGATTTAAAAACTTAAAAATGAAAAAGAGAAAAAGAACATACATGTTATTATGTCTGTTTCTTGGTCTGATTGTAACAGAATTCCAAGGACAGGCTCATGACTTTTTTCCTTCTTCTGGAGCTCCGGTCTCGAAATCGCCCGCGTCAACATACGATACTGTAGAATATAGGAAGATCCGAGAAATGGAAAGAAGGATGAGGAAGGCCTTATCCTTTGTCTTGCATCGCAATTATGGACGAGGTAATACCACTGCCGATCTGTTACAGGATCTTGAAAATCACCACTATGAAATTGTCCTTCAAGTAGATCGGAAGGCTATATTGAAAATAGAGAGGGAGATGGTTTCAAGTGGAATGCTACATTATTTCTATGATATGTCTCATGTGTTCCAAGATTCAGAGGGACTTTATCCACCTCATCAGTTTGATCATTATCCCTTAGCCATGGGTCCGCGGCATTACCTGAAGACAGAACTGGCCTCAAGCCAGGACCCGAGACTTCGGGACATTTATATGTTTCATGAAATGATAGGGGCATCTTCACCTACAGTCATTAATGATTATCTGTTGAATCTCTCCGTTGAAAACCTGACAAAAAATGTAGAGGTAATGACATTCTGTAGTATTTGGCTGTGGCCATGCCTATGCCGTGTGGCTCATTTCGGAGAGAAGGAGGGCGCATATTTCTACATAGACGGCATCAGGTATCTGCAGACTTCTGCAACAACGGTTACCCCTGTCGAACACGATCTGTTTGGAAATCTTTATGCAATGCCGGAGACCCTTCCCTCGTCCATTGCAGTAAATGGGCGTAAGCTAGAAGTGACGGGCGTAGGCAAACACCTCATGGAGAGAAAGCGCCTGATAATGATGCAAATTTATAATTATCAGAAATCCGGTCAAGAGCCATTGCCAACACGTGAGAGAGTACAACTTTTGCAGGAAACAGGGCATTCCATGAAAAAACTAAATCAACCGGAAAAAGCATTGGACTGCTATCTGCAAGCTCTGGCTCTGGTGGACAAGCCCGCGATGGACAGCGAGCCTTCATTATGCATGAATATGTGGATGGAAACGGCTTCCCTTTACGGGCAACTTGGCAATACGGCCGACAGTCAAGTGGCGTGGGAAAGGGCTTTGGCATATGCCAAACACATCGGAGACGCAGAATCTCTCTACCAAATAAGCCATGATTACGGGAGGCTCCTGTCCGACATGGGCAAACACCGGGAAAGTGAAGCCTGTATTGAGCCTTTTTTTCGTCAGGCCATTCATGCTGGGTCAAAAGCCGCTTTTAGGCTTGGAGCATTGCATGTGGAGAATGCAATTGCACTGGCCGACTACCCAGAGGCCGTAAGAATAATAGAATGCCTGACCTCTTTCACTGAGGGAGAACGTTCGGGGGAGCAGACCGACATACTCAATCTTTACATGGGCAGGACTTGGCTGGGTAGGCAGGAACTATTGTCTGCAGAACAATGTTTTAGGAAAGTCCTGGAAAGTAACAGTTCGGAAAAGTTGACAAGTGCCGCATGCAACGGCTTGATGCAGGTGTTTTCCCTTCAGCAGCGGCAACATGCAGACTCGGTCCGGAAATACCAGGCCTTGGCAAGTGTCTCCTTGCCAGAGGAAGCCCTTCACAAGAAGCGCTCTTTATTTTATTACGAGGTGGCAGGACTGATCCTCTTGGGTTTGGGAACGGTCTTGTTTTTCCCCAGGATTTCGGCTAATCTGCATAAAAGAAAAATGGGCGGACAACAGGGGGTGTTCGCGGGAAACAATAATGAGAAGATAAATCGCCGGACCGCTTTGCTTCATTCGGGCATTGTTGTTCGCTTTCGAGACGCATTGACGCATTTCAAGGACAATCCCCTATGTGAACAAGACTGGAACACTCTTGCCACAGAGGCGGAGGCGGCCTTTCCGCTTCTGGCATCGGAGTTTCTGGGAGAGAGGAAGTTAAATGTCAATGAATACCGGATCTGTCTTTTGGTTCTCTCCGGTTTCGATCCTGCCGAGATAGACGTGCTGATAGGAAAGGGGAGAGGTTATTCCTCCACTCTTAGAAAAAGGATGAATCTAAAACTGTTCGGAAAAGACAGCGGAGCTTCCGATTTTGACAAGTCATTTATCAACTATTTAATCTCCTAACAATGAAAACTTATTATTACTTCCATATTCTTATGTTTGCCTTGCTGACATTATCCTGCCAGCAATCCAGATACCAATATCAAGATCAATCTTTCCTTGATATTGATAACCCTGATATACAACAGTGGACAGAAGAAGAGTTCCGTATTTTCGGAGAGGCTCAACAACGCGTCGGCCTAATTGTAAGGGAAAGGGGAACGACAGAATATGTGGAGAAGGGAAGACACGGACTTAAGGCTTCGAACGGAGCCTCTGTCAATATCTCCGAAAGACTCTATTACATGATTTGGAGCATGTTTGTTTACTACCACGAAGATTTGGATTATCGCTCCCCGACCGGGATTATCGATGTGAACGCCCTTCGCGCAGCACCTAAAGAGGATCTGATATACGCCATCATGCATTCAGGCAGTAATTCTTCCGCGTGGAGCCGTCGAGAATACAATAAAATCTGCCGCTATGCCGACAGAATCAACAAAAACTGGAGAGAAGACGGGTTCAGTCTAGAAGAGATGGATCAAATGGTTTGGCATTTCCGTAATCTCCATAGAAAAGAACTGAATCTGACACAGGCCGACAGTGTGTTTGCTTTCGACCGCAAAGTGGTGCTTGTCTGGTCTGAGCATCATGACAGAGTAGTGGCGGTGAATGCTCTAAGGCCGATATTTTATTCAGGAAGAGAGACGAATGTCGGGGAATACCGCCTGAAGGTATATGATTTCGACCGGGGGGCCAGATACGGACACCCCTTGTCCTATGATTACAAGGATGTCAAATATATTTACGAATAGGAAATCCTTGTGCCGGTGAATCTTATTCTTCGAGAATGATGGCCTGCCCGCCGGGGCTGAGGCCTTCGGCCGAGATGACCAGAAAGCGGGCGGTGGCGTTGTTATAGAACTCTATATGTGCCCGGCCGTTCTGGTCAGTCTTGACCTCCGGGTTCCAGTAGAGCGTGCGGCGATAGTCCTTGGGAGCGTCCTGAAGAGTCCGTTTGCTGTAGTCGGGGCTGTAAAATTCGGCCGGACGGGAGAATCCCCTAATGCGCATGTTGCGACCGCTGCGCGGAATAGGAAGCCAGTCGCGGGCATCGTCCTGATAGAGTTCGTTGTGTAACACATAGTTGTCGGTATAGGCATCGCGCATGAGTTCCAGGTCGAGCAGCTGCCGGGATGTCTTGTCCGAGTAGATACTGATGGTGCGCAGCATCTCCAGATAGACCCTTGCGACAAATTTGACCGAATCAGGATCCCCGAAATGGATCACGTCAATCACTTCATCGCGCCCCTTCATGTAGTGTTGCATGAAGTAGCTCTGGTCTTCTCTGCGCAGGCCGTTGTAGCTGTCGCCCATGGTTTCGAGCGAGGTGTCGATGTCTTCAGCCCCTTCTATGGCCTCTCCCTCATTAGGATTGTCTGCGATGCCCTCACTGTCGGGATTTTCACGGACTTTGCCGAAGTTGGAGACGATGCGCCCCCTACCCCGGACCCCGTGGCGCATCAAGGCGCAATAGTCCATAAAGGTGGTGTCGAACAGTCCGTAAAACATGCCCAGATCCAGCTGGAGATTCATTTCATCGCGGGCATCCAGTCGGATGGCCGGCTGACTGAGATCCATTCTTCTCAGGGTCCGCTTACCCTCTATATCCACATCTTTCAAGGAAAGATTATAGGCTTCGTCGCTTGCGCCGCTTTCAGCCAGGGTCAGTCCTAAGGCCTGGGCCAGCGTTTCTTCCTGCCGATACTCCAGGGGATGGGTCTCGTAGTAGGAAAGCAGCCTGACATGGGGCTGCCAGCTTTCTTTGATGGGAAGATATCCATTGGCCCAGTAGCCGTTTCTGTCGGTCTCATAATTGAAAAAATCACCCTCACCGTAAGATTGCAGACTTTCCCGGTAATAACGGGCAATCCGTCGGAAGATATTCTGGCTTTTAGGGGTCTCTGAGCTGTCCTGACGAAAGTGCGTATTGAGAAATAGATGTCCGGTGCCTTCAAAATCAGGCAGTTGAAAGGAGAACTCTCCCTGCTTGCCGGCTTGGACCGTCCCTTCGATGGCGAAGCTGTCGATGCCGATAAGGGCTTCTATCTCCATGCCTTGTTGCAACTGTCTTTCCCGGGTTCTACGATTCCCTTTCATAGGGAAGACCTGTCCCGAGACGCTGAGTCCCTGCTGTGGTCGGTAGCGGTAG
>JAFUDT010000008.1 GCA_017464285.1 Bacteroidales bacterium | reverse complement strand
CTTGTTGTCGCGAAGGGCACGATAGACATAGTCGGTCGAGTCGGCCGTCGTGGAACGGTCGAGCAGATGCAGACGATCGGCTGCCGTGGTGATATAGGCCACCTTCTGGGCACCGTCGTTCAGGGCAACATAATCGTCATAGCCGTCGATACGCAGGCCGGAAACGACCATTTCGGCACCTTCGGGGTAATCTCCGCCATCCATCAGCAGACGAACAGCCACTTCCTTGACATTGGCCAGATCATTGGGGATAGCCAGTTCGGCATGAGCCAATGTGGTAATAGGATTGGCCGAGTTGGCCACCTTGCCCAGGACCGTCCAGTCACTGTTACTCAGATTTCTGGCAACGACCACAATAGAATCGGCACCGTTGTTACGTATGGAAAAATCAAATTTCAGGGTCATATCCTGATAACCAGTAGCTGAGTAATCAATCTGGAAGTAGGCTGCCGGATGCTGGGCCGTCTTGGTAAAGTCGGTCGTGTCGGAAGTGACAGGCAGGCCCGTCAGACGGGTGCCGAAGGCCTTCAGATCTTCATCATAACCTACGTTGTAGTTCTTCGAGGCGGTCAGCATCGAACGGACCACGCCTTCGTCGGAAGCATAGTTTTCATAGGACTGGCTGCCCCAGCCGGAAGCCGTTGTGATAGCATTGTTCAGATCAACCGTTCCAGTCTCCTTGGGACGATACTGAAAAGTCCAGCCGGAAATGGTGCCGGTAAAGGGAGGTATCTCACCTTTTTCTATTTTACCATAGACTTTTATACGCCACACAGAGGTACCCGTCCATGTTCCCCAGCGCTCGCCCTTCGGGTAGCCGTCAGGAAGACCGTCAATGTTAGCAGGATTGGATACATACTCCGTGAAAGAGGGGGCATTCGAGTTCTGGGTGAAATCCGTGCCGCCGGCCTTGCCGTACCAGTCTTTGTTCGGTCCCAAAACAACATAATCCACGGAGTCCACGTCACCAGCAGCAGACGAGGGGGCAAAGCCCAGACGGACCACCTGCATGTTGTTGTTGCCTCCGATGTAATGCATCGCGTCACGACCTTTATGCAATTCATAGATTCCCAAACCGTACTTGCTCCCGGCTCCCAGAGCGACAAAGACAATGGAGTCACAAGTGGTCGGCACACGGACAATGACAGAGTCCGAAGGACGTTGGTACTTAGCCTCAACTTTGTTGTAGTCCCAGCGATAATCCGTCAAAATAGGATCCTTTGCACGCTGCAGTTTTTTATAGGCGATGGCATCCAATGTGTAGTACACGCCATTTGCCTCGTCGTTGGCGGCTTCCGGAATACCAATGCCCCAAAGATTGGCCACGCCTTTGGCCGTACCAGTTTCCGTACCCTTCGGGAAGCCCATATCCAGCAGATCCTTGGAAGAATAGCTGCCGCGCATGCCGTTGCCCTGAGGGCCGATCTTAACATTTTCCGTCCAGAAGAAACGAATCAGATTGGCCGGATCGGGCGATTCGGTGAAAAACTGCGAAGCAAAGCCGGCAGCGACTGTCGAGTCAATCAGGCCCTGCGAATCGAAAATAATGTAATCATCAGGATCAGTGATGATTGCGCGCGCCTGCTGCCATGTAAATGCCAGCAGAAAACACAGAAGTGAAACAGATAAAGTTCTTTTCATAGGGTTGTAATTTGAGGTTGTTGTATATATTTCTGTATATTTATTCGCATTATTATAGTTTGCAAACGCAATAATCGCTCTTTTTTTCAACCTGTGCAATAGTATCGATAAGCCAGTTGATGCTAATTATATATATTTAAATTCATTTAATCTGAGCCTATGAACCATTGGACAAGGCGAGCTGCCCAACCCGCCAACTTGGATATAGCACAATGGATATATCCAAGGTTCTTTTGCCATCATTAATTAAATAACCAAAAATTTATTCTTAAAAAAAGATACATGCCTTGTATATTTCCGGCCGTTTCATATCTTCGCAGCTCTAATTTATTGAACCGATGATTTGTCCTTTATTGACACTGTCCGGACAAGAAGTCCGGCAAACAGGCCGGGCCATGGACCTTGCCTGCCTGCCCTTCGAGTCGATTGCCGAGGTGAGCTGGTCGGATTTTCCCTACCGCCCGCGAGTAGGCGTCCGGCTGGCCAACACCGGTCACAGCCTGCTGCTTCACTATAAAGTGGAGGAAGAATGTGTACTGGCATGCAACCATCACGACAACGGCGACATTTGGACTGATTCCTGCGTGGAATTTTTTGTCAGTGTGGCCGATGACGATCTTTATTACAACATTGAATGCAACTGCATCGGAGCCTTGCTGGTCGGCTGCGGCAACGGACGGCATGACCGGCAGCGGGCCGGAGAGGAAATCACCTCGCAGATAGGCCGCTGGTGCAGCCTGGGATGGGAGCCTTTTCCCGAACGACTTGAGTACACCAGCTGGGAAATAATGATGGAAATTCCCTTCCTGGTATTTTTCCGGCATCAGATTAACACGCTGACCGGCAAAACCATCCGGGCCAATTTCCACAAATGCGGTGATCACTTAAGCCGACCACACTATTTGTCATGGCAGAAGATTCACTCTCCACGTCCGGATTTCCACCGGCCGGAATTCTTCGGAGCAATTGAGATAGGATAATACTATCGGATAATGAAACGCTGCACCTGAGTGCCTCCGGGAGCAGTCAGCCGCAAGAGATAGACCCCCTGCGGCCAGGATCTGGCATCACGGCTTAGTTTGAGGCTCTGAGAACCGGCCGACAGGGCCACCTGACGGGACAAGAGCAGATGTCCGGTAATATCGTGGGCTGAAAACTCGACTTTGGCAGACGCTGACAGTGAAAAGGTGCAGGTGATTTCGTTACGCGTCGAGGAAATCACCCGCAAATCAAAAGGGACCGCAGCAGATGATTCCGTCCGGGCAGGAAGACTCAGTGCAGAAGGATATCCAACCGTATCCTCGGGGTGCAGATACCGGCCAAAGAAACGGTACATTTTCGCCAGTGAAACTGTATCTTGTGGAACGGCATGACCAGAGGCATAGTCAGTCAGCTCTCCCTGTTCGATGCCCTTGGCTGTGAGCCGACGCTGGAAGCGCTGGATTTGATGCTGGTAATATTGGGCATCACTGTGATTGTAGAAGAACAGCACGGGAGCAGATGCTTTAGTATCGACCAGATAGACAGAACTTTGGTATTCCCATTTGTCGCGATTGGTCCGCAGTTCCCCCCATGCCTTGGGACAAAGCGTCTCCAGTCTTTCGTCACCGGAAGTGTTTTCGCTGTATATTTCCGTAAAATCGAAGACACCCGAACCCAGAGCCGCTACCTGGACAGAACTGGAGACATCCTGGTGAAGACCGGCCTGCTCGAAATCGGCCACATATTTGTCACCGACGGCCATCGACCCTGCATCAGAACCTCGGGAAAAGCCATATACACCGATTAGACCGGAAAGACCCAGCCCTGCGCCTTTGGCGCGCAGGGTACGGACAGCGGACTTTACTTTCCGGGCCGCATCAGGATTGACTTCAAAGGAAGCATAGTCCTTGTTGGCTCCACCGACAGGCTTGCCGTTGCCCCAGTCGCAATACTTGGGATGATCGGCCATGGCCCAGGCCATACCGACAGCCGGAGCCCCTTCCAGGAAGCTGTCGTCGAACATAGCCAGGGTATATCCCAGGAACAGGCGCCTGTGCTCGTTGCCATGCCAACTGTTGCTGTAGGAAAAAGATATCACGGCAGGCAGGGGTCTCGAGGCATTGGCCGGATAGGCGATGTCCATATAGAGAGAATCGCCGTCTGTGTAGCCACCAGGATAGTTGTAGACACTTGGATCGTCCTTAAAATAAGCGATGTCCCGAGCCAGCCGATAGCCTTCGAAGAGGATGTAGGAGCGATGGTCGGAACAATTGACGGCACCGGCAAAAGAGCCGCTGTTCAGTGCATCGTTGATGGCGATAATGTCCATATTGATGCCGGGAGACTTGGCGGCCGGATGCCCGGCATAGTCCACCTCGACCACCTGATAACCCTCTTCAAGCAACCACTGTACGTCTGTTTCAACTGGATTCTGTCCGATTTTCTCACAGGCCAGGTTCTCCAGATAGACCACGGTCATGTTCTTTCCCTTGGCATCTGTCAGTGGCCTGTCGGCAGTCCTGACCCGGCACTGCAGGGCAGAACCCGTAATGCGGCTGTTCCAGGTAGCAGCCCGGGCAGAAAAGGGTGCCAGACCAAGACCTGCTGCCAGCAGCCAGACGGCAACTGCCGAAAGACGTCTTTTCCTTTCAGTTGACATAGCTATTCCGGATTAAATTTCCTCATCGGGCCTCATCGGCCGCAGGCCGAGTGGGAAGAGCAAGCCTACTCTTCCCAGTTTTCCTGCGTCTTGCGCACATAGCTCTTGTAGCGCAGCTGAGCCATCTTCTGTGCTTCGGCAAAGAGTTCCTCAGCCTCGTCGGGATAGGCCTTCTTGACAGAGAGATAACGGACCTCGCCCATCAGGAAGTCATGGAAGTTCTCCCAATTGGGCTCCTTGGAATCGAGGCAGAAGGGGTTCTTCCCTTCCTCGGCCAGGGCAGGATTATAGCGCCACAGGTGCCAGTAACCGCATTCGACAGCCTTCTTTTCCTCGGCCTGGCTCTTACCCATACCGCCCTTGGCCTTCAGGCCGTGGTTGATACAGGGAGCATAGGCGATTACGATGCTGGGGCCGTGCCAGGCCTCAGCCTCGCGGATAGCCTTGAGACACTGGGCATGGTCGGCACCCATGGCAATCTGGGCCACATACACATAACCATAGGTGGTGGCAATCATACCCAGATCCTTCTTGCGGATGCGCTTGCCCTGAGCGGCAAACTGGGCGATAGCTCCGAGAGGCGTAGCCTTGGAGGCCTGTCCGCCGGTATTTGAATAGACTTCCGTATCAAGTACGAGAATATTGACATCCTCACCGCTGGCAATCACATGGTCGAGACCGCCGTAACCGATATCGTAAGAGGCACCGTCACCGCCGATGATCCACTGGCTGCGTTTGGCCAGATGTGCTTTGCCCTCCAGCAATTCGCTCTCCAGCGCACAGCCGCGGCAGGGGCAGATCGGGCTGCCGGCAGCCTTGGCTTCCTTGGCCTCCTTCAACTTCTGTGCTGCCACCTCGGCACCATATATATCGATGCCCTGACCCTGCCAGAACCCGATAGCCCCGTCAATAGGCAGAATGGCCTTTTCGAGTGCTGCCACAAATTCATTGGTAGCCGTGCGGTTGGCGGCGGAGTCGTCATAGGTGTCAAGCCACTTCTGCGTGGCCTCGCGCATCCAGTCGAATGCGGTGGTCTTGACCAGCTCTTCTGCCTTCTCGCGCAAGATGCCGCGCATTTTCTTGTGTGCCAGTTGCATACCCAGACCGAACTCGCAGAAGTCCTCGAACAGAGAGTTGTTGAAGCAGGGACCCTGTCCCTTCTCGTTCTTGGTATAAGGCGTGGAAGGAATAGAAGCAGAGTAGATAGAAGAGCAGCCAGTGGCATTGGCAATCATCTGACGGTCGCCGAAGAGCTGGGAGATGAGCTTCACATACAGTGTCTCGCCGCAACCGGAGCAAGCGCCGGAGAACTCGAACAGCGGCTGTGCAAACTGCGAATTCTTGACATTGCTGCGGATGTCCACCAGGTGCTGTTTGGAGGGAACCTTCACCAACTTGTCCCAATCGGCGGCCATTTTCTTCATGTCGGCAGCATCGGGATTGAACGGGACCATGGTCAGCGCCTTGCCTGTCTTGGGGTTGCCCGGACAAATGTCGGCGCAGTTGCCGCAGCCGAGGCAGTCGAGCACGGATGGCTCGATGACGAAGTGCATGCCCTTCATAGCGGCAGGAGCTTTCATTTCGATGGTGTCCAGGCCGTCGAAGCCCTGGAGCTCGTCATCAGTCAGCACGAAGGGACGGATGGCTGCATGGGGACAGATATAGGCGCACTGGTTGCACTGGATACAGTTGTCTTTGTTCCAGGCGGGAACAAAAGCTTCGACGCCACGCTTCTCGTAGGCAGCGGTACCCACCATCCACGAACCGTCGGCAGTACCGTGCTTGACAAAGGCGCTGACGGGCAGCAGGTCTCCCGACTGGGCATTGATCGGACGGACCAGTTCCTTCACGAATGCGGGAGCATCATCGGACTTCTCGGTATCGTCAGGCAGGTCGGCCCATTCAGGCTTAACGGCAAACTGCTTGTATTCACCGCCGCGATCCACGGCAGCGTAGTTCAGATCGACCACATCCTGGCCCTTGGAGCCATAAGACTTGACGATGGCTGCCTTCATCTTCTCCACGGCCAGTTCAACCGGGATGACACCGGTGATGCGGAAGAAGGCCGACTGGAGAATTGTATTGGTACGGTTGCCCAGACCGATTTCCTGGGCAATCTTGGTGGCGTTGATCGTATAGACAGTGATGTTGTTCTTAGCAAAATAACGTTTCACCTTGTTGGGCATGAACCGTTCCAACTCCTCGCCTTCAAAGATGGTATTGAGCAGGAAGGTACCATTCTTCTGCAGACCGCGTGTCACGTCATACATGTGCAGGTAGGCCTGGACATGGCAGGCCACGAAGTTGGGGGTGGTGACCAGATAGGTCGAACGGATGGGCGTATCTCCGAAACGCAGATGCGAGCAGGTGAAGCCGCCCGACTTCTTGGAATCATAGGAGAAATAGGCCTGGCAATACTTGTCGGTGTTGTCGCCGATGATCTTGACGGAGTTCTTGTTGGCACCGACTGTGCCATCGGCACCCAGACCGTAGAACTTGGCCTGGAACATACCGTCGCCGCCCAGGGCGATTTCCTCGACCTCTGGCAGGGAGGTGAAGGTGACGTCATCAACGATACCGATGGTGAAATGGTTCTTGGGCTCCGGCATGGCCAGATTATTGAACACGCTGATTATCTGAGCGGGAGTGGTGTCGTGAGAACCCAGACCGTAACGGCCGCCTACGATAAGAGGACGGTTTTCCACATCGTAGAAGGCATCCTTGACATCGATGTAAAGGGGTTCACCGTTGGCACCCGGTTCCTTGGTGCGATCCAATACGGCAATACGCTTGACCGTCTTGGGAACTGAGGCGAGCAGGTGCTTGACAGAAAACGGGCGATAAAGGTGAACCGAAATCATACCCACTTTCTGGCCGTTGGCATTCAGATGGTCGATAGCCTCGCGGGCGGCATCGGTGGCCGAACCCATCAGGATGATCATGCGGTCGGCATCCTGGGCTCCGTAATAAGAGAACAGATGATACTCACGACCCGTGATTTTGGAAATCTCACCCAGGTACTTTTCCACCACATCAGGTACACTGTCGTAATAGGAGTTGGACGCTTCACGATGAGTGAAGAAAGTCTCGGGATTCTCGGCAGTACCACGGGTAATGGGACGCTCCGGACTCATGGCGCGATCGCGGAAGCGCTTGATGTATTCTTCGTTGACCAAAGGACGGATATCCTCCTGATCCATCATTTCGATCTTGTGGTATTCGTGCGAGGTTCGGAAACCGTCGAAGAAATTCACAAAGGGAACACAGGTTTCCAGCGAAGCGAGATGGGCGACAGCGGTCAGGTCCATAACTTCCTGGACAGAGCCCTCGCACAGCATGGCGAAACCGGTCTGACGGCAGGCCATCACATCCTGATGGTCGCCAAAGATGCACAGAGCATGGCTGGCCAGTGTCCGGGCCGACACGTCGAACACGCAGGGAATCAGCTCACCGGCGATCTTGTACATATTGGGAATCATCAGCAGAAGACCCTGGGAAGCGGTAAACGTGGTGGTCAGGGCTCCAGCCTGGAGCGAACCGTGAACGGCACCGGCAGCGCCGGCCTCCGACTGCATTTCCTGAACAGTGACGGTCTGTCCCCACAGGTTTTTGCGGCCACGGGCGGCCCATTCGTCAACATGTTCCGCCATGGGAGATGACGGGGTGATAGGATAAATGGCAGCCACTTCTGAGAACATATAGCTCACATGAGCAGCGGCCTCGTTACCATCGCAGGTCAAAAATTTCTTCTGTTTCATCTGTTTATCGGTAATTATTGGGTTATTGTTCAAGTATCGGATCCTATTGTCGGAAATTGAAAATATTTGGTGCAAATGTACTGCCTTTTGCGCGCAAATGCAAACGAAATCATCAGTTTGGCCGAAGCTCTTCCTACCCCGGCAAAAATCACTGCATTTTTTTTCCGAAAAAGCATTGCATTCAATAATAATCTATATCTTTGTCGCTTAGTAATAGACTGAAACAGCATTTGTTGCCTTACTTGTCGTCCATCTGGCGCAAGAGGCGGTAGACAGATGCTGTATGTAATAAAAGAGCAATGATTACATTTGCTGTATGTCTCATCTTGTTGGTCGGCGGATATTTCGTCTATGGAAAGTTCGTTGACCGGATTTTCGGTCCGGACGACCGGAAAACTCCGGCAGAAGCCAGCCGGGACGGCGTAGACTACGTCCCTCTGCCCACCTGGAAAATCTTCCTCATTCAATTTTTGAACATCGCCGGTCTGGGGCCTATTTTCGGTGCCGTGCTGGGAGCCATGTACGGCCCGGTAGTTTTTCTGTGGATCACTTTCGGCACCATCTTCATCGGAGCAGTCCATGATTATTTTTCCGGCATGATATCCGAACGACACAACGGCACCAGTCTGCCCGACCTGATTGGCATCTATCTGGGCAGACCCGTCAAAATACTGATGCGCGTGTTGATTGTCATTCTCATGGTCATGGTCGGCACAGTATTCGTCAACGGCCCGTCCAACATCCTGGCCGGCCTGACAGACAATGCTTTCGGGGGCCTGATGGACCTGAATTTCTGGATTGTGGTCATTTTTATTTATTTTCTGGTGGCCTGTATCTTCCCCATCGACAAAATAATAGGCAACCTGTATCCCATATTCGGATTTGCCCTGCTGTTCATGGCGGTCGCCCTGTTCTTCATGCTGATTTTCAATGCCGGAGACATGCCTGAGCTAAGGGGCGACACCTTCCGGAACATGCATCCCAACGCCAGCAAAATGCATCTTTTCCCGATGATGTTCATCACGGTGGCCTGCGGTGCCGTCTCGGGTTTTCATGCCACCCAGTCGCCCATGATGGCCCGCTGCATCAGGAAAGAGACCGAAGGGCGCAAGATATTCTACGGCGCCATGGTGGCCGAAGGTATCGTCGCCCTGATCTGGGCTGCCGCCGCCATGACTTTTTTCGGCAGTATCGGCAGCTTCCAGGAGAGCGTCCTGGCCGTCGGTAACAACGCTTCGGTCATCGTTGACAAAATCGCTCACGGTTGGCTGGGCAAATTCGGTGCCGTGCTGGCCTTGCTGGGAGTGGTAGCCGCCCCGATCACCTCGGCCGACACGGCCTTCCGCTCCTGCCGCCTGATCATCGCCGAAGCACTGAATATCAGCCAGAAAAGTTTCTGGAACCGCGTATGGCTCAGCCTGCCGCTGTTTGCCGTCTCGGTCATACTGCTGCAGATCAACTTCGATATCATCTGGCGCTATTTCGCCTTCACCAACCAAACCCTGGCCGCCTTCACCCTCTGGGCCGTCACCGTCTATCTTTACCGCCGGCACAAACCCTGGATCATCACGCTGATTCCGGCCATCTTCATGACCGTGGTCTGCTCCACCTATATATTATGTGCCCCGGAAGGACTGCGCCTGCCGCTCCAGACCTCCGTCGGCATCGGCCTGGCCTTTGCCGCCTGCTGCACGGGCTTGTTCTTCTGGCTCAGACACAAGGAAAACAAAACGACAAATCAATATTCAACCCTTTAAACCACACATTATGAAACTACGAGATTTCAAAATGCCTGCCTGGCTGTGCGGACTTTTCCTGCTGATCTCCACGGCCTGCGTTGATTCCCGTTACAATCTGGACAAGGTCTCCGGCAAAATGGCTCTTGGCGGTGACTCCATCAGCATTCCGCTCGTCAGTTCAGACAGCATCTTTCTGAAAGACATTGTGGATTTGGACAGTATCGACCTGATTTCCACTGATGAGAACGGCTACCGCATCGAGCAGAAAGATTCCTTCCACTTTGAGATGGCCGCCTTCGGAGCCATTGAGGTCGAAGACCAGGTCTATAGTCCGGATCCCATCCAGGTGGCATTCATCGATGCCTCCCAGACACAGATCACCATCTCAGGTATCCATCAGACCAACCGCATCAATGTAGGCCTGAACAACCTGTCGGTAGAAAACATCGACATTCCCGCTGTGGATATGCAGGAAAACTTCAACTCCAGCGTCGGAGATCTCGCTCTGACCGAGGCCCAGAAGAACCTGAACATGAACCCTGTCGCTATTTCGCAGAGCAATATCTTCGGTAGCGCCACCCTGCCGGCCGAAATGGAGTCCTATGCTTCCGACCTGCCTCATCAGCTTATCTCCCTTTATTTCCCCGGCGGCAATGACATCGCTGTCAACATGCAACAGTCAATGAACTTCGGCACCACTGTGCCCAACGGCATCACGTCGGTCGATTGGATTGCCCTGAAGAAATCCACTCCAGCCCGTCTGGGTGTCTCGATGAGCATCGAGAACGCCGCCGAACTGCTGGAGAGCGGTACGGTGACTACCAATATCGCCGTCGATCCGGCCGCCTTGTTCCGTTTTGCCGACGGCACCCTCTCCGATGACGGCAAGATTTGGCTGAACGAGAATCTGACCAAGGAGAACAATTACTCTTTCAACAACACCTACTATATTGACTCACTGGTGTTGAACGCCGTGGCAGACAACGGCAGCATAAGTATCGACGACCAGTTCAAAGCCCAGGGTCTCCTCACCGTGGGGACGGTCCAGTACTATGCCGACAATTTCAACAGTATCAGGAACATCAAACTCAAAATGGATATTACCTTCAATGATATGACCGTCCATACCATGCAGTTTGAGATTCCGGCCCGCCAGACCAATGTCAGCGGCAGCACTTCCATCCAGTTCTCCAGCACCCTGCCTGAGGATGTCACAAAGGTGGACAGCATCATCACTGTGGAACCGAGCTACATCGCCATTACGCTGAGAGGTTCCAACTCGATTGCCGGCCTGAAAGGCAACATTAAGATCGATGCCTTGTCGATTGGTTTCCCCAAAGAATTCGTTTTCGAGCAAAACGAGAATCTCAATTCCGAAAACGTCTATTCACTGGCCGACGAAGATTTCGATCCTGTCAACGGCAAAACCATCATGCTGCCGCTCAAGCGGATCGACATGGGCTCAACGACCGTTACCCTCGATCACAAGATCTCATTGAACAAGGGTATCACCTATAACGGCACCCTCAGTGTGGCCGGCAAGGTCAACAGTGACAATATCCCGACTGATCAGGCCAGTTTCAGCATGAACGTCAACTCGTCCATCAAGGCCGGCCCGGTCTATGTCGTGATCAACGACATCAACCAGCCGCTTGACGAGCAGAAAGTACCCGTCAACTTCGTCTTCTCGACAGCCGATATGATCTCGGCCATTCAGACGGCCACCATCGAAGACGGCACTTTCCTGAAGATCAAGTTGGTCAAGCCCCAGGCCTTGCCTCTTACCGGTAACATCGTCATCCAATTCCCGAAGATGATGGAATTTGCCGATGATCCCCAACTGGACAAGAACACCAACCAATACACCATCACAGGTGATTTGCCCGACGAGATTTCGCTGGAGCTGAAGAAGCTGGTCATTAACCAGTTCCTTGACAACGGCATGCTGGCGGTCAAAGACTCTGTCACCATCAACGGTACGGTGGCCATTGTCGGCGGTCCGACCAACAGCGAAGACCTGAAGCAAATCTCGACCGAAGACCTGTCACTGGATATCCGCCTGGACGACATGCACATCACCGACGTCGATGCCAACATCACCGGTATCAAGGCTGAATACCGCGACTCTGCCTCCTTCTCGGCACCTATCGACATTCCTGCCGAGATCCTGGCCATCGACAGCATCATACTTAAGGACGGAGCCACCCTGACTCTCGAACTGGATGTACAGAACCTACCCAATGTGAGCGAAGACATCATCATGGACTTCCGTCTACAGGCTCCTGACAAGTTCATGTTCCAGAGTGAGGAGGTGAACGAAATGAACTACTGGAACTTCAAGGAGAAACTGGTCAACAACCAGAAAGTTGTCAAGAGTGTCCTCATCAGGGGGCTCAACCTCTCGGGTGAGAAACTGGAAGAGACCTACAACCTGAACGAGTTCATGAGATACAATGTCAATGTGTCGATGAACAGCGCCTCCCTGCACAGCAGTGACCTGGACGGTGAACCCATCACCATCAAGGCCGACATCAAGCTCAAAGGCGTTCAGGTCGAGAAGGTTTATGGCCTGGTCGATCCTGACATCGATGCCATTCATGAAGAAATTTCCCTAGAGGATTTTCCGGAAGAGTTCAAAGGAGAAGACACCCGTCTGGATATCAACCCCATCTTGATGATCAACAGTTCGTACAACTTGGCTATTCCACTGTATATCAACGGACTACTCACTCCATATTATGGAGTTGTTCCCAACATGAGCAAAGCTCAGGCGATGGACCTCACTTTGGAGGCCGGCTCTCCTGAAGCTCCCGCTGTCAACAATTTCTGGATTTCTACCACCGACGAAGGCATGCCCGATGACTACAGTTTTGTCAAAATGGACATCAACAAACTGTTCGAGACTATTCCCGACAAGATCACCATGGACATGGAAGCTCACACCAATACCGATGTACAACACCAGGTTGACCTGGGTGTAGACTATGCTGCCGACATCAAGTACAATCTGTTCATTCCGCTGGCCTTCGGCGAAAACTTGAACATTACCTACAAGGACACCCTGATGATCGATCTGAATCTTGGAAACGATGATAAAGACGGCCAGAAAAAAGAGAAGAGCATCACCGATTACCTTGGGGAGAGCATCCAGATCATGGGTACAATCGAAAATTCCATTCCGCTGAACCTGACAGGTACGCTGATTCCCATCGATGAGGAAAAAGACCCCATCACCGGCATCGAGCCTGTTGTCTTTGAAATCAAAGCAGGCAAGGCCGACGGCTCCTCCACCACCTCGCCCATTACCATTATCTTCAAGAATGACAGCCATCAGTTCGACCGGCTGGCCGGATTCACCATCGATTTCAAGGTCAGCTCGGACGCCACCGTGGCAGGCACCTCTATAAAACCGGACAACTATCTGAAAACCAGACTATTCTTACGGGTGGTCGGAGGAATTGTCATTGACACCGATGATTTTTAATGCTAACGCCTAAAGAGAAAAGATTATGAAAACTTCATTCTATAAATCCTTGATCCTTGGCTTGAGTTTTCTGAGCTGCCTGGCCCTCTCGGCCCAGTACAATAAGTCCAGCTACTTTATGAAGAACTCGACCACCAAACAGCTGATGAACCCTGCCCTGAACTCGGGCAGAGCCTACCTCGATCTGCCCGTCCTGGGCGGCATCGATCTGGGTCTGGGCTCCAATCTGGGCGTTACCAAGTTCCTCTTCCCTGATGAAGAAAACGATCAGTTGCTAACCTTCCTTCATCCCGATGTTTCGGCCGACCAGTTCCTGGACGGCTTGGCAGACAACAACTTCTTTGAGATGAACGGGCGCTTCGCTTTACTGGGCTTCGGCGCCAACACCAAGCACGGCTACCTGTCCTTTAACATGGACATCAAGGTCGGCGGCGGCTTCAACATACCCAAGTCCTTCTTCTCTTTTCTGAAGAAAGGGATGGACAACGGCACCCGCACCACCTACGACATACGCAACCTGAGGTTTTACGGCGAAGGCTATCTGGAAACCGGTATCGGCTACTCCATCGACTTGCTTGACAACCTGAGCGTGGGTCTGCGCCTGAAAGGACTGATCGGCTTGTCTGCCATCAATGCCGGCATCGATCAGATGTTCATCGACATGCGGCCCGAAGAATGGGTGTTTAACACCAAGGCCAGTCTGGCCACCAATGCCCCTGTCACCTTCAAGTACAATCAGGATGGCTACGTAGACAATGCAGATCCCACGATGAGCAAGATTAAAGACGCCATCAGCCTAGGTTACGGCATTGATTTGGGTGTCGCCTACTCTCCCATCAAGGATCTGACCCTGTCGGCTGCTGTCACCGATCTGGGTGGCATCAAATGGAAGAATATGACTCAGCTCGCTTCGGCCGGAGAAGTCAGGTTTTCGGGTCTCAACAACCTCAACTTCGATGATGACAACAGCGACGAGAGTATGGAAGATCAGTTTGAGGAACTGGCCGACGACATGAAGGAAATAATCCAGTTCAGCGAAACAGGTCAGGTAAGAGATGAGTTCCATCGCCTGAATGCCAGCACGGTCATCGGTGCCGAATATACGGCATGGAAAGACCGTGTCAGTGCAGGTCTGCTCTTCACCACCGACTTCTCGCGTTTCGACAACTACTCGGAAATGATGTTCGTAGCCAACCTGCGGCCCATCGACATGCTGCAGCTTTCGGCCAGCTACACCTTCTACTCCGAGTATGCCAAGGGGCTGGGCCTTTCCCTGTCACTGTTCAACACCTTGTTCGTCGCCTGGGAAAGGACCCTGCTGAATGTCACTCCGGACTACACGCCCATCGACCCGTTGACAACCAGCATCCATTTTGGACTGCATATTCCTCTGAGCGGCACCAAGAGGGTAAAACACAGTGCCATTCATGACCGTTCGGCAGAGACACTCCAGGCTGCCGTCCAGGCTATGTCCAAGGTAAACATCAGCGGCGTGGTCACCAATGTCGAAGGCGAGCCCGTCAAGGATGTCAATATCTTTGCTGAAGGCTACAGCGATTTTCACACCATGACCAACGCCGATGGAGCCTACTCCATTGAAGTACCCAAGGGTGCCAAGCTGAGATTCTCGGCACTGACCTACAAACCGCAGACACTCAAGGCTAAAGGCGACAAGCTGGATGTCCGTCTCAAACATTGAGAAGGCTATACAGCCGCAGGCAATAGCCAAGCGGGCCCCGCTACCTGAAGGTAACGGGGCCCGCTTTTATTTAATGTATCGGTTTACTTATTCGACACGTGCACATCAATTTTCTGTGCAGGCAGCATATAACCGGCCGACACCATCTTGTCATAGACCGACTGGTTCATTTCGAAAAGGGCCGTCCAATAATCATTCGTTTTCACCCAGAAACGGAGCGTCAAGTTCAGATAACCGTTGCCAAGGTCAGCGACATTGACCGAAGGAGCCTCAGGTTCGCTGAGCACCAAGGGACAGGCCGCGGCCAGGGCCAGCAACTCGGAACGGACCTTCTCGACCGATTCTCCGTAAGAAATACCCACGGGAATATCCAGACGACGATGGTCGCTGCGCGTGTAGTTGATCAGCGAACTGGTGGCCAGCTGCGAGTTGGGGATGATGATGACTTTGTTGTCGGGCGTGGTCAGATAGGTATTGAAGATCTGTATCATATTGACCGTGCCGCTGAAAGATCCCTGCTCAATGAAATCTCCCACCTTGAAGGGCTTGAGCAGCAGGATAATCACACCGCCGGCAAAGTTCTGCAAAGTACCCTGCAGAGCCATGCCTATGGCCAGACCGACCGAACCCAGCAGGGCTACGAAGGAAGCAATCTGGACACCCACCATACTCATGATGGTCATCACCAGAACAACCTTGAGCAGGATGTTGATCAGCGAACCTAGGAAATTGCGCAAGGATACATCCGTGTCTCGCTTGATCATCATCTTCTTGATGAACTCGGTGAGTCGGTTCACCAGGTACCAGCCCAGCCACAGCAGGACTATCATCAGGATAATCTTCGGCACATTGGCCATGATGGTGTTCACATAAAACTCCCGGACACTTGCCCAGAAAGTGTTAACTTGTTCTGTGGTCTGTGCCACACCTGTCTTGAGTTGTTCCACGACTTCTGCTGAGTCGGGAATCATAGTTTCAACTTGTAGTATCATAGTTTATTATTTAAAAAGGTAGCTGTATGACTCTCGGCACAAGAGATCAGGTCTTCCGGTTTGCCGCTGAAAAGCAGCCGGCCCCCGGCATCTCCTCCCTCCGGGCCCAGTTCGATGAGGTAGTCGGCACATTTGACGACCTCCAGATTGTGCTCGATGACAATGACCGTATGACCACAGGCAATCAAATCGTCCAGGGCTTTGAGCAGCACGCGGATATCGTGAAAATGCAGACCGGTGGTCGGCTCGTCGAAAATGAAGATGGTAGGCTGGGGTTGCTCCTGACCCAGAAACCATGCCAGCTTGACACGCTGGCTTTCGCCTCCGGACAAGGACGAGGACGACTGTCCCAGCTTAATATATCCCAGGCCGACGGACTGCAAAGGGCGCAAACGCTTGACAATCTTGCGCTCGGTCGGTCCCGGGCTTTCATTGAAGAATTCAATGGCCTGATTGACAGTCATCTCAAGCACATCGTAGATGTTCTTGCCACGATAAGTCACCTCCAGTACTTCCGGCTGAAAACGCTTGCCGTGACAATGTTCACAGACAATAACAATATCGGCCATGAACTGCATATCAACATGCTCGACACCCTCCCCCTGACAGTTCTCACAGCGGCCGCCCTCCTGGTTGAAGGAGAAGTAGGAAGCCGGCATCCCCAGTTGTTTTGCCAGAGGCTGGTCTGCGAAAAGTTTACGAATCTCATCGTAGGCTTTCAGATAAGTGACAGGATTGGAACGTGAAGACTTGCCGATGGGGTTCTGATCGACAAACTCGATGTCGTGGACCAGATGCAGGTCACCGCGCAGGTCGTGTAAAACGCCGGGGCGTTCGGCCGTTTCGCTGATTTTCTTCTTGACAGCCAGATAGAACACATCCCGCACCAGTGAGGACTTGCCCGATCCGCTCACGCCGGTCACTACGGTCAGCACGTTGAGCGGGAACTTGACTGTAACATCCTTGAGGTTATGATGACAGGCCGACACTACTTCGATATAGTTTTGCCAGGGGCGTCTGAAGGGGGGTACGGGAATCTGTTCCCGGCCTTGCAGATAGTCGAGCGTATAGCTATGTTTCTCAAGGGAGTGGCCAGACTTGAGCAGCTGTGACATAGTTCCCTGCCAGACTACCTCTCCCCCCAGCCGACCTGCCTCGGGACCGATATCGACAATGTAGTCTGCCTGGCGGATCATTTCCTCATCATGTTCGACTACGACCACCGTATTGCCCAACGACTGAAGTTCGCGGAGCACGGCTATGAGCCGGTCGGTGTCACGCGAGTGCAGGCCGATGCTCGGTTCGTCCAGGACATAGAGCGAGCCGACCAGGCTACTGCCCAGCGAGGTGACCAAATTGATGCGCTGGCTCTCCCCACCCGACAGAGAGTTGGATAGCCTGGCCAGGGTAAGATAACCCAGGCCGACATTGAGGAGCAGATGCAGGCGATGACGTATTTCGGTCAGCAGACGTTCTGCCACGGCTGTTTCCGTTGTGCTGAGCTGGAGCCGGTCAAAGAAATCGGCCAGGCCGGTGACCGGCATCTCGGTCAGTTCTGTCAGTGTGCATCCGCCCACTTTGACATAGGAGGCTTCTTTTTTCAGACGGGTGCCGTGACATTCGGGGCAGGTGGTCTTGCCCCGGTAACGGGCCAGCATCACCCTGTTCTGTATCTTGTATTGTTTCTCTTCCAACTGACGAAAGAACTCATTTAAGCCGTAGAAATGCTCATTGCCCGTCCAGACAAGCTGACGTTCCTTGTCACTGAGCTGGTACCAGGGCTTGAAAACAGGCACCCCGGATTTTTCTCCGGCGGCAATCAGATATCTTTTCCATTCTCCCATGACCGGTCCCCTCCAGCAGGCGATGGCATCATCGTAGATGGAACGCGATTTGTCCGGCACGATCAGATCCTCGTCCAGTCCGATGACCCGACCGAAACCTTCACAGCGGGGGCAGGCACCGACGGGGGAATTAAAACTGAACATCAGATCCGTTGGCTCCTCAAAAACCATCCCGTCGGCCTCAAAACGGTCAGAAAAGGTTCGAATTTCTTCCCCCTGAAGAGCATACATGCGTATCACACAAGTATGTTTTCCCTCGTAGAATGCCGTTTCAATCGAATCGTTAAGGCGGGAGCGGAACAGACGGTCGTCCTGAACACTCAGACGGTCTATCACCAGAAAGAGTTCCTGCCCGGTCAAGGAGGACAGCGGATCATCCTGTTCCAGAAGATCGTCTATACGGACTGTCTCTCCATTGACATCCAGGCGGCTGAAGCCCTGTTGCATGAGTTCCTGCAGACGGCCGGAAGTCGGCACCTGCACAGGACACATGACCAGGAAGCGGGTGTCAGCCGGAAAGGATCCGACATAACGCACAACGTCTTCGGCCGTATGACGCTTGACCTCTTCTCCGGAAATCGGGGAGAAAGTGTGGCCCACCCGGGCAAACAGCAGCCTGAGATAGTCGTATATTTCCGTGGAGGTACCCACTGTGGAACGGGCATTACGATTGATGACCTTCTGCTCGATAGCTATCGTGGGCGGGATGTTGCGGATGAAATCGACCTCCGGCTTGTTCATCTTACCCATAAACTGCCGGGCATAAGCCGAAAGACTCTCCACATAGCGTCGCTGCCCTTCGGCATAAAGAGTGTCAAACGCCAGCGAGGATTTGCCGGAGCCTGACAAACCCGTGATGACTGTCAGGGAATTAAGCGGTATCCTGACATGGATATTTTTCAGATTGTTGACTCTGGCTCCCTGTATCTCAATGTATTTCATCCGACCTATTTGAGTTGTAGTTTCCGGGATTCGTCCCAAGCTGATCCCTGAATATGGACTATCACAATGCCTTCATAGCTGGGGAGTCCGATACTGGTTGTCGGTCCGCTGAACTGACATCTTCCCAGCATCCGGCCGGACAAGTCGGACAGACTCAGGGTAAAGACTTCGTTGGCGGCGGCCCCGCTGATGTTGACAAGCACCCTGCCTGCGGCCGCCTGCCAGAGACTGACACGGCTGCCTGAGACCTCCGCTATCGGGATCATACCGATGCTGACAGGCGCAGAAGTCTCGAAACATCCCAGATCAGGAGCTGCTCCCATATAAGTGATACCGATCGCCCAACGACTCTCACCCTGATAAGGCCCGACAGGAGTGCCACAGTCGATGAGTCGGGTGTTGCCTTCTGCGGGGAACATGAACGACACCTGAGGCAAGGTACCGTCCTGGGCACGGTCAGCGAGTGCCTCTTTCCAGTCAATACTGCGGAAGTCGGCGGGCAGACAGTTCAGGTCGCTGGTAATCATCGTCCCGCTTACCTGCCATATACCATAGGCCGATTTTTTCATATCGGGATTGCCGTCACTGATGGCCACACAGTTGGTCAGGCGGATTTCGTGACCGGCAGCCACAGCTTCATAAAAACGGTAAGTATAGTTGCCTTTGGAACTGCTCTTGGCCGAATAGCCGCTGCAGTTGTTGAGAATCATCGACCCCCGGTTATGGTTCTGGTCAAAATCCTTGTTGAGATTCTCAAATGCCAGACAGCGGTTCAGCACTACGTTGTTGCGGCCATATTCACTGCCCAGCTTAAAACCGTTGCCGTTGCCGCTGCTGGCCTGTCCGTCTTCCAGGAAGCCGTTATGGAAAGCCCAGCAGTTTTCAAAAGTAGTGGTTATGTCATCCGGGAAGCCTCCGTCGGTCTTGATAAAGCCGTCCCAACCGTCGTCGCTGTTGTCCCAGGCACGACAGCCGTAAAAATAGTTGCCAGTCCCATGGGATATCTTCACGGCAAAACCGTCGGCATCGCCGTTGTCGGGATCACAGTTGAGAAAAGCATCACAGTTGATCACCGCATTGTTCTCTGCCAGATTCTTCATTTGAAGGCCAGTATCACGGTTGCGGTAGAATCGGCAGTTCTCTATCACATTGTGATGCCCCAGGTGAGTGCTGTCCTTGACTTGGGCATACCCCCCGCCGGAGGGTTTGTCGCGTTCGATAAGCAGACCGTTGTCCCCGGCCCCGCAGATATCGATTCCGTAAATATGCCAGTAGCTGCCCGTCAGTCGCATCCCCTGATTGTTGTCGTCCAAATCCATGGCTGAAAAATCCAGTACAGCCCGTCCGTCCAGGGCAAAGAGGGCAATCATGCCGCTCTGTTGTCTTCCGACGGCTCTTGCATTGAGCCGGGCAGTGTAACGATAGGTACCGGCCATCATGTAAATCGTATCGCCGGCCTCCACCATGTCTATGGCCTTCTGGACATTGTAGTAGGGATGCTCTCGGCTGCCATCGGCCGTAGCGTCATTTCCGTCCGGGGCGACGAAATAGACGCGGTGAGCGTAAGTCGGCAACACTTTGGTTCCGGTGGTCCATGAGCGCAGTTCTCCGTAGCTGTAGCCGGCCTCGTTAAGGGCGTATGGCTTGAAATAATACTTTGTTTCAGGTTGCAGGCCGATAACGGCCGTGAAGGTATTGCCCGTCAAAGTTGCCGACACTTTCTGTCCTGTGGTCTCAGGCTGACTGTCCAATCCGACCCAGACTCCCGTTTCCAAAGGTGCGGAACCACCGTTGTCCGTCACCGTACCGCTGAGCATGACATAACACAGACGTTCGTCGTCCCCCTCTTCCAAAGCGATGACCTCACCGCTTTCGACCACGGGGACGACAGGAGGCTCAGTCGTGAACCGGGCAATCTCCCCCAGCCCCACTCCGGCCAGGCTTATGACGTATGCCTGATAGCGTATGGACCTGCCAGCCGGCAGATTCTTCAGTGTCACTGTGAAATCGGCATCTTCGGCGACCACCGTCTGACGGGTATAGTCCGGATCGGCCTCGGCCGCCCAGCAAATGCCCCACTCAATAGGGGTCTTGTCGCCCGGGGTGTCAAGATGCCCGCTTACCTGTGCCGTCGTGCGGGTGACTCCGGAGACTGCTCCCGTAGTGACCGTGCCGGCCGTTCCCATCGGGAAGGCAGTAATACAGATATTGTCAACGTCGACGTCCTTGCCTTCTTCGTTGGACAGTTTGACGCGGTTCACACGACTGTCGGTAATCAGGATCTCATTGTAGGAGGCCGTGACCACGGACGCCGACAATTGCCACGTCAGACCCTGGTCTGTAGAAGTATAGAGACTGAGCTCCCTCTCGGTACGGCCTTCGTTGAAGCTGACTTTAACGACTCCCTGGGAAAGTATCGGTGATATCACATAGGAGGTATTCTTCTGCATGCGCAGGGCACAATGCGAACCGTCGGGGATATAGTCGGCATTGGTCGAGCACCAGGCATTTTTGTAGATCCACTGGCCCTGACCCTCCACAAAGAAGTCCGTTTCCGCAGCAGCCGCCTCGCTCGTAGCCGGGTACTGACTCTTATCCTCAAAGTCCTGAGTGAAATATGGGATCCGCCAGCGGGTGGTGGTTTCACTGCTGTCGGCAGTCGTGCCGTCATAGCGGGTGACAATGAAATTGTCGATATAGACTTGATTGTTGGACGTGGTACTCAAGCGGATGTAGCGCACCGACGGATCGTCAATCTCCACCACATGGCGCACCCAGCTCTGGGTATTGACTTTATAGTTTTCCACCAGCGTCCAGTTGCTGCCGTCCGGGGAGACTTCGACATTGGCCTCCCGGTTCTGAACCCAGGCATAATAGAACAGCGTGCCGGCCCCTTCGTTGAGCCTGGGAGTGACAAAGCCGGCTTTATTGCTTATTTTCAGACTATAGTCTCCCTGATAAGCCTGCTCCCTGCTTTGAATATTCTTATTGACAGTCCAGACTCCTGTTATGGAATTCACCGAAGTTGCCACAGTACTCCAGGCTGCTTCTTCGAAAGGCTCAGTGCTGTAACTGTAGTCCTGGGCAGCCAGCCCCATGCTCAGCATCCCTACCAGGGAGAAGCAGATGATTCTATGCAAACCATTCGATTTCATACTCGTTGATAATAATCTTGCCGACATATAGTTTAGCGACCTTGAAACTGACAAAAATACGGTTTTTTCCGCGATGATTCCGCATGAAAGGGACAAAAACGTCCACCTTGCAGATTTATTTGCGTTTTTGCCGGCTTTGCGCTACCTTGCGGGATTATTATATCCTTGCTTATCCAAAATAGTCATCACTATGAACCTTTCCAAGAAAATCATCATTACCGTCGCCCCGGTCTGCCATACCGGAAAGAAGATACCCGCCGGCTGCAAAAACCCCCTTACGCCGGAAGAAATCACAGAAGATGTCCTCAATTGCGCCGAAGAAGGTGCCTGCATGGTGCACCTGCACACACGCGATTTGCAAGGCGAACAGACCTTCGACCTGAACGTCTTCCAGCAGACCATCGACATGATCCATGCCCACAGCGACATCATCATCCAGGGCTCCACGGGCGGTCTGTCGTCGCTCAGCCTGGAAGAACGTTGCGTCTGCCTCAATGTGCCCGACGTGGAGATCGCTTCCCTGAACATGGGTTCGGTCAACTTCGGAGAGACCGTTTATATCAACACTCTGCCCGACATCCGCTATTGGGCCGACCGCATGAAAAAGGCCCATGTCATTCCCGAGATGGAGCTGTTCGACCTGAGTATGGTCGAGACCTGCACCCGGCTGGCCGACGAAGGCGTGCTGCAGCGCCCGCTGCACTATAACTTCTGTCTGGGCCCCGGCAACTCGAGCAATCTCTCGGCCAAGGCCAATGTGCTGCAATGCCTGTTGTCTCTGGCCGAAAGCGGCAGCTCATGGGGGCTGAACCATGATGCCATGGCCGACCAGTCGTTCCTGGCCTGCGCCGTCGGCATGGGCGCCAACGCCGTTCGCGTGGGATTTGAAGACAGCTTCTATTACGCACCGGGCAAAGTGGCCGCCAACAATGCCGTCCTGGTCAAACACCTGGTGGCCCTTATCCGTCAGATGGGCTATGAACCCGCCACTCCCCAGGAGGCCCGCATCATGTTAGGCATCAAGAAATGAACCGTCTTTCCTATTCAGCAGTATTGCGACAGCATCCCGAAACCTCGGGCGATTGCCGCTCGGAGATCCACCGCCTGCTTCGGCAGCAGCACATCAAACTGGTGGTTATGGACGACGATCCCACGGGCATCCAAACGGTCCATTCCTGCCGCCTGGTGACTGACTGGCAGACTGACAGCCTGCAAGCCGCGCTGGCCGACGAAGCGCCTTTTTTCTATGTGCTGACCAATACCCGGGCCATGACCCGCGACGAGGCCACCCACGTGACCAATTCCGCCATGCAGGCCGTGCTGGAGGCCAACCGCCAGGCTGGCTACCGATTGGTGTTCATCAGTCGCAGCGACTCCACCCTGCGCGGCCATTTTCCGCTGGAGACCGACCTGATGGCCAAGTGCCTGCGCCATAGCGGCCACGCAATCTGCCCCGTTACCTTCTTTGCCCCGGCCTTCCTGGAAGCCGGCCGCTACACCCTTCAGGGCTGCCACTACCTGAAAGACGACGACACGCTGATTCCGGTCTCGGAGAGCGAATTTGCCCGCGACAATGTGTTTGCCTACCATTCGGCTGTTTTAAAAGATTACATCGCCGAGAAACTTGGAAACGACGATTTCTTCTACCACAACCTGTCGCTGACGGAGTTTCCCAGCCAGCCGACGGCCGATCGCCTTCAGACTCTGAGTGGTTTGATTGAGCAGGCCCGCGGCAAAGGCTTTCCTGCCTACGTCAGCGTGGATGCCCTGCGCTACAGCGACCTGCAGGCTTTCGTCCTGACACTGCTAGAGTGGATGGGCTGTCACGACGAGGCGGTGGTGATCCGCAGCTCGTCTTCGCTGCCCAAGGCCATGAGCGGCATCGACGACCGGCCCCTGCTGGACCGTAAGGATCTTGTCAGAGAAGGCGCTGCAACGGCTCCGGGACTGTTCATCGTCGGTTCCCATGTCAAGAAATCGACCGCCCAACTGAATGCTCTGCTCCAGTGTGAAGCCACGGTCGGCATCGAATTGGATATCCGCAGTATCCTGGACCGCCCGCAACAGTTGTCCGACGAACTGCAGACACGGCTCAAGGACCTGGCCGCCCAAGGCCTCTGTCCGGTGGTCTATACCTCGCGCCAGGAAGTGCGGCTGGACAATGCCGATGAGCGGCAGTGGCTAGGCCAGCAGGTATCCGATTTCCTGGTATCGGTTGTGAGTCGTTTGAGCTATCGGCCGGCCTGGTTAGTGGCCAAAGGGGGCATCACCTCGCACGACATCCTGACCAAGGGCCTGCGGGTGCGTACCGCCCAGGTGATGGGTCAGATCCTCTCGGGCGTGCCTTGCCTGCGCACCGCTGAGGATGCCGCCATTCCCTCCCTGCCCTATGTCATATTTCCGGGCAATGTCGGAGAGGAAGACTCCCTGGCCCAAGTCTTCGAGAAGCTCCGCTGAAAAGGCGACTTTGAAGCAGCTAACGATAAAAAAATTCAAGGCAGGAGCCGGGGCCAGCCGTCGGGAGTCCAGACAACGGAGCGCTGGATAAGCAGGGCCGCACCGTTTTGCGTGGCACTGTAGCCGTGGCAAATGAAGATGTCCTGGCCGTCGAAGTGGTAAACGGCACAATGGCCCGCGGCCTCCCACTCCTTTTTGTCACCTTCCAGGATAAGCGTGCCGCCCCCAGTGGCCATGTCCTTGCCGTCGCGGTCAAGGTAGGGACCCTCCACCCTCCGGCTCCGGCCCACAGCGACACGGTAGTTGCTCTTGGCACCCCGGCAACAATAGTCCCAAGACACAAACAGATAGTAATAGCCAGCGTGTCTGAAGACAAAAGGCGCCTCGATGGCATTCGGACCGGCATACCGCGAAGTGGGATTAGGCTCCGAAGGGGTGAAGCCGGGATCATAGCGGCGGGCGATGGTACGAGGCTGCTCGCCGGCAGCGATATGCATGGTGGAATCGAGCCGGGCCATCTGGATGCCGTCCCAGAATGAGCCCCAGAACAGCCAAGGTCTGTCGGAATCGTCGATGACGAAGTTCGGATCGATGGCATTCCAGTTGTCCCGATGCTCGCGCGATGAAACAATACAACCCTCGTCTTTCCAAAGGCCTGAGCCAAGAGTGCGGCTGCTGAGCAGTCCGATGGCAGAGCTGTTCCGGCCGAAAGACGAGCAGCTGTAGGCCATCCACCAGCGGCCATGCCAACGAATGATGTCGGGGGCCCAGACATGACTGTCGAAGCGGGGCACGGAATCGGTGGTCCAACCCGGAATGACCGACATCACCGGCCGGCGCGTCACGGTCCATGTCTGCCGATCGCTTGAGGTCATTTGCTGGATACCCGTACCGGTGGAAAACAGATAATAGATATCGCCCTCTTTGGCCATGACCGGATCGTGGACCGAAGGCATCTCCGTCTGGAAGGATTCGCTCTCGGACCGTTGGCGCTGCTGGGCGACAGCCGTAAGACCTGCGCCCAAAGCCGTGAGGACAAGAAAAAGGCTGATCTTATTCATAGCCGATAATTTCTGGCGATTATAAAAACTTCAGGCCCGAGGTTCTTCGTCTTTGATGATGGTCTGGGTGGGATCGATGAAGAAGAACAGGACGGCACTGATGACCAGCATACCGGCAATCAGGTAGAGCGGCAGGTTATAGTTGCCCGAGGCACTGACCAGATAGCCGAAGATGGTGGCGCAGACGAAACCGCCCAGATTGCCGGCCGTGTTCATGGCTCCGGACAGAGCTCCGGCGTATTTCTTGCCAAGGTCGATACAAAGTGCCCAGGCACTGGGCAGCATCAGGTCGATAATACCAAAGCACAGCGACAGAAAGACAAAGACCTGCATCTTGCCGGGGATAAAGGCCGCCAGAAACATACACACTGCCGAGACGACAAGCGCCACCGAGCCGACGGCCTTACGACCGACTTTCAGACCATACTTGACCGTCAGGCGATCGGTGATATAGCCTCCCGAGATATTGCCGATCATACTCAGAATGAACGGCACGGCAATAGCATAGGTGAGCTGGGATTTCTCAAAACCGCGTCCCAGTTCCATGAAGGTGGGGAACCAGGAAAAGAAGAACCAGCTGCCAAAGGCATAGAAGAAATACATGCTCAGGATGAGCCAGAACTGCCTGGAGGAGAAAAACTGTTTCCAGGGTATGCGAAGTTTTTCCGTCACCTGAACCTTCGTGACAGGAGCCTCTTCCATTTCCTCGCGGCTGATGCCCCTCATCTGGGAAGGATGGTTACGGTAGAAAAGCAGCCAGACCACCGCCCAGACCACACCGACAGCCCCCAGGATGTAGAAAGCCGTGCGCCAGCCCATGTGAGTAACGATGGGTATCACCACAAAGGGCGTCAGGGCACCGCCCATACGGGTAGCCGCCCAGATGAATCCCTGAGCCTTGCCTACCTCGTTTTTAGGCACCCAGCGGCTGATCACCCCAGTCGAGCAAGGCGAGGAACCGGCCTCGCCCACTCCGAACATGAAGCGTATGAGCAACAGGCCGACAAAGCCCTGGGCCATGCCGGTGAAAATGGTGAAGGCCGACCACCAGAGCACAATGAGGGTGAGCACACCGCGGTGGCCATGCTTGTCGCCCCAGGCCCCCATGGGAATCTGCATCAATCCATACGATAGGATAAAGGCACTCAATATCCAGCCCCACTGGTCGGGCGTGATATTCAGATCGCGCATGATGTCCGACCCGGCCACACTGATATTGATACGGTCCAGGAAGGTAACGACGCCCAACAATACAAGCATCGCCAGTATCAAGGTTCTTTTCTTGACAGCCATGATTTGTTATTTAAAAAGGGAGCTCCGCCTTTCAGGGGCGGGAGTCTGAGAAGTGATTACAGCATTCCTTTTTCCTGCAGGAATTTCTTGAGGCCCATCACACCGGAAACAGGACTGGAAAGTACCGGCTTGCCGGTGATTTCACTCAATTTCTGCTCCATCCGGGCCATCGAACCCTGAGCCAGCACAAACAGATCGACCTGGTCGGCGATTTTCCCGGCAGCCTCGCGGATGAGGCGGTCGTGAGTCTCGCCGTCACCCGACTGACCGGCCTGGAAGGCTCCCTTGGCCAGTCCATCGACTAGGATGACCTGCTTTCCAGCTTCGCGGGCGGCACGTTCCAGCAGACGACGGGTCGGATCGAGCGTGGTGGGCAGCGTAGAAATCACGGCAATGCGCTTGGCCGAATTGACGGCATTGACCGCCATGGGATAGTCGATACGGAAGACGGGAATCGGAGCAATCTCATTGCCCAGGTCGGCAATGTCGCCCACCGATGAGCAGCAGTTGAACACCACATCGGCACCACTGTCGGCAGCTGTCAGGTAGTATGACAGCAGACGACGGCGTACGGCCGGAGTCACCTTGTCATTGGCGATGACTTCCTGAATGAGGGTGTCATCGGCGATATGGTTCAACTTCACCTGTGGAAGATACTCTTTGAAAATTCTGGTCAGCGGCTCCACCAAGGCCATGGCGGTATGCACGGCAACAACTCTGATCATAGCGGTAAGTATTATGAGTTATTTCGGTTATTTCTGTCGTCCCAAAGGTAAGGAAAGCCAAGCGCAAAACAAAATTTATTTTGCGGCGGTAGTATGCAAAAATATACATAACTTCGCGTTGCCTCCGGAAGGCCTTCCAAAAGACCATCATCATGCTCAAGGAAAGACAGTTACACATCAACCGCATCCTGCAGAAAATGCAGGAAAACCAGGTGGAAGCCTGTCTGATTTCCACCCCCGTAAACACCTTCTATGTGTTCGGCCGGATTTTCAACGGCTACACTTATCTTGATGCCGATGGCCGTCTGCTGGGCCTTGTCCGCAGACCGACCGACCTGAAGGCCAGGGATTTGAATCTGCCGGAGGAAGATTTTTTCCTCATCCGCAAACCCGAACAAATACCACAGTTCCTACTTGACCGAGGTCTGAGACTGCCCGGATGTCTCTGGCTGGAAGGCGAGGAAATGCCCCAGTCGCAATGGGCCCGGCTCAGTGCCTGCTTCGCAGCCGCCAGGATACTCAACGGCAGTCACGCCCTGCGACAGGCCCGCAGTGTCAAGACCCTGCGGGAACAGGCCTTGCTGCGGGAGTCGGCCCGCCGACACGAGGCCGTCTACCGACACATTCCCGAAGTGTACCGCCCGGGCATGACCCAGACCGAGCTGGCCGTCGAAGTGGAATACCTCATGCGTAAAGGGGGCTGCCTGGGACTGTTCCGTACTTACGGCAACGACATGGAGGCCCACATGGGCAGCCTGCTGAGCGGTGACAATGCCGCCGTGAGCTCCCCCTACGATTTCGCCCTGGGCGGTGCCGGCCATCCTTCCAATCCCATCGGAGCCGACGACTCTCCCATTCTCGAAGGACAGAGCGTACTGGTGGACATGTGCGGCAATTTCAACGGTTATCTGGACGACCTGAGCCGCTGCTTTTCCGTAGGCCGGCTGCCCCAGGCCGCCTACCGCGCCCATCAGACCGCCCTGGAAATCCAGGCCTACATCCAGGAGCAGCTTCGGCCGGGCAGCGTCTGTGAAGACATCTACAACGGTGCCCTCGACATCGTCCGCCGTGCCGGACTGGCCGACCGCTTTATGGGCAAGGCCCAGCAGGCCCACTTCGTCGGACACGGCACCGGACTGGTGATCAACGAGCTGCCGGTGCTCGCCCCCAGGATGAAGGATGTGCTGCAGGCAGGCATGGTGCTGGCCGTCGAACCCAAAATCATCATCGACGACGTAGGGGCCGTCGGTACGGAAAATACCTTTATAGTCACTGAAAACGGCGGTGAGAAACTGGCCGGACTCAGTGACGAGATTGTTGATCTGACAGATAATTAATCATGAGGGGACTGCCATGGCAGTCTCATCACCATTTGTTTCCAATAATGTCCCAAAACGATTTCGCTTCCCGTCACATCGGCATTTCCGAACAGGACCAGGCTGTCATGCTGGCCCAAATCGGTGTCAAGAGTATAGAAGAGCTCATCGACAAAACCCTGCCTGAAGATATCCGCCTGCCCGAGTTGCCAGATATGCCAGAGCCTCTTACCGAGGAGCAGTTTGCCCGTCACATGAGCCGGCTGGCAGCCATGAACCGCTACTATCAAAGCTATATCGGCCAGGGCTGGTACGGCACTCACATGCCCGCCGTCATCCAACGCAACATCCTGGAAAATCCGGTCTGGTACACCTCCTATACCCCCTATCAGGCTGAGATCTCCCAAGGAAGGCTCGAAGCCTTGTTCGTCTTCCAGACCATGGTCTGTGAACTGACCGGCCTCGGTCTGGCCAACTGCTCCCTGCTCGATGAGGCCACGGCTGCGGCCGAAGCCGCCATGATGATGTTCAACCTGCGCAGCCGCTCTCAGGAAAAGGACAAGGTCTGCCGGCTGTTTGTCGATCGCAAAGTATTTCCCCAGACTCTGGCCGTGCTTCGCACCCGTTGCAGCGAACAGGGCATCGAAATCTGCGAAGGGGACTACGCCGCTTTCCGGCCTGATGCCGGCTTTTTCGGCGCCATCGTCCAATACCCGGATGCCGACGGCAACATAGGAGACTATCGCTATTTCTGTGAACAGCTGCACGCAGCCGGCCTGAAAGTAGCTGTCGCCACCGACCTGATGGCCCTGGTACTGCTCAACAGTCCGGGCAGCTGGGGGGCCGATATTGCCTTCGGTTCGGCCCAGCGCTTCGGACTGCCCATGGGATACGGCGGTCCGACAGCCGCCTTCTTTGCCGCCAAGGACGAATACAAGCGTTTCATGCCCGGACGCATCATCGGGCTTTCCAAAGATGTCAAGGGACACCCGGCCTATCGGCTGGCACTCCAAAGCCGCGAACAGCATATCAAACGGGAAAAGGCCACATCGAACATCTGTACGGCCTCGGCCCTGATGGCCGACATGGCGGCCATGTACGCCGTCTGGCACGGCCCGCAAGGACTCAAGGAAATTGCCCATGACATCCACGGCAAGGCCTCCTACCTGAACGACGCACTGGAAGTCTATGGCTATGTTCAGGAAAACAGCGCCTTCTTCGACACCCTTAAAATAGGACTGCCAGAAGGTCTGACACCGGCCATGCTCAAGAAAACGACCGAATTCCATGGACTGAACCTTCATTATTTCCCCGACGGGAAGGTCGGGATCAGTCTGGATGAGACCACGGGACGGCAAGAACTGGAGACTCTGATCAAGGCTTTGGCCGAGGCCGTGGACAACACCCCTGTTCCTGTCATGGAGGAAGACTGGGGCAGCATCTGCTCATTGGACGACAGCTTCCTGCGTCAGGACGGATTTCTCCGACAGTCCGTCTTTCACAAATATCATAGTGAGACAGACATGATGCGCTACATAAAACGTCTGGAAAACAAGGATATCTCCCTGACACATTCCATGATTCCGCTGGGCAGCTGCACCATGAAGCTCAACGCCGCCGCCGAAATGCTGCCGCTCAGCAGGCCTGAATTTGCCCTGATGCATCCGCTGGCTCCCCAAGCACAGGCCAAAGGCTATCAGACCATGATTGACGAGGTGAGCCGGATGCTCTGCTCGTTGACCGGAATGGTCGCCTGCAGCCTGCAGCCCAACTCAGGTGCTGCCGGCGAATATGCCGGCCTGCGGGTAATCCGTGAATATTTCAAGGCACAGGGACAGGAGCAGCGCCGACTGATCATGATTCCCGACTCGGCCCACGGCACCAACCCTGCCAGTGCCCGCCAGGCAGGTTTCGACATCATCCATGTCTGCTGCGACAAGGATGGCAATATCGACCTTGGCGACTGGCTGGCCAAAGCTCAGGAGAATGCCGACCGGCTGGCCGGCTGCATGATCACCTATCCATCGACCCACGGCATTTTCGAACCCCAGATCAGACAGCTCTGCCAAATTGTTCATGAGAAGGGCGGACTGGTCTATATGGACGGGGCCAATATGAACGCCCAGGTCTGCCTGACCTCCCCGGGGTTCATCGGGGCCGACATCTGCCACCTGAACCTGCACAAGACTTTTGCCATGCCCCACGGCGGCGGTGGTCCGGGCATGGGGCCCATCTGCTGTAATGCCAAACTGAAACCTTTCCTGCCGGTATATACCCCCGGGAAAGCCGGAGGCATCACCGTAGCCGCTGCCCCCTACGGCAATGTCATGCTGCTGCCCATCACCTACGGCTACCTGCTCATGATGGGAGCCGAAGGACTAAAAAAAGTCACCCGGGCGGCTATACTCAGTGCCAATTACCTGGCTGTCTGCTTAAGAGAGCTGTATGGGGTTTACTATACGGGGGCCAAGGGTTATGTCGGTCATGAGCTCATCCTCGACTGTCGCGGTTTCAAAGAAACAGGCATCGACGACGGTGACATTGCCAAACGCCTGATGGACTTCGGCTTTCATGCCCCCACGCTGTCATTCCCTGTCCATGGGACACTGATGATCGAGCCCACCGAAAGCGAGAGTCTTGAAGAACTCGACCGCTTTGTCCAGGCCATGAAGGCCATTCGGGAAGAAATCCAAGCAGTGGCCGAGGGCCACAGCGACGCGCAGGACAATCCGCTTAAGAACGCGCCTCATCCCGAGTACGAGCTCACCGCCGACGACTGGACTCATTCCTATCCGCGCAGCCAGGCAGCCTATCCCCTGGACTGGGTGCGCGAGAACAAGTTCATGATTCCCGTCGGGCGCATTGACAACGCCTTCGGAGACCGCAACCTGGTAGCTACTCTCGACTGACATTCTGTCGAAACGACGGCCGAAATATGACCTTTTTGGCAGCATAAAGCCACGCCACCCCTTATGGCAAGGTTTTTGCAAGTGATAATCCGACATTAAGCAACTATGAGCAAGAATAAAAAGAAAAGAACGGATGAAAAACCGCTGAGCGGACAGCAGAGTGCTCCCGCCGGCGAACCGGAAGTCCGGACCACCCAGGAGACATCGGCTGACGGGTGTGATAATCAAGCCGGTGAACAGGAGAAACTGGCCCAAGAACTGGACGAACTCAAGGCAAAATATGCCCAGCTCAACGATACTTATCTCAGAAGCCGTGCCGAATTCGAGAACTACCGCAAGCGCTCGCTGAGCGAAAAGGCCGAGCTTATCAAGAACGGCGGCGAAAGAGTATTGGTCGATCTGCTGCCGGTCATCGACGATTTCGAACGGGGCCTGGCCGCCATGGACAAGGCCGAGGACATCGCCGCCCTGAAAGAAGGCATGGGTATCGTCTACAACAAACTCCAGAGTTTTCTCAAAAAAAACGGCGTAGAGGCCATTGAGACCCAAGACCAGCCTTTCAATACCGACCTGCACGAGGCTATCGCCATGATGCCGGCCCCCGAAGACGGGATGAAGGGGAAAATCATCGACTGCACCCAGAAAGGCTACTACCTCAATGAGAAGGTCATTCGTTTTGCGAAAGTGGTCGTGGCTCAGTAAGCACGGAAGGAGAACATTTTATGGCAGAAAAAAGAGATTACTACGAAGTGCTCGGGGTTGACCGCAATGCCTCGGATGAAGACATCAAGAAAGCCTACCGGAAAAAAGCCATCCAGTATCATCCCGACAAGAACCCCGGAGACAAGGAGGCTGAAGAAAAATTCAAAGAGGCTGCCGAGGCCTATGAGGTCCTGAGCAACCATGAAAAACGACAGCGGTACGACCAGTTCGGTCATGCCGGCCTGGGAGGGGCTGCCGGCGGCGGTTTCAGTGGCGGCGGTTTCTCCATGGAAGACATATTCTCGCAGTTCGGCGATATATTCGGCGGCCATTTCGGAGGTTTCGGCGGATTTGGCGGTTTCGGCGGCAGCCGGGGCGGACAAAAGGTAAACCGGGGCTCCGACCTGCGTGTCAAAGTCAAGTTGAACCTGAAAGATATAGCCAACGGTGTCGAGAAAAAAATCAAGGTGCGCAAACAGGTTGCCTGTGAACACTGCCACGGCACAGGGGCCGAAGGCGGCAACGCCTACAAGACCTGCCCTACCTGCCAGGGCAAGGGGGTGATCAACCGCATTTCCAACACCATCCTGGGCCGCATGCAGACTCAGAGTGTTTGTCCCGACTGTCAGGGCGAAGGCAAGATCATTGTCAACAAATGTCCGGACTGCCGAGGCGAAGGAGTCGTCATCAAGGAAGAGATAATCACCATCAATATTCCCGCAGGCGTAGCCGAGGGCATGCAGCTCACCGTCAGCGGCAAGGGTAATGCCGCCCGCCATGGAGGCGTGAACGGCGATTTGCTGGTTCTCATCGAAGAAGAGCCCGACAAAGAGCTGATTCGCGACGAGAATGACCTTGTCTACAATCTGCTGTTGAGTTTTCCGACAGCCGCTCTGGGTGGCACAGTCGAGATACCGACCATCGACGGTAAGGTCAAAGTCAAAATCGAACCGGGTACACAGCCGGGTAAAGTACTGCGGCTGCGCGGAAAAGGGTTGCCCACAGTCAACCGCTACGGCAACGGAGACCTGCTGGTCAATATCAGCGTCTATGTTCCCGAGAACCTGAGCCGCGACGAGAAAAAGCAGATCGAGGCCATGAGCCAGTCGGAGAATTTCAAAACCTCTCCCAGCCTGAGCCAGAAGATATTCTCCCGTTTCCGCAATTTGTTTGATTAAGCAGCCGTCAGCCGATATAAGTCTCCAATATGGTGGCTTTGGGCTGCGGCAAGAGGCAATAGTCGGCCAGTCGGGCCGGTATCAGGACGGTTTCTCCCTGACGGAGGACCGTTTCTTTCTTGCCTGAAGCACCTTCGGCCAGGCAAACCAGCCGGGCACTGCCCTCGGTGCAGATGCAGATGACAAAGCTGTCCAGAGCAAGCAGATCACGGTGGACGGCTTCCGGACCGGCCTCGGCATTCAATTCCAGCAGATTGGTCGTAAAATAGGGGCAGTCGGCCAGAGTCACCGCCTGATTGACCGCCCGCTGATAGCGGATGCGGCTGTCGGTGTTGCGACTGTAGTCGAGCACCTCGGCAGCCAGATCGGTATGTAATTCACGACGCCGGCCATCGCTGTCCACCCGATTGTAGTCGTAAAGACGGTAGGTGTAGTCGGAGCTTTGCTGGATTTCCGCCAGCAGAATGCCCTTGCCGATGGCATGGACACAACCGGGGGGAATGAAATATACATCACCGCCTGCCGGGTGCTCCCTATGCAGCACTTCTTCAATACTGTCCTCGGCAATGCGCTGCTTGTACTCTTCCAAGTCGATATCCTTTGAAAAACCGGTCACCAGTTCCGAATCGGTCTCGGATTCCAACACATACCACATCTCGGTCTTGCCGCTGGCCGAAGGACCGTGATGCCGGCGGGCAGCCGCATCGTCGGGATGCACCTGTACCGAGAGGTCGCGTTTGGCATCGATAAACTTGACCAGCAAGGGGAAGCGGTCTCCGAAACGGGCCCGCACCCTGGCACCCAACAAGCCTGTGGCATCCATGGCAATCAGTTCACTGAGCGACCGACCTCTCAGAGGGCCTTCACTCACCAATGAGACATGGTTTTCGACCTGGGAGATTTCCCAGCTCTCGCCAATACCGTCCCCTTTCCCGGCCAGCGACTTGTAGGCGCAGATTCTTTCTCCGCCCCAGATGACTTCTTTCAATATCGGTTCAAACTTCAAAGGATACCACATGGGCTTAGGTTTTTACTTCTGAGGGACTTCCAGCACTTTTCCGTGATCCCCGACCACATGCTGTTTCCACTTATCGTTATACGGCTCCTGTATCGGGGATGCCGGAATACTCTTTGAATAGCCGTTGTCCTGGAAACTTCCGTCAGGATTCTGGCGTTTGATATTCCCGTCAATATACTTCACAAGCAGGTATTTGTCCAAGTCCTTCCAACGACGGAAGAGCTGCCTAGCAGCACGCGAGGAGAAATCGCTCAGGAAAGCGTTTTGCCCGCCCTGGCGACTGTCACGGTCAACCTCCTTGACCCGTGCCATCATGGCATTTTCATGGGCATCGACAACCTGACGCACTTCGGCACCGATCCGGTCGTAGCGCAGATAGGCCAGTTGGGCGATACGGCTTACCGTCCAATACATCGAACTCTCCGAATATTCAATGAGTGAGCCGTTACCCTGACGATAGGGTTCCGGGACCTCTTTCAGACAGGTATAGAATGGAGTGAGCGGAGAGGTGCCGGCATCGTCCACGCCAAACCAGTAAATGCCTTGCGGATGCCAGTTGCGGCTCTGGGAGACGAACCACCAACCTGTCTGCTGGGTGGCAATGGCCCTTTCGTTGATATAGTGCCTGCCCTCGTACTCAAACTCCATCGGCCGCCAGCGATAAGGCAGACCACTGCCGCCGGCTCCGATATCCAGGGTCATGTCCATGGGCGTACCTTCGAAATGGTCGCGCATCATGTCGGCAAGGTCTTTGGCCGTCAGCTTCCGGACAGGCTTGACATACAAGGGCATGTGGTTTTTCAGGTCGTAACCCATCGCATAGTCGAGATAGGCGTCCATTCCGGAGGCGAAGCGGTTAAAGAACGACCAGACCCTGGCCTCGCAGGCACGGGCACCGCTGAAATCCAGCGGTGCATAGACATCGCAGAAGCTGAAGTCTTCGTCCTTACCAGAAAAGAGACCCTGCTCGCGGGCATGTTTGATTACATCCTTAGAATAGAGGCAGTTGTCCGGATCCTTGAAATCGATGGACGTGATACGGGCCTGGTTGGCATGGGCGCTGATGCAGCCGTCCGGAATACGCTTGGCCACCCAGACGGCTCCCCGGTTGACATTGACCCCCTTTTTGTTGTATTTGGGAGCCTTGCCGATGATTTCCATAATCCATGCCTCGTTGGCATCGGCAATGGAGAAGGACTCCCCTTCCGAGGCGTAGCCGTAGCGTTGCATCAGGTCGTCGATGACATGGATGGCCTCCCGGGCCGTGCGCGAACGCTGCAGGGCGACATAGATCAGCGATCCGTAATCCATGATGGCCGTGGAATCGTAAAACTCGCGGCCGCCGTAAGTAGTCTCGCCAATCACCACCTGATGCTCGTTCATGTTGCCCACCACCGCATAGGTATGAGCTACCTGAGGAATTTCGCCCAGATACTTGCCCGTATCCCATTCATAGATCTTGAGCATGGTGCCGGCTGGATAATCGGCCGCCGGCCTGAAATAGAGCTCTCCGTAGAGCTGGTGCGAGTCGGCGGCATAGGTCACCATGACCGAACTGTCGGCCGAAGCCCCGCGCGTCACAATCAGGTTGGTACAGGCCCACAAGGGCAGCAGTCCGCTGCAGAGCAGCGCAAGGACAAAAACGAAAATACATTTCTTCATAGACGATCCGATATTATCTGTTCCAGGCCTCCGACAAATAGCGTTCGCCGGCCAGAAGGCCGATAGCCTCCAGCGCCGGAGCGTCCAACGCAGCCGGATCCGTCTGCCAATACCGGCAGCAGGCCTGGACAAAGATATTGAAAAATTTCTTTGCCGACACTCTTTCGGGCAGATATTGGCAGAGATTGGTCACGGGCGAAGGGACCGAAGCGACTTTCCGGCCGGAGGACGTTACGGTAGATCCCGAAAATCCTGACCGGTCCGCTGTCGGGGAGGACGTTGCGACAGTCGCCTTCAACGCGCCGTGTAAAGCCTCCAAGTCAGTGTCGAACAAGAGGGTACCATGATGCAACATGCGGTTTTTGGAGACATGAGTGGCCGTCCCCGATACTTTGGCGCCGTCGATCCACAGATCTTTGCGGGAACCGATACTGACATGAAGTCCCATATCGCCCAGAATACTGACAACGGGCTGCAGGAAACTGCCGTCCAGGGCTGAACGCCCCTCCTGCCGGTCGGCCACGAAGCAATAGTTGAGATTGCCGTGGTCGTGATAGACGGCTCCCCCACCCGACATGCGGCGCACGACCACGACATCGTGGCCGGCGCACCACTCCTCGTCCACCTCGCTTTGCCGGTCCTGATGACGGCCTAGGATAACCGACGGCCGGTTGATATAGAGCAACAGGCAGTTGTCCTGTCCGTGCAGCAGGTATTCCTCGGCTGCCAGGTTCCAGGCGGGATGATCGAAGGGGCTCTGCAGGACAATCATTTCACATGGAAAGCCACACGCAGCTCCTCAATCTCGTCGTCCTCTATGGGACAAAGCGGCCCGATGGCCGAGGCCATCACCAGTGAGTTGGCACTGAATTCGGCCACTTCCAGATAATCGAAAGTCTGCATCAGACGGTCGCCGGTCACAATCACACAGTCGTTTTCGACAATCAGGGCACGATGTCTGGCAAACATGGCCGCCACCTTATCGACCGATTTGTAATGGTCCCCGAAGGGAATGTTGGGCATATCCTGCAGGAAAATCCAGCTTTCGGGAATAGTACGCACATCGAATTTCTTGCCCGTCACGGCAAAAGCCATCAAATGGGGCGACTGTGTCGAGATAATCGAATTGATATGCGGGTTTTCCTGATAGATTCGGTAATGCAGGGCCACCGAGCGGCTGGGAGTCTTGCCGGCCTCGGCCATGCCGTCACGCACCTGCACGATATCTTCAGGCTGAATGTCCCAGCGCGGCACATTGGGTGTCGTAATGAGAAAGTCATTGCCCCGCCAGCGGCAGGACACGGTGCCGTAGGTCGATATCATCAGCCCCTGATTGCAGGAACGGTGAATCACGTTGCACATTTCCGTGCGAATGGCCCGCTCGTCGGAAGGATAGCTCACATCCATATAATGGGGGATGTGGTGCGGAATACAGGAATTGAAGTCGGCTATCTGGGAATCTGCCAGCGACTTGGGCTTGCCGATATGGCCGGCATTGACCAGCGTGCGGCAGCAGAATTCCAGCGTCTCGAAACGCTCGTAGGCATCCATCAGGTCGGTTCCGCCCAATACGACACCGTGATTTTCCAGAATGACGGCCTTGTACTTCTCATTTTTGAAAACTTCCGCGATGACATCGCCCAGCTGCTGGCTGCCCGGACAGGCATACTTGGCATATCCGATCTCGCCGCAGATATTCTTGGCCTGGGGGATGATGTTCGTGTTGGGAATCTGACGGGCAATGCTGAAGGCGACCAGTCCAGGCGGATGGGCATGGATGACCGCCTTGATCTCGGGACGGGTCTCATAAATAGCCTTGTGGAAAGGATACTCCGAAGAAGGCTTATGCGGCCCGACAACGGTCCCGTCCTTCTTGACGCAGACAATGTCCTTGGGGGTCAGGGTGCCTTTGTCGATAGCCGACGGAGTCACCCAGATATCTCCGTTGTCGTCACGGATGGAGATATTGCCGCCGGAAGTCGTCGTCATTCCGCTGCGATAGATGCGACCGATGATGATGTTGATCTGCTCGGCCGGATGCATTAAGGTGGTGTCTAGCTGTTTCATTCTATATTGGATTTCAATTGTTCAAAAAAAGCCCACTGCACAATGCCGGAGGCCACCGATACATTGAGCGAGTGTTTGGTTCCGAACTGGGGTATTTCCACGCAGGCATCGCAGGCATCGACCACCGACTGCTGCACCCCTTTGACCTCATGCCCCAGCACCACGGCATATCTGAGGGCCGGATCCAACTGCAAACGGTCCAAGGAAATACTGCCGTGCACCTGCTCCACGGCATAGACCACATAGCCTTCCTGCTTCAGGGTCTCGACAGCCTGGAGGGTGTCGGCCTCATACGTCCAGTCCACACTCAGCTCAGCTCCCAGAGCTGTCTTGTGTATTTCGGGATGAGGAGGACGGCAGCAGATGCCGCAAAGGATGATTCTTTCCAGCCGGAAGGCATCGGCCGTCCGGAAGACGGCCCCCACATTGTGCTGGCTGCGGACATTGTCGAGCACCACGACCAGGGGAATCTTGGCCGACTGCCGGAAGTCCTCTTCCGTCAAGCGATTCATTTCCAAGATGCTCAGTTTCTTCATGCCTGATTCGCCTTTTCCGGCAAAGGTAAGACAAATCTTCCGCCCTGTCAAGCCCTGTTTCACTGCTTGAGCACCACGGGCTGGCCGTCGGGGGTGAGGCCTTCGGCCGAAATAAACAGGTTACGGGCAACAGAACTATTGTAAAAAACGACACTGGCCCGCCCCAGACTATCAGGCTTCACCTCCGGATTCCAATATAGTGTACGGCGATAATCGGGAGCAGGTTGTTTCAGGTCGGCCCATTTGTAGTTGGGAGAATAGAATTCTGCCGGCTGTGAAAACCCCTGATATTTGAATTGACGGCCGATATAGATAGGAGTGGGATCTTTCTTATTCTCCAGATTGATTATGAAACTTGCGCTGTAGTCCTTCTTTACCTCCGAAAAATCGTAAGTGCCACGATAATCTTTGTCCGTGTAGATACGCATCGTGTCCATATACTCCAGTGTGCATTCAGACAGGTTCCTTATAAAACCGTCGGAAGATTGATTCGAAACGACATTATGGAGATAATAGCCAGGTTGATTGAAGTCAATAATTCTATTGCTGAAGGGATCTCTTTTGACGCGATAGCGATTCATATAATAGACAATGTCATGATCTCTTTCCTCGTAGTCGGGCGAATAGACTGTCCGGACGGAATAAGGAAGCTTGTTCATCATCATAAAGTACGGCCCCCGAAGTCCGTGGCGTACGGCTGCATTCAGTGCGATGACATCCTGGTGCAGATAACCCAGACACATGCCCAGGTCGAGTTGCCGGTTCATCTCGTCCAGAACGTTCAGTATCAGCGCCGGCTTGGTGAAATCCAAGCGACGCACATGACGTTTGCCGCTTACTTCAACTTCGGGAAGGCTCAGCAGCCAGGCTTCGTCATCGGCTTTTATGGCAGAAAACCCTTCATCATCTTCGTTCTCGTCGGCCTCCACCAACACGGCATCCGGCGAATGGCATTCGTAGTACGAATAATCTCTGAAATGCGGTATGAAATTCTCCCGAATAGGGACAAATTCGTAAGGGAGATGACCCGGATAATCTTCTCCGGTTGCTCCGACATACGTAAAGTCCTCTCCGTCAAATAATTTCAACATTTCTCTATTGTCATTCCCGTATCCACCAGGACTGTAGAAATAATTTTTCTTGGCCGTGAACTTGTAGGCGCTGTCAACTACACGAAGAAATATCAGCATATCCCCCTCGAAATCAGGAAGATTGACCGAAAAATCACCATCTGTATCGGCATTTCCGCTGCCAGACAATCGGTTGTTGTACTGCTGGGCAAAAACCTCTATCCCCAAGCCCGATTCCAGGCGCTTGCGGCGCATGACTTTTGTCCCCTGAAGGGGATGGATGCGTCCCGATATGCGGAGCGACCGTTCTACCTTGAACTCCGGCTTGAAGGACTCAACTCCAGCCATATCAGGCCAGTTGTAGCGTCGCCAGCCTTGCACCAGGGTGAGCAGTTCCAGTTCATGACGGAGCTTACGGCTGTCTTTCCCGAAATAGTATTCAGGCATTTCTATAAACCCATACAAGTCACTCGCCAATAGTAGATTGGAGACCATGTCTTCATCGGTATAGTTCTTTTCTCTACTGCGGCGGTCGCAGACACTTAGGGAGAAAGGTATCTTCGACTCAAACTCCAGAACGATTTTCTCAAAAGGCCGGTAGCCTCTACTGCGACTCTCCAGTCGGAGTTCTTGCTGCTCGTACTCCCTATGGTTGACAAAGAAAAGTCGTTCTCCATGAATCCGTCCATGCGCGTCAAAAAGGGTAATCTGGTTAACACCTGTGGGCAACAGATTGGGGTTAATCTTCACTGTCACATAGTCGGCACTGTCCATGGCCACCTTGTCAAACAACACCAGCTGCCCCCGACACATGACAGTCAAGCCCAGCGGCTCTCCTTCCGTGGCAGTGTTCCTGAAAACTCTGGCAAGTACTTGTTTGGGACTGTTTTCTATGGCCAAAACATAACCCTTCTTGAGAGGACGGGGAAGATCGAAACTGTATTGTGTGCCTTTATAGTTGAATTCAGCTTTCAATCGTTCTTTCTCACCCGGTGTGACATAGAAATCCCCTTTCCCCCGGTGCATTGTGACAAACGAACATACGGGCTTTCCGCGGCGGTCCACAATCCGACCTTTCACGTTCAAATACTGTCCATCACTGCCGCGGACTTCGAAAGCCACATGCGAGGTCAGGTTTTCCACCAGATTACCTCCTTCGGGATAGAACGACACAGTAATATCCTCCTTCCTCTTCTTCTTGTCTGCATAGTAGCGTTCGGTAGCGTAGGGGCGTTTCTGCATTAGGAGTTCCTTGTAGTTGCCTGCTTTCTTCGGAGCGTTGTAAACGGGAAAGACGCGGGAGAACATCGTCGCGTGTTCCTCAAAGAAGCGGTCGCAGTAGTCTTTGTCGAAGAAAAAGGCCGACACCTCTTTTTCGTGAGGCAGATCCACAATGCCGAAATTTAGCATATATTGGGTGTAGGCCCTCACTTCGTAGAAGCCTGCGTAATAGTTTTCCCTAAGGGGAAACTCTCCATGACAGCGACCGTCGGTGATCCGCAATTTGCGACTGTCGAGCACGATTCCTTCCTGATTGACGAGTTCTACGCGAAGGATGCCGCTCATCGGATGGGGAAGCAAGCTGTCGGCACGTACCACATAAGCATTAAACCAAATGGTCTCACCGATATAGTACGATGTGTTATCGAAGTGCAGATAAACCTTCTCCTGGGGCATGATGCGGTTGAAGGCCTCGATGTTCTGCACGAACGACAAAAGGCGGTCAAAAGCAGACAATTCCATCGCATCAGAGTAATACTGCTCCTTATTATTCATCTCGACGTGCTTCACATCTGATGCTAAAGTAGTAACCTGGAATAGACTTAATATCAAGAACGATGTCAAGCAGGCAACTTTTATATGTGTTTTAGGTGAAAAACTCATGATTCAGTTTGTATGCTTTCCGTCAATTTGAGTATATACTACTGTTCCCAATGGAAATGACTCCTACTCCTGGATTGCCGAAATACTCTATATGCATCACTGCTCCTGATGATAGGGTACAACTTGCGATGAAGCTATGATGTAAACCATAAAAAACCGCATTTGAACAACTTTGTTGGCTGACAGAAATGGTATAACCATATTCGTAAAAACCCAAATCAACTGGAAAAATGGTGGCTGTGAGGAGTACAGAATTAGGTTGTGAAGATCCTCCATCAGTCCAATAAACAGTTGCGTCAACATCAAAATGTCGATATGCAGTACTATAGGCATAAGCTTCTGGATACATATCTATCAAATTCACATAGAGAGTCCCTATGCAAGTGAAGTCACCACTTACAGGCGCATGAATCTCCATTCGTGTTTTGATTCTTTTCAGTGAATAGTAATCCAAAGATGAGATTCTTCTTTTGGCCATAGGAATAGAATCTCGGGAAGAAATCCTTTCCACATGCTCTACTATGGCATGACGAATGTCCACAATCGACGGCAGTTTTTTCTGCCAGCGCTCTTCATTAAAGCCGACAATTACCCCGTACTGCTCAGCCATTTCTCTAATTTGAACTTGCAATTGCTCTTTTTCTGTTTGTCCATCATGATTTTCAGGCATTTGCAATAAGCTCTCCCCTGTATCGATTGAACAAGCTGCCACCATGAAAAAAGCCGACAGCATCACTGTTTTGAAAACGTTTTTCTTCATCATCACTTTGTTTAATTGGTTTAAAATACTCTTAGGAACTATCACTGTTTGAGCACCACCGGCTGGCCGTCGGGGGTGAGGCCTTCGGCCGAGACGACCAGGTGCCGCGCAGTGGAATTGTTGTAGAGCTCAATGCGGGCGCGTCCCTGGCTGTCGGTGCGGACATCCGGATTCCAGTAGAGCGTGCGGCGATAGTCCTTGGGAGCGTCCTGAAGAGTCCGTTTGCTGTAGTCGGGGCTATAGAATTCGGCCGGACGGGAGAATCCCCTAATGCGCATGCTGCGCCCGCTACGCGGAATGGGAAGCCAGTCGCGTGCCTCGTCCTGATAGAGTTCGTTGTGCAACACATAGTTGTCGGTATAGGCATCGCGCATGAGTTCCAGGTCGAGCAGTTGCCGGGATGTTTTGTCCGAATAGATGTTGATGCTGCGCATCATTTCAAGAAAGACAAATCCGACAAATTTGACTGAGTCGGGATCGCCGAAGTTAATGACATTAATATGTATATCGCGGTCTTTTATGTTGTGTCGCATGAAGTAAGCGATATCTTCCGGGCGGAAACCTCCGTAGTTATCGCCAGTCACCTTGATAGAAAAAGGGCTGGAGCCTATATTCTCCCTCGTTTTTTCAAAATTGGTAACCCTGATGCCTCTACCTCGGATTCCATGTCTCATCAAGGCACAGTAGTCTATAAACAGGGTATCGTACAATCCATAGAACATGCCCAGATCCAGTTGGAGATTCATTTCATCGCGGGCATCCAGTCGGATGGCCGGCAGACTGAGATCCATTCTTCTCAGGGTCCGCTTACCCTCTATATCCACATCTTTCAAAGTAAGGTTATAGGCTTCGCTGCCTGCGCCAACTGTGGCCAGGGTCAGTCCAATGGCCTGGGCGACGCTCTCCTCGCTTCTATATTCCCGGGGATGAGTCTCATAGTAGGAAAGCAATCTGACATGGGGCTGCCAGCCTTCTTTCAAGGGAAGATAAAAATTGGCCCAATAGCCGTCAACATCCGTTTCGTAATTGAAGAAATCCCCTTTGTCGTACCCCAAGAGACTCTCTTGATAATAATGTATGATTCTCTTAATGAAATTCCTGGGTTTCACTTTGGTGGTGTCCTTAATTGGACGGGTGGTTAGTAATAGATGGCCAGTCCCCTCGAAATCAGGCGGGTTGAAAGCGAATTCCCCTCTGTCATTCGTCAGTACCGAACCCTCGATGGCGAAGCTGTCGATGCCGATAAGGGCTTCTATCTCCATGCCTTGTTGCAACTGTCTTTCCCGGGTTCTACGATTCCCTTTCATAGGGAAGACCTGTCCCGAGACGCTGAGTCCCTGCTGTGGTCGGTAGCGGTAG
>JAFUDT010000007.1 GCA_017464285.1 Bacteroidales bacterium | reverse complement strand
TCTTACCGAACCATCGTGAATGGCGGTGGTTCTGGTGTTGTTGAGCTTGAAGGCGCTGACATCGGCCTTGGCGCTGACAACAGCGTGCTTCTTGGCCTCCAACTGAGTCGGGGTCTCGATGGTAGTGGAATTTACATTAAATGTCCATCCCGCTTTGACCGTGTCGTTCGAGAAAACGATCGACTCCGCCGTCGCTACCGTGCTGACAGAGGCAAACAGTGCGAAACCGCATGCGCAAGTCAGCAATTTAAGTAATGACTTTTTCATAAGCGTTTAGTTTTTAAAAAGTTAGTAGATAAAGTTGTTAGTTAGTTCATCGTTGATATAAATATTCTGTTTCTAAACGGCCAAAAGTAATACTAAAACGATACAGAAAAAAACGTATTCATTTATTTTAACGGTTTTCGTAGCTATTTTTTACGAAACATGAAAACGGCTGCGGCAGGATTGTCAGCAAATTCTTGCGCCAGAGAGTCACATATTTTATGGATTTCAGGCACCTCTGCGGCAATAGATGCAAAATCGGTTTCTTCTGCTACTTTGAATCCGAAGGTCTCGTAGTAGGGGATAAGTGTGTCGTTCTGGGGAATCAGTACACAGGGCAGGCCCTCGCGGTCGATACTTTCCAGGGCGGAGGCAACCAGGCGGGTCATATAACCTTTGCGGCGGCACTCGGGCAGGGTGCAGAGTCCCGACAGATAGACAAGGTGCTTTCGGGGCAGCATCTGCAGGGAAGCCAGGACTCTGTCCTGGCCGAACATGACCAGGGTCTGCGAGGCTTGGTAGTGTCTTTGGAAATAATCGTCAAGCCAGTCTTTGTCATCGTGAAAACAGGTCTGCCACAGGGTACGGATTTCGGCTGTCATGCTTTCTTCGGCCGGCCGAATCTCCGTTTCCGTTTCCGGGTAGGGGTACTGGCTGCGCAGCCAGACTTCGCCCTTTTCGAGCAGTTCGAAGGGATGGTAGGAGAGTTTGGCCTGTCTCAGGCCGGGAAGGCCCAGGTCTTCTTCGCGGTTGATGTAGGCATAGCCGGAGGCTGCCTGCCGGGCGAAGCTCTGGTTGATGAGTGGATAGGCGCCGTCGATGTCGGCTCGGGCTTTTTCGATATGCACCCCGAAGGTGTCGGTCGAGATGGGCTGTCCGAAGGTGTAGGCTACGACCTCTCCGTCCAAGCGCAGGACACCGCCTTGCAGGCCTAATGCCTCATAGTGCTCCATGGCTGTACGAATGGCGGCCATTTCTTCCGGCACGGCTTGGGTCATGGCAAGGCAATCCGGAAAATCTTCTCTTCGCAGCGGACGGTATTGGCAGCCGGGCAGGGCGACAAGTTTGTGCAAGTGGTTGCGTTTGGCCTGGTATTTCCTGCCTTTCAGTTCGATCAGGTGCCGGCTTTCATACAGATAGTCGAAGTCGTGTCGCTGAGGTATATATATAAAGGTGTCAGGGCAGAGTGCGGCAAGCTGTTCATACTGCCAGCGGGTGACCCCCCGGAAAACCAGCGGTTCTCCTCCCTGCCTGGCTTCACAGTTCAGGTCATGCAACAGTAATGGCAACTCGGGGTCACCGGGAGCCAGGCTTAGGGGTATCATATAGGAAGTGCGCCCTTCGTGGTCGCGGAAGCGTATCACCAGATGGTCGCGATCGAGTGCAAAAGTGGTCTGGAAAAAGTCTTGCCAGCAGAATACATTGGTAAAGGAGTAGTCGCAGCTCCTTTCTGCAGATGCGTGGAAATACTTATCAAACAGTGGCTTGTCCGTTAGGCGGACGGGACGGTAAGAGAGCATGGGCTTAGGGGGTGTTGTCGTAAGGACTGCATTTGTCGAGCTCCCGGCTCAGGGCCAGCAGCTCGTCCCTCAGGGCGATGAGACGGTTCCTCAGAGCGACCGTAGAATCCACGTCGACCCGTTTTTCCTTGAGTTGTCGGCGGGCCTGGGCGATGCTGCAGCCTTTTTCCTTGAGCAGATAATAGACGGTGCGGATCTCTTCAATGTCCTGCCGGCGGTATTGGCGAATGCCGGAGGCGGTCTTGGGAGGCCGGATGTTGTCGAACTCCTTTTCCCAATAGCGCAGGGTAGGCTCGGTTACTCCTATCTGCCGGGCCACCTCCTTAATCGAGTAGTAGAGCTTTTCGGCCATGACTGCAGGGCATATTAGTCCATAGGCACACCGGAATTGGACAGATTGCTCAGCATGTCGTCGTATTCTTCCGGAGTCAGGTCTATGAAGAAATAGTAAATCGGGTTGTTGGGCTTGCCGTGCAGGCGCACTTCGTAGTGCAGATGAGGAGCCGTACTTTTGCCCGTGTGTCCGCTCAAGGCAATCACGTCGCCGCGCTTGACCTTCTGACCGACCTTGACTTTGGCAGATTTGTTGGTCAGATGGGCATAGTAGGTCTCATAGCCGTAGCCGTGATCGATTTTGATGTGGTATCCGTAGCCGCCTCTGTCGTAGCCGATGTATGAGACGGTGCCGTCGGCCGTGGCAAAGACCTCGCTGCCCTGAGGAACGGAAAAGTCGATGCCGTTGTGCATGCGACGGTCGCCGTAGATGGGGTCTGTCCGCCAGCCGTAGCCGGAAGCTTCCTTGCGAAGGACACTGTTCTTGACAGGCTGGATGGCCGGCAGGTGGGCGATGCGGTCTTCGTTGTTGCGTACCAAATTGGCCAGTTCATCATAGGATTTTGACTGCATATATACCCGGCGGGTAAGATCGTCCAGCTGATAGCTGGTATTGACTACCAGGTCGTGCCAGGCCAGATCGGCCCAGCCGCTGTATCGTCCGGCACGGTCCAGATCGCTCAGACGTCGCTGGCTGACCGGCTCGGCCTGCAGGATGGCGCGGTACATGTTGTCATCGCGTTTTTCGAGTTCCTGCACTACAGACTCGATGTCTTTGACCTGCCGGCTCAGCACTTCGTAACGCATGGCCATGCGCTCGTTTTCTTCTTTGAGCCGGCGGGTGTCGGGCGAATCGAACAGGGCCGAATAGAGGAAAAAGGCAGCGACTCCGACCAGAATTCCCCACAAGGCATAGAGCAGTACCCGCCAGATTCTCTTGGAGAGTCCGGCCTCGTAGGGCTCAAAATTCAGGGTCTGTTCGTTGAAACGAAAGAGTTTATGTTTCTTGGACATGGTTTTCCTTTTCCTTGCGGCTCGCAAAAGTAAGAATTTTATTGTAATTTTGCGGCCCGTTGTTCAAAAAATGAAATTATGCTCACAGCAAAAGAAATCCGCGAATCTTTCAAGAGTTTTTTCGCCTCCAAGGGACATCAGATTGTTCCTTCGGCACCGATGGTCGTCAAGGACGATCCTACGCTGATGTTTACCAATGCCGGTATGAACCAGTTCAAGAATATCTTCCTGGGTCAGGCGGCGGCGAAATATCCGCGGGTGGCGGATTCTCAGAAATGCCTGCGTGTGAGCGGCAAGCATAACGATCTGGAGGAAGTCGGTCACGACACCTATCACCATACCATGTTCGAAATGCTGGGCAACTGGTCGTTCGGCGACTACTTCAAGAAAGAGGCCATCTCCTGGGCCTGGGAATACCTGACCGAGGTGCTGCATCTGGATCCCGACCGGCTTTATGCCACCGTGTTCGAAGGCAGTGCCGAAGACGGGGTGCCCCGTGATGACGAGGCTGCCGGTTACTGGGCCGGGTTCCTGCCTGCCGAGCGCATCATCAACGGCAACAAGCACGACAACTTCTGGGAAATGGGCGACACGGGTCCCTGCGGCCCCTGCTCGGAAATCCATATCGATCTGCGTCCTGATGAAGAACGGGCCCGGGTAAGCGGTCTGAGTCTGGTCAATCACGACCATCCGCAGGTCATCGAAATCTGGAACCTGGTGTTCATGCAGTTCAACCGCAAGGCCGACGGTTCGCTCGAGCCGCTGCCTGCCCGCAACATCGATACGGGCATGGGCTTCGAACGCCTGTGCATGGCTGTGCAGGGAAAGACCTCCAATTACGACACCGATGTCTTCCAGCCTATCATCAAGGAAATCGGCCGGCTGTGCGAGGTGACTTACGGTCAGGACGAAAAGACCGATATTGCCATGCGTGTCATCGCCGATCATATCCGTACCATCGCCTTCTCCATCACCGACGGTCAGCTTCCTTCCAATGCCAAGGCCGGCTATGTCATCCGTCGCATTCTGCGCCGGGCCGTCCGCTATGGCTATACTTTCCTGGGTCGCCGTCGTCCTTTCCTCTACCGGCTGTTGCCGGCCCTGATTGACTCGATGGGTTCGGCCTATCCCGAACTGCTGGCTCAGCAGGTGCTGGTCGAGCGGGTCATCAAGGAGGAGGAAGAAGCCTTCCTCCGCACGCTGGAAACCGGCATCAAGCTGCTTGACAAGAAAATGGAAAGCCTGCGTGCCGCCCAATCCGACACTTTGGACGGCAAAGACGTGTTCACACTCTACGATACTTTCGGCTTCCCGCTCGACCTGACCGAACTGATCCTTCGGGAAAACGGCCTGAAGGCCGACATCGAAGGTTTCAATGCCGAAATGCTGCAACAGAAGGAGCGGGCCCGTCATGCAGCGGCTGTGGAGACGGGCGACTGGGTCATCCTCAAGGATCAGGAGTCCGGTTTTGTGGGCTATGACTTCATTGAATACGATGTGGAGATTATCCGCTACCGCAAGGTCTCGCAAAAGGGCAAGAGTTTCTATCAGCTGGCCCTGGACCATACGCCCTTCTATGCCGAAATGGGCGGTCAGATAGGCGATACGGGCTATCTGGAGGCCGATGGCAAACGTATCGCCGTCCGCGATGTCAAAAAGGAGAACAATCTGAGCGTTCATATTGTCGATGAACTGCCCGAGGATCCTACCCAGACCTTCCATGCCGTGGTCAACGCAGAGCGACGCCAGAAGATATCGGCCAACCATACCGCCACTCATCTGCTGCACGAGGCCCTGCGTCAGGTGCTGGGCACACATGTCGAACAAAAAGGTTCCTATGTCAGCGACGGCCTGTTGCGATTCGACTTTTCGCACTACCAGAAGCTGACAACCGAGGAACTTCGCCGCACTGAGCATCTGGTCAATGAAAAGATACGTTCCTGCATTGCCTTGGACGAGCACCGCAACGTGCCCATTGCCGAGGCGCGTCAGATGGGGGCGATGGCCCTGTTCGGCGAGAAGTACGGCGATGAGGTGCGTGTTGTCTGTTACGGCAGTTCCATCGAGCTTTGCGGTGGCACTCATATCAGCAACACAGGACGCATCGGAGCCTTCCGCATCCTGAGCGAAAGTTCCATTGCCGCCGGGGTGCGTCGCGTGGAGGCTATCACGGGCGAGAAAGTCGAAGACTTCACTGATGCCTTGCTCGACAGCATGATGGAGATCAGGGAATTCTTCAACAATTCGCCCAAACTGACCGAGGCTATCCGCCGGACGATAGAAGAGAATAAAGACTACAAGAAACAGATAGAAGGGTTTATGGCAGAAAAGGCCGCCATGGTCAAAGAAGCACTCAAAGAGAAAGCCGAGACCGTCAACGGTGTCACCGTGCTGGCTCTGAATGCCTCCATGCCGGCTGATGCTGTCAAGAACATCGCTTTCCAGCTGCGCGGAGAGATGGGCGACAACCTGCTGTTCGTGGCCGGTACCTCGTTCGAAGGCAAGCCTCTGCTTACCGTCATGCTTGGTGCGGAACTGACAGCCAGAGGCCTGAATGCCGGTGCGTTGGTACGGCAGGCAGCCGTCCATATCCAAGGTAACGGCGGTGGCCAGGCTCACTTTGCCGTAGCCGGCGGCAAGGATGCCAAAGGTCTTCCTACTGCTGTTCAGGCCGTGATAGAGGCCGTTACGCACTGATCTTTTTTTCTGGGATAAAGCAGACACCCCCGTAAGCCAGAGCACTTACGGGGGTGTCTGCTATGAATGGCGGTGGTCAGGATCGGTCCAGCTTTTGTGAAACGCGGGCGACCGAGCTGATGGATTTCAGCCCCTTCAGCTTGGTGATCAGCATGTTCAGATCTTCCAGATCATGAACATAGAGAGATATGTACCCCTTGAAGATGCCGTCATGGGCTTCTATGTGGAGCGTCTTGATGTTGAAGGAGAAGTCTGTGGAAATGATGCGTGAGATCTGGGCCAGTACCCCGACTTCGTCCGAGCCGGTAATTTCCAGGTCGGCCGGGAAGGACATCATTTTATGGGTGGCCCATTGGGCCGAAATAATGTTGTTGCCGTGTATGCTCTTGAGCTTCATCACCTGAGGACAGAGCTGCTTGTGGACAGAGATGCTGCCGTCTTTCTCCAGGTAGCCGACCACTTCGTCGCCCGGTATGGGCTGGCAGCAGGGAGCTATCTTGTAACGCCCCTGTACGGCTTCTTCGGTGAGCTGGTGGACTCCCTTTGCATCTGCCATTTCCTTGTAGTCGTCTTTCTTTCCGTTCTTGCCGAAGGCCAGCTGCCAGTATTTGACCAGAATATTGGACGAGCTCTTGCGGAAGATCTCCTGGATGACGGCATCGTTGATCTGTATTTCCCCTCTGGACATGCGGAAGAACAGATCGTCGCGGCTCTTGCACTTGAAATGGTCGATAAGCGCCTGATAGTTTTCTGTCGAAGAGGCCAGACGGTTGCGCGAGAACAGGTCTGAGATGGTGTTTTCAGCCTCCTTGAAGGCTGTCTTGTATTCACGCCGCAGCCAGGTGCGGATTTTGGCATGGGCTTTACCCGTAGAGACAAACTGCAGCCATTCGTATTTGGGAGTCTGGCTGTCTGAGGTCAGAATCTCGATCTGGTCGCCGCTTTTCAGGACATAGCTCATGGGAACCAACTGATGGTTGGCCTTGGCACCAATGCAGTGGTAGCCGAGTTCGGTGTGCAACTCGAAGGCGAAATCCAGTGCTGTAGCCCCTTGGGCGATGGTCTTGATTTCCCCCTTGGGCGTAAAGACGAAGATCTCCGAGGAGAAGAGATTCATCTTGATGGTGTCGAGCATGTCAATGGCGTTGGGCTCGGGATGCTCGAGTATTTCCTTGATGGTGAGGATCCAGCGGTTCAGCTCGTTTTCTTCTTCGACTTCGCCGGCCTTGTATTTCCAGTGGGCGGCAAACCCGCGTTCGGCAATATTGTCCATACGGTCGCTGCGGATCTGCACTTCTATCCAGTCGCCCGAAGGACCCATGACGGTTGTGTGCAGGGCCTGATAGCCGTTGGCCTTGGGATTGTCTATCCAGTTGCGCAGCCGGTCCGGATGGGGACGGTAGAGATTGGTGACGATGGCATAGATGTCCCAGCATTTGTTTTTTTCCCAGGCCAGCAGTTCCCTGGGTGGCATCTGCCCGGGCGATTCAAAAATGATACGGACAGCCAGGATGTCGTAAATCTCGTCAAACTGGAGTTTTTTGTTCTGCATTTTCCGCCAGATGGAATAGACCGACTTGACTCGGCTGCGGATGGAGTAGTTCAGTCCCAGGGCATCCAGGTCCTTGAGCAGCGGGGCTTTGAAGGTCTGGTAGAGCGCTTCGCGGTCTTGGGCGGTGCTGGCCAGTTTCCCGGCTATCTCCTGGTATTCCTTGGGATGCTCGTAGCGGAAACTGAGGTCTTCAAGCTCGGTTTTGATCTTGTTCAGGCCCAGTCGATGGGCCAGCGGAGCATACAGGTAGAGTGTTTCGCTGGCTATCTTGTCGCGTTTGCGGGGCAGCATGGCCTCCAAGGTCCTCATATTGTGTAGCCGGTCGGCCATTTTGATGAGCACCACGCGGATGTCCTCGGCCATGGTCAGCAACAGCCGTCTGAAATTTTCCGTCTGGGTGGAGGCCTGCTGGCCGAAGATTCCGCCGGAGATTTTGGTCAGTCCCTCCACGATGGAGGCGATTTTGTCTCCGAAATTGTTGCGGATGTCTTCGATGGTATATTCCGTGTCTTCCACCACATCGTGCAGAAGGGCGGAGCAGATGGAGGTGGAGCCCAGTCCGATTTCTTCGCAGCAGATACGTGCCACAGCCAGCGGGTGCATGATGTAGGGCTCTCCCGAACGGCGTTTGACTCCCCGATGGGCCTTTTCGGCAAAGCGGAAGGCTTTGGTGATGATTTCCACCTTCTTGCGATGGTTCGAACGAAGGTAGTCGTCCAGCAATGCCTGGAATTCTTGCTCGATACGCAGCTCTTCAGGGCTTTTCTCCACAGGATTCAGTTCGGCTTCCATAGGTTAATAGATGATGAGACGTTGTCCAATCCGCAGCATGTCGCTTTTGAGGTTGTTCCAGGTCTTGATCTGTTTGACCGTAACATGGTATTTGCGGCCTATGTCGTACAAATTGTCACCCGAGCGCACACGATAGACGATGGCTTCTCCTTCGGCCCGGTTGCCTGCCTTGGCCGGCGCCTTGTTCAGATTGGCGGTGAGCAGTTCCTGGCGTTTGTAGTTGGCGATGCTGTCCTGATAGGTGATGAAGGTCGGCGTGTATTCGGCCGGCAAGTACAGGATGCCCGGTTTGTCGGCTGTACCGTGGGCTATGTTGTTGCGGAAATGTGGGTTCAGTTGCCGGAGGCTTTCCAGAGGCACATGGCAGACATCTGCGATCTGCTGGAAATGCATATTCTGCTGTATCATGAAAGTGTCGGCTATCAGCCGGTAGCCCAGTTGCGCGGGGCAGATGCCGTGGGCTTCATGATAGGTCATGGCATAGTTGGCTGCAATGAACAGCGGCACATAGCTGCGGGTTTCCCGGGGCAGATGATAGTAGATTTTCCAGAAATCACGGCTGCCTCCACTGCGGGCGACAGCTTTGCGGACATTACCCGGGCCGCAGTTGTAGGCGGCGATGGCCAGGTTCCAGTCACCGAACATTTCGTACAGTGCCTTGAGGTAGCGCATGGCGGCCTGAGTGGATTTGACCGGGTCACGGCGTTCATCGGTCAGGCTGTTGATCTGCAGTCCATAGACCTTGCCTGTTGAGTAGATAAACTGCCACAGCCCGGCGGCTCCTGCCCGTGAAACGGCATTGGGATTGAGCCCGGATTCGATCACAGGCAGGTATTTCAACTCTAAGGGCAACCCGTTTTCTTCGAGCGCCTGTTCGAAAATGGGGAAATAGTACTCGCCGATGGCCAGCATGTTGCTCACCTGTTGCCTGCGCTGGTAGATATACAGTTCGATGAATCGTCTGACGATCTGGTTGTAGGTGGCCGGGATGATGTTGGGCAGGTTGGCTACCCGTTCCTGATAAACCCTGTCGGCAATGGGGTCGTCCTCGTCATCGCGGTCGATGCAGGTCGTGTCGGGTCCCAGCAGGCCGTTGCACAACCACTGGTAGTAAAGGCTGTCTATGTTGGTGTCGATATAATCGAAGGGGTTCAGCTGCGGATCGTTGAAGAGGATGCTTGAATCAGTCTCGATGGCAAGTTCCGGCACCAGTTCCATACTGTCGGTCAGGGGAGACCAGAGGAGTTCAGATGTCAGGGTGTCTGCCAGGGTGGCGGTGTCCTTTGCCAAGGTATTCTCTGAGGCTGCTTCAGGCACTTTGGAAGTCTTGGACTTGAAAAAAGGCAGTCTGGCCTGGACATTGAGCAGGCTAAGACAACAGAGGACTAGGAGTATGGCTTTTTTCATGGAATTTCAGAATTTGATGGAACAGGAGAAAAAAGAGGTCTGCCAGTCATGTCCCGGTCGGCTGCCGGCACCATAGCCCGGAAGGGGGGACTGGGCATAGCTGCCCGTAGCGGCCTCTGCGGGCTGACCCAGATTCAGGCTCAGGTCGTCGCTGATGTCGAAATCGAAAAGCTCGGCATCCACGTAGGCATCCAGGATGCAGACCAGGTACCAGGCCACACCGATGATAACGCTCAGATCGCGGTAGCGTCTGAAGCGCTGCTGCCTGTTCTTGAACAGCGTGTTGAGCTGCGAGCTGGAATAGGTCGAGCCTGGAGGCAGCAATTCCTGGTAATAGTTGGTGGTCGGGTCGTTGTCGATCAGGTCGCGGTAGCCGTCAGTGTAGGCATTGTAGTATTTGTTGTTCCATGAGACGGCATAGGAGACCCCTACAAAACCGCCCATGACGATGGGCAGTTTCCAATAGCGTCGGTTGTAGCATTGTCCCAAACCCGGGAACAGAGCGGCATACCAGATCGCCTTGCCTGAGTCGGGATGGAAGGCAAGGCTGTCGGGCACGGTCGTTTGACGGACTTGCCCTTCAAGCCGGAAACTGTCGGTCTGCAGTGCCATTTCGCCGGCCTGCCCCTCTTCCAGTATCAGCGTGTCAAGGGGCTGCGGAAATGCTGTGACGGCGGTGCTGTCAACCCCTTCGGCACGGAGCGGCAGAACAGTCAGCAGCAGTCCCAGACAACATAGAAACCGGAGGCGGCCGGTCTGATGGTGGCGATGAAAAAGAGGTCGGGCAGTCAACACGGCGGTTTATAAGATTTTGTCCAGGCGGCTCAGAATTTCTTCGAGCTTTTTTTCCGATTTGAATGGGATGTGAATGCTGCCTTTACCGCTTTCGTCCACCGTCAGTCTGACTTTGGTGCCTAATTTGTCGCTAAGCAGCTGTTGGAGTTCGCTATATTCGGCTGTGGCCTTTCTGCGACTCTCCTGCCGGACTGTTTTGGCGGTCTTGCCGTCGTCGGAGCGGGAGGCAAGCTGCTCAACCTGGCGTACGGAATAACCGTGTCGAAGGATATCCTCGTAGAGCTCCAGCTGGGCGGTCGGACTGCCCATACTGAGCAGGGCCCGGGCATGTCCCATGTCTATTTTCTTGTCTTTCAGCCCCATCTGTATTTCGGCAGGCAGTTTGAGCAGACGCAGGTAGTTGGTGATGGTGGCTCTTTTCTTGCCGATGCGCTCACTGAGCTTCTCGTGGGTGAGATGATAGACTTCCGAGAGTTTCTGGTAGGCCAGCGCCACTTCGATGGCATTGAGGTCCTCGCGCTGGATATTCTCTATGAGTGCCATCTCCATCACATTGTCGTCCTCGGCGGTCTTGATGTAGGCAGGAATGCTCTCCAGACCGACCGACTTGGCAGCCCGGTAGCGGCGCTCGCCCGAGATGATCTGGTAACTGCCGTCGTCCCTTTTGCGCAGTGTGACGGGCTGGATGATGCCTATCTGACGGATGGAGGCTGCCAGTTCTTCCAGAGCTTCCGGCTCGAAGTCCTTACGGGGCTGATCTGGATTGGGATGTATTTTGTCGAGCGGTATTTCGCTGATGGAGGAGGAACCGACCGTCTGGATGTTTTCTGTGCTGATCAGTGCATCGAGTCCTCTTCCCAAATCGTGTCTTTTGGCCATAGTCAGTTGTTTTTTCTGATGATTTCAAGTGCCAGCTGGATATGATCGACAGCTCCTTTGGAGTCGGCATCATAGAGCAGGGCCGGTTCGCCGTGGCTCGGAGCTACGGAGAGGGTGACGTTTCGCTGGATCATTGTGTTGAATACCAGGCTTTTGAAGTGCTTCCGCACTTCGTCTGCCACCTGCCGTGCCGAGCGCAGCCGTCCGTCGTACATGGTAAGCAGAAAGCCTTCTATTTCCAGACCGGTGTTCAGATGGCCCTTGATGATGCGGATGGTGTTCAACAGCTTGGTGATGCCTTCCAGCGCAAAGTATTCACATTGGACAGGAATGAGCACCGAATCGGCAGCCGTAAGGCAGTTGACAGTGATAAGACCGAGCGAGGGGGAACAGTCGATCAGGATGTAGTCGTAGTCGGCTTTGAGCTCGCTGAGCAGTTTGCGCAGTATGGTCTCCCGTTCGGGCAGCTGGATCATCTCCAGTTCGGCTCCGACCAGGTCGATGTGCGAAGGAAGAATGTTCAGATAGTCGATTTCGGTTTTTCTGATGGCAGTTTTAGGGTCGGCCTGGTCTATCATGCATTCGTAGATGGTTGTCTTCAGTTCCCGGACATCGACCCCCAGACCTGAGGAAGCATTCGCCTGCGGGTCAGCGTCCACGACCAACACTTTTTTTTCCTGTACAGCCAGCGAGGCCGCCAGGTTGACGGTGGTGGTGGTTTTGCCCACACCTCCCTTTTGGTTGGCAATAGCGATAATTTTTCCCATAGATGCAATTAATAGGTGGCAAAGGTAGTAAAAGACGGGCAGAATAAAAATGTTCGGTTAAATTTTTTGATTACCGATGTTTTCTCTATTTTTGCCGCTAATTCGAGATAACTGGAACTTTCAAACAGCTAATGTTATGATGGTAACCGTTAAGGAAGTCACGAGCCGTTCCCAACTCAGAACTTTCGTCGATTTTCCGAACAAACTGTATAGAGGAAACGAATTTTATGTCCCCCAGCTGGTATCCGCCGATATGGATACCCTGAATCCCAAAAAGAACAGCGCTTTCGAAGTCTGCGAAGGAAAGTACTGGCTGGCCTTTGACGAACGCGGAAAGGTCGTCGGCCGTATAGCCGGCATTGTCAACCGACGCTACAATGCCAAGGTGGGCGAGAATATCTGCCGCTTCAGCTGGATAGATTTTGTCGATGACAAGGAAGTGTCCCGCGCCCTGTTGGACCAGGTGACAGCCTATGCGCGCGAAAAGGGGATGGACAAGCTCGAAGGCCCGATGGGTTTCCTGGAGTTTGATGTGACAGGCATCCTGGTCGAGGGTTACGACCAGCTTCCTACAGCCTACGGCAAATACAATGCTCCCTACTACGAGAATCACCTGCTGGCCTACGGCTTTGAAAAGGGCACCGACTATGTGGAGTATCTGGTTTCCGTGCCGGAGGTCATTCCCGAACGTTATCACCGCCTGTCGGAAATTGTGGCCAAAAAGCAGCAGGTGCATGAAGCTCCCATTCGGAAACGTAACGAGATCCTGCCTTATGCCGATGGCATTTTCAAATGCATGAACGACTGCTACTCCGGTCTGCACGGCTTTTCGGAGCTGTCTCCGGGTCAGTGTGAAGACCTTAAGAAACAGTTTTTCTCCTTTCTCAATCCCGATTTTACATCGATTGTACTCAATGAACAGAACGAGGTGGTTGCCTTCGGCATCTGCATCCCTTCGTTGGCCCGGGCTCTCCAGAAAACCGGCGGCCGTCTGTTCCCGCTGGGTTTTGTCCATGTGCTGCGCGCCCTGCGCCGAAACGACACGCTCGATGCCTTGCTCATCGCTATTTCTCCTGAATATCAGAGCAAAGGCCTCAATGCAATGATCTTCGATAAGCTGGCCCAGGGTATCCAGAAAAACGGCGTGCGTTTTGTCGAAAGCACCCGTGAACTGGCCGACAATGTCAGTGTCCAGAATCTCTGGGGCTATTTTGAGTACAAACAGAACAAACGTGCAAGAACTTACATTAAAAACGTATAGAGATGGACGAAACTAAAACTGTGAGAATTCAGACCTCCGTGCTTAATGCCGCAGAGAAAAAAGTACTGGTCTGGCTGGCCGAAAGGCAACCTCGCTGGGTGACATCCGACATGTTGACTTTTGTCGGCACCTTCGGCGCCATGGTCATCGGTGCCGGCTATATGCTTTCTGACCTGAATATCCGATTTCTCTGGCTTTCCACCCTGGGTTTCCTGATTAACTGGTACGGCGATTCTTTGGATGGAACTCTGGCCAGAGTGCGTAAGCAGCAGCGTCCGATATACGGCTTCTATGTAGATCATACCATGGATGTGGTCAATGAGATTTTCATGTTCCTGGGTATCGGGCTCTCCCAGCTGGTTCATTTCGACCTGGCAGTACTCTGTCTGCTGCTCTATATCATGCTCACGCTCAACGTGACGACCAACACCCACCTGAAGGGTGAGTTCCGTCTGACCTATTTCAGTCTGGGACCGACAGAGTTTCGTCTGCTGATGATAGTTGCCAATACACTGATCATGTATGTCAAGCCTATCACTGCCTATAGTCGGGAACTGGTTTTCCGCGGTATGACTGTCACTGTGGGCATGCTCGACTATTTTGCCTTGGCGGTGCTGGCCGTCTTGTCGGTTATCTATGTGGTGACCATCATCAAGGACATGCGTTCATACGCCCAAAAAGATCCTCTGCCGGAACGTCATGAATAAGGGCTCTTGGCTCCGGATGCTGGTCAAGCTGATTAAATTTTCCAGCTCGAGCCTCTTGGGTACCGGCGTTGACACGCTGGTATTATGGCTGTGCTCGGACTATGTCTTCAGCGGAAATTATGTCGGAGTCAACATTGTCTCGCCGGCCATTTCTTTCGAGGCGGCTGTGCTAGTCAATTTCACGATTGCCTATTTCTTTATCTGGAACGACCGGCTCAGCATACAGAATTTCCGTTCGTTTGTCCGTCATTTTCTGGGTTATAACCTCTCGTGTACGGGAGTATTTGTCTTGAAAATGGGATTCCTGCTGCTCATCCAGCATCTGTTCAAGTGGGATGTCATCTTATGTAATCTGCTGGCTATCTGCCTGAGCGGTTTTTTCAATTTCCTGATGAACGAACGGGTCGTTTTCCGTAGAAACAAAAGCAAAGAATAAATTATGCCGTCAGTTATCAGCTTACAGGAACTGGAACAGCTGGCCCCTATTTTCCGGGGGAAGGGCGGGCATGCACTGGCCCGGGCTCTGATGAAAATGCTGGCCGTAGACAAGGTCTGCGATACGACCGATCGCAATAGTTTTTCCCAGGGGCCCGATTTCGCCCATAACATACTCCGGGATTTCGGCGGGATTTATCAGATCGGTAATTCCCATAGGCTCCAAACCCTCCCCCAGGGCCCTTTCATTACTGTCAGCAACCATGCCTACGGACATATGGACGGCATCCTGCTGGCCGATATTTTCGGCCATCTGCGCAGCGACTACAAAATCATGGTCAACAAGATACTGACCCGTATCTATCCGCTGATGCCCTCCTTTATCACGGTCATTCCGCAGGGCAATGTCAAGAAATCCCCTACGAGTGAGAGTCTGGCAGGCATCAAGAGTGTGCTGTCCCATGTCGGCGCAGGGCATCCTGTCGGTTTTTTCCCCTCAGGCGCCGTCTCCGATCTCTCGCTCAAGGACCGCTGTATTCGAGACCGGGACTGGCAGGATGATGTCATCAAACTCATACGCAAGGTCAGGGTGCCGGTGGTCCCGGTGCGTTTTTTCGACCGTAATTCCATGTTTTATTATCTTCTTGGTCTTATCGACTGGCGCATCCGGGTGGCCAGGCTGCCGGCCGAGATGTTCAACAAGCAGGGTAAAAGGCTGCGTCTGGCTATAGGAGAGACCATTTCGGTCGAGGAACAGCAACAATGTGCCTCAATCGGAGAACTCAAGACATTGTTGCGTCGATCGGTCTATGATATGCCGTTGCCTGACGATTTCGTCAACAAGGATGACTTCTTTTCCTCTTTTGTGCCGACCGTCTGAGAGGATGACTCTTGGGAAATTTCTCTCAAATGTAATTAACGTAAGGGCTCATGGAAACACGTTACATCAAAGACAATCATTTTTTTCAGCAAATCAAACTGCCATGCTATCAGACTGACAGTCATTTCCGTCTCAAACCGGCTGCTTTTATGGACCTGGCCCAGGAAATTGCCTACCTGGCTGCCAACGAGATGGGTTTCGGCTACGAAGATCTGATGAAACTGCAGACGGCCTGGGTCATCTCCCGTCTTGATTTCAAGTTCCTCAAACCGCCTCTGTGGCGGGAAGAACTCTTGCTGGAAACCTGGCACAAAGGACAGAGCGGACTGTTTTTCCTGCGTGACTTTCTGCTACAGGACCGACAGGGAAACCCTTTGGTGAGTGGAACCAGCTCCTGGCTGATTATCAATACTTCCACCCGCCGTCTGGTGCGCAGTGACGAAATGGCCCACTTGCTTCCCTTGAGCACGCGTGGGGATGGCGATGCTATCGTCGAACCTTGCGGCAAGGTGACTATGCCCCAGGATCTGCCACACGAAGAGGTGAAGACTCATAAGATCGGCTATTCGGACATCGATATTGTGGGCCATACCAACAACGCCCGCTATATCGTATGGGGAATGGACTGCATCGACTATGAGGTCAGTTCCCGACGCCCGGTCAGGGAAGTGAAGATCAACTTCAACCGTGAAACCCGTGCCGGAGATGACGTAGTCCTGTACAAAGCTGTTCACCCGACTGCCGATGCCCTGATCTACACCATTGAAGGTGTCTGTGAGGGGAAATCCGTCTTTTGCGCCGAGTTCAGATTCTAATCCAGATTATAGAAAGTCTCGAATGCCCGGCAGGTGAACTCCTGATCGGCTACCGAGGCTGTCTCCCTGACCGAGTGCATGGCCCACATTGGATTGCCCATATCCACCCCCCGCATGGGCAGTTGTGTGGTCAGGATATTGCCCAGGGTCGAGCCGCCGGCCATGTCGGAATGGTTGACAAAGTATTGACAGGGGACTCCGGCCTGGCGGCAGATTTCGGCAAAAACGGCTGCTGAATCGCCGTCGGTCACGTATTTCTGGTTGGCGTTTATCTTAATGACCGGGCCGCCGCCCATCAGGGGGTGGTTGGTCGGGTCGTGCTTGTCGGGGTAGTTGGGATGCAGGGCATGCGCCATGTCGGCCGAAATCATGAACGACCGTTCTACAGCCCGCGACAGGGCTCCTTCTGTCTGTTCCTGACAGACAGCGATCCTTTCGAGCAGTTGTCTGAGGATGGGCGAGGCGGCTCCCTGTTTGGTGCCGCTGCCGGTTTCCTCGTTGTCGAAGATGGCCAGCACCTGGGTCATGGCTGTCGGACGGCTGGCCAGCAAGGCATGCAGCCCGGCATGGACCATGGCCAGATCGTCCAGCCGCCCCGAGGAGATGAATTCGTTGTTCAGACCAAACAGACAGGCTTCCTGAGTGTCGTAGAGCGACAGGTCGAAATCCAGGATATCCTCCTGGGCTACTTTCAGCTCAGAGGCAATCAGGCGGATCAGTGCCTGGTCTTTTTCCAGTTTGTCGTTGATAAAACCGATGACGGGCAGCATGTCGCGCTGCTTGCTCAGCGGATTGCCTTCGTTGACCTGACGGTTGAAGTGGATGGCCAGGTGAGGAATGACGAGCAAAGGCCGGCGGATGTGCAGGCGCCGGGTTTGCGGACGCAGGGGGTGCTCTCCTCTGAGCAGGACGCGTCCGGCCAGCGAGAGGGGCCTGTCGAACCAGGTGTACAGGATGGGCCCGCCATAAACTTCGGTATTGAGCTTGAGCAGCCCGCCCTCACAGCAGATGCCAGAGGAGGGTTTGATGCGAAAACCGGGCGAATCGCTGTGGGCGCAGATCAGTTTGAATCCGGCCTGGGCCGGTTCTTGGGTGCCCATTCGGAAGGCCATGACGGCCGTGTGGTTTTTGCAGGCAAAATATCCCTGTCCGGCCTGCAGCCTTGGCAAGGGAAGAGAAAGGTCCAGTTTTTGGAAACCTTGTTCCGCCAGCCGGTTCTCAACATATTCGGCGGCCAGGAAATTGACGGGCGAGGCATTGAGCAGGCCCGTCAGTTCATCGGCGATGGTAGGAGTCATAGTATATCGTTGTTTTGTCGTTTGTCCTGTTCGGGGGGCAGCCCTATGTAACGGGCCATCAGCCAGGCCGCATGACGGGCCGCTCCGGGCGCTCCCATCTGGCGGATAATCTCGCGGTAGTCGGCCAGCATCTTTTCCCTGACCGGACCGTCGAGTATCTCCTCTACGGCGGTGTCCAATTCTTCCTGTCGGAAGGCGATCAGCTCCCTGACGGCCTGGTGGCCGGCCACCAGATTGACCAGCGAAATGTAGGGAGTGTGGATGAATGTCTTGCGTGCCAGTGAGACCAGCCACTTTTGACGCACCATGCGGTAGCAGACCACCTGTGGCACTTCAAACAGCGCTGTTTCCAGCGTTGCGGTACCTGAAACGACCATCGCAGCATGGGCTACGGAAAGCAAGGCATAGGTCTGGTCGAATACCAGCGGGAAAGGATAGTCCTTCAGCCAATGACGGTAGTCTTCCGGCTTTAGGCCGGGTGCACCTGCAACGACCACCTGCAGGCGGTCCTGCAGCCGGGATGCCGTTTGCAGCATGGCCGGCAGGTTCTGTCTGACTTCCTGACGCCGGCTGCCGGCCAAAATGGCTAATATGGGTCTTGCGGGATCCAGTCCCCATTGACGGCACCAGCTGTCTTTGTCAGGGCGATGGGAGAGGAAGGCGCTGACACTGTCCATCGAAGGGTTGCCCACATAGTCGGCCGGATAATGTCTTTGCGCAAACCATTCCTTCTCAAATGGGAAGATGATGAAAAGACGGTCCACATCGCGTTTGAAACGACGGATGCGGCGGCTTTTCCAAGCCCAGATCTTAGGTGAGATGTAATAGAAGACCGGAAGTCCGGGCTGATGTTTTTTGACATGGGCGGCTATCTTGAGATTGAAGCCGGCGTAATCCACCAAAATGAGCAGATCGGGCTGCCAGGCGGCGATGTCCCGCTTACACAGCCTGATGTTGCGCAGCAGGGTACGGGCATGAAGAATGACCTGAAGGAAGCCCATATAGGCCATTTCGCGATAGTGCCTGACGGGCGGGCCGGCCACGGCCGCCATCTTGTCACCGCCGAAAAATCGGAAAGAAGCCTCCGGATCCCTCTCCTGAAGGGCTTTCATCAAATTGGAAGCATGCAAATCGCCGGAAGCCTCACCGGCTATCAGATAGTATTTCATTTTACCATTCCCAGTTTCTTAACATATCCATCGCCGCGTAGGCGGTGGCATCTATCTGTTGAGGCACGACGGAGACATAACCGTCGGCTCTGGCTCTGAGGTCGTCGTCCTGGGAGTCTTCCGGCTCCAGATTGACGAAATGACCGAACTGCCAATACAGGTTGTCCCGCTTGGGATGCGGGCAGGGACTGAAATCGGCCTCGAAACGGCCTGCCCCCTGTCGGCAGATACGCATCCCGGCGGGTCGGCCTGCCGGCAAATTGACATTTAGGCTGACATAGGGCGGCAGTCCGTGCCGGATGACGTTCAGTGCAATCTTTTCCACGTAGGGCAGGGCCAGGCTGAAGTCGGCCTCCGGATCGTAGTTGTCGAGCGAGAAAGCCACCGAGGGCAGTCCCGACATGCATCCTTCCTGAGCCACGCCCAGCGTGCCGGAGTAATGAATGGACACCGAGCCGTTATAGCCGTGGTTGATGCCCGAAAAGACAAAGTCAGGCCGGCGTTCCTTGAGTATCAGTTTCAGGGCCATCTTGACACAGTCGGCCGGCGTTCCGTTACATTCCCAGATACTTAGCCCCGGTTCTTCCCGGTGCAGTCTGTAGGTAAGCGGATGGGTCATGGTAAAAGCCGTGGACATACCCGAACGCTCATGATCGGGTACCACGGCGGCAATATCTCCGTGTTGGCGCAGCAGGTCAATCAGGGCATAGAGCCCTTTGGCGTGGACACCGTCGTCGTTGGAAATCAGGAAAAGAGGTTTCATATACAGTCGTCTGTCTATTTGAACAGTTTGAGCAGCAGGGCATCGCTGGCATCGGGGACAAACCGGCGAACCTGAGCCGACAGCCTGTCAAAGGATTGCCGGGGGCTGTGTCCTGTTTCCAGGTCGAAATCGACAAACAGATCCTCCGGCCTGCAGAAGGAGGCCTGTTGCCAACCGTTGTAGTTGAGGTCTTCGCCCCGATATACCCGGTCGATGTTGCCGATGACCAGCAGGGTATCGTCCTGCAACCGGGTGAGCAGGCTGTCGGCGGCGGATTTCTTGACCGACAGCAGATGTCGTACGTCGCGGACGGATATCAGTCCGCGCTGCTCCACTTCCTTCATGACGGTCAGCTGGCTTCCGGAGGGCTGATAGCGATCCTGGGCGCGTTTCCAGTTCATCAGTTCACGATACCACTCGACCGTGGCAAAAGCGCTTTTGCCGCCGTAAAGGAATTTGCCGTAAGCGATGTCGCCGTAGAGAATCACATCTATTTTCCAGTCCCAAGGCCCTAGTTCCTCATCGGTAAACCAGTATTCATCGGGGGTGTATTCCTCGATGGACCAGCCGGGAACCAGCCCGGAGAAGAAGGGGACAATGCCCAGTTCCCGGATCATCCGGTACATGGACTCTGGGCTGTGTATGCTGGCCGACACTAAATTGTCGGCATGATGGATGATGGGCATGTTGTCGAAAGATGTCTGAGGCCTAACGACGGCAAATTTACGCGCTATTCGAGAGAAAAGCAAACCAAAATCTTGGCGGATACCCTGTTTTGCTTTACCTTTGGCTTACAAAGAAAAACCGATTTGCCGGGTACGGCTCATTTGTCAAACTAAATACTATGGCTGAAAACAAAGTGGCCCTGATCGACCTGGAACAGATTGTCCGTAGTCGTAGTGGCGGTCGCCGGGTGCCGGCTTTCCTGATCAGGATGATTAAGAATTTTGTCCATGAGGATTTTCTCAACAACTACTTTCGTCAGGGCCGACTTGGCTACGATTTTGCCACCGGGGCGCTGGAATATCTCGATGTCCGGGTCGATGTCCACGGACTGGAAAACATCCCTGCCGAAGGAAAATATGCTTTTGTGAGCAATCATCCTCTTGGCGGGATCGATGCCATGGCCATCATATCGGTGCTGGGTATTCATTACGACGGTAAAATCCGCTTTCTGGCCAACGACTTCCTGACCAGCCTGACACAACTGGCGGAATATCTGGTGCCAGTCAATAAACTGGGCAGCGGACGGCAGAGCAGTGCCTTGTCGGTCGGCACCAACGACATCTATGCTTCCGACAACCAGATTATCTGGTTCCCCGCCGGGAAATGTTCCCGCCGCTACAACGGCAGGATACAGGATCCTGCCTGGCGCAAGACGTTTGTCTCCAAGAGCAGGCAGTATGGACGAGATGTGATTCCCGTGTGGATATCGGGTCGCAATTCCCGCCGTTTTTATTTTATTGACCAATTGTGCAGATTTCTGAGAATAAAGACTAACTTTGCCATGTTTTGCCTGCCCGACGAGCTGTATCGCGGACAGCACAAGCCTGTCACTATACATATCGGAACGCCGATTCCCTGGCAGACTTTCACTTCTGAGCGCAAGGATCAGGAGTGGGCAGCCTGGGTCAGAGAAAAGGTCTATGAACTGGAATTGTAGAGGAAATATGAAACAGATTATCAAAGCTGTTGACAAAGAGCTAATTAAGGCTGAACTGGATCAGAATCATTTTCTGAGAGACACTAACCGGGGGGGTAATCGTATCTATATTGTTGACAATCAGTGTGCCCCTAATGTTATCCGGGAAATCGGCCGACTGCGCGAAATTGCCTTCCGGGACGGTGGGGGCGGCACAGGCGAAGCGCTCGACATAGACAAGTTTGATACAGACCCGGCCTACGGATACAAGCAGCTGGTCGTCTGGGATCCGGAGGCAGAGTGCATCATCGGCGGCTATCGCTATGCACTTTGTGACAAGGCGGTTTTCGACTATTATGGACAGCCGATTCTGACCTCCTCCCATCTGTTCCATTTCAGCAAGCGTTTTCTGAAGCGTGATTTTCTGGAGACCATCGAGCTGGGCCGTTCCTTTGTCAGCGTCGATTATCAGAGCACCAAGGCCGGCAGTAAGAGCCTCTATGCCCTGGATAACCTTTTCGACGGCATCGGCGCTTTGATGCTGCTCTATAAGAACCGTGCCAAATATCTGTTCGGCAAGATGTCCATCTATCCATCCTTTCCCAAGGAGGCTCTGTCGATGATTCTCTATTTCCTTGACAAGCATTTCGGCGTGCGCAACGAACGGCTTATCATTCCCAAACATCCGTTACGGCTGGGTTACACCGGTAAGTACAAGTATATCCTCACTGAAAACAGTTTTGCCGAAGACTATAAGATACTGAAGTCCGAAATTCTCAAAATGGGCGTTTCCATTCCGCCATTGGTCAATTCCTACATGAACCTTTCGGCTACGATGAAGATATTCGGTACTGCGGTCAATGATGAATTCGGGAACGTGCTTGATACAGGGCTGTTGATCAATTTTGACGAAATCAATCCCGACAAGAAGCACCGACACGTCCGTATGCAGGCCGTTGACTTGAAACGTTTGTTCCGCCGTTTCCGCAAGGAAAGATGATCTGATATGAAATGAATCTGCTTTTGTCCGTCCTGCTGGCTTTACTGGTGCTGGGAGCCGTACTGGTGATCATTGTCGATCGGGGAGAACCCGGAGGCAAGCTGGCCTGGCTGCTGGTCATTACGGTCTTGCCTGTAGTCGGGCTGGTGCTGTATATCCTGATAGGAATCAACTATCGTCATCACTGGTTCTATAATGCCCGTCACCAACGATCCCGTGAAGCCTTCGAGCAGGGAGCCGACGATGATTTGCGCGAGCTGCTCTTCGGGCAGGGCCCGATCGGGAAGGTCAAAGAAGAATTCCAGCCTCTGGTCCGCTTGCTCCACAAAGGCTCCGGAGGTTCACTGACAGAGGGCAACTCCTTTGAGATCATCACCGATGGCCATCGTAAATTTGAACTGCTCATGCAGGATTTGGGCAATGCCCGGGAGTCTATTCACATCGAGTATTTCCATTTCGGCAGAGACAAGGGTAGCCGTGAAATCAAGAACCTGCTCATGGAGAAAGCCCGTCAGGGCGTCAAAGTCCGTTTTCTGAATGAAAATGTGGCCAATCTGCCCATCAGTTCCCATTATTACGATGCCATGAAGCGCTCCGGTGTGGAGGTTGTCAAATTCAGTAATCCCCGCTATCATCTGCTCAATTTCGTCACTAAACTCAACTACCGTAATCACCGCAAGATTCTGGTCATCGACGGACGCATCGGCTACACGGGCGGCATGAATATCAATGACCATTATTTTCTTCATTGGCGCGATACACATCTTCGTATTGAGGGCGATGCGGTCGCTACGTTGCAGACTGCTTTCCTTGATTCCTGGCTGACGGCCCGCGGAACGATAGACCGTCCCGTGACGGAATATTTTCCCATGTTGCAAGACTGGCATCCCACCCCCCAGCCTTTTAATGAAAAACTGATGCAGATTGTACCCGACGAGCCGGAGGCCGAGTGGCCGACGTTGCTGATGGCGGCTAACTGGGTCGTACAGCATGCCCGGCGCTATGTGTATCTTCAGACCCCCTATTTTGTCCCACCCAGCACGCTGCTGTCATCGTTGAAAGAGGCCGCCTTGAGCGGGGTGGACGTGCGTCTGATGCTGCCCCGACACAATGACACCCTTTTTATGGAATCGGTCAATCAGTCTTTTTTCCGTGAATGTCTGGAGGCCGGCGTGCGTCTCTACGAGTATGAAGGGGAGTTCATCCATTGTAAGACCATGCTGTGTGATGATTATCTGTCGAGCATCGGCACGGCCAACCTTGACTATCGCAGTTTCAATATCAACTACGAGGTCAATACCTTTATCTTCGACGAACAGGTGGCAGCCCATAGCTTGGAAATCTTTCGAAAGGATTTGGAAAGCTGTCGTGAGGTGACCCTTGAAATGGTCGGTCAATATCCCTGGTACAAGCTTCTGTGGCAGAATTTCCTGCGCCTGTTCTCCACGATTCTGTAGTCTCAGTGATGATAGACAAGACCTACCCGCAACTGCGTGAAGGGGTAGTCGTGCAGCCCCCGCTGAAAAAGAAAGTAAGGCTCGAACTGTCCATGATGCCAGGCAATGCGGCCTTTTAGCGTGCAGGGCGCATCGCCGTATCTCTCCCATCCATAGTAGCCGCTGAAGCACCCTTGCAGCTGCAGCTGAGAGAGGTTGTAACTGGCTTGCAGCCCGTAGAGAAGAGCATCGTCCTGCCGCCCGTTGTCCGACTGCCAGACCAGGAATCCGCCTGTAAGGGACAGCCGGAAAAGCCCCAGACCTTTACCTATGGACGCATCTGCGAAATAACCGGGCGCATCAAAAAAGCGGGCATAGCCGAAATTGTTGCCGCTGGCTGTTTTGGTGACAAACCTGAGTGTCATGCCCGGTCGGCGCAGCCCTTCTTCCAGGATCCATATATTGATGCCGAAATAGGCATCGCCTGTGTCGTAGCCGATATCCTGGTTATCCCATTCGACGCGTCGCGCTTCCCGTATGGAAGCATCATAGTGCCATCTCTCGAAAACAGGCATCCAGAAAGAGAGGGACACGCGGTGGGAATAGAGTGGTACGTGAACCCTGAGAAAAACATCTTGAGTGATGTCGGTAGCCCCTTTGACCAGAAAACCGGTATAATAGTCGACGGCTTCCTCGATGGTCAGATGGTCGGGAATCTGTCCGTCGAGCAGGTCGGGAACAGGAAAGGCATTGGGCCCGAAGAACCTGGGCGCAATGCCGGAGGGGTAGTACAAGTCGGGTCTGGTGAGCGGTACGGGTGGCACGGCCCGGGCCGGCAGGAGACAAAATAGAAACAGGATGCCGCACATCGGCAGCCAGTTTGGGCGCTGGCTTCTAGCCTGGCAACTTACGTCCGGGCTCCGGTACTTGCCCTTGCTTTGTCGATATGGATGATGTGCTCTGCGCATTCTTTCGGAAACGATAGCCCAAGTTCAGAAGTCCAGTCCGAGGCTGACATAAGCTCCCGGTTTTTTCCTCAGATCCGACCAGTAGAAATCAATCCTGAAGGGCCCGATGACTGAGTTGTAGGCATATTCCAGACCGCATCCGTTGTATATGCGTCCGCCGCCCGACAGGAAATAGTCCTCCGGTTTTTCGGCCGTGTATGCCATATTGTATATGCCCGTCAGGTAATGGTTGCGGGCCGGACTGTAGCGCAGTTTCAGGGCGGCTATGCCCAGCTGGTCGGGCATGGCCTGTACGTATTCCACCCCCATAAAGGCCATCTGTTGCTCTGAGAAGCGCCCTGCCATTTGGCCTCCCATCAGGTTGAAGTAAGACCAGGGAATTTCATTGCCGAGCAGGTGACGGAAGTGCAGGGACGGTAACAGCGTGAAATCGGGATGCATGGACCAGGCCGTTTCAAAATCGGCCTGCAGGCTGTGAAAGGGTTCGACGTATTTTGCCAGGGAGGAAAACATCCAGTTGTATGATGCCTTGAAATAAATGCCTTCGTCTGGGAAGTAGTTGTCATTGCGACTGTCCAGTTCAATGCCGGCAAACAGGCTCAGATAATGGTTGCGGCGAAAATATTCGTTTTGGAGCAGGTCCTCGATGCCGGCATAGTTGGACAGTGCATGTTTGAAAAAGTAGCTCTCCGCCTGCAGACCGAGCGTTATGCCGGTTTTTTTTCTTCGTGGACTGGAAATCCATGCTTGGAAGCGGGTGTGGAAGAAATCCATTTGATAGGTGTAGTCGCCGTAACCAAACCGGTTGGTACTGTTGTAGCGTCCTTCGAGGGAAAGGTTCCAGTCGGGGATGGAAAGCCTTTTGTCGGTATAGCGCAGCTTCAGCGCAGGATTGGCGCTCAGCCGGCCTGTCAGATCCAGCTCATGGCCCGCGAGCAGCCAACTGTTCAGCCCCAAGTTGAACAATAGTGCGGCATATTCTTCCGTGTCAAAACGAGCCCCTACGGATAGTCTGTTGACCGGTCCGGGGCGGCAGTTGAAAACCAGTTCGTACGGTTCTTCACGGCCTCGCAGCTCGAAGTTGACATAGTCAAAGGCCTTGGTGCCATAAAGAATGTTGACGGCTTTTTCAATCAGGGTACGGGTGACATACATACTGTCGTTTTGCAGAAAATCGATCATCTGGGACAGATAACGGCTCTCGGCCTGTGTGACTCCTTCGAAGCGGCAGGCACTGATCTGAAGTGACGTATCGTTCAGGTTGACTGCCGGCCGATGCTGCTGATGTCGGTCGGCTCCGCCTGTCTGCTCACGGATGGCCAGCAGTCTGTCCCGATGTCCGACGACCGCTTTTTTGCCTCGTGCTATGAGTGAATCGATGCTGGCACTTTCAAAGCTCAGCATGTGATAGGGAGCAGTGAGCGGTTTAATCAGGACATCGAGGTATTGCAGGTTGCTCAGATAGGCATCCCGGCCAGGCAGGTCGATGGCCTGTGAGGCGACGTCGAGCAGGTTGTTCAGTTCGTCATAGCGATAGGAGGGAGAGGAGACATCTACCCCGATGACAATGTCAGCCCCCATGATGCGTGCCAGGTCGGTAGGGAAGTTATTGCGCATACCGCCGTCCACTAATACCATGCTGTCGGTCTTGACCGTAGTGAAAAGTCCGGGGATGGACATGGTCGAACGCAGGGCTGTGTTCAGATGTCCGCTCATCCAGATCTTCTGCTTGGATGTGACCATTTCGGTGGCGATGCAGGCAAAAGGCAGAGGCAGGTCGAAAAAGTCGGTCTCGTCCTGATAGCCGATGGTCAGTGAACTGAACAAATTACCGACATGCTGCCCATAGACGATGCCTGAAGGCATGCTGCTCAGGATTCCGGACGAGGCATCGGCGCTGAGATTGATGCGCCGGTTGCTCATGTCGAGCATCCCCTTGGGGGAGTACATGTAGGGTATGGTGATCAGGTATCGGTCGTTGTGCCGTCTGTTTTCCGCCGATAACCAGTGTCGGTCGATGCGGTCGGTCAGAATACTTTGCCAGTCGATGTGACGAATGATGTCCTCCAGTTGACAGGCCGAATAGCCGCAGGCATACAGACCACCAACCAGTCCGCCGATGCTGGTTCCAAGTATCAGGTCGATGGGCATGCCGATTTCCTCCAGATACTGCAGCGTACCCAGATGGGCGGCCCCCTTGGCGCCGCCGCCGCTCAGCACCACGGCCACGGTCGGACGCTGGGTTTTGATACTGTCCATACGGGCCCATATCCGCTGGAGAGCCATATTGTCGTACTGCTCGTTGATGCCGTAGCTGAGCGGCTGGGCAGTCGAGGCTACGAGCGGTACAGTGCAGAGCACCGTCAGGAGCACCCGGGATAGCAGGTTGGCTATGGGCAGTCTGTTGGTTGTAGGGCGGTTGACAAACATTGACGATATCACGGCCTTGACACTTGAAAGAGCCGTAAAAATACGGAATATCGCCGATTTGGCCAAGTCCTCCGTTTATTTATGCAGGCAGCGCATGGCATTCAGTATGGCCAGTACTGTCACACCGACATCGGCAAAGACAGCCATACCCATGTTGGCCAGTCCGGCGACGGCCAGTAACAGCACGGATACTTTGACGCCGATGGCAAACCAGGTGTTTTCCCTGGCAATCCTCAGGGTTTTTCGGGCTATGCCGACGGCGGTGACTATTTTGGAGGGTCGGTCGTCCATCAGCACGACATCGGCGGCTTCAACGGCGGACTGGGAACCCAGTCCGCCCATGGCAATGCCGACATCTGCCCTGGCTAATACCGGGGCATCGTTGATGCCGTCACCGACGAAGGCCACCGTCTGACGCCCTTTTTTCTCTCCGACCAGTTTTTCGAGCAGTTCGACCTTGTCCTGAGGCAGCAGCTCGGCATGATATTCGTCTATGCGCAGCGCTTTTGCCACCGCGGCGGCTGTCTGTCCGTGGTCGCCCGTGAGCATGACGGCCTGCCGGATACCGATGCTGTGCAGTCGGTCGACCAGTCCGTAGGCATCTTCCCTGATGCGGTCTGAAATGACAATATGGCCGGCGTATTCTCCGTCAATGGCCACGTGTACTACGGAACCCTCGTCCTGGCACTCGGGCAGTCGAATCCCCAGCGCCTGCATCATCCTGGTATTGCCTACACAGATGCTCTGCCTGTTGACTCGGGCGCGGATGCCCTGACCGGCTACTTCTTCCACCTGGTCGATTTCGCAGCCGTCCTGCTCATCGGGATAGGCGTTCTTCAGGGAGACGGCGATGGGATGATCCGAATACCGTTCGACATGTGCGGCCAGATGCAACAGGCCTTCGGCGGTGATTTTTTCGGGATGGACGGCCGTGACCTCGAACACTCCTTGAGTCAGTGTTCCGGTCTTGTCAAAAACGATGGTATCGGTCTTGGCCAGCACTTCCATCCAATTGCCTCCTTTGACGAGGATACCTTGTCGCGATGCTCCTCCGATACCTCCGAAAAAGGCCAGCGGTACGGAAATGACCAGTGCGCAGGGACAGGAAACCACCAGAAAGAGCAAAGCCCGGTAAAGCCATACAGACAGCTGTCCGCCCGCCAATACGGGCACAACGGCCAGCAAAAGTGCAGCTGCCACCACCACGGGCGTATAGATGCGTGCAAAACGGGTGATGAAGCGCTCGTTCTTCGATTTGTTGTCGGCGGCATTCTCCACCAGGTCAAGAATTCTCATGACCGTCGATGCCCCGAAGGCTTTTTCAACCTTGATACGGAGTACCCCGCTCATGTTGACACAACCGGAGTACACTTCCTCTCCCGGTTTGACGCTTCGGGGCAGGCTTTCACCCGTCAGGGCCACTGTATCCAGACTGGAAACCCCTTCAACAACGCTGCCGTCCAGTGGAATTCTTTCGCCGGGGCGGACCACGATGATGTCTCCGACGGAGACCTGACCGGGATCTGTGTCCAGCAGCGCTCCGTCTTTTTCCACATGGGCCGTCTCAGGCCTCAAGGCTGTCAGATGGGCGATGGATCGCCGGCTCCGGTCCTCGGCGATGCCTTCGAACAGTTCCCCTATCTGGTAGAAAAGCATGACAAAGACGGCTTCGGCCATCTGCGGCTCGGCTCCCGGCAAAAAGCCGATGGCCAGAGCTCCCAGAGTAGCGATACTCATCAGAAAGTGTTCGTCCAGCGCCTGTCCGTGGGTGATGCCTTCGAAGGCCTCGGTCAAGGTTTCCCATCCGACAATCAGATAAGGAATAAGGTAGATCAACAGCAGTTGCCATTCACTGAGAGAGGTGAAAGATTCGACCAGTTTAGTGGCAATGAGTAACAGTGAGGCCAGTCCTATTTTCAACAGTCTTTCTTTGGTGCTTGCTTCTTCGTGGTGACAATGACAGTGTTCCTGCCCGTTTTCCTGCTCTTTGTGATGGTGGTCGCTCATATCGGTTGTTTCTTATTTCGCAGCAAAAATATACCGTTCTTTATGCAACCGGGTTGCAAAAACACTTTGGCTGTTCGGGAAAAAACAGGCATCTTTGCCCTCCGGAAAAAACACTCGGAAAATGTATAGCCTAAACTGCCAAGTCACCACCAGCACCTGCGACAGCCAGGGTCGGCTCAAGCTTTACTCCGCCCTGCAGATGATGCAGGACTGCTCGGAAATGTGGATAGACTCTCAACCTGGAATAAAATCATACTTCGAACGTGAGCACATGGCCCAGCTCCTGGCTTCGCGCCAGGTGGAGATACTGCGTGTGCCCTGTTACAAAGAACAGCTGACGGTAACAACCTCCGTGTACGGCATGAAGCCCATGTACGGATTCCGTAACACCTTTATCTACGACAGTCAGGGAAACCCCTGTTATCGGACCTGGAGCACCGGCGCTTTTGTCGACAGGGACAGCGGCCGGCTCAAGGCTGTTGGTGCGGCGGCGATCTCTTCCATGCTCATCGAGCCGCAGCTGGAGATGAATTACCGCGACCGCCGTATCGTCCTGCCAAAAAGCGATGGCCTGGTCTGCGCCCCTGTTACGGTCTTGCGTGCAGATATCGACTACAACCGTCATGTCAACAATGCCAATTATGTCCGTATGGCCATGGAACTGTTGCCAGAGGATTTCGTCGTCAAGGACATGAGGGTGGAGTATCGTGTGGCGGCCAGACTGGGCGATGTCCTTGTTCCCACCGTCTATGAGAGTGAAAACGGCTTTATTGTCGGGCTGTCTTTGGAAAGTAGAGGGCAAAGTGCACTGATAGAGTTTACCAGATAGTATTTTATTTCCGGCAGTCGGGGCAGAGGCCTTTGACCATGTAGTTGGCTGTATGGGGCTGGTAGCCTTCGGGCAAGGTAATCGGCGGCAGAGGCAGTTCTTCGAGGCAGAAGGTGCGTCCGCAGCCTTGGCAATGAAAATGGACATGCATGTCGTCATCGCGGTCCTCGTGACAGCTGTGGCAGAGCTCGTAGCGCAGGCTGTCGCTGCCGTCTTCGAGCACGTGAACCAAGTGCTGCTCACGGAAAAGGGCCAGTGTCCTGGATATGACCGATTTGTCGATGGTCTCTAGGGTGAGTTCCAGTTCGTTCATCGACAGCGGACGCGACTGGTTGGCCAGGGCACGGGCAATCAGTAGCCGGTTGGCTGTCGGGCGGATGCCGTGCCGCTCTATCAGGCCGAGTAGCGGATCTTTTTCGGGAGAAGGCATTTTCTTTGCTTTGAGCCCGCAAGTTACATCGGAACTTTCTCAATGGCAAGAGTGAAGATTCCCTATTTGTTGGTATTTTCCAGCACCTCGCGGGCTTTGGCCAGGGCCGGAACGATATGCGGCAGGATGTACTCCTCGCCGATAACCTGGTCCAGGCCGAACTGATGCAGTGTACGGCGGACATCGGGCTGGACTCCGGAGAGGATGATACGGATGCCGCGCCGGCTGGTGCGTTCGCACAGGCTGCGCAGGTTGTTCACCCCGGTGGCATCGATGAAAGGCACTTTGCGCATACGGATGATACGGACTTTATTGTCTTTCTTGTAGCGAGATTCGAATTCTTCAAACTTGCTGGCCAGCCCGAAGAAAAACGGACCGTTGATTTCATAGACTTCTACTCCGCGAGGAATGTCCAGGAATTCGGTATCTTCGGGGTTGGGCTCCAGATTTTCCGAGGCGGCCACCTTGTCGGCATCCAGCACTTCGATGCCCGAGGTCTGCATGACGCGGGTCACAAACAGGATGACGGCCAGCAGCACGCCGAATTCGATGGCCACGGTCAGGTCGAAGACTACGGTCAGGAAAAAAGTGACCAGCAGGACGGCCACGCTCTGCCGGTCGCCTTTGAGCAGATAGCGGAAGGTTCGCCATTCGCTCATGTTGTAGGCAACCATGACCAGGATAGCGGCCAGGCAACCCAGAGGAACATAAACGGCATAGGGCATCAGGAAAAGGTAGATAAGCAGCAGCGTGACGGCATGTACTATCCCCGCTACCGGTGTTTTACCTCCGTTATTGATGTTGGCCATGGTGCGGGCGATGGCTCCGGTGGCTGGAATCCCGCCGAAAATCGGTGTGATGATATTGGCGATGCCTTCGCCGATGAGTTCGGTATTGGAATCGTGGCGATGCCCGGTGACACCGTCGGTGACGGTGGCGGCCAGCAAGGATTCGATAGCAGCCAGCAGGGCGATGGTGAAGGCCGGAGTGATCAGCGTCCTCAGTGTCTCAAAACTCACCACCGGGATTTCCGGCCGTGGCAGTGACATGCTTCCCCCCATTTCGGGGAATTTGCTCCCGATCGTGGCCAACTGAATGCCGGCAAATCTATTGAGCATCACCGAGGCCAGGGTACAGACCACCAAGGCAATGAGCGAGCCGGGTATTTTTTTGGTGATGCGGCCCCAAAAAACCAGAATCAGCAGTGCCGTCAGGCTGGCTGCCAGCTCTGTCCAGTTAATGGCTGAAAGATGGGTCAGATAACATCCCCACTGGGCAATAAAACCGCTGGGGACATCGATACTCATGCCGAAAAAGTCCTTTATCTGCGTGGTGAGCAGGGTAAGTGCAATGCCAGAGGTGAATCCCACCACAATAGGATAGGGCATGAATTTGAAGACGACTCCCAGGCGGCACAAACCCATGACAATGAGGATGACACCGGCCATAATGGTGGCGACTGTCAGTCCGGAAATGCCGTATTGACTGATGATGCCGACAATGATAATGATAAAGGCTCCGGTCGGACCGCCTATCAGGAATCGGGTGCCGCCGAGCAGCGAGATGAGCAGCCCGGCGATGATGGCTGTGATGAGGCCTTGCTGCGGACTGACTCCGCTGGCTATACCAAAAGCGATGGCCAGCGGCAGGGCTAAAATGCCGACAATCAGGCCGGCGGTAAGATCTTTCAGTAGGGTCTCTTTGCTGTATTTTTTGTTTTTAAATATTTGGAAAAGAGAAGGTTTGTAGATGCTTTTCATTTTTCTGGATTGTTCGTTTTTTGGGCCGCAAAAGTAGTGTTTTCTATTTTGTTACGCAAATGTTCCTCCAGAATAAAAAAAGGTCGTCCATGACAGATGGACGGCCTTTCAGTATGAACTATAGCCAAATTTTAGTTGCCCCTGCCCGTCGAAGTGGTGCCTCGCTGCTGGGTGTTGCTGTTGCTTGTCCCGGTTGCGGCATTTGTCGAGGTGGTGCTGCTGGCCCGACGGGACGTTTCCGTGGCGGTCTGCGTGTTACTGCTGCTGCGGCCGCTGCTCGTGCTGCTGCCGGCAGTTGTCGTGGCTCGCGATGACGTGCTTGAAGAGTTGCTGCCAGAGGCCGTCGTGGAACGTGAGGAGGTTCCTGACGAGGTTCCAGTGGAGGTGGTGGCCTTCTGCTGAGCAGGCTGGGGCTGAGAAACGGAGGCAGCGGGAGTGTTGCTGCCGGTGGCCCGGCTGCTCGAACCTGTGGTGGTCGTGGCCTTCGAGCTGGTCTGCGAGGAAGCGCCGCGTACGTCGTTGACCGTGGCAGCCGACTGTCCGCCAGTGGATCTGACTTGTCCGCCACTTGGTTGAGGATTGGCGTATTTGCCCGTCTGCGGGTCGTTGGTCTGCTGCTGGTTGTAGATATTCACCGTCTTGTTTTCGTTGTTGATGATAACTACACCCTCCTGATAGACGGCATTCCCATTGTTGTTGTAAACCCTGACGTCATGCACGCCCGGGCCGACATTGACGGAATTCTTGGTGGTCCGCTTGAAAAACGGATTGCTGTAGTATTTGCTGACACGGACTGTCCGCCGATCGTAGAGCTGGTTGTCAATGAGGACTCTGACTCTCTCGCTGCCGGGAGACATAAATGAAATCATCGCCTCGTCGTGATCCAGAGGACGGGCTGTGCGCGTGACGGCACAGCTGCACAGCAGGCTGGCAGTCAATACGAAAAAAATGGTTTTCTTCAGCATAGTGATGGTTTTATGGATTACCTGGGCAAATGTACACTTTTTCTTTTACCCTTCCGCAGAAAATCCTACTTTTGTACGGACAAATCGTATCAATCTTTTTTTATCGTTACTCTTATGTCTACGACATCTATTTGGATACTCATGATTGTGGTCATGGTCTTGAGCATGCTGATACAGAGCCGCCTGACCAGTCGTTTTAGAAAATATTCCAATGTGCCTTTGGACCGTAGCGGGGCAGAGGTCGCCCGGCTCATGCTGCAGGCGCACGGCATACACGATGTGTCCATTGTCTCCATTGAAGGGACGCTGACCGACCATTACAACCCGACAACCAGAACGGTCAATCTCAGCCGGGATGTCTACCAGGGACGCTCGGTGGCCGCAGCCGCTGTGGCCGCTCATGAGTGCGGACATGTCGTGCAGCATGCGCAGGGATATGCACCTTTGCGGCTGCGTTCGGCTCTGGTGCCGGTGGTGAGTTTTTCGAGCAATATCGTGTCTTGGGTGTTATTGGCCGGTGTTGTCTTCATCAATGTGTTTCCTTCGCTGATGTGGTTTGGCATTGCCCTTTTTGCCATGACCACTCTGTTCAGTTTTGTGACGCTGCCGGTCGAAATTGATGCCAGCCGTCGGGCTGTGAAATGGCTCCAGTCGGCCGGCATTACCACGGAAAAAACTCGTCCGATGTCGGTGGATGCCCTGAAATGGGCGGCCTATACCTATGTCATTGCGGCGGTCAGTTCACTGGCCACGCTGCTGTACTACATCTCCATTGCCAACGGCCGGCGTCGGTAACGTCCTTTCTCAGTACTTCAGGCTGAATTCATCGATCCACAGAGTGGCTCCCGTGCCCCCGGTGAAATAGTCTCCGTATTTGCTCGAAGATGCGGCAATGACCAGATAGCGGGGCTGTCGCTCGTCACGATACTCGATCGGCAGGTCGAATGCAACGTATTCATCCATGTTTCCGGCTATCTCCAAAAGGGCGTGTCCGATGATGCAGGGATCGTTCTCAGGATCGACTTTGATGTCTTTGGCGTTGTTGATGGTAAAGGGTCCTTCCCAGTCGGCCAGCACTACCTGGATTGTTGCCGTGTCGGGCTCTCCCTTGAGATATTTGTGCGCCTTGTCGGTACGGTCGATGCTGCGGGTTTTGTAACAGTAGTATCCGCCGAGGGATACCGGGCGGTAACAATAGGGCAGTCCCCATGACAGTTCGGCCCCGGAAGTGCCGATGGTGCGCAGGAACCGTCCGGTGAACAGACTGCCGGCGGCAAGTCTGCCGATGCCGAGCACTCCAACAAAGCGGGTCTGTAGCCGGGCTGCCGATTTACCCTGACCCGGGACAGCCAGAAAATCTTTTTCTTCGACGACATTGTTTTCTCCCATCGTGATGGTCCCGTTGTTGCCCGAATCCCAGATCCGCTGCCCCTCATCGGCCTCGGCACCGAAAGCATACCAGACCTTGTCTATACGGCACCAGTTGTCGAAGGAACTGTTGTAGAGCTGTCCGCTTTCGTCGAGATACAGGGACATATTGTGTTCGGTGATTTCCTCTCCGGGCATTTCATGTCGGCGGTTGCAGGACAGAAACAGGTTGAGTGACAATATAAACGCCGGCAGAGTCAGAAATGACAGACAACGGGTCGAGGTCATGGGTCTATGATATGTTCGAGTGGAACAAAAGTAGCTATTTGCCGCGGTTTATGCAAATTATTTTATACCTTTGCCCTCAAGCAAGGGCGCGCCGGCCGCCCGGCGACTTTAAAAGAATATAATATGCTGATAGCTTTGAAACTGCTGGGTTCCATCGCCCTGTTGATTTACGGAATGAAAGTAATGAGCGAAGCCCTGCAGAAAATGGCTGGACCACAGCTCAGGCATCTGCTCGGAGCCATGACGACCAACCGCTTTTCCGGAGTGACGACAGGAGCTCTGGTGACGGTCGCAGTACAGTCATCCGCTGCAACGACCGTCATGACGGTATCTTTTGTCAATGCAGCTTTGTTGACGCTGTCACAAGCCATATCGGTCATCATGGGAGCCAATATCGGCACCACACTGTCCGCCTGGATTATGTCGGCGGGCTTTTCTTTTAATATCACCAATCTGGTCTGGGGAGCTTTTCTTATTGGTATTGTCCTGATTCAAACCGGTAAACACCGTTATTTCGGCGATTTCCTATTCGGCTTGTCCTTCCTGCTGTTTGCCTTGGGGCTGCTCAGTGCTACCGGCCGGGAAATGGATCTTGCCCATAATCAGGCAGTGGTCGATTTCTTCGCCTCTTTCGATTCGGGTAACTATCTGACCGTGCTGCTGTTCCTGTTGATCGGCACGGTGCTGACTTTCGCCGTGCAGTCCTCGGCGGCCTTGATGGCCATTACCATGGTACTCTGCTCGACAGGAGTGATTACCATTTATCAGGGCATAGCCTTGGTCATGGGGGAAAATATCGGTACAACCCTCACCGCCAACATCGCAGCCATGTCGGCCAACACCCAGGCCCGACGGGCCGCTCTTGCCCACCTGCTGTTCAATGTCTTCGGCGTGCTGTGGATACTCTGCCTGTTTTATCCCTTTGTCAGAATGATCTGCCACATTGTGGGAATGGATCCGGCGGCAGAGCATCAGAGCCCGGTTCAGCTTTCCTTTGCCTTGGCTACTTTCCATACGGCATTCAATGTTACCAATACCGCCATTCTGATATGGTTCATACCGCAGATCGAAAAACTGGTGTGTCATCTGATACGTCCCAAGAAGGGAGAGGACGATGAAGAGGTTCGTCTGAAGTTTATTCGCGGCGGTCTGATGAAGACCCCGGAAATTTCCATTTTGCAGGCTCAGAAGGAAATTGCCGTATTCGGCGAACGTATGCAGCGGATGATAGGTATGGTGGACGAACTGAAGGACATTCAGGAGGACACCGCTTTCCAGAAACTGTTCGACAGAATAGCCAAATATGAGGATATCAGCGATAATATGGAGAATGAAATCGGCCGTTATCTGGGGCAGGTCGGCGATGCTCACCTCAGCGACGATTCCAAGGGAAAAATCCGTTCCATGTTGCGTCAGATCGGAGAGTTGGAAAGCATCGGTGACGGCTGCTTCAATCTGGCCCGTATCCTTAAGCGCAAACGTGAGAACGATGCCGTCTTTACCTCCGATCAGGAAGCTGGCTTCAGTCGGATACTCAGTCTGGTCAATGAGGCTGCGACGCATATGAATATGTTGTTGTCGGGCCGTCGTGAGGAATATGACATTGATGATTCTGAAGCCGCCGAAAAGGCCATCAATGAATGTCGTAATGAATTGAAGGAAAAGAATATCCAAGACCTCGATAACCACAGTTACGGCTATCAGAGCAGTACGGTCTATATGGATCTGGTCAACGAGTGTGAAAAGACCGGCGACTACATTATCAATGTGGTGGAGGCCCGCATGGGAGTGGCCCGGAATGTTCAGGGCAAGTAGTAAAGAAGACAAGAACCATGCGTCGGCCGGCCGATGCCTTTGTCTCCGTTATCAATGAAGCAAGTCGCTGTTGATGGCCGCGAAGACGGCTTCGGTGATGTTCTTTACACCCAGTTTCGGGAAAAGCTGCCTTTTGTATGATTTGATGGTGTCTTCGGATTTGTAGAGGGTAGCAGCGATTTCTTTCATGGTATATCCCTGGGACGAAAGCAGCAGGATGTCATGTTCCATTTCTGTCAGGGTAAGACCTTCCCGGAAATACCATACATGTTTTTTCAGGGAATAGTGAAAATACTCCTGTTGCTTATATTTTCTCATACTTGGGTACCCTGCTTCTTTGCGTGATGACATGGAAAAGGTGCAGAGGGCCAGCCAGACTTTTCCGTCCGGCGACAGGCTGAGTGGTGTGATTTTGTGGAATACAAGCCGCTTGCGGATGCTGTATTGCAAGTGGAAATAATAGGACAGAATCCATTCGGTTCTTTCTTCAACGGGAAAGGTGTTCAAGAGCTCGAAGGCTTTCTCGATAATCTCCTTCAGCATTGTCTCTTCGTCGGGGGGGACGTGGTCAAAATACAAATTATTGTCGTTTATGTGGAGTTGTTCGGCATTGATACCGCACAGGTGCCGAAGGTTCCCGGAAGTGTAGAGAAAGTTCTGTCTGTAGAAATCAACAATGAAAACGGGCTGGTAGGTACTGCGTGCAAAAGCCCGGGCAGTCTCGATATAAATATCAGCGTTGTCGTAGAGCTTTTCGTCCAGTCTGGTGACAATGTTGTCCGGGTTGAAGAAATCATGAATGGTCAGGGCCATGGCATTGTAAATCTAAGGTTTGAATTCTGCACAAAGCTAAGCGAAATAATCGTAACCACAAAAAGGCGCACCTTTTTTCACCCTTTTGTGTCTCACGAAAGATAACACAAAGGATTGTCGGGATTTGTTGCCCGGACTGCAGCCCGGCTCTACCTTTGTGCCCGAAATAACGACAAACCCAATGCCAATGAAGAGCCCCAAGTGGTTGATGTTGATTATGCTGCTTTTCTGTCTCCCCTGCCAATCACAGGAATATGCCATGAAGACAAATCTGCTTAAAGGCACTGCTCTTTGTTTCAATATGGGTCTGGAAAAATCCCTCTCCAACCAATGGACGGCAGAAATCTCCGGATCTTACAACCCATGGACCCTGAAGCATAACCGAAAATGGAAACACTGGATGTTACAGCCTGAATTGCGCTATTGGCCGTGTCAGAAGTTCAATGGATGGTTTCTCGCCGCTCACGTACAGGGCGGTGCTTTTAATATCGGTCACCTGCCTTTTCCATCGTTGGAGGACAGCCGTTACGAGGGCTGGTTTATCGGCGGCGGTGTCGGACTGGGCCACCAATGGCTGCTTTCGCGACATTTAAGTGTAGAGGCTGAGGCCGGATGGGGATATAACTACTCCAGATACAATCGCTACGGTTGCCATGTCTGTGCACAGAAAACAGAAGCAGACAGGCCTTATCACTACCTGGGTGTCTCCAAACTGACACTTGGCTTTATATATGTGTTCTGAGAATGAGAAAAAAGACAGTGTTTAGTTTTTATTTTCTGATGTTGCTTTCCGCACTCCGTCTGCTACCGGCCCAAGAGGCGGCAGCAGGCGTGAGCGTGGATGGCGTGATGTATGAACAGCAGGGAAGCGGACTGGGCATTTCCATGATGATGGATGTCTCGGAACTGAAAATCGGCCGTAATGCTTCGGTGGTGCTGACTCCGGTGCTGCAGGCTGCAGACCGGCATCTGGAGTTGCCCTCTGTGCGGTTGATGAGTCGCCGTCAGTATCTGTGGTTCCTTCGCAATGGAGGCAATCCGGCAGCGGAGGTCTATCAACGACATACCGGGACACGTCAGGTGATACCTTATGCAGCTACAGTTCCTTATGAAAAGTGGATGGACGGAGCAGAGCTTTTTTTGTCGGACAGTCGGGTCAGCTGTTGCCGCAAGTTAATAGACGGCAGTCTGTCTCTGTTATCGCTAATCACGCTGACTACGGACGAGGTCTCCTCGCCTTCGGTCTTCTTGCCCCGTTATGCCTGGCTTAAGCCGGACATCAGCCCGGATAGGACTGTCAAAACACGTTCGCTGAGTGGCACGGCCTATGTGGGTTTCCCTGTCAACCGTTGGGAAATCATCGAAGATTATCAGAATAATATGGCAGAACTGGCTGCCATCCGACGGACGCTGGAGTCTGTGAAGAATGACAAGGACGTAGAGATCAAGACGATAAAGCTAAAGGGCTATGCTTCCCCGGAATCTTCTTGGTCGCACAATGCCATGTTGGCCGAAAACCGCACGCTGTCACTGAAACATTATTTACAGCTACGGTTCGGACTTTCGCCGGAGTTGTTCGTAACAGACTACGAAGCAGAAGACTGGGCCGGACTGAGAGCCTTTGTCGTCGAGAGCCGTCTGACAAATAAAAAAGAGATACTGGAGATTATCGACAGCCCCCGCAGTCCGGATAACAAGGAATATTATCTCAAGCGAAACTATCCTTCGGAATACCGAGTCCTCTACAGAGACTGCTATCCGCGGCTACGTCATACGGATTACCAAATCGACTATGTAGTGCGTTCCTATACAGATACAGACGAACTGTTGCGTGTTTTCAGGGAAAAGCCGGAAAATCTGTCGCTCAATGAGCTTTATACAGCTGCGGCGGCCTGCGAGGAGGCTTCTTCCTTGTTCGACGAAATCTGGGAAACGGTGCTTCGGTTTTATCCGCAGGATGCTGCTGCCTGCCTGAATGTAGCTAATGCTTCCATATCGGCGGGCAATTACGAAAGGGCCCGCCAGCTACTTCTCAAGGCCGGGAACGGTCCGCAGGCCATGAATGCAAGAGCCGTCCTGGCTTGGTTCTCGGGCGATTACCAGACAGCCGACAGGCTCTTCGGCCAGGCGGCAGCACTGGGCCTTGCTGCCGCAATAGATAATAAAAATGCTATTTCTCAATTAATCAATAAATAACCAACAATGAAAAGAACGAAATTTCTTTTGACCGGCCTGTGCACATTGGCACTGGTCGCCTGTACCAGGGGACAGGAAGAGTTGAAAAACGACAGTTATCAGAAGTCCTATCTGACTGTCCAGTTCGGTGTGGCTTCTCCGACGACCAAGACGGACAATTCGGGTACCAAACTTGACGGTACCGTGGCAGAAAGCAGCGTCTCTGAAGCTGTGGTCTATCTGGTCCAGAGCGGCACGGTGAAGGCGGTCTTGAGTGTCGGTTCCCTGAACCGTATTGCGCATGGCGGCTATGACGACGGCTATGAAACCTCTGTCCTTGAGACAACGGCTGTTCCGGGTACCTACGATGTGTATGCCTATGCCGGCTCCAGTACGGATCCGTTCGGCTATAGCGTGAATGACCCCTGGAACGGAGCTGTGACGCAGACTTTTGCCGCCAAGCCCCTGAATGGTGTGCAAAACGCCTCCAACACGGCGGCTAACGACAATTCCTTTCGAATGTTCAGCCAGAACGACGCCAGCCTGACCGGCAACAGTGTACCCACGGTTACCCTGACCACGGCCAACAATACTACAACGAACCCGGCTGTTTCCGAAACTGTATACCTGGATCGTCTGACGGCCAAACTGACTATGTCGGAATCGGCCACGATGACCGTCGGTAACAACATCCGGAGCGGTGTCTTTTCCAGCGCCACGGCCCAGGTGGACGGCATCCTGCCCGTGAGTGCGGCTCTGACGGTCCATATCCAGCAGCAATGGTCGGATCTGGCCAAGCAGAATCTGCAGACCCCGAGTACCGATCGCTATGGTTTTATCAACGGCAGTTTCTCCAACTCTGCGTTCACCTATGCCGACATCAGCATGGTCGGGTCTTCTTATGCTTCGGTGGCAGTCTCCGATCTGACAGGCAAAATCGTTGCAGCAGGCAGCCCGGTCTATATGCTGGAAAATGCGGCAGAGGCCACCCCCGTATGGGGTACGACTACCGGGGTTGTGTTCAAAGTGACACTCGACGCAACGGGAAGCGGCACACCGGCCACTTTTTTCGGTTACAACAACAATTCCGAACATTTCCTGACGCTTGCCGCTTTGCAGGCTGCCTACCCCAATGCCTTCGATGTCTTCGGCAACACGCTCCCGGGCGGTGCTGATGACGATGTGCAGAACCTGTCGGACGCCGAAGCATTACTGGCCTCTGACGTAGCCACTTTCCGAGCCGTCACGAAAATCAATGTCTTCGAGGACGGTGCCATGTACTACACTTATTTCATCAAGGACGGTAATTATAATAATTACGGAATCTATCGTAACACTTGGTATCAGCTGGAAGTCACGGAAGTGACCAATTTCGGCGACGACATCCCAGGCGGATGGAATCCGGACAATCCGACGGTCAATCCCGACCCGACAACACCCGTGGACGAAGACAAACTCTATGTCAAAGTCAAGCTCATGGTCAATAAATGGGTGGCCAGTGTGACGACTGTACATCTTGGAGAATAACCTGAATAACATGAATAACCTCCTCTTTGGCGTATCTGCTGCTTTGCTGCTTTCGTTCTCCATCCTGGCAAATTCCTGTGTATATGACAATCGGGATGCCTGTTATCTGGACATCCGATTCAGCTATGCGTACAACGTCAAAGAGGCTGATGCTTTTTCGTCGGAAGTCAAGGATATAGAACTCTATGTTTTCGATGAAGACGGAATGTTTCTGACCGCATGGCAAGACAAAAGTATGGAGTTCCCTTTGGATTATACCATGAGACTCCCCAGTCTTGAGGCCGGGACCTATACTTTTGTCGCCATGGGCAGAAACAAGAGCATCGACGATTCTTCCCTCGAATTCAGATGTGCCCGGCTTGAACCGCAGTTGTCCCGACTCGGCGACCTGACGGTCAGACTGGAGGCCCCCGACGGGGTATGCAGTACAGAGATTGCCGCTCTATACAACGGATATTGTACGGTAAAACTGGAAAACGGAACACAGCAGGTGCATGTCGAAATGAAAAAACTGACCAACCGATTCAGGATTCTGCTGTTGCCTTATGTCGGCGACCGTCTGCCGGCTGCAGACGAATTTGACATCCGTATAGAGAGCAGTGCCACTTGGCTGGACTATCGGGGAGAATCCTTTCAGGACGAGCGAGTGACTTTCCTGCCCTTTCTGCAGGAAACGATTGCATCGGGCACAACTGACAGTCCAACCGTGTCTTCTGGCATACTGGCCGACTTGAACACCTCCCGTCTGTTGTACGAAGACAGGCCTGCACTGGTCGTCCGCAGCCGGTCGGACGGGAAGGAACTGCTACGCATCAATCTCGCATGGCTTCTTTCCCTGCAGGGAATCGCCGAACATCGCAGTCAGTGGAGCAATCAGGAATATCTGGACCGTCAGGATATGTACAGCCTGACCTTTTTCGTGGACGGAACACTTTTCATTACATCCAGCATTGTTGTCAACGGTTGGGTATTATCCTTGTCTGATGTCACACTTCACTGAAAAAACAGTGGCCGTTATATGGTCCTTTTTTCTGCTTTTTGGAGCGGGTTGTTCTTCCGAAGGGGAATTGTGTCCTGTTCCTGACGAAAGGTGCTATCTGAAGTTGAGCTTCAGTACAGCCGGGATGCTCTCGACCAAGGCAGGCGTGCATACCGATCCCCTTGTATTGGAGTCGGATCTGAAGATGCTCCAAATCTGGGTCTTCAATACCGGCTCCGAACAGTCTCCGATCGGGTATGACGAGTTGTCGGACGGCGACTTGTTACGTTTGACAGATGCCTATGGACGGGTCTCCATGATCATACCGATCGATCAGTCATCTCTGTCATTGCAGCGAAAGCTGGATATTTACGTTGCAGCCAATACCCCGTCTGTGAACCTTCAGTTGCCGGCTGCGGCCACGCGTGCGGACTTGGAGAACGCCTATTTTGTGAATTTCTCGCCTGAGGAAATGATCGGCAGTGTTCCGTTGTCCGGACTGCCGGTTTCGCGGGTGATCAGGGAAATAAGAGCGGACGATTATCTGTCCTCAAGCCGGCAGACGACCCGTAGCATTGACATACCGCTGGTGCGGGCAGTGTCAAAACTCCATTTCTTTTTTGTCCGTCCGCAGGGATTACAGGAAGCTAAGGTCAGGCATATTTTCCTGCAGGGCGATCTTGTGCCCAGACGGGAATTCTTTTTTCCAAAACCGGTCGTGTTTTCATCTCAGATTCCGGATCCCTCCGAAGTGAACATTGCAGCCGCAGACGGTTACCATCCTGCCTCCCTGTGGCTGACGCCTGCAACGGATATTGTTCATGAATACGCCAATCCGGCCTCTCTGGTCTATGAGGACGGGGAGGAAGTGCAGCAGTATCTTCGCCGGCTGTCGACAGCTTCGGTCAGTGACTTCGGCTTGACTTATCTGAAAGAGACCGACCGCGAACTGAGGGGCAGTATCATCTACACGACCGAAGCGACCGGAACGGTGCCTCAAACGGCTGCTTTCAGTCTGGCTGCCGGTAGTTTTGTACGCAACCGTGAATGGATAGTCTATGCCTATTTTGCCCGTGACCGCCTTTATCTTCACCCTGTCGTGGCTAACTGGACAGACGGAGGCAGCTACGATTTGGAGTGGGGTTACTCTACAACGCTGATCAACCAGACTGGTGCAGAACACACCAGAATTCTGACCGAGAACGGTACCGATTATCTGATGTCTGCATACGGCACGGCCCCTTCCGGTTTGCCGTACGCGCCAAAGCTGCAGTTGACAGCCCGTTGCCAGACCGCGACGGGAGCTACTTTGAAGCTTAGTCTTGACAATCCTGATTTCGGCTTCGTCACGGACGAGGGCGGGGTGCTTTCTGGTGTCATGGATTATGTGGAAATGGACTTGAGCCCGGTACCTTCCTCTGTCATTTTTTACGTTGTCCCCAAGCAGTCTTTTGATTTGGCGGGTTCTAATCCGGAAAACCCGTCGGTCAGGCTGAATCTGTTCCTGCTGACAGAACTGCTCGCTCCGGTACGACTCCCCTTCAATGCCATCTCGCTCCCCGGTGATCCGGAAAACATCCTATTCCACTATGTGACGCCCGATATGTTTAAATAAGAGAATATGAATTGGAAACATTACATGCCGCTATGTCTGTTGCTGGCTTTTCTTTCTGCCTGTTATTATCCGGCCGGAAATACCGAACGGCAAGTATCCCTGCGCCCGACGGTGCAGGGCTCCTGTCTGACCAAGGCTACTGTCCCCGGTGTTTCTGCCTTGAAAGAGGATGATCTTTCCGGAGGACTGGATGTCTATGTCTCTGGACACGGGGTTTTCCGGAAATATCAGATCGGCAGTCCAGTGAGCGGAGGTGTCTTTTTCCTCTCTTCACAGTGGAAAGAGGCTGGATTTCAGGTCGGTCTTGACTATGATGTGTATGTTGTCGCCAATCCGGACGACAGCCTGCTCCATGCCGCCGGACTGGACGAAATTGAAGCCATGACGGCTGCTCCTGACGCGGATATATACCGTCTGTATGATCCTCAGGCGGCCTCCTTCGATCTGGCAAAGACCCGAAGCAAGCAGTTTGTCATGGGAGGGCATACCGTCTGGAGACCGGCAGACGTGCTTGAGCAGACCATCGACATTACGCTTGACAGGCTGGCTGTCAAGATACAGGTTGACTTCTCTCTCGATTCGGCACTGAGCGGATATCATATTTACGGTACGCCACAATGGAAACTGATGAACTACGCCGTCGCCGCCCCTTTGTTCGATTCCTTACCCTTGTCGCCTGTCCCGACACGGACCACGCCTCTCTTGATGGATGTCAGTTCCCATTCTGCAACCGGAGGAACGATAACGACCTATTGCTACCCCAGAGTCTGGAACGATGACGAACCGCCTACGGCAATCATCCTTAACGTGCCGCTGGAGGACAGCCTGACGAGCGTGGTGCTTTATAGCAACTATTATCTGATTCCACTGACCGATTTGAGCCCGGGCTCTTTCCATGTGCTTGAAAGGAACACCTTTTATCGTACAGAGGTTACACTGCAGAGTCTCGGAAGTTCCGGGGAAACGGCCACAGACCAGTCTGTAGGGCTGCACTGTCAGGTCCTGCCCTGGTCATACGACAGCATTGTGGACAATGTCGATGTCGTGGGGCGGGAAATTGAGTACCTGATGGTGGATCCGACTACGGACGAACTGCGTGAAAAAGTGCTTTCCGGGAGTTTCCAGCCGCGGACCCGCAGTCTGAACTTCTGGGCATCGGGACAGGTGGTCTGCAGTGCCCCGGAGGTCTATTATTACGATAAAACGGACACCCGGGTCAATGCTTCTGCTCTTTCGCCCGTCACCGTCAGTGTCTCAGGCGACAGAAACGGAACCATTGACGTCACATCGGTCGCGCTGGCCAACAATACGGTCAAATATATCCGTTTTCGAGCCAGTCTGGCAGACAATCCTTCGATATTTGAAGATATCCTGATCCGTCATTATCCGCTCGACCATATCCAGAACCTGGAGGGACTCTGGTCAAGTCTGACCACTTCCGGCTGGGTCAACTGGGACACAGACCAGACGGCCCATTACCCTGCCCGTACGGTGAGCAATTCCATATTCCCGGCTAAAGTTTATTATAACGGCGGTATCTACTATATTCAGGAAAGTCGGAGCGGATGGCGGTACACAGCGACCCGGGGACAGAGAATCACCGGAATATCCAACAACCGGATGTACGTTGTCCAGATTACCAGCACTTCTGACGACTACACTGTCGGACGTGTAACTCTTGATGCCGGCCATCAGTCGCAAGATCATCTCGTATCACCTGCTTTTATGATTGCTTCGCAGCTCGGTGCCACGCAAATCTGTTCCAACGGACAGGATGCAGCGTCTCATAGTGCCACATACAAGGAAGTGACGGCCGACGGCCGGGTCTTTGACGGCTGGAGGTTGCCGACCCGTGAAGAAATCGGTATCATCATGAGTTACCAGTATTCGTCCGATGCCATTGACGAGGTCCTCTCAGGCAGTCATTATTGGACACTGGAGGGACGCTGCGTCTCCAGGACAAATCATACGGATCCTGCTGCGGATGCCTCTAGCGGATACATTCGCTGTGTCAGGGATCTGAGTGCTTCAGAAGTGGCGCTGCTTAATGAAAAAGACTGATAAAATGAAGATAACACGTTTGGGAGCAGTCCTTTTTTTACTCTTGTATAGTTTGGGCTGTTCATATGAATATGAAAAAGAAGATCCGGGTTTGACCTTGGAGCGCGTCTCCTTTCGGCTGAAAACAGATGTGCCACCGATGCTATCGACACGTAGTGCTGTTTCCGGGGCTGAAGGGATCTATGCCATGCAGCTTCTTTGTTTCGACCGTTATGGACTCTATGTCGGGCTTGGTGCTGTGCACATGACGCCGTCCGACAGTCTTCACTGCCTGCTGACGGGCTCAGTCCCAGCGTCGACGGCAGTTATCCATTTCATCGCCAATGCCGGCCTGATACCGCAGGAAGGCTGGCGTGGACTTAGCGAGACGGAACTTGTCGGCAGCTTCTATTCGACAGTCTCCCACACCCATGTCATCTATTGGGGCTGTCATCGTGAGGCGACAGCTGAAGCAATGTCGGCTTGGCTCAGGCAGGATATTCCACCAACGGTCAGTCTGTTGCGAGACCGGGCCAAGATAACGATGGATGAGCCGGATCCCGACTGGAATCATGCCACGGTAAGCGGTATGACAGAACATATCATATCGGTCGGATTCGCCGTCTGCAACGGACTGACCTCCGGAATGACCGCTCCTTACGACAGAGCGACGCTCAGTTTTTCCTACGGGGCACCACTGACCTTGCCTCGGCAGCAGGACCGATATCCCGGCAGCGCATCGGAATTGGTCTCTTCCCTGGAAGCCCAGTATCTGTTTGAGGACGAAAACACCCTGGAAAGCCCGGTGAAAGTCATCCTGGAAACGGTATATGAAATCAGTGACGGCCTGCAGACAAGACAGACGGTCAAATATCATCAGGTCATGCTCATGAAGGAAGACTATACCCTGTTTCAGATACACCGCAACCATCAGTACAATATCATTATCGGCAACCTGCCTTCTTCGATTGCCTATAACACTTTTGCCGAAGCCCTTGAAGGAAATCCGTCCAACAATCAGACTGTATTTGTCCGTGAAATCATCCCGCAGATAAGTTCCGGCAGCTATAGTATCCACATTCTGAAAGGAACTAGCCAGATTTTCCAGAAAGAGACGGAGCAACAGCAGCGGGCTGTCATTGAGTTCAGCTTCCTCAAAGACGGTCTTCCCGATCCGGATATCGACGCAGATAACTTTTCCGTTACATGGCTTTCGAACAAATATGTTGCCTACCCCAATGCCGCCCTGGAGATCGAGGCAGGTCAGACACCAGGGATTTTCCGGCTTCTGATCGATCTGTACCGGCCGATTACCGACGATCTGAAATCGGGGAAAATCCTTCTGCAGGATCGGACCTACGGACTGGCCCGCTATATCAGTATCTATTCCATCACGGCCTTCGACTTCAAGGCCTCTCTTCAGGCGGATACCGATCCTGACAATCCTTACAGGCTGGTATTCCAGATTCCCGACAATTATCCGGCAGCCCTGTTCCCCTTTGCCGTTCGTGTGGCCACCGAGGACTTCAAACCCACTGTGGCGCAGAATGCCGACAAGGCACTGGCCGTTCTGGTCGAGGATACGTACAGTATTATCGGCACCGACTGGGAGTATTGGTACGCCTACGAAGTCTCTGCACCGGGGACATATCAGATACGGCTGTCTCCTGTCAGTGGCCGCAGCGGAGAACTGAGTATCTATCTCTATGCTGATTATTTCGGAGAACTGGACAGTCAGGGCGATATGATATGCAATTATGTCAAGTTGGAGGAGAATGTTCCGTAAACACTTGTTTTTTTCGTGAAATCTTTCGAACTTTACGGCGATTATCGGCATGGCTCCGTGCATATGGTCTGCGTTGTCGGATTGAAAACGGAGAAATGTTTACGAATGAGTGTTTTACTTTAATTGTATTGTTATGAAAAAAGCATTACTTGTCCTTGTGGCCGTTTTCGGCCTGACTGCCGTCATGATGGCTCAGCCCCGTGCTATCGGTCTTCGTATCGGTCCGAGCACCGAAGTTTCCTATCAGCATATGATGGGTGAGAACTTCCTTGAAGTTGACGGCGGTATCTTCTTCAACCATGGTTTCTATGCCACTGGTATCTACAACTTCATTTTCGCCAGCGAGGGTGACTTCAACTTCTACGCCGGTCCTGGTGCCACTGTCGGCTTCTATAACTATAAGGACGATGCCGACCAGACTCAGTCCGGATTGGATCTGGGTATCGCCGGTATGCTGGGTATGGAGTACAACTTCCAGATTCCTCTGACCCTGTCACTCGACTGGAGACCTACCTTCTATTTCCTGGACGGTGGTTTTGCAGCCAGCAGCTTCGCCCTGGGTGTACGTTATCGTTTCTAATATCCCTTTGTGGTTTTATTCTTACAAGAGAGAAGTTGCCTTGTGCAATTTCTCTCTTTTTTACCCCGACAGAAAAATGAGACTGAACATCGTGACGGCCGCTGTTGCCTTGTTGATGACGGTTGTCGCCTGCAATCATAGAGACATGAAAAAAGTATATGATTTCAAGGCCCTTTCCAATAAGGGTGCAGAAGTGGATTTTGCCCGGTATGACGGGCAGGTACTGCTTATTGTCAATACCGCGTCGAAGTGCGGCTTTACCCCTCAGTACGATGGCCTGGAAGCCCTGTATCAGAAGTATAAAGAGAGGGGACTGGTTGTCATTGGATTTCCCTGTGACCAGTTCGGCCATCAGGAACCCGGCTCCAACGAAGAGATAGCCGAATTCTGCCGCCTTAACCATGGCGTGACTTTTCCTCTGATGGCCAAGATTGATGTGAACGGCCCTGAGGCTCATCCGCTGTTTGTCTGGATGTACGGGCAAAAGCCTTTTGAAGGTTTCGGATCCGGCCAGACGGCTGAATTTATGGACCAGATGCTCTCGAAAAAGGATGCCGCCTATGCTTCAAATCCGGACATCAAATGGAATTTCACCAAATTCCTGATTGACCGTAAGGGTAAGGTCGTGGCCCGTTTTGAGCCTACCGTGGCTCCGGAAGCAATCGAAAGGGACATCGAAAAGCTGTTGTAAGGTACTATTCGCCGCAGACGGCCTTTTCGAAGGAAAGAGCAAGGAAGCTGTCCAGCGCCTGTGCAAAAGTAGCAGACACCTCGGACAGTCTTCCTTTGTTTTCTATGTAGGGGTTGACATACCTCTTTTTAGCGGGGATGATACGGGCCTGGGGCCGTGACCCTGCCGGAACCATGCGGCGGTAGGCACAGAAGCGCCGCCAATCGGCGGAGGCTTCAGCATCGCGATTCAGCAGTCCGATCACCTCGGGTTCGGTCGTATAAAGATCTTCAACAGACAGTACTTTTCTATTGATGTGCCTGTCAAGCAGCTCAGCCAGCATTTGCATGGCGAAGCGGTCTTCATCGGCTACATAGATGCGGGAGGCTTTCAGGGCGGCCCGGGCAAAAGCAAGGGCCGTAGAGGCGTCCGTGAACATCAGCTCGTCAGAGTCTGCCTCGTTCTTCCCGACCTTCAGTCGGCTGTACCATTGCGAGGCTTCCTCTTTCGGAGCGAGTCTGTAGTTGACGACATTGCCCAGCGAGTATTCAAGCCGGTCGGAGGAAAGTCGGGGGGTGTCATTGTCGGCAACGGGATAGCGGTGATAGTCGGCGACATCGTCAACGGTGAGGCCGTATCTGGCGAGCACTTTACTGAGTTCGTCCGATTGTGCTATTATCTGTCCGGTGGCCTGTTCCGTGGATTCCTGTCGTTCGTGGTCTCCATTGAGAAAATCGATGACGTGGGCAAAGACAGGGGTGGCGATGTCATGCAGCAGCGCGGCGGCACTTTGCCGTCGGTCCTTGGTAAAATGCCACACGATCAAAGCGCAGCCGATGCTGTGGTCAAAGCGGGAATAGGGCTCCAGCCCGGCAAAACGTTCAAAGGACGTATATTCGCAGCCGCAGTTCATCCCGATCTGTTTCAGCCGCTGCATGGGGGCAGTCGCTGCCATATCCCGGATAAAACCGGGCAGTCCGTCGTGGTATATCGGCCAGAGATTCATTGTCCTCTTGTGTGAAGGTGTTCCGTCGGCAAAAATACCCTTTTGCGACAGGGCAGGCAAAAAAACTGATGAAAATGTGTCTTTTTGAGTAAAAACATTACCTTTGTCAATTCAATTGAGAGAAGGCATGTCGAAAGTATTGGATCCCCATTGTGAAGAAATCCTGGAAGAATACCGCCAGTCGCTGCCCGGTTTTGAACAAAGCAGGACTGATATCCTTGATCGGCTTCGCCAGGCGTTGGACAAGGCCGGTATCATTGTCGCTTCAATGGAGGCTCGTGTAAAGACCGAAGCCTCCTTGACCGGCAAACTTGAACTCAAAGGAGGAAAGTATGCCTCTTTGGCCGACATTACCGATATCGTCGGTGTGCGTGTCATCACGTTCTATATAGATGATGTGGATAAGGTCGCCTCTGCCGTCGAGCGCTTATTCGAGATTGACTGGGATAACTCGGTTGACAAGCGCAAAGTCCACGAAATCGATTCTTTCGGCTACATGTCTCTCCATTATATCTGCCGTCTTCCCGGTCGGCCTTACCGCTTCGAGGTACAGATGCGGACCGTTTTGCAGCATGCCTGGGCCAATCTTTACCACGACACGGGATATAAGTCCGGAGTCGAAGTGCCGCGGGAGTATCTTCGCAACATGAACCGTCTGGCCGGTATGCTGGAACTGGCCGATGAACAGTTCAGCCGCATCCGTACAGAGCTGACAGACTACCGTCGCCGTGTACAGGCTCTGGTCGCTTCCGGCAATCTGGAGGAAGTGCAACTCGACGGAGACTCTTTCCGCAACTATCTGGCCTTGGACCCCTTCGGTGCGCTGAACCGTCGCATCGCAGCAGTCAACCAGGCCGAAATCCAGGAAGTCTCCCTAATGAATTTCCTGCCTGTCTTCAAAGGGCTTGGCTGCAAAACACTGGGCGATATTGCGACCATTATCAAAAACTATTCGGAGCCGGCCTATCAGATCGCCTGTTATCAGATAGGTCTTACCGATCTGGATATCATTTCCTCGTCGATCGGGCCCCAGCATCTGTGTACGGCCTTTGTTTTGCGTTCCGACGGAGGCAAGGCCGGGTTGAAGTATATGCTGGATCTGCTCAACGGGCCCTCGGAAATGAACAGCGAGATGGCCGAGTTCCTGTTCGAACAGTCCAAGGCTCTCTCTTTTATGCATGTTGCTGATTAAACCACATCGATATGAATACTGACAAGAACTTCCTCATCACACTCAACCGGGAAATGGGCTCCGGCGGTCGTACCGTGGGACGGATTCTCAGTGAAAAACTAGGTGTCAGACATTACGACAAGGCTGTTCTGGAAGGTTTGATCTCTCATTTTCACCTGACGATGGAGGAAATAGAGAGAATCAAGGCGCGCAGACAGAATTGGTGGACGGAACTGTGTCAGGCCGTAGTCCCTGCTCCCGCTTTCGACTACAAACATGTCCATCCCGGGGAGATTACGACCTCCGAGATATTCAGCATAGAGTCGAAAATCCTGAGAGATATCGCTTATACAGAGTCTTGCGTGATTACGGGCCGGGCTGGTTTCTTTGTCCTGAAAGACCATCCGAACATGATTTCTGTCTTTATCCGGGCTTCGGAGGACAACCGTGTTGCCCGGATCTGCGGACGGCAGCCTGTTACCCGGGACGAGGCCGTCACACTGATCCGGAAAGTGGACAAAGACAGGGAAACTTATACGAAGTATTATGCCGGCCGAAGCCGCTATGACGCCAGAAACTACGATCTTGTGTTGAACATGGATCATCTGACGGAGGATGATGCGGCCGATTGTATTATCAACTATATCAGAAAAAGTGGCAAATAGACCTTTGAATACGGAACTGCTGGACCGGGCGATTGTTTTTGCCGTCCATGCCCATGCCGGAACAGAGCGGCGGGGCAAAGGCTTCCCTTATATTGTACATCCGCTGGAGGCAGTAGAGATTGTCGCGACCATGACGGCAGACCAGGAACTGCTGGCGGCGGCGGCCCTGCATGATGTCATTGAAGACACCTCCGTGACGAAAGAGGAGTTGGAGCAGGCTTTCGGTGAGAGAATTGCCTCACTGGTTGCCGCCGAAAGCGACACTTTCGAGTCCGGTGTGAGTGAAGAGGACAGCTGGCATGACCGTAAGCGGGCAGCCATTGAGCGTCTGGCCGCCGTCTCGCATGAGGCTAAAATGGTTGCCTTGGGCGACAAACTCTCCAATATGCGGGCCATCGCCCGTGACCATGCCTGTCAAGGGGATGCCTTGTGGCAGATTTTCCACGTCAAGAACAAGTCCGACCATGAGTGGCATTATCGCGGTCTGGCCGATTCCTTGCGTGAACTTGAGGATACTTTTGCCTTCCGTGAATTCCAGCGCCTGATTGACCAGGTGTTTGCACAATAAATGAAAAATGGACCCGATTCGGATAGACATCAACGACTATGAGTATGCCGGGGGAGGCTCCAACGGCGAGAGTTACCATCATCGTGCCAGGCCGGATGTCATGCTCAAATTGTATCTTCCGGGCAAAATCCGGCAACCGCTCGATGAGATGCTGACTGCCAGAAAGGTTTTCCAAGCCGGGATCGCCACTCCTGAACCGGGTGACTATGTCGTGACGGCCGACGGGCGGTATGGTATACGTTTTCGCCGTATTCCCGACAAAAAATCGTATGCCAGGGCTGTCGGTGATGACCCGGCTCTGGTGGCAGAGTACGCGGCGGAATTTGCCTCCATGTGCCGTGAACTTCATAGCATCCAACTTGATACGCAACAGTTCGAGTCTGTCAAAGATCGCTATTGTCGGATGTTGGCTGACAACCCCTTTTTTACCACGACAGAAAAAGACAAACTGGTCCGTTTCATCATCGACACTCCCGACTCACGGACGGCGCTGCACGGCGATCTGCATTTCGGAAATGCCATTTTCTCGGGTGAGAAGCGCTATTTCATCGACCTCGGAGATTTCTGCTACGGCCATCCCTTTTTCGATTTAGGCATGGTTTACAGTACCGGACGGCTGAACAGCGAGGACTATACCCGGGAGGCTTTCCACATGGACGGGGTGACTGCTTCAAGATTTTGGGAGGCTTTTGCCGCAGCCTATTTCGGTGCAGACCGGCCGTTAAAGGAAATAGAGGAGGAAATCCGACCTTATGCCGGCCTGAAGACTATCATGATTGAACGTGATACCCGTCGTCCGATGCCTGAATTCAGGGCGGCGCTAAAGACGATTCTATGAAAATAAATGAATTGAAAGACAAGGTATTCCTGCATCAGTCGGCCAGGGCAGGTCTGATGTTGGTCATCGTGGCTGTCGTAACCTTGGAAGCCACGGCTCTGATACAGTTTTATTTTTCACAGAAGGGTATCAAAGCCGAAGCTTCGATGAGAGCTGAAAGCCAATTGGAAGCGACCAGACTCAAAATCATGAACGTGATCGACCAGGCGGAGTCGGCCGTCCGTAACAGTGAATGGATTGCCCAATGGTGCCTGGATTATCCCGACAGCATGGTGGCTGTCACCCGTCGTATCGTCAGGGACAATCCGGTCATAGTTGGTTCTACTTTGGCGCTGGTTCCCGGATATAATCCGGCCAGGCCGCTTTATGCCCCTTTCTCGTATCAGATTCCCGGAGAAAAAGAAATCCATTATCGCCAGCTGGCCACTCAGGAATACGATTATCCTTCCCAGGAGTGGTTTGTCAAACCTCTTGAACTGCAGGCCGGATATTGGTCGGAGCCCTATGTGGACGAGGGAGGGGCCGACCTGCTGATGACGACTTATTCCCTGCCTGTACGAGACAAAAACGGGCGCCTGGCGGCTGTCTTGACAGCCGATGTCTCCCTGGACTGGCTGACCGACCTGGTCGGTAACGTGGAGGTCTATCCAACGGCTTTCAGTATGATGATCAGTCGTTCGGGACAGATCATGGTCTGCCCGGTCGAGTCGTTGGTGATGCGGAAGACCGTGCAGGAGACACTGCTCGACCTGAATGCCTCCGACACCTCGAAACTTGGCAGTATCAACCGCTCCATGATGTCCGGTGAATCCGGTAACGTCACGCTTAAGTACCAGAAGTCCACGAGCTATATCTTCTATGCTCCGGTCGAGCGTACAGGCTGGTCCATGTCTATTGTCATACCTGATGAGGAAATCTTCGGCGGAATCCGAAGAATCGGCCTGATTGTCAAGCTGCTTCAGTTGCTGGGAGTCCTGATGCTGATCCTGATACTCCGTTCTTCGATTAAGAGCCAGCTTAAGTACAGGGAACTCTCTGAACGTAAGGAAAAGATGGAAAGTGAGCTGAAAATCGGTCGGGGCATACAGATGTCCATGCTTCCCAAAATATTCCCGCCTTTCCCCGAACGCAAGGATATCGACATGTTCGCCTCCATTGTGCCAGCCAAGGAAGTGGGCGGCGACCTGTATGATTTCTATATCCGCGAAAACAAGCTGTTCTTCTGTATTGGCGATGTCTCGGGCAAAGGCGTGCCCGCTTCGTTGGTCATGGCTGTCACCCGCAGCCTGTTCAGAACGGTTTCTGCCCATGAGAAGAGCCCGCAGCGCATTGTGACAGCCATGAATGAGTCCATGGCTGACATGAACGAGAGCAATATGTTTGTCACCTTCTTCACCGCCGTGCTTGACTTGGGCAACGGCCATATGCGGTACTGCAATTGCGGCCATAATGCTCCCTATGTGATTTCGTCTGAGGGTGTCTCTGCGCTTGACGTGATGGCTAACCTGCCATTGGGAGTCATGCCCGGAATGTCTTTCCAGGAGCAGGAGACAGACCTCAGGTGCGGGGACGGCCTGTTCCTGTTTACCGACGGACTGACCGAGGCGGAGAACTCTGATCATGAGCTTTTTGGAGAAAATAGACTCCTCGGGCAGCTGCATCCTGGAATGGTTTCTCAGGAACAGCTTCGCATCGTTTCCGAAGCCATCGGCTCCTATGTCGGGACAGCACCGCAAAGCGATGATCTGACAATGCTTTATGTGCGTTACCTGAACGAGACTGTTCCGGATAATTCGGAGCGCCATCTGATCTTGCATAACGATATTCAGCAGATACCGCAGTTGGCCGATTTCGTGGAGACGATAGCCGAAGAGGCCAGACTTGACCAGTCTCTGGCCATGAGCCTGAACCTGGCTCTTGAGGAGGCCGTCACCAATGTCATCATGTATGCCTATCCGGAAGGATCTGACGGTCTGGTGGATGTTGAGGCGGTTATTCGCAAGGACAGCCTGGAATTTATCGTTTCCGACAGTGGACAGCCTTTTGATCCGACCCGTGCTCCGGAGGTGGATGTGACTCTGGGTGTGGAAGAACGAGCCATTGGCGGACTGGGTATCTACTTGGTACGCAATATTATGGATGAAGTCCGTTATGAACGGACAGAAGGTAAGAATGTATTTTCAATGATCAAATTTATTGGATAGATAATATGGAAGTCAAAATTTTTCAAGAAGAAGGAGCCATGTCGGCGCAACTGATCGGTCGGCTGGATACTCCTGCCGCCATGGAAGTGACCCGCGAAGTCCAACCGCTGATTGACAATGCCGACCGAACCATTATACTGGACTGTTCTCAGATGGACTATATCAGCAGTTCGGGCCTGAGGATTTTTCTGACCATCCGTAAGGCTGCTTCGGCCAAAGGAGGGAAGGTTGTTCTCCGAGGCATGAAAGAGGATATTCGCAAGGTGTTCATGATGACCGGATTCCTGAATCTCTTTGAAGTGGAGAAGGCACAGTAGTAGGTTCGGAACATGTTACTGTCTGTTTTTTCAGTTTCCCTGCTCTCCGACAACCTGCTCCTGCTGGCCTCGCTCCTGGTCTTTTTTGCCCTGCTGATTTCCAAGGTGGGGTATCGGTTCGGAGTCCCCTCGTTGTTGCTTTTTCTCCTGGTCGGCATGGCGGCCGGGCCGGACGGCGTAGGACTCCATTTTGAGAATTATGAAATTGCCGAGTTTATCGGCCATTTCGCCATGACGGTCATTCTGCTGACGAGCGGAATGGAAACGGATATGAAAGAGACCAGGCCTGTGATAGGCCAGGGCATTCTGCTATCTACGCTGGGCGTGCTCCTGACGGCTTTTCTGACAGGTGGATTCATCTATTTTTTTGCGGCCAGGATGCTGGGTGGCCTGTGGGCAACAGCGGCCGGATGCCTGACGGTAGCCGTGGTGATGTCCTCGACCGATTCGGCTTCGGTTTTCTCCATCTTGCGTAGTCGGCAGATGCATCTCAAACATAATTTGGGGCCGATGCTCGAGTTGGAGTCAGGAAGCAACGACTCTATGGCCTATATCATGACTATTTTCATGGTCAATTTGTTGAAATTCAGCCAAGAAAATGGTGATGCCACCTCTTTCGCCCTGACGGGCATCCTCTTGCTCCTGCTTCAGATTGTGGTCGGCTTTGTGGTTGGTGTCGGTATCGGCTTTGCCTCCAAGTGGCTGTTGAGCCATGTCAGTCTGAGCGCCAGTCCCCTGTATGCCATCATGATCCTGAGTATCGGTATCTTTACCAATGCCGTTGCCTCTCTGCTGCATGGTAACGGGCTGCTGGCGCTCTATGTGACAGCCATTATCATCGGCAACTATGCCAAGATCCCATATAAAAAGGATATTCATAAATTCATGGACGGTATCACCTGGCTGGTTCAATTACTGATGTTCCTCATGTTGGGGCTGCTGATCCGTCCCACCGAGCTTCCGTCGGTCGTTGTGCCTGCCCTGATGATAGCGCTTTTTATGATTTTTGTAGCCCGGCCGCTGAGTGTTTTCCTCTGCCTGCTTCCTTATCACCGGCTACCGCTCCGGGCCAAGGCGATGGTCTCCTGGGTGGGGCTAAAGGGGGCTGGTCCTATTTTGTTCGCCATGTGTCCTTTGCTGGCCGGGTTGCCCGGGTCTATGGAGATTTTCAATATCGTCTTCGTAGTCACTCTGCTTTCCCAGCTTTTGCAAGGAATGAGCCTGCCGGCCATGGCCAGACTGTTGAAGCTCGATGATGTGGAAATGGGGAAAGCCGAGACCTATGGTATCGAAATCCCCGAGGAGATAGGTATGATGACCGATCATGTCGTCACCGAGGAAGATCTGCAATTGGGTGAGACACTCCGTGAACTGCGTCTGCCGCACGGCATCCGGGTCATCATGGTTCGCCGGGGTGATGCCTTCCTTTCTCCCCATGGCAGTATGCGGCTGAAAGTGGGAGACCATCTGGTGATTCTGTTGTGTGAAAACACAGACGATTGAAAAGACTGACATTATCATTTATTATGCAATGAATATACAATTGGAAAAGAAGCAAATACCGGTCCTGTTGCTGACCGGCTATCTGGGCAGCGGCAAGACCACTCTGCTCAACCGTATCCTGGCCAATAAAAAGGGGATTAAGTTCGCCGTGATTGTCAATGACATCGGAGAAATCAACATCGATGCAGACCTCATTGAGAAGGGCGGCATAGTCGGCCAGACCGACGACAGTCTGGTGGCATTACAGAACGGCTGCATCTGCTGTACGCTCAAAATGGACCTGGTCGCACAAATTTCCGAACTGACATCTTCTGCCCGATTTGACTACATTGTCATCGAGGCCAGCGGCATTTGTGAGCCGGCCCCCATCGCCCAGACCGTCAGTACCATTCCGCAGCTTGGCCCTCAGTACACCACCGGTGCTCTGCCTTATGTGGATTGCATTGCGACCATCGTCGACGCACTCCGCATGAAAGACGAGTTCGAGGGAGGAAAGGCACTGGGACGTGAGGATATCGAGGATGACGATTTGGAACGTCTGGTCATCGAGCAGATTGAATTCTGTAACATTGTTCTGCTCAACAAGTCTTCTGAAGTGAGTCCGGACGAGCTGGGCAAGCTCAAGAGCATCGTCCAAGGGATCAATCCCGGGGCGAAAATCCTTACCTGCAACTATGGGGATATCGACTTGGACGAGATTATCTATACTGGCATGTTCGATTTCGAGCGCGTTGCCACTTCGGCAGCCTGGATCGCCGCCATCGAAGGTGAGGAAGAGGAGGAGGAAGAAGAGGGCGAAGCCCTGGAATATGGTATAGACACTTATGTCTATACCGACCGCCGTCCGTTGGATATGAACCGCTTCGACGATCTGCTGGGCCGTCGATGGCCCGGGAACATCATCCGCTGCAAAGGCCTCTGCTATTTTTCGGACGACACGGGCAAGTGCTGGCTCTTTGAACAGGCCGGTAGGCAGAAGATTCTCAGGGATGCCGGCTTATGGTATGCCACCATGCGCGATGATGAAATCCAGGAAATGCTAGCCCGAGACCGCAAACTCCGGGAAGAATGGGATCCGGTCTACGGAGATAGGATGATCAAGCTGGTCTTTATCGGCCAGCACCTCGACAAAGGGGCCCTCAAGGCATTAATGGATGCTTGTCTGGCCTGATGGGGAAGGGTTGTCCGCTGTTGATATGGCCAATCCTGTCTATCCTATCGCTGATAGAGGTAGCGCTTGATGCTCTTTTTGGGGGTTCTTTCAAAATCCTCGGGCATGAACTCTATCTTCTTGATCTGTGAGTAGTTGGGTAATTGCGAATTGATCATCGGGAGTGCCTTCAGTATCCGTTTCTCAAGGGCAGGTCGGTCCATGCCGTCTTGCTCTCCCTGATGCCAGTCGGGATAGACCAGTGCTGTCAGGCCGCCATTGTCTTCGATGACCAGTGTGTCCACCACATAGTTGCAGTTGTTGACGACTGCCTCAAGTTCTTCGGGATAGATGTTCTGGCCGGAAGGTCCCAGCACCATGCATTTGGACCGTCCGCGCAGAAACAGGTAGCCCTCCTGGTCGATGATGCCCATGTCGCCGGTCTTGAACCAGCCGTCGTCGGTAAAAGAACTGCGGGTGGCCTCCTGGTTCTTGTAATAGCCCAGACATACATTGGGACCGTAGACTTGAACTTCTCCCGGAATATGCTGCGGATCGGGCGAAGCTATCCTGATCTGCATATTTGTCGCAGCTTGTCCGGAGGAGCCTGGTTTGACTTTGTTCCAATGAACATAGCTGATGATGGGGCACATTCGGTCATACCATAGCCCACAGTGTAGCGAAACCCGATTCTGTGCAAAAACTTTTCCACCTCCGGATGGAAAGCGGCGCCCCCTAGAATGACTTCCTCGAACCGGCCTCCGAAGGCCTGAGTGAGCTCGTTACAGAATTTTTTCTCAATGACTTTGTCCAGCACTGGGATTTTCATCATATACCGGGTCTTGTCGATAAGTGGCTTGAGTTTGGTTTTATAGATCTTTTCGATGACCAGCGGCACGGCGATGATGATATCCGGACGAATTTCTGCGAAGGCCTGCAGAATGGTTTTTGGACTGGGTATTCTGGACAGGAAATGAACGTGCATACCGATACACATTTCGTAGAGAAACTCGAACATCATGCCGTACATGTGGGCCGTGGGAAGCATTGATACGACGCTCATGCCCGTTTTCAGGGTGGGACAGGCTACGGCAGCAAATTCGATGTTGGAATAGAGGGCCCGGTAGGGAATCATTACACCCTTGGAAAACCCGGAGGTCCCGGATGTGTAGTTGATCAGCGCCAGTTCTTCGGGTGAGTCTTCATAGTAGTTGAGGTCTTCGGGACGGAATTTCTCGGGATAGCGCCGACCGAAGGCTTCATTGAGGTGTTCGCGTATGTCGGCCAGCTCGCAGGAGGCTGCATACAGGAACTGGAAAGTGCTGATCTGCACGATGACCGAAAGACCTGGCATTTCCTCTGTCGACAGCCCTTCCCAGATGGCATCATCGACAAACAGTACCCGTGCTTCGCTGTGGCCGACCAGGTGGTGGATATTGCCCGGCTTGAATTCGTGAAGAATCGGTATGGCGACGGCACCGTAGGTGAGGGTTGCAAGGAAGCAGATACCCCAGTTAGCCTGGTTGTGGGAACAGATGGCGACTTTTTCACCTCTTCTCAGGCCGCACTGTTCGAAGGCAATATGCAGTTTGGCGATTTTTCGGGCTACATCCCGGTAGGCCAGGGTGGCTCCCTGATAGTTCGACAGAGCAGGCTGGTCCCAATGCTGGGCAAAACTCTGCTGCAGGATTTTGTTGACAGATTTAAAGTTCATGTAAGAGTGTCTGTTATAGTGGCGACAAAGGTATGATGTTTTTTGTCACAGTTTTATTTGAAAAGTGGTAAAAGTTTCTCCAATAATCCAACGCATTTCTTATTTTTGCTCGCTAAACTACTTTTTATTTATGTCCGAAGAGATTTTTATACCTGATTCCGCAGCCGATGCCCTGCAGTTTTACCGGAGCCATCCTCAGGAAGAAGAGAGCTATGTACTGTTGATTCTGTGTGAAAAAGGATCTTTTCGGCTGGTATTCGGCCGTAAGCCTCTGGAACTGCATCCAGGCGATTTGTTCATCTGTCCGCCGGGACAGTCTATAGTGGCAGAGGAAGCAGGCGAAGACTCATCGATCCGCTATATGTGTATCCGGCTGAGCAGTTTTCTTCGCTCCATCCGTACCGGCCGTAACGTATGGAATGTCCTGATGTATGCCCTTAAACAGCCCGTTTTCCATCTCAGTGCCGACGATGCTTGGCTTACCTCCTGCTATTATCAGGTCATTAAAGGTAAACTGGCCACCCGTCGCAGCTATTATTTCGATGAAATTATGGCCAGTCTGGTGCAATGTGCCATCTATGAAGTCTGCGTCATCCTTAACCGCGACATCGGTGCCGAACAGCCGGGGCAGGGCAGTCACAGGGACGAGATATTCAAGCGATTCCTGGATCTGCTCTCGGCCGATGGCGGTCGTCACCGGCAGGTACGATATTATGCCGATGAGCTTTATGTGACTCCGAAGTATCTTTCTGGTATCATTTCCGAGATTTGCGGCACTACAGCCCAAGAACTGATTCTCGACAGCGCTTCGAAGGAAATTCGTCAGACTTTGGAATTCTCGAATCTGAGTATTAAGGAAATAGCGACAGACTTCGGTTTCCCTGATGTTTCCGCATTCGGGAAGTTCGTCAAAAGCCGTCTGGGATATTCGCCCCGTTCACTCCGCCGGCGGCTGCGCTAAAGGGAAGGTCTCTGTCGGGTATCGTGCGGGTTACGCAGAAGGATCTTCGCGTGATGTCGCTGCAAGCCGTCGGCTGTTTGCTATTGTGCCTTGTTTGTATGTGGGAGTTGTTGTAACTTTGCAGCAGAATACGGCATTCGAATCAGGTGAAAACCCCAGAGTAAAGACTGCCGTAGTCATAATAGATGAAATCCATTATTCTTCTCCTGGTGTTTTTTCTGTCTCTGTTGCCGGAGGGCAGCCCTATGCAGGCTTGTCTTCAGGCTCAAGACATACATCTGGAGGAGATTGTCGATACAGAGGAAGAAACGCTTATCCAGCTCAGTCGACGTGGGCAGGGTCAGCTACGGCTACGGTTTTCCTCCGGGGTGGTTTACCCGCCTGTCCGCCTGTACCGGGCTTGCCCGGAAGTATCTTTTCCGATCTGTTTGTGTTTTGAAAGACAGTGGCTTGCAGGCCACAAGCTTCGGCTTTAGACAGTTTTCTTGTCATTGAAGAAACCTGTTAATACTTTCAAATCATCAAATATGGATTTAATCACAATTATCACATCGCTGCTGACACTTCTTGCAGGAATCGGCGTATTCCTGATTGCGTGTCAGATGATGAGTTCGAATCTGGAGGCTGCGAGCTCTGAAAAGCTGAAGAAACTGTTTTCAAAGGCCTCGGACAACAAGCTCCTGGGAGTCGGCATCGGTGCGCTCGGAACCGCGGCCATTCAAAGCTCCGGTGCGACAACGGTCATGACCATCGGCTTTGTCAATGCCGGAATTATCTCCCTTGTGCAGGCCGCCACCATCATCTATGGTGCCAATATCGGTACTACGGTGACGGCACAGATCGTGGCCTTGGGTATGTTCGGTGGCAATTCCGTCTCCACCAGTGTTATCTTTTCGGCCTTTGCTGGACTGGGCGCTTTTCTCGGCGTTTTTGCCAAACGGAATAGCTATAGGACCCTTGGCGGTATCCTGGCCGGTTTCGGCCTGCTGTTCGTGGGATTGGAACTGATGAGCGGTTCCATGGAAACCTTTGCGGCACTGGAAGGAGTCAAGACCTTCCTGTCAGGAATCAGCCATCCACTGCTGCTGGTGATGATAGGGGCGCTTTTCACAGCTATTATTCAGAGTTCGTCGGTGATGACATCCATTGCCCTTGCTATGGTGGTGACCGGGCTGATAGGCATCGACCAGGGTATTTATCTGACGATGGGCTCCAATATCGGTTCCTGCGTGGTGGCTGTTATTGCCGGTGTGACCAGTGGCACCAATGCCAAACGCACAGCGCTCATTCACCTGTTGTTCAACTGTTCCGGTGTTGTGTTTTTCATGCTCGCAGCAATGATTCTCGGATGGTTCGGCATTTCGTACGGTGTGCTGTTTGAGCGTCTCTTTCCGGCGGCTCCACAGATGCAGCTGGCTATGTTCCATACTTTCTTCAATATACTGACTGTCGTTGTCATGCTGCCGCTGACAGCTACACTCGTGTCTGTCGTCAAAAGAATGATTCCTGAGAAGGCTCCGGATGTGCAGGCGGAATTTTCCCTGCGTTATATGAACGAGAATATGCTCAGCACTCCTCCCGTGGCTGTCTCGCAAGTGAAGCGGGAGATCCTTCGGATGGGCGACATTGCTTTGCATAATCTGGATCGCAGTCTGGAAATGGCTGTCAGGCTGGACTTCTCGGAAAAATCTGTCTTTGAGCATGAAGAACAGCAACTGAATTTTATCAACCGGGAACTGATCGGATTCATCGTCCGTCTGAGTGGAAAAAGCGGCCTCGGAGAGAAAGACCGAGCTTATCTTTCCGGTACTTATAGAAGTGTCCGGGATTTCGAAAGAATCGGGGACTATGCTGAGAATATAGTCGAATACGCTACGGCTCTCGCAGATTCCGGTCAGCAGTTTTCTGATGATGCCAAACGAGAGATCGGCCATTTGAAGGAACTCTTGCACCGACTCTACGACAGTGCTATGGCTGCTTATGAAAACGAGGATTTCACTGCGCTTGACAGAGCCAACGTCATTGAGGAGGGAATCGACGACTATACCTTGAAGATGGAAGAAGGACACATTTCCAGAATGGAAAAGGGAATCTGTACGCCTCTTGTCGGCGCACGTTATCTTGAGCTGTCTTCCAACGCCGAGCGTGTGGCCGACCACATGATCAACATCGCCAAATCAATCAAATCTCTCAGGAGTAGATGATTTACGAGAGCCCCTCAATTTCCCCGTTCACGATACTGATGCGCTCGGCCTGCGGGCTCTTGGGCAGTCCTGGCATGCGGAGCATGTCTCCGGCAATGGCGACAATCATTTCGCTGCCGCAGTTGAGAATAATGTCGCGGATGCGGATGGTGAAGCCTTCCGGTGAGCCGTAACGGGTGGAGTCTGCCGTAAACGAGAACTGCGTCTTGGCGATGCAGACAGGATAGCGGGCAATCACGTTTTCTTCATCGGAGAAAGTGGCACGCAGCGACTCAAGTTTCTTCTTGGCCGTTTTACTGTACTCCACACCGGAGGCACCGTAAATGCAGGTACATACTTTTTCTATCTTGTCTTCCAGCTTGTCGGCCTCCTTGTAAGTGAAATGGATGGGCAGCGGCTGTTGCTTTTCAATGGTGTCAACGACAGTCTGTGCCAGCTCAACAGCTCCTTCGCCGCCCCGCAGGAAAGCTTCATTGACGGCAAAGCCCACCCCCAGATCTTCACAGTTTTTGCGTACGATGTCTATTTCTTCCTCCAGGTCGGTGTCGTAGCGGTTAAGCGTGACAACGACCGGCTGTCCGAAGCCCAGCATGTTGCGGATATGGCGATTGAGGTTTTTCAGTCCCTCGGTCAGTCCTTGGGCATTGGGCTCCTTGATATGCTCAATGTCAACGCCCCCGTGCATCTTCAGCCCCTGGGTGGTCGCAACAATGACAACCAGTCGGGGTTGCAGTCCCGTCTTGCGGCACTTGATGTCGAAGAATTTCTCGGCTCCGAGATCTGCACCGAAGCCTGCCTCGGTCACCACATAGTCGCTGAAGGTCATGGCCATCTTCGTAGCCAGTACGCTTGAACAGCCGTGTGCGATATTGGCAAATGGCCCCCCGTGGATATAGGCGGGGGTATTCTCCGTAGTCTGTACCAGATTGGGCTTGAGGGCATCGCGCATCAGGACGGTGATGGCTCCGGCTACCCCCAGATCTTTCACTCTGAAGGGCTTACCTTCGGCCGTGATGCCCAAGACGATGTTTTCGATACGTCTCTGCAGATCCTCCTCACTGCTTGCCAGACAGAGAATGGCCATCAATTCCGATGCCGGAGTGATATCGAATCCTGTCGCTGACACTACACCGTTTCCGCGGAGTCCGGTCACTATGTCGCGCAGGGCGCGGTCGTTTACATCAAGTACGCGTTTCCAGAATATCTCTCGTAGCGAAAAACCATCGTTGCGGTGTTGGTATAGATAGTTGTCGAGCAGGGCGCTGATGGTATTGTGGGCCGAAGTAACCGCATGGAAATCCCCTGTGAAGTGCAGATTGATTTTCTCCATGGGCAGCACTTGGGCATAGCCGCCGCCGGCGGCACCGCCCTTCATGCCGAAACAGGGTCCCAATGAGGGTTCACGGAGAGCAACGGCTGCATTTTTGCCTATCTTGTTCAGGCCCAGTGTCAGGCCGATGCTGACGGTAGTCTTGCCGATACCGGCTTTCGTCGGACTGATGGCAGTCACCAGGATGAGGCGGCTCTGACGGACTTTCTTTTCGTCGATGAGCTCGATGGGCACCTTGGCCATGAAACGGCCATAGGGCTCTATCTTCTCGGGATCCATACCCAATTGCTCTGCGATTTTGCTGATGGGCTTCAGCTCACATTCCCGTGCAATCTGTATGTCAGTTTTCATAGGGGTAAGTCAAGTGTTTTTCTTATAGACAAAAACAAACCGTGTATCTTGTCTGTACACAGCCTGTTATATTGACAATTAATATTCTTCCTCGTCAAAGAAAAAATCTTCCTTGCTGGGATAGTCAGGCCAGAGATCTTCCATGCTTTCGTAAATATCGCCTTCGTCTTCTATCTCCTGCAGGTTCTCGATAACTTCCAGAGGAGTCCCGGAGCGGATGGCGTAGTCAATGAGTTCGTCTTTGGTGGCAGGCCACGGCGCGTCTTCCAGTTTTGATGCTAATTCTAAGGTCCAATACATGGTAATTCTTTTTTAAGTTTTCCTGTTTGCGGCCGCAAAAGTAGAATAATAATCAGGAAAAACAAATTAAATCACCAAAAAAAATGGGCAAATCCGCTGTTTTTATCGTGTTGAAAATCAACACGTTAATCCACATCTCCCTTAAAGCCCTTTATTGAAGGGCCTTTTGGTGGGTCAGAGGCCATCCCAATAAAGCTCTTCCGTCTCGTTCAGACAAAGCTTGCGAGCCACGACAAAAAGGTAGTCGGACAGACGGTTCAGATAGACAATGATCTGCGGATCGACAGGATGTACAGCCTGCAATGCCACACAGCAGCGTTCGGCCCGGCGGCAGACGGTTCGGCAGATATGGCACTGGGCGGAGGCTTTGTTCCCCCCTGGAATGACAAAGCTGTGCATAGGAGGCAGGGTGGCCTCGATAAGGTCGATTTCGGTTTCCAGTTCCCGGATAAGTTTGCCCGAGATAATGCTTACTTTCTGGTAATTATCGAGAATCCGGTCCTGCCTGCAGTCTTCTGGCGTGGCCAGTTGGGCGCTGATACGGAACAAATGCTTCTGGATGTCGATGATGTGTTCTTGCCGGTGTTCACTCTGCAGAAACTCGCGCAACATGGCCAGTTGGGCGTTCAGCTCGTCAATGCAGCCGTAGGCTTCGATTCTGAGATCGTCTTTGCTGACACTGGTGCCTCCGATAAGGCTGGTCTGTCCCTGATCTCCTGTCTTGGTGTAGATTTTCATGTCGGTTTGCCGATCGATTTTGCAGCATCAAAAGTAATAATAATTTGAATATCAGCCATGCGAAAATACGAAAAAACCAGGCTTGCATTTACCCTTTGCTTATACTAATTTTGTCTGACCAAAAGGAGGCACCGGATGAATATGTATCGTTTCTGCCAGCGTTTACGTCTAGGCCTGACCTCGCGTCACAGGCATGGACTGGGAGTACACTCGCCTTTTGCCTATCGGCTGATAACGGATGTCCTTGAGGAAGGTTATCCTTACTACTGCTATGAAGAAGTCGAGGATATCCGTTCCACGCTCAGCCCCAATGTCCGGAGGCAGTGTCTGCCGTGGAAGCAGGGGAGGATGCTTTTCCGCATGAGCCTGTTTCTTCAGCCGGAAAACATTCTGGAGGTCGGCCGTGGCGACGGTGTGACTGCCCAGTATCTGCAGCGCGGTTGCCTGAAGGCCTCCTTCATCTATATGGATCAGGTGAGCGAAGCGGCCATAGCCGCTGCCCTGCAGGACTACCCTTGCCGGCTGGCGGTTTTCTATCCCTCGCTGACGGCCGAAGAACTGTTGCGTTCGGCCGCGGTGGTGGCCGAAGAACTGGGATGCCAGGGAGCGATGGTCGTGCTGGGCATACATGACAGCCCCGAAAAGTACCGGGTCTGGCAGCAGCTGGCAGCACTTCCCGGGGTGCATCTCGACATTGAGGCCTTCGACTGCGGCTGGCTGTTTTTCCGGGAAGAACTGCCCCGACAGTCTTATTGCCTTCGCTGGTAAGCGGAAGAGAGAATCATTACATGTCAACAATATAAACCATGTCAGCAATCAAAACAATCGGCATTCTTACTTCCGGAGGCGATGCCCCCGGTATGAATGCGGCCATCCGGGCGGTCACCCGGACCTCTATTTATAACGGCCTTAAGGTGAAAGGAATATATCGTGGCTACAAAGGCCTGATAACAGGAGAAATCAAGGAATTCAAGACTCAGGATGTGAGCAACATCATCCAACAGGGCGGTACGATTCTGAAGACGGCCCGCTGTGACGAATTCCGTACCCCAGAGGGCCGTCAGCAGGCGTATGACACCCTAAGGCGCGAAGAAATAGATGCTTTGGTGGTCATTGGCGGTGACGGTACCCTGACGGGAGCCCGCCAGTTTACCTCGGAATTCGATTTTCCTGTTGTCGGCCTGCCGGGCACCATCGACAACGATATTTGGGGGACAAACTTCACTATTGGCTATGATACAGCCCTGAATACCATCCTGGATGCTGTGGATAAGGTACGTGATACGGCCTCGTCCCATGAACGCCTGTTCTTTATCGAGGTGATGGGGCGTGATGCCGGCTTTCTGGCCTTGAACGGAGCGATTGCCTCCGGTGCCGAGGCCGCTATCATTCCTGAAATCTCCACTGAAGTCGACCAACTGGCCGAACTTATCGAGCACGGATTTCGCAAATCCAAGAACAGCAGCATTGTCTTGGTGGCCGAAAGTGAGATTACAGGTGGAGCCATGCACTATGCTGAGCGTGTCAAAAACGAATATCCCGGCTATGATGTGCGCGTGGTTATTCTGGGCCATGTTCAGCGCGGCGGTTCTCCGACGGCTTACGACCGTATCCTGGCCAGCCGCTTGGGCGAAGCTGCCGTTGAGGCGCTTCTGGACGGTCAGCGCAACGTGATGATGGGCATTAACAACAACCTGATTGTCTCAGTGCCTTTCACTAAGGCCATCAAGAACGACAAGCCCATCGATCCTGAACTGCTGAAAGTGCTCCGGACCCTGTCCATCTGAGCTCTATTCCAGCTCTTTGAGGCAGCCTCGCAAAGAGGCGCTGCACCAGGTGCGAAGCTGGCCTGAGCCATCGCTGTATATCAGATAGGCATCGATATAGGGAAGGCTGTCCGTCAATTGTACGGCCTTTTCTGTCCCCATTACCATGAAGGCGGTGGCCAGCGCATCGGCCGTGAGACAGTCGGGGGCAGTCACAGTGGCGCTGAGCAGACCGTTTTCGACGGGATACCCGCTTCGAGGGTCGATGGTGTGGGCGATCTTGCTTCCGTCCTGCACGTAAAAATTGCGGTAGTTGCCCGAAGTGGCCAGTCCGCGACCGGTCACCTGCAATACCGATTGCAGTTCCCGGCGGGCAGCCATGGGGTCGTCCATGGGACGGTCAATGCCCACTTTCCAGACTTCCCCTTGGGCATTGTGCCCGTCCATCCTGATTTCACCTCCGATCTCTATCAGATAGTCCGCAATGCCATGCTTTTCCAGCAGTCCGGCCACCACGTCGCAGGCATAGCCCTTGGCAATGGCCGAGGCATCGAGCGAGATCCGCCTGTCCGATTTGTATAACAGTCCGTTTTCGGTATCAAAGCTGATGTGGTGATAGCCGACAAAACTCAGCAGGCTGTCAATGGCCTTGTCCGTTGCCGGTCTTTGTTCCTGCGGCCCGAATCCCCACAGGTTGACCAGCGGAGCAACGGTGATATCGAAGGCCCCTGCTGTCAGGCGGGATATTTCAAGGGACCTGGCTATCATGAGGCAGGCCAGTCTGTCGGAGGATATGTCCACCGGCCCAGCCTCGGCCCGGTTGATGCGGCTCAGGGTAGAATGTGGATTGAACATCGACAGCGAGGCATTGATGCTGTCCAGGCAGGCGGTGATGTCAGGCAAAAGACTCTCTGCAGAGGCATACTGGATATGATAGCTGGTATGGAAAACTTCACCCGTATGATGCTGAAACGCCTGTTGCCGGCAGGCCGTCATACAACCGAGAACCAGGACAGACAGTAGGACGGTCCGGATTTGGCAGGATAGTCTGATTCTTTTCATGGCAAGCGAGGCTACCAGGGCAGCCGGTAATAAAGGCAGAAGCCAAAAGTGAAATTGGAGGTCTGGTTTTTGCCGAAGCCTGGGATAAAGGGGGCTGTGCCATGTTCTCCCTCGTCCGTTTTCAAAACTCTTTTCCAACGCACTGTCCAGCCCAGGAACAGCGGCCCGCTGATCTGCATGCGCATACCGCCTGTCACTTCCAGCCAGTGGGCGTTGGAATGCTCTTCCATGAAATGGCTGGTATAGGCCGTATTCCAGTAGCCGGCCTGGAAGGGCACGTTCTGCAGATGATAATCGTAGAAGCCCAGTCCATAGTGCAAGCCGGCGAAGAACATGTTTTCGGCGTCCGGCCCGAAATAGGAGATGGGCAGATTGACGCCGATTTTGCCGAAATACCCTTGTCCGCCAGCTTCGATGCCATTGTCCGCGGTCATGGAAAAGGGCGCATATCCCACTTCCAGCGAGGGTAGGTATTTGTTGCGGAGGTTGATGTCGGCCGTCAGGTTGATACTGCCGTTCTTGCCCATGACAGTCAGTGCATCCTGGACAAAGTCGGTGCCCAGGTAGCTGCCGTGATACAGGACGGTGTCTCGCTCTGTTTTGGGCCGCTCCTTGGGGGCCGACCAAAGGGGCAGGACGCACATCAGCAGATAACCCAGCAGGCAGGCGGTTTTACTATGGCAGGTAAATCTTGACATGGACGGAGGCTTGATTGACAACTTGATCGTCCAGAATGACAGCATCCCGGATGAAGTGCCGGCTGGTCTGCAGACCGGTAATCTGATGAGTGACGATGCCGCCGCATTCCATCGACAGAAAACGAGACCGGTTGTTGTGGTAAATGTGCAGTGTGTCACTATACCAGACAGAATCGGGCGTCAGACGTATCAGATAGTCAGTCTGGCTTAGCGTAGGCTGCAGGGGTAGCTGGATGGAAGACACGCTGACGGTGTCGTAGAGCGCCGTTTCCTGCTCCAGGCCTTTGACGACAACCTGGAGTGTGCAGGCTCTCTCGGTCATGGTGGAGTCGATACGGTAAAAGGCGGCTCCCAAGCTGACATCGGTTTCCGTATAGCAGTTCCCCTGACCTTCGTCGCATGAAAGAACCGGCAGCCAGGCCGACAGCAGCAGAAGGGGCCAGTACTGGTATATGCTAAATCTCTTTTTCAATGATGTAGTTGTTGCGCTCGGAGGCGTTGCGTGAAATCAATTCAGCGATAAATCCGCTCAGGAACAGCTGAGTCCCCAACAGAATGCAGGTCAGCGCCAGGTAGAAATAAGGCATGTCGGTGACCAGCGGAGCAGGCACCCCCTTGTGCAGGGCCGAGAGCTTCATGACGCCGATGACGATGACGGCGATAAAGCCCAGCAGAAACAGCAGACTGCCGATCAGACCGAAGAAATACATGGGCTGCTTGCCGAACTTTGAAAGGAACCACAGGCTAAGCAGATCGAGATAGCCGTGTACAAAGCGACTGGCTCCGAATTTGGATCGGCCGTATTTCCTTTTCTGGTGATGGACGACTTTCTCACCGATATGGTCGAAGCCGGCATTCTTGGCCAGGTAGGGGATATAGCGGTGCATCTCGCCATACACTTCGATGTTCTTGACCACCTCGCGCCGATAAGCCTTCAGGCCGCAGTTCATGTCATGCAGCCTGATGCCCGTGATTTTGCGGGCGGTGGCGTTGAACAGTTTGGAAGGCAGGTTCTTGCCCAGTTTGGAGTCGTAGCGTTTCTTTTTCCATCCGGACACCAGGTCGTAACCGTCTTCAAGAATCATGCGGCGCATTTCCGGAATTTCCTCCGGGCTGTCTTGCAGGTCGGCATCCATGGTGACGACAATATCCCCTTCTGCCTTTTTGAAACCACAGAATAGGGCCGGTGACTTGCCGTAGTTTCGACGGAATTTGATGCCTTTGACCGTTCCCGGAAAACGGCTCTGCAAATCGGTGATCGTCTGCCAGGATTCATCAGTCGACCCGTCGTTGACGAAGATTACCTCATAGCTGAGCTGTTGCTCGCTCATGACTCGCTGAATCCACTCGAACAGGTCGTTGAGGGACTCAGCTTCATTATAGAGAGGGATGACGATACTGAGGTCCATGTTAAGCTTGCTGCGGGGTTTCCGGGAAGAGGTTCTCTTTTTTAACGATAGCGGCGTTGATAAGCGACAGGAGCGCTCCGCCGATAATGTAGACCCAGAGATAGACAAAGGTGACCTGGATGGCCGAGGGAACACCGAAATCGATCAGGGCATCCATCTGCTCGGAGGGATAGTTCAGCTCTTCGAGCATGGCCAGCACCTGGTTGAACGTATCGGCCAGGTAGTCAGGCTGGAGAAACTGCATGTGGATGTAGATGAAGGCCGAGAGGATAATGGCTGTGAAAGTGTAGAGCCAGAAACTGAAACTCCAGGCCTGCCTGAAACTGATAAAACCATCCTGATACTGGTCACGGTATTTCTTGACCATGAAATAGGCGATAAAGAACATCGCCAGTTCGGCCAGTGAACAGAGGGTCTTGACCAGCCCCTGGTTGGGGAAGAAGGCTCCGAGCAGATAGAACAGACCCATGTAAAGGCCCAGGTAGAGCCCAAACCGAGCTGCCACGCGGTATTTTCCGGTAATGTTTTCGGGACGGACACGTTTGTCTTCCGGTTGTAAATTCTCCATAATGTCTTTTCCGTTTTATGTCAGTGAGATGCAAAGGTAATACAATTTTTTCTTGGAAGGCTTGCCGCAATGAGTTTTTTATGTACCTTTGCTGCCGGGAAAGTCCTATACGGCCAGCTCCCTGCGAATCCCCCCAGGGCTTGACCGCAGCAAGGGTAGTTTGGTTGTAGCGGCGCGATATAGATCGCTTTCCCACCTGCCTCTTTAGCTCAGTTGGCCAGAGCACGTGATTTGTAATCTCGGGGTCGTTGGTTCGAATCCGACAAGAGGCTCGACAAACAGCCTCAGACAGCGTCGAAAGTTTGCTTTCGAAAGTAGTCTGAGGCTGTTTGCTTGAGCTTGCCTGCCGTAGGAGGCCGGTCGGACCTCCGCCCAGATAGCGATGCTTCGGGGTGGGAATCGACAGAGTATTTTGTCGGAGAATTTTTTTTCATCATTATTTTTGCGGTTCCAAAAACTGTCATTATCTTTGCAGCCGCAAACCAGAAAGGGTGCGTTAGTTCAGCTGGTTAGAATACATGCCTGTCACGCATGGGGTCACGGGTTCGAGTCCCGTACGCACCGCAAGACATACAAGCACTTACAGTTTTGTGAGTGCTTTTTTTATGGTTCATTCGAGATGAGAAAAACGATGAAAAAAACGCTTTCCCTCTGCGCTGTCCTCCTGACGGGCGCTGTTATGATGGCATGTGCGCAGATGAATAACCGGAACAAGGGAGCTGTCATCCAGGAACTCGACAAGGCGGCTTTTATAGAGAAGGTCGTTGATTATGAAAATAATCCTCAGGTCTGGAAATACCGTGGCAGCAAACCGGCGGTAATCGATTTCTATGCCACCTGGTGCGGCCCCTGCAAGGCGATGGCACCTATATTGGAAGAACTTTCCCGACAGTATGCCGACAGCGTGTGCTTTTATAAAATAGATGTGGACAAACAGCCCGAGTTGGCCTCCCTGTTCGGTATCACCAGTATTCCAACCTTCCTGTTCATACCCGCGGAGGGTGATCCCAGGATGACCCAGGGGGCCATGGAAAAAGACAGTTTCGACAGAATTATCAGGGAATTTCTGCTGAAATCACCCGGCCGATGATTCTTCACATTCTGGAAACAGAATGACTCTCAGAAGGACTTCTTGGTATGGAAAATAAAGCCCGTGACCGTTTTGGTCGCGGGCTTGTCCTGTTATTTGCGAAACGGTAATTTGACCACTTTTGCCTTGAGATGCCGGTTGCGGATATCGACAAAGACTTCCGTGCCGGGTTGGGCATATGCCGTATCAATATAGGCCAGGGCAATGCCGATACGCGATATCGGCGAAATGGTGCCCGAGGTCACCCGACCTATGACAAAGCCCTTGGTGTCGACCATGTCGAAGTCGTGCCGGGGGATGCCTTTGTCGACCATTTCGATACCTACCAGCTTCTTTTTGACCCCCTCGGCCTTCTGCTTTTCAAAAATGGCCCTGGAGGGGAAATCCTTACCTTCGGTAAACTTGGTGATCCATCCCAGACCGGCCTCTATCGGTGAGGTTGTTTCATCGATGTCGTTGCCATACAGGCAGAATCCCATTTCCAGCCGCAGGGTGTCGCGGGCTCCCAGTCCGACGGGCAGGATGCCGAATTCGGCTCCGGCCTCGAAGACGGCCTGCCATATCTTTTCTCCGTCGGCAGGTGCGAAGTAGATCTCAAATCCCCCGGCCCCGGTATAGCCGGTATTGGAAATCAGGACATTCTCTACCCCGGCCAGTGTGCCGTAGCAAAAATGATAATAGGGAATCCGGCTCAAGTCAGTATCGGTCAGTTTCTGCAGGGTGGCCAGGGCTTGGGGCCCCTGTACGGCCAGCTGGGCCGTCTTGTCTGAGGCATTGAGGAGTTTTGCCCCCACGGTGTTGTGCGCCTGGCACCATTTCCAGTCTTTTTCAATGTTGGAAGCATTCACCACCATCAGGTAGCGTTTCTCGTTGATACGATACACCAGCAGGTCGTCCACGATGCCGCCGTGTTCGTTGGGCAGACAGCTGTACTGGACCTGTCCGTCTGTGAGGACAGAGGCATCATTGGTGCATATATTCTGGATGAATGCCAAGGCCTTGGGCCCTTCAACCCAGAACTCTCCCATGTGTGAGACATCGAAGACTCCCACCGCCTGGCAGACAGTGTCGTGTTCGTTCAAGATGCCGGAGTATTCGATGGGCATATGGTAGCCTGCAAATTCTTGCATCCTGGCTCCCAGGGCGATATGAGTTTGGGTAAATGGCGTTGTTTTCATTTCAAATGACAGTTTGATTCGGGTTAGGTTGTATCTGCGGTCCGTCTATCTGGCCATCTCGCAGATTTTGACGACAGTTGCCATGGCTTTCTCGGCCGAAGGAATGGGCAGGTATTCAAATCTTCCATGAAAATTCATGCCTCCGGCAAAGATGTTGGGGCAGGGCAGGCCCATGAATGACAGCCGGGCTCCGTCCGTGCCGCCTCGGATGGGAGTCACCACCGGTTCGACACCGACGGCTTTCATTGCTTCCAATGCCAAATTGACCACATGCATGTTGTCGGGCTCGATTTTCTCCCGCATATTATAGTATTGGTCCTTCAGGATCAAGGTGGCCGTGCCCTCTCCAAATTCGGCATTGATCTTGTTGGCCAGGTGTTCCATTTCCTTTTTGCGGCGCTCGAAACGGTCGCGGTCGTGGTCGCGGACGATATAGCTCAGCGTAGCCTCCTCGACCGTGCCGCTCACTCCCGTCAAGTGATAGAATCCTTCATATCCTTCGGTGTGCTCCGGCGTTTCCCAGCGAGGCAACATATTGGCATACTGATAGGCTACACGGCAGGCGTTCAGCATCTTGTGCTTGGCATAGCCCGGATGGACATTGCGTCCTTTGATGATGACTTTGGCCGAGGCGGCATTGAAGTTCTCAAACTCCAGCTCGCCCAGATCGCCCCCGTCCATGGTGTAGGCCCAGGCGGCACCGAAGGCAGCCACGTTGAAGTGGTCGGCCCCCTTGCCGATTTCCTCATCAGGTGTGAATCCGATGCGGATTTTGCCATGCTTGATTTCGGGATGGGCCATCAGGTATTCCATGGCCGTCACAATTTCCGCGATACCCGCTTTGTCGTCGGCCCCCAGCAGCGTCTTTCCATTGGTGCAGATAATATCCTGACCGATGTATTGTCTCAGTTCGGGGAACTGGGCCGGGGACAGGATGATGCCCTCCTCTGCGTTGAGCACGATATCCTCGCCGTCATAGTTCTTGATGATTTGCGGCTTGACTTTCCGGCCGGTCATGTCCGGGCTGGTGTCCATGTGGGCAATGAATCCGACCACCGGCCTTTTTTCGTCGGTATTGGCCGGCAAGGTAGCCATCAGATAACCGTAGTCGTCAAGTACGACCTCCTTGAGGCCTATCGTTCTTAATTCTTCAGCCAGAACCTTGGCAAAAGCCATCTGGCCTGGTGTGCTCGGAGTGAGGTCGGTCTCCTCGTTCGACTGAGTGTCGTAGCTCACATAGTTCAGAAATCGTTCAATCAGTTCCATGACAGGTTGTTTTATTCGAAGGGCAAAAGTACATCATTTTTGACGTATCCTGCACAGCGTCGGTAAAAAACTGCACGGATAAACTACTGTTTGAGCACCACGGGCTGGCCGTCGGGTGTGAGGCCTTCGGCCGAAATGACCAGATGCCGAGCCGTGGAATTGTTGTAAAACTCAATATGGGCGCGTCCCTGGCTGTCGGTGCGGACATCCGGATTCCAGTATAGCGTGCGGCGGTAGTCCTTGGGAGGATTCTTGAGATCCATTTTGCTGTAATCCGGACTGTAGAACTCCACCGGGCAGGAGTAGCCCTGAAATCTGAAATGGCGTCCGACATAGAGCGGCCGCATTTTTTTGCCGCTCTCAAAATCAAGAATAAAACTGGCGCTGTAGTCTTTTCTGATTTCCTCTATGGAATAAGTACCACGGTAGTTCTTATCGGTGTAGATGCGGATGGAATCCGTGTATTCCATCGCCCGCTCTTCGAGAGGCAGCATATCCGGGCTTATCCTTTGATTGGAAACGACGTTATGCATGAAATAGTCGGGCGAGGTGAAATTAGCACCGCCATTGCCTCTACGGTATCTGTTCATGTAGCGGCTCATGTCTTCTTTCCTTTTGGGGTCACCGCCGCTCATGATGCCCAGGACTGAATATCGCCAACTATTTTCATCGACACCGGCACCAGACAGAGGATCCTCAATGACAGGAATATGATCTATCTCATAGGGGACCTTGTTGACCGAATAAAAGAAAGCCCCCCTCAGGCCGAGCCTGACCGCGGCATTGGCAGCGACGAGTTCCCTGACTGGGCCATACAGGAACATGCCGAGATCCATCTGCAGGTTCATTTCCTCCAATGGATCGAGCACCAGCGCAGGTTGTGAGAAATCCAAACGGCGGACCTTGCGTTTGCCTTCGATCTCAACCTCCGACAAACTGAGCAGCCAGGCCTCATCGTCAGACTTGCTTACTGAAGGATCGGGAGTATCACCGTCAGGTCCTGTCAATAAAATACTCGGAGAATGACACTCGTAGTAGGAATACTTCCTGAAGTGAGGTGTATAATTCTGATCTATGGGGATGAACTCGTAAAACATGTGCGGAGCCAGGTCATAGCCCGTGACAAATCCGTAGCGGGAAATGTCGAAGAACTCAGGTCTGTTTCTGGCTGTGAAGGATTTGTCACCGATGACATTTAGAAAAACATCCATCTCTCCTTCCAGTTCGGGCAGGTTTAGGCTGAACCGCCCGGAGGTATCCGCCTTTTCCAGTCCTGTGTAATAGGTGGAATCCTGCCGGACAAAAAGATCGACACCAAGGCGGGACTCTTGCCTTCTTTTCTGTTCGCTGGCCGTTCCCAGGAGCGGCCAAACCCTGCCGGACAAACGCAGATTCTTCTCCCTTCGGTATTGAAGATAGAAGGGACGGACTCCGGCCATCACGGGCCATTCGTAACGACGCCATCCCTGGGTGAGCATAAGCAGATCCATTTCATGATGACGGTCTTCGCTATTATCCTCAAAATAGTATTCAGGTGCTTCGATAAACCCATACAGGTCTGACGAGAGCAACAGGTTGGTCAGGATGTTCTCGGTGGTATAGTTTTTTTCTCTGTTACGCCTGTCGCAAACGCTTATCGAAAAATCTAAGTCCGAGCATTCGGCTTGTGAAAAAACGAGCGTCACTTTTTCGTAAGGTCGCAGGTTTTTTCCGGCACCTTCCACAGCCAACGAAGGAGTGTCGGCGGTTTGGTCCATCACAAAGAAAAGCCGCTCGGCCAGGACATGTCCGTCGGTGTCGAAAAGCGTTGCCTGACAAACGCCGTCGGGCAGCAGCCCGGCTGGAATGTCCAGAACATATCTGCCTTCCGGAGAGAAAGCAACAGGCTCAAACAAGTAAGGCTTACCACGACAGATAACGGAAAGCCCCAGTGGAACATCAGGAGCCTGCCCGCTTTTGAAGAGGCGGATTCGGACATTCTTTTGGGCGGATGATTCCACCGCCATCACCCAGCCTTCCGGTTTTGCTTCCGGCAAAAGGAAAGAATATGTCTTTCTTTTGTATTTGAAGATCGCTTTGTAGCTGCCGGTTTCCAGCGGATGCAGGAAGAACTCCCCTTTTCCCCGATGGCTTGTCGAGATGGTGGCGACAGTTTTCCCCCTACTGTCCTTGATCTGACCGTTCACCTTGAGGTATTGGCCTTCCTCGCCGCGTATTTCAAAGGCAACTCGTGAATTCAGTCCTTGTACCAGATAGCCTCCTTCGGGATAAAATGACATGCTGATGTCTTCCCTCTTTTTCTTATCCGCATGGTTACGATCTGTGGCATAGGGTCGTTTTTGCATCTGAAGTTCATTATAGTTCCCCTCTTTTTTCGGGGCATTGTAAATCGGAAATACCCTCGAAAAGAGTGTCCCGTTCTCCTGGAAAAAACGCCGGCAGTAATCCTCGTTGAAGAAAAAGGCCGATATGTCCTCTTCGTATGGTTGTTGGATGATGCCGAAGTTGAGCATATACTCGGTATAGGCGCGCACCTCGTAGAAACCGGCATGATAGCTGTTTTTGAGAGAGAACTCCCCGTGGCAGCGGCCGTTGACAACCTTCAGCTTGCGGCTGTCCAGTATGGCACCTTCCTGGTTGACGAGCTGGACATGCAATAGGGTATTCTCTTTCAGTGGCAGCAGGCTGTCGGCCCTGACCACGTAGGCTTTGAACCAGATAGTCTCGCCAATGTAGTAAGAAGTGTTGTCGAAATGGAGATAGACCTTCTCCTGGGGCAGGATGCGGTTGAAGGTGCCGATGTTCTGCACATACTGCGACAAGCGTGTGGTGGCCGACAGTCCTGTGACTTCAGTCAAATTATCTTCATTATTCTCAACGGGATGTTTCTCAGCAGCCGAGAGCACAAATGAAAACAGGCTTAATATCAAGAGCAACACCCAGGGGGCGAATGATAGATGTGTTTTTAGCGGACAACTCATGACGCAGGTTGTATGGTTTCCAGCAATTTGAATATTTAAACATAGATTGTTCACTCGGATTATGCTGTATATATCAGAATCGCCAAAGATAATGAGCCATGTGGAAAAAACAAAAAATACTATTTTATTTTTTCTGACATTTGTGGAAATGACGAAAACTATATACATTTGTTTTTGAAAAAAATTAAGCATGCTTCCCTTCATCCTCCTGTACGGCCTGGCTTGCCTTGGCAGTCTGTTCTTAAACTCGGAACTGTTCAGCGATACAGGTATTGTCCCCAAGCAGTACTATGGTGCTGCCTGCCTGTGTCTGCTCCTAGGATGGATGTCATTAAGGCTGCAGCGATTCCGGTGGAGGGAGAATGCCCATCTACGCCAAAGGGCGGTCTGTACGACGGCTTTGGTATGTGTCTGTGCCCAGGCGGTTTATGCCTTTTTCTGCCAGTTCTACCAGCAGGGACACATGTTTCAGGGCTGTTTCGACAATCCGGCCGGACTGGCCGCCTGTCTGGTCTGTGTCTTTCCCTTTGTGTTGGTGACCGATGGAGGAAAAGGGCAAAAAGTGTTCCATCTTTTGGCTGGACTCTGCCTGATTGCCGCCCTTGTCATGAGCCGTTCCAGGGCCGGGCTGCTGGCAGCTGCACTACCCTTGGGTGCACTCCTCCTGTGTAAGCTGCGAATCGGACGGAGGGGGAAAGTCATCCTGCTGTTGATATGTTTTCTGCTGCTGGCTGCCGGCAGTTATTTTCTCAAAAAGGATTCTGCCGATGGCCGGCTGTTCATCTGGCGCTGCTCCTGGGATTTGATTTGCCAACGGCCGCTGCTAGGATGGGGGCCACATGGATTTATGGCTCATTACATGGAGGCCCAGGCCCGATACCTGTCGGCTCATCCGGATTCTCCCGCCGCCATGCTGGCCGACAATGTCCACCAGCCCTTCAACGAATGGTTGGGGATAGCTGTCCGATATGGGTTGGCAGGACTGACAGCAATAGGGCTCATCGTTGTCGTCCTCCTCCGCTGTTACCGAAAGTCTATTGAGAACCCGTCCAGTCGTAGGGCTGTGCTCTCGCTTTGTGCCGTCTCCGTCTTTGCCTGCTTCTCCTACCCGTTCACCTACCCGCTGGTGTGGCTGATTGTTCTGACCGATGCCGCCATCCTCATTGAGAATGCCCTCAATGCAAGAGGTATCGTCCCGTCGGCCTCTGTCATCCGTCTGCTCCATCTGGTACTGCTTCCCTGCTGTCTCTTGGGGGGGGCTGTCATTGCTATATCAGTCAACAATGAATTGGCCTGGAAACGGACGCAGACAAAAGCCCTCAGGGGACGTTCCGACGAGGCGATGAGGGAATTTGCAATGCTTGAAAAGAGAATAACACTGTCCCGCAACCCATATTTTCTTTATAAACTACGCTGCTGAGCGCAATGTGGCTGGAGATTATGCAGGCAGCCTTGAAACGGCCATGAAATGTCGCCAACTGTGGGCCGACTATGATTTGCAACTTCTCATTGCCCAGGATTGTGAGAAACTCGGCAAAACAGAACAGGCCGAAGAGGCCTACCTCCTGGCCTCCGACATGTGTCCCTGCCGCTTCTACCCGCTCTACTTGTTGGCTCTGCTCTATGAGAGTGAGGGGCGCCACGAGCAAGCCAGGCAGTTGGCAGAGACAATACTCGAGAAGCCTGTCAAAGTGCCGTCGGCCACTGTCAATATGATTAAGACCAAGATGCTGGAACTAAAGGACTCGAATGTAGTCCCGAGAGAATAAAACTCTACTATTTTTGTCGAATATAAAAAATCGATCAAAAGATGAAAAATCCATTCTTGTGTACACTGATGTTTCTTGTTGTTGGTTTCTATGGTTGCCGACAGTTGAAATACCAAGATGTCCGTTATCTGGAGATAGATTATGACAACATGGACAAATCCAGAGAGTTCTGGACAGAAGAGGAAAGAGAAACTTATCGCGAAGCCGAGAGGCGTGCCAATATTCAAGAAAGAAAAGAAGGAAGCAGGGAGCTCAAACGAGAGGGTCGATATTATACAAAGATCCAATCCGGCTCGGAAATCAATATATCAGAACGACTGTTTGAATACATCAAAGATAATATTGAGGCATATAATGAAAGAGAATTTTTAGGTGGTATTTACAAGGATGAAGCGTCTATTCCCAAATATCCCCTGGCCGAAGACCTGGTATGGGCAATCATGCATAGCGGCCCAAACTCGGCTAGTTGGCAAGATTCTGAATACAAAAGAATATGCCGCTACGCAGACAGAGTAAAGAAAGACTGGAGAGAAAAAGGATTCACCCTTGAAGAAGCTGATCGGCTGGTCAGAAAGTTCCGTCCTGAATTACAGAGAATGGAGTTTAATCAGATGTATGTTGATACATCAACAATCCGAAGCCTGCACCAGATAGTGCTTTATTCCAATGTGACCGGACCTTACCATGCAATCAATGCGTCCCGTATTGTCCCATATCGTCAAAAGGAACTCCGGTTGCGATGCTTGAACTACCATCGTTCTCTGTTGGGAGACACTCGAGGAGCCAAGTATGGATACACTCAGTATCTCAGATTCGACTCAATACAGTATATTTATCGTTGAGCAGAAATGTGCCCCCAAAATTCTCTACATCATGAAACGTGTCTATACAAACACCATAATCAGTTTCTGTCTTTGTCTTCTGCTGGCATCCTGTGGTGACAATGCCCTCGAGCAGGCACTGCGGCAAAGCGGTGCCAATCGGCCGCAACTGGAGCAGGTGCTGCAGCACTACAGCGGTCAGGATTCCTTGCGCCTTCATCTCCAGGCGGCTCGCTTCCTGATTCGTCACATGCCCGGCCACCGATCGCTGGAAGGCGGCTGTCTGCCAGAGTTGTGCGAAGGTCTGGACTCGCTCTATCCCGAGATGTCGCTCCCCGTCCGTCGGGTGGTGCTGACCATCCCACAACGAATGCCAAGATACGCAGAGGAAATGACCCCTGTGGAGGATATCAGCCGTATTTCGGCCGACTTTCTCATCGCCCATATCGACAGCGTGATGCTGGCGTGGAGATTGTGTCCTTGGCTGGCACACATTTCATTCGAGGAGTTCTGCGAGTATGTGCTTCCCTACCGTTTCTCAGAGGAACCGCTCATGACCGGTTATGGCGACTCCGTGACAGGCTGGCGCAAGGTCCTGTCCGAAACACAACGCTACCGCAGCCTGCCGTGCTCGTCCAACGACCTGAGGACTTTGCAGCGTAACGTGGTAGGTAAGACGCATGACCGCTACATGCAAGACCTGTCCATGCCCGGCTTGCAGCCCGAGCTCCACTCCTTCGACTGTCTGGACGACTGTCTCTACAATTTGTCCATGTTGCGCGATGCGGGCATCCCTTGCGCCTTGGACTATGTCTCCGACTGGCCCACACGCAACGGAAGGCACTTCTGGCGTATCCTCGTGGATCTAGCCTGCCATGACAGGATGTATTCGGAAGTGTCCAATCCACGCGCGGCCAAGGTGTGGCGCAGGACCTACAGCCATAATTCTGTCCCCATTGTTCGCAATAATGGGACGGAGTCTGTGCCGGATCTATTTGCCGATCCATTCAATCGTGATGTGACAAAACTCTACTGTCCGGTATCCGATGTGGCTGTCAAGCCCAGTACGGATTCCGATCGGCCACATTATCTCTATCTGGCCGTGTTCAACGATCTGCAGTGGAAGCCGGCCGCCTGGGCACGGATACGTCATGGCAGGGCTGTCTTTCGCGACATGGGCAGAGGCATTGTCTATATGCCGGTCTATTACCATGGCCGGCAGATGAGGTTTGCAGGAGATCCCTTCCTGCTAGATACGGACGGTAAGGTCTGGACGCTTTCTCCGGAGGATGCGACGCAAAGTCTGGTGCTCACGCGCAAATACCCGCTCAACACCGACAAGATACAGTGGAGCAGACAACTGACCGAATATCGCATTGAAGCCTCTGACGATGCCTCGTTTGCCTGCTGCGACACTCTTTGGCAGATTGACGGTGACAGCCCTGACCTTGGCTTTGTGGAAAAGCAGTTTCAAGGTCTTCCCGCTTACCGCTACTGGCGCATCGTCCATCCGCGCCGCATCTCTGTAGCTGAGCTGCAGTTGCTCAACGCTCATGGTCATATTTTCACTGGAAAACCCATTTTTGAAGCCGGGAACAGGGAGGGAGCCGCCGATGCCGCCTTCGACGGCGATGTACTGACCTACACCAATGTACAGAAATGGCTTGGTATGGACCTGGGCAAGCCTATCCCCGTAAGTGCCGTGCGTATCCTGCCCCGGAACGATGACAACGGCATCGTTCCAGGGCAGTGGTATGAGTTGTGTTACTGGGATCATGACGGGGAGCACTCTCTTGGACGGCAGCAGGCCTCAGCAATACGGCTCGTCTTCGACAATGCCCCAATCGGTGCTCTCTATCAGCTTAAAAACCTGCAGAAGGGAATGGAGGAACGTATCTTCACTTGCGACAATGGTGTGCCTGTTTTTTGGTGATGTCCACACAGTACTTTTTTTCGATATGATTACTTCTAGCAAAATCGATATGAGATAGCATTATTCTTTGTCAAACAACTAATTAACAAAAGAAATGAAACTCAAATCTTTTTCCACAGCCCCATGTGCTTTCGATTCTATCATTACTATGAACGAGTGTCGGAAAGCGAAGACAATCCTAATTGTTTTATGCTGCTTGTTGCTATCAGCTTGCAGCAAGGAGAACCTAATCAGCAGTCATGCAGACTACGAATACCCCGAAATAGATGTCACACTTATCGAGAACAGTACAATTTTTCTGAATCAGACTCTCTTACTTGAATATTTACAGGCATGTGATGAGTTTGACAAACACCTCCTTTATGATAAAGGAAAGGCGTATTATGATGGCCCCAAGTATTATGACAATCAACTATTCATGTATCTTACTCAAAAACTGCAAGAATCCAACGAGAGATTAGAAAGGGGAGAGGTCTTAGGGAGAGTGTTCCCGAGAACCAAAACAGGGTCAGAGAGTCACCCCAGTGGTTTTACTCCTGTTTCACAGGGAACAAATGATCAACAAACCGGAGAAAGATTATTGAGTGCCTTGGTATACATTGATGCTCATCATAATGATGGTCTCCGATTTAGAGATATGATAGACATCTCTTCCTTCACTCACTTGTTGACATCTGGCTATTGTACCCTAGGAAATGGGCTGTGGACATGGTCTGTTATCAGAAAGGATGCCGCAATCAACAATAACAATGACGAATTAAACTCTTTCGAAACTACAAGCTATAGCTCTGGTGGAGGTATTATCCGGGTAAACTATAACTTCAATTCGGAACCAGCCATAACACTTCACACAGAAAATACGGCTGCTTTTAACGCGGTTATCTCTAGCAATTTTTAACTCTCTGTCACTATGAAAACAAAAGTTTTGTTCCTGCTCGCTTATCTGTTTCTTCTACCCGCGTACACTTTTGCGGAGAGAAAAGAGTCTGAAACGATAAAGATGGAATTGAGAATGTACAAATGTCTGGAAAAGAGCTTAAAGCAGAATTATGGCTCTGCCGATACCTATACCAAGTTGATAAAGGATTTGGAAGACTATGATAATCTCTTTATTCTCAATGTTGACAGAAAAGCCGTCAAAAGAATTAGCAAGAAATTGTTTTCTTCCGGCCTGGTGTATTATTTCTTTGACAAAAGAGAAATCGAATCGATGAGAGTGAAGCACAGATTTCTAAGCCCCAGGGTTTACGCCCCTTTCTCTACAGATCGTGACGGTTTTATGTATAAAGAAATGGCGTCCTGCAATAATGCGGTTGCCCAAAAGATAGTGGTCTCTCATGAAGTAGTCGGAGCGACTTCTCCCGCTGTCATAAATGGTATTCTACAGTTGCAAGAAGACAATACAGCCGAAAAGAATAAAATTATGGAAAGGTTCCTAGGTGTCTATTTTTGGCCATATCTGTGCTACTGCGCCAACATAGATTTCAGTACCGGGGAGCCTAAATAATAAATAGTTTTCGTATCTTTGCTAAATCTGATAAAGTAATGTTATAAAAGCCATGAACGGAAGAATCAATTTTGCAGCCTTAATGGCTATTTCAGTTTTAACTGGACTGTTTTTCACCGGATGCAGTTTTTATGATTTAGAAATGCATCCTTCCACAAAGGAAATCTGGGAAAATCAACTACTAGAGTCTATGGAGTCTGGAATGTTTGGAGAAGATTTGTCTTTGGAGAGTTACCAATACCTTGGCAAAGCTCGGGACAAAGAGGCTGCACGAACCATGTATGATGAAATCATGTGTGACAGAAACGAATTGCCGGCATACCGGGGATCTCTTCATGATTTTACCATGGAAACATGGAGAGACATAAGAAATAATCCTTGTGACAATATCAATCCATCGTTCTATGAGAATTATGTGGATTCTATACTTCAAACAAGGCCTGGAATCGTTGAACTCACATGGTTATATAAAGGCAAAAAGTTTAAAACTAAATCTCTGGTTTCAAACAGAACCCATCAGATTGAATACGATAACGTTTTATCTCACATCGTCTTGAGCCATGTCTCAACTGATATTAGAAGAACGATTGTACCACGAATGAAGACTCGATCAGAAACAGAAACCAACAGTGAGTATGAACTCGCATACCATTATGAAAACTCTGCTGAAGTCTCTATTAATGGAAGAACTGTTGGAGCATATGTGGAATACACTGTTTACGGAGAGTATAATTCTTATCATGACAAAAGTATTGAAAATAAATATACTAATTCATGGACTACCAATTTCAGTGGCTCTAACTACACATCAATTTCTAATATTAGAGTAATTAGCTTTACTACAGGGTCGTATGTTGCTGGACATTTGGAAGTATCATACGTGTATGGAGTTGCCGCCTCATCAAATGGAATGGTACACAGTTTTGATGAAGTTAGTCACACATACTCCCTGGAAAACGAGGAACAAGGAGGTGTTGGACATGACTATATTTATCCTTACAATTTGACGGCCAACAATTTACATTAGATACTCCTGTCAGATGAAGTCTCGAATCATTCTCTTGATGACAGTACTGCTGGCTGTTGTGCCAGTGCGGGCTTCTGCTGCGGAGCCGGTCGCCGATCGTCTGTCACAGTTCGTGCAGAACATCGGCACCTTCAACCGCATCCTGCCCCAGGAGAAGGTCTATCTCCATTTCGACAACACGGCCTACTACATCGGCGACACCCTGTGGTTCGCCGCCTACGTGGTCACGGCCACCGACCACCGGCCCACCACCCTGAGCCGCGTGCTCCACGTCCAGCTCATCACCCGCGAGGGAACCGTCGTGGACTCAAGGACCCTGAAGATCGCCGACGACGGACGCTGCCACGGGCAGTTCACCCTCAAGGACGACTATGCCTCGGGCTATTACGAGGTGCGCGCCTACACCCTGTACATGCTCAACTTCGGCAACATCCAGTGGGAATACGAGAAGGAGGCGGCCGCCTTCTTCTTCAACGAGGACTACTGCCGGCGCTTCTACCAGGAGAGCGGGACGGCCTTCTCGCGCGTGTTTCCCGTCTATCAGAGACCCCTGACTCCCGGCAACTGGAACGAGAAGACCATACGTACTAGGCCCAAGGTGACCGGCACACTCAATGACTGGTGGGAGAAAGCTCCTGCTCCGACCGTCAAGTTCTACCCAGAGGGCGGGAACCTGGTCGAGGGCCTGGAGAGCCGCGTGGCCTTCGAAATCCATGATGCTGAGGGGCGGGCCCTCATGTTACGCGGAAGGCTGACTGATCACAGAGGAAAAGCCGTCACAGCCATCAGAAGCGACATCCGTGGTCGAGGAGACTTCTTCATCTCGCCTCAAAAAGGCGTCAGCCGCAAGCTGCAGATACAGTACCATAACAAAACCTACAACTACGAGTTGCCTCAAGCTTTGTCACGGGGCTATGTCATGACCGTCAGGCAACATGCACAACAACGGGGAAGCAGCCCCTTGCTGCAAATCACCGTCTGCGGCAGCGACACGCTCTGCTCCGACTCGTTGGGCCTGGCTGTCATTTGCCGGGGACAGCCTTGCATATTTGAAACAGTCATACCTCAGCGGCAAAGGGATGGAACTACGGTGAGCAAGATCCACATAGATACGAATCTGCTGCCCGAGGGAGTGCAGCAGATTACGCTTTTCGATGCTCAGGGCCGGATTCATGCCGAACGCATGATCTTTGTCTCTCATCCCGAAAGGCGTACGGTTCGCATGGCTTCCAATCTGAGGGCCACAGCCTACGACCCTATGGAACGCGTAGCGATAGAATTCAGCTTGACGGACGGAGGTGAAAAGCTGCCAGATTCTTTCTTCTCTCTGTCTGTCTGCGACCAGCAGACAAGGGAAAAGACCTACACTGACGAAAGCATCCTATCTCACCTGCTGCTCTCCTCCGACCTATATGGATTCATTCAGGAACCGGAGTACTATTTCTCCGGAGGAGGGCGCAAGGATCATGAGTTGGACTTGCTCATGCTCACCCAGGGCTGGCGGCGCTACGATGTCCGCCAAATGAGCGGGCAGGAGCGCTTCGTCTATCAATACCGGCCTCAACAGGGGCTATCCCTTTCGGGAAGAGTCTATCCTCTGGGCGGACTTTCTCTGATGAAACAGCTCAGGCTCAAAAAGGGGTTCTCTGTGGAAGCCTATCTGGAAATTGACACCATGGCTGTAGAAGGGTCTGTGGCAGCCTCACCCAAAGGGGAATTCGCTTTTTCTGTACCTGATATAACAGGAGAAGGACTGCTTTTCATCAGAGCACGGGACAGAAGAGACTCTTCTTTTATGGACAGTGTCGCAGCCGGAAGCCGCCTGCTCAGAATCCTCTCTAGAAAGCAGCAGAAAAGAGAAAGACCACAATCGGATTTTTTTCGGTATGCCGAACCGCACATATACAGCGAATACATCCTTCTCAGGGAAGGCTATCAGCCCCATGTCCGAATTTTATCTTTCTATGAGACAAATCCCTACGACTATGAGAGGGAGGAGACTCTGGCCGAAAGCATGGGCATCACGCTGGCCGAAAAAAGCTATGGGGACGAGGCTTATAGTCTTGATCTCCATGAAGTTGGAATTAGTGCCAAACAAGCCTTGCGAAAACTGGACTTCTCGACTCCTGCCATTAGGTTGGATTTTATGGACGAAACGAACCTGCAACTCGATTTGGGCATCTTCACAGGAAGCATAGGCAAAGGAGAAATCGCCACTAATGCCGCCATGAGGCACGGAATCAGGGGAAATGGCGGAAGCACTGACAAATACAAGGTTTCCCACGGCATGGCTTTCGATTTTGACAGGACGGGAGAGGCCAGTGGCGGAGATATCTCTGTGCTGGATGAGTTGTTGTACGGATTGGCTGCCGCCAGAGACACAAAGGGCGATGCCTATGACGGTATGTACTATAATGGAGACAGAGATGAGGACAGGTCCTGGTTTATGCATCGGAATATCGGTGAGTTGCGGAAACGCTACATGACGGTTGAAGGGACGAGCATGATCCCTGATGTGACGAGATTCAACTATCCCGATTCCATTAGAAATGTCCCCTACAAAATGGTGGAAGCTGTTCGCAGACTCAATATCTTCTGCGACAAGACAGATCGCGTGCCGATGGATATCTCAGAAGTAAGAGATGTCTATACTGATTCCTACATTACCGATTTTGAGTATTCAGACGAACTGATGCCGGCTTACAAAGGACGAAAGTTACACTTCCGAGGCTATTCCAAGCCGGCCGAATTCTATAGCCCCGACTACAGCAAAATGGATCTCAAGAATCCTCCCAAGGACTACCGCCGCACGCTCTACTGGAACCCGGATGTCCACACCGACAGCCAGGGACGCGCCCGCATTGAGTTTTACAACAATTCCACGGCTCGGCATCTGGTCATTTCGGCCGAAGGCCTCACCTCCGACGGCCAGCCCGTGGTGTTGAAACAATAAAACGAATAGAATATTTGTATTTCCTTCATCGCTTGCTATCTTTGGCAAATCGAAAATGGAAATGATGTTGAAGCATTTAAACACTATGATGAAGAAAACCACTTTCGGAGTTCTGATGCTCTCTGCCTTACTTGTGATGGCCGCCTGTTCAAATGATGTAGAAGAAATGGAGCTGTCACCGAAGTCCAATGAACCCACGGAAAAGGAGTTGCTGCTGTCTAAAGTGCAGGAATTGGCCAATGAATATGGAGTGCTGGTCGCCGTCAACGAGGAACGCTGGCAAAAGAAACTGCCCTCGATTGTGGAGATCCGCGACTTTATCATCGACTCCAAAGAAATGATGGAAAACAGGGATTCCGTAGATACTTTCTTAGCTTATTCACTAAGAATGTCAAGAGCGGAGTCTTATTCTCCGGTGAGATTCAAAACGATGGGAGAGTTCCATCCTTCTGTCTCGGGATCTTTTAGCTTTTGGGGATTTACCGGCCCCTATGGCTGTTTTGTGGATATGACCGTCAATTGGACCGACGGTGGATCCGAAGGACCCAACAGCGTGTATCTTAATGGTTATATCAATGGATACAGATACAATTTCTACTACATTGATATTTTACTAGAGAATAAGCCTTGCAGTCCTGTATCTTTCTACTCGACTCACCACTCCTTTATGGCTTATTATAACTATTACATATTCCCCAATGATACAACAACTCATGTAGCGTTTTGTGTTCAGTACAATGGGGAAACAGGCACTGCGGTTTTGTATTTTGATAGCTATTCTATTAGCACGCTTTAAGTATGCCCAAATATCCGCCAGACATAAAATGTTTTTGAAATATGGGCAGGAAATTGTTAGCTTTTCTATTTGTCGCTCTGATTCTTTCCGGTTTGAAGATCATGGCATCTTGTATACCTGATGAGGTTTCTGCTGTAATAGCCTCCGAGCGCTTGTCGCAGTATGTGCAGAACATCGAGACCTTCAACCGCATCCTGCCCCAGGAGAAGGTCTATCTCCATTTCGACAACACGGCCTACTATATCGGCGACACCCTGTGGTTTGCCGCCTACGTGGTCACGGCCCCCGACCACCGGCCCACGCCCCTGAGCCGAGTGCTGCACGTCCAGCTCATCACCCGCGAGGGCACCGTCATGGACACCAGGGTGCTCAAGATCTCTGAGGACGGACGCTGCCACGGACAGTTCGTCCTCAAGAGCGAATATGCCTCGGGCTACTACGAGGTACGCGCCTACACGCTCTACATGCTCAACTTCGGCAACATACAGTGGGACTACGAGAAGGAGGCGGCCGCCTTCTTCTTCAACGAGGAATACTGCCGGCGTTTCTACCAGGAGAGCGGCACGGCCTTCTCACGCGTCTTCCCCGTCTATCAGAAACCTCTCACGCCCGGCAACTGGAACGAGAAGACCATCCGCACCCGGCCCCGCCTGACGGGCACCCTGTCCGACTGGTGGGA
>JAFUDT010000006.1 GCA_017464285.1 Bacteroidales bacterium | reverse complement strand
TTTACATTAAACTATCAACTGCCGTTGAATCACAGAGGCTTGTTGCATCAGAGATACAATCGAGGTACAATAACCCTGTTTTTATCCCATGATTCACCCCCTCAATGAAACCCGAAAATGTGCTTTTTGTCTGCCAGACTTGACAAAACACTCCCGAATTGAAAGTCAATCAATGACAACGTTTGTAAATCCCCCCCCCTCACTTTTAACTTCTTGTTTTACTCCGCATCCTCAAAGTTTTACCTAGTCAGTCAAATGACGTTTTTTTATCATCCGACTTCATGTTGTTTTTATTCTCAACTGGCCATCAGGTACTTACGGCATCAAATAAACAGCCGCCTCCCATATATTGAGACGAGCGTCAGCAATACGGAAAAACTTTTGAAAAGGAGCCGAGTAAACATCATTCCTTATTAAAATATGCAAAACCTATCCGAGCATGCATTATAAACGGATTAGGGATGATCATGACTGTTCTATCGGCTTCTGGTTGTTCAGGTGAAACACAAAAAAAGCATCTCATGGGAGACAAATGTATTTTAAATTCTACCGGGCAAGGACACCGTCTCCGGCAAATCAGACCGACACTTCGCCTTTGATGTGGGGATGCGGATCGTAGTTGAGGAGTTCGAAATCTTCGTACTTGAAATCGAAGATGCTATGCACATCGGGATTGATGCGCATCTCGGGCAGGGGGCGCGGGTCACGGGTCAGCTGCAGCTTGACCTGTTCGAGGTGATTCAGATAGATATGGGCGTCACCCAGCGTATGGACAAAATCACCGGCCTGCAGACCGCAGACCTGAGCCATCATTTTCAGCAGTAAAGCATAGGAGGCAATATTGAAGGGCACCCCTAGGAAAATGTCGGCACTGCGCTGGTAGAGCTGCAGGCTGAGCCGGCCATCGCAGACATAGAACTGGAAAAAAGCGTGGCAGGGCGGCAGATTCATGTTTTTCAGATCGGCCACATTCCACGAGCTGACAATGATGCGACGCGAATCGGGGTTGTGCTTGATCTGATCGACAGCCTCGGAGATCTGATCGATGAAACCGCCCTCATAGTCGGGCCAGGAGCGCCACTGATAACCATAGATATGGCCCAGGTTGCCGTCGGGATCGGCCCATTCGTTCCAGATGCGCACTCCCCTCTCCTGCAGCCAGCGGGCATTGGTATCTCCCTTGAGAAACCACAGCAGCTCGTAGATGATCGATTTCAGATGGAGCTTCTTGGTGGTGAGCAGCGGGAAACCATCCTCCAGGCGGAAGCGCATCTGATGCCCGAACACACTGACGGTGCCCGTGCCGGTGCGGTCATGCTTGACATGGCCCTCGTCCAGTACCCGTTGCAACAGGTCGAGATATTGTCGCATACTTAGAATAGTTTATAGGTGGTTTTCAATACTTTGAATTCGCAGCGACGATTGATCTGATCGCAAATCTCCTGTCTTTGCAAAGGTAATGATTCTATATATTTTTCGTCCAAAATATCGCCTTCTTTTAAGAAAGGATAATGCTCAACCATTTCCCGGGTGACCTTGGTCGGCTTGGTTTTACCATAGCCCTGGGCCTTGAGACGTTCTTTTTCAATGCCCATACCGATCAGGTAACTGACCACAGACTGGGCCCGACGCCCGGAAAGTGTCTCGTTATATTCGTCAGTGCCCTTACGGTCGGTATGAGCTCCTATTTCAATGGTAACGTGGGGATTGTCATTGAGCAGCTTGACAAGTTCTTCCAAAGCCGGAGCCGACTCGGGCATCAGCTGCCAGCGGTCAAACTCAAAGAAAATATTCTCGATACGGACAGGCAGATGCAGGGAGGTGAGGATGAAATCCATCACGTAGGATGTATCCTTGTCCTTGGAATAGAACTGATTGGAATAATTCAGGTAGCCACGGCAGGTGCCTAGCATCACGTACTGGGCCGACTTTTCGATTTCGTGACTGTAGGAACCGTCCTTGCGGGCTTTTATCTTGGTGTTGGTACCGTTGTCGTTGACAATACGGATGACCGCATCGGGGATCGGCTCTCCCTGACGGTCGGTCACATAGCCGCTGACTTCGACCCTACGGCCAGCCTGACCGAACTCATAGATTTTGTCAATGCCTTTGGCCTCCCTACGGTTGGACGAAAACAAGCCTCGCTCCTCCTTGCCGAAGAACGCTATACCGAAATCGTCGGCATTGGAGTTCAGCCCCAGCATATTGACCACGTTCCAAGTGGAATCCTCCACCTGCCAGACAGCCTTGAAGATATCCAGGCCGCCCAGCCCCGGCAATCCGTTCGAAGAAAAGTAAAATTCCCCATTGTCCCGGAAATAGGGAAACATCTCGTCTCCCGGAGTGTTGATTTCAGGGCCAAGGTTCTCCGGGGCTCCGAAACTCTTGCCAGACATTTCCGAACGCCAGATATCCTTACCTCCATAGCCGCCCTGCATGTCTGAGACATAGTAAAGGTATCGCCCGTCGGGTGAAAGGGCCGGATGGGCGAACAATATGGTCGTATCCAGGCTCAGGGGCAGCAGTTCAGGCTCACTCCACTGCTCGCCGGAACGTACCGAGCGGAAAATATTGGCCTGAGAGGAGGCTCCCTCCTCGCCTGCCTTGGTGACACAACGGGTGAAATACAACATCTTGCCTTCCGGGTCGAAACAGCCGGTGCCTTCGTCAAACTCCGTATTGATAGGGCCTTCGACAGGAAGAGGCTTCTCCCAGGTACCGAACTGCGTCAGCTTGGAGACATAGAAATCATTGTCGGGCAGCCCCGTGATCTTACTGGGCTTGGTTCCTTCCTTCAAGGTGGCCGAAGAAGAAAAAAACACAGTCTGGTACTCCCGAGGCAAGAGGATAGGACAGAAATTGCCGCGTTTGAGATTGAGCTTGTCGGATTTACGCACCTGGAAAGGGGGAGCTGAAGCTTTCCACTCTTCGATTTTCAGACAGGCAAAAAGGCCGTTCAGGGCCACGACATCATCGGGATGCTCATCGAGAAAGACTCCGTAGTTGGTAATGGCAGGCTTGTATTTGCCATTTTTGTGCAAGGTCTCGGCATAGCGCAGATAGACCGTGTCACTCGGATACTTATAACGGATGGCCTTGACATAGGCATTTTCAGCTTTGACAGGCTGATTGCAGAGCCGGTAGCACTCAGCCTGGCGGTAAGCCACCTGGGCACGCAGGGCCTTGTCCGAGGACTGGATACGCCGGTAGGCCTTGGCATAGATGCCAGCCGCTTCGGTGTATTCACCGTAACCGTAATGCTTGTCCGCTTTGCGGATATCCTTGGTCACCGAACAGGAAACCAGTGTCAGCAGGCTCAACAGGAACAAATATCCGATCGACTGTCTCATGGATATATAACGGCCGGATGCCGTTTTTATTGCAAGAATGGCTCAGGGCTGCAACAGGGAGCTGTCGCCATAACTCAGGAAACGGTAACCATTGTCTAGGGCATAGCGGTAAATCCGCCGCCAGTCATCGCCGACAAAGGCCGACACCAACAACAGCAGCGTACTCTTGGGCTGATGGAAATTGGTCAGCATGGCCCTTACAATCCGGAAACGGTAGCCGGGAGCGATCAACAGACGGGTCGAGCCATGGAAGGCTGCCTGTCCTCGGTCGTCCATCCAGTCGAGCAGTGCCTGCAGGGCCGTCCGAACCGGGAAATCCTCATGGTCTTCATAAGGATACCATTGATCCAGCACCCAGTCTTCGGTTTCCTCGGCCACAGGTTCAGAATTAGGCTCGGCAGCCTCTTCCAACAGATGCACACCAAACCAGTAGAGGCTCTCCAGCGTACGCACCGAGGTAGTGCCGACGGCCGTCACACTTCGGCCTATATGGAGTAAGTCTTCGATGAGGGTCCGCTCCACAGAGATAAACTCGACGTGCATAGGATGCCCCTCCATCTGAGCCGACTTGACAGGCTGGAAGGTAGAGGCACTCACATGCAGCGTCACTTCCCGGCGTGGAATGCCCTTTTTGTCGATGGCAGCAAGGACCTCAGGCGTGAAGTGCAATCCGGCAGTCGGTGCTGCCACCGAGCCTTCTATGCGGGAATAGATGGTCTGATAAGTGGTCTCGTCGCTTTTCTCCGATTCCCGGTTCAGGTAGGGAGGAATGGGGATCTGCCCGGCCGCCTCGAGCAAGTCTCCGAAGGCCAGATCGGCCGGCTCCCAACTGAAACGGATATGCTGAGCTTTGTCGTGGCTGCCGAGGTGCTCGGCCAGCAACGTACAAGGACGGTCACCGACTTTGAGTCTCTGTAGGAGCATGCCGCTCTTCCATTTTTTCAGATTGCCCACCAGACACTGCCACTCGCAGCAGCCCCGGGCCTGAAAATTACGGGCATAGTCAGCCGGAGCCATGGGCTCGAGACAGAAAATCTCTACGCGGGCACCGCTCTCCTTATAGAAGAAAAGGCGGGCATGAATGACCCGGGTATTGTTGTAAACGAGCATGGTGTCGTCAGGGAGACAATCAGGCAGGCGATAGAAACGCAAAGAACTGATGTCGCCGCTCCGATAGAGCAGCAAACGTGAAGCATCCCTGGGATCTGCCGGATACTTGGCGATACGCTCATCCGGCAGATCGTAGGAATAGTCTTCTATAGATATCTCCTTGACTCGGGAAAGCAGGCTCATCATTCAGTCAATTACCAAATGGAGACACGCTCCTCGACGGGCAGATACATAGCATCGCCCGGCTGCAAATTGAAAGCCTCGGCAAACGCACTGATATGAGGCAGCGTGCCGTTGACACGCCACATACCCAGCGCATGGGGATCCTCGTTGGTGCGGCGGACAATTTCCTGCTCGCGGATATTGCCGGCCCAGACATGAGCATAGGCAATGAAGAAACGCTGAGCCGGAGTAAAGCCGTCGATAGCGACCTGCTGCTTGGCCTGAGGTGTTTTCTGCAAGGCGTTATAGGCCACCTGCAGACCGCCGTGGTCGGCAATGTTCTCACCCAGGGTGAGGGAGCCGTTGGCGTGGAGGCCGGGCAGGACTTCGATGTTGTCGAAATACTTGCGCAACACATCGGTTCGCTCAGCAAACTGACGGGCATCGTCCTCGGTCCACCAGTTGGACAGATTGCCGCGGCTGTCGTACTGGCAGCCCTGGTCATCGAAGCCGTGAGTCATTTCGTGGCCGATTACCACACCGATGGCACCGTAATTGACAGCGTCATCACCTCCCTGGAAGAAGAAAGGAGGCTGCAGGATGCCGGCCGGGAAGCAGATTTCGTTGGTCGTCGGATTGTAGTAGGCATTTACCGTCTGGGGACGCATCAGCCACTCGTCACGATCTACAGGCTGGCCGATCTTGGAGATATTGTCCTGGAAGTAGAAAGTTCCCACCTGCTTCATGTTTTCATACAAAGACATCTTAGGATCAATCTGCAGGGATGAATAATCTTTCCATTTGTCGGGATAGCCGATTTTGACACGGAAAGAGGCCAGTTTTTCGTGAGCGCGGGCTTTGGTCTCGTCACTCATCCACGCGAGCTGGTCGATACGCTCGCCCAAGCTTTCCTGCAGGTTGCCGACCAGTTCCAGCATACGTTCCTTGGCCTGCGGCGGAAAGTATTTGTTGACATAGGCAATGCCCAGAGCCTCGCCCAGGGAACCGTTCAGCACACCGACTGCTCTCTTCCAGCGGGGCTGCATCTGCTCACGGCCCGACATGACACGGCCGTAGAACTCAAAGTTTTGCTCGGCCATGACATCGCCCAGACAATCGGCAGCACCGTTAATCAGGTTCCAGGCCAGGTAGTTGCGCAAGGCAGGCATAGGTGTTTCGGCAAAGGCCTTGGCGGCCTCCCGGATGAATCCGTCCTGAGAGACATTGATCGAATCTGCATGCACGCCCAGAGCCTCGAAATAGCCCGTCCAGTCAAACTCAGGGGCCATCTCAGAGAGCTGACGGATGCTCATCTTATGATAATTCTTATAGGGGTCTCTCAGTTCGACACGCGAAAAGGAAGCTTTGGCCAGACGGGTTTCCAAGGCCATGACATCGGCCGAGGCCGTCTTGGCTTCCGAAGGCTGATAACCTGCCAGTGTGAACATCTTGATGAGATGATCGGCATACCTGACACGAATATCCCTGTTACGGGCATCGTCTTTGAGGTAATAGTCGCGGTCGCCCATTCCCAGACCGCCTTGGTAAGTTTGCAGGATATTCATCTCGGAGTTCATGTCATCGGCACCGACATAGAGCGAAAACAGAGGATCGGATCCCCGCTTGTTCATTTCTACCATGCATGACAAGGCTTCCTGCTTGTTACGCAGGGCCTTGACGGCAAGCAGATCCTTGGCAAGAGGTGTCGTACCCTCGGCATTCAGCCGCACACTGTCCATTACCTGTTTGTAAAGATCGGAAATCTTCTGTTCGACACTACCACGCTCATAGGTAGCCACTCCCAAAGTATCGACCAAGTCTTTGAGCTGTTTCTGCACATTTTCGCTCAACTGGTCAAAACTACCGTAACGGCCGTATTCGGCCGGCAGCGGAAAAAGTTTCTGCCAGCCGCCGGTGGCATACTGGTAGAAATCCTGACGGGGATCACAGGTGGCATCCATCCAGGCCTGATTCAGGCCGTTTTCTGTTACAGGTTTCATTTTCTTGTTGTTACAAGCGCTCATAGCCATGAGAATAACTAAACTGAGCAATAGATACTTTTTCATTTTACTGATTTATGATTGTTACTGATAGAATTATTATGACGATATATGACGTTGGCTGAAGCTATCCAGTTGCGAAGCAGCCTGTTCCCAATAGCTCATGGCCGTATCCAGAGCCTTGCGCCTGGTAGCATATTGTTCGTGCAGACCGGCATCGGCAGCGCCGTCCGGAGTATTCAGAAGGGCCTCACACTGAGCAAGGGCCTCTTCACAGGCAGCCACTTCCTCTTCGGTTTTGGTCAGCTGTTGCTGCAACTTGCGCAACTGCTTCTGGTATTCCTTGCGCTCCTGATAGCTCATGACGGTCATTGGCTTGGCTGGTTCATCCTTGGAAAGCTGCTGACTTTCAGATGGGTTTCCCCTTGAATTGTCGGAGGCTGCAACCGTTGTGGCGACTGTCATTTTTCCCCGGCGCTCTATTTCCCGAAGACTGTCCATCTGTTTACGCTCGAGGAATTCCCTGATACCGCCCAGATGTTCGCAAACATGACCGTGACCGAACTCATAGACCTTTTCGACCAGTCCGTCCAGAAAATCCCGGTCGTGCGAAACGATGATGACTGTCCCGTCGAACTCCTGAATGGCCTGCTTGAGAACTTCCTTGGAACGGATATCCAGATGATTGGTCGGTTCGTCAAGGATGAGCAGGTTGGCCGGTTCGAGCAACAGACGTATCATGGCCAGACGGCTGCGTTCTCCGCCGGAAAGGACTTTTACCTTCTTATCGGAGGCCTCACCGCCAAACATGAAAGCTCCCAGTATGTCACGTATTCTGGTGCGGATATCCCCCACGGCCACACGGTCGATGGTCTCAAGCACGGTGAGGTTCTCGTCGAGCAGCAAAGGCTGATTCTGGGCGTAATAGGCAATCTTGACCTGATGGCCCAACTGTAGTCTGCCCTCATAGGGAATTTCTCCCAAAATACACCGGACCAGGGTGGACTTACCTTCGCCGTTACGGCCGACAAAGGCCACCTTTTCGCCGCGACGGACAGTCATGTTCACCTCCTGAATCACCGTATGGTCGCCATAAGCCTTCTTGAGGTTTTCAATAATGACAGGATAGGAGCCTGAATGGGGAGCCTTGGGAAAGCGTAAGTTCATGACCGATGTATCTTCCTCGTCTATCTCAATACGCTGGAGTTTTTCCAGCTGCTTAATGCGCGACTGCACCTGGACGGCCTTGGTGGCCTTGTAGCGGAAACGCTCGATAAAAGCCTCCGTATCCTGAATCATTTTCTGCTGGTTCTCATAAGTCCGGAGCTGCTGCTCGCGACGTTCGCGACGCAGTGCCACGAACTGGGAATAGGACACTTTGTAATCGTAGAGCTTACCCAGGGAAATTTCGGCCGTCCGCGGACACACATTGTCCAGGAATGCCTTGTCATGGGACACCAACAATACGGCACGGGCATTCTGTATGAGGAAATTTTCGAACCATTGTATAGATTCAATATCCAAATGGTTGGTTGGCTCGTCAAGCAAGAGGATATCAGGTTTGTGCAACAATACTTTGGCCAGCTCGATACGCATACGCCAACCTCCGCTGAATTCTCCGGTCGGCCGGTCAAAGTCAGAGCGTTCAAAGCCCAGGCCCAGCAGAGTCTTCTCGATTTCGGCCCGATAATCGTTGATCCCAGCCATGAGCAGCTGGTCATTGAGCTGGTTCAAATGGTCAATAAGCGACTGATAATCCGGACTGTCGTAATCATTTCGATCGGAGAGTTCCTGCCCAATCGAGGCAATCTGTGCCTGCAGCCGAAAGAGACCTGCAAAAGCCTGCTCGACTTCCTGAAAAACAGTATAACGGTCCACGGTCTCCAATATCTGCGGCAGATAGCCGACAGTAAAGCCGCGAGGCATACTCACCGTGCCGGAAGTGGGTTGTTGTCGGCCGGCAATGATTTTCAGCAAGGTCGATTTACCGGCGCCGTTTCGGCCGGTCAAGGCAATACGATCCTTGGGGTTTATCACGAAGGACACCTCATCCAACAGGCGGAAACCGCCAAATTCGACCGTAATTTTTTCGACAGAGACCATAGACTGCAAGGGTAGATAACCCACCCCTTGACGGGCGCGAATTTACTATTTTTCAAGCACCCGGCCAAAAGGAATACAAAAGCGGTGACAGACATTACGACTGTCACCGCTCTATCAGGTTAAACAGACTGGCAGCCTATTGGGCTGTATTGTCACGTCTTTTCGAGGAATAGTTGATCTTCAAGGCATAAGCCTTACGCAGAGCCTGCTTCACATCGTTGACAATACCCATCTGAGTATCCTTGTCAATCTTCAGAGAAACAGTCATGAAGGGCTGGTCCTCTTCCTTCATGCTACCCTTTTCCTGAGCAATGTAATCCTGGATTTCATCGACTTCGGCAAAACGATCGTTGAGCTGGATACGGGTCTCCGAACCCATCCTCGCGCGGTTCTGCTGATTAGGCTTGCCGATATAGATGTAGGTTACGAGCGACTTCTTCTCCAGCTTGGATATTTCCGTAGCCTGGGGGACGTCCACAACCACCTTGAGGTCAACTTCCTTCATGGTGGTAACAGACATGAAGAAGAACAGGAACATGAAGACAATATCAGACAGGGAAGACATGTTCAACTCAGGAACACCGTCATTCTTGGATTTCTTGAATTTAGACATAGCTTTCCAGTTTAATAAGTCTTGGGTTCTGCTTCAGAGATTTTCTGTGGATAATAGGCAGCGACTGCCTTCTGATGAGGCTCGTCCAAATCGGCATAGGCCTTGCCGAAAGTGCGCAGCGAAAGTTCATCTCGAAGCTCGTTGTAAGCGGCGATGAGTTCATTCTGCACATCCATATATCGCCAGTACTTGGTCGCACGGTCGTTCTGCAGGGATATCACATGCGGCTTGGTAATCTCCACTTCACCGAAAAAGTCGATGGTGACGGGCACCTTTTTGGGCAACTTGGCACTGTTGTTGGGATTCTCGATGAATTCCTTGGCAATGTCCTTCAGCTCCCAAAGCTCGATTTCCCGACCTTCGCACATGATGCGGTTATCGTAGCTTACCAATACAACCAAAGTATTGCGTTCCTCGACCTTCTGTTCCACATCCTCATCCACAGGCGGGGGCAGACGACGGGTAATACCCGTGTCGGTGTCCATCGTAGTGGTCAGCAGGAAGAAAATCAACAACAGAAACGCAATGTCCGCTGTAGAACTGGTATTCGGTTGTGGTAATTTTTTATTTCCCATAGTTCAAGTAATTGATTAAGCGTCTTTTACTTTGGCTTTGAACAGACTGGAGAAGATGATGAGCAGGATGGCAACAACGGCAAGGACCCCGATTCCCAGCATGCACATGTTCGACAACTGGTTGACGCCCGTCGAAATAATACCGTCAAATGCCGGGATATCATCGTTGGTAAGGAAGTGGAAGCCTGTCATGCCGAAGTAGCCGAACAGCAGAAGAGCAATCAGCAACAGCGGACCCACAAGCGACTGAATGGCAGCCAAAGGACTCTTGATAAAAGTCTTTACCAGCTGTACCAAGGCGAATCCCAGCGTGATAATCAAGGCGATGGCAACGATGACGACAATCCAATACAACAGGACATCGGTATAGACCGGTTCGAGGTATTCAGCTGTCGGATCTACGCTGCCTCCCGCAAAGACCATCGCAAAAGCGGCTACGGAAACTACCATGAGTATCCACAGCACAATCTTGGGAAGGAGGCTAGTTAATTTAGACATAGCGGTATGTTTACTGACGTTCGTTACTTATTTATTCTGGGCGATGTCCATCTTGGCAAAGATGTCAAGCAGGGAAATAGAGGAATCCTCCATGTCGCCGACAATGGAATCCACTTTCGACAGAATGTAGTTGAAGAATATCTGCAGAATCATAGCGGAAATCAGACCGAACACGGTCGTAATCAGAGCGACCTTCATACCGCCGGCAACAACCGTCGGGCTGATATCGCCCACCTGCTGGATCTTATCGAAGGCCTGGATCATACCGATAACCGTTCCCAAGAAACCCAAAGACGGGGAGATGGCGATGAACAGAGAAATCCAGGGGAAGTTGCGTTCCATCAGACCTGTCTGTACGCCGCCATAGGAAATGATTGACTTTTCAGCCACTTCAACACCCTGATCGAGACGGCTGATACCCTGATAGAAGATGGAGGCTACCGGGCCGCGGGTATTTTTGCAGATGTTCATTGCCTTCTCAACATCCTTTTCTTCCAGAAGGGCTTTTTCAATCTTGGCAAGCAAAACCTTGACATCAACAGAAGACATATTCAGATAAAGAATACGTTCAATGCAGAATGCCAGACCCAGCACCAATGCCAAGGCAACGCAGCTCATGAAGCCGGCCGAACCTTCGATGAATTTGATTTTAAGGGATTTGTAAATGCCGCCAATCGGGCCTTCCTCAGCTGCAGCATCTTCAGCTACAGCATCTTCCTGGACAACAGCTGCAGAATCGGCAACAACTGTTTCTTCCTGTCCTTCAGCGGGGACAACAGTTTCTTGAGCAAAGATACCGAAACTCAGGAAACTCAACAGAGTGAAAAGAGCAATAAACTTTTTCATTGTCAATTGTTTTAATGATGATAAAAATAAAAATCGCGGAGAGAGCGAGATTCGAACTCGCGAACCGCTTTAGGCGGTCACACGCTTTCCAGGCGTGCCTCTTCAGCCACTCGAGCATCTCTCCATTGTAAATCCTGCTATTTTCCAAGCGCTCTCAGAAAACGGCGCAAATTACAAAAAAAATATGACATACAAGGCCTGCGGCCTATGTTTTTTTATTTTATAAACATCGGGCATTCTTTTCCGTCTGTTCTTTCACCTCTTCGACAGACACTTCGTATAGAGAAGCCAGGCAATCGGCGACAAGCAACACATTGGCCGGCTCGTTACGCTTTCCCCTTAAGGGGACCGGGCTGAGATAAGGTGCATCCGTTTCTGTCACGATATATTGCAGCGGTATCTGATGAAGGAACTCGCGCTGTGGCGTTTTTTTATAGGTGATGCTTCCGTTGATGCCCAGCAGAAATCCCGCAGCTGTCAGCTCCCTGGCCTGCCCCAGCGTACCGGCAAAACAATGGAAAATGCCTCTCAGGCCACTGCCGTAATAAGTCCGGATAAGGGGCATTACCTCGTCGTAGGCATTGCGCACGTGAAGCAACACCGGCCGGTCTTGCGCCACGGCCCAGTCCAGCTGGACCCGCAGAGCATCTTCCTGTTCATGCCGGTAAGTGCTGTCCCAATACAGATCCAGTCCTATCTCTCCTATACCTTTATATATATTATCCGACAGAGCCTCTCCAATAACGTCCAGTTGCTGCCGGTAATCCAGTCCCACTTCCGTAGGATGCAAGCCGGCAAAAATCTCGAAATAAGACTCGTCGCCATGTTTGAGGGCACGCATGGCGGACAAGCTGTCCCGGTCGATGCCCGGCAGCCAGCAGGCCCGCACTCCCGAGTCCTTGGCCCGGCAGATTACGGCGTCAATATCCTCTGCAAATTCAGGAAGATATAGATGGGTGTGGGTGTCGATCATTCCTCCTGGTTTTCTCCTTTACGGAAGTAATAGAGCACACCGAATTTCTGACACTGGAGGCGTCTCTCCCTGGGAGGCAAGTCCTTGTAATACCGCTCGGTCTGATCCCAGATTTCAACAATGAGGGCATCGACGCTTTCGTGCAGCTGTTCTAGACGGTTCATGGCACGTTTGGTGTTGCTCTGGTTGATCACTTTGGAATTCTGGGCTTCCATGAAGATATCGTAGAAAACCTTCACTTTGCCAATGGAAGGATTATAGACAGGAGCTCCGCCACGCTTGATTCGGGCTTGCTCACCTTCGATGATATTCCGGCCCCAGCGGACCAGCGCCGCTTCGGTACTCAGGTCGGGAACAGCCGAGCTGTCGGCGGGCAGATGGTAGAGTTCCTTGGCTTCCTGCTTGATTTCTCCCCGGATGACACAGAGATTGAAGACCTGGATGAAGTGTGATATGTACAGACGAGCCATCTTCAGATGATTGATATACTCCTTGCCGGCCAGCATCTGCTGATCAAAAGCAATTTGGTACTCGTGCATGGCACGCTCCATCTGCTCGAGCAGCAACACTGCCTCATTCTGCTGCTTATAGCTGAAAGGCAGATTGCTGAAACCTACCGCTTCAGCCTGCTCGACCGCCATTCTCAGAGAATTGATACGGGCCTGGTTGGTATTGGGAAGTCGTCTGTAAGGCATACACTCACCACTGTCTGTTCATCATTTTCTCAGCCAGGACACGCAAATCGTCCCAACTCTGCTCGGGAACTGAAAGTTTCCGAAGAGCCTGCAAGGCCTTTTCCTGATGGGACCCCATCTGGGCTTCGCAAACCTCCCGCACCCCCAGACGGTTATACATCCGGGTGACGGTCTCCACCTTTTCGCCACGATCTATATCGTTGGTTCTCAAATACTCCTGCAAGAAATGGCGATCGTGCTCGTCGGCCTGTTCCATGGCATGTATAAGCAGGAAAGTTTTCTTGTTGCACATGATATCGCCACCGATGGCCTTGCCGAAGACAGCCGGGTTACCCCAGACATCAAGCAGGTCATCCTTGATTTGGAAAGCAATACCGATATTGATACCATATTCATAGAGCTGGTCCTGATCCTGTCGGGGAGCGCCGGCGATGATGGCTCCCATCTTCAGGCTGCAGGCCAGCAGGACTGCCGTTTTTTTACGGATCATCTCCAGATAGTCGTCCTTGTCCACCCGTTCCTGGGTTTCAAAAAGCATGTCCAGCGCCTGCCCTTCGCAGAGCTCCATGGCTGTACGGCTGAACAGGTCAAGACAGGCTTTCAGGTATTGTTCGGGAGCCTGCTGTACATACTGGTAGGCCAGGATTTGCAGAGCATCGCCCGAGAGTATCGCCGTATTCTCATCCCACTTGACATGGACGCAGGGCTTGCCACGGCGCATGAATGAACGGTCCATCACGTCATCATGCATCAAGGTGAAATTGTGAAACATTTCGATACCTAATGCCGGAGCCATCACCTCTTCCAGGCGGTCTTCTCCGGCATACATGCGGTAGGCCAGCAGGCAAAGCAGCGGACGAATGCGCTTTCCGCCGATATTCATCATATAGGAAATGGGCTCGTACATGCCGGCAGGCTGCGATTCGATCTCAAGCGCCGAAACCCTGTCCTGAATAAGTTGAATCAGTTCCTGTATATTTCTCATAAAAGGTGATACTAAACATAACAGCACACAAAATACACCTTTCCTGTGTACCCTGTGTGCTGTGTAGTCCTATTTCTATTTCGTTAGACTAGTTCTGCAGACGGAAAACTATCGGCAACGTGTACCTGACGCGCACAGGCTTCCCCTGCTGTCTGCCCGCCTTCCAGTCGGGGAACAGGCTGATGACACGCAAAGCCTCGCGATCCAGATTGGGGTCCACCGAACGGATAACTTCTGCTCCCGTCACTTTGCCCTTGCCATCGATGACGAAGGTACAGATAACACGCCCTGAGATACCGTTTTCCAACGCAATCTGCGGGTACTTCAGATTCTTTTTGATAAAGGCCTGCAAAGCTGTTTCACCGCCAGGGAATGATGGCGGTTCCTCTACTATGACAAAGATTTCGCCTTCGGGATCATAATCCTCGGAGAATTCACCGTCGTAATTCTGGATGATGGCCTCCTCGGGGTCATCCTCCATAGACTCGAATTCAACATCTTCGTCCAGCGTATTGTCTTCCACGATCTGAATCAGGTCCGACTGCACAGTCTGTGGTGGCGGTGGTGGTGGCGGAATATATTGTCTGGTGATTTCTACCATCACTTCCTCTTCGACCACACCCTGGCTTTCTTCGACTTCAGCGACATTGACTTCCGTGCTGGAAAGCTCAAAAGCGATGAAGACAAAGCCCAAGGCTACCACCAGTCCCATCAGGAAATAGGTGGTACGGTTTTTCTCAAGATTGACCTTTGCGGCTTTTTTCTCTTCCATTGTGTCAGTTGTGTGATATTGTTCTCAGGGACGCAAAGATACATTTTTTTCTACAAAAACAAGCATTTCCCCAAAAATTTGTTTTTGGCCGTCACTTGCATTATTTTTGCTCATCCGATGAAAAGACTGCGATTAATAGCGTTGTTATGTTTTTCCTGCCTGCTGACCCAGGCTGAAACAGGAGCCTATGTCTATGAATTTCTGCGGCTTCCTGTTTCCACATTGGCGGCCGGACTGGGGGGGAATACGGTTTCATCGCCCGAAGCGGATCCCGATCTGGCCTTCCACAACCCCGCCTTGCTTTCAGAAAAGAGTCACAACGGCCTGTCGCTAGGCTACATGAACTACATCGCCGACATACATTTCGGCCATGCCGCATTCAGCCGCCGGATCAACGGCCACAATGCCTGGATGGCCGCAGTCCGCTACCTTGACTATGGCCTGATCGAAGGCTACGACCGTCAACATACCTACCTTGGACAGGTCTTTGCCAAGGACATGGCCTTCACATCGGGATATGCTTTTCAGATAAGCCGGTACTGGAGAGGCGGCATCGATGTCCACCTGATCTATTCCCTGCTGGACGAATACACCTCCCTGGGCATGGCCGTCGATCTGGGGGTATATTACGCAAGACCTGAAAACGGTTTCTGGGCCGGCCTGAGCGTTAAAAGCCTGGGATCGCAGCTTACCGCCTACGACGAACATTATGAAGCTCTCCCCTGGGATATACAGATAGGGCTGAGCAAGCAACTGGAACATGCTCCCTTCCGCTTTTCCCTGACAGCACAGCATTTCGACCGCTGGACCTCCCCCTACTTCGACAACGGCAGCCAGTCTGTCGTGGACAGGGAGAAACTGCTCAACCGGATATTCTGCCACTTGCTGCTGGGGGTGGAATTGCTGCCCAGCGACAACTTCCACCTGTCATTGGGCTACAACGCGCGCCGCCGCTACGAACTGGCCATTGAACAACGCTCTGTGCTGAGCGGTTTTTCGGCCGCCTTCAGCTTCCAGATCAAAAAGATGCGCTTCGGAGCTTCCTACGCCAAATATCATCTTTCGGGCAATAGCCTTCAGATGAATTTTTCCACTCAGTTCCCCACAAAATAAGCTTATGGACAAAAAAATAGCCATTGCCATCGACGGTTTTTCCTCCTGCGGAAAAAGCACCATGGCCAAAAATCTTGCCCGCAGGTTGTCGTACATTTACATCGACACCGGGGCTATGTACCGGGCCATGACCCTGTATGCCCTGCGCAACAGACTACTACAAGACGGGAACCTCGATCAGGCCGCCCTGAAAAGCCGGCTGGAGAGAATCGATATCAGTTTCTGCCGCAACGCGGACGGCGTATCCGAAATTTGTCTGGACGGAGAGAATGTCGAAAGCCTGATTCGCGGCATGAGTGTTTCCAACGCCGTCAGCATAGTTGCCCAGGAAGCTTCCGTCAGAGAAAAGATGGTCCTGCTCCAACGCCAGATTGCCGCAGGCAAGGGGACTGTCATGGACGGCCGCGACATCGGCACCGTGGTGCTACCGGATGCCGAGCTTAAGATTTTCGTCACAGCCAGGGCTGATGTCCGGGCCCAACGCCGATATAACGAACTTAAAGCCAAAGGGCAGGAAGCCAGTTTCCAGGAGATACTGAACAACATCGAGATGCGTGACAGGATGGATCTCAACCGGGCTGTCAGCCCGCTGCGTCAAGCCCCCGACGCCCTGGTACTGGACAACAGCGACATGACGCTGGAACAGCAGGATGCCTGGCTGAATCAAAAAGTCGAGGAGGTACTGCATGGCCATTGTTGAGATTGACCGGCATTCGGGATTCTGTTTCGGGGTGGTCAATGCCATCCGCAAGGCAGAGGAGCAGCTGGAAGTTCACCGCCAACTCTACTGCCTGGGGGATATCGTGCACAATTCGACGGAGGTTGAACGCTTGCGTCGACGGGGATTGCAGACCGTAACCCACAGTCAGCTCGGCGGACTGCACGACACCCGGCTGCTGTTCAGAGCCCACGGCGAACCGCCTGGCACCTACAAGGCTGCAAAAGACAACCATATAGAGGTTGTCGATGCCACCTGCCCGGTGGTCCTTCATCTGCAAAAGCGCATTAAACAGATCTACGAAAGCCGGCGGGGCAGCCGCACTCAGCTGCTCATCTTCGGCAAATCCGGACATGCCGAAGTGAACGGACTGGTGGGCCAGACCAACGACACGGCCATTGTCATCGAAAAACCGGAGGACCTTTCCAGAGTGGATTTCAGCCGGCCCGTGGTACTATTTTCTCAGACTACCAAGTCGGAACAGGACTATCATCAGCTCGTCAACATGATCCGTTCCCGAATGCAGACAGGCGTACCCTTTGAAAGCCATGACACCATCTGCCGGCAATTTGCCAACCGTATGCCTCAGGTTCAGGCCTTTGCTGCCGACCACGACTGTCTGGTTTTTGTCAGCGACGGCAAAAGTTCCAACGGCATGGCACTGTTCAATGCCTGTCTGACCACCAATCCCCATTCGTATTTCGTCTCCGGTCCGCTGGATTTGCAAAAGGAATGGTTCAGGGACAAAGAGAAAATCGGCATCAGTGGGGCCACTTCCACGCCAACCTGGCTTATGGAGCAGGTAAGAAGCCGCATTGTCAGTCTTCTGGATGATTGATCTGCCGCTTTGAAAGGCTGTCGAAATAGGCATCCAGCAGATCCTGGGCAGCGCGGAAGGCCGTAATCTCACTATTGTACACCTGCAGCTGCTTAGTCTCCATCATTGATTCGATACGCTGATTCTGATAGAAATGATTGCGCAACGACTGGTCAATTGTTTCCTGCATCCAATACTTGTCCTGACGACGGCGGCGGGTTTCGAACGAACCGTTTTCACGGCAAAGGGAAATATGGTCTTCCACCATTTTGAGTACCTCGTTTATCCCGTCCGAGGTCAAGGCAGAATAGGTGAGCACCTGAGGACGCACTCCCGACTCAGGCATCGGAAACAGCAGAAGGGCATTGCGATAGTGGGCTGCCGCCAGACGGGCACGTTGCAGATTGTCACCGTCGGCTTTGTTGATGGCAATGCCGTCGGACATTTCCATGATACCACGCTTGATTCCCTGCAGTTCGTCGCCGGCACCGGCTATCTGGATGAGCAGGAAAAAATCCACCATGGAATGGACAGCCGTCTCAGACTGCCCTACACCGACCGTTTCGACAAAGATCGTATCATAGCCTGCTGCTTCGCAAAGCACGATGGTTTCACGGGTTTTCCGTGCTACGCCCCCCAGCGAGCCGCCCGAAGGAGAAGGCCGGATAAAGGCGTCAGGCTGTACGGAAAGTTGCTCCATGCGGGTCTTGTCACCCAGGATGCTTCCCCGGCTGCGCTCGCTGCTCGGATCGATGGCCAGCACAGCCAGTTTGCGTCCCCGGCGCAACAGTTCCATACCAAAAGCCTCGATCGAAGTGCTCTTTCCGGCACCCGGTACGCCGGTGATCCCCCAACGTACCGAACGTCCGGCATGAGGCAGACATTTTTCGACAATCTCGGCAGCCATCTGCTGATGACGGGGCAACGAACTTTCAATCATCGTGACAGCCTGGCTCAAAATCACTTTATTGCCGGCCAGGATACCATCGACATACTCGGAAACCGTGTATTCACGACGGCTCACTCTACGTCGGTAGGGATTGACATCCGGCAGTCGTTCCACTCCGGAATTGACCGTCAGACCCTGATATTGTTCATCATTTTCGGGATGATACTGCATTATTCCACTATGTTGGCATTGACCATGATCCGCTTGACGGGCTGTACAGGATCGTTGGTGATCACTTCCGCATAGTAGCGGACACCCGAGCGCAGTTCCTTGGTATTCAGTTCGATTTTTATAACAGCCGTTCCACCCGGCCGGATTTCTTTTTTGTCGCTCCGCAGGCGCAGTTGGGAGACCAGAGTGCTGAGCTTGCGAATCTGCAGAGGCGCTTCACCGTCGTTGGTCAGAAGGATTTCCATCGTGTGCGGACCGTCGGCCTTGACCTGACCAAAGTTGACCGAACTTCGGGAATACCTGGCCACGGGCAGCTTGCTCTGAGGGCCAAGATGCGAGAAATCCTCAAGCAGATTGGAGGTCACCGTTATCTTGCCGGAGACTTTGGCCGCCCCTTCCCCATGAATGAAGAAAGCATCTTCACGATGGCCGAAATCCCGAGCCTCGGCACTGACATAATTGACCGTCACAATGGCCATGCCACCCGCAGGCAGCTCAGAATTGGAAACCGAGACACGCAGGTGTCCCGGCACTTGGCTGAAACTGATTTTCATCGTCCTGTCCTCACTGTTGTTGTAAATAGGGATGGTTCGGGAAGCGATACTGCCGATGCGGAGATCGCCGAAAGCCAGAGCAGTCGTCTTCAGGCGTAGCAGGCCGAAGGCCTTGGGATAGGTCGTTTCGGGAGCATTTTCCCGGGGGATGACCGTGCCGCGGATGGTCAGGGCATAGGTCGGATGCAGGACAGAATTGCTGTAAACCGTGATGGTTTTATTGAAATTCCCCGGACGGCCCTCTGTATTGTATGCCACATCAATACAGCCAGTCTGGCCCGGGGCGACCGGCTCGCGGGTAAAAGTAGGGGTCGTGCAGCCGCAGCTGGCTGTCACACGGCGGATTTCCAAAGGCATGTCGCCCGTGTTGGTAAACTCAAACGAGCAGGTCACCTTGCCGTCCTCCTTGACCGAGCCGAAGGAATGGACATCCTCCTTGAACTGCAAATCGGGACCTGCGGCTGCGACAGGGGCAAGAGGTGTCACGACCGACAGGGATAACAACATCAGTTTATAAACCATCTGAAGTTTCATTTCTTACTGTTTTTAACGTAGTGAACAAAAGAATAAGGGTAGGGAGCCGCCTCGAAATGATCTTCACGCCCGGCCTCCTTCCAGAGAGCCATGTCGATTTCAGGAAAAAAGGCATCAGCCTCGAAATCATGATGAATCCAGGTAATATAAAGCGAATTGACCCACTCCATCGCCTGTCTGTAGATCATGGCCCCGCCGATGAAGAAAATCTTGTCTTCACCTTGGCACATGCTCAGTACCTCAGCAAAGGAATGTGCCGTCTCACAGCCGGGAAACTGTTCGTCATCGGGGCTCAAGACGATGTTGCGACGATGCGGCAGCGCCCCCTTGGGCAGCGAAAAAAAGGTATTGCGGCCCATAATGACCGTATGACCCGAAGTGATTTCCTTGAAATGCTTCAAATCCTCAGGCAGATGACACAGCAGCCCGTTGTTCCTGCCAATGGCATTGTTTCTGGCTACCGCCACGATAGAAGAAATTTCCATGATCTCAGTATTTCAGGTGCTTGACATATTCGATGAACTTGTCGGCCGTATTAAGCTCCGCTTCCTTCTCGCCGGCCGAAACGACCTTGGTCTTGTAGTGTCTGGCCGGTCGGGAAATGATCATGACGGCATCTTCCGTCACTTTCTTCTGGGCCACGGTCCGCTGCTTGTACACCATGCCGCCTCCGATGTTGATCGGATTTTTGGAAACATCCTCAGGATGACGCCCCCAGACGGCGATATGCCCCCGGTCGGTGAAGGCCTGCTTGTCGGGATGGAAATTGACACCGGTCGCGAACTGCACCTTGCCGCCCTTTTTGGAAAAAGCCTCGACAATGGCCCAGCGCTCCTTGTCCTTCATGGTGACCCGGATAAGGATATCCACCTTTTTCTGCTGATAAGGCACACCCTTGGCCAACATTTCGGCCACCGCGCCTCCCTTGATTCTCCGGACGCGGACCTCACGGCCTTCGGTGGCCGTCAGCTTGACAAACTGCTCACCGTCCCAGAGGTTGTAACCTCCCAGACCCACCGTCGAGCCTACCTTATATTCGTCACAACCATAGCCGGCTGCCTGCATAGCCTCGGTTGGATACCAATGGGCGGTGGACAGTTCCAGCCCGGGCTGTTTCTTGGAATAGACATCAATCGAGCCGCTGTGATTGAAGTAGATACGCAACGCCATATACATGTTTTCAATGGCAGGGCCGTGGTGTCCGATTTTGCGGTACTGGTCACCGTCGGCTACCGAGATTTCACCGAGTTGTACACTGTCGGAACGCCAGAACAGGCTCACATCGGTCTGAGCCGGCAGCCACAGAGGCAGAGCCAGCAGCACGGAGACCATCAATGTCTTGAATGAGTTTCTCATACGCTTTTTTCTATAATGGACTGTGCAAAATTACTCAATACAATGACAATAGCAAAAGGCGGCAGGATGATTTTCTCCATCAGAAGAAACACTGCCATTATGACGCTTATTCGGCTGTATATGCGTGCCATAATGACACTTGCTGTTTTTTGAGGCCCGCTAATGGCCGATTTGGCACAAAAACCGGAGGCAGGCGCAGTTTTTGCAACTCTGGGGGAAGCCTGCCCGCAAAAGGAGGCGGATACCAGACAAGAAAGGAGAAAACACCATATGAACAACAACTATCAGAATCATCAGACACAAGGCCAGAGCCAGCATCCCAACCTGGACCAGTTCGCCGTCAACTTGAACGAAAAGGCTCGCAACGGCAAACTCGACCCTGTCATCGGCAGGGACGAAGAGATTCGGCGAATACTACAGATTCTGAGCCGAAGGACCAAGAACAACCCTATCCTGATCGGCGAGCCGGGCACAGGCAAGACGGCCATCGCCGAAGGGCTGGCCCACAGAATCGTCCGCGGAGACGTACCGGAGAATCTAAAGAGCAAGCAGGTCTATTCCTTGGATATGGGCGCTCTGATTGCAGGGGCCAAGTATAAGGGGGAATTTGAGGAAAGGCTTAAAGGAGTCGTCAGCGAAGTCATACAGGCCGATGGCGAAATCATTCTTTTCATCGATGAGATCCATACACTGGTCGGAGCCGGAGCCGGCGAAGGAGCCATGGATGCCGCCAACATCCTAAAACCCGCATTGGCCAGAGGAGAGCTCAGGGCTGTGGGGGCCACAACCCTGAACGAATACCAGAAGTATTTCGAAAAAGACAAGGCGCTGGAAAGAAGATTCCAGCCGGTCATGGTCGATGAGCCCAATGAGGCTGACGCCATTTCCATCCTCCGGGGCCTGAAGGAGAAATACGAGAATCACCACCGCATCCGTATCAAAGACGAAGCGGTCATTGCCGCCGTACAACTCTCCCAACGATACATCAGCGACCGCTTCCTCCCCGACAAGGCAATCGACCTGATGGACGAAGCTGCCGCCCGACTGCGTCTGCAGTCCGACTCCGTGCCGGAAGAACTTGACGAGACCATCCGCCGGATCCGACAGCTCGAAATCGAACGGGCAGCCATCAAGCGTGAAAAGGACGAAGACAAGCTCCGGCACCTTGACGAAGAACTGAAAGACCTGCGCGAGAAAGAAAACAACATGCGCAGCGATTGGGAGAAAGAGAAAAAGCATATCGACCACATACAGCAGCTCAAGCGTGACATCGAACAAATGCGTTACGAAGCCGACAGAGCAGAACGGGAAGGCGACTACGGCCGAGTAGCCGAAATCCGCTACGGAAAAATCCGACAGGCCGAGGAGCAGATTGCCGCCGAGAGCGAACAGCTCCGACAGCAGGACGGTCACCGCATGATTAAAGAGGAGGTCGATGCCGACGACATCGCCGAGGTCGTCTCCCGCTGGACAGGCATACCTGTCAGCAGGATGATGCAGAGTGAGCGCGACAAGCTGCTCCATCTCGAAGAAGAGCTTCACCGCAGGGTCATTGGTCAGGATCAGGCCATCACAGCCATCGCCGATGCTGTCCGCCGCAGCCGGGCCGGGCTACAGGATCCCAAACGGCCCATCGGCTCATTCATCTTCCTGGGCAGCACCGGCGTGGGCAAGACCGAACTGGCCAAAGCCCTGGCCGAATACCTGTTCGACGATGAGAACATGATGACCCGTATCGACATGTCGGAATATCAGGAGAAATTCTCGGTAACCCGGCTTATCGGTTCGCCTCCCGGATATGTGGGTTACGACGAGGGCGGGCAGCTTACCGAGGCTGTGCGGCGCAAACCTTATTCGGTAGTGCTGTTCGATGAAATTGAAAAGGCGCATCCCGATGTCTTCAACATCCTGCTGCAAGTACTCGATGACGGCCGGCTGACTGACAACAAGGGCCGTACGGTCAACTTCAAGAATACGATCGTTATCATGACTTCCAACCTGGGATCCACTCTGATACAGGAGAAGTTTGAGAAAATGAACGACAACAACCGCGAAGAGGTCCTGCAACAGACGCAGCAGGAGGTTTTCGAAATGCTTAAACGGAATATCCGGCCCGAGTTTCTGAACCGTATTGATGAAATCATCATGTTCAGCCCTCTGAGCGAAGAGAATATTCGAGAAATTGTCCGCCTGCAGATCGAACGCCTGTCCAGCCAGCTTGGCCAACAGGGCTTGCAGCTGACGGCAAGCGAACGAGCCATCGGGTATCTGGCCGATGCCGGCTACGATCCGCAGTTCGGCGCCAGGCCCGTCAAAAGGCTCATCCAAAAAGAGATTCTCAACGAACTGTCCAAAGCCTTGCTGGCCGGCACCGTGGAAAAGGGGCAAAATGTCCTCATCGACGTGGAGAACGGCGACATTGTCTTCCGACACTAAGATTGGGCTGCCGCGCTAAAGAGTGTACAAGACAAGGCGGATTCCACGAACGGGAACCCGCCTTGTCATTTTCTAACGGCAGGATTATTCTGCCAGCAGGGCCGATTCCGCCTGATGGACCTTGTCAAACCCGAAAGAATCGGTCAGGGCCTTCTGACGATCGGCAATCTGCTCGTTGCAAAGCCTTCCGATACTGCCCTCATGCGTATGGTGCACCTGACGGTCGGTCGTAAACCGGCCGGCCTCGATCTCCAAACCGACCTGACGGTAGGCATCGCGGAAGGGAACACCCTGCAACACCCGCTTGTTGACTTCTTCCACGCTGAACAGGTAGAGATACTTGTCGTCATCCAGAATATGCTCGTTCACTTTGAGACGGGACAGCATGAGGGCGGTCATGTCCAGACAGTCGCACAGTTCGTCGAAAGCAGGCAGGAAAATCTCCTTGATAATCTGAAAATCACGAAAATAACCGGAGGGCAGATTCTGCACAATGCCGGAAATATCTTCCGGCAGCGACTGCAGACGGTTACACTTGGCCCTGGTCAGTTCAAAGACATCCGGATTTTTCTTGTGCGGCATGATGCTCGAACCGGTGGTGAACTCGGCAGGCAGGCTGATGAAACTGAAATTCTGGGAACTGAACAAACAGGCATCGAAGGCGAGTTTTGAGAGCGTTCCGGCCACAGAGGCCAAGGCAAAAGCCACGCTGCGTTCCATTTTGCCACGGCCCATTTGGGCATAGACCACATTGTAGTTCAGATCGTCGAAGCCGAGCAGTTCAGTTGTGAGCCGACGGTTAAGCGGAAAAGAGGATCCGTAGCCGGCCGCCGAACCCAGCGGGTTGCGATTGCATATCCGATAGGCAGCCGACAACAGTTGCATATCGTCTGTCAGAGACTCGGCATAAGCGCCGAACCAAAGGCCGAAAGACGAGGGCATGGCAACCTGCAGATGGGTATAGCCGGGCATGAGCACGGCCTTGTACTTTTCACTCTGAGCCTGCAGTACCTCGAAAAGATGCTGTACTGAACACACGACCTTTTCTATTCTGGCACGGGTAAAGAGCCGCAAGTCGAGCAGCACCTGGTCGTTGCGGGAACGGCCGCTGTGTATTTTTTTCCCAAGATCTCCCAAACGGCGTGTCAGTTGCAGTTCCACCTGCGAGTGGATGTCTTCCACCCCGGGCTCGATGACAAAGTCTCCAGCCTGTATCCGGGCATGGACGGCCCGCAGCTCGTGCAGCAAGAGCGGCAACTCCTCTTTTTCGATAAGGCCAATGGATGCCAGCATCTTGACATGAGCCATAGAGCCCAGTACATCATAAGGGGCGAGATACATGTCCATTTCCGGGTCCCTGCCGACGGTAAAGCGTTCGATGTCTTTATCGACGATGGTGTTTTTCTGCCAAAGTTTGTTCATGATATGCTTGTTTTCAATATGTCCAGGCAGCCAGTCCATCGGCCAGTTTGTCGATGCCTTCCTGCAAGGGTTTGGAGAGCATGCCCTTGAGCATGAAAGGCAGGTCGGCCCTCAAGGTGAGTTTCAAGAAACTGCTGACGCTGTCCTTTTCCTTGAGCTGTACCCAGAAGGTGAAGGGAATAGGCGATTTGTCGGTCACCATTTTGATAGTGTTGTCCGGCTCACGTTCGACGATGCGAAGGCTCATTTCCCCGACTCCCGGCATATCGACACGGAAACTGACCGTATCCCTGTCATAGCTGATGTCCCTTATTTTTTCCGAAGGAATCAAGGATTCAATCTTGTTCAGATGGTTGAGATCGGACAAAGTGTCAAAGACGGCATGCTGTGAAGAGGGCACGATCTTGATTTGGCTGACGAAATCTGTCATGAGTCTTGCTTGTTTAGTCGGCCTGCCATGAGGCGGGATCCTGACGCCACTCACGCAGCGCGGACATATCGCCGGGGGTGATATAATCTGTTTCCAGGGCCGTTTCCAGTATGGTCTCGTAGTTGCAGAGTGTGTGGAGCACGACACCGGCCTGACGGAATTTCTCCTCGGCCAGGGGGAAACTGTAAGTAAAAGACGCCAGCATTCCCAGCACCTCGCTGCCCGCACGGCGCAAGGCATCAACGGCCTTAAGGCTGCTGGAGCCGGTCGAGACCAGATCCTCAATAACCACCACTTTCTGACCCGGCTTCAAATCCCCTTCGATAGTGTTTTCCAGACCATGGTCCTTGGGAGAAGAACGGACATAGACAAAGGGCAGGTGCAGCTCCTCGGCCACCAGAGCCCCCTGGGCAATAGCCCCCGTGGCCACTCCGGCGATAGCTGTGGCATCGGGATATTTTTCCATCACAAGGCGGGACAGCTCCAACTTGACGAAGCTGCGCAGGCCGGGATAGGAAAGAGTTTTGCGGTTATCGCAGTAAATGGGCGACTTCCACCCGCTGGCCCACGTAAACGGACTCTTGGGCTGCAATTTCACCGCCTTGATTTCAAGAAGTTTTTCAGCAAGAATTCTCTCAACGACCTTCATATTTCTCATTTTTCCAGATTGGGACAAAGATACTGCAAGCCGAATCCAAAAGCAAATTTATTTGTTTTTGGTGAGGCGCAGCGTATCTTGTAGGGCGCAAGCCCACTACCCGCTCATGCCAAGGCCAGGGCAAAAAAACTGAGCTGACCGCAGCCTGCCCGCCAAAGAGCCTCCGCACAGGCCTGCATCGTCGCTCCGGTGGTCAGCACATCGTCCACCAGCAATACATGCTTCCCTTGAATGAGTTCGGGCCGGGGAGCCTCGAATACACCCTGCGTGTTGACCTGACGCTCCCAGAGACCTTTACGGGTCTGTGTCTCCGTCCTGACCAGACGGCAGAGAGCCTCTGCAGATACCGGCAGACCGGCCTGCAAGGACAATCCGCCGGCAATCAGTTCACTTTGGTTGTAGCCCCGCTGCCGCTGGCGGGAGGGATGCAAAGGGACGGGAACAAGCAGGTCCATTCCTTCAAAAAAGCGCCGCATGGAGAGGTCCCGGCCGGCAAGCTGCCCCAAATAAGAAGCCAGCCGACCCTCACCCTGATATTTGAAACGCTCGATCAGACACTGTACCGACGATTCTTTCGTATAATGGAAAAACGCATAGGCTCTGTCGAAACGGACCTTGCCCGCCAGGCGGTCCACAGCCTTGTTGCAGCGGAAATCCTCAAACCGGGTACGGGGTAAGGCATAACGGCAGGCGGCACACAGGCAAGGCTCCCCTGCCGTCAGCAAATCACCGCAAACCGGGCACAAGGGCGGGAAGATCAGGTCCAGTAATCGTCCGAAGAGGGCAGGCATAAACGAGCTGTTTCTGGTTCAAAGCCGCGACTGTAGGCAAAGCGGAGAAGTTTAGCCGAAAGCTCGGCTGGAGAGGACACCCGCAGGCTGCGCTGCTTGTCACGCAACAGACTTTCGAGCGTTTTTCGGTAGTCTTCCTCGGAAATGACGGCCAAGGCTTCGCCAATGAGCGGCTCCGCGATTCTTTTCATTCTTAAGGCTTGGCGGATTTTCAGCCGTCCCCAACGGGCAAACCGGAACTGATCCGAAGCATAGGCCCGGGCATAGCGGGCATCGTCCAGGTAGCCTTCTTTCTGCAGATGGCTCAGCAGACGGAGAATCTGTTCCTGGGAGAGGCCGGATTTTTCCAGTTTGCAGCGGAGCTCCGAACTGCAGTGTTCCGAGCGGGAGCAGAGTGCCGCAGCACGACTCAGGGCCTTGGCATAGATTTCTTCATCGGTCATTTCGGGTGCCGGCAACAACGCCCGGATCATCCGGTCGCGTCCGGAAATATCCCGTCGCAGCTCGACCTGTTCATACCCTTCCTGCCTGAACAGTGCCAGGGTTTCCTGTCCAAGGCGGGCATTGATTTCCACATAAATGGCACCGCCGTCACGGAGGACACGCCGCCCGAGGCCGGCCAGTGCCCGGTAGTAGCACAAAGGGTCTTCATCGGGGACAAACAGGGCTACGGGCGATTCAAATTCAAGTACATGACGGGACATCCCCCCGGCCTCTGAGCGACGGACATAGGGAGGATTGCTCACCAGAAGATCGTATTTTTTCTTAGCCGACGAAGCAGAAGCCTGAAAAAGATCCACCTGCCGGAAATCGGCTCTGACTCCGATTCTGGCAGCGTTTTCCCTGGCCAGGGAAAGAGCTTCGGGAAGAATGTCCCAGGCCTCCACAGTCATGTTATTCAATTCTTTTGCCAATGTCACGGCCAGACAGCCGCTGCCCGTCCCCACCTCCAGCAGACGACCCTTGCGGCCAGATTCCAGCCGTATGATCCATTCGGCCAGTTCCTCGGTTTCCGGTCTGGGAATCAAGACTGGAGCACGGACAAAAAAGTCCAATCCATAGAATTCACAACTGCCCAGGATATACTGGATAGGCTCCCCCGACTTGAGCCGTTCCAGGGCCTCGGTCCATGTCAGGGTTTGCGAAGTCTGGGGAAAACTGCTACCTTTGGCGTTGATATGGCGGTCCAGCATACGGTACATGACCCTGATCTCAAGAATCGAGTACTCGTCCTGCAGAGATTCCTCCATCTCACGAAGAAATGTTTCCATAACATATTTTTAAGACTACAAAAATAATGAACTCCCGTCAAACCGCCAACAGGGAAGACCAGTTTTTTATGCAACGCTGCCTGCAGCTGGCTGCCAACGGCCTGGTGACAGCCGCTCCCAACCCCATGGTCGGAGCTGTCGTGGTGCATCAGGGACGTATCATCGGCGAAGGTTGGCACCGACAGGCAGGCCTGCCTCATGCCGAGCCTCAGGCCATTTCCTCGGTCAAAGAGCCGGAACTGTTATCCCAGTCTACACTCTACGTATCACTCGAGCCCTGTGCCCACTTCGGTAAAACACCTCCTTGCGCCGATTTGATTGTCGAAAAACGGATTCCCCGCGTGGTCATCGGCTGTCTTGATCCCTTCCCGGCCGTCAGCGGCAAAGGTCTGCAGAAATTACGGCAGGCAGGCATCGAGACTGTGGTCGGTGTACAGGAAGAGGCCTGCCGCCTGCTGAACCGCCGGTTTTTCAGATTTCATCTGAGCAAACGGCCTTATATCATCCTGAAGTGGGCCCAAAGCCGGGACGGATTCATCGGCCTCCTGCCGCAAGACGGACAACACGGGCCGATTAGGTTCTCCACCCCTTTGACCAGTCTGGCTGTCCACCAATTGCGGGAGCAGTGTGATGCAGTGATGGTCGGCACTCGCACCGCCTTGACAGACAACCCCTCCCTCACCTGCCGTCTGTGGCCGGCCAGACGACAACCCTTGCGCATCGTATTGGACCGGGAGGCTTCTCTGCCGGAGAGTCTGCAGTTGTTTGACGGGGCAACCCCGACACTTGTCTTCACCCGGAAAGCCAGGCACAGACAGGGCAATACTGAGTGGATACCCCTTTATCAGTTGGAGGAAATCATGGAGGAACTTTACCGCAGGAATATCCAAAGCCTGCTTGTCGAAGGAGGGAGTCGCCTGCACCAGTCCTTCACCGAACTGGGTCTCTGGGACGAAATCCGCATCGAAACCTCTCCCCGGACCTTGGGAAAGGGGCACCCCGCCGCCACCCTGCCTTCCGGCGCAACCGACGGCAGTTGCCTGATAGAAGAATGGCATCCATCTGACAGTCAAAACCTTGTCACGACCTATATCCGCAAGGCACTATAATTGTTCGTAATTATTAAGACACTGTTCCTTTATCAAAAAAAACTTCGTACCTTTGCCACTCAATGCAGACCTTGTTTTTCGATGAAAAAATTATCTCATTTTCTACTCAGACACCAGGCCGTAGTGATTATCTGCTGTCTGCTGGCGTCATTTACAGCCTGCAACGAGAATCATGACAAAGAGTACAAAGGGGCCGAACTGACCTACTTCGGCTTCGACTCTTTCCCGGCTTTTGCAGACTACAGATTCTACATCGACAACATCGGCCATCGCATCTTCAATCTCGACTCTTTCCCCTATCGGGCCAGGATCGATTCGATGTTTCCCAAGATAACAGCTGTCACTTCCTCACAGTTGCTTATCAACGGAGAAGTCTGGAACGGCCACTCCTGTCTTGACTGGAGCAACAGTCCCGTATCGCTGGTCAATGTCTCTTCGGACAAGAACCATACTGCCACCTACGAAGTCTTTGTGAATGTCCACCGGCTCGACCCAGACTCTATGCAGACCCATATCGCCAGCCATGCCTATCCCCCGGAGACGGGACGTCAGACGGTCTTGCGCACCGCAACGGGCTACCTGAGCTTTTTCGCCCAGGAAGACGGCAGTCTCAGTGCCTGGTCGTCGGCCGATGCCGGCACTTGGACAGCCCTGCCGGCTCCTGCAGGGCTCAGCGGTCAGCTACTGGCCGAAACGTTCTGCTCCTTCCGGGACAGTTTTTACCTGGCCAACACGGCCGGGACTCTCTTCTGCAGTGCTGATGCCCAAGAGTGGAAGGTTGCCGGGGCTTCCGAACAGGTCCTTGTCCTGTTCGGCTCCCTGAACGGACGCAAGCACCTAAGCGAAGATGCCCTGATCGGCATTGTTCTCAACGACGAGGGCAAACCTTGCTTTGCCCGTTACGACGGCAGCTGGGAAAAAGGAGACACCGTACCCGACAGTTTCCCCATGACCGGCTTTGCCTCGACACAGAACCAGACTGTCACGGGAGTGGATTTCTACCTCCTGACCGGCGGACTGACAACCACAGGTGACTATGCCCAGGGTCTATGGTCTACCATGGACGGCCTGTACTGGGCCCGTCTCATGGACAAGGCCTCTGAAATCTGCCGGCGCAACGAGGCTTGCCTTTTCTATTATGACGGCCGACTCTTCCTCTTTGGCGGCGAGTACCAAGGGAAGAAAGACCCCCGGCTCTATGTTTCCAAGAATCATGGCCTGACTTGGGAAGAAGCTGCCGAAAAGCAGCAGTTCCAGGCTATTACGGAAGGTATCTCCGGCCACCGCATACTGGTGGACGACACATATATCCGGATCTTCGGCGGAAAATCCGGTTCAGCGACAGGCCAAGTCTGGATGGCCTATATCAACCGGCTGCTTTTCTAAAAAAAACGAAAAGCTGCCACAAACCGGCAGCATCATTCGTCTTTTATTCAAGAAGGCTCCGTTTGAAAAAAACGCTTCCCGACAAAATGAAACGAAGATTTATGCGTTTATATCGCGTGATGAACATACAACGCTTATTTCTTTGTCTGTTGCTGACTGGCTGCAGTCTTGTTGTCCATGCCCAAGGCTACCGTATGGAGATAGGAGCCTCAGGAGGCGTTGCCTCGTATCTTGGTGATGCCAACACTACCTGGCTGTCTACCCCCCGTCCGGCAGTATCGGCTTTATACCGCTACAACCTGAACCGCAGGTTTGCGCTCAAAGCCGGGTTGGGACTGGCTCAGATCGCCGGTTCGACCGTAGGACAGAGTTCGAGCTTTCCCAACGGGGTAGAACTCGACTTTGAACGTTGGCTTGCCGACGGCAGGCTGCAGATGGAATTCAATTTTTATGAGTTCGGTGCTCCGGAATACATGCCCGGCTCGAGTCAGTGGTCACCGTATGTGGCCGCCGGTCTCGGACTGACAGGCTACGAGGCCGACAGAAAGCGCGTCAGCGGCAACCTGCCGATCAGTATCGGGATCAAGGCCAAGCTACCCTGCCGCCTGAACATCGGACTGGAGCTGGACTACTGCCTGACCTTCACTGACCGGCTGGACTATGCCGGACAAGGCGGCGACTGGCAGTTGGACGATCCCTGGATTGCCCGCAGCGATTGGAACAAAAACAAAGACGGCTACATGGCCGTCAAGATTTTTATCACCTACGACTTTTTCTACATAGGATCAAGTTGTTACAAAGAGTAAGCGAGATAGTGAGCTTAAAAGGACAGATAGACATGAAACGTTTGCCGCATCACATTGCCATTGTGATGGACGGCAACGGACGCTGGGCCCAAAAGCAGGGCAAAGAGCGCGTCTTCGGCCATGCCGAAGGGGTGGAATCCGTCAGGAGCATCATCGAAACGGCTCGTACGATCGGTATCCCTTACCTCACGCTCTACACTTTCTCCACGGAAAACTTCAGCCGTCCTCAAGAAGAAGTCAAGGCATTGATGCACTTGATGGTCAAAGCCATCGAAGAAGAAACGGAAAAGCTGGTCGCCAACGATATCCGCTGTGTGGTCATCGGCAATCTGACCCTGCTCGACCCCGAAGTCAAAGCCAGAGTCGAAGATTTCGTCCGCCGTACCTCCTCAGGCCGCTCTCTCACCGTTGTTCTGGCCCTGAGCTACTCTTCCCGCTGGGAGATCACCCGGGCGGCAGCACTGCTGGCCCAGGAGGCCAAAGACGGAATAATTCGGGTTCAGGACATCGATGAAAACCTTTTCGCATCGCGACTCGCCACAGCCGGCATCCCCGACCCCGACCTGCTTATCCGTACCGGTGGAGAACAGCGTATCAGCAACTATCTGCTCTGGCAGGCTGCTTACGCCGAATTGTACTTTACCCCCGTTCCTTGGCCTGAATTTCGGGAAGAGGCATTATACGAGGCCGTCATAGAATATCAGCACCGGGAAAGGCGCTTTGGCAAGACCAGTGAACAAATCAAAGGCAATGCAACTGAGTAAAAAAAGACATATTGTTCTTTTATTGGCGGTCTGGTGCTGGCTGACGACATGGTCGCAGGCCGGTCCGCAGATTTATTATTCGTCCCCCAGGGAATATACGATTGCCGACATCGCCGTTGAAGGCATAGACAACTATGAAGACTATGTCCTGATCGGCATTTCCGGCCTGTCGGTCGGGCAGCGTATCCGCGTACCAGGCGATGACATCAGCGATGCCCTGCGCCGTTTCTGGCGGCACGGACTGTTTTCGGACGTACAGATTCTGGCCGACAAGATCGAGGGAGAGCAAATCTGGCTGCGTTTCAAGCTGGCTCCCCGTCCGCGCATCTCGGCCGTCAACTACAACGGCATGAAAAAGGGCGAACGGGAAGATCTGGAGGCCAGGCTCAACATGGTTGTCGGCAACCAGATTACCCCCAACCTTATCAGCCGCGCCGAGACGCTTATCAAGAAATACTACGACGGCAAGGGTTTCAAAAATGCAGAAGTCTCCGTACTTCAGCGTGACGACAGAGGCAAAGACAATCAGGTCATCATTGATATCAATGTCGACAAGCACGACAAAGTAAAGGTACATCAACTCATTATCGAAGGCAATGATGCCTTTACCGACAGCCGCATCGACCGCATCATGAAAAAGACCAACCAGCAGGGACGGCTTATCAATCTGTTCCGATCCAAGAAATTTGTTGACAAGGATTTTGCCGACGACAAATATTCTCTGATACAGAAATATAACGAATACGGTTATCGGGACGCCATTATCCTGGAAGACTCTGTTTACCGCTTCGACAAGAATCATGTCAACGTCTATTTGAGAATCGACGAGGGCCGACAGTATTTCATCCGCAATATTTCCTGGGTCGGCAACACGGTATATACCAGCGATTTCCTGGACGAGGTATTGCAGATTGAAAAGGGTGACATCTATAATCAGAAGCGCTTGCAGAAACGTTTGAACACCGACGAGAACGAAGCTGTAGCCAATCTGTACATGGACAACGGTTACCTGTTTTTCAGGGTCAATCCCGTTGAAGTCGGCGCAGAAGGAGACTCCATTGATCTGGAAATGAGGATCAGCGAAGGGCAGCAGGCTACCATATCGCGTATCGAAATCAGCGGCAACGACCGGCTCTATGAGAATATCATCCGCCGTGAACTCTATATCAAACCCGGACAACTGTTCAACAGGACGGCCCTGATGCGTTCCGCCCGAGAAATTGTACAGACCGGACATTTCGATGCTGAAAACATGGGTATCAACCCCATCCCCAACGCCGAAGACGGCACGGTGGACATAGACTTGAGCCTGGCCTCCAAAGCCAACGACCAGGTGGAGTTCTCCCTGGGTTACGGCTCCACGGGTGTCATCGGTTCCATCAGCTTCAAATTCACTAATTTTTCCATCCGCAACCTGCTCAAACTCGGCACTTACAAGCATCTTCTGCCACAGGGTGACGGAGAGACGCTGACCCTGACGGGGCGTACCAACGGACGTTATTACCAGTCATACAGCTTCTCCTTTACTGAGCCATGGCTGGGCGGAAAACGGCCCAACTCCCTGCAGTTGGGTGTCTTCTACTCCTATCAGACAGGCGTGAGCGACCGCTATTACCGCAACATGTACAACAACTACATGAATTACTACAATTATTACGGCATGGGCGGTTATGACTACAGCAACTACTACGAGATGGAGGCCGATCCCAACAAGTTTATCAAACTCTGGGGAGGTTCGGTGGGCATCGCCCAACGTCTGACCTGGCCTGACGACTACTTCCAACTCTATACTGAGCTGGCTTTCCAGCAGTACTTGCTGCGAGACTGGCCCTGGTTTGTCATCAGCAACGGCAAGAGCAATGATTTCCACCTGGGCCTGACCCTGAGCCGCAACTCAGTTGACAATCCGCTGTATCCGCGCCAAGGTTCAACCTTCTCCCTATCGCTGAGTCTGGCACCGCCCTATTCACTTTTCGACGGCCTGACCGATGAAGACTATGCCGGCAAGACCAGCGAAGAACTGATGCTCTGGCAGGAGAATTATAAAATCAGGTTCAACAGCCGCACCTTCACTCCCCTGTCTTCCAACCGCAAACTGGTGCTGGCCACCAGATTCGATCTCGGATTGCTGGGAGCCTACAACAAGTACAAAAAGACGCCCTTCGGCGCCTTCTACATGGGCGGTGACGGTATGACCGGATATTCCAGCACCTATGCCTACGACATTGTCGCCCTCAGGGGTTATGGCAACGGCGACCTGGGTGTCGGCTATCTTTACGAGCGCATGGGACTGGAGCTGCGTTATCCGCTGGTCATGGAAAACAGCACCACCATCTATGCCACCACCTTTGTCGAAGGCGGCAACCTCTGGAACGACCTGCGCGACTATGCTCCCTTCCAGTTGAAACGATCGGCCGGTGTCGGTGTTCGCGTATTCCTGCCCATGCTCGGACTGCTTGGGGTGGACTGGGCTTACGGCTTTGACAAGGTGAGCAACGACACGGGCAAACACCACGGCGGAGAATTCCACTTCGTCCTAGGACAAGAATTCTAACCCACTAAATAAGATGACTATGAAAAAGATCATGTTATTGTCAGCCTGCATCATCTGCAGTTCCATTATCGGCTTCGCCCAAAAGTATGCACTTATCGATATGGAGTACATCTTCTCACGTATCCCCGCCTACGAAATGGCCAACGATCAGCTCAACCAGGTCTCCAAAAAATGGCAGGCCGAAGTGGATGCACTGGCCAAAGAAGCCAAAGACATGTTCACCCAATATCAGGCTGAAATGGTCTATCTGTCTGACGACATGAAAAAGACCAAGGAAAAGGAGATCCTGGCCAAAGAAAAAGAAGTGGCAGACCTGAACCGTAAGTATTTCGGTTCTGAAGGCGAGCTGTACAAAAAGCGCGAGAGTCTGCTGTCACCTATCCAGGACGAAATCTACAATGCCGTCAAGGAGCTGTCCGAAGAAAAGGGCTATGTGCTGATTCTCGACAGGGCTTCGGGCGTAAACATCGTCTATGCCTCGCCCTCGATTGACGTGAGTGATGCCGTTCTAAAGAAATTGGGATACTGATTTTTTACATTATCTTTGCAACCGCTTTATCGATGTTATTTATCCACTAACAACCATAAAAACTATGTTCAAGAAATTTGTATTGACCCTGTGTCTGTTGCTGCCCATGACGGTTATTGCACAGGAATTCGGCTATTTCAACAGAAATGAAATTTTCCAGGCCATGCCTGAGACCCAGGAAGCCATCAAAAATCTCGACCAGTTGGCTAAAACCTACGAGGATGAGCTGCTCATGTTGCGCACAGAATACCAAAAGAAGGGTTCCGATTTTGTCGCCCAGCGCGACAGTCTGCCTGAGTCCATACGTGTCCGTCGCATGACCGAAATTCAGGAGCTGGAACAGCGTATCCAGAACTTTTATCAGTCTTCACAGGAAGAACTCAGCAAGAAAGAGCAGGCGCTCATCCAGCCCATCAACGAGAAACTGATGGCTGCCGTCAAGGCTGTCGGTGAAGAACAGGGGATGGTCTACATCTTCGATATTTCCACGCCCAGTACATTGATGTACTATTCTCCGTCGAAATGCAAAGATGTCACTGCTGCTATACGGACCAAACTCGGACTGAAATAAATTGGGACCCATCGGCGTTTTCGACTCGGGCTACGGGGGACTGACCATCCTGGAAGAATTTCAGCGCCAGTTGCCCCAGTACGATTATCTTTACCTGGGAGATAACGCCAGAACGCCTTACGGCAACCGTTCCTTCAAGGTTGTCTATGAATACACCTTAGAGGCAGTACGCTACCTGCTGGGCAGCGGCTGCCCCTTGGTTATTTTAGCCTGCAACACAGCTTCGGCCAAGGCCCTGAGGAGCATACAGCAGAACGATCTGCCCAGGCTGTCTCCTGAAAGCCGGGTGTTGGGTATCCTTCGCCCGACGGTCGAAGCTGTTGGGGGCATCACCCTTACGGGCCACGTGGGTCTGCTCGGCACCCAGGGGACCGTACAATCAGGCTCGTATGCCATCGAAATCGCCAAATTGCATCCCGACATCAGACTTACTTCCCTGGCCTGCCCCATGTGGGTGCCGATAGTCGAGTGCGGCGAATATGACAGCCCGGGAGCCGATTATTTCGTGGGAAAATACCTCGACCGGCTTTTCTCTGCCGACCCTCAGATTGATACACTGATTCTGGGCTGTACCCACTATCCGCTGCTGCTGAATCAGATCAGGAAGCATACCCCGCAGGGACTGAACATCATCAGCCAGGGGCCTCTGGTAGCAGAGAGCCTGGCCGACTATCTTGACCGGCACCCGGAGATAGAGAGCCGTTGCAGCCGCAAGGGACAGACACGCTATCTGACCACCGAATCATCTCGCATATTTGAGGAAATGGCCTCGATTTTTACCCGCAGGGACATCGCCGCCAACCAGGTAAGCCTGGTCTGACTATTCGAAATTTCGCTGACGCATAGCCTCGAAGGTGATTATGGCTGTCGAGACCGAGACGTTCAGCGAATCGATCAGTCCTCGCATGGGTATTTTTATACGGGTATCGGCGTTCTCCAGCCAAAAGGCACTCAGTCCGTCGGCTTCAGTCCCCATAACCACGGCCGAAGGTCCTGTAAAATCCTGTTCATGATACCATGAGGCGGCCTGCAGTTCGGCGGCATACACCTTGATTTTCAGGTTATGCATCCATATCAGCGCCTCCTGTGAAGAGCAGACAGCCAGCGGCACGGAAAACAGACAGCCGATGCTGGAACGGACCACATTGGGATTGTAGATGTCAGTCAGCGGATCGCATACTATGACAGCATCAGCTCTTGCGGCATCCGCCGTCCGCAGGATGGCACCCAGATTGCCGGGCTTTTCGACAGCTTCCAACACAATCAGAAAAGGATTGTCGGGAAGGCTCAAATCATCCAGGCTGTGCGGTTTGGGGCGCATTAGCGCCAATACTCCGTCGGATCCCTCCCGGTAGGCCAGTTTCTCGAATACAGGCCGCGTCAGTCCCAGACAACGCGATTCAGGCAGTCGGGAGAGCAACCCCCGATAGTCACTTCTGGCATAGAGTTCCTCACAGACCAGCAGTTGTTCGGGCTGATAGCCGTTGTTCAGCGCGATGGTGATTTCACGGGCCCCTTCGACCACCACCAGCTGCTGTTCACGGCGCTCGCGAGCCTTGCTCTGCAAACGCAGCAACTGCTTGATTCTCGGATTCTGCAAACTGCTGATAAGTTCCATTGTTATTCGAGTTACAGGGGATGTTTCCGGCCGCTAAGTTAATGAAAACTTTTAGAACTGCCGCCAACATGCCGAAGCGTACACAAGACTTCCACTTGCCAGAACAGAAGATTGAATTCAAGTTTGGATATAATTAGGGATTGCAGTACCTTTGTTCCAAATGTGCATACTGCACTTATGAAGTATTGAAACACACAGGCGATGAAGAAGTTCAAACTTTACAACAACATCTGCGGATGGGTGGCCTTTGCCATAGCTGCCGTCACCTATCTGCTCACCATCGAACCCACAGCCAGTTTCTGGGATTGCGGGGAATTCATATCGGCCGCTTATAAACTTGATGTAGGCCATCCGCCGGGAGCCCCCTTCTTTATGCTCACCGGACGCATGTTCGCCCATTTCGCCTCATCACCCGAGATGGTAGCCCGTTGCATCAATGCCATGTCGGCCCTTTTCAGTGCCCTGACCATCCTGTTTCTGTTCTGGACCATCACCCACCTGGCCCGGAAAATCGTCTTCAAGGATCCCCAGCAACCGACCATAGGGCAGATAATCGCCACCCTGGGAGCCGGCATGGTGGGCGCATTGGCCTATACTTTCTCCGACACGTTCTGGTTTTCGGCCGTTGAAGGTGAAGTCTATGCTTATTCATCGCTGTTCACCGCTGTGGTGTTCTGGGCCATCCTCAAATGGGAGGACTGTGCCGAAGAACCCCATTCGGCCCGTTGGATTGTCTTCATTGCCTATTTGATGGGCCTTTCCATCGGTGTACATCTGCTCAACCTGCTCTGTATACCCGCCCTGGTACTGGTCTATTATTACAAGAAATCCCCCAAAGCCTCACTGAAAGGATCATTGTTGGCCCTTTTGGGCTCCTTCGCCCTGATAGCTGTTATTCTGTATGGGGTCGTCCCGGGTTTTGTCAACATGGCTGGCTGGGCAGACCTGCTGTTTGTCAATGTTCTGGGCTGTCGGTTCAACACGGGAGCCATCTTCTACATTGTACTGGTGATGGCCGCCATGGCCTGGGGACTCTGGGAAACGTATCGTGGCAACAGCGACTGGCGTATTCGCCTGGCCTTCTGCCTGAACATCATACTGGTCGGTATTCCCTTCTTTGGGTACAAAACCCTGGTATGGGTAGTACTATGCGCTGCTGTCTTCGTTTTTGCCTTCAAATGGAAAAAGCTCAACGCTTCGATCGTCAATTTGTCGCTGTTATGTCTGACGGTAATGCTCATCGGCTATTCCTCCTATGGTCTGACAGTGATCCGCTCCAACGCCCAGCCGCCAATGGACCAGAATTCTCCCGACAACATGTTCACGCTGGAACGCTATCTGAACCGTGAACAATATGGCGAGACTCCGCTTTTCTATGGTCAGACCTTTGCTTCCCAAATCAAATGGAAACGCCAGGGCAACGCCTGCATTCCGCAATACCAGAAACGGGGGCCCGTCTGGAATAAAAAAGCCAAAGCCAGTCCCGACGAAAAAGACCGCTATATAGTATCCGGCTACAACGAACGGCCCGTCATGGCCGAAGAACTCAATATGTTCTTCCCGCGCATGTACAGTTCCCGGGCCGATCATATTGAAGCCTATAAAGCCTGGTCGGGCTTTAAGGGCAAAAAGGTCGTCTACAACCACTGCGGACAGAATGAGACGGTCGTTATGCCAACTATGGCCGACAACCTGCGTTTCTTCTTCTCCTACCAGATCAACTACATGTACTGGCGTTATTTCATGTGGAATTTCTCCGGCCGTCAGAACGACATCCAGGGCACCATGGGCGAAATCAACGCAGGCAACTGGATCACCGGCATCAAGTTTATCGACAAGGCCTTGGTGGGCGATTTGGACAGCATGCCGCAGGAACTGAAGAACAACAAAGGCTACAACCGCTATTATATGCTGCCGCTGTTGCTGGGGCTCATCGGGCTGCTGGCTCAGGCCTATGCAGGTAAAAAAGGCATCCAGGGCTTCTGGATTACTTTCTTCCTGTTCTTCATGACCGGCCTGGCCATCGTGCTCTACCTGAATCAGACCCCCAATCAGCCCCGTGAGCGGGACTATGCCTACGCCGGCTCGTTCTACGCATTCTGCATTTGGATCGGCCTGGCTGTGCCGGCCCTGGTCAAGTGGTTGGGCAAAATACTGCCCGAGCATGTCGCAGCCATACTTGCGAGCGTACTCTGTCTGGGAGTACCTGCACTGATGGCCTGTGAAAACTGGGACGACCACGACCGTTCGGGCCGCTATACCTGCCGCGACTTTGCCTACAACTATCTGGTCGGTTGCGAAAAAGATGCCATCATCTTTACCAACGGCGATAACGACACCTTCCCTCTGTGGTACATCCAGGAAGTGGAAGGTGTCCGCACTGATGTCCGTGTCTGCAACATGTCCTACCTGCAGACCGACTGGTACTACAACCAGATGTTGCGTCCCTATTACGAATCGTCAGCCTTCCCGGTAAGTTGGCCCGAAGTGATGTATGCCAACGGACGACGGGACATCGCCCGCATTATTCCCCGCAGCAAAGACTCCATTGCTCTGCAGACAGCCTTTGCCTGGCTGGAGAGCGACAAGGACTTCACCAAAAAGATTCAGGGCTACGACGAGAATGTGGACTATATCCCGGCCCGCAAGCTGTATCTGCCTGTTGACCGCGACCAGGTGCTTGACAACAAGTATGTGGACGAGAAATTTACCGATCGAATCTTGCCTAAAATGGACTTCGACCTGGGGGGAAAATCCTACTTGGGCAAACATGAGCTGATGCTGCTCAAACTGCTGGAGGAAGGCAAATGGACCCGACCGCTGTATTTTGCCGTCACGGTCGATCCGGAGCTGATGAGCACCTATCAGAACTACTTCATCCACGAAGGGCTCATCTATAAGATTGCCCCCGTTTCCCGTACGATTGATACAGAGAAGATGTTTGACAACCTCTGCCACCAGTTCCGCTGGGGCAACATCCAGGATACGACCGTCTATCTCGACGAGAACATCACCCGTATGTGCCGCACCCAGCGCCAGATGTTCGGCATTCTGGCCAGGGCACTCTGCAACGAACGCAAATTCAATCTGGCCCAGCAGGCTATCGACAGGTGCTTCGAGATATTCCCCGAAGACCGGTTCCCGATCAACTATGTCGATGGTGGCATGGCCGGCACCCTGGAGATCATCGAGGCCTATTACAAGATGGGCAAGCCCGTCCAGGCCCGTGCTATGCTTGACAAGGCCATGGCCGTCTCGTGCGAGAGTCTGGACTGGGTATTCAGCCACCATCCGTCCAAGTGGTCATCTGGCCTGCGGCTGGTGAGCAACCAGCTCTACGCAATGCAGAGCACCCTGTCGATGGTCGGCAATTACGATGAGGAAGCTTACGTCAAATACGGACAGCCCTTTCAGGACTATGCCCGTAAGTATCAACTCATCCGCTAAGGCCCATGCTCATCGAACAGCTGCCCTGGTGGCTGCGCATCGGCAGGGGCATGGAATGGCGTCGTGACGCCGGAGAGAAAAAGATTTATCTCAGCTTCGATGACGGGCCGATACCTCAGGTAACCCCCTGGGTGTTGGATTTGTTGGACCGCTATCAGATCAAGGCCACCTTCTTCTGCGTGGGAGAAAATGTCTCAAAACATCCCGATGTCTATCAGGAGATATTGCGACGGGGACACCGCACCGGCAACCATTCTTACAACCATGTCCAAGGCTTAAAAATGGCCAACTGGAAGTACTATGACAATATCCAGCAGGCGGCCGCCCTCATTCACAGTCCTCTCTACCGGCCGCCCCACGGTATTATCCGCCCTTCGCAACTGCGCTATCTCAGGAAACACTACCAGCTGGAACTGTCCGATGTAGTGCCGCGCGACTATTCTCCCAGGCTGAACGGACAGCAGGTACTCGACAAGGCCTGTCACTATGTCCGTAACGGCTCCATCATCGTATTTCACGACTCGCTCAAGGCCGAGAAGAATCTGCGTTACGCCTTACCGCTTTTCATTGAATTCTGCCTGAAACAAGGCTGGCAGTTTGAATTACTCTACTGAACATGCAAAGCCTCCACATCATCACTCCGGTCAAGGACTCGCCCGACACCACCCGTCGGACAGTGGAATGCATCATGGCCTCACGACTGGATCGCCCCATCGACTACACCATTTTCAACGACTTCAGTTCGGAGCAGACTACCCAGACACTGACACAGCTGGCCGCCGACAAAGGATTCCGGCTGGTCAACCTCCGGGACTTGACCGACCACCAATCTCCCAACTATCTGCTGGTCTTGCAGATGGCTCAACAAAGAGCCTTGGAAGAGCATGCTCGTCTGCTCATCATCGAATCGGATGTGATGGTGGAGAGTGACACCATCCAGCGAATGCTGGACTTCGCAGAGGGGAAACCGGTTTGCGGCGACAGTCCGGCAAAAAAAAGCCGGCAGCTCAAGGCGGTCACTACCAACCGTCCCGGCTTGATTGCCGCTGTCACCACCGACAAAGAGGGGGACATCTGCTTCCCTTACCAGTACGCCCGCCGCAGCCGACTAGCCTCGTGGCTTCGTCCCCGGCCGGGTATTGTGGAAACCCGGAAACGCCTGAGTTTCTGCTGCACCCTGCTCACAGAGGAATTCCTGCAGGCCTATGATTTTCACCAGCTCAATCCTGAAAAAAACTGGTTTGATGTCTTTATCTCTCACCGATCGGTCGAATTGGGCTTCCATAACTACCTGATGCTCGACAACCCTGTGCTGCACCTGCCCCACGGCAGCCGGCCCTGGAAACAGCTCAAATACACCCACCCGCTCAAATACTATTGGAACAAATACACCAAAGGGCTGGACAAAATTTAAGGTATGGCGGATAATCCTCTGGTTTCGATCATTATTCCTGTCTATAATATGGCAGCCTATTTACAGGAGACCCTCTCTTCTGTGGCGGCTACCGATTATCCCTGCCTGGAAGTTGTCATTGTCGATGACGGCTCGACAGACAAATCCAGTGAGATTGCCCGGGATTTTTGTCAAAAAGATCCTCGTTTCCATTATTGCCGGCAAGACAATGCCGGAGTGGCCGCTGCCCGCAATCACGCGCTCAGACTTGCTCAGGGCAGATATATTCTGCCAGTAGACGGCGATGACCTTATTCATCCGGACTATATACCTGAGGCCGTTGACATACTAGAACAGCATCCGGAAGTAAAAGTCGTCTATGCCCGGGCCGAATTCTTCGGAGACAAACAGGGGGAATGGCATTTACCAACTTTCAGCCTCCATCGTCTGGCCATGCATAACCAGATTTACGTCAGCGCAGTGTATCGAAGGGAGGAGGCCCTCCAGTTCGGCGGGTATTGCGAACAACTTTCCGGACGGGAAGATTGGGATTTCTGGATCTCCATGCTCAAATATGGCGGAGAGGTCAGAAAACTGGAGCAAGTCCGGCTGTATTATCGCATCAGGCCCCATTCGAAAAGAATCAGCGATCGTCAAGGCAAACGGGAACGTATCGCTCTGCTTAACGCCAGACACCCGGATTTTTTCCAACAGGAACTCCATGGGCCGCTCCGACAGCATCGAAACCTGTCCCCGCTGATCAACCGAATGACCTGCATCGCTTGCTGCCTGAGCTTTCAGACCAGCCCCCATCATCACGATTGTGGGAGCTGGATCTGCCTATTGCCTTGGAAGTTTGCTCATGAAGGGGAACTTATCCATGAAGGACGCAACACCCTGAAACGAGTCGATGTTCAAGCAGATAGCCTGAATTTAGCAGAACAATCCGCCAGACAGAAAGCAACAGGACGACCTGCCGGTCATGGGAGAACGCTCGTTGTGAAATCTTTTCAGCGGCCCGTCTGGATACGGCGGCTCCTCTACGGCTGGATAGTCAAAAGCAAAGCCCGCCGCTCGTTTGAATATGCCCTCCGGCTGATGGATAAAGACATTGCCACTCCCGCCCCGATAGGCTATGTAGAACGACGGCGCTGGGGTCTGCTGCAGGACAGTTACTATGTAAGTCTGGCCTCGACCTGTCCCTATACGATGAACGATCTGATCGGCCGTCCAGAGTTTCCGCACCGTGACGAATATCTCAACGCCGTGGCACGGTTTACCGCCCGCATGCATGAGGCCGGTATCCGACATGCCGACTATTCCTGCGGTAACATCCTTTTCGGCATGGAAAACGGGCGAATCAGGGTGGAAATCATTGACTTGAACCGACTACACTTCGGGACGGTCGGACAAAAGGCCGGCTGCCGCAACTTTGAGCGCATCAACATCGACCGGGCCGCGCTGAGCCTGATGGCCCGCAGCTACGCTCAGGCACGCGGCTTCGATGAGGAGACCTGCATTGCAGACATCATCCGTATGAGGTGGAAAAAACACGCCAGGCGGGGCATCACCCACCTGGACGATTAAACATTAAACTCTGCCCGCCTCAACGAGGCGAAAGCCACAAGCCTTAAAGAGCTTCGCTGATCCGACGGGCGATTTCGGCCATCTGTTCCGGGCTGTATTTCTTTTTGGGATTGGAAAACAGCATGTCGGTTTCCTTGTTCAAAGGCACCAGATGAACGTGGGCATGGGGAACTTCCATCCCCAGCACTGCCATACCGATACGCTGGCATGGAATCACTTTTTTCATGGCCACGGCTATCTGTTTGGCAAAAACCACAAGATCGGCCACTGTCTGGTCATCGTAGTCGAAAAGATAGTCTTTCTCTTCCTTGGGAATGACTAATGTATGGCCTTCCTGCAGGGGATTAATGTCCAGAAAGGCAAAGAAACGGTCGTTCTCTGCCACTTTGTAACAGGGAATCTCTCCGGCGATGATACGGCTGAAAATGCTGGCCATGACTTATTCGGGTAAAGTGATTTTTTCGATTTTGAATGTAAGTACACCGGCCGGCACCGTGATATCGACCACCTCACCGGCTTTCTTACCCAGCAGCCCTTTGGCAATGGGGGAACTGACCGAGATTTTCTTTTCTTTGAGGTTGGCCTCCGTCTCGGGCACTATGGTATAGGCAATAGCCTGATTGTTCTTGACATTGAGCAGATGGACACAAGTCAGTATCTGCACTTCACTGGTATCAACCTTGTTTTCGTCCAGAATACGGGCGTTGACCAGCATTTCCTTGAGATTGGCCAGTTTCATTTCCAGCATACCCTGAGCTTCCTTGGCCGCATCATATTCGGCGTTCTCAGAGAGATCGCCTTTTTCGCGGGCCTCCGAAATCTGATGAGCAATTTCGGGACGCTTCACTGTTTCGAGATATTCTATCTCCTCCTGCAATTTTTTGAAACCGCTTTCGGTCATGTAATTGATAGCCATAATCCTTATTTCTAAGAGTAAAACAAAAAGAATCCCGACCAGGCTGCTGGTCGGAACTCTCTTTCAGTGAGACAAAAGTACAGATTCTTTTTGTTATTGGAAAATATTTCGCAAAAAATTTATTTTTCGCGGAGCAGACGGACAATCTCTTTCTCCAGATCCTGTATGGATTCATCCCGGGCAGCCATGAACCCATGACGGTCGATCAGGAAAAATGTGGGCAACTGCTGCACGTAATACTGCATCGCATAGACCGAACGCAGACTGTTCTGGTCTCGCACACAGACCCAGGGGAGATTCAGGGCCGAAGTCTTCCAGAAATGCTCGTCTGTGTCAAGCGAAACCTGGAAGATCTCGAAACCGGCATCTTCATAACGGTTGTAGAGTTCCCGCATAGTAAGTGTACGAGCCGCCGAATAATCGGTCTGGTAAGCCGTAAAATCCAGCATGATGACTTTACCTTCCAAACTGGAGAGCGAGACAGGCTGGCCGAAAATATTCGGCAAAGTAATGTCAAAAAAAGGCATCTTGTCCCGTTCGACAATCTCAGGGCGGTTTCCCGGCTCCTCTCGTTGCTGACGCTCCTGACGTATCTGCTTCATTCCCGATAGCGCCAGATGTACCAAATTGCCGGTTCGGGGCGATTCGGGATAAAAGTACTGCCAACTCGTCGCCACTGCGGCGAAAGCCTGGTTGTCAACCCGATCGGCGGGGTTGAACAGCAATAGTTTCTGCAAGCGTTGGTACAGGGCATAGTAGGCCGCCGCAGACTTGGGGTTGCCGTAAATATAAGGCAAGGCCTGCTGCTTGTAGTCGTCCACCAGGGAACGGATTGCCTCGATATAGCCTTCCTGACTGATTTCCCGCTGCCGGAAACTGGCGTTGAGCGTGTCGTAACGCAAGCCCACCTCTCTTTTCATCTGAGAGAGCTCCTGTAGCTGTTCGCAGACAAAGGAGCCTTCTACCTGATATGCCGTGTTGAACTGTCCGGCATCGCTATGTATCTTCACATGGACGACCGTATCGACTGCCAGGGGGATGGACTTTCCACCCAGACGAAGACGGTAGAACTCGGGATAGGCCGGCACCGTCGCCTTAAAGCGGAAACGACCGGAAGCATTGAGCACTTGGGAATCCAAAAGGGTAATCGATGCAAGTGCCTGCTGTTCAAAGTACAATGTCTGTCCTTCAGCGTCTTCGACAGTACCTTCCACGCTGAAACGAGGCTGCCCGCAAGCTGTCAGCAATAGGGCGGTCACAAGTAGGGTTATCAGTCCTTTATTTCTCATTGTCAAATGTTTACATTAAAATTTTTAGGATTTCCTCCACACCCTCAGTGGCTGTCTTCTGCAGGAAACAGACTTCTGGCCGGGATGGCAGAGGTACCTCCTTGGGATCGATGACATAAAGCGGCACTCCCATCGGCAGATAATGCAGCAGACCAGCCGCCGGATACACCTGAAGGGAAGAGCCGATGACCACATAAATATCCGCCCGCTGCGTCAGTTCTATCGCCGTCTCTATCATCGGCACCGCTTCACCGAACCAGACGATGTGCGGCCGCAACAGATCGCCATAAGGCGTCTTCTGTCCGTAAGACTGGTGATACTGTCCGGGCTGGAGACTGACGACATAGTCTTCGTGAACGCAGCCCCGCATCTTGGTCAACTCGCCGTGCAGATGCACGACATGGCTGCTGCCGGCCCGTTCATGCAGGTCATCTATATTCTGGGTGATGATATGAACCTCATATTTCTCCTCCAGCCGGGCCAAACCCAGATGCCCGGGATTAGGCTTGACAAGGAGCAGTTTCTCACGCTGGCCGTTGTAAAAATCGGTCACCAGCCGCGGATTGCGCTCCCAACCCTCAGGGGTAGCCACATCTTCGACCCGGTACTGGTCCCACAGGCCTCCGTTATCACGGAAAGTGCTGATACCACTCTCGGCGCTCATACCGGCGCCCGTCAGACAGACTATCCTTCTCATCACTTAACAGGTTATATGTTTGAATCTTGCATATACACTCAAAGGAAGAATCCTGCCGGCCCGGTCCTGCATACACAACTCGCCTTTCTCCATCTCCCGGGCATAAGGGAAATAGCAGCGTAGCAGATTCTCCGCAATCGAAGCTGAAAAGCCCATTGAATAAAGATTGAGCACCACAAAGCCACACTGTGGATCCAGCAGTCTGGCGCAGGCGGCCATCAGCTCGGCAATTCCTTCTTCCAATATCCATTTTTCCCCTTTCGGACCGCGGCCGTACGCCGGCGGGTCCAGGATGATGCCCTGATAGCGTTTGCCCCGACGGGCCTCGCGGCGGACATAGTTCATAGCATCTTCGACAAGCCAGTGTACACCATTCAAACCTGACAGTTGCAAATTGTCGCTGGCCCAGCTGACCACCTGCCGGACGGCATCCAGGTGAATCACCTCGGCACCGGCCGCCCTGGCTGCCAGTGTTGCGCCTCCGGTATAGGCAAAAAGATTGAGTACCTGGGAGGCCGGAGGCATCGCTTTAAGCGCCTCGTAAATGTAGTCCCAGTTGGATGCCTGTTCGGGGAAGAGACCGACATGCTTGAAAGAGGTCATACCCAGCCGAAAACACAACTGCTCCCCCCGACAGTTATAGGCCACTGTCCAGCGATCGGGCATCCCCGGCCGTAATAACCATTCTCCCCGCTCGGAACGGTCGGCGGCTGAAACAGTACTGCGCTTGAACCAGGCATCGGCCTGCCACTCAACGGAGGAGAGAGCTTTGGGCCAGATGGCTTGCGGCTCCGGACGCCGAAGGCGGTAAGGTCCGAATCTTTCCAGTTTCTCAAAGTCACCACTGTCGATCAATTCATAATCTTTGCCAAAATCTGTCGTCATAAACATCAGTCTTCGCCGTAGCTGCAAAAATAGTGTATGCCGTGCTCAATCCAAAATTTATTTTACGTACCTTTGTCCTTCAATTTCATGGAAAATGGCCTATTTATTCACTTCAGAATCAGTATCGGAAGGACATCCCGACAAAGTCGCCGACCAGATTTCGGATGCTCTGGTCGATAATTTTCTTGCCTACGACCCTCAGTCCAAAACCGCCTGTGAAACCATGGTCACTACCGGACAGGTAATCCTGTGCGGTGAGGTCAAATCCAGCATCTATATCGATGTTCAGGATATCGCCCGTCAGGTCATCAACCGCATTGGCTATACCAAAAGCGAATATAAGTTCGACGGCTCGTCCTGCGGCGTACTATCAGCCATCCACGAACAGTCGGACGACATCAATCGCGGCGTAGACGGTGTGGCCAAAGAAGACCCCATGAATCAGGGAGCCGGCGACCAGGGTATGATGTTCGGCTATGCCTGCCGTGACACCGACAACTACATGCCCCTGCCGCTCGAACTGTCCCATCGGCTGCTCAAAGAGTTGGCCGCCATCCGTCGCGAAGGGAAGGTTATGACCTATCTGCGGCCCGATTCCAAAGCTCAGGTAACAGTCGAATATCACGACGACGGGCACCCCAAACGCATACACACCATCGTAATATCCACCCAGCACGATGAGTTCATCCAGGCCGGCAACGGCAAGTCTCAGGAAGCAGCCGATGCCGAGATGCTCGCCCGCATCCGTCGGGATGTGGAGCAATACCTTATTCCACAGGTGTTCGGTAAAGACAAGCGCCTCAAGGACCTGCTTGACGACAAGTATATCCTGTTTGTCAACCCTACCGGCAAATTCGTCATCGGAGGGCCTCATGGAGACAGTGGCCTGACAGGGCGGAAGATCATTGTCGACACCTACGGAGGCAAAGGGGCACACGGAGGCGGTGCCTTCTCGGGCAAAGATCCTTCCAAAGTGGACCGCTCGGCCGCATACGCCGCCCGTCATATCGCCAAAAACCTGGTAGCGGCAGGGGTCTCCGATGAGGTACTTATTCAGATATCTTATGCCATCGGGGTAGCTGAGCCTGTCAACATCTACGTCAATACCTACGGGAAGTCCAAAGTCTCTCTCTCGGACGGAGAGATAGCTCAAGTAGTGGGTCGCCTGTTCGATTTACGGCCCAGAGCCATCGAGGAGCGCCTGCAGCTGCGCAAACCAATATACTCTGAAACAGCCGCATACGGACATTTCGGACGTGAACCGCAGCGGTTGGTCAAGCATTTTGAATCTCGCTATGAGGGCAACCGAGATGTCGAGGTCGAACTCTTCACCTGGGAAAAACTCGACTATGTCGATAAAATCAAGGATGCTTTCAAATTGAAATAAATCGGCACAGGCAGCCTCAGAGTTCTCCCTGCTCTATGAGGACAGCCACCTGCTCAATCATGGCATCACGGCCCTCAGGCTGGTAGTCGGTCTTGAGATTGGCCGTGAAAAGTCTGGCTACCCCCTGCCAGAAATTGGCGGAGAAAGTGCCGATATAGCCCCTGAGTATATCATAGGGCGTAGAGTCACACTCCCTGGCAATCAGTCGCAGCAACACCTTCCCCTGACTATAGGTCATTTTACGCAGTACTGGCTCATACTCCCTGACCAGATCTTTCTCCATCTGACGCAGATGAGCCTCGCGTGCCTTGTCATCGGGCAGGGTCTGGAGGTATTCTGTTGTTTCAATGAGCGTAGCGGCCACCAACTTGGCCAGCGGAAGACATTTGCGTACATCACGGACAGTCTTCCAATAGAGCTTTTCCTGTTTCTGGGATCGGAAGCGCAAAGGACCGTAGATGTAATAAGGTCTAAGGGCGATATAGGGAATCGTATCGCCATAGGCATTGACATAGGCGGGGACTGTCACGTTCCTTGACGAGAGGGAGACATAGTCGGCCGAATGAACGGCAATCACAAACAATGTCGGGAACAGAAACCAGATAAGCAGCAGTGTTTTTCTCATGATGCAAAAATAGGCATTATAATTCTAAGAATCTACTGTCGGGAAGTATTATCAACTTATGGTTCAAGAGTTATTTGCAGCGGACAACCTATTTTTGTCGCCAACCTTAAAGGACTTCTGTCATGAAATACACTTCACTGTTGCGGGCATTCCTCCTGCTGGAGTGCTTGTTTTCCTTCATCGCTGCTCCAGCTCAGCACATGACGGCAGCCGATCTTCTCGGAGACGCTGCCAGTCTTGGTCTGGGAGGCATGATGCCTTCTGAGAGCCGGGACACCCGGGCAGCCACCGACACTTTTACCGGTTTCCGCCTGCAGCACGTACAGGCTGACTTCCGTATGCCATACCTCCGTCCTCAACTCTTCGGCCGGGCTCTGCGCCTGGCCTGTACACGGCGACATGAGAGATTCCGCCTTCACCTGGCCGCTACAGGCAGCCCGTCCACCCTGAGTGTGCAAACGGCCGTCTTTTCCTTGAGGAGGCCCTTCTTCCCGCGACTGAACATTGAAGCGGATGCCGGTTTTAATCGTCTGGCAGAGAATGGCCGTTATCACTTCACTTGGCTGGCCGGAATTTCTTTCTTCTATACCAACGACAGTGTAACAGACTTTTATTTCCGAACGTTCAACCTGCTTCCCAGCAATGTCTATGGTTATCACACCGATTTCAGACTGGGTGTCTCACACCGGATTTCTGCCAACCTGCTGTTGACAGGTGAAATGGAGAAACAAATAGCCGAGCCTCTACTGTGGCGTGCAGCAGGCGAGTACCTGTTGGGCAGGACTTCCGGCAAAGGCAAGGGCATTATGCGTATCGGCGGCCGTTGGCCCTATCCCTGTCTGAATTGCGGCCTGGGGTATCTGTTCAAGGGCTGGCAAGTGGACTGGGGGCTGTCATTCACTCCGGATCTGCCCGTTTCTCTGGCTGGCAGCATCCGATATTCTCCTTCCCGGCCATGAATAAGATTATACTTGGGTTGTCAGCGGCAGCCCTCTGTCTGGGATACCAGCTACTGCCGGCGCAGGAGCCGGGGGCAACTTCCGCTCAGTTGGAACAACTTTGGGAAGAATGGCTGGAAAACAGGACCGGCGAGGATACGGAAAGTCTCTACGAGAGTCTTGCCGACCTGCTGGAGAATCCGCTCGACCTGAACCATGCCGACAAGGATGAATTGCTCAGACTTCCCTTCCTGGACGACCATCAGAAAGAAGCTCTCCGCCTGTATCTGGACCGTCACCGCCCGCTGGCGTCCCTGTCAGAGCTGTTACTGATTGACGGCTGGGATGAATGGACCCTGAAAGCTGTCAGACCTCTTGTGCGGATAGAGACGGATAAGGACCGGCAAGGAAGGTTGGCCATCGGCCGACACCACCAGAGCCTACGGTTGAGAACCGACCGGGTGCTGCAAAAGAAAAGGGGCTACCAGGCGGAGGACAGTCTGCGGGAACTGTCCAAGTCCTATCTAGGGTCGCCACAGTCCCTGTCCCTGGTATGGAATTATCGAAAAGGGCAGCATTTTCAGGCAGGGATAGCCCTGGAGAAAGATGCCGGAGAGACAGGTGCCGACTTTTTTTCGTGGCATATCCACCTCAAAAAGGCAGGATGTCTGAGCGACCTCGTTCTGGGCGACTATCATGTAACCATGGGACAGGGCCTGATCTGCAATCCGGGCAGTTTCGGAGGCAAATCGGCAGCGGCGGCAACGCTGGCCGCCGCCGGAGCTATCCTACGCCCACACCGCTCGACAAGCGAGTATGGATACCTTCGCGGTATCGGCCTGCAGACAGAACTGGGGCGACATTGGCGACTGACAGGTTTTTGCTCGCAGCGTAGGATTGACACCCGAAGACAGGACAGCGTTTTCAGCTCGCTCGTGACAGGCGGGCTGCACAGAACCGTCCGGGAAAGGGAGAATCGGGGCAATACAGAGCTGATCCAATACGGAGGACAGTTGTGCCACAGTCTTGTATCGGGCCAATGGTCGCTGAATGCTCTCTACTATCGCTTCGATATTCCCTGGCAGACAGACGGCCAGGCTTACCGGCAGTTCCAATTCCAGGGGAGAGAGGGTGCCAATCTCTCTATAGATGCCCGCCTGAGATATCATCAACTGTTTTGGGGAGGCGAACTGGCCTGTGATGCCCAAGGTCGCCTGTCCGGACTGGCGACACTGACCATACAGGCGCATCCCTTGCTCAAAAGCCTGGTTTGCTACCGTCACTACGATATCGGATATCAGGCACCCTTTGCCTCATCGTTCGGTGTAAACGGCAGTGCTGCCAACGAAGAGGGCCTTTTTGCTTGGGTGGACTGTCGTCTCGTCAAAGCCTGGGATCTGACAGCCTATCTGGATTGCTACCGCTTTCCCTGGCTCAAGTACCAGGTCAATGCCCCCTCAAAGGGGTACGAACTGATGGCAGAAGGGCGTTATGGAGCCGGCAGAAAGACGGAGATCCTGCTACGCTACAAGGAGAGAAGCGGTCCGTATCAGCTTCCCGCCAGCCAATGCGGCCCGGGAGTGGCTCCGATATTGTCGCGCAGACGTTGTCAGGGCAGACTGCAAATCAGTCTGTCTTCCGACTGCTGGCGTTACCGTACCACCCTTGACCTGCACTGGCAAAAGGACCTGCAGTCGCTTTCATCGGTCAGCCAGGGGACGGTCGTCTGTCAGGAAATCAGGTTCAGCACAGACAAAAGACCTTTCTCGCTGTGCCTGCAGCACTGTCTCTTCGATACGGGAGGGCTGGTCATTTCCTCTTATCAGGCCGACCTGGCCGGAAGTATGCCCTTTGCCTCCCTGTCTGGACAAGGCTGTCGCAACACCCTACTGGTAAGCCTGCGGCTCAGATCCCGCTGGCAACTGGATTTGCGTCTGAGACATACCCGTTATAGCGACCGCGAAAGTATAGGCAACAGCCTGGAAAGTATCGAGGGGTGCCGCCAGACGCAATTAGGAGCTGTTGTCAAGTTGAAAATGTAAGGCTTTTTCTGTACTTTTACAGCCGAATTTGAACCTCATCAAAACACGGACTATGAATATTCTCCTGCTCGGTTCAGGCGGTCGCGAACACGCGCTGGCCTGGAAAATCGCCCAAAGTTCCAAAGTTGACCGGCTCTTTATTGCTCCCGGCAATGCCGGCACCTCACAGGTCGGCATCAATCTGCCTGTCAAAGCAGACGATTTTCCCGCCCTGAAACTGGCCGTGCTTGACAATCACATAGACATGGTCGTTGTCGGTCCGGAGGATCCGCTGGTCAAAGGTGTGGTCGATTACTTCCAAGACGATGCCGACCTGTGTCGTATTCCCGTCATCGGCCCCTCCAAAAGCGGTGCCCGGCTGGAAGGCAGCAAGGATTTTTCGAAGGCATTCATGATGCGGCATCAGATTCCTACAGCCCGCTATTTCAGTGTCACGGAAAAGAATCTGGAACAGGGGATTGCCTTCCTCGGTCAACTCAAAGCACCCTATGTCCTCAAAGCGGACGGTCTGGCAGCCGGCAAAGGTGTTCTCATCATCGAGGATATGCAGGAGGCGGAAAAAGAATTACGCAACATGCTGGACGGCAAGTTCGGTGAAGCCAGTCGCACGGTGCTGCTCGAAGAATTCCTATCAGGCATCGAATGCTCGGTCTTTGTCGTCACTGACGGTCGGCACTATCAGATCCTGCCCGAAGCCAAGGACTATAAACGCATCGGCGAAGGCAATACCGGCCTTAACACCGGCGGCATGGGCGCCGTCTCGCCCGTGCCGTTTGCCGACAAGGTCTTCATGAAGAAGGTGGAAGAACGCATTATCCGTCCTACCGTAGAAGGCTTGGCCGAGGAGGGCATCGATTACAAGGGCTTCATTTTTTTCGGTCTCATAGAAGTGGGCATGGAGCCCTATGTCATCGAATACAACGCCCGCATGGGCGATCCGGAGACAGAAGTCGTCATGCTACGCCTGAAATCGGATATTGTCGATCTGTTTGAAGGCATAGCCGCCGGCGACCTGGATAAACGCCCTGTCACATTCGACCCTCGGGCTGCTGTGACAGTCATGCTTGTCTCAGGCGGTTATCCCGAAGCCTACGAAAAAGGCAAGATCATCAGCGGTCTGAATCAGGTTAAAGACAGCATCGTCTTTCATGCCGGAACTAAAGCCCAGGCCGACAAGATACTGACCAACGGCGGACGGGTGCTGGCTGTCAGTTCCTACGGAAGTGACAAGAACGCCGCTCTGGCCCAGAGCTTCGCCAACGCCCGTAAGATTGACTTTGAAGGTGTTTATTTCCGTTCGGACATAGGTTCCGATCTCTAAGATGATGAACCTGAAATCGCTCACTCGCAGCGACCGGGTATGGCAGACAACGCTGCTGTTCTTCGCACTGATGCTGGCCTGGTCTGGTGTTAAAGATCATGAGGTTTTTCTGGCAGGCCTGACTGGAGAATCCGGGCCGGTCTCCCCCTTGGCATGGCAGATCGACAGCTTGGGCAGAATTCCCTGGCTTTCGGCACTGATCCGCTTTTGCCTGGTCGGACTTAACCTGTTCCTCATATACACCATGGTGCGCCGATATGAGTTGATCGACTCGCTCAGCATCTTCCCTATTTTCTTCTATATTCTCTTCTCGGCCTGCTACTCACCGGCCTATAGTGCCAATTCTGCGCTCGTGGCCAGCGTACTGACGGAAGTCGCCTGCATCAACCTGTTCGACTGCTACCAGACAAATAACTGCCGGATTCAGGTGTTCAACGTTTTTTTCTTCACCAGCCTGGCCGCTCTTCTTATGCCGGCACTGCTGTTGATATTGCCTCTGCTGTGGCTCAGTTTCAACTGGATCAATACCCTTACCTTCAACCGCTTCATTGCCTCCCTGACAGGCATTCTGACAGTAGCGTGGCTGATTGGCGGTCTCTGCTTCCTGACCGGCCAATGGCCCTTGCTGCTCGACTGTCTCAGACGACTGCCCGACTACTTCGACTTTCAGACAAGGACTTCCTGGCAGGAAATACTGTTTCTGAGTGTCTGTCTGCTGGTGTTCATAGTGGCCGTCCTGTACCGGCTCAACAAGTTCTACAGTGAGAAAAACAGCGTCAGAGGCTATTTATCCTTTTTAGTGTTCACCTGGTTTGTGCTGATCGTAATGAGCCTGTTGTTCTCCCCTCTCAAACATGAGTGTCTGACACTGAGCGTCATGCCCTGGTGTATCATGACAGGGCATTTTTTCGACGCCAATGACAACTGGGCCAGCCGGCTTTTGCTCCTGTTGCTTTTCTCGACCGGCTTTTTCTTCTTCTTCTCTCGATTTTTGATCTGAGACTTAGCCGGCCACAGAGACTGTCACGTCAAGTCCGGAGGCTTTCAGGGCGGATTGCAGACGTCCGGCTATCTGCCGCAGTGTGGCAGCAGGAATTTTTTCCAGAGTGCTGACGGGTGCTTCACGGTCAAGAGAATAGATCATTACCGAAGCCGGGGCAATTTCCGTGACCAGTTTTATCCATGCCTCCACTTCCCGGTCGGTAGTATTGTCGAACGAGTGACCCTGGTACTCTCCTTTCAGAAACATCGTCTGGATAATCAGTCTGCCCTTGAAAGACTTCAGATTCTCTACCAGCCCAGTTACTGAAAACTCCTTGCGCCATGGACGGTTCATCTGATGCATAGTCTCCTGGAAAGCACTGTCCAGCTTCAGGATGTTGTTGTCCACCCTGAGTAGGGCCTGGTGTATCTCCGGCCGACTGATTTGCGTGGCATTGGAGAGTACTGATATTTTAGCCGTCGGAAAAAAAACGTCACGGACCTGTCTGACGCGCTCCACTATTTCAGGGAAATCAGGATGCAGCGTAGGCTCGCCGTTACCGGCAAAAGTCAGTACATCGGGGCACTGCCCCTGAGCCCGCATTTTTTCCAGTCGGTCGCGCAGGGCAGCTTCCAGTTGATCGGCTGTCGGCAGCTTTTTGACCCCTTTCATGTCGCCCAGTCCGCACTCGCAGTAGACACAGTCGAAGGTGCAGTATTTACGCTGCAGGGGCAACAGGTTAATTCCCAAGGAAAGGCCAAGCCGACGGCTGTGGACCGGCCCGAATATGATATCCTGATACAGAACAGTTGACATAAGCTTAAAAACGGAACTATTCGGTCTTTTTATTCGGATAGTCGATTGTATAATGCAGGCCCCGACTCTCCTTACGTTCCATGGCCTGACGGGTAATCAGATAACCCACATTGATCATGTTACGCAATTCACAAAGTTCGCGGGTCGCCTTACTGCGTTTGAACAAGGCCTCGGTTTCCTCGTAGAGGATATCCAGCCGGTTCCAGGCACGGGCAAGACGGGTATTGCTGCGCACAATACCTACATAGGCTTCCATAATCTGGTTCACCTCCTTCATACTCTGGGTGATGAGTACGCGTTCCTCGTTGCTGATGGTTCCTTCATCATTCCATTCGGGGATATCCTCGTTGAATTCGTAACGGTCGAGCACTTCGAGCGAATGCTTGGCGGCGGCATCGGCATAGACCACTGCCTCGATCAGGGAATTGCTGGCCAATCGGTTGCCGCCATGCAAGCCCGTGCAAGAGCATTCGCCAATGGCGTAAAGCCGACGGATGCTGCTCTGCCCGTCCAAATCAACTTTAATACCGCCGCAGAGGTAATGAGCTGCCGGAGCAACCGGAATAAAGTCCTTAGTGATGTCTATACCTATCGACAGACATTTCTTGTAGATATTCGGGAAGTGACGACGGGTCTCCTCCGGATCCTTGTGTGTCACATCCAGGTAAACATGGTCTTCGCCGCGCATCTTAAGTTCGTTGTCGATGGCACGGGCCACGATATCCCGAGGGGCCAATGACAGACGGGCATCATATTTTTGCATAAACTCCTTCCCGTCGCGGGTGCGCAACACTCCGCCGTAGCCGCGCATGGCTTCGGTAATCAGATAGGCCGGCCGATCACCTGGATGGTAAAGGGCCGTCGGGTGAAACTGAATAAACTCCATATCCCTGACCTGGCCCTTGGCGCGGTAAACCATGGCAATACCATCCCCCGTAGCCACCAGCGGATTGGTCGTCGTGCGATAGACGGCTTCGCAACCGCCGGTGGCCATGACTGTAATCTTCGACAGGAAGGTGTCCACACAGCCAGTCTGTTCGTCGAGCACATAGGCGCCATAGCACTTGATGCCAGGTGTATAACGGGTCACAATAATGCCCAGATGGTGCTGAGTGATGATTTCGACAGCGTAGAAATTCTCAAATATCGTGATATTGGGATGCTGCTGAACGGCCTTTATCAGAGAAGTCTGTATCTCGGCACCCGTATTGTCGGCATGATGAAGGATGCGAAACTCGCTGTGTCCACCTTCACGATGCAGGTCGAAATCTCCGTTTTCCTTTTTGTCAAAATTGACTCCCCAGTCAATCAGAGCCTTGATCTGGGCCGGCGCATTGCGGACCACCTTCTCGACTGCAGCCCGGTCGCTGATCCAGTCGCCGGCAATCATCGTGTCTTCGATATGCTTCTCAAAATTATCGACCGTAAAATCAGTGACAGAAGCAATACCACCTTGGGCAAAATAGGTATTGGCCTCTTCCATACCAGCCTTGCAGATGAGAGCCACTGTCCCTTTGTGCGCCACTTTCAAAGCGAAACTCATACCGGCGATACCAGAGCCGATGACAAGATAATCAAACTTCCTGACCATAATTTTCTTACATGACCGCAAGTCCTGCCGTCCATAGGGCCGGCCGTAGGCTTGGAAACGCAAAAATAATAAGCCCGGTGGGCAATCGCAAATAAATTGTGTCAGGACAGGAAAAATGTGTAACTTGCAGGCAAAACAAAAAAATATGCTTCCCGCTCCCTATATCTACGAACTTCGACAGAAAGTCCGCGACTATGAATGTGATTTGCAAGGTATTGTCAACAATGCGAATTATCAGCACTATCTGGAACATGCCCGCCATGAATTTCTGCTCGGTGCCGACATAAGTTTTGCCAGCTACCACGATCAGGGAGTCGATTTCATTGTCTCGCGTGTAGAGATAGACTATAAGCACCCGCTTCGCAGCCGGGACGAATACCTCACCCGCCTCTATGTGCGCAGAGTGGGCGTACGCTGGTTTTTTTACCAGGATATCTATCAGGCAGAGAGTATGACTCTCTGCGTCAAAGCCAAAGTAACTACCGTAGCTCTGGTCAACGGACGACCCAAGTTCTTTCCGGAGCTGGAAAGCAAACTGAGGGCTGCCATCCCGGACATACAACTGGAAGACTGAGCATCCACAGACACCATCAATTACCATACCATGAACAACACCCTTTTCCACTACCTGACCCTCTCCTTCCTGCATCCCCTCGGGGCCGGCAAAGTCCGCGAGCTGCTGGAGTATTTCGACAACGACATCGAAGCCCTGCTCGATCCGCACAGGCTCTCCCAAGTGCCCAACCTACATCCCGAGTTACTCTCATTGCTTAGAAGCGGTCAGGCGCAACGCCAGGCTGAAAAAGAGTGGCAGTTTGCAGAAAAAAACGGAGTTTCTATCTGCCATCCGGGCGACGAGCGTTATCCCCAGCGTCTGATGGCTTGTAACGACGCTCCTTTGATATTATACCAGAAAGGAAATACAGACCTGAATACCAAACGGATAGTCTCCGTTGTCGGCACACGTAAGATGACCGCGTACGGCAGTCGACAAACTGAGAAACTGGTAGAGGAACTGTCCGCTGCATGCCCGGATCTGATCGTTGTCAGCGGACTGGCTACCGGCATAGACAGTTGCGCCCATCGGGCCTCCCTCCAGCATGGTCTGAAAACAGTCGGTGTGTTGGCTCACGGACTGGACAGGATCTATCCGGCCGGACATTACCAGCTGGCCGAGGCCATGCTACATCAGGGAGGGTTGTTGACCGAATTCCCCCATGAGACCACGCCCTTCCCTTCCAATTTTGTCCAGCGCAACCGTATCGTGGCCGGGCTCTGCGATGCCTGCATCGTCATCGAATCGGCCGAAAAAGGAGGTTCGCTCATCACTGCCCGAATGGCTCGCGATTACGACCGGGAGGTTTTTGCCCTTCCGGGGAAATCCATTGACACCTATTCAAGAGGATGCAACTGGCTCATCAAAAAACAGATTGCCGCACTTATTGAAACGGCCGGCGACCTGCTTGCTGAAATGAACTGGGACTTAGGACAAAAGCAGACGACCGTTCAGGGCAACCTGTTCCCTGCGCTCGAACCGCCCTTGGCGGAAATACTGGCACTTATGGAAAGCGGACATGACTACAGCCCGCAAGAGCTGCTGATACTGCGTGAGAACAGCCGTCAAAAAGCAGGGGACACCGCTCAGAAGGGCAATATCGGAGAAATATTGTCCCTGATGATACAACTCGAACTCACCGGAGCTGTCATCTCCATCAGTGGCGGACACTATCGACTGGCCTGAAAGAGCTACAGGACAATATTGACAATCTTCCCGGGAACGACAATCACTTTGCGGACCGCACGGCCATCGATATATTTCAGGGCCTGCTGATCGGCCAGCACCTTGGACTGTATTTCCTCTGCACTGGCATCGACAGGGAATTCCATGGTGAAACGGGTCTTACCGTTGAATGAAATACTATAGACGGCCACATTTTCTACCAGATAAACTTCATTGCAGACAGGCCATTGAGCATCGCAGACAGAACCGCTGCCGCCGATGGCCTGCCAAAGTTCCTCGCAGATATGCGGGGCAAAGGGAGCCAGCAACACGATGAGCGGCTGCAGGATTTCACGCTTGTTGCAGCGGCCAAGTTCGTTAAGACAGATCATAAAGGCACTCACTGCAGTGTTGAAAGAGAAATGCTCAATGTCCCATGTGAGTTTCTTAATGAGTTTGTGCAGGCTCTTGAGCTCGGAAGAGCTAGCCTTCTCATCGCTGAAGACAAAACCGTCGCCAGACGCTGCCAGATTCCAGAAGCGTTTCAGGAAACGATGCACTCCGTCGATGCCGTTCGTATCCCAAGGCTTGGATGCTTCGAGCGGTCCGAGGAACATCTCATACAGGCGCAGGGTGTCGGCGCCGAACTTTTCGACCACCGAGTCGGGATTGACCACATTGAACATCGACTTGGACATCTTTTCGATGGCCCAGCCGCATATGTACTTGCCGTTTTCGAGAATAAACTCGGCCGACTGATATTCCGGATTCCAGGCACGGAAGGCCTCAATGTCAAGAACGTCATTCGACACGATATTGACATCGACATGTATGGCCGTCGTCTCATACTGATCCTTGAGCCCATAGGAGACAAAAGTGTTGGTTTCCTTGATACGATAGACAAAGTTGGACCTACCCTGGATCATGCCCTGATTGACCAGTTTCTTGAAAGGCTCGTCCTGGCAGACATAACCCAGATCATAGAGGAACTTATTCCAGAAACGGCTGTATATCAGGTGGCCGGTGGCGTGTTCTGTACCACCGACATAAAGATCGACCTGCTGCCAGTATTCATTGGCCGACTTGGAAACCAGCGCATCAGGATTATGGGGATCCATATAGCGCAGATAGTAAGCCGAAGAGCCGGCAAAACCCGGCATGGTGTTCAGTTCAAGCGGATAGCCTTCGGGGGTCTTCCAGTTTTTGGCATGTCCCAAGGGCGGCTCTCCCTGGGCAGTAGGCTTGAAATCGGATACTTCGGGCAGTTCCAGCGGCAGGCGGCTTTCATCGAGCATGTAGGGCATGCCGTCTTTGTAATAAACCGGGAAAGGCTCCCCCCAGTAACGCTGGCGGCTGAAAATGGCATCACGCAGGCGATAATTCACCTTGACACGGCCCAGATGATGCTCTGTGACATATTCCTTGGTCCGCTGGATAGCTTCCTTCACAGTCAGGCCGTTCAGAAAACCGGAGTTCATCATGATACCTTCCTTGGCATCGAAACTCTCATTGGAAACATCACATCCTTCAATCAATGGTATGATCGGCAGACCGAAATGTCTGGCAAAGGCATAGTCGCGGCTGTCATGGGCAGGCACGGCCATGATGGCCCCCGTACCGTAACCGGCCAGCACATAATCACTGACCCATACAGGGATGTCCTTGCCCGTCACGGGATTCACCGCATAACTGCCGGTAAAGACACCCGTCACACGGCGATCGGCCTGACGTTCCCGCTCAGTGCGCTTCTTGACAGACTCCAGGTAGGCATCCACCTGAGCTTGCTGTGCCTGGGTGGTGAGCAAAGGCAGGAGCTCGCTTTCGGGGGCCAGCACCATAAAGGTAACACCGAAAATCGTGTCGGCACGAGTCGTGAATATAGTAAATTCCACCTCGGAGTCTCTCACCTTGAACTGCATCTCAGTACCTTCACTGCGGCCAATCCAGTTGCGCTGAGTCTCCTTGAGCGAATCGCTCCAGTCTATGCGGTCCAGTCCGTCAAGCAGGCGCTGTGCATAGGCCGACACGCGAAGACACCACTGCCGCATGAGTTTCTGTTCGACAGGATAGCCGCCACGGATGGAGAGGCCCTCGCTGACCTCGTCATTGGCCAATACGGTCCCGAGTTTAGGGCACCAGTTGACGATGGTATCGCCAAGATAAGCCAGCCGATAGTTCATCAGTGTCTCCTGCTGCTGTTTTTCAGTCATAGACTTCCACTGGGCAGCCGAAAAGGACAGTTCGCGTGTACAGCAGGCATTCAGACCCTGTGTCCCCTGCTGCTCGAAACGGGCCACCAGGTCACTGACCGGACGGGCCTTGTCGGCCTCATTATCGTAGTAGCTGTTGAACATCTGGATAAAAGCCCACTGTGTCCATTTGTAATAGCCCGGTTCGCAGGTGCGTACCTCGCGATCCCAGTCATAGCAGAAGCCGATCTTGTCAAGCTGCTCGCGGTAACGGGCAATATTCCGGGCTGTAGTGACGGCCGGATGCTGACCCGTCTGGATGGCATACTGTTCGGCCGGCAGGCCGTAGGAGTCATAACCCATGGGGTGCAGCACGTTGAAACCTTGCAGCCGTTTGTAGCGCGACACGATATCCGAAGCGATGTAACCCAGCGGATGGCCTACATGCAGGCCGGCTCCAGAAGGATAGGGAAACATGTCAAGCACATAATACTTCGGTTTGTCCGGATTTTCAGTCACTTTATAAGTGCCCTGGCTGACCCACTGCTGCTGCCATTTCTTTTCAATGGCTTTGAAATTATACTCCATGGTCTATAATTTGGCTGCAAAAGTACTCATTATTCCGCATTATTCACTACCTTGCGCCCAAAATTCAAAACCATGGAAGGAAACAGTGAACCAAAAAAACTCAGACGCTCACGCTCCAACAAAGTACTGGGTGGTATCTTGGCCGGTATAGGCGAATATTTTGACTTGGATCCAGTCCTGATCAGGGTTATCTATTGTTTTCTGACACTCTTCACGGCCGCATTTCCGGGCGTGCTGATGTACATTGTCATGCTCATTCTGATTCCCGCCGACAACAGAATCCAATAGTTCCTCATTCCGCAGGGACAATTTTATACAAAGTATCTGAAGGTCGGATTCTGCTCTTTAGGGGAAGGGATATGCGTTGCCCCTTCCGGGCGGTTTCAATGCTGCGGTCATCCAGGCGGATTTCCGTTACAACCGCTTCGATCACCCCTGTGGTCGGTCCGGTTACCAGAATTTCATCACCCACACTCAAGTCATAACTTTCCAGTTGAAATTCAGCCACCTGTAGTCTTGAGTAATAATTGGTTCCCCGGCCTATCTTCACTTTCCTGGTCGTAGCCGACGAGCCATATCGATGTGACCATTCTCCCAGGCGCTGCCCCAGATAGAAACCATCCCAGAATCCTCGGTTGAAGACCCTGGAAAGACGTCTGTCCCAGTCGGCAATCTTGCCGGTAATCAGTTCATCCTGCGAATACTCGCCGCGAGAGTAGGCTTCCACTGCCTCACGATAGCAGCCGGTCACCGTATAGACATATTCCGGTCCGCGGGCACGGCCCTCTATTTTGAACACCTCCACCCCTGCGTCAATCAGCTTATTCAGGAAATGGATGGTCTTAAGATCCTTAGGCGAGAGTATGTACTGATCGTCCACGGTCATTTCAATGTCAGTGCCGGTCTCTATGTCGGTCACCCGGTAGGCACGACGGCAAATCTGCATGCAGGCACCCCGATTGGCCGAGGCATTCATCTCGTGCAGGCTCATGTAGCACTTGCCCGAAATCGACACGCAAAGCGCTCCGTGACAGAACATCTCGATACGCACCAGCTCGCCTTTGGGCCCCCGTATCTGCTGATTGGCAATCTGCTCGTGAATATAGGCCACCTGCTCCAGGTTGAGTTCACGAGCCAACACCACCACATCGGCAAAACGCGCATAGAATCTGAGCGCCTCTACGTTGGAGATGTTCAGCTGAGTGGAAAGATGCACCTCCACACCTTTTGAACAGGCATACTCCATAGCCGCCACATCGCAGGCGATAATCGCATTGATTTCAGCCTGTCGGGCGGCATCGACAATACGGCGCATCAAACTCAGATCATTGTCATAAAGCACCGTATTGACTGTCAGATAGCATTTTACCCGATGCTCATGACACAGCCCGGCTATACGAGACAAGTCGTCCAAAGTGAAGTTGGCCGAGGAGTGGGAGCGCATATTGAGGGTCTCCACTCCGAAATAGACCGAGTCTGCTCCGGCCTGAAAGGCTGCCGTCAACGCTTCGTAGGAGCCGACGGGAGCCATGATTTCCAGCGACTGATCTTTCATTGTCTTATTTGGTTCTGGGTTTTAGGTCGGCCGTCACTTTCTCGAAAATGACAGAATGAAAGGCCTCCTGACGATGGTCTGTATCATCAGCCCATACCCTGATATTCCGGAAAACAAAACCGGAAAGCTCATATTCTTCATCATTGCGGCGGGCAGTGACAAAACGCTGGCAGTCGATATCAAGATTCAGCAAGGTAATATCGGAGGCATATGATTTCGGTATATCGGTCCGGTCTTTCAGATTGAAAAACTGGCGCCAGGAGCCGGCCTCGAACAAGCGCCGGCAAGTGCCTTTGACATTTTCCACAGTGATATACTCATAACGCTGCGGAGTATCGGGCCGCAGTTTGAGCAGCAAGAGATGGGAAGCACCGTCCACCTGGCAGTTGCGCATCAGCACATTGCGGACATGTATCGATTCACTGCCGCAGGTCAGGCAGCTGCCCGTCGTATGATCGAAAAGGCAGTCTTCGATCAGAATGTTCTGACAAGGCCCGTTGGTCGAGTCGCGGTCGGCCCAGGGTCCCTTGCCCCCCTTCAGGCAGACAGCATCGTCATTGACCGTGAAACGGCAATTGCGGATCAGGAAATTGGAGCAGGCATCCATATCTATACCGTCGGCACTGGCCGATGCAATCGGGCGCACGGGAGAAAAAAGCCTCAGTCCGATCAGCTGTACATGGTCGCTCTGATAGCAATGGCAGGTCCAAAAAGGAGAATTCTGAAGGCTGACACCGGCTATCTGCACGTTGCGGCAATGGGCCAGATAGAGCAGGCGCGGACGCATTTCGTCTTTGTTGGTACACTGGGGGTTCCACTGCCGTCGCAGACGGAAAGCCCGCCAATAGTCTGAGCCATTGCCGTCGATGGTACCCTCGCCGCAGATAGTAAAGCCGTCCAGTCCTTCAGCATTGATCAATGCCGGGAAATAGCGGCAGATTTCACCCTCTATGCGCGTCTGGCAGATGGGAAAATCAAAAATACTCTCGCTACCCAGCAGTACAGCCCCCTTGGCCAGATACAGATGCGTCCCGGGCCGGAAATGCAAGGCTCCACTTTTATAGATGCCCTCCGGTATCATCACCACGCCACCGTCCTTGGCAGCCCGCTCGATGACCGACTGAATCAGCTCCGTCTGCACTTTCTCCGTGCTGCTCACCGCACCATAATCGGCAATATTATAACATTTGCCCAGCGTCTCAGGGCGACGCAGCTCCGGTTGAAGAAACCACTCATCCACAGGAGTGCCGTCAGGGAAAAGCAGCTGCTGTTTCTTGGCTGCTGCAGGGGAGGACAGTAGCAGGATGGACAGACCCAGAAGCATCAATGACTTTTTCATGATTTCAAAATAATTAATTCCGGGGATTGTTCCCGTCTTTTGTTTCAAGCAGTCTGGGCAGGGTCGAATCCATAATACGGAACAGCTCATCGACCGTCTCGGCCCGCAGCATGGCGATGCGGGTATCACGGAAATTGGGAATTCCTTTGAACAATGGACTGGCCGCCAGATGACGACGAATATGCAGAATGCCCCGCTTCTCGGGACTGTTGTATTTTTCCTCAGCCTGAGCCTCAATCATTCTGACACTTTGCAGAACTTCCTGCTTGAGCACCTCAAGTTTCCATTGCGGGCTCTCGTCCCAGTGCTCTCCGGTTTGCAGATAATGCTTGATTTCCTTGAAAATCCAAGGATGTCCGAAGGTGGCCCTGCCCACCATGACGGCATCCACACCAGTCTGCTCAAAACGCCGGCGACAGTCCTCTCCACAGGTGATGTCGCCATTGCCGATAATGGGAATACGCATACGCGGATTACGCTTGACTTCACCGATTAGTGTCCAGTCGGCCGGACCGGTATATAGCTGACTGCGCGTACGGCCGTGAATGGTCAGGGCGGCGATGCCGCAATCCTGCAAGGCCTCAGCGATCGAGACAATTTCCCGATGCTCCTGATCCCAGCCCAGCCGGGTCTTGACCGTTACAGGCAAGTTGACAGCATCCACCACGGCCCGGGTGATGGCCAACATGCGGGGAATGTCGCGCAAGAGACCGGCACCGGCACCTTTGCCGGCCACTTTCTTGACGGGACAGCCGAAATTGATGTCGATGATGTCGGGGCGGGCCTCCTCGCAAATCCGGGCAGCATCGGCCATAGCCTGCGGGTCCTTTCCATAAAGCTGGATGGCCACAGGACGCTCCTCATCACAGATTTCCAACTTGCGCTGCGTACTGCTGACCGAACGGATCAGAGCATCGGACGAAACAAATTCCGTATAGACCATGTCCGCTCCGAAACGTTTGCACATGAGCCGGAACGAAGGATCGGTCACGTCTTCCATCGGTGCTAGGAAGACGGCCTGCTCAGGGAATGTGATCGGACCGATTTTCATTATATCAAGCCACTACTCCAGTCCGTAGCGTTTCCTTAGTTTTTTGTCGGAGAGGATGCGCAATGCCTCCTGAAGAGCCTCATTTTCAGAACTCATCACCTTATAGTAGGCCGCTGTGGCATACAGGTCACGGGCAATGTAGGCCTTCAACTGCAACTTGAGCACCGTCATGTCCGAAGAAAGTTGTTCCTGCGAAAGATCGAGGTTTTCCTGCCGGGCGAGCCGAAATAGTTCTTCCAATACCTCGTCGCTCACGGAAAAGGACCTGATGAAATCGTCCTCGGTCTTGTACTGCTCCTTGAGCATTTGTCTGTGATCGTCCGTGTATCGCAAGGTAAACTGGTTGAGGATGCCCTTGCTGATGAGCTGACGGTGCAGCTGGGTGAAACGGGTCGTATCGTAGGGGATGAATACATCGGGCATAATACCACCGCCTCCATAGACAGTCCGGCCTTTCAGTAAAGTCTCATATTTGAGGGAATCAGGGAAATGAATGCTGTCTGCACTGAGCATCTCTCCACGGTTGTAACGGTCTATCAGATCCTTGCCATAAGCTTCCTTGCCATCTTCGTAAGGCTTCTGGATACAGCGACCGCTGGGGGTATGATAACGCGAAACCGTCACCTTGAGCGCCGTACCGTCGCCCATGGGGATGACCCGCTGTACCAGCCCCTTGCCGAAACTCCGCCGGCCGATGACCAATCCGCGGTCCCAGTCTTGTATGGCCCCGGTGACTATTTCCGAAGAGGAGGCCGAATACTCATCTATGAGTACCACGAGATTGCCGCGCTCAAAACTGCCTTTTTCCGTTGCATCAGCCTGCTGGCGGGGGCTGTGAAGGCCTTCGGTATAGACAATACACTTTCCCTTGCCCAAAAATTCATCCGACAGGTCGATGGCTGTATTCATATACCCTCCGCCATTCGACTGCAGATCCAGGATAAGCTGTTTCATTCCCTGTTTCTGCAAGTCGGCAAAAGCTTTGTGATACTCATCCATGGTCGTCGCTCCGAAACGGCTGATCTTGATATAGCCGGTCTGCCTGTCCACCATATAGGAAGCATCGAGGCTGTAGAGCGGAATTTTGTCACGGGTGATGCGAAAATCCATCAGAGAGGCCTGCCCGCGTCGCTGGACACTGACCGTCACCTTGGTACCTTTAGGACCCTTGAGACGTTTCATTACCTCCTTATTGGACATCTTCACTCCAGCAATGTTTTCTCCGTCCACTTTGATGATACGGTCGCCGGCAAGCAGTCCGACTTTTTCGGAAGGACCGCCCGATATCACCTCGACAATAAAGAGCGTATCCTTCATCATGTTGAAGGAGATGCCGATCCCGTCAAAACCACCCTGCAGAGGTTCGTTCATTTCCTTCATCTCCTCACGGGTCATGTATTCAGTGTGCGGATCAAGCTGCTTGACCATGGCCCTGACAGCTTCTTCGGCCAGTTTGTCGCTGTCGATGCTGTCGACATACATTTCACTGAAAATATAGAGTGCCGACTGCAGTTTACGGGCAGAAAGAATAAAGTCCTGAGCTGTCAGTGAAATTGAGATCAGGACGGTCAGGACAGAGACTATTACTTTTTTCATGCCTATTTGATTTGATTTGATTCTTCAAGCAAGGGTAACACGGCCTGCGGAACAAAGGCTGAAACATCGTGTCCATGACTCAACAGCTCACGTACGATGGACGACTGCAGCGCCTCCTGTCCAGGTTCGGCCAGGAAAAACACTGTCTGAATGTTTTGTCCGGACAAAACGCCGTTGATCTGAGCCATATTTCGCTCATACTCGTAGTCAGCCACTGAGCGCACACTGCGCAGAATGAATCCCGCCCCCTTTTCACGGGCCAGATCGACAGTAAGCCCGTCCCAGACGCAGACTTCCACCCGCGGCTCGGAGACAAAGCAGGCCTCTATCTGCAGGCGACGTTTTTCTGCCGTGAACATCGAGCGCTTGCCGGGATTCACCCCAATAACGATGACAATATGGTCAAACAGGGTCAAGCCCCGGCGGACAACGGACTCATGTCCTAAGGTAAAGGGGTCGAACGACCCGGGGAAAAGAGCTGTCTTCATAGGCTGATATCTTCTTCGACCACCAAATTCTCCATCATGAAGTTCTGCCGCTCGGAAGTGTTCTTGCCCATATAGAACTCCAGCAACTCCTTGACGGCATCCTCCTTGCGCAAAGACACCTGATCCAGACGGATATCCTTGCCGATAAACTCCTTGAACTCGTCGGGAGATATCTCACCAAGACCCTTAAAGCGGGTAATCTCCGGATTGGGTCCCAGTTCGGAAATAGCCTGAAGGCGTTCTTCTTCGCTGTAGCAGTAGCGGGACTCCTTCTTGTTGCGAACCCGGAACAGAGGCGTCTGCAATATATGCACATGTCCTTTTTTGATCAGATCCGGGAAAAACTGCAGGAAAAAAGTGAGCATCAACAGGCGGATGTGCATTCCGTCGACATCGGCATCCGTGGCGATAATGACCTTGTTGTAACGGAGATCGTCCAGACTGTCCTCGATATTGAGCGCCGCCTGAAGAAGATTGAACTCCTCGTTCTCATAGACCACCTTCTTGGTCTTTCCGAAAGTGTTGAGCGGCTTACCGCGCAAGCTGAACACAGCCTGATAGTTGACATCGCGGCTTTTGGTAATGGAGCCGCTCGCCGAATCACCCTCGGTGATGAAAATACAGGTTTCCTCCAGATTATCCCCTTTAGCATCGTTATAGTGATAACGGCAGTCACGCAGCTTGCGGTTGTTGAGGTTGGCCTTCTTGGCCACCTCACGGGCCTTCTTGGTAACTACGTCGATTGCCTTGCGCTCTTTTTCGGAGTTGTTGATCTTCTTGAGCATGATATCGGCGGTCTCCGGATTCTTGTACATGTAATTGTCCAGTTCCTTTTTCAGGAAATCGCTGATAAACTTGTTGATGGTAGGCCCGTCCTTACCCATATCCTTCGAGCCGAGCTTGGTTTTGGTCTGCGACTCGAAAATCGGCTCCTCGACCTTGATACTCACAGCAGAGACCATCCCCATGCGGATATCGGAGAAATCGTGGTTCTTGGCAAAGAAATCGCGCAGGGTACGGGAGACGGCCTCTCTGAAAACCGTCTGATGCGTTCCCCCGGCCGAGGTGTGCTGTCCGTTGACAAAAGAATAGCACTCTTCACCATACTGATTGGTGTGCGTAAACGCGATCTCGATATCTTCACCGCTCAGATGGATAATGGGATACAGCCCGTCGGCCGTCATCTTGTCGTTAAGCAGGTCTTCCAAGCCGTTTTTCGAACTGAATTTCTGTCCGTTGTAAACTATCGTCAGTCCGGTATTCAGATAGACATAGTTTTTCAGCATAGTCTCGACAAAACTGTCGTCATAGGCGTAGTTGACAAAAAGTTTACCGTCGGGCATGAACTCGACCAGGGTACCGTTGCCTTCGGTCGATGCCTCGATGTCGGTCTGCTTGAGCAGCACCCCGCGCTCGAACTCGGCACTGGTCGTTTCACCGTCACGGAAACTCTGTACCCTGAAATACGATGACAGGGCATTGACCGCCTTGATGCCGACACCATTCAGGCCCACCGACTTGTGGAAGGTCTTGGTATCGTATTTGGCCCCCGTATTCATTTTCGAGCTGGCATCCACCAGTTTGTTGAGCGGGATGCCGCGGCCGTAGTCGCGCACGGAGACATAGCCTTCCTTAATGTCCACCCGGATGATCTTGCCGCAGCCCATCATGAACTCATCGATGCTGTTGTCGATAACTTCCTTGAGCAATACATAAATACCGTCCTCAGGACTGGTGCCGTCGCCCAGGCGTCCGATGTACATACCGGGACGCAGACGGATATGCTCGTTCCATTTCAGGGTTTTAATGCTATCGTCCCCGTAATTGGCTGCAGTGGAATCCGGCAGTCGCTCAATCTGACTTTCCATGCTGAATAAATGACTTGGTACGTTTTAGCAAAGATAGGGATTATCTTTTGCTCCGCCAAGCCCCCCAGGCCAAATTAAGGCAAAAATCCCTTAGCGGAAAAAGAAGGTCACGCCTCCCGACAGCGTGTAGAAGTCGTAGGTGAATTTGGAACTTTCTCCCAGGTCGTCGAGAAAGCCCAGACCCAGGCCCAGGCGGAATTTCACCTTTTCCGAGCCAAGGCGCAGCTGCAACATCGGTTCAAGCAGGTAGTTCATGCTCTGATAATGCTCATAACTATCTGGTTTCTCGACATTGTCAGCGTCATAGGCATGATATTCAAAGTCGGGATAGAAAAGTCCGCCCTTCAGTCCGAAGCCAAGGTCCAGATGTGTCCTGCCCAGATCAATCCAGCCACAATTGAACTGTACAAAAGGCAGATGGTAAGAACCCGAATACTCATAGTTGTCGTCTTCGTCCCTCTCGCGCCAGGAGCCTCCGTAGCCATAGCCCAAGTAAGCGTCCACCAGGAAGTTCCGGCCCGTCTGCCTGTAGACACCGGCAGAGAGCTGGCCATAGGCATTCTCGAAGCCGTAATTGGCATGTCCCTGGACTGCCAGCCAATCAGTCGCTCCATAGCTCAGCGTGGCATTCACCGTCATGACATCGGGCAGCAGCCAGCCCGACAGGGCCACAGAGCCGTCGGCGTGGATCTCACCCTTGTGAGAGATCATAGGCATTTCCACTGCATGGGGATGATAGATGCTGCACGAAGAAAACAGCAGCAGGCCAAGAACTGTCCCCGACAATAAAAACAGACCTTTTCCTTTCATTCTGGATATAGAAAATGTTATTCGATTGTTTTTTCTGTGTAGACACCAAGCGTATCTACGACAAAATCGGAAAACTGATACTGATAGGCCTCATATTCACTCAAATGCAGTGAATCCGGCGCCGTTCGCTGAAGCCGGACTCCGCCGCGGCCGCTGCCCGAAGTGCCGCTGTTGGTGCGAATACCGCTTTCCGAGAAAGCCACGTCCCAGTCGGTCCGGTTGAACCATACCTCATCTTCTTCGGCATTGCCAATGAGACTATAGCCGACCACTTCCGCATCACGCAGCGAGTAGTAAGCCCACTGACCGGTTTTCAAGGTAATCGAGACCTCGTTTTCCACCGGTTCGGGTACGACCAGTTTCTCACGACGGCAGGCCGTCATGGCCAGAACGGCCAGTAAAAACAGAAACAGACTGCTATTTTTCATAATATGTCACTTTCAAATTCAGTTTCCCTGTCGAATAATCATAGTTCGAGAGCTGTATATTGCCATAATTGCCGTCTGCCGTGCGGACCGAATAGACGGTTTTCTTGTCAGTGAGTGAAAACTCGACTGGACTGGCCGAAGTCGTAGACTGCTCGAGCCATTCTCCCCGGCGGTTTTTCACCCAGGGCTTGGTGGGGATACGGAAATAATGTGTACCCGCGGTGATGGCCCCCATTGTCTCATCAAAGGTCCGTTTGTAGGTCACTTCCTCCTCTCCCCGATAGTCGTGAATACAGGCCTCATAGACATACCCGGTGCCGGATTTGCCCAAAACCGTTTTGCTGATAATCAGCAGGAAACAAGGAGCTGTCATGGTGTCCATGGACGCAGCCAGCGAAGAAAGATTGAAACCCATCTCTATGTCCTGTCCGGAGGCAAAACTCGTACCCTGCATGTAGAAATCGCCTCCCTGATTGAGCGGGAAGGGATAACGCAAAGAGCAGCCCTTGGCAATGGCAGACCCCTGGGCTCCGTCGGCCAGGCCAAAACGAATCACCAGATCATTGCGGGAGGAATACTTTATCTTGACGCTCATCGTCAGCATCGGTTTTTCGTGAACAGTATTGATACATAGCGCCTTCGAATTATACTCACTCAATCCGCCTTCCCCGGAAGGAGTCAGGAAAAAGGAAAAAGGAATATAGGCACGTCCCTGACTGCCCCACCACGTACCCCAGCTGTTGACCAGGATAAAGGCCCCTTTTTCGAAGTCGCTGATGACGCCGTCCTTGTCGAAATCATATTCGACACTCAAGTCGTAACCGACCAAGGTCAGTGCATGGGCACCTCCGCTTCCGTCCAAAGTCATGATTTCATCATATCCGGTTTCCGAAGGCCCGTCATAGGTCTTGTAGCCCCAGCTGTCGCTCAGGGAGAAGGAGGCGATTCCGCCCCCGGGGTGTCCGTCTCCCTTATCGGTCATATAGTCCATCAGGGTTTCAATGCCCTCCCGCGTCTTAAGGGAAATCTCCGACATTTCCCTTGTCTTGTAGTGCATGGCATTGTAATACTTCCTGTAGCCCGTTGTCCAGCGGTAGATACCCTCCTCCTGACTGCCGAAATCAGAAACCAGCATACAGCCGGCTGTCTGCGTGATTTCGATTCCGTCAGAGGCAAAACTGCCGTCGCCCACACCGCCGTTCAGAAAATGCCAGGTCCAGCGGTAGCTGAAAATCCGGTCCGGGATGTTATTGACCGGGCGTTCGAGCATACGGTTCATCTCGTAGGTGAACAGATAATGGATACCCGAAGCCTGGGCGCAGGAACCGCCGTATTGATCGATGATGAACGGGAAATAGGGAGACAGGGAATTATCCAGAGAGGTAGGACGGTCCGCCGACCTGGCCACTTTCTTCAAAGGAGCCAGTTGCAGTCCCGGACGGATCGCCATCTGTGACGACAGGTTCAGGGCCGTTGCCAGGCAAAGGCCGAAGAGGAGCGTTCTTCGAATACGGTTATCAGGTTTTTCAAACATCATTTTCTTGATAGACTAATTATTTAACCCGGTTCCAGGTTTTCAGAGCCTCTTTACGTACAGACTCGTCAAAACTGCCGTCTTCTGCAATCCGGCGGGCCTGTTCTGCAATGAGCGGAGCCTGAAAGGACAGGTCGAACCATCCCAAAGCTTCCCACAGGCAAACCTGCAAACGCACATGGCCGGGATCCGGCGTGGAAAGATAATCGAGCAGATCGGGCACCAACAAATGCAGATTCGTATTGCGCAAGGTCCTGACCGAGGAAATACGGGCCGCTTCGCTCTGCGATGCGTCGAAAATCACCGTCCTGCACTGCGCGGGAATCTGAGTGGTAAAACTATGCAAGGCATTGCGGATCAGGCCGCCAACGCTGTCTATATCACTATACCATACCAGACTGGGCCGGTAGTTGTCGAATGCTTCCAGCACAGCCGTCGAGTCGAAGACCCGCATGGCACTGCTCAGATCGTACTCAATTCTTTCTGAGGTATTATTCTTGGAAGCCAGCCGGACCATCGGCTCGATCAGCCGGGGGTCTCCGCAACGGCCGGCCAGGTTGGCGGCAAAACGCTGGGTCATTTCATGGCCGTCGTTCAAAGCCAGCGACAACGCCTGTACAAAAAGGTCATTGCGGTAGGAAGACAGATTGAGCAGAGCCGACAGGCGGACAATACCGCTCTCGGACTGGCAGAACTTGTCGAACAAGGCTTCGGCCCAGACTGCCTTACCCGTGGCGGCCAGCCGGTCCATAGCCAGCATCTGCAGAGCCGGATACGGGCTGTCCAGCTGTTGCTTCCAGAAACCCTCAGGGGCTCCGTTCAGGGCCTGATTGACATCAAATCCGGCATCGGCCGAGAGTTGAAAAGCAAAAGTGGGATCCCCGAACAGATGCTGCTCCAAGAAAGCGCCCAGCTGGGCCAAACGGCCTATCCTCATACCCAGGCCCAGCAGTCCGATATAGCGATTGGCCCATTTGTCCTGCAGGACATTGACCGTGTTAGCCAACACTGCCAGCGTTCCGTTTCCTTGGCCGAACAGATAGGCTTCCTGTATGCTCTCGTCCAGATGGAAAGAACCGTTGTAACAGGCATCCAGCGAAACAAGACGACACTGGGGATGATAGCGGTCGAACTCGGCCACGTGCAGGTCGCACTGATATTCAAAAGCCTCGTCGGCCGCCTTCATTTCTTCAGCCTTTGAGAACCAGCTTTCGGGCAGATCCTGATCGACATAGTTGCGCACACGGCGCATGATCTCAGCCTTGGACAAGCCTCTCGCCTTGCCATGACGCATCTGGTCACGCATCCACATTTTCAGGATATCCACAGCTTCCGAAAAAGACTGGCCGTCGGGCATATTGCTCAGGTATTCCACATCAGGATTACCATGATGATGCAGCACGGCAAAGTCGAGCGAGGGATACTGCATCTGGGTCGTCAGACGCGTCTTGATAAAATCCTGGCGTTTGTGGTCTATGTATTCGATGGCCTGCTGCTGGCCGCGCATCCAGGGGAAATGGTCGTAGAGTTCCTGCTTCTCGTCGATACGGGCATCCATCGATTCGGAGATAAAGCCCTGGCCGCTGAAATAGAGCATCTGGTCGAGCGGATTGTTCACGGCGTCCGCCTGATTGACCCGTTGCATGTAACGGCGTAACTTCTCATATTTTTCACCTCTGGCATTGGTACGCGGAAAGATGCGGGCCGAATAGATACTCGGATGCAGCTGCTGGGCACAGTCGGCCCGAAGGCTGTAATAGAAGTATTCATTGCGGGCCGTATCCCGCGACAGGAAGTCGAACTCCAGGTCAAAGCTGTCGTAGAAACGGTCTGAAGGCACAAAGGTTTCCGTGTAGCTGAACATCGTCGTCTGCTGGTCCATTTTGAAAGCCGTCGTCATGTGCTGGGCATCATGGATCATCGGTACCGGAATATCACCGATGAAGACACAACCTTCAATGGGGCTTTCTTTTGCCAGATACAGCTGTTTGAGACAGGCACGGATACTGTCGGGCTCTCCCCAGCGGTCGATGACCAGCCGCGGCTGCAAACCACGTCCCCTGACAATCTCGAGGTAACGGTCTATCTCTGCCTGAGCCTGAGCATAGCTTTCGGGATCAATCACTACTGCAAAACCATACTTTGCAGACTGCTTCTGGCACGAAGCAAACAACAGCAGGCCCAAGACCAGCCATAAGATATTTCTTTTCATAGATCTGACTGTTTATCTGACACGGTTCCAGGTCCTTTCCGCTTCCCGGCGGACACGCTCGTCAAAGCGGGTGTCGTTCATCACCGCCTGGGCCTTGGCGGCGATGACCGGTGCCTGATATGAGAGATCGAACCAGCCCAGCGTCTCCCACATAGCTTGTTGTATCTTCACATCATCGGAAGGCTCCGACAAGTAAGCAAGCATCTCGGGTACCAGAAAATGGACATTATAGTTGCGAAGGGAAAGGATATCCGAAAGACGGGCCTTGACAGAGAGACTCTGATTGAAGGCATTCTGTCTGAAATCCTCACTCATCGAAGTGGAATAGTATGTAAGACTCTCTTTCTTGACAGCAGCGATACTGTCGGGATTGCGGTAGCAGTCCGTTAGGGCCAGAGCTTTGCTGAACGCAGGCAGCAGACTGGCCGAATCGTAGCATCGGAGGGCGTTGGCTCCCAAGTCGAACTCGACACGCTCGGGCAGGGTATTCTGGCAATACAGACGCATAAGTGGCTCCACCAGGCAGTCTTCACCGATCCGGCCGCTCAGGATGACGGCAAAACGCTGCAACAGCTCGTAATTGTCGCCTAGTCCGGCAGCCACAGCGGCCGTCAGGTTATCGTCCCGATAATTGGCCAGTTCCAGCAGAGCTGCCAGGCGGACCATGCCATAAGGAGAGGTGCTGAACTTTTCAAAGAGCAGATCGGAATAATTACCTTCACATCTTTCGGCCAGTTTATAGACGGCCAGGGCCTGAACGGCGGGGTAGCAATTGTCCAGCTGCTTGCGCCAGAAGCGGGGGGAATCATTGGTCATGGCCGTATTGACATCAAAGCCGCAGTCTCCGGATGGAGTGAAGCAATAGGTGGGATCACCGAAAAGATGTGTCTCCAAAGTCACATTCAGCATAGCCATATAGCCGACCCGCATTCCCAGACCGACCATGCCGGCGTGGCGGTTGATCCAGCGGTCCTGGATGGAGTTGACCGTGTTGGCCACTGCCAGCAGAGTGCCGCTGCCAGGGCCGAAGAGATAAGCTTCCTGAATGCTCTCGTCCACATGGAAAGAGCCGTTGTAACAGGCATCCAAAGAGACCAGTAAAGCCTGAGGGGCAAAATCCTTGAATTCGGCGACATGCAGATCCTGAGCATAATCGGCCGCCTGATCCTTGGCTATGATTTCCGGACTATCAGCCTCTTTGATCCAACTGTCCGGAACTTCACTGCGAAGGTAACTGGCAGCAGCTGTCTTTATCTCCGCCAACGACCGGCCGCGCTTCTTGCCACTACGGGCAAGAGAATGCACATACCGCCGGGCATTGTCTATCGCGGTAGGCAGGGAACCCGTCACGGGATAGCCACTGAGCAACTGCTCCTCTTCGGAGCCGTGATGATGCAGCAATGCGTAGTCGAGGTCCTTGCGCCGGAGTTCGTTCATAAGACGCGGCTTGACAACGTTGTCCCGACGGAAATCCAGGAACTTCAGACTACCTCCGCTCCTGAGCCAGGGAAACTGATCATACATCTCGACTTTTTCATCCATACGGGCATCATAAGAGTCGGAGACGTTGCCGTGACCTCCAAAATAGAACACCTGGTCCAGCCTGTTCTCACGATCGGCAGCCTCATTGACCCGCTGCATATAGCGACGCAGTTTCCCGTATTTCTCTCCCAGCTGGTTGGTACGCGGGAAAATGCGGGCCGAATAGATACTCGGACGCAGACGCTGCGGGCAGTCGGTCCGCAGTGTATAATAGAAATACTCGCTACGGGCAGAATCCTGACAGATAAAATCCCATTCCAAATCGAAAGAGTCGTAGAAACGGTCGGTCGAAACACAATATTCAGACATCGGGAAACGGCCGTCCTGATCCATCTTGAAAGCACTGGTCAGGAACTGTGCATCACGCACCTTGGCAACAGGGATATCCCCGATAAAGACACAACCCTCGATGGGATGGTGCCGGTCCTGCCAAAGCTGTTTGAGGCAGGCACGGATACTGTCGGGCACCCCCCAGCGGTCGATGACCAAGACAGGCTTCAGCCCCCGGTTCTCCACCACCTGTTGATAGCGGTCAATCTCACCCTGGGCCTGAGCATAGCTTTCCGCATCGATTACGATAGCAAAGCCGGGAGTCTGCTGCCGGCCGCAGGAGGCCAGCATGGCAGCAGCTGTCAATATGAGAAAGAGTTTTTTCATCTGTACTATTGTATTATTCTGTGATAGGTTTTCAGGGCCTCATTTCTTACGGAAGCGGGGAAAGCATCGTTTTCAAAGACTTTTTGGGCTGCCTCCCGGATTTCATTACCCCGATAAGAGAGACTGAACCAGCCCAGAGATTCCCAGGCAGCTTTCTGGACGACTGAATCCTCCGCCAGCGGTTGCGCCAGATAATCCAGTATATAGGACAGGGCATAATGCGGCGGATTATTCCTGATAGTCTGTACAGACAGCATCTTGGCACGCTGGGAGGCGTTCTCGCTGTTCAATGCCTCACGCACGTCAAAAGGCATATAGCCGGCACTGTATTTCAGCGTTCCATGCAGGTGTTCCAGGACACTGTCCGGGTTGGCGTAGAAAGTGCAAAGGGCAAAGGTACTGTCTATGGCCCGGTATACCGAGGCGGAATCATAAGAACGGAAGATATTGTCCAGGTCGAAATCCACCCGTTCTGACAGGTTGTTCTGGCAGCGTAAGGCCGCCAGCTCCGGCACGAAGGAAGGGTCTCCGCTTTGCCCTGCATAGAGGACGGCAAAGCGCTGGGCCATCTCCTGCTCATCGTTGAGCGCTTCCTTGACACAGGCCTTGAAACAATCATTGTTGTAGCGGGCCAGCTGCATCATGGCAGCCACCCGGACTATGCCATTGCCGGAACTGCAGTAACGGTCGTAGATCTGATGGGAATAGTCGCGTCCGCTATCAGCCAGGCGGGTCATGGCCAGCATCTGAATGGCCGGATACTCATTGTCAAGCTGTTTCAGCCAAAAACGGTCGGAAGCATGCAGGATGGCATCGTTCACATCAAAACCGCAGTCGGCCGAAGGAGTGAAGCCATAAGTAGGATCGCCGAAAAGATGATATTCGATAAAAGCATCGTATTTCATCAAATAGCCAGCCCGGGCACCCAGTCCCAGCAGACCGGAGTTGCGGTTGGCCCACTTGTCCTGTATGGCATTGACCGAATTGGCCAGCACCAGCAGGGTACCGTTACCCTCTCCGAAGAGATAAGCCTCCTGAATATTGTCATCCACATGGAAAGCCCCGTTATAACAGGCATCCAGATTGACCACGGTCGTCTGCGGATGAAAATCCGGGAATTCAGAGGTTTTCAGTACGGCATAACGCTCGGAGGTGCCGCTCAGATACTGGATGGTAATATCACCATGATGCTGTAGCAGGGCATAGTCCAGGTCAGGACGCTGCAGTTCGTCCGTGAGTCGCCGCTTGACAAACTTGTCACGCGCATAGTCAAGATACTGGACCGACTGTTGCCGGTCGCGCATCCAGGGGAACTGCTCATAGAACTCATAGATGGCATCGGTACGCGCCCTGAAAGAGCCGGACACATTGCCGTGACCGCCGAACAGCAGGACACGGTCCATCCGGTTCTGCCGCTCATCGGCCTGGTTGACACGCTGCATATAGCGACGCAGCTTTTCATACTTTCCTCCCCGCTCGTTGTCGCGCGGAGTGATTCTGGCTGAATAGATGGTCGGATGCAGTTGCTGAGGGCAGTCTGCCCGCAGGCTGTAATAGAACCAGCGCACAGAATCCTGTCCCTGGTAGTCAAATTCCAGATCGAAACTGTCGTAGTAACGGTCGGAAGGGATACTGCTTTCGATGCGCGGAAAAGCATTCTGGTCCATCTTGAAAGCACTGGCCATATGCTGTGCATCACGTATCATCGGCACGGGGATGTCACCGATGAAGACACAGCCCTCGATCGGATGCTTCTGGTCGTGATGAAGCGCCATCAGGCAGGCACGGATACTGTCGGGTACCCCCCAGCGGTCGATCACCAAAAACGGATACAGTCCCCTGCTCTCCACCACCTGCTGATAGCGGTCGATCTCGGTCCGGGCCTGGGAATAGCTCTCCGGATCTATCACAATGGCAAAACCGGGTCGGTCGTGCCTGTTGCAGGCCAGCAAGAGAACGGCCGCCGTCAGCGTGAACAAAAAGTTTTTCATTATCTCTATTTTACACGATTATACGTCTTCAATGCCTCCCGGCGGACCACGGCGTCAAAACGCTCGTCGGCTGCCACCTGCTGAGCCAGCTTGGCTATCATCGGTGCCTGGAAGGATGTTTCATACCAGCCCAGAGCCTCCCACATGACTGTCTGTATCTTGACATTGTCGGGCTGGGAAAGATACTCCAGCTGACGGGGTACCAGCATGTGATAATTGTAGTTCCGGGTGGTACGGATTCTCATCACCCGGGCATATTCCGATGCCTTGGGGTCGAAAATGACATTTTCCACATTCTTGAGCGGACGGGTGCATACCGTGTGCAGTTCTTCACGCAGGGCCTGGCCTACGCTGTCGGCCTTGCTGTAACAAGTGAGCGTGGGAAAATACTCGTCAAAGGCCTGCATGACCAGGCTGGAATCCATCAGCTGGACAGCGCTGGAGATGGAATAGGCCACCCGTTCGGGCAGGATGTTGCGGCATGCCAGCCGCACCAGCGGAGCCACCAGTCGGCTGTCTCCGCAGTCACCGGCCTGAATCACGGCAAAACGCTGAGTGAGCTCATGGGCATCGTTCATACCCAGCGCCAGAGCCTCCACGTAATTGTCGTCACGGTAGCTCTTCAGCTCTTCGAGGGCTGCCAGACGGACAATGCCGGAAGGAGAATGCTTGAACTTGTCCAGTATCAGGTCTGAGTAATTGCCCCGGCTGCTTGATGCCAGCCGGTTCATGGCCAATATCTGCACAGCAGGATATTCATTGTCCAACTGTTTTTTCCAGAAAGCGTCGGAAGCACCGGTCATGGCCCGGTTGATATCGAAGCCGCAGTCGCCTCCAGGAGTGAAAGCGAAAGTGGGATCACCGAAAACATGGGCCTCCAGATAAGCCCCCAGCTGGGCCATCCGGCCTGTACGCATGCCCAGACCGACCAAGCCGATAAAATGGCAGACCCACTTATTCTGCAAGACATTGACCGTATTTCCCATCACTACCAGTGTTCCGTTGCCCTCTCCGAAGAGATAGCCTTCCTGGATATTCTCATCCTGGTGGAAGGAACCGTTGTAACAACCGTCCAAGGTCACCATGCGAGCCTGCGGATGGAACGAGGCAAAATCGGCATAATAAAGATTACGTTCCTTTTCAAAATCGACGGTTTTACCTTCCATGAGCCATTCTTCGGGAATCGTCATTTCGTAGTACTCATTCAGCGACTTCCTGATTTCGGCCATGCTGCGGCCCCGGGCCTGGGCACGGACCACCTGTCCGCGCAGATAGGCCTTGAACCAGTCGATGGCTGCCATATAGCCGTCGCCCATCGGATAGTCGCTCAAATGTTCGATGTCCGGACTGCCGTGATGATGCAGCACGGCCCAGTCCAGACCGGTGGTCTGCAGTTCGGTCATCAGACGGTTCTTGATAAAGTCGTCCCGTTTGTAATCGATATAGGTAATGGCCGACTGTTGCTGTTTCATCCATGGAAAATCATCATAGAACTCAGCCTTTTCGTCGATACGGGCATCAACCGACTCGGAGACATAGCCATAGCCGCTGAAGTACATCATTCTGTCAAGTGGCTCGTTCCGGCAATCTGCCTGATTGACCCGCTGCATGTAACGGCGAAGCTTGTCATACTTGTTGCCAAGGTCGTTGCTGCGGGGCATGATGCGGGCCGAATAGATCGTCGGATGCAAGGCCTGGGCACAATCCGAGCGCAGCCGGTAATAGAAATACTCCGGACGGAGGGAATCCCGGTCGAGATAGTCCCAATCGAGGTCGAAGGAATCGTAGAAACGGTCGGAGGCCACCGTATATTCCTGGCGGTCGAACTGCCCGTCCTGATCCATCTTGAAGGCGGTGGTCATGTGCTGGGCTTCACGCGTACGGGCAATCGGGATGTCACCGATAAAGACACAGCCCTCGATGGGATGCGACTTGGCCTGATACAGACCGATGAGTTTGGCCCGGATACTGTCGGGGACGCCCCACTCGTCTATCACCAGAATGGGATACAGGCCACGGCTGGACACAAGCTCCTGATACTGGTCTATCTCCGTCTTTGCTTCAGTATAACTCTGAGGATCAATCACAATCGCAAAACCCGGTGTCTGTTCTTTTGAACAGGAAACCGCCAGTAAGGCGGTCACCATCACCGGAAGAAAAAATTTCTTCATCAGCAAATAGTTATATGTTATAATAATTCTCTGCGGCTAAAATATCAAGTTTAGTTTAGCTCCGTAGCACTGGCGATCGTCAAAACGGGCATAGTCACCCAAATATTTGACATACTTGCCGTAAATTCCCAGTTTGATCCAATAGGTGGACCCGCCGGAAGTATGGATAGCGTATGCGGCATCCGCCGACAGGCCGGCATTGGCATATTCGGATGCGTAATACTGGTATTTCGGTATGAAATAATTGGTCTTAAAGCGCTCTGCCGCCCTTCCGGAAACCGTGAGACTCATATCCAGGTCGCTCAAAGGCATATGATAGGAACCGTCGGCCGAGACCGAGTAACAGAAACGGTCGCCGTACCATCGCTTGGTCAGCTGCAGGCCGGCATTGGCCAAGGTATAATAGACATAGTACCCATCGGGATATTCGTCCAGTGTAACCATATCCAGCCCGCCGCTGAGCCGGGCGGTGAAATGGGACACATCATTCTGCAGCAAATCCATACGGTAAGCGAGATCAGCCTTGATATCCGTCTCTATTTGGGTAACATCCGAAGAAATAACATTCCAAATAGTGTTACCCAGTGCATCGGCTGTCGAATTCTGCTTGTACCAGGTTGAAGAGCCCGTCAGCAGACCGGCGTTCAAAAGAATATTATGCAGGATCCCGTCTCCTTTTATCTGGAAACGGTCTCTCAAAGACAGACGGATTTCCTCATAGTCACCACCGCGCTTCATAAAGCTGGTTCCACCATCCATAGCCTCCTCAAGATTGAAACTGCCGCTCAGTTCTGCAAGGTTCTGCACTGTTTCCCCCTGGAACATTGCCTGCAAGGCGCCGCCATAGACATGACCTGAAAAGCGGCGGTAGTAGTCATAGTCGGTTTTCACCTCATAATGACCAAGTTCCATAAACGTGAAGACTATCGTATGTTCGGGGAAAATGTTGTCTTCGACAGTAGAGCTCACATCTTCATGATATATTTCGGCCGTCGCGGAAACACCGAGACGGAAACGGTCGCTCAACAGAAATTCAGCTCCGGGATTCAGTGTGATTCTCGCGCCATGAGCCTCAATGCGCGGATCTGACTGGTCAGCTTTGCTGGCCACTTTATAATTGGCTCGTAAGGCCAAAATCGTTTTCTCCGACGTCTGCCAGGCAAAACCTCCTCTCAGATTGAAGATTTCCCGGTTCGGATTGTTCGGAATGGAGTCATAGACCAGGGAGTCCGCCATAATAAAAGGATTCCTTTCTGTCTGCAGTACAGAACCGTTCCACCGGGACTTCTGCAAGTCATGGACAGAATAGTCGATACTCCCTTCGAAAGAGATATTTTCCAATTTTTTGGTGCCATACAGGCTGAAATCCAGCAGGTTGGAAAAGCCGGATCCGTCTATCGGCTTAAAATCACCTTCCTCATGAGCATAGGAGGCCTTTGCACTCTGCAACTGAGTATAAGGATTCGAGGCTATCTCAGTCGGATTGGAAAAACCGAAGGATAGATTGCGAAGAAACAGTTCCTCCTCATACCAGTTTTTTTGAGGATTGGACGCAGTATTGTCAGTATTCTGCCCCCAAACAGGGACGGCCAACGCAGCAGCAGCAATCAAAGCCTGAAGTAACTGTTTCATACTGATTAATATGGGTTATCTTGAAATACAAATAAATGAGTCTGACAAATAAGCCGGGGGAGCAGCAAGGCCGCCGCTCCCCGGCTTGGAATGTCTCAATGATTATTCAGCATCGGGTTCTGTGAAAGTTCTTCTGGGAACAGCCACCTGACCACCCATGATGAAGTCGTTGGTCGAGTTGTTGGTATCCTTGAAATAAGCACGGTCGGTAGTTACCATAGTGCATTTTCTTCTCAAGCTCTTGCCGCAGTAGAGCGGAGAGGCAGACCAGTCTTCGAAGCTCTCCATCGGTTCGTCGTTGCCGTTGGCCATGGTGTAGCCGGCATCCTGGGCAGGATGGAAGACCTTCACGATAGAGTTCTCGCCCCAACGCTGGATGTCAACTGCATCAATCACACAGTCAACGGGAATCCCCAGTACGGCCTTTGTACTGCCGGCATAGGAATGATAATTGGAAGAATCGTTGACATAGGCTTCTGCGGTCGTACCTTCCGGCAGCTTGGCCAGCAACAGCGGCTGACCGAATACGGCCGGCATGAACATAATACCGCCACCCTGGTTGCTAATCACGTTAAGGGTCGGGATGCTGGGATTATAGTAGTTAGTTTCCTGTGTCGGAATCCACAACTGCCAATCGGCCTTGCTCAGGTCACCAGCAGGCGACTCTGCATCGTTTTCACCCAGCTGACGGCCAGTTTGGGTTTCCTCGTCATAGGTGTTGTGATTATAAGCCTGAGCGGCAATCAGTATCGATTCACCCGGCTGGACGGGATGCTCAGTCCCGTTGCCCGGGAACTGCATGACATAGTTGGCCAGGGGGTAGAAATCGGCCGGGATATTTCCCTCTTCATCCATCCAGTCGGTACGGTCACTGCCAAAGCCGCGATCGACACAGGCCAGGATGATACCGTCCAGATACTGCACCTCGTCAGAGTTGTTGACCAGTTCGTAGAAGGCATCCTTGAAATACCAGCTGGCGACACCGTAGGAATAGATTTCCTTGAAGATGATACCGCTGGCCTGCTTGGCAGAAGGAGTCAGGACGACCGAGGTCTCCGTATCTTCCGAAACGATGACCCGCTGGGTGCCATTGAAGTTGAACTCATCGCTGGAGGCGAAACCCGTAAAGGTGTAAGTGCCGGCCACCAGGTTGTAGGTGAAGATAAACTTGGCAGAATCCGCCTCCTCGGGATTCAATTTGACACCCGATTCATTCTGGGCCGTCAGAGAGAAATCCGACAAGTCACTGATGGATTCACCGTCAGCAGAGACAGTGACAGTCACAACGTACTTTTTGGCAACTTTCTTCTCGCAGGAAGAAAAGGCAAAGAGCACGCACAAAAGACCTAAGAAAAATACTTGCTTTTTCATTGTGCTAATTTTAAAATGGTTGATAGATAATGATTATTGTTTTAAATCTTAATTTTGAATTCTGCACCGAAATACTGATTGATGGTCATGCGCACATAGCCGCTGGTGTATACGTTCTTGTGGATGACCCGGGTGTTGAACAGGTTATTGGCCATGAAAGAGAACTCCATGCGGTCGCCGAACTCTTTGGTCAGCCGGAAGTTGAAAATAGCATAGGTGGGATACTTTTCCTTTTCAAAATTATATAGGGAAGCGTACCTGTTGATCATGTGGTACTGCTGCGTCTCTCGGGTGGCATATTCTTTTTTACGGAATTCCGTATTCCACTCATAATAGTTGCCGGCACGGTCCATATAGCCCAGCGGATCGATGGCCAGCACAGGCTGGCCGCTCATGTTCTCGCTCACGTACCAGCGTTCCTTACCGTTTTCATCCACGAAAGAAGTCTGTGAGGTCTCAGCCCAGACCACCTGGGCCGTCGTCGTGAAGATCATTTTCAACTGCGGAATGTGGGTGATGAAGCGGAAATTGGTGTTGACACGGGACTCTATACCGCCAGAACCGCCGGGGCGAAGCACCATATAGGGATAGTAGTCGTCATATTGGGCACTGACCGTTGCCCAATAGCTCTGTCCGTTGTAATGATGGGTCCACAGCCAGGCGCCGTCCACGACCAGTGAGGTCCTGATATATGGCAACTGTCCGAAATTCAGAGTATATTCGACACCTATCTTCTCAGACTTACGTCCGTTGTTGGGTCTTGAATATGTATGGAACATCGTGTCGGCCTTCACTGTCGTCGGATCGGCGGAATAGGCCACGTCATCTACTGTGTAGTGCATCTGGCCACCGCTGTAGCTCAGGTTCTGGGCATTTGAGGGCAAGGCAAACTGGTATTTCCTGTAAGGTACTGCCAGGGCCGAAGCCAGATAATTGAACTCATCGGTATATTTCTCATAGAAGAAGGTCACCATTCCGTTCATTTTTCCCTTGGTGGCCGAGAGTCCTATTTCCATTTTTCTGCCCCGCGAGGGCTTGATATTCACATTGACAGTGCTTTCAAGGATACGGGTGGTGGTAATGGCAAAGTACGGTCCCATACTTTCAAAGGACTTTTCGTCGTAGTATGCCTTGTCGGGATACAGATAGGCCAGAGAGGGCATCTTGGAGGTCATGCCCCAGCCGCCGGTCAGGCTCAGATCGTCCAGCAGGCGGTTGTTCTTAGGAGTCAGCAGATGCCATTCAGCGTTGAAACGCGGATCGACTGTAAATATATCACTGCGATTCAGATAGCTGCGGTCTATAAACAGATTACTGGCACGTACACCGGCTTGCAGAGTCATACTGGTGGAGCCTATCGGAAAAATGGTCTTGTCCTCGAAAAAGCCCGAAAGAGTGTTCATGGCCGGGATATCAGTATAAGGACGCGGACGAACCGTAGAAAGATCGTTGATAACCGGCGGAGAATAAGGATCAAAGACCAGTCCCTCCCCCTTGTTGACGTCATAGGCCCATTCAGCACCGATTTTGACAGCCGTAGTCAGATCGTCCCGGAACATGACATTCTTGGCTGCCTTCAACTGGGCAAACAGACTCAAGGGCTTGCCGTCTATATAATAATCTGAATAATAGTTACCCAGCAGGAAGGGGGCCTCATGCTCTCCCTCTTCCATTGAGATACCGATAGGCTGCAAGCCTGTTTTCAGTATCATCCATTCTGTTTTCGTGTCCCGCTGATGACTGTAATTGACAGACAGGTTGTAAGACAGGTTGGATACCAGCAGCTGCTTGATGTTCCAGTCTCCGTTCAGAGAGAAACGGATACCCTTGTTGTCGCTTACGCTTTTTTCAGAATCCATCTGCTGTGGATCCACACGACGTGTGTTCAGATTCTGGAAATAGGCCAGATTGGCGTTGAAACTGAGCGGATGTTCCTGGAAAAAAGTCTTTCTCAGGCCGGCATTACCCGTAATCCGCTCGTAGCCTCTGGCCTTGAAACGTATATCACTGTAAGACGACGTATAGTCAAGCGCCAGGTTGAGCGTTGTCCCGGAACCCAGGGAAAAGCCCTTGCCGGCGTAAAGCATTTTGGATCTTGGATCGGTCTTCCCCTTAACCTCCAAGGGAGTCGCCCCTTTTTTGGTTTTGATGACAACGGCTCCGGATGTCAGGTTGCCGTACTCCACCGAAGGAATACCGCGAATCACCTCCATCGACTCCACATTGTCCGGCGAAATTGTCCGAAGATCCACGCCGGCTCCGGTGGTAGATTGGTCGGAAACACCTGAAAGGCTGCTTTTTGCCGTATTGAAAGTCATCAGGGTAGCATCGTTGGAAATCGGAGCGCCATCGACCAGAACAGCTGTACCGAGGGCGTTGTTATTATCCCCATAGACCTCACGGATACTGGCCTGAGCCACGCTGTTCACCGAAGGATTGGAGGTGACGCTGCCCGGCATCAGTTGCAGCATTTCAGCCACACTTTTGGGCTGCAGATGCTGCAGGGCCATACGGTCGATGACCGAAGAAGAGCCCATGGCCTGTTCCCTGGCCGTAACGGAGACCTCGTCCAAGGCCAGCGAACTTGGTCTCAGTCGGATATTCAATTCATACTGCCTGAGACTACCGTCTATTTTCAGTGTCCCCTTGGCTTCTTCATAGCCAAGATAGGCGGCAGACCAAGTATAAGTTCCTCTTCTCAGAGACAATGAAAAACGGCCATGTTCGTTGGTAACCGCCCAAAATTCTCTGTCGTTGAAAGTAATATTGACCAACTCGAGTGCCTCTCCGGTTTCTGCATCCACCACACGCCCCGTCACCTGATACGACGGTATACGGGCAGACTGGGCAGCACCACGGCTGTTCTGTGCCATTGCCCCTAAGGACACAACCCAGGCAAGCAACAGCACCAACACATTCATACTTACTCTCTTCATAACCATTATATTTTCAGTCGCAAATGACAGGCCGCTTCAGTATTCTCAGGGCACAAAAGTACATAGTCCTGAATACATTTGCAAACAAATCCGTTATTATTATTCAGAATTCGCAGATTTCTTCCTGCGACATACTTAAAAAGACATACTTCCGGCCGGCAGAGATTTTTCTGCAAAAGTAGCGTATCCATTTCTATGTCAACATCCCCTATTATGGCTATTTTCCATTATTTCTCATCCCCTCCGGTTTCGCCCCGTTCACAATCTTATTCCTACAGTCGCGATGAAAAGCCTGGTTATTGTATATTTATTCAAACATCGTGAAATGCCGTTTGGCCATACTCACAAAACGGCATAAAAAAACCGGTCTCGCTGTAGCGGGACCGGCCATTTCTCAGGATCTTGGACTTAACGTCTGATACCCAGTTCTTTGATCAGAGCACGATATTTCTCAATATCCTTCTCCTTAAGGTAGTCGAGCAGACGACGACGCTTGCCGACCAGCATTTTCAAAGAACGCGAAGTGCTATAATCTTTCCGATTTAACTTGAGGTGCTCAGTTAAATGAGAAATACGGTAGGAGAACAAGGCGATCTGGGACTCAGGAGACCCGGTATCCGTGTTGGACTTCCCGTATTTTTCGAAGATTTCCTGCTTTTTTTCTTTCGTCAAATACATAATGTAACTTGTTTGTGGTTGAAATTTAGCGGCGCAAAGGTAGTACTATTTTTTCTTGCCGCAAGCTTTTTGACCAAATATTTTTTCAAGTCGCTCAATCTCAGTCGCGTCGGTGACTTGGACGGCCCGGACGGGAAGACCTGCCCGAGTCATCACGCCCGGACTTAGGGCCGCGGCGGTCGAAGCGTTCACTCTGGTCGAAGCGCCCACCATAGTCGTAACGTTCAGACCGCTCGTGACGGTCAGCTTGCATAGGTCGGTCAGCGCGCTCTGGACGTCTGACACGACGGTCGAGCCGCCCGGCACGGTCTCCGAAACTGCGGCGATGAGACTGCCCGCGATTATCGGCCCGATCCTGAGAGGCCTGACGGATTTGGCTGTCCGAAGCAATTTCTACCTTCACCCCGCGTCCCAGGAAATCAAGACTGCGCAGACCGGCCACCACCTTGCGCGCCGACTGTTCATCGACATCGAAGAGAGCATAATCGGGCAGCAGGTCGATGCGGCCCACCTCCACCCTGCCGTCCACCGTACTGTTGATCAGGTCAAGCAGGTTTTTGGGCATCAGGCCGTCCGCTTTGCCCAGACCGATGTATATCTTGGCATAGCCCTTTTCACGGACCACGGCTGTGCGGTCTTTGTCAACGGACTTATTCCCAGGCTTCTTTTCATGCTCGACCAGGGTCTCGAAGTCCTTGTCGTCCTGGTAATAGGCGATGATACGTTCGAACTCCATCGCCACCATGCGGCGGATGAGTTCTTCCTTGTCCAGCCACTGCAGTTTGCTGAATACGGAGGGCAGGAGTTCATCGATTTCCGACTCGTTCACCTCTACTCGCTCCAGACGATCGGTCAGACTGAAAATCTGCTTTTTGCAAATCTCCATGCCTGTCGGCATCTTGGCTGCCTCGAAGGTCTTGTTGATCACTTTCTCGATGGCCCGGATACGGTGTTTTTCCTTGAGATTGATGATGGAGATGGATATGCCCGTCTTGCCGGCACGGCCCGTGCGGCCGCTGCGGTGCGTGTAGGCTTCCGTCTCGTCAGGCAAAGTGTAATTGATGATATGAGTCAGGTCATCGACATCCAGGCCTCGTGCCGCCACGTCAGTAGCCACCAGCAGACGGATATTGCGTAGCCGGAAACGCTGCATCACATAGTCGCGCTGGGCCTGTGACAGGTCGCCGTGCAGGGCATCGGCGTTGTAGCCGTCCTGCATCAGTTTGTCGGCGATTTCCTGAGTATCGGCTTTGGTACGGCAGAATATGATGCCATAGATACTTGGATAAAAGTCGATAATACGCTTCAAGGTGCGGTATTTGTCCTTGGCCTGCACCATATAATAAATGTGACGCACGGTGGCCGTACTTTCGTTTTTGCGGCCGATGACAATCTCATGCGGGTCGTGCATGTACTTTTTAGCAATTTCTGCAATTTCATCGGGCATGGTAGCCGAGAACAGACAGATTCTCCGGTCGTCCGGCACGGCGGCCAGGATACCGTTGAGACTGTCCGAAAAGCCCATATCGAGCATTTCGTCAGCCTCGTCCAACACCACTGTCGCTACGCCAGACAGGTCGGCCACACCCCGATTCATCAAATCGAGCAGGCGACCCGGGGTGGCCACAATTACCTGCACTCCCCGGCGCAAAGCCTTGATCTGAGTCTCAATACTCGATCCGCCATAGACGGGCAATACGCGGAAATCGTCAAGGTACCTGGCATAGTCCTTCAAATCGTCGGCTATCTGGAGACAGAGCTCACGGGTCGGGGAGAGGACAAGCGCCTGAGGGGACTTCCTGTCAAGGTCGATAGTCTGCAAGAGCGGCAGTCCGAAGGCCGCCGTCTTGCCCGTGCCGGTCTGAGCCAGCGCCACAACATCGGTATGTTCTCCCAGCAGATAGGGAATCACTTCCTCCTGTACAGGCATGGGGACCTCGAATCCCAGTTCGGCAATAGCCTTGAGCAGACTATCCTGCAAACCCAGTTCTTCAAATGTCTTCATTCAGTTTGAATTGGGCCGCAAAGGTAGTAAATTTTCGCGTCTTCCGCGATTTTGATATTCTGCCGTCATGCACTATCTTAGCGGTGTAAAAACATAATCCTATGCGCAAGGTTATCGGCATCGGCGAGACCATCCTCGACATCATTTTCAAGCACAACCGGCCGACTTCGGCTACGCCGGGCGGCAGCGTTTTCAACGGCATGATCACCTTGGGCCGCCTGGGTCAGAAGGTCTGTTTCATCAGCGATGTAGGGCGAGACCGGGTAGGCCGTCTCATCTGCGAATTCATGAAGGAGAACGGTGTCTCAGACCACTATGTCAACCGACATCCGACCGCCAGGACAGCCGTCTCACTGGCCTTCCTTGACGACAACAGCGATGCGGACTACACCTTTTTCAAGGATTATTCCTACCAGGGGCTGCAGGGCGAGTTCCCGCCCGTCGAACCCGACGACATTGTGGTTTTCGGCTCTTACTATGCACTGAATCCTCTGCTCCGGCCCCGGATGAAGGATTTTCTGCAACAGTGTCGCGAGGCGGATGCCTTGATCTACTACGATATCAATTTCCGGAAATCACACAGCTATGAAGCCGGTTCGCTCACTCCCGTCCTGACCGAGAACTTCGGCTACGCCGACATTCTTCGTGGCAGCGAGGACGATTTCATGGCCCTTTACGCGATGAACGACCCAGAGAGCATCTATCGTGAAAAAATCAGCTCCCGCACCCATTGTTTCGTCTACACGGCCGGTGCCAAACAGGTCGTGTTGCAAACCCCGACACTGAGCAAAAGCTATACAGTGACCCCCATCACTCCTCTGAGCACGGTGGGGGCAGGCGACAGCTTCAATGCCGGCATCGTCTTCGGGCTGTTAAAACAGGGGATACGCCGTGAACAGCTGCCGGCACTGGACCAAGAGCAGTGGAACATCATCATTGGCTACGCGATGCGGTTCTCGGCCGAGGTCTGCCAGTCGTACGACAACTACATTTCGCGCGACACGGCCGAAAGAATACGTTGTCAGGAATAAAGGCTCTGACACAGCAAAAGCGGAACTTGTCAACGGTAGGTCAGCAGCGACATGTGCGAAGGCTCGAAGACTTCATTGGCCACGGCCAGCAGATCGGCAGGCTGCAAAGCTTCGATTTTGGAGAAAAGCTGCTCGGTCGATTCAAAGCAATTGTAATACAGCACACTCTTGCCCATGGACAATGCCTGAGATTCCTTATTCTCGGCAGCAATGGCCAGCTGGCCGCAGAGCTGTTTCTTGGCAGCCCGCAGCTGATAAGTGCTCAAGGGCTTCTCGCGCAATTGCCTCAGTGTCCTGTCTATCATTACCAGACATCTGTCCACATCCCTGGCGTCCGCGCCGAAGTAGATGGCAAACAAACCCGTGTCGCTGTAGGAGTTCACACTCGACTCCACGGTGTAAACCAGGCCGTAGCGTTCGCGCAGGGTATTGTTGAGCAGACTGTTCATGCCTGGTCCGCCCAGATAATTGTTGAGCAGATAGAGAGTCAGGCGACGGTCGTCGAACAGGCTGTAGGCCTCATTGCCATACAGCACATGGGCCTGATGTGTCTGACGGTCGATATTCTCATGCAGCCCTGTTGCCAGGACCGGACGGGTACGCCAAGGCGATACCGAACGGGAGGAACTGTCCGGAATCTCATCCAGGTATTTGTTTATCAAGCGCTTCTCCCTTTCCGGCTCAAGTGGACTAAGCGAAAAATAAACCAGCCTGTCAGTCGTGAAGCAACGACTGGTGAAGATCTGAAACGCAGCCGTGTCCATCCGGGCCAGACAGTCGGCCGACCCCAGGATGTTCCGTCCGAAAGGGTGCGGACTGTAGAGAATTCTCTCAAAATCATCGTAGATGAGTTCGGAAGGAGAGTCTTCATAGACGTTGATCTCGTCCAGTATCACTTCCCGTTCGTTCTCTATTTCCGAAGCAGGGAAACTGGAATGGAACAGCATGTCGCACATCAGCTCCAGTGCCCGCTCATAATCTTTTTTCAGGCAGATGGCATAGAGAAATATCTCTTCCTTGGTGGTATAGGCATTAATCTCCCCGCCGACGGCCCCCAGACGGTTCAGGATATGCCAGGCATTGCGACGATGAGTGCCTTTGAAAAGCATGTGCTCGGTAAAATGGGCGATACCCTGCTCGTTGTCCGTTTCATCGCGTGTGCCGGCTCCGATGGCAAACCCGCAGCAGCAGACCTCGCCGCTGCAAGACTGACGCACCGTTCGTATCCCGTTTTTCAACACAGAGACTTCCTCTTTCATCTTTCACTCTTATCTGTAACCGGTGCGGGAAGGCTGTCACGCAGTATCAGCACCGATTCCGGTCCCATATTGAAAAGCAGGTCCAAGATGGAAAGTTCGGGCAGAAAGCCGAATTTCCCCTCGAAAACCTGAGTGTATTTTTTCGGCCGATAACCCGGCAGACTGCGGAAATCCCGCTTGGGATGAATTTCCTCACGCAGATCGGCCAGGGTGTCCGTACTCTGATAGTCAGGCTTGAAAGCCTCCGCCAGGGCTGTCGGGGTATGAATGTCCAGCAGTTCACAGATCCTTTGCCTGATGAGCTCGTTGAAATCGAAAAGCAGAGGCAGGGAGGGCTCTTCGACCAGAGGGCGCAAGTCATCTTCGTAGTACTCGAAAAAAGGCGATGACTGGTAGGCCGATGCAATACTCTGCCAATGACGGTGACGCCAATGGCCGTTCTCGGTAATGCGCACAGAACGGATGTCCTGATTGTTCTCGTGCTCCACCGGCACAGTCAGAGCCATCGGCCCATTGGCGGCAGCCAGCAGGCAACGGTTACGCCAGCTCTGCTTGTGGTAATGTTCACACTGCTCTATGCAGGCACGTTCCGAGTGCCAGAGATAAGCATAGTAGGAAACCGGCGCAAAATAAGCCGTCGTCAGCAGCACCTCGGGCATAGACGCACTATCGGGCCTTTTTGAAGAAACGGTTCCAGCGGATCTTGCCATGTAACCACGTCTTGTCTTTGTTGAGCGACAGCCAGACCAGCATTGGACGACCGACTATGTGGTCTTCAGGGACGAACCCCCAATAACGGGAATCGGCTGAATTATGCCGGTTGTCGCCCATCATCCAATAATAGTCCATAGAGAAGGTATAGGTCGTGGCCGGCTCGCCGTCCAGGAAATACTGTCCGTCCCGCTGCTCGAGGCTATGTCCCTCGTAGGTCCGGATGGCACGCCCGTAAAGGATCTCATTCTGCCCGTTCAACTCGATGGTCGCCCCCTTGGCCGGGATCCACAAAGGACCGAAATCATCCCGGGTCCAGGAGACACGCTCGTCCAGGGGGAAGACATAGCCACCCAGGGAATAATCTCCGATTTGCGCTTTTTCAATCTTTACTTCCTGAATGTTCGAAGCCCGCCTGATCCGCTCAAGCACTTCGGCCGTAGCGGGAAAATGGTATATCACCTGACGCCGGCCGCCCTCGTCCCTGGTGAACCCCAGCAAGGGAGTCAGCGCACTGTTTTCGGCCAATATCAGCCGGTCATCACGGCTGATGCCCCACTGCTCGAACTGCTTTTCAGAAATCTGTCCGCCACGGGTCTGTACAAAGTAGTTATACTGTACACCGGGGGCGTCCTGCAGAGCCTTCCCGTTGACATATACCTGATTGTCTATGATCTGCAGACTGTCGCCGGGCAATCCCACGCAGCGCTTCACATAGTTTTCCCGCCGGTCGACAGGCCGCCAGATTATCTGTCCGAAGATTTCAGGATGGCCATGGACATACTCCGCAGCCTGTGCCCGGCTCATCTGCCGTTCCTGCATGAGCGAATAGCAGATGGAATAATAGTCGGGGTTCTGCATATTGAGCGCTACTGTGTCGCCGGTGGGAAAGTTGAAAACAACTATGTCGCCACGCTGCACCCGGCCCAGTCCGGCGATGCGCCGGTAAGGCCACTGTGGCTTTTCGATGTAGGACTTGCCGCCCACCAGGGGCATCGTATGCTGAGCCAGGGGGAAAGACAGTGGAGTCATGGGCATGCGCGGCCCGTAACTGGCTTTGTTGACTATCAGGAAATCTCCTACCAGCAGGGATTTCTCCAACGAAGAGGAGGGAATCTGATAATTCTGGAAAAACAGCAGAAATACGAAATAGACGGCCACCAGCGCAAAAACAATGGCATCCACCCAGTCCATAAGGGTACGGAGAGTCTTGTTCTTCCATTTTCTCCAAAAATACCAAGGCAGCCATCGGGTGATGAACAAATCAAAGGCCAAGGGTACGGGCAGCAGCCACCACCAGCTACGGGTCCACAAGGCTAGCAGGCCGAAGACCAGTGTCCATACGATGAATCGGGCCCAACGGCCAAGCGATGCTTTGAATCGACTGTTGTCTTTTATTTCCATATCGAGCAATCATTATCCGTTTATACACTCGTCACCGGCCTGCCTCAGAAACCCAGCAAATCCTGCATGCCCAGCAGTCCTTTTTTGCCCAGAGTGAATTCGGCAGCGAGCACCGCACCCAAGGCCAATCCGGTCCGGTTTTTGGCATTATGGGAGATTGTCAGGGTATCCACCTCACTGTCATAGACCACTTCGTGATAGCCGGGAGTGGTGCCGATGCGTTCCGAAACTATGCCTATCTGGTCGGGGTTCTCTGTCGGATGGTTCACCCAGCTGCTCTTGCGGTCGATCCTGCCGATAACATCCTCGGCCAGTGTGACGGCCGTGCCGCTCGGAGCATCCAGTTTCTGTGTGTGGTGAATCTCCTTCATGCATACATCGTACTGCGGGAAGGCATTCATCTTTTCAGCCAGAAAACGGTTGAGCGCGAAAAGCAGGTTCACCCCCAGACTAAAGTTGGAAGCGTAGAAAAAGGTCTGGCCTTCCTCTTGGCAGGCCCGTCTGATCAGAGGCATCTTGTCCAGCCAGCCGGTTGAGCCCGACACCACGGGCAGGCCGGCGGCAAAACATTTCAGATAATTGCCGTAAGCCGTCTGAGGCCCGGTGAATTCCATGGCCAGGTCGGCTGTCAGGAAGGCTTCGCTTGCAAAACGGTCCTGGGTGTCGATATCGATGGTACAGACGATTTCATGGCCGCGTTGCCGGGCGACCTTCTCTATTTCATGGCCCATTTTGCCATAGCCGATTAACACGATGCGCATAGCTTCAGATTTGAGGCCCAAAAATACATCTTTTTTTCCATCCCGCCAATGACCACCGGAATACCATATCATACACAAAAGAAGTACAGGATTCCATTAACTCCATCACAAATGTTCAGCAGACGGCAAGACAGGATTGCATTTTATTTTGCGATTGGGCTCAGGTTGCACTATCTTTGTCACATCATCTCATAGATAATATAATAGTGAAAAAACTTCTGGGTTTGCTGGCAACTGGATTGGCCGTCAGCCTGTATATGGGCTGTGCCAGTATCGGCATGCCGCAGGGCGGCCCCAGGGACGAGACCCCGCCCGTCCTGCTCGGCAGCAAGCCCCAAGCCGATGCCCGGAACTGGAACAAGAAAAGAATCGAAATATATTTCGACGAGTTGATCAGCGTCCAGAAGCCTTCCGAAAAAGTCGTCGTGTCGCCTCCGCAGAAGAAACCGCCGACAGTCAGCGGCATCATGCGGAAAATCGTCGTCGAGCTGCAGGACTCCCTCCTGCCCGACCAGACCTATACCATCGATTTCGGCGATGCCATCGTCGATTACAACGAAGGTAACCCCTTCGGGCTGTATGCCTTTGCCTTTGCCACCGGCGACGAATTCGACTCGTTAGGCATTTCCGGCACAGTACTCAATGCCGCCACCCTGAGCCCCGAAAAAGGTGTCATCGTAGGGGTTCACTCCGACCTGAGCGACAGCACCTTCTATAGCGAACCCTTTCTGCGCATCGGCAAAACCGATGAAAACGGGCGTTTCTATATCCGCAACCTCAAGCCCATTCCCTACAAGGTCTATGCCCTGGGCGACCAGAACCGCGACTACCGTTTCGATCAGAAAGGCGAAGCCCTGGCCTTCATGGACTCTGTCGTGGTGCCCTGGATGGATTTCTGCCCTGTCAACGACACCATCTGGAAAGACAGTCTGACCATCGACAGCATCATCGTCCGGCAGGAACCTTGCTTCAAGCCGGACAACCTGATACTGCGATACTATAATGAAGATTTCGGGCGGCAGTACCTGGTCAAGTCCGAAAGAACGGACAGAAACAAGATCGGCCTGACCTTCGGCTACAAGTCCGATACCCTGCCGAAGTTGCAGCTGCTCTGTCCCGACAGTCTCGCCCCCGGCGAGGACTGGCTGGTACTGGAAGACAACCCCACCCACGACACACTGACCTACTGGATCAAAGATTCGGTTTTCATCAAGATGGACACCCTGCATATCCGGCTCGACTACCTCAAGACCGACTCTGCCGACCGCCTGGCAGCCACCTGCGACACACTCCATCTGATCGCCAAGAAGGAAAAGACGACTGACAGCGGCAAGGACAATAAGAAAAACGACCGCAGCACTCGCGACAGAAAGGGTCGGAAAAGCGATGAGCCTGCACTCCCGCCCAGTCGTATCGACACTGTTTTCAAAATCGACACTATTGTCAGCACGAGATACGACTCGCTGCTGGCCGTGAGCCTCTCGGACACTACTTTCCGTGTTGATACCATATTTCCTCCGCTGCCGTCCAAACCCGTGAGACACTTCAACATGGAGGCCAAGGTTCCCACTACCATGGAAGTCTTCGGAGTCCCTTACTTCGTTTGGGAGCATCCTATCGCCGAAATCCGGGAACAGTCCTGGCATCTGTTTCTGAAAAAAGACACTACATGGATCGAGACAAAAGAGTTCGACATGGAGACTGACCGCTACAACCCCCGCATACAACACCTGTACGCCGACTGGGACTACGGTTTGGAGTATAAGCTGGAACTTGACTCCGGCAGTGTGCGCAGCCTGTACGACTCCCTGACCAACAAGGGATATTCCAAGGTTTTCAAAGTCAGGGAAGAAAAAGAATACTCCAGGCTCATCATGGAAATTACAGGGCTGAACGGACTGCCCGCCTTCATCGAACTGCTGGACAAAAGCGAAAAGTTACTGCGCCGCGAAGAAGTGATTGGCGGCATTGCCGACTGTCTGAACCTGAAACCTGGGGAGTATTTCGTGCGTCTGATCCTCGATGAGAACGACGATTTTCGCTGGACTGCAGGTTGCTATGAAGAGCACCGTCAGCCGGAACAAGTATTCTACCTGAACAAAAAAATATCACTCAGGGCCAACTGGGAGGTCAATGAGACCTGGAATATCCGCGAACTGCCCATAGAGGCACAGAAGCCGGAAGAGCTGTCGCCGAAACCGACAGAAAAAAGGGGCCGATAGACAGCCCCTTTCCTTTTTCCTTTGAAAAAGCCGCAAACTGTCAAGCCAGTTTCCACTCAAAGCCGTCCTTGCGGTCTTTGATTTCGAAACCCAAAGCCGTCAACTCGTCACGGATCTTGTCGGCCTTGGCCCAGTCTTTGTCGGCTTTGGCCTCCATACGCAGACGCAGCAGCATGTCCACGGCAGCATGAAAGGCAGCCTCCGAGCGGGCGTTACCTCCTTGGACGGCAGCAGTGTCTTTCAAGCCCAGGATCTTCTCGATAAACAAGGAAAATACCTCCTGCAGCTCCTTCAGATCGGCAGCCGAAATCGTCGCCTTACCGTCATAGACACTGTTGACAGCCCGTCCTGCATCAAACAGGTGAGCGATGACCACCGGCGTATTCAGATCGTCGTTCATGGCCTCATAGCAGCGCTGGCGAAGGCCGCCGACCTCCACTGAAGAGACTTCCGATGCCTTGAGCTGCTGCAGGTGGTGCCAGGAGTCCATCAGACGTTCCAGCCCTTTTTCGGAAGCCTGAAGAGCCTCGTTGCTGAAATCGACCGTACTGCGGTAATGAGCCTGCAGAATGAAGAAACGGATGGTCATCGGGCTATAAGGCTGGTCCAGCATTTCCCGGCCGTCCTTGTCCTGGTGGCTGCCGGTGAAAAACTCGTCGAGTGTGATGAAATTGCCCAGCGACTTGCCCATTTTCTGGCCGTTGATGGTAATCATGTTGTTGTGCATCCAGTAACGGACCATATCCCGCCCCTGTGAAGCCACCGCCTGGGCTATTTCACATTCGTGATGCGGAAAGACCAGATCCATACCGCCACCGTGAATGTCAAACTCCCGACCCAGATACTTACGCCCCATGGCCGTGCATTCGCAGTGCCAACCCGGGAAACCGTCGCTCCAGGGAGAGGGCCAGCGCATGATGTGCTCGGGCTGCGCTTTTTTCCATAGGGCAAAATCCACCGGGTTGTGCTTTTCCGACTGGCCGTCGAGATTGTCGCGGCTGGTATTGATGACATCCTCCAGGTTGCGTCCCGAGAGTTTGCCATAGTGGTGGGAGCGGTTGTATTTGACCACGTCGAAATAGACCGATCCCTCGCTCTCATAAGCATAGCCGTTGGCCAGAATATCCTTGACCAACTGTATCTGCTCGATAATATGGCCAGAGGCATGAGGCTCGATACTGGGCGGCAGCACATTGAGCGCCTCCATAGCCTTATGGTAGCGGTTCAGGTAATACTGCACCACTTCCATGGGCTCAAGCTGCTCCAGACGGGCTTTCTTGGCGATCTTGTCCTCTCCTTCGTCGGCATCGTGCTCGAGATGTCCCACATCGGTAATATTGCGGACGTAGCGCACCTTGTAGCCTATGTGCTGCAGGTAACGGTACAGGACATCAAAGGTGACAGCCGGGCGGGCATGTCCCAGATGGGCATCGCCATAGACCGTCGGACCGCAGACGTACATACCCACCAGATTCTCGTGCAGAGGCTGAAACACCTCTTTCTTTCTGGTCAGGGTGTTATAGATGCAAAGTTGTTGTTTCATAGTCGGGTCTCTTAGCTGGGGACAAAGATAATCATTTTACGTGTCTTCCGCCTCCGGGGCCTCCGCAAATCATCCTGCAGCTGCGGTCGGGTCCTGTCTGATCTTTTCCCAGGCCAGATGAGCCGCGTTCTGCTGTGCATTCTTCTTGGAATAGCCCCTTTCGGAAGAGATAAAGACATCGTCCATGAAAATCTGGCATTCGAAGACGGGATTGCCCGATTTCTTCTCGCCACATTCCTTGGTGCGGAAGTCCAGTTTCTTTTTGTTGTGCTGGCTCCACTCGAGCAGGAGAGACTTGAAATTCTCCTCCTGACGGGCAATATCCTCCAAATCCACCAGGCGGCCGAAGATTTTCTTTTCGACAAAACGTCGGCAGGTCTTGTACCCCCGGTCAAGATAGATAGCCGCAATAAGGGCTTCGAGCATATTGCCGAATATGGACTGCTGATGGGAATCCGTCCGGGCCGAAGTCAAGAGCATGTCGTCCAGCCCCAGTTCATGAGAGAGGTGATTGAGACTCTCCCTCCTGACAATCTTGGAGCGTGTATCGGTCAGGAAACCTTCCCCTTGCAATTCAAAGTGACGGAAAAGGATGTCGGCAACCAGAAGATCCAGCACGGCGTCACCCAGAAATTCCAGTCGCTCGTTGTTGAGCAAAACTCCGTCTTCTCTTTGCAAAGACTGGGATTTGTGTCTCAGAGCCAACTGATAAAGAGCCAGACGATGGGGTCTGAAGCCTAGTATTTCTTTTAAGGAGTGATATAATTCCAAGTCTTGTCCGTGCCTTCGGAATCGCATACAACAGTCAGTCTATTTCCACTTTTTGAAAGCCACACAGGCATTATGGCCTCCAAAACCGAAAGTGTTGGAAAGTGCCACTTTGATTTCTCGCCGGCAAGCTTTGTTGAAAGTGAAATTCAATCGACTGTCGATTTCCGGATCATCATCTCCTTCTTCATGATTAATCGTAGGAGGGACAATTCCGTAATAAACAGCCAAGGTGGTAGCGACAGCCTCAATGGCGCCGGCAGCGCCCAGAAGGTGCCCTGTCATCGACTTGGTGGAACTGATATTCATTTCGTAGGCATGCTGCCCGAATGTGCTGACAATTGCTTTGGCTTCCGAAATATCACCGGGTTTGGTCGAAGTACCATGTGTATTGATATAATCGACTTCCTCGGGGAGTATGCCCCCTTCAGCCATAGCCTCTTCCATCACCATGCGGGCGCCCAGTCCTTCCGGGTGGGGAGCCGTCATGTGATAGGCATCGGCCGACATGCCCGTCCCGGCCAGTTCAGCATAGATTCTTGCTCCACGGGCCAATGCATGCTCCATTTCTTCGAGTATCAGACAGCCGGCACCTTCACCCATGACAAAACCGTCGCGGCTGTTGCTGAACGGACGGCTGGCCCGGGCAGGATCGTCATTGCGGGTGGACAAAGCTCTCATAGCGTTGAATCCCCCTACCCCTTCCTGTGTGATGGAGGCTTCCGAACCTCCGCAGACAAAGACATCGGCCTTGCCCAGGCGGATCAGGTTGACAGCATTGCACATGGCATTGTTGGAAGAAGCACAGGCGGAGACCGTGCCGAAATTCGGGCCCCGGAATCCGTATTGAATGGAAATATAACCAGCAGGCATGTCACAAATCATCTTGGGCACAAAAAACGGGCTGAAACGCGGCGTTTCTCCTCCGTCATGGAAGTTTTTCACCTCATCGGCGAAAGAATGCACACCGCCCACACCGCTGCCCCAAATGACGCCAAAACGGTTCAGGTTTTCTTTGTCAAGCTCGAAATGAGCATCTTCAATGGCTTGTCTGGCAGCAATCAGTGCATACTGCTCGAACAAGTCATAGCGATTCACCTCTTTCTTGTCGAAATAATCTTCGGAATGATAATTCTTAATCTGGCAGGCAAACTGCGTCTTGTGTTTTTCAGGATTGAAACAAGTAACAGGTCCTGATCCGCTTACACCGTTTATCAGAGACTCCCAAAAATCATTGACAGAGTTTCCGATAGGGGTAATAGCACCAAGACCTGTTACAACAACTCTTTTTAATTCCATAGAAATCTGTTGGAATTGTTTCTCCCCTCAAGTCCGGGAGGAGACTGATGCGGAATTATTTATTTCGCAGCCTTAGCTTTTTCGATGTATTCGATTGCGTCGTTGACGGTGGCAATCTTTTCAGCATCGCCGTCAGGGATTTCAATGCCGAATTCTTCTTCAAAACTCCTGATCAGTTCAACGGTGTCAAGAGAATCGGCACCCAGATCATTGGTAAAGCTAGCGGCAGGTGTAACCTGTGACAGTTCGACACTCAGTTTTTCCGCGATTAACGACTTGACTTTATCTGCAACTTCAGACATAACAATTGGTTTTAGTTAATAATATTGTTACCTAAAAAGACGGCGCAAAGTAACGACATATTTCAAAGAAATACTAATTTTGCCCCCAAAATAATGTCAAAAGCATTAACATTTAATTGTAATAACCTAACTGTCAGATATATGGAAAATAGTCCTACTCATAGAATCGCCATTTTCGCCTCCGGCTCCGGCACCAACGCCGAAAACATAGTCCGCTACTTCCGCGCACAAGCCGACCCCATCGCCCAGGTGGCATTGATTCTGTGCAACCGCCCGCAGGCGGGGGTCATACAACGAGCCGCCCGATTGGGGATACCCTGCCACTGTTTCAACCGGGAAGATCTGCTTGAGGGGAGAATTCTACCATTATTAAATAAGGAGTCTATCGATTTTGTTGTACTGGCAGGCTTTCTGCTGCGTATTCCGGAATATCTGATTGAAGCCTACCCCCAGGCCATAGTCAACATACACCCGGCCCTGCTGCCCAAATTCGGGGGCAAAGGAATGTACGGCGACCATGTCCACCAATCCGTCGTGGAGGCCGGAGAAAGTCAGACTGGCATCACCATCCACTATGTCAATGCCGAACTGGACAAAGGCAGCATCATCTGCCAGAAGACGTGTCCCGTACTGCCCGGGGAAGACTATCATCAGGTGGCGGAAAAGGTGCACCTCCTGGAGTATGAGCACTATCCGAAAGTGATTGATTCGCTACTGCGACAACAGTCCGCCGGCCGTGACTGAGCCGTCCGACCGGACTGTGGCGGACTATCTGTCCTGGAACTTATAGCCCACCCCCTTGACCGTGATGATATAGTCTTCGCCTATCTTCTCACGGATCTTGCGAATATGCACATCGATGGTGCGGTCGCCCACGATAAGCCTGTTTCCCCACACCTGACGGAATATCTCGTCGCGGGTGAAAACCTTTTCGGGCCGGGAGGAAAGGAGCATCAACAGCTCGAATTCCTTGCGGGGCAGAGCTATCTCCTGCCCATTGACAAAGACCATGTAACGCTCCCGGTCGATCAGGAAACCCTGCTTGGGGATTACTTTCGTCCCCATACGACAGCGTTTGAGAATGCATTGGATGCGGCAGATGATGAGATTGACATTGGTATCGCGTGTACCGAACTCATCCACACCATACTTGAACCAATTCCACTGCAGCTCGAAATTCTTGTTATCGTCAATCAGGAAAAAAGTCTCGACAAGCAGTTCTTCCTTGATTTTCTTCACCTTACGGCACAATTCCACGGCGCGTGCGTCATCGGCTTCCGTATCTATCACTAACAGACAGGGGCGCTCGGACTGCAGATAGTCGCAGGCCTTCTGCACATTGTAGGTACACTCGAAAGAGATACCAGTCTCTTCCAACGCCTCCCCGATCTGGGGTACGACAGTCGCCGACTTGGAAGCGAAAAGCAGGACACTGGGATTTAAAGTTTTCATGACGTATGTATTTATAGGCATTCTCGTACGGAAAATGCAAATGTAACATGAACTTTTCATTAAACAAACGAGCCTCGCTTTTTTTTTGTAATTTTGCGGCGGTCTTTCGGCCGATTACAAGCAAACACCTAAAAAAAGATTACAATGAACTTCGTCGAAGAACTGAAATGGAGGGGCATGCTGCACGACATGATGCCTGGAACCGAAGAGCAACTGCAGAAAGAGATCACTACCGCCTACGTCGGCATCGATCCGACTGCTGACTCGCTGCATATCGGCCATCTTTGCGGCATCATGATGCTCCGGCACTTTCAGCGTTGCGGCCACAAGCCCATCGCCCTGGTAGGAGGAGCCACGGGAATGATCGGAGACCCCTCCGGCAAATCCCAGGAGCGCAACCTGCTCACCGAAGAGACGCTCCGCCACAATGTCAGCTGCATCAAAAAACAGCTGAGCCGGTTTCTGGACTTCGACAGCAACGAGCCCAACCGGGCCGAGCTGGTCAACAATTACGACTGGATGAAGGACTTCAGTTTCCTGGACTTTGCACGTACCGTAGGCAAGCACATCACCGTCAATTACATGATGGCCAAGGATTCCGTGCAGAAACGTCTCTACGGCGAGGCCCGCGACGGGCTGTCGTTCACTGAGTTTACCTACAAGCTGCTGCAGGGCTACGATTTTCTGCACTTGTATGAGACCAAGAACTGCAAACTACAGATGGGAGGCTCCGACCAGTGGGGCAACATCACCACCGGAGCCGAGCTCATCCGCCGCACCAACGGCGGGGAAGTCTTCGCCCTGACCTGCCCGCTCATCACCAAGGCCGACGGCGGCAAGTTCGGCAAGACTGAGTCGGGCAATATCTGGCTCTCTGCGGAATACACCTCACCCTATAAGTTTGTCCAGTTCTGGCTGAATGTAAGCGATGCCGACGCCGAAAAATACATCAAGATATTCACCTTCATCGACAAAGAAGAATGCGAGCAGCTCATTGAAGAACATCGGCAGGCACCGCACATGCGGCTGCTCCAGAAGCGTCTGGCCAAAGACGTCACCACCATGGTTCACTCAGAAGCCGACTATGAGAACGCCGTCGAGGCTGCCGGCATTCTGTTCGGAGCCTCTTCTTCGGAGCAACTGCGCAAGCTGGACGAGAAAACCCTGCTCGACATTTTTGAAGGCGTTCCCACCTTCGAGGTCAGCCGGGATGCCCTCTCGGCGGGGGTCCGGGCCGTTGATCTGCTGACCGACATGGCCGCCGTATTCCCCTCCAAGGGCGAAATGCGCAAGATGACGCAGAACGGCGGAGTGTTTGTCAACAAAGAAAAGCTCTCAGCCTTCGATACCCGTATCGATGCGACGATGCTGCTCAACGACAAGTATATGCTGGCACAGAAAGGCAAGAAGAACTACTTCCTGCTGATCGCCAAATAAAAATCGGGAAAAAAGCCCCGAGATTTGCAGCTGTCGGCAAAACTCATTAATTTCGCACGCTCTTTTCAGAAAAGCAAATCGGGATTGTCCAATGGTGTAATGGTAGCACTGCAGTTTTTGGTACTGCCTGTGGTGGTTCGAATCCGCCTTGGACAACCTTCGGAGACCTTGATTGGAAAACCGTTTCAGTCAAGGTCTTCCTATTTTCCGGCTTTTGCATAAAAACCACATATTCATTTTTAATGAATTTTTCACCGGAAACCTTGCACCGTTTTCGATTTCTGTATATTTTTGCAGGCTCATTTCGCATTTTTATTCATCAAGAGAGAAAAGACAATGAAAGACAAAGCTAACCGGCTGAAAAGCATTCGCAAGATTGTTCACGAACAGAAAATCAGCAGCCAGGAAGAACTGCTGCAGACACTGGAAGAAGAAGGTTTCAGCCTGACGCAAGCCACACTGTCCAGAGACCTCAAGCAACTCAAGATTGCCAAAATGCCCGACTATGAAGGCGGTTACATCTATGTCCTTCCCGAAGAGTCCTCATCTCTGGGCAAGACCATAAGAATGAAGGCCCAGGACACCCATTTCGCTTCCTCCGGCTTTCTGGCCATCGACTTTTGCGGTCCTTTTGCCGTTGTCAAGACCAAACCGGCCTATGCCGGCGGTATCGCTGCCGAAATAGACCGGCGCTCCTCGAAAAACATTCTGGGCACCATCGCCGGGGACGACACCATTCTGGTCATTCCCCGCGAAGGCGTGGACAAGCGCAAGTTAGTCCGAACGCTGTCCGAAGTGCTTCCCATTAACTGATAACCATAAAACCTACTAACCGACCTGCATCCGGCTCCCCGTAAGTCCGGGGAGCGGCCAAGGCCATTGAACAGAGAATCATGGACAATGAAATTGAAGTGATGGTGGCAAATGAGAGTCATTTGCCCTATGTCGACACCATACTGAAAACCATTGAAGATGCCGCCAAGGTCCGAGGTACCGGTATAGCCAAACGAACCAACGAATACGTTTCCCAAAAAATGCTGGAGGGTAAAGCCATCATAGCTCTGGCGGGGGACGAATTTGCCGGCTTCTGCTACATCGAGTCCTGGGGCAACAAGCAGTTTGTCGCCAATTCAGGCCTGATTGTCGTGGAGAAATTTCGCGGTCACGGGCTGGCCAAGCGAATCAAGCAGAGAGCTTTCGCCCTGTCAAGGGAACGTTTTCCCCAGGCCAAGCTCTTCGGACTGACCACCGGTGCAGCCGTCATGAAAATCAACTACGAACTGGGCTACCGCCCGGTGACCTTTGCCGAGCTGACCGACGACGAAGCCTTCTGGAAAGGCTGCCAGAGCTGTGTCAACTACCCCATCCTGCAAGAGAAAAAACGTCGCTTCTGCATGTGTACCGCCATGCTCTACGATCCTAAAGAACACGAAGACAAATAACTGACATACTATGAAGGAAAAAGTTGTATTAGCATTCAGCGGAGGTCTGGACACCTCCTTCTGCGTTAAATACCTGAGCGAGGAAAAGGGCTATGAGGTCTATACGGCCATAGCCAACACCGGCGGATTCAGCCAGGAAGAGCTGAAGGTCATCGAAGAGAAAGCCTACCGGCTGGGAGCCGTCCGGCACGCCACGCTCGACATCACCAAAGACTATTACGAGAAAAGCATACGCTACATGGTGTTCGGCAATATCCTGCGCGGCGGCACCTACCCCATCTCGGTCAGCTCGGAGCGCACCTTCCAGGCGATTGCCATCATCAACTATGCCAAGTCGGTCGGGGCCAGATACGTTGCTCACGGCAGTACGGGGGCCGGCAACGACCAGGTCCGCTTTGACCTGACCTTCCAGATACTGGCCCCGGACATCCAGATCATCACCCCGACCCGCGACATGGTGCTGACCCGCGAATACGAAATCAACTACCTGAAAGAGAGAGGATACACAGCCGATTTCAAAAAAATGGAATATTCCATCAACAAAGGGCTGTGGGGAACCTCCATCGGCGGCAAGGAAACCCTGAAATCCGACCAGACCCTGCCCGAAGAGGCCTATCCCAGCCAGATAAGCAGACAAGGAAGCGAGAAACTGTGCCTGGGTTTTGTCAAGGGGGAGCTGTCGGCCGTCAACGGCAAAAAATATGATAATCCCGTTGAGGCCATCCGTGAAGTCGAACGCCTTGGTTCGGCCTACGGCATCGGCCGCGACATGCACATCGGTGATACGATTATCGGCATCAAGGGCCGGGTAGGCTTCGAGGCCGCCGCACCCATCCTCATCATCAACGCCCACAAGATGCTCGAAAAACACACGCTCACCAAGTGGCAGCAGTATTGGAAAGACCAGATCGGCACGTGGTACGGCATGTTCCTGCACGAAGCCCAGTACCTGGATCCCGTCATGCGTGACATGGAGGCCTTCCTGGAAAGCACACAGGAGAATGTCACGGGCGATGTCTTCCTTAAACTGCGACCCTACAGCTATACCCTCATCGGCATAGACAGCAGTTTCGACCTGATGAAGACCGATTTCGGCGAGTACGGCGAGGTGAACAAGGCTTGGTCGGCCGACGACGTGAAGGGATTCACCAAGATCATGGGCAACCAGATGAAAATCTATTACAACGTACAGAAACGCAATCATAAGGAATAGCCGATGATCAAAGTAGGTATCATAGGAGGAGCCGGTTATACGGCGGGCGAACTGCTGCGTGTGCTGATCAACCACCCTCAGGCAACAGTGGTCTTTGTCCACAGCAGCAGCCAGGCCGGCAGCCCCGTGACCGCCATCCACGGCGGGCTGTGGGGTGAATGCGACCTGGTTTTCACGGACAGCCTGCCGCTTGACAGCATCGATGTACTGTTCATCTGCTCGGGCCACGGTGACAGCCGAAAATTTCTCGAAGCACACCAGATTCCCTCAGGAGTCCGCATCATCGACCTGTCGCAAGACTACCGCGACGAAAGCGAGGGTTTTGTCTATGGCCTGCCCGAGTTGCAGCGCGAAAAAATCACACATGCTGTCAAAATAGCCAATCCAGGCTGCTTTGCCACCTGCATCCAGCTGGCTCTGCTGCCCCTGGCCGCTGCCGGACTCTTACGGCAGGAAGTACAGGTGACGGCCATCACCGGTTCGACCGGGGCCGGAGTCAAGCCCGGCGCCACGACGCATTTCAGCTGGCGCAACGACAACATCTCGGCCTACAAGGCCTTCGAGCACCAGCACCTCAAGGAGATTGTCCGCTCCCTGCAGCTGCTGCAGCCGGGATTCGACCGGGCGGTCAACTTCGTGCCGCTGCGCGGCGACTTCGCCCGCGGCATTTTCGCTTCGGTCTATACCGACTGCCCACTGACGCAGGACGAGGCCGAAAAACTGTATCAGGACTACTATCGGGAGGCTGCCTTCACATTTGTCTGCCCCGCCAATATCGACCTAAAGCAGGTGGTCAGCACCAACAAGGCCCTGGTCCATGTCGAGAAACACGGCGACAAGCTCCTGATACTCTCTGTCATCGACAATCTGCTGAAAGGAGCCTCCGGACAGGCTGTCCAAAATATGAACCTGATGTTCGGGCTGGATGAGAAATGCGGCCTTCAACTGAAAAATATCGGATTTTAACTGCCATGAAACTATTTGACGTCTATCCACTTTTCGATGTAAACATAGTCAAAGGACAGGGCTGCCAGGTCTGGGACGACCGGGGGCAGGCCTATCTGGACCTCTATGGCGGACACGCGGTCATCTCCATAGGCCACGCCCATCCGCACTATGTCCGGAAGATTTCCGAGCAGGTGGGCCGGCTGGGATTCTATTCCAACTCCGTGGTCAACAGCCTGCAAGTAGAACTGGCCGGGCGGCTGGGCAAGGCCTGCGGCTATGATGACTACCGGCTCTTCCTGATCAATTCGGGGGCCGAGGCCAACGAGAATGCCCTGAAACTGGCCTCCTTCCACAACGGACGCCGCAAAGTGGTCGCCTTCGGCAAAGCCTTTCACGGCCGCACCTCGGCCGCTGTCCGGGTCACCGACAATCCCAAAATCGTTGCTCCCGTCAATGAGGGGCTGGAAGTCTGCTTTTTGCCGCTCAACGATCTGGAGGCGGTCCGCAAGACGCTGGCAGCGCAAGATGTCTGCGCAGTGATTATCGAGGGCATACAGGGAGTAGGCGGTGTCCGCCTGCCCGATGACGAGTTCCTGCGCGGACTGCGCCAGTCCTGTAGCGAAACCGGCACCGTGCTCATTCTCGATGAAATACAGTCGGGCTACGGCCGCAGCGGACGCTTCTTTGCCCACCAGTACAGCGGCATCCGCCCCGATTTGATCACAGTTGCCAAAGGCATCGGCAACGGTTTTCCCATGGCCGGACTACTCATCAGCCCGGCCTTCGAGGCCGTCTATGGCCAGCTGGGCACCACCTTCGGCGGCAACCATCTGGCCTGCACAGCCGCACTGGCCGTACTGGATGTCATCGAACAGGAGCATCTCATCGAAAATGCCGCTTCTGTGGGGCAGATGCTGATGGAGGCCTGTCGGGAGATGCCCCGCATCAAGGAAGTACGCGGCCGCGGACTGATGATCGGCCTGGAATTTGACGAGCCGGTCAAGCAGCTGCGCCAGCAGCTTCTCTACCAGGAACACGTATTCACAGGGGTCAGCGGCACCCAGGTCCTCCGGCTGCTGCCGCCGCTCTGTCTGAGCCCTCAGCAGGCCGAGAGCTTTATCGTCAAACTCAAAAAACTTTTGTCATGACCATAGGAATCATCGGCGCCGGCAACATGGGCGGAGCCGTGGCCAGAGGGCTGGCCGCCGCCGGCGACATAGCCGCCCGCGACATTTTTGTTTCGGACATCGCCGCCGACAACCTCAAACGCCTGCAGGATGAGTTTCCGCAACTCAACTGCGGCCAGGACAACACGGCTGCCGCCCGTTGCAACGTGGTGGTAGTCGCCGTCAAGCCCTGGCTGGTGGAGATGATACTCACCGAGATAGCCTCCGTTCTGGAAGCCCGTCAGACACTGGTCGTCATTGCCGCCGGTGTCAGTTTTGAACAGATTTTCGCCTGGCTGCCGGAACATTTGCAGGAGATGCCCTGTCTGAGACTGATTCCCAACACCGCCATTGCCGTGGGTCAGAGCATGAGCCTGTTTTCGACAGCCAATATCGGATCCGAACAGCAAGAACGAATTCTTTCCCTGTTCCGTCCGCTGGGTCAGGTGGCCGTGATTCCCGAAGCCAAGATGTCGGCCGGCACAGCTCTGACTTCCTGCGGAACGGCCTATGCCCTGCGCTTTGTCCGTGCAGCCGTCCAGGCTGCCGTCGAGATGGGATTCCGTCCCGAAGAAGCCACCCGCATGGTGGCCCAGACCATGAAGGGAGCTGCCGAGCTGCTCCTGCAGCACCAAAGCCACCCCGAAGAGGAAATCGACAAAGTGACCACCCCCGGCGGTATCACCATCAAAGGACTCAACGCCATGGAGGCTGCCGGATTCAGCCATTCCGTTATCCAGGGAATCAAAGCCAGCCAATGCTAAAAGACAGCCGCCATCCCCTTACACCTGCCTATCGGCGCATAGTCGTCAAGATAGGCAGCCAGGTGCTCAGCCGCCCCGACGGCACGCTGGACGTGACCCGTATGTCCGCCCTGGTCGATCAGGTGGCCGAACTGCATAAAAAGGGAATGGAAGTCATACTGGTCTCCTCGGGGGCGGTGGCCTCCGGCCGCAGTGAGGTCCAGCCTCAGCGCAAACTCGACCAGGTAGAGCAGCGGCAGCTGTTTTCGGCTGTCGGGCAGGCTATTCTCATCAACCGCTACTACGCCTTATTCCGCGATCACGGCATTGTCTGCGGACAGGTGCTCACCACCAAGGAGAATTTTGCCGACCGACGTCATTACCTCAACCAGAAAAGGTGCATGGAAGTGATGTTGGACAATGGCGTGGTGCCCGTCATCAACGAAAACGACACAGTTTCGGTCACCGAGCTCATGTTTACCGACAACGACGAACTCTCTGGCCTGATAGCCAGCATGATGAATGCCGAACTGCTGATCATGCTCAGCAATGTCGACGGCATCTTCCAGGGCGACCCGGCCTGCGGCGCCGAGCTCATTCGCGAAGTGCAGCCCCGCCAGGACATCAGCACCTATATCACCCAAAACAAGTCGTCCTTCGGACGCGGCGGCATGCGTAGCAAATACGGCATCGCCGCCAAAGTGGCCGAGGAAGGTATCACTGTCGTCATTGCCAACGGCCGCCGCGAGGGCATTATCACCGACCTGGTCTCTGCCGGGCCCAGTGTTCCCTGTACCCGCTTCATCGCAGAAAAAAGGTCCTCGGCCGTCAAAAAATGGATTGCCCACAGCGAAGGCTTCGCCAAAGGCGAACTGCACATCAACGAGGGCTGTCTGCAGGCCCTGGGCTCATCGCAGGCACGCAGCCTCCTGCCCGTGGGCATCGACCATATCGAGGGCGAGTTTGAGAAAGGAGACATTGTGCGTATTGTCAGTCCCGACGGAACGGTGCTGGGCGTAGGCAAAATCCGCTGCGACAGTGAAACAGCCCGGCGCAGCCTGGGCAAGAAAGGACAAAAAGCCCTTATCCATTACGATTATCTATATCTGGAACCATGAATCTGACCACACGTTTTCAGGCTGTCCAAAAAGCCTCCCGCGCCCTGACCGGCATCTCCGATGCTGTCATCAGCCGGCTGCTGTGTCATATCGCCGATGAATTGGAGGAAAAGCTCGATTATATTCTCGGCGAAAATCAAAAAGATCTGGCCCGTATGGACCCGGCCAATCCCAAATACGACCGTCTCAAACTTACTCCCGAACGCCTGCGCGGCATTGCCGCCGACATGCGTCAGGTTGCCTCCCTGCCCACCCCGGTGGGCGAGGTCCTGAGTGAGACTACCCGGCCCAACGGAATGATAATCCGTAAAGTGCGCGTACCCTTCGGAGTAATCGGCATCATCTACGAGGCCCGGCCCAATGTCACGCTCGATGTGGCCAGCCTGTGTCTGAAGGCCGGCAATGCCTGCATCCTGAAGGGCGGCTCCGATGCCCACGACTCGAACGTGGCCACCGTCGGCATCATCCATCACCAGATGGAGCGCTTCGGCATCGACCCCGACACGGTCATGCTCATGCCCGACGACCATGCCGCGACCCAGGAGTTGCTCGAAGCCGTCGATTATGTCGATCTGATCATCCCCCGCGGCAGCAAGTCGCTCATCGATTTTGTGCGCAGCCATGCCCGCGTGCCTGTTATCGAAACTGGGGCCGGCATCTGCCATACCTATTTCGACGATGAGGGCGATCTGGCCAAAGGAGCCGCTATCGTCCACAATGCCAAGACGCGGCGCGTGAGCGTCTGCAACGCGCTGGACTGCCTCATTGTCCATGCAGCCCGCCTCGGCGACCTGCCTGCCCTCTGCCAGGCCTTGGCCCAGTCCGGGGTGACCATCTACGCCGACGAGCCCGCCTACCGGGCCCTGCAGGGACATTATCCCGACACGCTGCTCTGCCCGGCGCAGCCCGAACATTTCGGCACCGAGTTTCTCGACTACAAAATGGCCGTCAAGACCGTCAACAGCCTCGAAGAGGCCCTGACCCACATCCGGCGCTATTCTTCGAAACACAGCGAGGCCATCGTCAGCGAGAACAGTGAGCACATCCGGCTTTTCGAACAGAAAGTCGATGCCTCCTGTGTCTATGCCAATGTCTCGACCGCCTTTACCGACGGCGGCCAGTTCGGCTTCGGAGCCGAAATAGGCATCAGCACCCAGAAAATGCATGCCCGCGGCCCCATGGCCCTGCCCGAAATCACCACATACAAGTATATCGTCGAAGGCAACGGCCAGACACGTCAATCCTAACAGAAAAACCACTTCCATTATGAGACACTTCACTTCCGTCAATGATCTGGGCGACATAAAAGGCGCTGTCAAAGAAGCCCTGGAAATCAAGAAAAACCGCTTTGCCTGGCAAGAGCTGGGCCGCAATCGCACTGCCCTGCTCATCTTCTTCAACAACAGCCTGCGCACCCGGCTCAGCACCCAGAAAGCCGCCATGAACCTGGGTATGAACGTCATCGTGCTGGACGTGAACCAAGGCGCCTGGAAGCTGGAGACCGAACGCGGAGTCATTATGGACGGCGACAAGTCGGAACATCTGCTCGAAGCCATCCCCGTGATGGGCTGCTACTGCGATGTGATCGGCGTACGCTCCTTTGCCCGCTTCGAAAGCAAGGAAGACGACTACAACGAAAAAATACTCAACCAGTTCATCCAGTATTCCGGCAAGCCTGTCTTCAGCATGGAGGCTGCCACCCGCCATCCGCTGCAGAGTTTTGCCGACCTGATCACCATCGAGGAATACAAGAAAAAAGACCGTCCCAAGGTAGTCATGAGCTGGGCACCGCATCCCAAGGCCCTGCCGCAGGCCGTGCCCAACAGTTTTGCCGAGATGATGAATGCCACCGACTACGAATTTGTCATCACTCATCCGGAAGGGTATGAACTGGATCCGAAATTCGTCGGACGCGCCAAGGTGGAATACGACCAGCGCAAAGCCCTCGAGGGCGCCGATTTTGTCTATGCCAAGAACTGGGCCGCCTACCGCGATCCCCACTACGGACAGGTCATCTGCAAAGACCGCAGCTGGACCATCGACACCGAACACATGAGCTGGACCGACAATGCCTACTTCATGCATTGTCTGCCGGTCCGCCGCAACATGATCGTGACCGACGACGTAATCGAAAGCCCGCAGTCGATTGTCATCCCCGAAGCCGCCAACCGCGAGATCTCGGCCCAGACCGTCCTCAAGAGAATTCTCGAGAGCCTTTGATGCTGTCTCTGGCAGGGAACGGACTCCCTGGATTTATAGAAGAGGCCGACTAAAAAGCATTTTAGCCGGCCTCTTTAATTTATTTTGGAAAAGATCACGTCACTTTGCTGCCTCCCATGGGACAGTCGGATAATGCCGCGGCACACAATATTTCCGAAATAAGATGCATTCTTTCTGAATCTTTGTATCTTTGCCAAGAAAAAAAGAATTCAAAAAGGAAAAGATTCTAACCTTCCCTGTGAATATGGCTGTTCTGAAAACAGACAAAAAACGAGTGCTGGAGAGGGTCATTCTGACTTTGCTTTTGACTGCCGTGATTGCCGTGCTGTTCTATAAAAAATGGCAACCGCTGGCGCCGACCGCCGATATTCCTGTTACTTTCACCGTCGATTCGCCTCATGGACTGGATGTAGAAGTCTTTTGGACTGAGTCGAACAATCAGATTTTTCATCCAGACAGAGAGTCCGCCCTCCACTCCCAACCCGGCAGTCACCAACTGACTTTCATGATTCCGGCCGGGGTACTTCACAAATTACGCATCGACATCGGTTATCGTCCGGGTAGAGTCTCCTTACACAATCTGACAATCAACGGGAAAGACAGCCCTCAGCAAAATTGGAAACTCCTACGGAGCAACGACATCGACAGCTTGCAGATTTTAAGCGAAGGCATTGAGCTTTATTCAAACAAGGAAGACCCTTTTGTCGTCTTTGAAGAGGCTTTCGACATCCGGGCTAATCACCAGGCTCCGTCCGGTGATTTTTGGACGCTGATAATGATTATTGTCCCTCTTGCCTTTTTTCTCTTTTGGAAGTTGCTCGGATTTATGATACGCCAGTCCGCTCAGGTCGATAACTTGCTGTTTCTCTTGCTTTTCCTCTGGCTCATCTGCACCCCTGCGTCAAGCATCAACAAAGGGAAGATCAATACTTCCGAGAATAGAAGACTGGCAGCATTCCCCAAATGGCAAGAAGGAGATCACATCAACCGTCATTTCGGCAAGGACTTTGAAACTTGGTTCAACGACCGCTTCTTCCTGCGCCAGCAGCTGGTAGAAGCCGACAACAAGATCATACGGCATGTCAACCGCCACCTGCAAAACCAGCATATCCTCGTCGGCCGGGAACAATGGGCATTTGCCAAAGGCGATGACGGCATCAGCAACTACCAGAACCACACGACGTTTTCCGAAGAAGATCTTCAGACAATAGCCGACTATCTGCAAAGCATCGACAACTGGTGTCGGGCCCGAAGCAAACACTTCTACTTTGTCATCGCTCCCGATAAATCCAAAATATACGGAGAATTCTACCCCGGATACATCAAAAAGACGAAGCCCGACGAAGAGAGCCGTACTTACGCCTTGTTGGAATATCTGCACAATCATACCTCCGTGAAGACATTTTACCCTCGCAGTGAGTTGCTGGCCGGCAAGAAAGACGGGAAGCTGCTATACTACAAGAATGATATCCACTGGACCCAGGCCGGAGCCTACATCGCCTATCAGCTGATACGCAAGGAAATGGACAGAGAGCTGGATCTCCCGGCTTTGTCGGTCAAGGCATGGGAACCGTACCAGTTTCACTACGGGGATGCTAATATTCTCTTCCCGAAGGCTATGGCCGCCGACACTCTTACTACGTATTATCGCCCTGGAGAAGCTGCTTCTTACACGCTCACCGAAGAGATTAAGGGAGATCCCCACAACCAGTACTATTATAATTCCACTGGAAAGCATCGGGCTCTTTTCATGCGAGACTCCTTTTCAAACCTATTGTTGGAATGTTACTTCGCCAACGTTTTTGAGAGGATTACCGCACGCTGGCGCTATGATATGACTTCTGAAGACTATCAATATATCTTGGACAACGAAATTGATATTGTCGTGCTGGAAGTTCTGGAAAGGCTGCTACCCAAACTAATCAACACTATAAACAAATAGAATTGAATTGATATGCTCTTTTCATCGCTAAGTTTCATCGGTATTTTTCTGCCGATAGTCTGCCTGCTCTATTTCATAGTCACACCCAAGCTGCGCAACTATGTGCTGCTGGGGGCCAGCATTCTGTTCTACGCCTGGGGCGAACCGGTCTATGTGGCCGTCATGCTGTTGACCATCGTCGTCAACTTTGTCGGGGCACTGCTCATGGAGCGCTTCGACCGGCATAAGAGACTATGGCTCGTCCTGACCATACTGGCCGACCTGGGCTTTCTGTTCTACTTCAAGTATTTCAACTTCTTTGCTGAGAACATCAACGCCCTGCTGCACGCACACTTAGACTTCGTCGAGGTGCTCATGCCTATCGGTATCTCCTTCTATACCTTCCAGGCTATTTCCTATCTGGTGGATGTCTATCGGGGCGACACACCCGCCCAGCACGACATCTTCAAGCTGAGCCTGTTCATCTGCCTGTTTCCGCAGCTCATTGCCGGCCCCATTGTCAAATACAACGACATTGCTGCGCAAATCGATGAGCGGGAAGTGAACCTCGACAAAGTGCTGCATGGCATCAGGCGCTTCATCATGGGACTGGCCAAGAAAGTCCTTATCGCCAACACGCTGGGAGCCGTGGCCGACAAGATTTTCGAGCAGGCGCCCGACACCATCCAGACATCCGTAGCCTGGCTAGGCAGCGTGGCCTATTCCTTGCAGCTGCTGTTCGACTTCAGCGGCTACTCCGACATGGCCATCGGTCTGGGGCTGATTTTCGGGTTCCACATCAAGGAAAACTTCAACTATCCATATATCTCAAAGTCGATTACCGAGTTCTGGCGGCGTTGGCATATCTCCTTGTCGTCTTGGTTCAAGGAGTATCTCTACATCCCGCTGGGCGGCAACCGAAGGGGCAAGAAACGCCAATACCTGAACCTGTGGATAGTCTTCCTCTGCACCGGTTTCTGGCATGGCGCCGCCTGGAACTTCATCTTCTGGGGCATCTGGCACGGGCTGTTCATCGTTCTGGAGAAGATGACCGGATGGCACAAGGATACCCCCCTGCGATGGAAAAGAGTGCTGCAACACGTCTATACCATCCTGGTTTTCGTAGTGGGCTGGGTGATGTTCCGCGCCGACAACATGGGCTACGCCCTGAGCTACATCGGCAACATGTTCGGGCTGGTCAGCCCGCACGACGTGCTCTACAGTCTGGCCTTCTATGTCGACAATATCGAACTGATCGCATTTGCAGTGGCTCTACTGTGCTGTACTCCGGTCTTTTCGCACTTGCAGGAGACGGCCGGCCGGCACCGCTGGATTAACATCCTGCTCAACGGCTGGCTGCTCGTCTTGCTGGTGCTCTGCATCATGTCGCTGGCCTCCTCGACCTACAACCCCTTTATCTATTTCCGCTTCTAAACTGAGAGTCATTCATGAAAATAACCTCACCAGAAAGGACATACCGCCGGGCAAGGTTTAAGATTATCGCCTTGGCCCTCGCTGCGACGGCCCTGATCGTTTGTCTGATCTGGAGACTCTGGCTGCCCTCCTCGTTACTTCCCATTCCCGTCACCATGACAGTAGAGGCAAAGAAAGGAACAGACATTGAACTGTTCTGGACAGATGCGCCCAACCAGAACTTCAGCCCCCAGCGCTCAATGAACCTCCGGACAGGATCGACGGATGGGCAGCTGACTTTTGCCCTGCCTGCGGAGCAGCTGCTCAAGCTGCGCATCGACATCGGCTACCGGCCCGGTCAGGTGGTCCTCAAAGATATCAGCATCGGCCATCATACCGTCACCAAGGAAGACTGGGGGATGATCATACCGCACGATATCGACAGCGTCCGTATGCTGGGAGCAGAGACCGGCGCCAAGCTCTACTCACGCCGGGACGACCCCTTCATCGCCTTTCAGAAGCCCTTCGACATACACGCGGCCCATAGCGGGCTGTCCGGAGAAAAAGTCTTCCTGCTGCTCATCATCGCAGCGCTTCTCTATGCCTCGTGCTGGCTGCTGCTCTCCTTTCTGTTCCGTCAAAGCCCCAGAACAGAGAACGTACTGTTCCTGCTGCTGTTTGCCTCTATGATACTGCTGCCGGCCTCCCATATCAACCGCGCTGAGACCAATCCGGCCGAAAACAGGAAACTGGCCGCCTTCCCCCAATTCACCAGACAGGGCCGCATCAACCGCGGGTTCGGACGAGACTTCGATACCTGGTTCAACGACCGCTTCTTCCTACGTCAGCCATTGGTGCGCAACTATAACAGAATCAACCGGAAACTCACTTCCAAGGTGCAGAACAAGCACATTGTCATTGGGCAGAAAGGCTGGACCTTTGCCAAAGACGACAGTCGGAACGGGTTTGCCAACTATCAGAATACCAGCGTCTACACAAATGAAGAATTAAAGATTCTGGCCGACTACCTGCAAGCGACCGACGACTGGTGCCGGGCGCGGGGCAAGCATTTCTATTTTGTCATCCCGCCCGACAAAAACAAAATCTATGACGAGTTTTATCCCCGATGGGTCGGCAAGATCAAGCCGGAAAGCGAAAGCCGCACCAACAAACTGGTCGATTACATCGGCCGTCATACCACCGTGCAGCCGCTTTATCTTCGTGAGGCTGTGCTGAAAGGCAAAACAGAATATGACGGACTGCTCTACTACAAAAATGACCGTCATTGGACCGATCCTGGAGCCTACATCGGATATCGGGAAATGTGGAAAATCATCTCCAAAGACTATCCGACGGACTTTTTGGAAGTCAAGAAGTGGAACCCTTACCATCAGCTTCAGGGTGATGCCAATCTGCTGTTTCCCGAGGCTCTGTCATTGGACGATGTTACCTTTTATGAACATCCCGACCTTCCTGTACTGTTTACAGTCAAGGAGGAGTTTGCAGGCTATGTCCCCAAAACCCGCTACCTGTCCAACCCCCAAGGGAAATATGCCGCCTTCTTCCTGCGAGACTCTTTTGCTTCCAATCTGGTGGACAGGTATTTCGGCAATGTGCTGGGGCATATCACCATGCAATGGCGCTATCTGCTGACACAGGAAGACTTCAAATACATAGAAGATAATCAAATCGATTTTATTGTCCTTGAAATACTGGAAGGCGAAATGCCCAAACTGCTGAATGCGCTTGCCAATTCGAAATAACCCGACTATCCTTAGATTATGAAACCGACTGCCTGCCATTGGGGATTATTGCTAGTCTGCGTATTCTGGATACTGCCCGCCACGGCCGACATCAGCGGCCGCTGCGGTGACAATGCCAGCTGGAAATACCGTTCCTCGGACAAAACGCTTGTTATCTCGGGGACAGGTTCCATTACGCACGGGGGCTGGAACGCCTGGAGCCCTGAGACAACCCAGGAGCTTATCTCGTATGGACAGGATTCTATTCGATATGTCATTGTCGAGAAAGGAATTACACAAATCGGGGACAAGACTTTCAGCAACCTGTTTCAGGCTGTGGCATTCTTCTTGCCGGAGGGGCTGACAAGCATCGGCAACGGAGCTTTCAGCCAGTGCTATGCCGCCGTTGATATCAAGCTGCCCAGTTCGCTGAAGACAATCAGCGACAACGCTTTCTGGGACTGTTACAGCCTGACCGGAATGACGATACCTGCCTCCGTGGAAAGCATCGGTGACTGGGTTTTCCACGATTGTCATTCTCTGAGCTCTCTTCAAGTGGAGACAGGCAACCGTTTCTACGATTCCAGGGCAGGCTGTCAGGCCATTATCGAAACTGCCTCGAATATCCTGTGGGCGGGATGCCAGAATACCATCATTCCCTCCTCGGTGGTCGGAATCAGGAAAGATGCCTTTCAGGCCAAAAGGTTTTCAAACATCGAAATACCCTCCTCTGTGACAGAGATTGGTGAATATGCCTTTTTCGACTGTACGGAACTGACCTCTGTCAGCATTCCCCGAACGGTCGAAAGCATCGGAGACTGTGCCTTCTGCGGCTGTGTGAAACTCGACACTGTCCGAGTCGAATGGAACACACCCCCTACAATTACCAGAGGCACTTTTTACCGCAGTGCCAAGAAAATCCTGCTGGTACCGGACGGGTGCAAGGAAGCATACGAGAATGCCCTCTATTGGAGAGATTTCAAGTATATCGTCGAAGAAAGCACGCCGGTAGGACTGCTCCCCCTGCCCGACGGAGACGGTTCGGACAGACCGCACAGAATTTACGACATGAACGGCAAGCCGGTGCCAGAGGCTGCCAGGACCCTTGCCCCGGGATTCTATATCATTCGAGGGCAGAAAATACTCATCAGATAAACGACTATGCTAAACTGCTTTTCTCGCCCGATGAGTAAAAAGGCCGTTGTTTTTCCGGCAGTCCTGCTATGGCTGCTGACAGCCTGCGGCCCGGACAATCCGACCAAGACTCCATCTGAGCCTGAGTACTATTTTTACCTGGCCGACACGGCAGAGCTTGTCTTCACGGCAGCCTCGTCCGATACGATATATTTACGGAGCAATCTGCCTCTTTCGGAGCTCTGGCCCGAATGCAGGCAAGCCGACCCGCTACACCCGACAGACACGCTTTTCCCCGTTCCGGTCACAATAAGCGGGCTGCAACTCATCGAGGAAGACCTCTGGCAAGTGATCGTCTCGGACAATGACAGTGTTCCGGTGTACCACGAGGAGATACTGCTTCGCTGGGCAAACGAGCCTGTACATATTCGGGCAGATATTCCGGACAACCTTTGTCTCGACCAGAGGATTAGGGTACGCAAGGCCTTTTTCACCCATTTGCCCACATTGGTCATCGAGACGCCGGCACAGAGGCCGATCAGCTCCAAAGAACTATGGATACAGGACACCTACATGGTACTGTACGACAGCCGCGGATGCAAAACCTACCAAGGAAAACTCTCCATCAAGGGTCGGGGCAATACCAGCTGGGCGCAACGCAAGAAGCCCTATACGCTGAAACTGGACGAGAAAACCGAGTTGCTCGGTATGCCCGCCGACAACCGCTGGCTGCTGCTGGCCAATGCGCTTGACAAAACACTGCTGCGCAATCATCTGGCATATTTCCTAGCCAGAGCAAAGGGCAGCGCCATAGGTTGGACTCCTCGCGGAGAATACGTCGAACTGATTCTGAACGGCGTTCATAAAGGAAACTATTACCTGTGTGAAAAAATAGAAGTCGGCCCCGACAGGCTGGCTCTGGAAAAAAACAAAAAAGGTGACACTACGAATCTTAGTTTTCTGGTCGAACTGGATGTCTATTTCGATGAAATCAACCGTTTCCGCACTCCCATCCGCAACTTGCCCGTCATGATCCATTATCCCGACGACGAAGACCTGACAGGGGCGCAGATGGACTACATCGAGCAGTATTTTACCAAGTTGGAGAACTTTTTCTATGAGGAAACGGCCAAGACCATCGACGAAATCCGAGCCTATGTGGACTTGGAAAGCTATATCGACTATCGGCTGCTCAACGAACTGACCGGCAACCTGGAGTCTAGTCACCCCAAAAGCGTTTTTATGTATTCAGACAAGGGAGGACCTCTGAAAACAGGGCCGGCGTGGGACTACGACTACCAGACATTCGGACATTTCTACCGGTATGGTTTCCTTTGCGTGGATTGCTTGTGGAACTGGAAGATATTTGCCACCCCGGAGGTCCGTGCCCTAGCCTGCGAACGATGGGAAAGACTGCTGCCGGAGTTTGAAAAAGTCTTTGACGAGATAGACCAAAAGAAGGCCCTGCTCGCCCCTTCGGCCGCCGTCAATGAGTCGCTGTGGGAATTCAACCAGGAGATTAACGAGGATGAAGACCTACCTTTCGAACAAGCCGTCGATCTGCTGAAGCAAAACCTTCGGAGCCGCATGGACTGGATAACAGAGAACATCAGCACCATACGATGAACACCATGAAGCATTTCCTTAGAGTTTTTATTTGCAGCAGTATTTTCCTGCTGACAATGGCGGCCTGCACACCCCGTCACGCGACCAGCCATCGTTTTACCCGGATAGACAGCCTGGCCTTTAATCTGCCCGACAGTGCTCTTGTGCTGCTGCAGGCCTACGACGATGCCCCTGAGGGCACCCGTTTCGGCTCGCAAGGCCCGGACTCCGTGCTGCAGGCCGTCTTCGGCCGCAAGCCTCTGGACAAAGCCGGCCGCATACACCTCGAACTGATGCGTGGCGTGGCCATGAACAAAGCCTGGGTCGATTTCACCACCGACTCGGTGATGTTGGAAGTGGCCGACTACTACCGCCGGCACGGCTCCCGCAACGAGCAGTTGCTCTCGCTCTACATCCTGGGCTGCGCCTACCGCGATCTGGGCAACGCCCCCCGGGCCATCGACACCTGGCTGCAGGCCGCCGCAGCCGCCGACACCACCGCTGCCGACTGCGACTGGGGCACCCTGTTGCGGGTGCATTCGCAATTACAGGAGTTATATTGCAGATTAAGACTTCCTGACCTGGAACTGCCCGCCCTTCAGTCTGCACTTCGAGAATCCTTGTACATCGGAGACACAGCCTCATTTTTGATCTTTAAAATGAAGCTTTGCGCCAGACTATTTGACAAGGGGAGCTATGAAGAGTGCATCAAGCAGGGAGAGGACATTCGCAAAAAGTACTCATCCGAGAGAAACTATGTAAATCTTATCAGCATTCTATGCATGCAATCCCATCTGGCCCTTGGCAATTATTCTTTGGCAAAAAAAGAGCTGGAAAACTACGAAAAAGCCGTGCTTCAGACAGGGTATGGCATCGTTACCGGCGGCAAAGGTGGATGGCTTGCTGTCAAGGGGGAGTTTTATTTGAAGACAGGGCGGCCCGATTCGGCGCTGTTTTGTTTCCGACAGGCGCTGTCCGACCGCCCTCTGTGGAGCAACGAACTGATGATTTATAACGGGCTGTACCAATCATACGCCATGCTTAATGAGACCGACTCGGCCGTCAAATATGTCGATCTCTATTCTGAGGCCAAGAACCAAGAATATAGCGACGCTGCCGCACAGGCAACAATTCAGGCCGGCCAGCTCTACGACTACAACTCCGAACAACAAATTGCTGCCCGCAAGAGCGAAGAAAACGCACGATTAAAGGTTTGGCTCATTTCCACTCTGCTTCTAACTCTTGTGTCAACTCTTTTATTCCTGCTATACAGGGAGAGAAAGAAACGACGCATCGCCGAGCTACTGCGGGAATACGAACAAGCCGTCAGAGAAAACGATTCAATGAGAATTACGATTACTCAAATGAGCCAGAAGATTCAATCCGGGGATCAATATATGGTTGATCTGTTCCAGCGGTATGAGGACCAGAATAAACGAATCGAATCTCTAAATAGAAGATTATCAGTCTTGCTACCCAGACGTAAAAATGTCATACTGGACGATACTGGCATTGTACATCGAATCAATATATACTTATATAAGCATGACCAAACAATGTCCGAGCAAGACTGGGAAGAACTTCGACATGCCGTCAATGAATCCTATCCTTTTCTTGATGAGAAACTGGAAACGTTAGTCCATCTTTCGCTTAATGAATATCGTGTCTGCCTCCTGGACCTGGCCGGTTTCTCCAGCAAAGAAAGTGACATTCTGCTGGAACAGGCGTTTTCCTATACTTCAAAAACCAAACAAAGGATTTTGAAAAAGATGTTCGGAAAACAACTCTCCGCCGCCGAGTTTTCAAAGAGGATACGCAGGTTGTAACGTTTTTCTTGATGCTTAACAAATTAAAAAAGCCATTGGGAATAATTATTTCTTGCTGATAATAAATAAGATACGCCCATCTCGTTTTGTCAGTTTTTTGTCAGTTTTTTCCATGTAAAATATTTGAAGCTTGCATTCCTTTTATTTACCTTCGGCCGCACCATTTATGGAAAGAGCACCTCGCTTTGGAAAGACGCCCAAGTTTGGTGAAACATTGGTGGATGTATTTAACCTTTATGGACAACTCCTATTGCGAAATGCCACGCCACAGAAACTGAAGATGCTCGAAAGTGGATGCTACATCATCATCCGAAAACAAGATGAAACTATTATCAAAGAAAAATATATCGTCAAATAATAACCAACGCTATAAATAATACAACTATGAAAACCCTTCACAAACTCGAGACATTATTAGTATTGTTCTCTTTGGGACTGATGACCGCCTGGGCCAATGCAGAAGGCAAATGCGGTGACAATGTATCTTGGAAATACCGCACGTCCGATAAGACGCTTGTCCTTTCCGGGACTGGGGCCACTTCCTCGGGCAGCCAGTGGTCGGGAACCAGCTACTGGGCCGACCCACTGCTCGCTCCCACAAGATGGTCCGATTCTATTGAATATGTGATTGTCGAAAATGGGATAACACAGCTGGGGAATGAGTTGTTTCTCGGGCTCAGACTTGCAAAGAAAGTGTCTTTGCCAGAGACATTGACCGCAATCGGTTCTAATGTGTTCAACGGATGTTCAAGTATGGCAGAGATTAGTATTCCCGCCTCAGTCAAAGAAATCGGCTCCTTTGCTTTTTATGGTTGCAAATCTTTAAAAACGCTCTCATTACCCGAAGCTGTGAAAAACATTGAGGATGGAACTTTTTCAGATTGCGGGCTGGAAGAATTCTATGTTTCTGCATCTATAGAAAAGATAGGTAGCTTTGCCTTTATGGGTTGTGCCCATCTTACAACCATTACTGTCGAACAAGGAAATGCCAACTACGATTCGCGCGAGGGCTGCAATGCCGTCATAGAGACCGCCACCAACACCTTGCTGGCAGGAAGTCTGAGGACTGTCATTCCAGCTACTGTGGAAAACATTGGATATGGAGCTTTCAGTTCCATAGGAATCGTTTCCATAGACATTCCATCATCGGTGAAAAAGATCGAAGAGTATGCCTTCTTCGACTGCAATCATTTGAAAAGCATAAATCTCCCTGAATCTATTGAGGCCATTGGGGATCACGCTTTTAGCAATTGTACGGACCTAAGTTATTTCAGGGTGGAGTGGAAAACACCTCTGACGCTTGTCCGCAACACTTTCTATCGGACTCCTCTCAAAACCCTGGTGGTGCCCGAAGGCTGTGTCGAAGCCTACAAAGCAGCAGATGTATGGAAAGACTTCGAACAGATTGTCACTGCCACAGGTATCAAAGAAGGAGCTCTGATAGACAGCAATAACATCGATGAAATCTATAATCTAAATGGAGTCAAAGTCTCCACTAAATCAGAGCCACTGGCCCCGGGCATGTATATCGTGCAGGGAGAGAAGGTGCTCATTAAATAATATAACAAAAGAAAGAAGGAGTGACTTGTGAAGAATCTCAGTTATCTGATGGTTGCTGCTGTAATCATGCTCGGCAGAAGGTGTCCAACCTGAAACACAGCACAGAATACCAATATGTGGCATACTCACGCTTCGAGGACATCATCAGTCATGGTGAAGTGTTGTCCTTCACCACCCATGAAGAAAGAAACAAGGAGATGGAGAAAATCGATCTGGGACTTAGTGTCATGTGGGGCAGTTCCAATGTTTACTACGAATACGTATATGAGTACGACTACGATTCCGACCGGGATATCCGACACAGCGTCCTGTCGGTACTGCAACCTGGACAGAAAGGCCGGTTCTACACTGGCAACAATGGAACCGCCCTCACACACACGAACGCCGCCTGGGCATGCAGGTCCGGCCTGTTTACGACCCGAGATGACGATGCTAACCCTTCCCTGAGATGATAGGCACCCACGTCGGCCGTCTTTATTAAAGTTCCACTGCGCGGGCATTTACAGCTGCTCCGAGAGAAAAACAAATATAATTTGCTTTTCTCTCGGATTGCACGTAAATTTGCGACCATACTCCAAAATTTAATGGGAAAATTTGGAGTATACTACACAATTTTGGAGGTTATATGTATAAGCGGTTATTTGATGTCGAGAGTAAGCTGGACGAGGGGATGTTCTTGTTTGGCGCGCGTCAGACAGGGAAATCTACACTCTTAAAGGAACGGTTCAACGGGAAGATATACTATGATTTGTTGGACCCTGAACTTAGAAAATACTTCAAAAAGAATCCGAATGCCCTGAAGGATGCGCTCTGGGACAAGCCGGCCGGGACGCTCGTCATCATAGATGAAATCCAGAAAGTGCCGGAACTGTTGGATATTGTCCATAAACTGATGGTCGAAAAAGGGCTGTGGTTCATACTCAGCGGGTCAAGTGCCCGTAAACTCAAGAAGTCCGGAGCAAATACCCTCGGAGGACGTGCCATCCCAGAAACGCTTTACCCCCTTGTATGGCCGGAAGTGACGGATTTCCAGTTGGACCGTGCCGTCCAGAATGGAATGATTCCCCGCCATTATATGGTAGCGGATGCCACAAAGCGACTCAAGGGATACGTGGAAGCGTACCTGAATGAGGAGATCCGGGAGGAAGGCGAGGTCCGGGAACTTGAAGCCTTCGAGCGCTTTATGGAGGTTGCAGCCATCTCCGATGGAGAGATGCTGAATTATTCGAATATCGCTTCTGATTGTGGTGTCTCAGTCAAAACCGTTCAGTCGTACTTCCAGATTCTGTACGATACGCTGATTGGTTACGAAATTCCGGCCTACCGTAAGGTGGTCAAGCGGAAAATTCTCCAGGCCCCCCGCTTCTATTACTTTGATGTGGGCCTTGCCAACTATCTGACAGGCCGCCACTCCTTGAAACGTGGCACAGACGATTATGGGCATGCTTTTGAGCATCTCATCATGCAGGAGATTATCGCCTACAAGGGATACAACGACAAGAAGGACCTTATTTCCTACTGGCGTACATACGATAAAAAGGAAGTCGATGCCATCATAGGAGATGCGAAGGTGGCCATTGAAATCAAATCTTCCGAACAGGTGAAGACCAGGCACAAGGCCGGTTTGAGAGCCTTTAAGGAGGAGCATCCGGACTGTCGTCTGATGCTTGTGTCGCTGGAACCTGTTACGAGGGTAGTCGATGATATTGAGATGGTTTATGTCCTTGACTTCCTGAAGAAGCTTTGGAACGGTGAAGTATTCTGATCTATGCTTTCGAGATTTAGATAAAAAGGTGTCACCCTGAACACCTCGAAAGACTATTACCGGTCTTCAACTGTTTCAACGGACTCGTTTTGCTTGTACAAGAATTTGTACATATATTTGCGGTGAAGCAGTCCCGACGCTGAATATCAAGCTAAGTACTATCAACCAAAACTATAGGACAAATGAGACGACTCCTTTTACCGATGGCTGTGGTCCTGGCCACAGCAGCCCTGGCTCTCTCCTGCCAGGGCAAGAAGAATCTGCCCACCGAAGAAATTGAGGTGACAGCTTTCCATTTTACGGAGAGCAAACACATGACGGCCCTCAAGAATGCCGACACCATGCTCGTGTTCAAAATCAAAGACAGTGAGACCACGGCTTTCAACCAGTCGGCCGTCCGGCAACGGGAAGCACAGGCCGACAAGGCTCCGACGGCCGAAGTTCCCTATTTCAACGTGGAGATGGCCCTGCCTACTCCTCCGTCCTATGTGTCCCGCCTGGGCCGTGACCGCGAACTGGGCCCGCTGGCCGGACTGGACGAGGGCATTTTCTACCACAACCATTCAGCCGGCCTGGAAGCTCTGCCCAACGGCGACCTGCTGGCTGTCTATTTCAGCACGCCGGCCGGACTGGCCGAAGCCGACCCGGCTACCACCTTCATCCAGTCGCGCCTGCGTTTCGGCTCGTTGGAGTGGGATCTGCCCGAAGTCTTCTTTGCCACAGAAGGCTATAACGACCAGTCGGCCCTGCTCTGGCGACAGGACAAAAAGCTATGGTTCTTTGGAGGCGGCCGCGCCATATCGGACTATGTGCCCTTCCGTATCGCCGTATCAGAAGACAACGGGGCCAACTGGACCTTCAGCGTGCCGCAGTTAGACTCGGCCGCCACACTATATACGGCCCAGCCGATCTGCAACGCCTTTACCGATCCGAAGGGCAATCTGTATATGGCCTGTGACGGCAAAGGGGCCCAGAGTTTCCTGTGGAAGAGCAGCGACGGCGGCATCCATTGGCAGGACCAGGGCGGACGCACCGGCGGCCGTCATTCCACCATCGTTCCGCTCGACGACCAGGGCAACCTGCTTTCCATCGGCGGCAAGAATGCCAGCATCGAGGGCTGGTCGCCTCAGAACACCTCCTCCGACTGGGGACTGACCTGGAGCCAGAGCGTGGCTTCGCCCTTTCCACCGCTCGGCACCGCCCAGCGTCCCAGCATGATTCGGCTGGCTTCAGGCCATCTGCTGCTGGTTTCCGACGCCTATATCCACAAATACCACAAAGACCCGCCAGAGGGCTGGGCCTACGGCAACGAGCCTTTTGTGGCCATTTCCAAGGACAACGGACAGACCTGGCGCATCAAGACCATCCCCTATGGGCTGCCCCACAACAATCCCACGCGCCTCACTTACACCTCCTTGGGCTATGTCACCTTGCGTCAGAGCGACAACGGCATGATACACGTCCTGACCACAGCCAATGCCAACAACCTGCACTACGAGTTCAACGAGGCCTGGGTATGGTCGGACGAGGAGACTGTCTGGGCACCGATGGTTGCCCTTGAGGGAGGCGAGCTCAAACAATATACCGAGTATTATACCGATGCCAAAGGCAAGGCTACCAAGCAGATAAAATCTACCTGGAGTGCCCGCATCATGCCCGACGGCCGCTATCTGCTCGACGGCGAAATGAAAGACTATTATCCCGACGGCCGGCTGCAGCACGAAGTCACCTACAGCTACGGCCGTAAGACCGGCAGCGAGAATTTCTGGAACAATCAGGGCGGTCTGCTCTGGCATTGGGACAGAGACCTCCAATCCAACACCGGCATCTGGACCCGTTACTGGCCCTCCGGCGCCAAAAAATCGGAGACCTGCTGGAGCCTGCTGCCCACGGCTCGCGACCGCGACCGCCAATATATCGGCTATGTAGCCGACGGCCCGGCCAGACATTGGAACGAACAGGGAGAGCTTGTGGCAGAGTACGTTTTCGAGAACGGCTCGCTGGGAATCTCGCCCAATGCCGGAGTCATTGAGATAAAATAGTTTTATCGGGGGAGGTCAGCGGCGATGGAAAGCCTGTTCTGACCGGTCCCAGTCGAAAACCAGAGGGGTCGCAGCAGCCGCTGCGACCTTTTTGTATGTTTCCGCTCCGAGATATTCGGATGCCGACGAGCGGACTTCCAGGCGATTGTCCTCGGAATGGAGGGTATAGACGAAATAAGGAACCGAGGCTATCTGGGCCGGATTGATCTCGGCCGACGGCAGCAGAGAGGTAGCATAGGAGTCTGCCGCCAGACTGTCGAGCACTTCCTCTTTCCAGGCCTCAGCGGCGGTAAAAACGGGCTGGGCCTCCGGCATGGAGAGTTTTTGCCAGCGAGGGGTATAAAACGACAGCACGCTGCCGCTTACCGGACGCTTCACGGTCTGGATCACCGCCAGTACGAAAACGGTATCCTGGCCTGTCGGCAAGAGCTTGAACTGCCACTGTCCGGCCCCGGAGACAGTCAGACGCATATAGCTGTCGGAGAGTTGCTCTATTTCCATCAGATTGTCGAAGGGCCCCTTGACAGTCGATTTGAGGCCATTGCGAAAAAAATCGAGCAAATCCAGACGCATATTCTTCGATGAGGGCAGAAAAATGTCGGGCATGGATTCAAAACAACCCGCCATCGTCGGCTGCTGGGCAGACAGCTTCGACGCCGGCCACGACAGGAGGAGCCCGGCCACGAAGGCCAATATCCGAATGAGTGAATGGTGCTTCATCTTTTTTTGATTTACTTCGACCCGAAATACAGACACAGAATGCCGATGAGCACTCCTGCCAACAGCAAGGCCTTCTGCTTGATATTCTTCTCTTTTAAGAAAATGGCCCCGACAATGAACGGCACGATGACCCCCGACCGCCGGATGGGCGAGACCACGGAGATAAGGGAATCGGGAATGCTCAGCGCATAAAAGTACAGAAAATCCGACACACACAAAAACAGCGACAATCCAATGATGGACCAGCGCATCTGAAAACCGCCGGGAATACCCAGGCTATGTTTTGGCACGGACACCGGTGTGCCGGCTTGGGCAGCCGCCCTTTCCAGTTTATGCTCGTGTCGGAAATAGGCCAGCATGACGGGCAGCATCAGGCCGATCTGGTAGAGAGTGTACCAAATCTGCACGGCCATCCGGTCGAAATGGCGCATCATATACTTGTCGTAGAGACCGCTCACGGCTCCGGTGAGAACGGCGGCGATAAGACACCAGAGCCATTTGTTGTGACTGAGGGAAATGCCTTCTTTTTCTCCCACCCGGGAGTAGAAAAACAGACAGCACAGGGCGATGAGGGCACCGGCCCACTGCCAGAGGTTCATCCGCTCTCCAAATACGATGAAAGCGCCGATCAGCACAAACATGGGCTGAGTGGACTTGACGGGCGAGGCGATCGTGATAGGCAGGTTTTTCATGGCGTAATAGGCCAGGCACCAGGAGGTGAGCACAATGGCCGATTTCAGGAGCACATACAGGTGATCCGTGCCCGACAGGAGGCCTACGTAGAAGACGGTGTCCTGTATCGTCTCCGGGCTAAGCCGCGACAGGAGCAGACAAGGCAGGAAAAAAAGAGTACAACAGACGGGCGTCAAAAACAGCACGGGCAACACGGCATTGCCTCGAAGAGCCAGTTTCTTGAACACCTCGTACATTCCCAGGAAGATGGCCGAAGCCACCGTACATACCAACCACATAATGACAGTCTTATATCAGATAAACATCTTCGGGATATTCCACCCTCATCAAAAACAAGCCCTGTGCGGGCACCGAAGTACCTGCCTCGCAGCGGTCTTTGCTTTCAATAATCTGCCTGAACCCGGCAATATCTATTTTATGACGTCCCAATTCAAGCATGGTGCCGACAATGGCCCGCACCATGTTGCGCAGGAAACGGTCGGCCTGGACGGTAAAGACCAGCAGCGGGCCCCGCACATCCCATCGGGCCTGCATGATGCGGCAGTTGTTTGTCTTGACGTCGGTGTGCAGTTTGCTGAAACTGGTAAAATCGGTGTAATCCAGCAGGGCCCGGGCTCCTTGGTTCATCAGGTCCACATCGGGACAATGGACCAGAAAGCTCGTGTAGCGCCGGGTAAAAGGGTCCTTTTCCAGACTGAAACGATATTCATAGGTTCTCGACAATGCGTCAAAACGGGCATGGGCATCAGAACGTACCGGCCGGAGACTGTGCACGGCAATGTCGGCAGGCAGCATCCAGCTCAGCCGGCGGGCCATGGCCGGCAAATCAACGACCGGCTGTTCCGTATCGAAATGGGCCACCATCTGCCGGGCATGCACCCCGGCATCGGTCCGGCCGGCGGCGGTCAGGGAGAAATCGGGCCCGAAAATACACCGGAACCGTTCTGTCATGACTTCCTGCACAGTCTCCTGCCCCGGCTGTATCTGCCAGCCGTGGTAGTGCGTGCCGTCGTAGGAGAACTCTATAAAATAGCGCATGACATGCCTGAAAAACGACCGCAAAGGTACTGATAATTTTGTATGGTTTTCTAAATGAAAGTTATTTTACCGCCTGCCTTAAACCTTCTGTCAGCTATATATTCAAATCAAATAGTGATAAAGTTGCCACTTCATACTGTTTATACTTTTCGATTTGACTTCAAATGAAAATGAAAAAGATGATTATTGCCGCCTGTCTCCTACTGGGAATCGGAGGACTTCAGGCACAGAAGATCGACTTCAACAAGAGTGGAAGGCCCGATAACGAAGGGCTGGAACCGGGCTATCAGCCTTGGCCCATCGGCCAGATGGAAGTTCGCAGAGGACAGCCTGTCAATCCGGGTGCCAATGCTGCCACTGCCACCTTCGGACAGCTTACGCTTACACTGTCCTGCGCCGAAAGCGGTGCCGAAACCGTACTGGCCACCAACTACTGGAAACCGGGCATTACACTTCACCATGCCAAGCTGGTGGGCGATGCCGTCGTGGTCTATCAGCGTTCGTACAAACAAGTGAATGCCGCTCCCGTCCGGCTTGACCTGACCATCGAGGGCTTCACTCCCGGCGAACACTCAGTACAGGCTTTTCACAACAATGTGGACGGACAGGACGCTCCTGCCATTGATGTCTATGTCAACGGCCAAAAGCAGCTGAGCGGCGTCAAGCAGTCCAACCGTGAACTGCTGGCCAGCGAGAGCGGTCATTCCATCGTCACCTTCCGCACCGCCGCCGGAGAAAAAGTCAGAATTTCCTATGTAACCGTACCGCAGAGCGGCCAAAGCTACGGCACTACTTCGATCAGCCTCAATGCCTTGCTCATCGATCAGAGCGACTATGAAAAGGTGGCGCTCAATCCCAGTCCCGCCGATCAGGACATGCATGCAGACGCAGACAAAGGCAGCATCAAACTCTCGTGGACAGCAGCCGCTTCGGCCGTCAAGCATCATGTCTATTTCGGCACCGAGGCCGAAAAAATGTCGGAGATTGCCGTCCTGAAAGCCACTCCGGCTGCTGCCGGCCAACGTCACGGAGCTCTCACGACCTATGCCGTCCGCGAAAAAGTCAATGCCAACCAGCCCTATTTCTGGCGCATCGATGAAGAAGACGCCTCCGGAAAGATTCATCAGGGTGATATCTGGGCCTTCCGTCCCAGAAGGCTGGCCTTCCCCGGCGCAGAAGGACACGGACGTTTCGCCATCGGCGGACGTGACGGGGTGGTCTACCATGTCACCTCGCTCGAAGATAATCCCAGAGACCCGCAACCGGGCAGCTTCCGCTATGGGATATCCAAACTGAGCGGTCCCCGCACCATCGTCTTTGATGTAGCCGGGGTCATCGAGCTCAAGGCTCGCCTTTCCTGTTCCGAAAAATATATCACCGTAGCCGGCCAGACAGCTCCGGGCAACGGCATCATGCTGCGCGGTGCTCCCTTCGGCATGACCAACGACGGCATCACCCGCTTTATGCGTATGAGACTGGGACACATCAACTCCGACGGTGTATTGGCCACAGCCAGCGGCAACGGTCTGGACGGAATGGGCATGGCCGGCAGCGAACACGCCATCATGGATCACTGCTCCATCAGCTGGACCATCGACGAGGGCTTCAGCTCCCGCAATGCCAAGACGCTCACCCTACAGCGCACCATGATTTCGGAGGCATTGAATATCGCTGAGCATCCTCACTATCAGAGCGGCAAGACCCACGGTTATGCCGCCACCATCGGCGGCGGGTCGAGCGGCGGTGTGGCCGGTTCCTTCCATCACAATCTGATGGTCCACAACGAAGGCCGTAACTGGAGTCTGAGCGGCGGTCTGGACGGTGCCGGTTTCTATGACGGCCACCACGACCTCTACAACAATGTCTGCTACAACTGGGGCGGCCGCGCCACCGACGGCGGCACGCACGAAGGCAACTTTGTCAACAACTACTACAAGATGGGGCCCGCCACCACCTGGCCTTTCCTGCTGAATGCCCAGCTCGAAGGCACAGGCAAGGGTTCCCAGGCTTACTATGTCAGCGGCAATATCCGCGAGAACCGCGACGGTTCCAAGACACAGGACGCCCTGGGCGACACCTACAAGTATTCCGTTTCCGGCGGTCAGAAAGTGGATTGGGAAGTCTTCGTGGACAAACCCTATGATTTCTTCAATCCCGAGGGTAACGTCGAGTCGGCCCAGGCTGCCTGGCACAACGTCTTGTCGGACGTCGGCTGCAACCAGCCAGTCCTCGACCTGCACGACCAGCGTATGATCCGTGAGACGCTTGAAGGCACCAGCTCGACCAAGGGCAGCCGCAGCGGCAAGCCCGGTCTGATCGATTCGGAAGAGGACGAGGGCTGCGAGGGCTTCGACATGGAGAAACTGGGCATTGTCAAGGCTGCCCGCCCTGCCGGTTGGGACAGCGACCAGGATGGTATCCCCAACTGGTTTGAACAGCTCTGCGGTACCGATCCGCAAAAGGCCAACAACAGCGATGACCGGGACAACGACGGCTACACCGACCTGGAGGAATATCTGAACTGGCTGGCCGAACCACACTTCACTATGATTCCCGGCCAACAGAAGACACTCGACATGAAGACCTTCTTCGCCGGCTATGACAAAAACCTCAACCTTAAAGTCTCCAAGGCCAAAGGGGTCAGGCTGCAGCGCAGCGCCGGCGACGAAATGACCTTTGCTGCACCTGGGAAACCCGGGCTGTACAGTGTCGATGTCACCTGCTCCAACGGACAGGGCATCTCGCTGACCCGGACTTTCAACTTTGCCGTAACCGATTCTTACAAAGAGCGTTAGTTTTATTTTCATACATCAGGAAGACAGGAGCGCCTTCAGCCCGGCAGGGCTGTCGGCGCTCTGCTTTTGTATCGTCCGGGCAGCCTTGCCGTTTACAAAACTTATGTGTAATTTCGCGGCATATTTCCACGTGAGATGATTGAACGGATTCTGATACTCGACCAGGTCGATCCCATCCTCTTTTGCGGCGTGAACAACAGCAACATACAGTTGCTGAAAACTTTGTTTCCGAAGCTCAGGATAGTGGCTCGGGGCAACGTGCTCAAGGTTTTGGGCGACGAGGCTGAGACAGTCCGTTTCGAAGAGACGGTCAAAGTCCTGCAACAGCATGGCAACGAGTTCAACCAGCTCAGCGAGGAGAATATCCTGGACATCGTCCAGGGCAAAAAGCCTGTCGAAATCCGGCAGGACAACCTCATCCTGTACGGCATGTCAGGCAAGCCCATCGTGGCCCGTACCGTCAACCAGCGCCGACTGGTCAAGGCCTACGATGAAAACGACCTGCTCTTTGCCGTAGGGCCGGCCGGTACGGGCAAGACCTATACGGCCATTGCCCTTGCCGTCAAGGCTTTCAAGAACAAAGAAGTCCGCAAGATCATTCTTAGCCGGCCGGCCGTCGAGGCAGGAGAGAAACTCGGCTTCCTGCCCGGCGACATGAAAGACAAGATCGACCCCTACCTGCAGCCGCTCTACGACGCATTGGAAGATATGATACCGGCAGCCAAGCTGCGCGAATTCATGGAAAACCGCCTCATTCAGATAGCTCCTCTGGCGTTCATGCGCGGGCGTACCCTGAGCGATGCCGTGGTCATCCTGGACGAAGCCCAGAACACGACCGTCCACCAGATTAAGATGTTCCTCACACGCATGGGCATGAATACCAAGATGATTGTCACCGGCGACCTGACGCAGATTGATCTGCCGGCCTCCGCCACTTCCGGCCTGACACATGCACTGAGAGTACTGGAGGGAGTGAAGGGCATCTCGACAATCGAATTCGACAAGAGGGACATTGTACGTCATAAGCTGGTGCAGCGCATTGTGGAAGCCTATGAGCAGTACCGCGAAAAAGACCGGCCGGCTGTGCTCCCCAACGAGAATCAAACCAACGAATAAACAATATGAATGCTGTAACAAAAACCGACTTTCAGTTTGAAGGCCAGAAATCTGTCTACCACGGTAAAGTCCGTGATGTTTACAATATCGGTGATGATCTGCTGGTGATGGTGGCCACTGACCGAATCTCCGCCTTTGACGTAATCCTGCCCAAGGGTATTCCCTACAAAGGCCAGGTACTGAACCAGATTGCCGCCAAGTTTCTGGATGCCACGGCCGACATCTGCCCCAACTGGAAGCTGGCCACGCCCGATCCCATGGTCACCGTAGGGCTGAAATGCGAAGGGTTCCGGGTGGAAATGATTATCCGCTCCATCCTGACCGGCTCTGCCTGGCGGGAATACAAGAACGGCTGCCGTGAACTCTGCGGTGTGAAACTGCCCGACGGCATGAAGGAGAACGAACGCTTTCCCGAGCCCATCATCACTCCCACCACCAAGGCCGACGAAGGTCACGACCTGAACATATCACGCGAAGAGATCATCGCCCAGGGGCTGGTCAGTGCCGAAGACTACGCCGTCATGGAAGACTATACCCGCCGCATCTTTGCCCGCGGGCAGGAAATCGCCGCCCGCCAGGGACTCATTCTGGTCGATACCAAATATGAATTCGGCAAACGCGACGGCAAGGTCTTTCTCATCGATGAAATCCACACTCCCGACTCCAGCCGTTATTTCTATGCCGAGGGTTACGAGGAGAAGCTGGCCAAAGGGGAGCCTCAGCGTCAGCTGTCCAAGGAGTTTGTCCGCCAGTGGCTCATCGAACACAACTTCATGAACGAGCCCGGACAGGTCATGCCTGAAATCACCGATGCCTACGCCCAGAGTGTCAGCGAGCGCTATATCGAGCTCTACGAGCATGTGACGGGCGAAAAATTCCGGCCCGCCGTCTGCAACGACATTCCGGCCCGCATCGAAAAGAATGTACGCGACTATCTGAAAACCCGCTAAGCCTCATGAACGATCAGCGCTATCAGCTACGCGGCGTCTCGGCCGGCAAGGAAGACGTCCACAACGCCATCAAGAATATCGACAAAGGCTTGTATCCTCAGGCATTCTGCAAGATCATTCCCGATATCCTGGGCGGAGATCCGGCCTACTGTAACATCATGCATGCCGACGGGGCCGGTACCAAATCCTCCCTGGCCTATCTCTACTGGAAGGAAACCGGCGACCTGTCCGTCTGGAAAGGAATAGCCCAGGACGCTCTTGTCATGAACATCGACGACCTGCTCTGCGTGGGTGCCGTCGATAACATTCTGGTGTCCTCGACCATCGGTCGCAACAAGCATCTGATACCCGGCGAAGTGATTTCGGCCATTATCAACGGCACGGACGAACTGCTCTGCCGCCTGCGCGACATGGGTATCGGCATCCATGCCACAGGCGGCGAGACGGCCGATGTGGGCGATCTGGTCCGTACCATCATTGTCGACAGCACGGTGACCTGCCGTATGAAACGAAGCGATGTTATCGACAATGCCCGTATTCAGGCCGGAGATGTCATTGTCGGGCTGGCCTCCTTCGGGCAGTCCACCTACGAGCAGCACTACAATGGCGGCATGGGAAGCAACGGTCTGACTTCGGCCCGGCATGATGTCTTCGCCAAATACCTGGCTGAAAAATATCCCGAAAGCTACGACCGGGCCACTCCTGAAGAGCTGGTCTATGCCGGCAAGCTCCGGCTGACTGATGCCATTGAAGGCCTGACGGGAGTGGATGCCGGACAGTTGGTGCTTTCGCCCACCCGTACCTACGCCCCGATCGTCAAGAAGCTGCTTGATGAGCTGCGGCCGCAGATTCATGGCATGATTCACTGCACGGGCGGTGCCCAGACCAAGATACTGCATTTTGTCCACGACAAGAAAATCGTCAAGAACAATATGTTCCCTGTCCCTCCGCTGTTCCGCATTATCCAGGAACAGTCGGGCACCGACTGGCAGGAAATGTACAAGGTTTTCAACATGGGTCACCGCATGGAAATCTATCTCGGTGCCGAATATGCCGACCAGGTCGTCAAGACGGCCGCAAGTTTCGGCATCGAGGCCCGCATCATCGGCTATGTCGGTGCCAGTTCACAGGGCAACCGGCTGATTATCGAAAGCGAACACGGAACTTTTGTCTATTGATCCTATGGCCAGCAACCCTTTATTGGAAAAACTCGACTGGATACAGCAACGTTTTGAAGAAGTATCCGCTCTGATAGCCGCCCCGGACGCCATGTCCGACATGAAACGCTATGTCAAGCTCAACAAAGAATATAAGGAGCTCGACGGCATAGTCAAGGCCAGCAAAGAGTACCGCAACCTGATACGCAACATCGAGGAGGCCAAGGAAATCCTGATGAACGAGAATGATCCCGACCTCAAGGAAATGGCCCGTGAAGAGCTCAATGCCAACCAGGAACGACAGCCTCAGCTCGAAGAGGAGATCAAACTGCTGCTCATTCCGGCCGATCCTCAGGACAGCAAAAATGCCATCGTCGAAATCCGAGGCGGCACGGGCGGCGACGAAGCTGCCATTTTTGCCGGCGATCTTTTCCGCATGTACACCAAGTTCTGCGAAATCAAGGGCTGGAAAACCGAAGTGACCAACAGCAACCCGGGCACGGCCGGCGGCTACAAGGAGATCATCTTCACCGTCAGCGGTGAAAATGTCTACGGCATCCTGAAATACGAATCGGGAGTACACCGCGTACAGCGCGTACCCCAGACCGAAACCCAGGGAAGGGTCCATACCTCAGCTGCCACCGTGGCCGTCCTGCCCGAAGCCGAAGAGTTCGATATCGAGATCAAGGAATCCGATGTCAAGATTGACACCTTCTGTTCATCGGGCGCCGGCGGACAGTCGGTCAACACCACCTATTCGGCCATCCGCCTGACCCACATCCCGACGGGCATCGTTGTACAGTGTCAGGACGAACGTTCCCAGCTCAAGAACAAGGCCAGGGCCTTCCAGGAACTCCGTACCCGCATCTACAACATGGAGTATCAGAAATACCTGGACGACATCACCAGCAAACGCAAGACCATGGTCTCCACGGGCGACCGTTCTGCCAAGATACGCACTTACAACTATCCGCAGGCCCGTGTTACCGACCATCGTATCAACCTGACTTTATATAACCTGAGCGCCGTACTCGACGGAGATCTGCAGGGCATTATCGACCAGCTGACCATAGCCGAGAATGCGGAACGCCTCAAAGCCAGCGAACTCTGACATGGATAAAAACAGCCTCATCGCCAACATCAAGGCCAAAAGGTCTTTTCTCTGCGTTGGCCTGGACACAGACATCAAGCGCATTCCCTCTCTTCTGCTCACAGAAGAAGATCCCGTTTTTGCCTTCAACAAGGCCATAGTCGATGCCACGGCCGATCTGTGCATCGCCTACAAGCCCAACCTGGCCTTCTACGAATGCGCCGGGCTGAAGGGTTGGACCTCTCTGGAGAAAACCGTCAGGTACATTCGGGACAATTATCCCGAACAGTTCATCATCGCCGATGCCAAACGCGGCGATATCGGCAACACTTCGCAAATGTATGCCCGCTCGTTTTTTGAACAGCTGGATGTCGATGCCGTGACGGTGGCCCCCTACATGGGTGAAGACAGCGTCAGGCCCTTCCTCGGCTATCCCGGCAAATGGGTCATCCTGCTGGCCCTGACCTCCAATAAAGGGTCGATGGATTTTCAGCTGACGGCAGATGCCCAAGGTGAACGGCTGTTTGAAAAAGTCATCCGCCAGTCCCGCCAGTGGGCTGACGACCAGGCCATGATGTACGTCGTAGGGGCTACCCGCGGACCGCTTTTCTCGGATATTCGCGCCATCGCTCCGGATCATTTCCTGCTGGTTCCCGGTGTCGGAGCCCAGGGCGGCAGCCTCAAGGAGGTCGTTGAATATGGCATGACCCGCGACTGCGGACTCATTGTGAACGCCTCCCGTCAGATTCTGTATGCTTCCGACGGGAAAGATTTCGCCCAAGCTGCCCGCAGTGAGGCTCAAAAGCTGCAGCACGACATGTCGGAACAGCTCAAAATGATCTTCTGAACCATGGGCATCAAACGAAAAATCATCAACGATCCGGTTTTCGGGTTCATCAACCTGCCGACCGGCTTCCTCTATGAAGTCTATCAGCATCCCTATCTGTACCGCCTGAACCGGATCAAGCAGCTGGGACTTTCGTCGATGGTCTACCCCGGGGCCACCCACTGCCGTTTCCAGCATATCACCGGAGCCATGTATCTGGTCACGGAGGCCATCACGCAACTGCGGGCCAAAGGCCACGAGATTACCGACTGTGAGGCAGAAGGCCTGACAGCGGCCGTCATGCTGCACGATATCGGGCACGGGCCTTTTTCGCACGTACTGGAGTCGGTGCTCTACAACGAGGTCTCCCACGAGGAGATTTCGCTCCGTCTCATGGAACGTCTCAACAGGGAGTTGGAAGGCCGCCTGGACACCTGCATCAGCATATTTACCGACCACTATCCGAAGCGTTTTCTGCATCAGCTCATTTCCAGCCAGTTGGATGTGGATCGGCTCGACTATCTCTGCCGCGACAGTTTTTTCACGGGGGTAGTCGAAGGCAACATTGACTCGGCCCGCATCATCAAGATGCTCAATGTGGTCGATGACCGGCTGGTGGTCGAAGCCAAGGGCATCTATTCGATTGAGAATTTTCTGATGGCCAGGCGGCTGATGTACTGGCAGGTATATCTGCACAAGACCTCGCTGGCCGCCGAAAAAATGCTGGTCAATCTGCTTCGCCGGGCCAAGGAACTGACAGGTGAAGGCGAGCAACTGACGGCCTCTCCCGCCTTGACCTATTTTCTGGAAGGGCACCTGCAGAAAGGAGAGATCAACGAAACTTCGCTCGACTACTTCCTGGCCCTCGATGATTACGATGTCTGGGCTGCTGTAAAAGCCTGGCAGCAGCATCCCGACAAGGTACTTTCCACCCTCTGCGGCGGGCTGCTCAACCGACGGCTGTTCAAGATGGAGCTTACCGAGAAAGCGCCTTCGGCCGAACGTATTGCCCGCGATCTGAACCAACTGGCTTCATGTCTGGGAATTTCGCAGCACGAGGCCAGTTATCTGACCGCCAGCAACGATGTGAGCAACAAGATTTACGACAACAACGACTATGACATTGAGATTCTCTATAACGACGGGACCATACGTCCCGTCACCCAGGCTTCGGACATTCTCAACATTGACGTTTTGTCGAAAAAAGCCAGGAAACATGCCTATGCCTATCTGAGGTGTACCGGCGACACGAACAGTTAAAAGAACAGCAGATAAGAAAAAATATCATAGAATCCGATTCTTTTGTAGCGTTCTGGGCTTATTTGTATCTTTGCTTCTTGAAAAAGAAGCAGCCGAAAGGTTGACATAAGCCGACTACCCGACAGGAGGCATTACGAGGAAATACAGAAAAAATGGAGTTTAGCGCCGCACAGATTGCGACTTTTCTATCAGGAACCGTTGAAGGTAATCCCGAAACCAAAGTCAGCACATTCACAAAAATCGAGGAAGGGAAACCAGGAGGGTTGTCCTTTCTGTCCAATCCAAAATACACTCACTATATTTACGAGACCAAAGCCAGCATCGTTTTGGTAAACAAGGATTTTATCGCGGAGAAGCCCGTTGCCGCGACCCTGATTCGGGTAAGCAACGCCTATGCCGCCCTTTCGCAGCTACTGATGCTTGTCGAGCAGTACAAGCCCCACCGCAAAGGCATTGATACGAATGCCTTCATCTCTGCATCGGCCCAGCTGGGCGAAGATGTCTATGTGGGCCACTATGCCGTCATTGAGGAAGAGGTGCAGATAGGCGATTCGACTCAGATCTATCCGCAGGTCTATATCGGCGACCATGTACGCATCGGACGCAACTGCATCATCTACCCGGGGGTCAGAATCTATCATGAATGTATCATCGGCGACAACTGCATCCTCCATTCGGGGGCCGTCATCGGAGCTGACGGATTCGGCTTCGCCCCGCAGGCAGACGGTTCTTACAAAAAAATCCCGCAGATTGGCAATGTCATCCTCGAAGACAACGTGGAAATCTGCGCCAACACCACGGTCGATCGAGCCACCATGGGATCGACCATTGTACACAAGGGGGCCAAGATTGACAACCTCATCCAGATAGCCCACAATGTGGAGATCGGGGAACATACCGTCATGGCCGCCCAGAGCGGCATTGCCGGTTCCACCAAAATCGGCAGCCGCTGCACTATCGCAGGCCAAGTCGGCGTAGCGGGACATCTGCACGTCAGCGACGGGACAGTCCTGGCCGCCCAGACAGGTATTATTTCCGATATCACCGACAATACTTCGCCCTATCTGGGCTCACCGGCCATGCCCGTCAAACAATACCTCCGCAGCTATACGGTCTTCCGCAAGCTGCCCGACCTGCAGGCCGAAATCCAAAAGCTCCGCAAAGAACTGAACGAACTCAAAACAAAACAAGCAGAATAAAATGGCTCGACAACTGACTCTGAAACGCGCTTTCAGCGTATCCGGCAAAGGATTGCATACAGGCTTGCTACTTACCGCCACCTTCCAACCGGCTCCGGCCGGCAGCGGCATCCGATTCAGACGGACCGATTTGGAAGGCAAGCCCGAACTGAAAGCTCTGGCAGAATTTGTCGAACAAACGGAACGGGGGACCGTGCTGGTCAAGGACGGGGTCTCCGTCAGCACCATCGAACACGCCTGCGCAGCTCTGTATGCTTCCGGTATAGACAACTGTCTGATTGATGTAAACGGTCCTGAGATTCCGATTCTCGACGGTAGCGCCATCGAGTTTTCAAAAGGCATCGAGGCGGCGGGAATGCAGGAGCAGGACGAAGACAAGGACTACTATATCGTCCGTCGTAAGGTAGAGGTCAGCGATCCCGAAACGGGAGCCTCACTGGTCATTCTGCCCTACGACAGTTTCAGCATCACTTGCCTGATCGGTTTCAAGTCTCCGATACTCTACAACCAATACGCCCGACTTACCCGCATGGAGGACTTCGGACGTGAAATCGCGCCCTGCCGTACCTTCGTCTTTGTCAGAGAAATCGAGCTGCTGCTCAAGCACAATCTCATCAAAGGCGGTGATCTGGACAATGCCCTGGTTATCTACGACCAGGCCATTCCACAGGAAGAACTCGACCGGATAGCCGACATCATGAAGGTGCCTCACAAACCGGCCGACAAGCTGGGATACATCAACAACCGGCCGCTGCTGTTCGACAACGAGCCTGCCCGGCACAAGTTGCTGGACCTGACGGGCGACATCGCCCTGATAGGCAAGCCCCTGATGGGGCATATCATCGCCATGCGGCCGGGGCATAAAATCAACAACCAGCTGGCCCGGCTCATTCGCCGGGAAATAATTGACCAGCAATAACCTGAATGTAATATAAAAAGACAGGGCAATGAACACTACTGCATTTATCCACCCGGAAGCCCAACTTGGTGCCAATGTCATCGTCGAACCCTTTGCTTATATCGACAAAAATGTCGTCATCGACGACAACTGCCACATCTATCCTCATGCCTGCATCCTGTCAGGGACGCGCATGGGCCGCAACAACAATGTCTTCCATCATGCTGTCATCGGCGGCATTCCCCAGGACCTGAAATTCCACGGCGAGGAAACTACCGTCGAAATCGGCGACAACAATAATTTCCGTGAGTTCTCCACCATACACCGCGGTACAGCCTCCAAGGGCAAGACAGTCATAGGGAATCACTGTCTGATCATGGCCTATTGCCACGTAGCCCACGACTGTCTGCTGCACGATCATATCATTATGTCCAACGCCGTACAGCTGGCCGGCGAGGTGGTCGTAGAAGACTGGGCCATCATCGGTGGCGGTGCTCTGGTACATCAGTTCAGTCACATCGGATCACATTGCATGATCCAGGGTGGCTCGAGAATCAGCAAGGATATCCCTCCCTTTACCATCATCGGACGTGAGCCTGCCGCTTACTGCGGTCTGAACACTGTCGGCCTGCGCCGCCGTAATTTCAGCAACGAACAGATCCACAACATCCAGGATGTATATCGCTACATCTATACCATCGGACTGAATACAACTGATGCTCTTGAACACATCAAAAGAGAGTTGCCCGACACTCCGGAGCGCAACCTGATTGTCGATTTCGTATCCGCCTCTTCGCGTGGCATCGTCAGAGGCGGTGTACTATAAAATATCACATAGCCATGGTTTACAAATTCCGGATTTTTTCTGACGAGGCAGATCTCTTTGAAAGAGAAATAACCATTGATGCCGAGGCGCTGTTCATCGACCTGCATCATGCCATTCTCGACAGTGTGGGATATGACAAGAGTGAGATGACCTCTTTTTTCGTCTGTGACGAAAACTGGGAGAAAGAGGTTGAAATAACCCTGGTTGAAATGGACACCAATCCGGAAGTTGACTCCTGGGTGATGGACAAGACTCACCTTAACGAACTCGTCGAGGACGAAGGCCAGCACCTGATTTTCATGTTTGATTACCTGACCGAACGCGGTTTCTACATGGAGCTGGAGGAGACTACACCCGGCAAGCATCAGGCCAAGCCTGAATGTATCAGCGCCACGGGCAAGGCTCCACAGCAGCACATCGACTTCGATGAATTCGAGAAAAAGGCGGAAGCCACAGCCAAGAAAGTCTCGGCCGATCTGGATCTGGACGACGATTTCTACGGAGACAGCGAATTCGATCAGGACGAATTCGATAACGAAGGCTTCAACGAAGGCCTTGGCGGCGATTTCGGCGAAGCCGGCATCTCAATGGACGATTTCTGATTCTCCGGGGGCATTCACGACAGACCTGTCATGAAGACCTTGATTGTACTGACCGGGCCCACTGGTGTGGGCAAGACACAGCTCAGCCTGGAGCTGGCCCGCCGGCTGGACTCCCCTGTTTTATCCTGCGACTCGCGTCAGATGTACCGCGAGATGCGTATCGGCACGGCCGCCCCTACCGAGGAACAACTCAGGCAGGTACCCCACTATTTCGTCGGTCAGCTGTCCATCCACGACTATTACAGTGCCGCCCGTTTTGAAAGCGATGTACTGAGCCTGACGGCCCGACTGTTTCAAGACCACAAATACCTGCTTATGTGCGGCGGCTCCATGCTCTATATCGATGCTGTCTGCCGGGGTATCGACGACATGCCGGACGTTGATGCCGACTTGCGCCGCGAATTGCTGCAGCGCTACGAGCAGAACGGCCTGGACGACATTCTCGCCCAGCTGCGCCTGCTCGACCCGGTCTATTACCGCGAAGTCGACAGACGCAATCCCAAACGGGTGCTGCATGGCCTGGAAATCTGCCTGATGACCGGCCGGCCCTATTCCGAATTCCGGCTGAAAACCCCTAAAGTCCGGGATTTTAAGATTGTCAAATACTGTCTGAACTGCGAACGAGAAGAGCTCTACCGGCGCATCGACCGGCGTGTGGAGCAGATGATGGACCAGGGGCTGGAAGAGGAAGCCCGCCGTCTGCTGCCCTGGCGGCATCTGAATGCACTCAATACCGTCGGCTACCGCGAGATGTTCGACTATTTCGACGGTAAGACCACCCGCGAGCAGGCCGTTGCCCGCATTCAGTTCAACACCCACAAATACGCCCGCAAACAACTCTCGTGGTTCCGTCGCGACAAGGAATATCGCTGGCTCAGCCCCGACACAGCCTTAGAACTGCTTTCACAGGATTCCCCTCAGGCTTGACAACCTTCCCTAAAACACAGAGGCTTTGGCAGAAATCCTGCCGCATAGAAATACAAAAAATATTTTGTTATTCAGTCGTTTGGAAGTAACTTTGCGTTTACTCTGCGCATCAGTCCGCGGTAATGAAAACGAAAAGGTATTATTCATTATATTATTGATATTATGGCAAATAGCAAAGAGAAACTTTTCTCGGAATTTCCACCGGTTTCGACCGAAGCCTGGAAGGATAAAATTATCCAGGATTTGAAAGGTGCCGATTTCGAGAAGAAACTTGTATGGAGAACTGACGAAGGCTTCAAGGTGCAGCCCTTCTATCGTCAGGAAGATCTCGAAGGACTGCAGACCACCGACTCCGCCCCCGGTAAATATCCCTTCGTCCGCGGAACAAAAACCGACAATGAGTGGAGAGTACGCCAGAACCTCTGTGCCAAAGATGCCAAGGCCGCCAATGCCAAGGCTCTTGACATCCTGATGAAAGGGGTTGATTCCCTGGGATTCAAGCTTGACAGACAGCAGTTGTCGGCCGAATATATCGCCACCTTGCTCAGGGGTATCCGGGCCGATATCATTCCTCTTAATTTCACTATTTGCGGGAGCAAGACAGAGGAGCTCATCGGGCTGCTGGCTGCCTACTATCAGACACAGGGTTACGACCTGAAAACAGTCTGTGGCAGCATCAATGTGGATCCTATCAACAAAATGCTGACCAAAGGCAAAAACCTTTCCAAGGAAATGGTGGCCGAAAAGACAGTCGCTGCCGTCAAAGCTGCTGCTGTACTGCCTAAATACCGCGTGGTGGGTGTCAATTCTGTCTCCCTGAACAACGCCGGTGCCTATTGTGCACAGGAATTGGGCTATGCCCTTGCCTGGGGGAACCAGTATATGGAAATGCTCACCGAGGCCGGTATCGATGCCGCCACTGCCGGTAAGGCGATAAAGTTCACCATGGGTGTCGGTGGCAACTACTTCATGGAAATCGCCAAATTCCGCGCTGCCCGAATGCTCTGGGCCATGATCGTCCGGCAGTATGAACCGGTCTGCAACTGCGGCGAAAGCTGCTCATGTGAAAAGGTGGACGGCAAATACTGCCCCTGCGCCATGAAGATGGAAGTCTCAGCCGAGACCTCCCGTTTCAACATGACTGTCTTCGACGCCTACGTCAACCTGCTCCGCAGCCAGACGGAAAGCATGTCGGCTGCCATTGCCGGTGTCAATGAAATCGTTGTCACGCCTTTCGACGTCACCTACAAGCAGGCCGACGACTTCTCGGAGCGCATTGCCCGTAACCAGCAGCTGCTGCTCAAGGAAGAGGCCCATTTCAACAAGGTGGTCGATCCGGCCGCCGGCTCCTACTATCTGGAGAATCTCACAGCCAACATCGCCGAGCAGGCCTGGAAGCTGTTCCTGGACATTCAGGACAAGGGCGGCATGTTCGAGATGGTCAAGACCGGTCAGGTTCAGGCTGCCATGCAGGAGAATCTGAAAGCCCGTCTGGGCAATGTCGCCAAGCGTAAGGAGACGCTGCTCGGCACCAACCAGTTCCCGAACTTCAACGAGAAAACCGAAGGCAAGATTGTCAAAGAAGACAAATGCTGCTGCAGTTGCCAGGCCCAGGACGGTGAACGGCTGCCTGTCCTGCCCACCCTGCGTGCCGCCGAACAGTTTGAAGAGCTGCGTCTGGCCACCGAAGCCTCCGCTCATCAGCCTGTCGCTTTCATGCTGACCATCGGTAACCTGGCCATGCGTCTGGCCCGTTCGCAGTTCTCCTGCAATTTCTTTGCCTGCGCCGGCTACAAAGTCATCGACAACAACGGTTTCAAGACCGTAGCCGATGGAATCGAGGCTGCCCGCAAGGCCGGTGCCGACATCATCGTGCTCTGCTCGAGCGACGATGAGTATGCCGAATTCGCACCTCAGGCCTGGGAGATCCTCAAGGATGCCAAAGAACTCTTTGTCGTGGCCGGTGCTCCTGCCTGCATGGAAGATCTGCAGAAGCTGGGCATCGACAACTACATCCACGTCCGCGTGAATGTCCTCGAGACCCTTCAGAAATTCAATGAACGACTCCTTAAATAACTTGCAGCAATGAAACCCAATTTCAAAGACATAGACATTAAAAAAGTTGCTGCCAGCAAAGTCGAGGGCAACAACAGCGCCAACTGGCTGACCCCGGAACAGATTCCCGTCAAGCCCATATACACCAAAGAAGACCTCGAGGGCATGGAGCACCTGAACTATGCTTCCGGTATTCCTCCCTTCCTGCGCGGTCCGTACAGTGCCATGTATCCCCTGCGCCCATGGACCATCCGTCAGTATGCCGGATTCTCCACCGCAGAAGAGTCGAATGCCTTCTACCGCCGCAACCTGGCCTCCGGCCAGAAAGGTCTGTCGGTCGCTTTCGACCTGGCCACCCACCGCGGCTACGATGCCGACCATCCCCGTGTCGTGGGTGATGTGGGCAAGGCCGGTGTATCTATCTGCTCGGTCGAAGACATGAAAGTTCTGTTCGACGGTATCCCCTTGAACAAAATGTCCGTCTCGATGACCATGAACGGGGCTGTACTGCCCATCCTGGCCTTCTACATCAATGCCGGACTGGAGCAAGGTGCCAAGCTCGAAGAGATGGCCGGTACCATCCAGAACGATATCCTGAAGGAATTCATGGTGCGCAACACCTACATTTATCCGCCCAAATTCTCGATGAAAATTATCGCCGACATCTTCGAATATACCTCGAAGAATATGCCGAAGTTCAACTCCATCTCCATTTCGGGCTATCACATGCAGGAAGCCGGTGCCACGGATGATATCGAACTGGCCTACACCCTGGCCGACGGTCTGGAGTATCTTCGTGCCGGTGTCAACGCCGGTATGAACGTCGATGATTTTGCACCTCGTCTGTCGTTCTTCTGGGCTATCGGAATGAATCATTTCATGGAGATTGCCAAGATGCGTGCCGGTCGTATGCTCTGGGCCAAGATTGTCAAGAGCTTCGACGCCAAGAACCCCAAGTCGCTGGCCCTGCGTACCCACTCGCAGACCTCCGGCTGGTCGCTGACCGAACAGGATCCCTTCAACAATGTGGGTCGTACCTGCATCGAGGCCATGGGCGCCGCCCTGGGACACACCCAGAGCCTGCATACCAATGCGCTGGACGAGGCCATCGCCCTGCCCACCGATTTTTCCGCCCGTATTGCCCGCAACACCCAGATTTACATTCAGGAAGAGACTAAGGTCTGCAAGCAGATCGACCCCTGGGCCGGCTCCTACTATGTAGAGAAACTGACGCAGGAAATTGCCGAAAGAGCCTGGTCGCACATCCAGGAAGTCGAAAAACTGGGAGGCATGGCTGCCGCCATCGAAACCGGCATCCCCAAAATGCGTATCGAAGAGGCTGCTGCCCGCACTCAGGCCCGTATCGACTCCGGTTCGCAGAAGATTATCGGCGTCAACGAATACCGTCTCGAGCACGAGGATCCCATCGATATCCTTGAAATCGACAACACGGCTGTCCGCGAACAGCAGATTGCCCGTCTGAAGGAGCTCCGTGCCCATCGCGACGAGACCGCCGTCAAGGAGGCCCTGGCCCGCATCACCAAATGCGTGCAGGAATTTGCCGACGGAAAGAAATCGGAAGACAACCTGCTCGACCTGGCTGTCAAGGCAGCCGCTGTCCGCGCCTCCCTGGGCGAAATCAGCGATGCCTGCGAAGCCGTGGTAGGGCGTTATAAAGCAACCATCAGAACTATTTCAGGCGTGTACGCAGCAGAGACTAAGAACGACGACGACTTCAAGGAAGCCCAGCGTCTGACGGCAGCATTTGCCAAGAAAGAAGGCCGCCAGCCCCGTATCATGGTGGCCAAGATGGGTCAGGACGGACACGACCGCGGTGCCAAGGTCGTTGCCACCGGTTATGCCGACTGTGGTTTCGACGTGGATATGGGTCCGCTGTTCCAGACTCCGGAAGAAGCTGCCAAGCAGGCAGTAGAAAACGATGTCCACGTACTGGGTGTCTCTTCGCTGGCAGCCGGCCATAAGACGCTGATTCCCCAGGTGATTGCCGAACTCAAGCGTCTGGGCCGTGAGGATATTATGGTCATTGCCGGCGGTGTTATCCCCGCTCAGGACTATGATTTCCTGTACAAGGCCGGTGTGGCCGCCATCTTCGGTCCCGGTTCGCCGGTGGCCAAGTCGGCCTGCACCATCATGCGCCTGCTGATGAACGAATAGCCCTCTTATTCCCCTCCAAAAGGTCGGTCCTCCCCAAAAAGGATCGACCTTTTTTATCCTCAACGGCCATGTCGATTTTCCATTCTGCCTGCCGCCCAGTCGACTCTCCGACCCAGGCATCTGTCAGGAAAGCTGAAACAGCCGGACCTGACAAGATGAGCCTGCTGGACCTGCTACGTAATCTGATACCTTACGTCAAGCCCTATAAATGGCTCATTGCAGTGACCATTGTCCTGACCTTTCTGGGTTCTCTCATGGCCCAGGTCAACGCTGTCGTGCTCGACCGGGCTGTCGATGCCATCAACGCGCTGATACAGCAGCAGCCCCTTCTGTGGGCCGAGGCGGCCAGGATTCTTCTGCTGATCAGCTGCATTTTGCTGGGCAAGGAGGTCATCGCCACGCTGGTCACTTTCTTTCAGCGCTATTTCGGAGAGAGAATGCGCATTCTGGTCAGCCGGGACCTGTCGCTCAAAGTGGTCGATCAGATGCTGTCTTTCCGTATGGCATTCTTCTCACAGGAAGGCAACGAGACCGGAAAACTGCAGTCGAAGATAGACAGGGGCATCATGAGTCTGAGCAATACGGTCAATAATTTCTTCATCGAAATCCTGCCCCTGTTTACCAGTGCCGCTCTGGCGCTGATACTCATGTTCATGGCCAATGTCTATGTCGGACTGGTCGCTCTCTGCATCGTCCCTATCTATTTTTACCTCACCTATATCCAGGCCCGGCGCATGAAAGGCGGAAGACGCAGCATTTTCAGCAGCCATCAGGCTGTCAGCCAAGGTATTCTTGGCATGATTGAGAGCATCAGCGTCATCAAGTCCTTCAACAGGGAAGACATAGAAGCCCGGCGGCAGGCAGGGGTGCAGGAGGCGATGACAGAACGCCAGCTGGATATTCGACGGCAGAGCTATCTGTTCAACGGATTGAAAAGTTTTTTCGAACAGATCGGCACTGTACTGATCATCATATTGACAGCCTATCTGGTCCTGAGCGGCTACCCGGGCATGAGTATCGGGAAAATCATGTATCATGTCATGCTTTTCGCCAATGTCAGTGCCCCTATCCGACAGCTTCACCGCATCTATGACGACATGAACGACGCCCTGATCTATGCCGAAGGCTTTTTCGGCATCCTGCAGGCTGACGGAGAAAAGGAGGACAGCGGCAGCTATCGGCCCGATCAGATCGAAGGAGACATTGTCCTGTCGGGTGTCAATTTCACCTACAGCAATGGCACACAGGCTCTGTTCGACGTGAATATGCACATCCCGGCCGGGAAAATCACGGCGCTGGTCGGTCTGAGCGGAGCCGGCAAAAGTACCGTCATCAACCTGCTGGACAAATTCTACCACCCAGACACTGGCTCCATACAGCTGGACGGTCGGGATCTGAAGGACTGGGACACACACTGGATGCGAGAGAAAATCGGTCTGGTATTGCAAAAGAACCACATTTTCAGCGGATCGATTGAAGAGAATATCCGCTATGGCAATCCTTCAGCCAGTTTTGAACAAGTGACCATGGCCGCCAGGCAGGCCTACATCTACGATCAAGTCATGGAACTGCCTGATGGCTTCCAGACCAATGCACTCCAGCTCAGTGGAGGCCAGCAACAGCGCATTGCCATTGCCCGCATGTTTCTCAAAAATCCACCGATTATTTTCCTGGATGAGCCGACTGCCAGCCTGGACGCCATTGCCACCGAACAGATTAAAGCCAGCATCGACGCCATCAAGGCAGGACGGACGGTCATCGTCATCTCGCACAACATTGGCCAGATTATCGATGCCGATTATGTCTATGTGCTGGACCAGGGCCGTGTCGCCGAAAGCGGCACTCCTGATGAGGTTTACCGCCAAGACGGAGTGTACCGGAAAATACTGGATGCCTCCGCACGCAGTATGAATGTCGACAGAATCGCTGAGGTCATCAGCCGGAAATAGTCTGCAAGGGGATGCCGAGACAACTTTTTTTTACTATTTTTGCCACGGAAAAGTCTCCTGCCGGGGCAGGAGGGGATTTTGTTCTAAAAACAACTGATAATCAAGTTTTATGCCTATGACAACCGTCAAGAAACTGAGCGATCAGGGCTGGGCCCGCTGGACAGCGCTGATTATTGTCTCCTTTACCATGATGTGGGGCTATTTCCTCACTGATGCCATGTCGCCCCTGATGACCATGCTCGAGGAACAGATGCACTGGAGCAGTGCGGAGTTCGGCATCTTCAACTGGTCTTACTGCTGGTTCAACGTCTTTTTGTTCATGCTGATTTTCGGTGGCATCATCCTCGACAAACTCGGCGTCCGCTTCACCGGTACCCTCTCTTGTTCACTTATGGTAATCGGTGCCTTTATCAAATACTATGCCGTTGAGTATATTTCACCCGATGCGGGCATGGTTTTCGGTTTGCGCAGCCAGGTATTGACAGCCTGTCTGGGCTATGCCATCTTTGCTGTCGGGACTGAGACCTGCGGCATCACTGTCTCCAAGGTCATTGTTAAATGGTTCACAGGCAAAGAACTGGCTCTGGCCATGGGAGTCCAGGTGGCTGTCGCCCGTCTGGGCACCGCTTTGGCCATGGTATTCAGTCCAATCATTGTCAGACATTTCAAAATGTCCACCCCCTTGCTCTTTTCTGCTGTCCTGCTGTGCATCGGTCTGCTGGCTTATCTGTGCTTCTGCGCGATGGACCGCCGCAACGATGCAGCCATTGCAGCCGAAACGAGCGATCCCGAAGACACCTTCAAACTCAAGGATCTCAAGGTCATCGTCAGCAGCAAGGGTTTCTGGCTCATTGCCCTGCTGTGCCTGATGTTCTATTCGGCTGTTTTCCCCTTCATGAAATATGCCACCTCCCTGATGGAGAACAAATACCATGTCGATACTACGCTGGCCGGCATCATTCCCGCCATGATTCCTTTTGGCAATCTGATCATGACACCCCTGTTCGGCGGCATTTATGACCGTAAGGGCAAAGGGGCGACCATCATGATTATCGGTTCCTTTATGCTGATTGCCGTTCACATCCTGTTTGCTCTCCCGATACTGAATTACTGGTGGTTTGCCGCTCTGATCATGGTGATACTGGGCGTAGCTTTCTCCCTGGTTCCCTCTGCCATGTGGCCCAGCGTTCCTAAGATCATTCCTCAGAAACAACTGGGTTCGGCCTACGCGCTGATTTTCTGGGTCCAGAACATCGGCCTGGGCTTTGTTCCCCTGCTCATCGGCTGGATACTGAATAAATACTGCATCGTCGGTACAAGAATCATTGACGGCAGCGAAGTGTCGCTTTATAACTACACGCTGCCTATGTGCATCTTTGCCGCATTCGGAGTGATTGCCGTCATACTGGCTCTGATGCTGAAAGCTGAGGACAAGAGAAAAGGCTATGGTCTGGAACAGCCCAACATCACCCGCAAATAGTCAACTTTGAAACATACTGACACGCAAAAACGGGCAGGAAAGTTTTTCCTGCCCGTTTTGTCAATGTGGGAATACTGTCTCAGGCCTTGGGAGCGGCATTGCGCTGATAAAGATAGCGCTTAATGCTGCGTTTGGGCGTGCGTTCGAAGTCCTCAGGCATAAATTCAATGCGCTTGATATTGGCATACGAAGGCAACTCTTTGTTGACCTGCGGCAACGCATCGAGGATAAACTTTTCGAGCGATTTCACGTCCATCCCATCCAACTGGGCCTGGGGATAGTCGGGATAGACCAGAGCGGTCAGCTGACCCTGATCCTCGATGACCAGGGAATCGACCACGTAGTGAAGATTGTTGAGCACACCCTCTAATTCCTCGGGGTAGATGTTCTGGCCCGAAGGGCCCAGTATCATACATTTGGAGCGTCCCTTGAGATAGAGATATCCGTCGGCATCCATCACTCCCATATCACCTGTCCGGAACCAGCCGTCATCGGTGAAGACTTCCTTCGTCGCCTCCTCGTTCTTGTAATAGCCCAAGAAGACGTTGTCGCCGCGGACCTGCACCTCACCGGGGACATTGGCCGGGTCGGAGGAGTCGATACGGATTTCCATGTTCCTCACACACTGGCCACAAGAGAAAAGCCGTGTCTTGTTCCAATGAGCATAGGTGATGATGGGAGCACATTCGGTCATGCCATAGCCCACGGTATAGGGGAAGGCTATACGGTGGAAGAAACGGTCCACCTCAGGATTGAAAGCGGCTCCGCCGATAATGACCTCCTCGAACTTGCCTCCGAAAGTCGTGACCAGCTCCTTGCATATTTTCTTGCCCAACATCTGATCGACCAGCGGCAGGGCAAAGAGCAACTTGGTCTTGTCCAGAACGGGTTTAAGTTTGGACTTATAGATTTTCTCAATAATCAGCGGCACAGAGATAATAAAGTCCGGCTTGATATCCGCGAAAGCCTGCATGATAATCTTCGGGCTCGGAACCCGGGTCAGGAAATGGACATGCATGCCGATCCCCATCTCGAAGAGAAACTCGAACATAAGGCCGTACATGTGGGCCAGCGGCAGCATGGAGACCAGCGTACACTGGGCATTCATCATAGGCAGGGCATCGTAGCGGGCAAAATCGAAATTGTTGCGCAATGCCCTGTAAGGAATCATCACTCCCTTGGAGAAACCGGAAGTACCGGAAGTGTAGTTGATGATGGCCAATTCGTCGGGCTGATCCTGATAATAATGAATGTCGTCGGAAGTGAAGGCATTGGGATAGTGTAGGCCATAGGACTCGTTCAGGTGCTCGCGTACCTGCCACAGTTCGTCAGAGATTGCATGCAGAAACTTGAGCGTATTGATTTGGACAATCACTTTGAGCGAGGGCATTTCCTCGGGATGTAAGCCTTCCCAGACCACCTCGTCCACGAACAGGACCTTAGCCTCGCTGTGATTGACCAGATGGTGAACATTGCCGGGTTTGAATTCATGCAGAATCGGCACTGGCACTGCTCCGTATGTGAGTGCGGCCAGGAAGCACACGCCCCAGTTGGCCTGATTACGCGAACACAAGGCGACCTTGTCGCCCTTCACCAGCCCACACTGCTCGAAAGCAATGTGCAGCTTGGCAATTCTGCGAGCCACATCACGATAACTCAAAGTGACACCTTGATAGTTTGAAAGAGCTGGCCGATCCCAGTTTTTGCGAAAACTCTCCTCGAGTATAGCGTTAAATGAAGTACTTTCCATTAGAAGTGTTTTTTTAGTCTTGTGTAGCTGCTTCCAGTTTCCGGCGCAGAATGAACATAATCAGACCGGCCGTAACACAGAGAGCAATCAGAATGGCCCAGTTGGCCATCAACGGTATCTTATTCCACAAAGCGGACGGAATGCGGCTCAGGTAATTACCGATAGCCGTAGCAGCAAACCAGCCGCCCATCATCAAACCCTTGTACTGGGGAGGAGCCACCTTGCTGACAAAGCTGATACCCATCGGGCTGAGCAGCAGCTCGGCGACAGTCAGGGTGAAATAGGTTCCGATAAGCCAGTTGGGGTTGAGCACACTTTGTGCCGAATCGCCCAGGTCCTTGGGAGAAATCAGCCCTGTCGAAGCTACAGTGATGACAGCAAAACCGACACCGGCCAGTAACATACCCAATCCAATCTTGACGGGAGCTGAGGGTTCTTTGCCTCTCTTGCCCAAAGCGCCGAAAACGGCTACCGAAATCGGGGTCAGCGCCACCACGAAAAAGGGATTGAACTGCTGAAAGTCGGAAGTGACAGCGTTATATGACTGAGGCATGTGCAGGTAGAAGGCCAAGGCACCTCCCCAGAGAGCCAGCGTGGCAATACCGGCAATAGTGCGGGCTTTCCGGGTATCGCTCTGGAACATGGCAAAAAGCGTATAGACAGATACCGCAATCAGCGCCAGCGACCAGATATTGAACCATATCCGGTTCATTCCGGTGATACCGGTGAGTTTGGTATATTTATCGGCAAAGAAAGTCAGGGCTGAACCGTTCTGGTGGAAAGCCATCCAGAAAAAGATGACTACGGCGAAGACCAGCAACAGGGCAACGATGCGTGCGCGGGTCTGGGCCGGAGTAAGTTCCTGTATTTTGACTTCCTGAGCCTTGGCCTGTTTGGTATTGACATCGGCATGCTTGAACCAGGAACGGCAGGCAAAATAAATGAGCAGCGACAGCACCAGGGAGGCACAGGCCACATAGAAACAGAGACGATAGCCGGCAGCCAGCGACTGAAGATACTCACCCGAACGGGAAGCAAATTCAACAGTGGCATTGTCAATGGGGACAAAATGGAAACCGGCCTTCTCAATGAAGGGATTGTACAAGGCTTTGGCCATAGCCGGAGCAAACATGGCACCGATATTGATGGCCATGTAGAACAGGCTGAAGGCCGCATCCCGTTTGTCGGCGTATTGAGGATCGTCATAAAGGTTTCCGACCAAGACTTGCAAATTGCCCTTGAACAGGCCGGTACCAACGGCTATCAAGGCCAGACCGGCAAAAAGGGTCCATTTGTCTACCTCCTGCGTCGCCATGGGTACTGCCAAGGCCAGATAGCCGGCTATCATGACAAAGGCGCCGACGGTGACACACTTGCCATAACCGATACGGTCAGCAATTATACCTCCCAGCAAGGGCATAAAATAAACACCTGCCAGGAAAATGGCATAGACTTGCCCGGCGGTGTTTTCGTCCCAGCCGAACTTGGCTCTCATGTAGAGCGTAAAGATGGCAAGCATGGTATAGTAGCCGAAACGCTCACCCGTATTGGCCAGAGCCAATGCATACAAACCTTTGGGTTGTCCTTTGAACATAGATACAGAGTTATGAGGTTACACAGTTCAGACGCGAAGATACATAAAAAAACGCAACATCCACACCAATATCGTCACCAGGATCCAGCGGGACAGCAAAATCACATACCACACACCACCCAGAGCCGAAACCAGCAACAGATCCTCCAGATTGCTGTGCGAGATACCAATATGGGTGTTGAGCAGATTGATTTCCCTGAGACTCAAGTTACCTCGTTCTGCCTCGTCAAGCATAACGGCTGAGCCGTAGGACAGGCCCACCACATTGGCGACAATCCAAAGGAAAGAGGTTTTTTCTCCCAGGCCGAAGACCTTCAGCAATGGCCTGAAAAGGCGTGAAATCCTCTCCATCAGATTGAATTCGTAGAGGATACGCTGCAACACATTGAGTAGCCAGATAAGACAGGTCATCCAAAGGCTTAGCTTGAGTAGCCCCAGCAGCCACTCAAAAAACATAGGCCGAAAATCGCCCTGAATAGCGATAAGGGGAATTTCAGACAGAGGGACGGTTTGTCCGGTCCATACCTCCGCCCGGCCGGGCAACAGAAGATTCAGTGTGATACCCAGAGCCAGTGAACCCAAGGTCCTGACCAGCACACAATACCACGATGGAGAGCCGGTCTTATGCTGCACAGCTGTCTCGACAGGAATAGCGTGAGCCGCCAAAGTCATAGCGCCGAGAATTGTCATTTCCCTGGCTGTGAGCGAGATTGTTGAAACAACCGCCACACAGGAATAGACATTGATAAAATAGCCGCTCACATAGGCCATGGCCGCATCGCCCGGCAGGCCGAACAGAAGAAATACCGGACTGACCAGGGCAGAAATCCAAATGAGCAGCCCGGTATATTTGAGCAGGAACATGACAAAGGATATAACCGCAGTAATGCGGAATATCCACCAGATGGTCCTAAGGGCACGCGGGGTGGCAGTATGGATGCTGTCACCCAATTTTGTCCTGAAAGAAGACATGAGAAAATCGGCAAAAGCCGGCTCCTCACCGCCGTGTGAACCTGGCGGCGAGGAGGGGTCGAAGGATTACCAGGCGCGGACAATGCCCATGAAATCTTCTACCTTAAGCGATGCACCACCAATCAGACCTCCGTCCACATCGGGATTGGCAAACAGCTCTTTGGCATTCGACGGCTTGCAGCTGCCACCATAAAGAATGGAGCAATCATCGGCCACCTGCTTGCCGTATTTATCGGCAATCACCTGACGGATATAGGCATGAATCTCTTCGGCCTGTCCGGGAGTAGCTGTTTCACCTGTACCGATGGCCCATACGGGTTCGTAAGCCAGGATGATTTTGGAAAAATCCTCTGCCGAAAGATCGAACAGCGAACCTTCGACCTGTGCCTTGACTACTTCAAAATGCTTCCCTGCCTTGCGCTCTTCGAGCACCTCGCCGATGCAGAAAATGGGGGTCAGACCATTGTCCAGGGCCAAACGTACCTTGGTCTTCAGCATTTCGGGGGTCTCACCATAGTAGGCACGACGTTCGCTATGCCCCAGAATGACATAGTCTGCGCCCGTGGATTTAACCATAGCTGCAGAAACTTCTCCCGTATATGCTCCGGAGACATGATCGGCACAGTTCTCGGCTGCAACACCGATTTTGGCTGTGTCAATGGCAGCGCAAACAGATGCCAGATGGATAAAGGGAGTACCGATGATTACTTGACAGTTGACTTTTTCCTTGGCCAGCACTTCGTCCAGACCTTTAGCCAGGTCCAGGCCTTCCTGCAGGGTTTTGTTCATTTTCCAGTTACCTGCGACAATTTTCTTTCTCATTGTTAATCAATTAGTTGGTTTATTCTTTTTTCTTTTGACATAGTCATTGATGAGAGATGCTCCTCTGAAAACGTAGAGGAACAGATACAGCAGCAGAGCGCCTGCTATGAGCTTGACGACCCTGTCGCGGTCACGACTGTCCCGCATTCTGCCAAGGTTCTCGTCCGACAGCGGATGATCGACCAGCCGGGAGAAAGAGGGGATGTCTCGCCAGGCCCACTTATTGTAGATGGTGCCGTCTTTGAGCAGTATCAACCCGGGATTGGAACGGATCATCGTCTTGAGCGTTATTTCATCAACCGAACAAAAGTCGAACAGCAAATCGTATTCATACTTCCACTCCTCAACCAGAACAGAGGGCGAAGCAGTCAGCCCATAAACCGGATAATCGTGGACAAGGGCATAGTCCTGAACCTCCTGCATGGCCCGGACAGCACGGCGGTTGGATTTGTCCAGCCGAGGACTTACGAAAAGGAAGCAGTAGCGCTCCAATGAAAGGATTTCTTCGGTGATATCCCCCCGTTCCGGGTGCAATATCTCAAAATCGTGTATGGGTGGTACATAGCCCCGGCGTATCACCTTTTCACGACGATCGACGAAATGCCAGGCGGTGTCGCCGGCAGGATAGTCGGCCAGGGTGAAACGATGCTGCTGACCATCCTTCTCGTAGATGTATTCTGTGACCACGGAGTCCTGTGCCGCTCCAGGAGGAACAATCATCTTGTCAATAAGATGCGTGCCAGTCTTGTAGGGCCGGAAATCCAGCAAGGGCAGGTGCCGGTAGGACAAGGTGCAGATAAAAAGCGAGATGCAGAGTGCCAGAAGCAGCGCCCAGACCGAAGTACGACTGCCGAAGACATGATACAGAGGCTCACGATAGAGCCACAGAAGCAGCGAAAGGATCAGCAGCACCACATTTTTTTCGAAAGTCTGACGGTTGCTCAGGACGACAGCATCGCCGAAACAGCCACAGTCACTCACCGGATTACGAAGGGCGATATAGAGTGTCAGCAGGGTCATGAGCAACATGTAAACCACTGTCACAAACGACACAATGCGCTGCCATGAACCCAAAAGCAAGGTGAAACCGAGAACCATCTCAAAAGAGATGAGAGCCACGGCCAGAAAAAGGGAATATTCATAAAAGACGTTCCATGAGAACGCCTGCAGATAATCCTGTATTTTGTAAGTGGTTCCCAGGGGATCGACCGCCTTGACAAAGCCCGAGAAGACGAAAGTCCCCCCCAGCAGTATCCGGGCTATCCATGCCATGGTTTTATGGAACGACTTCATCTCAGAAACTCAAGCGGATCAGTCCGAAAATGGCATAATTCAACATGTCCAGATAATTGGCGTCGATTCCTTCGGAAATCAGGGTGCTGCCTTCATGAGACTCTATGACCTTGACTCGGTTCAGCTTGGTCAGTATCATGTCGGTGTAGGACGAGATGCGCATGCCGCGCCATGCCTCGTCGTAATCATGGTTCTTGTCGAGCATCAGAGATCTGGCCAAAGCCGTCTTCTCGTCGTACAGTTGCAAGGCCTCGGCTGCGGTCATGTCAATAGTGTCGGAGTAGCCCTTGTCCAACTGTATAAGCCCGATGACAGCGTAATTGACTATGGCCATGAACTCCGGGTAAATGCCTTCACCGACTTTGGTCTCGCCTTTCTCTTCAATACTTCGGATACGCTTGGCCTTGATGAAAAGCTGATCGGTAACGGACTCGGGACGAAAGACACGCCACGAAGGACCATAATCCTTTAATTTATTGGCAAATACACTGCGACACTCGGCAATGACTGCATCAAATTGCTCATTGGTATTGGGCATGGCTGGTTTTTTCCGCGAAGATACGAGTTTGTTTCTACATTTCAATCAAAAATCAGCACCAGATTGCTGCCGACCAGGTATTTATCGTCTATATGAACGATTTTGAATTCCCGCCGGCGGGAAGCATATCGTTCCATGCAGAGTATCAATTCTTTGTAATTGTCCAAATGGTCAGAAAAGACAATTTCGTCTATTTCATGCTGCCGCAGCAGAGCGTCTGCCGCTGCAATGTCAGGGGCCCAGCAGGTGGCACTGCGGCGGCCTCCCTGTCGTCCGAGAGCCAGATCCAGGACCCGCTCCATCACACTGCGGTCGGCTTCCGGACCGATCAGCAGGCAGGTCCTCGACCGAGTCCATGAAAACAGACGGCGTACCGACAGGAGTACCCTCCAATAGCATTTGTGCAGAAAAACCCAGATAAGCGACATGCCGGCTCGCAGGGAAACAGCCACTCGGATAATGGCCTGATAAAGCCACAGAAAAGAGCCGTGATAATGCTTACGAGCAAAAATGATCATGGCATGATAAAACACCCTCAGATAGTCCAGACTGCCTTTCTTAGTGCTCTCTCCCTTGTAGTGGAGAATACGGGCCGGCGGAAAATAGACATTTGTATATCCGCCCTGCACCAAACGGCAGGACAGGTCGATGTCTTCGCCGTACATGAAAAAAGTCTCGTCCAGCAGCCCCACCTTATCAAGAGCCGAGCGGCGCATCATCATGAAAGCACCTGCCAGGACATCTACCTGATGTATTTCGTTTTCATCGAGAAAACCCAGGTGATACCGGCCAAAGAGCCGAGAATGGGGGAACAGGGCGGACAGGCCGAAGGCCTTGAAAAAAGAGACTGCCGGGGTCGGCATCCCCCGCTTGGACTCACGCAGGAAACAACCGTGCCCGTCGGTCATTTTCACTCCCAGGCCTCCACAAAGCGGATGCCCATCCATATAGTCCAGTGCCAGACTCAAGGCGTCTTCGCTGACCAGAGTGTCGGGATTGAGCAGCAAAACATACTCTCCCTGAGAACATTCTATTGCCTGGTTGTTGGCTTTGGCAAAGCCCGGATTGGTCCGATTGGCCAGCAGCCGAATCTGCGGATAACGTTCTGAAATCATAGACAGAGAATCGTCCGAAGAATTGTTGTCCACCACAAAGACTTCGCTGTCTATCCCCCGCAGGGCCTTCAAGACCGAGTCGAGGCATTGCTGCAGAAAACAGCGGACATTGTAATTGACGATGATAACTGAGAGTTTCATACGACTATTAACTGATTACACCCCAGTTTATTCTCTTCCCGTAGCGTTTTTTCAGCCCGTTTTTCAACAGCACATTTCCGGGAGTCTCCAGGTCGGGATCTTCTTTTAGAATCTCCTGGGCCAGCCGGCGCGCATACTCTATGAGCTGACCGTCACGGGCCAGGTCTGCGATTTTCAAGTCGAAAGGCATGCCGCTCTGCTGGACTCCCTCGATGTCGCCGGGACCACGCATTTTCAAATCGGCCTCAGAAATCTCGAATCCGTCGTTGCTCGACGTCATGATGTCAATGCGCTTGCGGCCGTCCTGCGACAGCTTGTAGGAAGTGAGCAGTACGCAGTACGACTGGTCGGCTCCGCGGCCTACCCTTCCCCTTAGCTGGTGCAGCTGTGACAAGCCGAAACGTTCGGCATTCTGAATGACGATAATGGAGGCATTGGGAACGTCAACGCCGACCTCGATGACCGTAGTGGCCACCAGAATACGTGTCTCTCCCCGGACAAAACGCTGCATCTGTTCCTCCTTCTCGGCCGGCTTCATTTTGCCGTGCACCATTCCCACCTCCACTTCGGAGAAGACCGAGCGGATATGCTCGTATCCGTCCAGCAGGTTCTTGTAATCGGAGCGCTCAGACTCTTCTATCAGTGGATAAACGACATATATCTGCCGGCCTTCCTGCAAAGAACGGTGCATGAAACGGTACAGGTCCGCAAGCTGGTTGTCGTAACGATGAATCGTCTGGATAGGTTTGCGTCCCGGAGGCAGTTCGTCTATGACCGAGACATCCAAATCGCCATACAGCGTCATGGCCAGTGTCCTGGGAATCGGTGTGGCAGTCATGACCAACACGTGCGGAGCCCGTTCGCTTTTGGTCCAGAGCCGTGAACGCTGCACCACCCCGAAGCGGTGCTGCTCGTCAATGACAACCAGCCCCAGGCACTTGAACTGAACCTCATCCTCAATCAGGGCATGAGTGCCGATCAGCAGGTGTAACTGTCCGTTGCGCAGATCCTCGTGCATGGGGACCCGGTCTTTCTTTTTGGTCGAACCGGTAAGCAGTGCCACACGGACTGGCAAGTCGCCCAGCAGGCGGCGGATATTGTCGTAATGCTGATTGGCCAAAATCTCCGTGGGAGCCATCAGGCAAGCCTGGTAACCGTTATCGACTGCCATCAGCATCGACATCAGCGCCACCAATGTCTTTCCGCTGCCAACATCCCCCTGTATAAGCCGGTTCATCTGCACTTCGCCGGCCACATTGGCACGGATTTCCTTCAATACCCGCTTCTGAGCCCCTGTCAGACTGAAGGGAAGTCGATGGCGATAAAAATTGTTGAAGTTCTCTCCGATGATACGGAAAGGATAACCACGCAACTTACGGTTGCGTTCGTTGGCGAAACGAAGAATCTGCAGTTGCAAGAACAGCAGTTCCTCCAGCTTGAGTCTGTAACGGGCATCGCGCAGGGCGACAGCATCGGTCGGAAAGTGGACCTGGCGCAGGGCCTCATTCAAGGGTTTGAGATGCAGACGTCCTATCAGCCAGTCGGGCAGGGTTTCGGGTAAGGGAGAGTTGATACTCTGGAAGAGTGAAACCATGATTTTCTGCAGGGCCCGGCTGTTGAGATAGCTGTTTTTCATCTTCTCAGTGGTATTGTAGTAAGCCTGCAATCCCCCTGTCAGAATCTTGAGATTGCGTTCGTTGGCCACATCCAGGTCAGGATGTGCAATACTGATCTGATTGCCGTATTGGGCCGGCTTGCCGAAAACCAAGTAGGGTTCGTCCACCTTGTAGCGCTGCTCTATGTATTTCCCTCCCTTGAACCAGACCAGCTCGACGGATCCGGTATCGTCGGAAAACTTGGCTGTCAATCGCTTGGCACGCCCTTCACCCACCTGCTGGAATGCGACTATGCGTCCGCATATCTGAATATAAGGCATACCGGCCGTCAGTTCCGAGATTTTGAAAATACGACTACGGTCGATATATTTATAGGGGAAATAATACAGCAGGTCTTCCTGGCAGGTGATCTGAAGCTCCTTGGCCAGGATGTCGGCTCTGGACGGGCCGACTCCTTTCAGATATGTCAGTTCCTGCGACAGGTCCATCACTTGCCCTTTAACCAGTACTCTGCCAGAACCATGTCTTCGGGCATAGTTATTTTCAGATTCTCCCTCAGGCCGTTCACCACGTATACCCGTTCACCTGAGGCCTCCACCACAGAAGCATCGTCGGTGAACTCGGGGCGATAATCCTGCTGATAGGCATTCCACAGTACATCGGCACGAAAAACCTGCGGCGTCTGCACCCGGAAAAAGCCATGACGGTCTTCGGCCTGGCTTTCACCATTGGCGGCCACCCGCCTGACGCTTTCCGTCATGGGCAGCACCGGGACAATGGAGCCATAGCGGCTGGCTGCCTCATAACAGCGCCCGACAAAGTCCACATTGATTAAAGGACGTACTGCATCATGAACGGCCACCAAGTCATCCCGGCCCGCCTTCGGGGGCTGCTGGGCGGCACAACGCAGCTGCTGTATCTTTAGCAGTCCGTTCTTGACAGAGAAAAAGCGTTCTCTGCCACCCTCGACGACATGGTGAGGGACATCAAAACTCCATTGCCGGCACAGTTGCTTCCAAAAGATGAGATGAGCCGCCGGCAACACCATCACCAGGCACAAGGCCGGATCGTACTGGTAGAAGACCTCAAGCGTACGCATCAATACAGGCCGGCCGGCCAAGGGCAGAAACTGCTTCGGCATATCGGCAGCCATTCTCGTTCCGCTGCCTCCGGCCATGATCAATGCGTACTTTTTCATTGTCGTCCGTCCTTACTTCAATCGCATGAGTCGGGAGATAATATCCTTGTGGTCAGAGTTTTGCATGAGACCTTCATAATTCTCGGAACCTGGGCCATAAGCATAGACCGGCACGGGCACTCCCGTATGTCCCGTGGTGGTAAATTTATGTCTGAATCTCTCGGCACTTTCATAAGGAGTCTTCTGCAGAATAGCCAGACCGCCGGTTTCATGATCGGCTGTAATGACCACCAGGGTATGTTTGTCCTTTTTGGCAAATTCAAGGGCTACTGCCACAGCCTCGTCAAAATCAAGCACTTCGCCGATTTCTCCCACCATATCGTTGGAATGGCAGCGCATGTCGATCTGGGACCCCTCCACCATCAGGAAAAACCCTTTCTTTTCCTTGTTCAGTTTTTTGATAGCCAAAGCCGTTGCCTTGGGCAAAAAGTCGCCGCGTCCGTCCACTACGGTAGGAAGTTTGTCATCGGCACAGAAAGCGGCCAAGAGTTCCGAAGGAGACTGGATGGCGTCTTCCAGGGTATAGACCACATCATAGCCTTTGGCTCTAAGACTGTCACTCATGTTCAGACTGTCCTTGCGCTGTTCGAAATGCTTACGGCCGCCGCCGATGATGACATCAGGCGTATTGCGGACAAAATCTACGGCAATTTCTTCTGCCATACTGCGGTTTTTCTGATGTGCCACATAGGAGGCGGGAGTAGCGTGAGTCATGGCACAGGTCACCACAATACCGGTGGCTTTGCCGTTGCGGGCGGACTGTTCCAGGATGGACTCGACCGGCAGGCTGTCACGGTTCAGGCCGATTGCATAGTTATACGTTTTCACGCCGCAGGCCATGGCTGTTCCACTGGCGGCAGAGTCTGTCACCTTATTATCGTCCGACCAGGTCTCCTGCAAAGCAAAGGCCGTTGTCGAAGCCATCATCTCCAGAGGTCTGCCCTTGGCCCATGCTCCGGCATACGCCTGGTTCAACCCCATACCGTCACCAATCATGAAAATCACATTTCTGACCGGTTCTTCCTTCTGGCAGCCTGTCAGTATCAGACAGGCGGCTGTCAGCATCATCACTACTTTTTTCATAACAATTTTATAATTATTCTGTTACACAGGTATTATCACCTGCGCTTGTTCAATTCAGTTCGTCAAACAGCTTTTGCAGGCTCTCGTCTGTCTGCGTCAGTTTCTGACGGCAGTAACGAATCAGTTCCACGGCCCGGTCAACTTTCCGAAGCATGTCGTCCACACCGGTTTCCCCGTTCTCTATCGACTTGAGGATTCCTTCAAGTTCCTCCATGGCTGCCTTATACGTCGTTTTCATCATCTATGGTTTTTGATATCACTACTCCGTCCGCGAGACGGGTCTCCAGCACACTGCCGGCAGGCAGGTCTTTGACCGAGCGCAGCAGACGACCTTTGTAAAGGGTCATTGAATAGCCCCTCCTTAACTGGCGGTGGGGTGAAACCGCTTCTATATCCTTTTCGGTCAGGTCCAGACAATGCCCGAACTTTTCCAGAAGCTGCCGGCTTACCCGTCTCAAATCAATTGCAAACGAGTCCAGCCGTCTCTTGTCGGCGACTGTCTTCGCCTGGGTCGACTTTTGCAAGTGAAGGCCGGCGGCCTGCAGTCTGAGCTGTTCCCTCTGGCATAAATCATCTCCGGATCTCCGGCAACGCTCCAAGACAAGTCGCAGCTGCCTGTCTGCCTGCTGGCTTTTTTTTCCGGCCAGCGTCTCCAGCATGAGCGTACGCTCGCGAATGAGAGCCAGGCGGTCGGTCATGCGATCGATAAGCCAGGCGGCAGCTGCCGTAGGAGTCTTGACCGAAACATAAGCCACGCTATCGGCCACCGATTTGTCCCGCTCATGACCGACTCCGACCAACACCGGCAAGGGGAACTGGGCCAAGGCCGAACAGAGCTCGTAACTGTCGAAACAGGAGAGGTCGGCCGAAGCTCCCCCACCGCGTATCAGCACTACCATGTCAAACATCTCCGCATGTTCCACAATCCTGTCCAGCGCTCCTAATATGGAGGCTTCCGCCTGATTCCCCTGCACAATAGCCGGAAAAAGCTTCAGGTAGAAAGCATAGCCTGTGGCTGAAAGCTGATGCACGAAATCTTCATAACCGGCAGCGTTTTCCGAAGATATTATTGCCAGTCGCTGAGGAATCTGCGGTTCGGGCAGTTCCCGGTTCATGTCCAGGACACCGTCCGCCTGCAGGCGCCGGAGGATTTCCTGACGGCGACGGGCCCACTCACCCAAAGTATAGTCCGGATCTATGTCCGTTATTGTCAAGGAAAGACCATAAAGCTCATGGAAATTGACATGTACCTCGGCCAGTATCTTTTGTCCGACAGCCAGCGGACCGCCTGTCGCCTCTTCGAACTGCAGGCTGAGCGGGAACCAGACATTGGCCCAGATGACCGCCCGCATGCGGGCAATCAGGTTGTCTCCGCTGCCCTTTTCTATCAGCTCCATATAGCAATGCCCTGAACTGCCGGACTTGCATTCTCCTATTTCGGCCCTGACCCAACAGCTCTGCGGGAAAGCCTCCTCCAGCCGGTCCCGTATCAGGGCATTGAATTCATATAGGCCATAGCTGCGCCTCATGATCCTAAAGCAAACTAGGCCGCCGCTACTTTACCGTAACATTGTGAGCATCCTGATAAAGCAGTTCCTTACCTTCTGACGGATTGATGCTCACCTTGTCAAGCAAAATGCCGTCCACCTGCGCCAAAATACCGCCCCGACGGGCCGTGAAGACACTGTTGTGAATTTCCACCTCACTGATCTTCATTTCAGGCAGACCATTGAACAGGAAAGCACAGTCAGCGCCGTCGCAAATGACATTGCTGATGTATATCTTACGGAAAACGGGGGTGGTCTCGTCCACCGGCCTCATTTCCACCTTGACCTGATCTGGCTCGTCTCCTTCCTCGGGGACGGGCGATTTACCGGAATAATAGAGATTAAAGGACAGTGCCTCGGTGGGAATGTCCACCATGCGGATACCGTCAATGAAGATATCCTCCACTACACCGCCGCGACCACGGGTGCTTTTGAAGCGCAGACCGACATCCGTACCGAGGAAGGTGCAGTCCTTGACATAGAGCCGGCGGGCGCCGCCCGACATCTCGCTGCCGATGACAAAACCGCCATGCCCGTGATAGACGGTATTGCCGACAATCAGAGCATCCTGCGTGGGCATCCCCCGACGACGTCCCTGGGCATCCTTGCCGGACTTAATACAGATGGCGTCATCGCCGACGTCAAACGTACATTGTGTGATGATAGAGTTGGTGCAGGATTCCAGATCCAGGCCGTCGCCGTTCTGAGAATACCAGGGATTGCGGACGGAAACACGGTACAGGACCACATTCTCACAGCAATACGGGTGCAGGCACCAGGCCGGCGAATTCTGAAAGGATACACCCGTCAGAAGGACATTCTTGCAATGGCGGAAGCTGAGCATCACCGGCCGGAAGAAATCTTTGACCGACTCCAGGGTCTCCCTGTCGGATGAAGAGCGCAGGGCTCCGTTCTCGTAGCCGGCGCGACCACCTTCGGAGGGGAACCAGATGTCCCCTTTACGGTTGAGGGCGCCGCCCGAATCGAGCAGTTTCTGCCACTGGCTGCCTGTCATCTTGCCTTTCTTGACAGGACGCCAGCTGTCACCCTGGCCGTCCAGGACTCCCTCACCGACGATGGCGATGTTCTCACAGTTATAGGCCGACAGCGGAGACTGGCAGCGCCAGGCATCCCAACCCTCGAAGGTGCTGCGGATAAGCGGATATTTCGAATGATCTCTGGTGAAGAGGATAACTGCCCCCTTTTCGACGTTCAGACAGAAATTACTGGTGAACTCTATCGGTCCCGTCAGCCAGATACCAGGACCGACCCGGAGCTCGCCACCGCCCTTTTGGGCAATATGAGCGACAGCATCGGCAAAGGCCTGGGTATTGTCGGCCGTTCCGTCGTTAATGCCGCCGAAATCCGCGATGTCAACCTGGTAATCGGGAATTTGCGGCAACTGGTAGGCCGGCATGGCAAAAGGAAGGTTATCATACAAAGCATCCAGATCTTTTGTCATCTGGCAGGAATCCTTTCCACAGGAAGACATCAGCACACTCATCACGACAAGGCAGACTGCCGACAGACTGCCCAACCTAAAGGAAAAGACGGAACTTGATTTCATAGTGGTTATCGTTTGGAAAATCAGGCATCGATATTGGCATAGGTCGCATTGGTCTCGATGAACTCGCGGCGGGGACCGACATCGTCACCCATCAGCATGGATATGATGTAGTCCGCGGCAGCGGCATTTTCAATGGTCACCTGGCGAAGAATACGGTTGGCAGGTTCCATGGTAGTCGATGCCAGCTGCTCTGCGTTCATTTCTCCCAAGCCTTTGTAGCGCTGGGTATGGATGGCATTTTCCTGTCCGCCGCCGTACTTGTCGATGAAAGCCTGGCGCTGCTGATCGGTCCAGCAATATTCCTCGACCTTACCCTTCCGACACAAATACAGTGGAGGATTGGCAATGTAGAGATATCCTTTTTCAATGATAGGCTTCATATAGCGGAAGAAAAACGTCATAATCAGCGTGTCAATATGGCTACCGTCCACATCGGCATCGGTCATAATGATGATTTTGTGGTAACGCAGTTTGTCCAGATTCAGTTCCTTGGAGTCTTCGTCCGTGCCGATGGTGACTCCCAATGCGGTGTAGATGTTGCGGATTTCCTCACTGTCAAAGACACGGTGAGGCATGGCCTTCTCCACATTCAAGATCTTACCTCTCAACGGCAGGATGGCCTGGTACTCGCGATGGCGGCCCTGTTTGGCCGTACCGCCGGCCGAATCTCCCTCCACAAGGAAAATCTCGCATTTTTCCGGGTCACGGTTGGAGCAGTCGGCCAGCTTGCCCGGCAGACCGCCGCCGGAAAGCGGAGACTTGCGCTGGACCATTTCACGCGCCTTGCGAGCCGCATTACGGGCAGTGGCAGCCAGTACGACTTTATCGACAATGGCACGTGCCGACTTGGGATGTTCTTCCAAATAATTTCCCAAGGCCTCTGCCACCGTCTGATCGACAATACCCATCACTTCGTTGTTGCCCAGCTTGGTCTTGGTCTGGCCTTCGAACTGAGGTTCGGCCACCTTGACCGATATGACTGCCGTCAAACCCTCGCGGAAGTCATCACCGGAGATCTCCACCTTGACCTTTTCCAGCAATTTGGCATCCTCGGCATATTTTTTCAACGTGCGGGTCAGAGCCCGGCGGAAACCGGCCAAATGCGTACCGCCCTCGATGGTGTTGATGTTGTTGACATAAGAATGGACATTTTCCGTGTAGGAAGTATTATACACCATGGCCACTTCAACGGGGGTGCCGTATTTGTCGGTGGAGATATGGATCACATCTTCGATAAGCGGCTCGCGAGTGCCGTCAATGTAACGGACAAACTCATTGAGCCCCTGTTCCGAGAAAAAGGTTTCCGTACGGGGAGCCGCCTGCGGGTTCTCGGGATCGGGCCGCAGGTCGGTCAGTGTCAGCGTAATGCCGGCATTCAGATAGGCCAACTCACGCAAACGGTTTTGCAGAATGTTGTATTTGTACTCCGTGGTGGAAAAAATATCCTTGTCGGGCAAGAAGGTGATGGTGGTGCCCGTCTTGTCGGACGGACCGACCTCGCGCACCGAATAAAGGGGTTTGCCTTTGGTATAATCCTGCTCATATTTCCTGCCGCCGCGACATACCTCCACATGGAAAGCGGAAGACAGTGCGTTGACACAGGAAACGCCGACTCCGTGCAAGCCGCCGGAAACTTTGTAAGATCCCTTGTCGAACTTACCGCCGGCATGCAGCACCGTAAGTACCACTTCCAAAGCTGAACGGTGTTCCTTCTCATGCATATCGACAGGAATGCCTCGGCCGTTGTCGCTCACGGTGACAGAGTTGTCGGCATTGATCCAGACCCTGATGTCGTTGCAGAATCCGGCCAGGGCCTCGTCAATACAGTTGTCCACCACCTCATAGACCAGGTGGTGCAATCCTTTTTCGGAAGTATCGCCGATGTACATGGCGGGACGCTTACGTACAGCCTCCAGCCCTTCAAGTACCTGAATATTCTTCGCAGAGTAGTCGTTCTGCTGTTCCTGCTTGATTTCTTCTTCGATCATATACGTTTAATTACAATTCATCCGTCCGGGGTCCACCACCCTGGACAAGGGCCTTTTCATAGGCCCTAAAAAACGAACAAAAATAGCCATTTTCTTTGGATCGGACAAGGCCGCTGCCCGTCTTTTTTGTCCAAATAATGCAAAAATCAAAGGCCCGGTTTGTTTATTCGGGAAAAATCCCTACCTTTGCACTCAGAATACATCGCGGAGTGGAGCAGTGGTAGCTCGTTGGGCTCATAACCCAAAGGTCATTGGTTCGAATCCTTTCTCCGCAACTTGTTGCGTCCGGCTCATGGTCGGACGCTTTTATTTTCAAAAGTTTCTGTTCTCCTCTTGCCCGGATTGAATTAATCTGAGTATTTTTGCACAAATCAAAACAAAACGATGTCCCAGGAGCGCCCGTCCATTCTTTTCATTGTCAATCCCACGTCGGGGACTAAGGAGAAGTCCGCCGCCCTGGCACTGGCCACCAAAGTACTGGCCGGCCGGTACGACCTGCGCATCCAGTACACCACCCATCGCGGACATGCCCGTCAGCTGGCGGCCGAGGCCGTCAGCGAAGGAATATCCACAGTGGTGGCGGTCGGCGGGGACGGCACGGTCAACGAGGTAGCCTCCGCCCTTATTCATACGGACACTGCCCTGGGTATCATTCCCGTGGGATCGGGCAACGGACTGGCCCGCGACCTAGGCCTGGTTCCTCCTTTGCATTTGCAGGCCATTGAAGCCATCAAGACACACAAGACCAAGCTGATTGACTATGGTATCGTCAACGGACAGCCCTTCTTCTGCACCTGCGGGTTCGGATTCGACGCTACCGTCAGCCGTGAGTTCTCCCAAAAAGGCAAACGGGGTTTTTTCAAATATCTCTACCTTACCGTCCGCGAGTTTTTCCGTTACCACAGCCAGACTTGTGAAATCACCCATGACGGGCAGACCGTCACCCGGGAGGCCTTCATGATCAACTGTGCCAACATCCGTCAATTCGGATTCAACGCCTATATTGCCCCCCATGCCGATTTCACCGACGGCCTGATGAACGTCACCATTCTTAAACCTTTTGGTCTGTGGGGGGCTGTCCGGCTGGCCTGGAGGCTGTTTCTGAAAAGAATAGACCGCATCAGCCTGGCCGAGACCTTCACCTGTGAAGCCCTTAAGCTGACCCTCCCCCCGGGAGCTCCTTTCCATTATGACGGTGATCCCGTCCAACTGGAAAACCCGGTTGATATACGCATCATTCGGCAGGGACTGAAAGTGATTTTCCCAGAACACAGACTCATTTGATTTGCCATGGCCAAGAACAAGACCGTTTTTCTCTGCCACAACTGTGGTGCCGACCTCCCGAAATGGATGGGGAAATGCCCCTCTTGCGGCCAATGGGGGACCATCCACGAAGAAACTGTCCGGGAGACTGCCTCCGCCTCGCCCCTCAAGCTCCAGGGCGGTGATGTCAGCCCGCAACTGCTCTCCCAGATTGACAGCAGCCGACAGCAACGCATCGAGACAGGCTGCAGTGAACTGGACCGGGTACTGGGAGGCGGTATTGTGCCCGGCTCGGTAACCTTATTGGGCGGCGAACCCGGAGTCGGGAAATCGACGCTTGTGCTGCAGACTGTGCTGCGCATGCCAGACAAGAAAATCCTTTACGTATCGGGCGAAGAAAGTCTCCAGCAGATTAAACTCCGCGCCGACCGCATCCAGGGGGAGAATCCCCAGGCCTGGTTTGTATCCGAGACCCTGCTCGAAAAAATACTGGAACATGTCGATCAAATGCAGCCAGACCTGCTCGTGGTAGATTCTATCCAGACTATGTACACCGAATCGGCCGAGTCCTCCCCGGGCAGCGTCACCCAGGTCCGCGAATGTGCCGCCACACTGCTGCGGGTGGCCAAGACACGCAATCTGCCTGTCATCCTCATCGGACATATCAACAAAGAAGGCAGCATCGCCGGCCCCAAAGTGCTGGAACACATTGTCGATACGGTGCTGCTCTTCGAAGGCGACTCCCATTATGTCTACCGTATCCTGCGATCCATCAAGAACCGTTTCGGCAGCATCGCCGAGATTGGCATGTACGAGATGAGGCGCGAAGGGCTGCGACAGGTGGACAATCCGTCCGAACTGCTGCTCAGCCGTCAGCACCTGGGACTGAGCGGTGTATCCATCGCTGCCGCCATCGAAGGAATACGGCCTTTCATGATCGAGACGCAGGCACTGGTCAGCACGGCCGCCTATGGCGTAGCTCAACGCTCCACTACGGGTTTTGAAGTGAGAAGGCTGAATATGCTGCTGGCCGTACTGGAGAAAAGAGCCGGATTCAAAATCGCCCAGAAAGATGTCTTCCTGAACATCGCCGGGGGCATCAAGGTAAGCGATCCTGCCATTGATCTGGCGGTTCTCGCCGCCGTGCTTTCCTCCAGTCTGGACATTGCCGTCGACAAGGACACCTGTCTGGCCGGAGAGGTGGGTCTGGCCGGAGAAATCCGACCCGTGAGCCGCATTGAACAGCGTATCATGGAAGCTCAGAAACTGGGCTTCCAAAGAATCATCATCCCCGATTTCAGAAGCAGTGGAACAGACCTCAGGCGCTTTAAGATTGAGGTAGCCTCCGTCAGGAAAGTCGAAGAGGCGTTCCGTTTATTGTTTGGATAGTTTCTCCACGGCATGATACATGAATTCAACTTGCGCATACAGCCCCATGAAGCCGCTGACAGCGACCTCCTGAAAAGCTGTGTATGCCGGATGAAAGGTCTGGATGAAGACAAAGTGACGGGAGTACGTCTGCTCAAACGCTCGGTCGATGCCCGTCAACGGACTGTCATGCTCCAGGTGCAGGTTCGGGTCTTTGAAAACGAGCCGCCACAGCAGCTGCAGCCACATATCGTCCGATACGAAGATGTTTCGACGGCACCGCCGGTCATAGTGGTCGGGGCAGGCCCCGCCGGTCTGTTTGCCGCCCTCAAGCTCATCGAACTGCACCGCCGGCCGATTATACTGGAAAGAGGCAAGTCGGTCCGCGAGCGCAAACGAGATCTGGCTCAAGCCGTCCGGGAACAACGGGTCAATGAAGAATCCAACTACTGCTTCGGGGAAGGGGGTGCCGGCGCTTTCTCTGACGGGAAGCTCTATACCCGTAGCCGGAAACGTGGCAACGTCGGGCATATCCTGGAACTTTTCCACCAGTTCGGCGCCTCGGAAAACATCCTGCTGGATGCCCATCCGCACATCGGCACAGACAAACTGCCCGGCATCATCGCCAACATACGGCAGCAGATTCTCGACTGCGGAGGGGAAGTCCACTTCGAGACCCGCATGACCGATATACTGACAGACAAAGGAGAAGTTACCGCGGTCCGCTGCCACACCGGGGAAGTTTTCCGCGGTCCGGTCATTCTGGCCACCGGTCATTCAGCCAGGGATGTCTATGAGCTGATGGCCCGGAGACATCTGCCTCTTGAGGCCAAAGGTTTTGCCATGGGAGTCCGACTTGAGCATCCACAGCAACTCATCGACCAGCTCATGTACCACAATCCTCAGGGCAGAGGCCCTTTCCTCCCCGTTGCCGAATATAGTTTTGTCCAACAGGTGGCAGGCCGCGGAGTCTATTCGTTCTGCATGTGCCCCGGCGGGCTGGTCGTGCCGGCGGGCAATGAAAACGGTGCCTTGGTGGTCAATGGCATGTCTCCCTCCAATCGTGGCTCGAAATGGGCCAACTCCGGTATGGTGGTGGAAATCCGGCCAGAGGACTTGCCCCTGTATTCAGACTACGTCAAAAGGGTGATGCGAGAAAGTGGGTTGGAGTCGGCAGACAACGACAGCCTGGGCTTTCTGCAGATGCTGCAATTGCAAAGGGCTTTGGAAATTGATTCCTTCCGCCATGCCGGTCAGGGGCTCAAAGCCCCCGCCCAACGCATGGTCGATTTTGTGAGAGGGAAAGCCTCTGCCGACTTGCCAAAATCCTCGTACATACCCGGACTGCTTGCCTCAGACTTACACGAATGGATGCCCCGGGAAATCCGTCGGCGTCTGCAAGAGGGATTCAGGCTTTTTGACAACAGCATCAAAGGTTTCCTCACCAACGAGGCCCAGCTTATCGCCTGCGAGACCCGCACATCGTCGCCTCTGCGCATCACACGCGATCCGGAGCATCTGCACCTGGAGGGAATAAAAGGACTGTATCCCTGCGGCGAGGGAGCCGGCTACGCCGGCGGCATCGTCAGTTCCGCCATTGACGGGGAACTCTGTGCCGAACGCTGCGCTCAGGAAACCTGACAGATGTCACTTGATTCTGACAGATATAATCCGGACATCCTGCATGGGACGTTCGTACTTGTCGGTGCGAACGGCGGCTATCCTGTCGATGATTTCCAGTCCCTCAACCACCTCAGCGAAGAATGTGTACTGGCCGTTAAGATTTAATTCACCTCCCTGTTCTGTAAGCGCACGGCGTTCGTCTTCGGTGAAGAACAGGGTGCCCGGATGCTGGTGAAGGGCAATGTCCAAATCGTCACGATACTGGCGCAGACGCTTGTTGTATTCCCTCGGGTTCGCTTTCCTCAGGCTGTCCATCTCCGCCTTGTGCGGCGTATAATGCTCCTTCCACCACTCGTTCTTGACGGGATTGTTGCGCGCCATCTCCAAAGTATCCAGGTAGCCGGAAGAATAGACATGTCCCTGAACAATGAAGAACTGGCTGCAGTCGGATTTTTTCTGAGGATTGACCTTATCCGGCTGACGGGGGGCGGCAATGGCGCCCTTGCGAGCAATATGATTCTCACGGAATTCAGGCAGGAGCAGATACTGAGTACTTCCCTGGCCGATACGTGCGCCGGGAGCGGCGTTGCGGGAATCAGGCGAACCGCCTTGTATCATGAAATGCTCCACCACCCGGTAAAAAAGGGTGCCGTCGAAGGCCCCTTCACGGATCCGCCGCTCGTACATGGCCCGATGGCGGGGCACATCATCATAGAATACAGCCTTCATCACTCCCAGAGAAGTGGTGATGACGATGGTATCACGGCGCTGCACAGATACAAGACTGTCAGAGACAGAGCCGCTGACACTGTCCGTTGCAGCATACAGGCGATTGTCCTGCGCCGAGGCGAAAAGCATCCCCGCAAAGAGACAGAGCAAAACAGCTATCAGTTTTGTATTCATAACAATATCATTAAAAAGAAAGAGCTTCGGCCGAGTCTTTTGAACTACAGCTAAAGCTCTTTTGTTGCTCAGGCAGGAATCGAACCTACATCTTGAGGACCAGAATCTCACATAATAGCCTTTATACTACTGAGCAATTCGGCTTGTTTCAAGCGGCACAAAAGTACAGCATTTTTTTTTACCGCAAAAATTTTTTCGGGTTTTTGTTCAGTAAAATGTCACAGGCAGAAACGCAGACCTGCACTCAGGCTCGCGTTGAGCGGGTTTTTCGTCCGTGCGCTCACAGGCTGTCCAGTGTCGAAATAATAGGCAATACCCGGTTCGAAATACAACTGAAGCAGCCTGTCCAAGCGATAGGAAACTCCCAGTGACAAGCCGGCATATGGCTGCACGCCGTCCACTCCCTGAGATACGCGGTCTCGGCTCCTGTTGCCGCTACGTTCGGTCACCTGGCAGGTCTGCACACCTGCCAGTCCTTTTTCCACTCCGCCACCCAGGGAAGCATACAGGGCCCAGTCACCGTCGAGAATGCGGTAGCTCAGACTGACGGGCACCCCTATGTAATGAAGGTTCTGTTTGAGCACAAAGGCCGATCCGTCTTCCTTGCTGCCGGTGATGTCGGCCGACAGGTAGGTGTAGTCGAGTCCCGTGGTCAGCGACCAGCGGCCGGCAAGGGGAATATCCACCGTGATTCCGGCAGACAAGGGCAAATGATAGACCGGGGCGTATTCGGCGATCTGACTTGAGAGAAGATTATCCGGCTGACGCCACTCATTACGCGAAGAAGCAGCTCGCAGGGACACTCCCTGAGAGGGATAGGATCCCAGCGCAGAAGACATAGGGGAATGATAGTCCTGACCCGGAGCCGAAGCCAGTAAGCTGTTGTCTCTGGCCAGCGACAGTCCCACACGCGCCCTGCGTCTGGAACGATATGGCCTGGAAGCCTGTGCGGCCTGATGGGCCTCTTCGATACTGCGTTCATACTGCGGTGAAGGGATTTCCTCCGTCACTTCCGGGGCGGTCTCATTTTCCTGCCCGGAGAATTCACCGGCTGACTGATCAGACCCCGGAACCTGCGTCGGTTCGCCAATCCTGTTATCGGGGGCAGAGAAGCCTTCCGTTTGTCGGTCTTCGACAACAAGAGTCTGCTGTTTTCGAACCGACTGCCTGGTCTCTGATTCTTCGAAGAGCGAGGGTTGCGGCGCCAGCTCCTCGGTCAGCGGCTCAGGGGAAGTGACAAAAGTATCTTCCCTGAGGGCATTGCCGACGGCAGCCACTTGCGGATTATCCTTGTTGTCAGGAGAGAGGACAAACAGGTAGACGGCAACGGCAGCTACGGCTGCAGCTGTCGAAACAGCAGCCAGCACCCGCGGCCATAATTTCAGCTGATGTCCCTTGGGCACCATCAGGGCATCGCCGGCAAACAGTGTGTCGAACGACGGGACACTATCACTCTGACAGTCTGCCAGGCGATGGCTGAAATAGTCCTTTAGTAACTGTTCATCTTTCATTTCCGATACTTCTTAATCATCTCTTGCAACATTTGTCGTGCCCTGAGCAGGTACACACGTGACGAACTCTCCGTAATGCCCATGGCCTGGGCGATCTCCCGGTGGGAATAGCCGTCCACGGCATACATATTGAAGGCTGTCCGGTAAACCTCCGGCAGACGCTGGATACACTGCATGATTTCCTCGGCCGACATCGAGTCCATGACGGAATAGTCGCTGTCGGACAGGCTGCGGGCCTCTTCAACGTCCACCACGTAAGGCCTCTCCGCTGTCTTGCGCAACTGTTCAAGGGCCGTATTGACGAAGATGCGACGCATCCAGCCGTCAAAAGAACCTTCGAACTTGAAGTCCTGCAAGTGTGTGAAGACCTTGACAAAACCATCATGCAAAAGATCATGCGCCGAGTCTGTATCGTTGGTATAACGAATACAAATCGGCATCATTCTACGGGCATAAGTGTCATAGAGCTGCTTCTGAGCCTTACGGTCAGACCTGAGACAGGCCTCTACCAGGAGCTTTTCCTCTTCTGTACACTTTTTCTCATAGTCGGACATGGTCAAAGATGAATTTATCTGACAAACGCTACCCGCCGCCAAAGTTTTAACTGTATTTTTAATACGGCACGGACAAAGAGCGAAGATACTGCGTTTTCTCCACATTTTCTCCTCTTTGTCCTTTTTTTACACCTGGCCATACATCTTTATTCGGCACATTATTTGTAATATTGCATACGAAAATGACTTATCAACTGAAACCACTACTAAAATGGGAGCTATAAAATGGATAGGCGGTGTTCTTGGCTGGGCGCTGGGCGGACCGCTGGGCGGGATTCTGGGCTTTTTTGTCGGCAAGATGTTCGAAGGGCTCGGTCAGGCGGGCGTTCAAAGCGACAATTCCTACGGCGACAATACCACAGCCCGTCAGTCACGGACAAGACCAGTCACTCATGAAGGAGACTTCGGTGTGAGCCTACTCGTGCTATCGGCCGCTGTCATGAAAGCCGACAACCAGGTCAAGCGCTCCGAACTGGACTATGTCAAGGCTTTTTTCAAACGGCAGTTCGGCCAGCAGAAGGCCGAGCAGTACATATTGATGCTCCGCGAACTGCTCAAAAAAGACTATCCTGTGGATGATGTCTGCCGCCAGATACGCTATGCCATGGATCTGCCCTCCCGCCTTCAGTTGCTGCACTACCTTTTCGGTATCGCCCAGAGTGACGGCAGCATCGATGCAACCGAGGCGGCAGTTCTACGCCGTATCGCCAACGGACTGGGCATTAGCCAAAAAGACTACGAATCCATCCAGGCCATGTTTGTCAAAAAACAGGACAGTGCCTACCGCATTCTGGAAATCACCCCCGAAGCAACCGACGAGGAAGTCAAGAAGGCTTACAAGAAAATGGCCGTGAAACACCATCCCGACAAGGTCAGCCACCTGGGTGAAGATGTCCAGCGCCAAGCCAAGGAGAAATTTCAGGAAATCAATGCAGCCTATGAGCAAATCAAAAAGGAAAGAGGTATTGCATAAAACCGGGGTAAAGTAGTCTAATGCCTGACAGATAGCTGTTGCCAAAGCGAATCCGCCATGTCTGTCCATTAACTTTATGTTAAATCTCATCATGGCAGGCACCCGGCGATTAAACCAACTTCCAACATAAGTCTCTAAGAAGTGTCTTTCGCAAGAAGATATATGTTTAATCTTTAAAATAAAACGATTATGAAAAGCTTGAAGACTTTATTGGTTGCCGCTTTGGCAATTGTTTCCATGTCAGTGGTTGCTCAGAACAGACAGCAGGGTCAGGGCCAGAGAGGCCAGGGCCGTGGAATGGCGACCGTCGCCCAGCGCGCTGAAAGAGAGACCGCCCGTATCAACGAGGCTGTTAAACTGACCGATGCCCAGGTGGCAGAAATCAACAAGATCAACTACAAGTATGCTGCTCAGGACTCTGTCCGCTTCGCTCAGATGCGCGCCCAGGGCAACAACGGCCAGCAGATGGACCGCGAAGCCATGATGAAACAGCGTCAGGAAATCCAGAACGCCAAGACCGCCGAACTGAACAAGGTACTCACCGCCGACCAGCAGAAGAAATACCAGAAGATGCTGGAAGACCAGGCTGCCCAGATGCGTAACATGGGTCAGAGAGGCCAAGGTGGTCAGAGGGGCCAGAGAAACTAAGCACTCAGCCATCACAAAAGAAAAGCGGAGATGTATTCTCCGCTTTTTTTATTTATATTTGTCGCAGATAAAACGCTTGACTTTTAAAGATAACAAGACGCTGCTATGCTCGACTTTATCACCTGGACCGTTCATCCCGAGATTTTCACCCTGTTCGGCAAGGAAATCCGCTGGTACGGACTGTTTTTTGCCGTAGCCTTCTATCTGGGCCTGGTCATCACTTCCAAGATGTTCAAGGACGAGAAGGTCCCTGACAGCTGGACTGACCGGCTTTTTATCTATGTCATCATTGCCACGGCCGTAGGCGCGCGCCTGGGACATGTGTTCTTCTATGCCTGGGACTATTACTCACAGCATCTGGACGAAATCTTCAAAATATGGGAAGGAGGTCTGGCCAGTCACGGCGGGGCCATCGGCATTATCCTGGCCGTCTGGATCTACAGCAGACACACCACCCACCGATCTATGTGCTGGACTTTTGACCGTATGGTCATATCGGTAGCGCTGGCCGGCATGTTCATCCGGCTGGGCAATCTGACCAACCACGAAATCTTCGGGCATGTCACTTCTCTGCCATGGGGTTTCCGATTTATCACCAACTGGCCTGAAATCAATCATTTCGGTGTCGATCCCATCTTCACTGAGCCTTCGCATCCGACCCAGATTTACGAAGCCCTCTGCTATTTGATTACCTTTATCGTCCTGTACAGACTATATTGGAAAACCGAGATCAAACATCGTGAAGGCTTCATTTTCGGGCTGTTCCTGGTCTGCATTTTCCTGTCACGCTTCATTATCGAATTCGTCAAGAACGATCAGGAGGCCTTCGAAGCCGGCATGGCGCTGAACATGGGCCAGCTGCTGAGCATTCCCTTTGTCGTGGCGGGAATCGTGCTCATGATCAGAGCCTTTAGACGCCCCCCCGTTTACTATGACCTGCCAAGGACGTCGGCCACGCCCGCCAGGGAAAAAACAGACTTCTCGGCCAATGTCCGATCCAGGTCTGACAAGAATCAACAGGTGTCATGAATCATCGAAAATCGGTTTACTGCCTGCTGCTCGGCTGTCTCCTGACGGTAGCATGTACAGAAAAACGTTACCGGGTACCTTCATCATCGCCCGAACCCGACATCTGCATCCAACGATACGACCGGGAGTTTTTTGAAAAAGGCAGCATTAACGACACAGCCTTTTGGCAACTCTACACCGAAAATATCATGCAGGCAGGAGAGGCCGGTTTGCCTGAGACCCATGCCTTCATGGAAGTATTTCGCAACGACTCCGACATGCGGCAAGTCTGGAATGACTGTCAGAGGGTTTTCCCCAGCACCCACAAAACGGAAAGGAAACTGCAAAAAGCCTTCAGACGCCTTTGCCATTTCGTTCCTGACATGCCGGTACCCATAGTGGGTATGCACCTCTCCGGCTTCGGACAGTCGATTGTATCCGCTCCCGACCGCCTGTCTGCCAGCATCGACAAATACCTGGGCTGCAGCTATCCCTACTACGAAGACATTTTCTATGACTACCAGCGACGCCGTATGCGTCCCGAGCAGCTGACAGCAGACTATATGAACGGCTGGATACGTTCTGAATTCACTAATGAATCCATCATGGCCGGACAGCGACTCCTGGATTACCTGGTCTATGAAGGAAAAATCCTGTTTTTGCTTCGCCAGGTACTGCCCGCAGAGCCCTTGGAACGGCTGGCCGGATGGGACAAGACGCAACTTGAGTGGTGCTGTGACAACGAACAGCGAATGTGGGACAGAATACTGGAATACGAACACCTTTACAGTGCCGACCCTCTGGTATTGAGCAAATACATCGGCGACGGGCCGTTTACCGTCTATTTCACGGAAGAAGCGCCGGCCAGGGCAGCCATCTGGGTCGGTTATCAGATAGTCGTACAGTACATGGCGGTCCAGAAACAATGCAGCCTGCTGGAACTGATGATGCAGACCGATGCCCGGGTCATCCTCCGGCAATCATGCTATCGGCCGTCAAAAGGAAAGCACTGACATTTCGCACTTCCGGCAGTCGAATGCCAATGGCAAGCGCTGTCCCTTGCAGTTCAAATACAGCGGTTCATTCAGCGTAACATGCCCTTCCTCTTTCGGGCAGGCATTCAAGGCATAGCGCAGGCAATGTTTACAGCGCATCAGCTCAAGGGGGCCCTCTGCCCTGTTTGTCGAAGCCCACTCGGGAAGGGCTTGAGTCGGAGTCCATTCCAGTCCGGAATGAATATCCGTCACCCCATGCATCCGGTAAAACTCGGCCGACTTGGCATTCACCACATTGCCACGATAATCCAGTGCTGCAGTCGGATACGCATGACTCGTCTGCGGGAAAACGGCCAGAGGGGCAGCATACTGAATTTTCCGTACGCGTTCAAAGAGTTCATAGAGCCGGTTGCGCTGGGCCGTCCAGACGGAATTCGGTACGAAGTACTCTTCCTGCCATTCTATCCGGCACTCCGTAACGCTGAAAACGGGATGAGTCCTGCGCGAAAGCAGTTCTGCAATCCGGGCCCGCTGCGACTTGAGGGCCGCTTGCCTGTCGGCGACAAAACTGACGACTGCCCGATGCCCTTCGCGATCCTCCATCTGGAGGGCAAAACCATCGGACAGAGCCCAGGCCCGCATAGTGACGGGAATTTCCCTGACGGCGGTCGTCTTTTTCAGAAGACTGTCAAAACGGGCATCCATCGTGCGATACAGACGAATGCCGGTTTTGAGCCGTTGGCGGGGATTGAGCGGATACACCCGGTTGCCGTCCACCCGATTGACACGGAATCCGTCAAAGCGGCCCTGAGCGTCGAAATAGCTCAAGCCGTCCCCGTTATGGAGTTCCTCCTTGCCCAGATACACAAAGTGATCCGTCTTCTGCGCCCTGACAAAACCCACCTCTTCGCCCATTGATTTGGGGGTATCAAAATTCCAGACTTTCCCCTGACGGCCGTGCAGGAAATAGCCGGTAAAGCCTCGGTTGAAAGATTTGGAAGGATTTGGCTCGAAAGTGAAACGATCTATCCCGGAAGAAGAGCGCCGTAAATCGGGGCGACGGGTGATAATAGCGTCCAATTGCCGACGGTACCAGGCCGTAATATTCTTACCATAGGCGACATCCTTAAGCCGGCCCTCTATCTTGAAACTGCTCACCCCGGCATCGATCAGAGCCTCCAGATCAGGTTCCGACCGGTTCAAATCGCGCAGTGAGAGCAAATGTTTTCCCTGCAGCAATACCTGTCCACGGGCATCGACCAGGTCGTAGGGCAAGCGGCAATACTGGGCGCAGACTCCCCGGTTGGCGCTGCGGCCTCCCAAGACCTGGCTCATGTAGCACTGGCCGCTGTAGCTCACACACAAGGCGCCGTGGACAAATACCTCCAGGCGGGCCTCGGTCTGCCGGGCTATTGAACGGATCTGTTCCAGACTCAGCTCGCGGGCCAGCACGATCTGCCGGAAACCGGCGCGAGCCAGGAACTCTACTTTTTCGGCACTGCGATTGTCGGTCTGGGTACTGGCATGGAGAGGAATAGGGGGCAGCTTGAGTCGCGTAATACCCATATCCTGTACAATCAGAGCGTCCACTCCCATCCGCCAGAGCTGCCAGATAAGGGCCTCGGCCTCTTTCAACTCTTCGTCAAACAGGAGCGTATTGAGTGTCACATACACACGGACATAGTACTGATGGGCAAAACCCACCAACGCAGCAATGTCCTCCAGTGAATTCCCGGCAGCCGCCCTCGCTCCGAATTTCGGTGCACCGATATAGACGGCATCCGCCCCGTGCAAAATCACCTCACGCGCACACTCCAGATTCTTGGCAGGGGCCAACAACTCTATAACACGAGACCTGCCCATCCGTCAAAAATGGATCTGGGTGATATCGTAGGGCGTCTCCTGATAGACGTAGTAGTTCAACCAATTGGAGAACAACAGGTTGGCATGGGCTCTCCAGCGCACCAGCGGCGGGCGGGAAGGATCATTGTCCTGATAGTAATTGCAGGGAATATCCGGAGATAGACCTTTCCTGACATCACGCACATACTCGTTGTGCAATGTATCAGGAGCATACTCCGAGTGGCCGGTGATAAAGAATTCACGCCCCGCACGGGCCATCACCATATAGATCCCTGCCTCATCCGATTCGCTGAGCAATGTCAAACGGCCGTCGGAAAGGATGTCCTCTTTGCGCAAAGTGGTATAGCGGCTGTGGGGGACATAGAACTCATCGTCAAAGCCTCTGAAAATCGGACAGGAGGGATCCAGCACCCGGTGTCTGTAAATGCCCGACAGTTTCTTTTCCAAAGGATACTTGGGGATGCCATAATAATAATGTAACCCGGCTTGGGCGGCCCAGCAGATGAACAGTGTGGAAGTAACATTCTCCCGGGCCCAGGCGAAAATCCGCTCCATTTCCGGCCAGTATGTCACTTCGTCGAAAGGCAAATGCTCAATAGGAGCTCCCGTGATGATCATGCCGTCGTATTTTTCGCAGGCAATCACTTCAAAATCTTTGTAAAAGGCCATCATGTGCTCGATGGGGGTATTTTTCGAAGTATGGCTGCTGATTTTCATGAAGTCGATCTGCAGCTGCAGGGGAGAATTCGACAGCAACCTGATGAGATCCGTTTCCGTGGTAATTTTGACTGGCATCAAGTTCAGGATGACTATCCGCAGCGGGCGGATATCCTGACCCAGAGCCCGGCTGTCGTCCATGACGAAGATGTTCTCCTTTTTCAGGAGCTCTATCGCAGGCAGTTTGCTTGGCAAGGTAAGTGGCATGGGCTATCGGTTTAACTGGGCAAAGATACAGATTCTTCGACTTTGGTGCAATAAGGCCCCTCAGACTGCCGTGGCAGGATTATCTGACAACCAAAATCGGCAAATCACATTCGCGTGGGTTCATTGTAGGTTCATTGTGGGTTCTTTGAAGCTACATTATGGTAAGATGGTAGTAAGGTAGAAGAATAAAACCAAAAACGTTCACGTTTTATTCTGCCGGGGCAGGAGAATCGTTGCAGACAGGTTCAGTACCTCCAGGTGAGATGGTCTCCACCATTACCGAGCCGCCGGGAAGGAAATGTTCGTACTTTCCCAGTGCTGAGACACCTAACGCACAGCATAGCAACAGCTGTCAGCAGCACAGGGAGAAACCGGAGGCGGGAGCGGGCAAACATGGCTTTGTGTTTGGGGCAAATATAATCGGTCCGGGAAAAAAAGCAAAGGGAATGAGCCGATTATTTTCGAAAAACGAATCCGTTAAAATACAGATTAGTCTTATTTCAGCACCGCAGGCCATGGCTATGCAAGTCGGGACAATGGCGGCAGGTTGGAGGGACAGGGGGCGGCGAAGGGTATTTTTGTGAGCCTTCGGCGCTCCCTGCCCGGAAACCTGCCACTACATAAACCCGGTCTATGGTACTGCGTAAGTGGGAGTGGCTGTATCCAGCAAAAAAAGAGTCCTGGACGCTTGTCCAAGACTCTCCTAAGACGGCGACTACCTACTCTCCCACTTGCCCAGTGACCGCTTTGGCGGTCACTGATTAAACCCGGTCTATGGTACTGCGCAAGTGGGAGTGGCTGTATCCAGCAAAAAAAAGAGTCCTGGACGCTTGTCCAAGACTCTCCTAAGACGGCGACTACCTACTCTCCCACTTACCCAGTGACCGCTTTGGCGGTCACTGATTAAACCCGGTCTATGGTACTGCGTAAGTGGGAGACGACCGTTGGGGCACATACAAAAAAAAAAGAGCTCCGGACGTCT